>DATJWO010000025.1:0-221661 GCA_035501155.1 Bryobacteraceae bacterium
ACAGCCGGGTAAACGGTCGCTGCAAGTGTCACACCTTGTCCTAGCACGGAAGGGTTGGAGGAGCTTTGCACGACGATTGTAGTAGCCACTGGGGTCGCTGCAGGCATGCATAGGCTCCCCAGCACCCAAAGCAGAAGACCATCGAGCAGTGTGGGTGTCGATATATCCCAGAGGGCGCGATATGGCCGCCGTCGCTTCACCAGGGGCTTTGGGCTCTGACGCTTGTAGAATGACGCCATCGGATATGTTCCTGTCAAGTGATCCTCCTCAACACAGAATATTGACAATAGTAAGGGATTCCAGAAAATGTCAAGATCGAAGGCGTGGATAACTCCTGAAAGCCGGTCACTCGACAAGAAAATGACGTTGCAAGGGGAGAGCAGTCGTCATAATCGTGGCTATCAAATGTCTGGGGGTAAGAGGGAAAGTGAAGGTGAGCGAAAAGGGTGCGCTCTCCGTATATGGGCTCGGACGTTTTCCGGTCACGCTCTATCGAGAACAGTGGGAGAAGCTTCTGGGAATGGCGGATGAGATTCGAAAGTTCATCCGTGAAAATGACCGCGCTCTGAAGAAGAAGGAATGATGCTGGAGTTGGCCGACACCGCCGCGCTGTCCAAGCCTGGTGCGGACTAGGTTGATTCGACCTCGGTCGACTGGGCATCGATGACCAGTGTGCCGGCCTCGATCTGGCGCTTGGCCTTGATTTCTTCTTCCTCGGCCTTCTTGACCAGGTAATCACCGAGCACTTGAAGTTGGCGATCTGACAGTTTCTCGGGGTCGGTCTCCCAGAGAAAGGCAGTGCGATCGACGAACACGAACATGCCGATCTCTTTCCCGATGAGCTCCTCGCAGCGCGCCGCGGCCGAGTAGTGGCCTCGCTGTTGGGCTTCGTGGCTCAGTTGGCTGAGGCGGTTCAAGACTCGCTCGCGGCTCAAAATCACACACTCTGCTGCTGATCGGGCGGCCGCTTCTTGGAGTTCAGAAACTCGTTCACGAACGTCAACATTCGTCAACAAACGGCTAGCAGCCTGTTTGGCGCCGGTTGGCTTGTACCCAACAGAAGTGTATGCTTCCTTTGGCTTTATGCCGCTGGCGACGAGTTGAGAAAATTTCTCATGTCGCGGATTGCGTAAGACTGGCATTTCGGTAGCTCTTCATCTCCGATCATGCGGCAAGCGGCCCTATCAGTCAAGACATCTGCTCGGGGACAAGCGGCTAGCAGCCTGCTTGGCGACGGCGGCGGTACGCCTTTTGCCGGCAGGCGTTGCTGCAGTACGCAACGTCGCAGCGCAGATTCGGCCGGCTGCCTGTGCGGGTTACACGGTCCGCACGAACAAACGGGCCACCGCAGATGATGCAGCTCTCGACCAGGCCCGTCGTTACGGCTAATTTACCATCGGCAGCCGTAACAGCCTCCCGGAACGTTCGTCTCCGGGTGCGCTCCTTCCGGCCGAGGCTTTCCCGCAAGTGTTCCGCAACAGCTTTAGTAGCTGCCTCCCGCGCGCAATCCACCGATACGCCGTTCAACATCAGATTGCCGAAGGCTCTCTGTTCAAGCGCCTCGATTATTTTGCCGTCCCACTCGTGCTTGTTCAGGTACTCCAGCTCTCGGCAAAGCATGTCGTGGTAGAGATTGCGATGGCTCAGATGCCACGGCTCTGGCAGACTCAGCAATTCACGGAGAATTCGCTTGCGTTCCGGCGCCGCCAATACCATGGCTTTAGATCTGTCCATTTGCACAATCTTCCCTGGGTTGTCTCGTCTATCGTGTAGCTCTGGATCCACTTTCTTTCCGTTCACGCCGAGTCTCGCCACTACGCCACCCTTAAGAGTGTGGCGAGTTGGCGAGTTGACCACTTGCCACTACTTGCCACCAATACCGGCGAGTTGGCAAGTTGAATTGTTTCAGTCGCGTAAGTCGTGCAAAGCGAAGTTGACTCGCTGACTCGCCACCACACAGCGGCGAGTCAACCGGGTGGCGAGTCGAATTTGGACTCCAGAAGCCTCTGTTTTCCCCTCTCAGCTGCCTGCCAATAGTGCTTCTTTCGGTTACCGGTGCGCTCCGTTCGAACCGTAGGAGACGTTCGCAGGAACTCTCTAGCCCGGTTCCGGCCAAGCTTGTTGGCAAGGGCTAACTTCTCAAACTCGGCGGCAGTAATGCCGGGATTGGCTTTGAGCAGTTCGACCAGGGGCTCCGTCACATTTTTCACCTGCCGCTCGTCGGCTTTGAAGCATCCGTCCTCGTACCTTACGCGTAGCTGCGGCGTCACGCTGATGCGCTGTTTGAACGCCCGAATCTCGAGCACTGACAGTAGCGCGGCATCGCCCAGGTGGACGACCCTGTAGGCGATATCCACGCTGGCTTTGATATCGGAAGAGCCCCGGTAGTCTTGGGAGGTGTCCCTGCCAACGTGGTGCAAAATAATGATGGTAGCGCCCAACGTGGCTACTTTGCGGTACATGGCCATGTACTTCTGAGTCTCAGTGGCGTCATTTTCGGCGCCGGGGTGGAAGCGGATGAAGGAATCGACCACAATCAGGGGCTTAGGGTCAGACCGTGCAATCCACTCCAGCACGACCGCGCCGCCGGCAGCGGGCGGGTCTTCACCAGTCCACTGGCCCCACACGCGAAAGTTGTCGTCGGTCTTGATTCCAAGGCGCTGGAACCGTTCGATTACCGCCACGGAAGGGTTTTCCGCGTCAATAATCAGAACTGGTCGCTTGCTGGTTTTCAGTCCCAGGAAGGGTTGCCCCTTTGAAACCGCGGAGGCGAGTGCGGAGACGAAAGTGCTCTTACCGGCGCCAGCTTCCCCGGTTAACAGCACTACAGTTGCGTGGGGAACCAAGCCTTCTACGTCCCACTCGATTTCGGCCGAACCGATGTCCTCCACTCGCGGCAGATCCTCGATCTGCCGGATCTTCCGCTCCGGGACGTCTTCTTCGGGCGGGCCGGCCCAGTCTGCGCCAAGATCGTCGAGCGATTCCGGGTCGGCGGAGAATTCCAATTTCACTTCGACACCTCCTCGCCGTCCAGTAACGCAATCAACTCCAGCTCACTGTGCCCACGCTGGAACCATTCCGTTACGTCGTGGCCATCCTCCAGCTCTAGAATCACGCCACGGCGTACTTTGCCTTGAAGCGCTTTCGCAATTCGTAAGACACGCTCGCGCCCAGGTTTATCCCTGTCCGGGATTAGAATGACTTCACGCTCTCGGAGTGACTCTGTAAATTCGGGTAACCAGGGCGCCTTCGCTCCGCCAGCGTTCGTTGTAGCAACGAAACCATGATTTCGAAGTGTTTCTGCGTCCTTCTCACCCTCAACTACAAAGACTATAGGCGCTTCTAACACCTCAGGAAGTCGATAGAGCACCTGTCGCTCAGACTTCTTGTTGATCCATCCACCCGAACCATCCGGTCGACGCTGAAAGAAGCCCTTGGGCTCGGTTCGGCAGATCTGATACAGCAGCTTGCCGGCCTCGTCGGTATAGTTATAGGTCGCGACCACGATTGGTTGAGGCTGGGACTTGTCGGGCCACATTCCGCGAGCTTTGAGCGCAGCGATTACAGCGCGCTGTTCACATCCGGCATGGCAGTGCACCAGCGGACGGCCGTCGACCTCGCTGATACTCAGACTTGGATTCCTGTCGTCATGAGCTGGGCATCTAGCTGTCCAGCCAGTGCCCGACTTCCGCCCGCCGAGGCTCTTAGCAATTGACTCAGCTTTCACGACACACCCGTTGGTGCCCGGCTGAGTCCGGCACATGGTTTCGGGAACCATTTGCTGAGAAGCGTTCTGGAAGTTACTCCATGTGCGAGGGCAGTGGTGCGAGCGCGTTTTCCGGAGTCGGGCCGTGTGATCGGGTTTCTGTTGGACCTTCGGCTGCGCGGGACCATTGGACTCACTCTCCAGCCTGGGCCCTCAACCACGACCACGGGATCCGCACAGCACGCCCGTAGCGGCAGGCCGGCATCTTACCCTCTCCGATCAGTTTGTGAATCATCGCCTTCGAGAGCCGGAGGAACTTCGCGGCCTCAGCGGGCGTCGCGAACCCATTCGGGTTCAGTCGGGGGTCCGATGCGTCTGTATTCACAGTGTCACCTCGTTGTTTTCATGTCTGACACTAGACATCTTGAGCCAAGGGGAGTATAGTGTCAATGACGCCAATTGGCGTATGACCCTGTGCAGCAAGAAAAAGCCTTACAAGTCAGAGGGAAGTGGCCGAGATGGTCGCGCTATGAAATCGTTAATGCTGCCGTGGTTCCGACGCGAGACGCGCAGTTTACGGAGTACGATCCTTGGTCGGCCTACTACTTAAACGCGGACAGGTATCGAACTGTCGAGCAACCTTACAATTCTTTCCTTGAACTAGGCAGCCAACTCCAAGATGAACAAGCGAGGGGAGTGCGGCCATCGAAAGTCGATTCAAGGCGATCGGCCACAAAGGCAATGCTCGGACCGCAAAACGGAGCAGACAGGCTCATTCTGGACTGGTGCAATGATAACGGACTCCTTGGATTGGTTCCCGTCTTGTCTACGTTGATTCGTCTTCGAAACGACACGTTCCACTACAGAGATGGCGGAAAGTGGTTCACAAGGTTCGAAGAGCAGGACGCCCCGCGGCGTTCCACGACGACAACGCGCCCTCAGGTGCAAAGCGGCGAGGAAGATTCAATAACATGGCCGGTTGACGGGCGTGGGGTTGAAGAGAAATTGACCTGGTTAAGCGACGATTCGCTTTACGAGCACGAATGGACGTCTCTGTCTGACAAGCGAGCCTTCTTCGATACGTGGAAACGCGGCAGGATGTTTGCTCCCTTTCGACCGGGCAGCCGAGCATTTTGGAATGTATACGCGGAGCCGGTTGAGGAGATTGCCCGTTGGAGCGTGCTTTTTACGAAAGCTGCGAAATGGCTAAGTCGGCCGAGTAGCGGAGGAGGAGGCGATAACGGGTTTCTAATTCGGAGCTATTTGATTATCAAGAAACTAACCGAGAGTGCTGCGCCCAGTTTCCAGTTGCATCCGGCGCGGAAAATAGTCCTAGATGAGGAACGAATACCCGCTGGTCTACTGGCGTCCTACGCGCTGATGTTTGCGTGGGACCTCATGGAAGGTCGCAGAGCCATCCAGTGCGAGGTTTGCCAGCGGTACTTCGTATCCGACGAGTATCGCGCAGCATACTGCTCACGCCGTTGCAGGAATACTGCGCAGACTCGGCGGCATCGAGCGAAGAAAATGAAAAGCTGAAGAGAAGGAACAAAATACTATGGCGAAGCGTGGACAGAACGAAGGCTCGATCTACCAGAGAACTGACGGTCGCTGGGTCGCTTGCATCAATCTCGGCTGGCTGAATGGTCGGCGCACTCGCAAACACTTTTACGGTCGTACGCGTCGCGAGGTTCAGGGGAAGCTCACGGAGGCGCTACGCGACCAGCAATTGGGGCTGCCTGTCTTGATGGAGAAGCAAACTGTCAGCCAGTACCTCAGCCGCTGGCTCGAAGACGTAGTTCGGCGGAAGAACCGTCCGTCCACCTACCGCAGCTATGAGCAACTGGTTCGCGTTCACATCGGGCCGGCGATCGGTAGTGTTTTGTTGACGAAGGTTACGACACAGCAAGTCCGCGCAATGCTCAACGAAAAGCACGATTCTGGTCTAAGTTCCCGGACCGTACAATACCTCCATGCCATCCTCCGAAAAGCCCTCAACGTAGCCTGGAAGGATCAAGTCGTCGCTCGGAATGTGGCGGCCCTCGTAGATCCACCGCGTGTCGCAGCGAAAGAGGTTCAACCCTTCACGACTCATCAAGCGCGAGCGTTCTTGAAAGCTGTCCAGACAGATAGACTCGAAGCACTGTTCACCGTGGCAATATCACTTGGATTGCGCCAGGGCGAAGCTCTTGCGCTTCGGTGGCGTGATATTGATTTGGAAGCGGGTACGCTACGGGTACGGTATGCGCTTCAGCGGTTAAAATCGAAATGGAAGGTCGCAGATGGTCGGAGAGACCTGAAAGAAATATCAGAGCCTGACCCGCCCGTGGAGATTCACCTAGTGGAGCCGAAGACGAAACGGAGCCGCAGGACGATCGATCTTCCTGCCGTCACCCGTACTGCGTTGTCAGCTCACCGAAGCCGACAGGCGATTGAACGGAACCTTTGCGGGTCCAGCTGGGTGACGCCTAAAGTGCACTGTGAAGGCAGCGTGGAAGAATCGGAGGATTTTGTTTTCACCACTACTATTGGTACACCACTTGATGGTCGAAATATCACCAAACGATTTCAGCGCATCCTGAAAAACGCCAATATCCCGGCACATCGCTTCCACGATCTTAGGCACACCGCGGCAACGCTCCTAGCCGTTCAGGGCGTCCACCCCAAAGCGATTCAATCAGTTCTCGGCTGGGATCAGGTATCGATGGTTGATCGGTACGCTCATTTTGTCGACGAGATGCGAAGGGACGCTGCCACCAAGATGGACGCCATTCTGGACCCGGTGGCTGTCAATCTGGCTGTCAAAGCGCCTGACTCAAAGGTGACCTGAGGGAAAAGTGATTTAGAATGTTGGAGCCACCCGCCGGGATCGAACCGGCGACCTGCTGATTACGAATCAGCCGCTCTACCAGCTGAGCTAGGGTGGCTCTCATTTCATTGTATACGCTGGGCGCGGAAGCTTCACGCGTGGTAGAACATTCCTTATGGCGTTCGTAAAGGTCGGATCACTCACTTCATTGCCCCCGGGCTCACTGATGGAGGTTACACTTGGCGACAACGCTTACGCGGTCTGCAATCTCAATGGCGAACTACATGCGCTGTGGGGAACCTGCCCGCACGCCGGCGGACCCATCGGCCAAGGCAACCTCGCCGACAACATGGTCGTGTGCCCCTGGCACGAGTGGGCCTACGACTGCCGCACCGGCGAGAACGACTTTGATCCAGCGGTCAAGCTGGACCGCTTCACAGTAAAAGCCGAGGGCGACGACATCCTGCTCGATCCGGAATCGCGTGCCTGAACTTCCCAGTGCCTGAACTTCCTGAGGTCGAGACCGTCGTGCGGACGCTGGCGCCGAAACTCACCGGCAGGCGCATCGTGGACGCGCGCTTCACTTCGCACCACGTGGTCCGGCAAAACTTTTCGGCGTTGCGGGCACACGTGCGCGATCAGCCTGTCAAATCCGTCGAGCGCCACGGCAAGTTCATCGTGATCGAACTCGACCGCGGCGTGCTGTGCGTTCACCTGGGGATGACTGGAAAACTGTTGCTGGATTCCGAGCCCGGTCCTTATGCCCGCGCCGTCTTCACGCTTGACGAAGGCTTGCTGGTTTACGACGACATTCGGCATTTCGGGCGCATCGAATGGAGCGCGCGCCTGCCCGAACGTGCGGCCGCGCTTGGTCCCGACGCGCTGCATATCCCGTTGGAGGATTTTCTACGGCTGCTGAAGCGGCGCCGTTCGCGCATCAAGCCGTTGCTGATGAACCAGCGATTTCTGCGTGGCATGGGCAACATCTACACCGACGAAGCGCTCTTTGAGGCCCGGATTCATCCGCTCGCACTGGCCTCCGGCTTGAGCAAGGCGCGCGCCACGCGGCTGCATCGCGCCATGGTTGACATTCTGTCCGAAGCCATCCGCCTGAAGGGCTCATCGATCTCGGACTATGTGGACGCCTCCGGCGAGCGCGGGAGCTTTCAGGCGCAACACCAGGTCTACGGGCGAGCGGGCGAGCCCTGCTTTATCTGCGCGACGCCGGTCCGCCGGATCGTGGTGGGGCAGCGCGGGACACACTATTGTCCAAAGTGCCAGCGAAGCTGAGAATCTGATCCGACACCTGCGCTGCCGCTTTCATCTCGACCACATCGTGAACGCGCACGATATGCGCGCCGCCGAGGATCGCCGCTGTGACCGCCGCCGCCGTGGCGCATTGCAGGAACGAATCTGAATCTTTCTCGCCCTGCGGCAGAAACGATTTTCGTGACGGCCCAACCACCAGCGGAAGCTCCAGCCCCACCAGCCTCTCCAACCGCGCGAGGATCTCGGCGTTCTGTTCCTTGCGCTTGCCGAACCCGAGGCCGGGATCGATCGCAATTCGCGCCCGTTCCACGCCCGCGCGAACCGCGCGGTGCGCCGATGCATCCAGGTCCTGGCGGATCGTGCCCATCACGTCTTTGAGCGGCCCCAGCTTGGCCCACGTTTCGGGCGTGCCGCGCATGTGGGTGACAATCAGCCCTGCGTCCCGTTGCGCAGCGGTTTTCGCTAATTGCGGATCGAACGTCAAACCTGAAGGGTCGTTGATGATTTCGGCCCCGTGTTCCATGGCCTTTTCCGCCACCGCCGACTTATAAGTGTCGACGGAAATCGGCACGGCCAGCTTGCCGCGGAGCCGCTTCAATACCGGAATCAATCGCCGCAGCTCTTCGGCTTCGGAAATCCGGGCGGACCCGGGCTTGGTGGACTCGGCGCCGACGTCGATGATATCGGCGCCCTGCTCCTCCAATTCAATCGCGTGCGCGAACGCGCGGTCGGGATCCAGAAACTTCCCGCCGTCGGAAAACGAATCCGGCGTGACATTCAGCACGCCCATCAGCAGCGTGCGCTCGCCCAATAGCAGCTCGCGCGTCTTGAGTTTCCAAACGAAGTGACGCCGCGTCATACTCGCACACGCTTCCACTTCTTGCCGACACGGCACGTGTGATCACCGGGTGCAAGCACGATGGTCAGGCCCGCGTGCCGTTCGCCATCGATCTCGACGGCGCCCGCTTTCACCTTGCGTTCGGCGTCGGTTCGCGAATCGGCTAAGCCAATCGCCACTAGGAGCTTCGGCAGATTACTCCCCGCCTCGAGGGGGAGCGCGACGGTTTCGATGTCGGCGGGCACCTGCCTCTCCCGCACCTCGCGGTCAAAATCCGTTTGCGCCTGCGCGGCCCCCTCCGCGGAATGAAAATCAGTCACGATCTGGCGCGCCAGCCGCATCTTCACCTGCATTGGATCCTCTTGCTTCATACCGGCGATTTCAGCCAGGCTTTTATCGGTAAGCAGCTCCCAATAGCGCCACATCAGCTCGTCGCTGATTCCCATGATCTTGCGGAAAATCACCTTCGGCGGCTCGTTGATGCCGATGTAATTCCCCTTCGACTTCGACATTTTCTCCACCCCGTCCGTGCCTTCGAGCAGCGGCACCGTGGCGACAATCTGCGGAGGTTGCCCGGCGTCCTGTTGCAGATCGCGCCCCACCAGCAGATTGAATCGCTGGTCGGTTCCGCCCATCTCAACGTCGCACTCCAGTTTCACGGAGTCGTAGCCTTGTGCAAGCGGATAGAGCAGCTCGTGAATTGAAATCGGCAATCCCTGTTTGTAGCGATTCGCAAAATAGTCGCGCTCCAGCATCCGCGCCAGTGTGTACTTTGAGCACAGCCGGATGACGTCCTCAAAGCGCATCGGCTCCAGCCATTCACTGTTGAAGCGGACCTCGGTTTTATGCGGGTCCAAAATCTTGAAGACCTGCGCTTTGTATGTCTCGGCGTTGCCGTTGATCTCCTCGCGTGTCATGGGCGGCCGGGTCACGTTTCGGCCGGTCGGATCGCCGATCAATCCGGTCATGTCCCCGATCAGGAAGATAACGCGATGTCCGAAATCCTGAAAATGCTTCATCTTGCGCAGCAGAACGGTGTGACCCAAGTGCAGGTCGGGCGCGGTGGGGTCGAAACCCGCCTTGATGCGCAGTGGCCGGCCGTTTTTCTGGGACTGGATCAGCCGCTCGCGCAGATCTTCTTCGCGGATCAGGTCAGCCAAGCCCTTCTTCAAATAAGCGAGCTGTTCGTCGATGGACACTTTCTTTATTAAAGCAGGGAGCTGCTGGCGGCTACTGGCCGGTGGCCAGTTAGTGGCTCGCGGCTGGGCTACTTCGCGGTGGGAATCGGTGCGGTGCGGGAGGTGTGCGACAGCACGGTCTCTATCGCCTCGAACAACTCGTGAGCGTGAACGGGCTTGGCGATGTATCCGTCCATCCCGCTTTCGAGGAACCGCTGCCGGTCTCCCACCATGGCGTGCGCAGTCATGGCGATGACCGGCATATGCCCGCCTGCGGTGGCTTCCTGGCGGCGAAGCCTTGCAGTGGCCTCCAGACCGTCCATCACAGGCATCTGAACATCCATCAGAACCAGATCGAAACTCTGTTGTTGCAGAGCTTCGAGCGCGCGGACTCCATCGCTGGCCACAGTGACAATAAGCCCGCGGCTTTCGAGCAGCCGCGACGCCACCTTCTGGTTGACTGCGTTGTCTTCCGCCAGCAGGATGCGCAACGGCAAATGTCCTTCGCGCAGCGCGCGGCGTGTAATCACCTGGGCCGGTCTCGCGTCGTCCTGGGACGCCATCACCTGCCGGAGCGTCTGTAAGAGATCGGACTGAAGCACAGGTTTGATCAGGTACGCGGCGATGCCCAATTCCTTGCAGCGCATTCCATCCCCGCGTTGGCCGCCGGAAGTGAGCATGATCGTGATCAGCTCCCTGAATTCTGGCGCCTTCTGCACCTGTTCCGCCAGCGTAAAGCCGTCGACGTCCGGCATGTGGCAGTCCAGCAGCATCAGGCGGAAAGGTACGGAGGCCCCATTGGCTGCATCCAACGCCCGCAGCGCTTCTTTGGCGCCCGAGACAGCCGTCGGCCGCATGCGCCAATAGGCCAGCGTCTTCTCCAGAATCTGCCTGTTGGTGGCGTTATCATCCACCACCAGTACGCGCACGTCTTCCAGCACGCCGGGATCCGGCAGCGGGGAGCAGGGATGCACGGCGTCGGAAGCACCAAAGCGCGCCGTGAAGTGGAATATGGATCCCTGGCCGGGCGTGCTCTCCATCCAGATCCGGCCGCCCATCATCTCAATGAGCCGCTTGGAAATGGACAGCCCCAGACCCGTCCCTCCGTAACGCCGGGTGGTGGACGAATCCGCCTGCACAAAAGGCTCGAAGATGAGTGCTTGCTGCTCCGGGGAAATACCGATTCCCGTGTCGCTCACCGAAAAGCGCAAGGACATCTCGCTGGCATCTTGTGATTCCACCTCGACGCGCAGGACCACCTCGCCTCGCTCGGTGAATTTGACCGCGTTGCCGGCCAGATTGAGGATCACTTGCCGCAGCCGGACCGGATCGCCCGTCACGAACTCCGGCAGTTCGGGCGGAATGAAACAGGCTAGTTCCAGATCTTTCTGGTGCGCGCTGACGGCCAGCGCCTTCATGGCGTGACCCAGATGATCGCGCAGGTTGAATTCAACCGAGTCCAGGCTAAGCTTGCCCACTTCAATCTTGGAGAAGTCCAGGATTTCGTTGATTACACCCAGCAGGGAGTCCGCCGAGTATTTCACCGCGTTCAGGTACTCGCGTTGGGTCAGGTCCAACTCGGTTTCCAGCGCCAACTCCGCCATGCCGATGATGCCGTTCATCGGTGTGCGGATTTCGTGACTCATATTAGCCAGGAAGTCGGACTTGGCCCGGTTGGCGGCGTCCGCTGCCACCAGCGCCTGCTCCAGGCGCGTCAGCATTTCCTTTTCCCTGGTGATGTCGATCATCGCGCCGGCGAAGACCCTCGCGCCGTCGCCTCCCTTCTCAGCCCGCGCGTGGCAGCGCATCCAGCGTACCGATCCGTCCGGACGCACGATTCGGAATTCTTCCGCCAGCACGCCGGCTTCGGCAAACGCCTGCTCGGCTGCCTGCTTGAGCGTTTCGCGGTGGTCGGGATGAACCATCTCGCTCCACTGCGTGTGTGGCACTCGAAGGGGCGTTGAAGGCAATCCGGCAAGTGCGGCGAATCCTTCCGAATACGACACCATCCCGGCTAGATGATCTACTTGCCAAATGCCGAAAGCAGCCGCCCTTTCAGCCATGGCGATTCGCTCGGCGTCAGTTCGCAGCTTCTCCTCGGCGCGCAATCTCTCGATGGCGTTTCCCGCGAGGTGCGCGCCGGCTTCCACCACCCGCAGGTCCCAGTCGCGTGGGTAGGCGGGGCGCTTGTGATACATCGCGAACGTTCCCAACACGCGGTGCTTGGAATCACGGATGGGAACACTCCAGCAGGAGCGCAAACCGAAGCTCATCACGAAGTCGCGTGCCGAAGCAAAGCGCGGATCCGTGGCGATGTCTTCCACCACCGTAGTTTCGTTCCGGTAAGCGGCCGTTCCGCAAGCTCCCACCTCAGGCCCGATCTCCAGGCCGCTGACGGCTTGCATGTATGCGGGTGGCAAACTCCCGCCCGAGCCTTCCAGCAAGTGCCGCCCCTCTTCGTCCAGCAATAGGACCGTGCAGTAGCAGTCGGTCGCCATCCGCTCGATGGCCTTGGTGAGCGCGTCCAGGACTTCTCGCAGCGAGGCGCCCCGGGCGATCAGTTCCAGAACGCGGCGCTCTTCGTCAATCACCCGCGAGGAGCGTTCGAGCACCTGCTGATGCCGTTTTGCTTCCGTCAGCCGCCTGGTCTGCATCCAGGCAATCGCGCCGGCTAGGGCCGCGACGCCGAGTGCTCCGGCAGGCAATGCTAGTAGCATCATCGTAACTATCGGCCGTAACTGAGTCCGACATAAGGTCTTCGACCGTGTCGCGGGCGTTAAGTCCTGTCTTTCTCGCAGATTGCAGCATCCGCTGGACCTGCTCATCCCCGCCATATGATAATCAGCCTGACAAGGGGGATGGAGACGCTCGAAAAGCCGATTACCGCCAAGCCTGGCTGGTCACTGGAGGGCCGGGCTGCCGCATTGGAGCGCTTCCTGGAGCGTCATCAGACCTTAGTTCTGGCGCTCTGGAGCTTAGCTTATTTTGCCGGAACCGCGCTGCGTGCCCTAGGTAAGCCATTCTGGTACGACGAGATTCTGACGCTGCTGGAAGCTCGCCAGCCGAGCCTTTCCGCGTCCTTGCACGCCCTTGGCGACGTGGACTGGATGCCGCCCGCCAGCCATGTTGTGTTTTACCTTACGGACAAGCTGGCCGGGCACGGCGAAATCGCGTTTCGAATCCCGGTGATGATCGCCTTCTGGATATTCTGCCTATGCCTGTTCTTTTTCGCCCGGCGCCGAGTCAGCTTCTATTTCGCTTCCATGGCCTTGCTGCTCCCCTACGCGAGCGCGTTTCAATCTTATTCTTATGAGGCTCGCAGCTATGCATTCGTGCTCGCCTTCTGCGGCATCGCGCTGGTTTCATGGCAGGCCGCTGCAGAACGAACCCGGCGCGCCTGGCCGCTGGTGGGCTTGGCTTTAGGGATCGCTGGGGCGATCTCCTTTCAATACTGGGGCGTGTTGATCGGCCTGCCGCTGGCCGCGGCCGAAGCATACCGCGACTACCATCGCCGCCGCATCGATTGGCCCATCTGGATCGCCTTCGCGTTGGGCGCCACGCCTCTGGCCGCCTTCGTGTTCGTGATTCTGCGCGGCCTCCGAAGCTGGACACCGTACGCGGAACTGCGAGCGACCCCGTTCGACTATCTGGACTTTTACAGGACCGAGTTCCGGGTCTATTTCGCCTTTGCGATTCCGGCGGCGCTGTTGCTGGCCGCGTGGTTTGTTCTGGGAGGCCGCAAGGAAAAGCCATCCGGCAATGAACCGGCCCGGATTCCGGTCCACGAATGGATCGCCGCGGCGATTCTCCTGCTGACGCCTGTAGCCGCGGTCTCCCTCGAGTTGGCCATCCCGCCCCACGCCTTTAGCAACCGCTACGCCGCCCCGGCCGTCGCCGGATATGCGCTGTTGGGTTCGTTTTTGGCCGCGCGCTGGGCAGGCAAGCGCGCCGCGGTGGGCTTGGCCTGCGCTCTGGCCGCCCTCGCACCCTTTGCGTACCTCATGACGCAACCCGAACATTTCAAAAGCCCCTTCCAGCGCCTCCCCGGTTTGGAACAGCGGCTCGAGAGGGGCCCGGTCGTGATGGACGACCTGATCGGATACCTGGAGATTTGGTATTACACCCGTGAGCGCCTCAAGCCGAGCCTGATTTTCGTGAAGGCGGCTCGCAAACAGACCTTCCCACTGCGCGAATTCGCCAAATTGGGCGTACCAGTCATTGCGTATAGAGACTTCGCAGCTCCCGGGAAGGAGTTCCTGTTTTATCCCAGCCGCAGAGGCGGCTTGCGAAAACGCATCCTTGAGGACGGCGGCACTCTTGAAACTGTCGAATCGTCCGCCCACCATTCTTTACTGAAGGCGCATATCGCCCCCTGACCGCGCGCCGAGCCGGATGCTTCCGCCGCGACAGTGTATACTTCTTTGGAGGCCGGATAACTTTTAGACTCATCCGGAACCAGGTGGTCGTCCGGCTGCCCAGGTCCCCTGTCCGGAACCCAGGAGAAATCATCGAATGAGCGAAGTACTCAGTGGAGCTGAGTTTAAGAAGCAACTGCGCGAGGGCAAGCCGAAACTCGGCCTGTTCCTGAACTCGCACAGTCCGACGGTCGCCGAGCAACTGGCGCACAGCGGCTATGATTGGCTGCTGGTGGATACCCAGCACGGGCCGATGGGAAATCTGGAATTGTCCGCCATGCTGGCGGGCATCGCGAACGGCGGCGCCAAATCATTGGTGCGCGTCGCCGGCTATCACGACCGCGGCGGCATTCAGCAGTCGCTCGACATGGGCGCCGATGGCGTGCTCGTACCCTACATCAACACCGCCGACGAAGCGCGGCAAGCGGTGAGCTGCGCGAAGTATCCCACGGTTGGGACGCGCTCGGTCTATTTCCCACAACGCAGCATGAACAAAGCGGGCTTGCTCGGCTACGCCGGCGGCTGGAACGAGAACGGAATCGTTGCCCTGCAGGTGGAGACCGCCGATTGCATCAAGAACATCGACGAGATCGCGGCGGTGCCGGGTGTCGACCTACTGTTCCTGGGCCAGAACGACCTGTGCATGTCCATGGGCCTGTACGAAAAGTACAAATTCCCCGACATGTATACGTCGCCGGAATTACAGGCCGCTACCGATAAACTCCGCGCGGCTGCCAAGAAGAACAACGTGATCCTGGGCCTGTTCCTGTTCGGCACTTCGCGAGTGGGCGAGTTCCTGGACAAGGACTTTTCGCTCATCAGCATCGGCAACGATCTGCATCACATCCTGACGCAGGCCGGGGCCTATGTGAAGGACGTCGAAGCGGTCTCCAAGGAAAAAGGCAAGCCTTGGACGCGTCGTCCGTCGGCGCTGCTGTAATCTTCCGGCTCCCGGGGCTTCGCTTCGGCGATCGGCGCCGGGAGTCTAAGGCCCTTGCAAAGCCCGCCGAGACTCGTCCGCGGTGGTTTAATCTAGATAGAACCTAAGTCTATGAGAATTCTCATCGTCGAGGACGAGAAACGCATCCAGGACTTCCTCTCCCGCGGCCTGGAGAGCGCCGGATACGCCGTCGACGTGGCCGGCAACGGCGCCACCGCCATCGAACTGGTGCATGGCGCCGAGTACGACCTCATCATCCTCGACCTGATGCTCCCCGACACGGACGGCCTCGCTGTCCTGACGAAGATCCGCAACCGCAAGTCCAGCCCGCCGGTTCTTATCCTGAGCGCGCGCGACGCGGTGGACGATCGCGTCAAAGGCCTGGAACTCGGCGCCGACGATTACCTGGTGAAGCCGTTCGCCTTTGTCGAATTGCTCGCCCGCGCCCGTGCCCTGCTCCGCCGCGGCCAGCCCACGCCGGAGCGCCTCCAGGTCGGCGATCTGGCGCTGGACTGCATCCGCCGCAAGGTCACGCGTGCGAACGAGAACATCGAACTCGCGCCCAAGGAATTTAGCATCCTCGAATACCTGATGCGCAACCGCGGCCGCCCGCTCAGCCGCACCATGATCGTCGAACACGTCTGGGACATGGATTACGACGGTCTCACCAATATCGTCGACGTCTACATCCGCCACCTGCGCAGCAAGATCGACGATAAGTTCCCGGTGAAAATGATCCACACCGTGCGCGGCATCGGCTACATGCTGGACACGCCGGAAAAGCCGGCCGAAAATCTGGTCGAGCAGACCTCATGACCGCCGCTCGCAGCCTGTTGCGCCTCGCCCGCGGGCTTCGCTTTCGCCTGGCGCTCAGCTACGTCATCTTTTTCACCGTTCTCTTGGTGCTGCTGGGCATCATCTTCCGCCAAACGCTCAACGCCACCTTCCAGTCGGAAATGGAGAGCGTGCTGGACGAAGAGTGGGGCGCCGTCAAAGGCTATCTGCGCACTGGCGCCGCAGGGCCGGACTGGTTTTACGACCCGCACGATCCCGACGAGTCCTTCACCGTGGAACGATTGCGCCGCGTCTACCTGCTCGCCGATACGCAGGGACACGTGATGCAGCATTCCGAGATCTACGATTCCATTGGTCTCGATTCGCCCTCGGAAATCCAGGCCGTCCTGAAATCCGGCCAGAAAGCCACGCGCATCCGCACCGACCCCAAAGGCGTGCGGTACATGATCCGCTCCGGCCAGATGATTGACGAGCGCGGCAACGACTATTATCTGGCCATCGGCCGCGCCATCGATCAGAACGACAAAGTGCTGTACGATTTCACGCGGAATTACTTCAGCGTCGTGCCCTTGGTGATCGTGCTCAGCGGCCTGTTGGGATGGTTCCTGGCGGGACGCGCATTAGGCCCGGTGAATTCCGTTGCGGAAGCCGCGCAGCGCATTACGCATTCCAGCCTCCACCTCCAGATCCCCATGCGGCGCGCCGGCGACGAACTGGACCGCTTGATCGAAGCCTTCAACCACATGATGACGCGGCTGAATCTTTCCTTCGAGCAGGTTCGCCAATTCTCCACCGACGTTTCGCATGAGCTTCGCACTCCGCTCACCGTGGTGCGCGGGCAGCTGGAAGTGGCGTTGTTTACGGCGAAAACGGTCGATCAATACCGCGACGCGATGGCCACCGCCTTGGAAGGAGTCGAGCGCCTTTCCAACATCGTACGTGCGCTGCTGTTGTTATCCCAGGCCGAATCGGGGCAATTGGCTCTTCAAAGGAACGACCTGGATATCGCCGGACTGGTCCGGGGCGTCGTCGACGAGCACCAGATTCCCGCCGAAGCCGAGGGAGTCCGGCTTACAGAGGAAATTCCCCCGAGTTGCCGCATCTACGCCGACCGCACTCAGATCGAACGGCTGGTTTCGAACCTGCTCAGCAACGCCATCAAGTACACGCCGTCCGGCGGCCATGTAAAAGTAAGCCTCACACCGGGGACGGAAGAAGTGAAATTGGTCGTCGAAGACACCGGCGTCGGCATTTCGCCCGATCACCTGCCCCACATCTTCGACCGCTTCTATCGCGTTCCTTCGTCCGATCCGGATAAGGGCCTCGGACTGGGCCTCAGCTTCGTCGCATGGATCGTCAAAGCTCATGGCGGAACGATCGAGGTGCTGAGCGAACTCGAAAAGGGCACCCGCTTCGTCGTCACCTTGCCCGTTGGAACATTGACGCTAACGACGCCGGAAGTTCCCGCAGCCCCTCTTGCCGAGCGGGTACACTAGAGACTGCATGGCCCAACTCGAAATAGAAGCGCGCGAGCGCGAAGGCGTAGTGATTCTTGATCTGAATGGCAGACTCGCTGTTGGCGGGGCGTCGGTTCTCCGCGAGAAGGCGAATGCGCAGATGGCCCAGGGCCACACGAAGATCATCCTCAATCTGAAGGACGTCGACTATATCGATAGCACGGGGCTGGGCATGATGGTCATTTGCTTCACTTCGCTGCAAAAGGCCGGCGGCATGATGAAGCTGGAGCATCTCAACCGGCGCAACATCGAGCTGTTGTTGCTCACCAAGCTCTCCACTGTGTTTCAGATTTTTGGCGACGAACAGGACGCCGTGAACAGCTTTTTCCCGGAACGCGAGGTCAAGCACTTCGATATCCTCGCCTTCGTGCAGCAGCAAAAAGAAAGCTAGATATGTTCGGCCACAAGAAGAGGACCATGGCGGCGGCCGGCTCGAAAGCGCCGGCCTTCGAGCTCACCGGGCTCGACGGCGTGCCTCGTTCGCTCGACCAGATCCTCGAACGCGGCCCCGCGCTGGTGGTGTTCTACAAGATCAGTTGCCCGGTGTGCCAGCTTACGGCCCCGTACCTGGAGCGCCTGACGGCCGGCGGATCGTTGCAAGTAATCGGCATCTCGCAGGATGATGCGGCTTCCACACGCGGATTCAACCAGCGCTTTGGTGTGACGTTCCCAACGCTGGTCGATCCCTCGAGCGAAGATTACCCGGCCAGCAACGCTTACGGCATCAGCTCGGTTCCCTCGCTGTTTCTGCTGGAATCCGACGGCGCCATCAGCAAATCGTTCAACGGCTTTTCCAAACGCGACCTGGAGTCGCTCGGGGAGCGCGCCGGAGTCCAGATGTTCCGTCCCGCCGAGAATGTCCCCGAATGGAAGGCGGGTTGAGGGTCGAAAAATTAGTCCCGGTCCGGGACCTGCGATAATAGAGAGCGAGAATGGCTTCCAAAATATTTGAAGCGTTTGAACATGCAGCGGCGATTGCCAAGGGCATGAGCATCACCTTCGGTGAGATGATGAATCCCACCATCACCGAAGACTACCCCGACGCACCGCCCAAGTTTCAGGAGCGCTACCGCGGCGTGCACGTGCTGCAGCGCGATGAAAACGGCCTGGAGAAGTGCGTCGCTTGCTTTCTGTGCGCGGCCGCCTGTCCGGCTGACTGCATCTACATCGAAGCCGCCGAAAACACCGACGCGCTGCGCATCAGCGGCGGCGAGCGCTACGCCAAGGCCTACAACATCGATTACAGCCGCTGCATCTTCTGCGGATACTGCGTGGAAGCCTGTCCGACTGACGCCATCACGCACGGCCATGGTTTTGAGATCGCCAGCTACAACACCTCGACGCTAATCTATCGCAAGGAACAGATGCTCGCGCCGATCCCCGAAGGCGCGCATTATCCACTCAAGGCCGACACCGGCGACGCTCCGGCTTCGCACTAACATCAATTCGTCAGAATTGCCAGCAGCCGCTTCCGGTCCTTCTCCGACATCCCCGAGTTCTTCTCGATATCGGCGCGCGTCTCCAGCTTCCTGCGGTAACGCCCGAAGTACTCATTGATATCGCCGCCGAACTGGAAGCTGTACATGATGTCGGCGAAATCGGCCGTGTGCGACAAGCCGAGCGCGTGCCCGCTTTCGTGCAAGCAGGTCAGATAGACGATGGCATCGCGCATCAGGGGGTCGCCATTCGTCCGCAAGGGCGCCGTCAGAACGTAGACTTCCGCGCCGACTTGTCCGTGAAAATCCACGGGCTTGGTCTCTCCGTACAGGCCCAACTCGGCGGAGGCCCAGAACAATTTGATGCGCGCCTTCGCCGGATCTTTCACCTCTGTAAACTGCAGCGCTCCGCCGGCCGCGCGTTGCCAGGCATCAAATGCCCAGTCCGCCAGTTGCGGATCGCCGGGCTGGCACATCGAGGAAGCCCGCGCGCATGGTTGCACCCAATACGTGTACTTTTGCGGCGTGGCGGCGGTGAGCGCGATCGCGCAAAAAAGGCACAACGCGAGCCAGCGACCAGCCCTCATCGCCTCTGGGCGAGGCGCTCTTCGGCCAGCAACTTGATCTGCGCCTCCAGTTGCTCGACTCGTTTGGTGAGGTCGTCGATGAGTTGACCCTCGGGATCCGGCAGGGCGCCGTGCTCCAGGTTATCGGCGGCATCTACGCGCATGCGCACCACCCGGCCCGGTACTCCGACCACCGTGGAGTTGTCCGGCACCGAACGAATCACTACCGATCCAGCGCCGATCCGGGCATGGTTACCAACGGTGATGTTGCCCAGAATCTTGGCGCCCGTGCCAACCACAACGTTGTTGCCCAGCGTCGGGTGCCGCTTGCCCTTTTCCTTGCCGGTTCCGCCGAGGGTCACGCCCTGATAGAGCAGTACGTCATCGCCAAGTTCGGCGGTCTCGCCGATCACTACGCCCATGCCATGGTCGATAAAGCATCGCCGGCCGATCTTAGCGCCGGGGTGAATCTCGATTCCGGTCATCGAGCGATTGAACTGCGAGACAATCCGCGCCAGCAGCGTAAACCCCGCGCCATGCAGCTTGTGCGCCAGCCGGTGCAGCAGAATGGAATGAAAGCCCGGATAACAGAAGAAGATCTCGAGCGTGCTTTTCGCCGCGGGGTCCCCGCGGAAGATCGTGTCAATCTGCTCCCGTACGACGTTAAACATACTGCTTTCCTTTGATTATCTCATCGCATGCGACGATCCATCTATTACCGGTTGGCGGGCTCAAAGGAAGACAGCATCTTATCAAAAGCTGTCCGATTACGGGCCACTGTCGCGGCCAGCCCCGTAAATTTAAGAAACACCGAGCCGTTAGGGCCCTCCACGATGGCCCCTAGCAGGCGGTATCCGGGTACTGCCGGCCCCGGTTTCGCCATCGGCCCACCCATGCCGGTATATGCTCCCGAGACATCCACGCTTGTGATTTTCAACCCATGTAGGGTGCGGGTTTCGATCTTAGCCGCAGTTCGGGACGGTTTGCTGTCCGCCTGCAGGAATTGCCCGATCCAGCGGTCCAGATTCGCCTCTACGCCGCCGCCCTGGCCGGGTCCGAAGTAGTACACGCCGCATTCTCCGCCCGCTTTATCGCCCGGCGCCGCTGCGATCGTGTAGGTAGCCAGACGCATCGGCCGCTCAGCCTCAGCCTTCCATCCGGAGGGCGCGGTCCAGCGCAGCCCGGCGCCCGAATCCGCCGCCAGCCACGCCGCAGCCATCCACAAGCAGACCAACGCTGTTTTCGCCATAACCCCTTCAGTATGGCACCGCACCAAGCAGCTCTAACCCGCGCTGGTATGATGACTCTCATGAGGCTCACTTTGCTTTTGCTGGGCCTGTTTGCCTGCGTCTCCTGTTCGTCATCGAGCAAGCAGGTCAAGACAGCGACGGCCGGCCCGGCGATTCCTCCGCACTTCACGGCCACCAACACCTCCAATGACCTGGCCAGGTACCTTGAGCTCGTCGGCCTCCGGATCCGAGAGCGTAGCCCCGGCCATTTGATTGTTCAGTTCGGCATCGTGAACCATTCCGAGGCTGACGTTGGGGACGTGAAGTTGACCGTCAACCTGAGCACCTCGGCGGCCAAGCCCGGCGATCCGCCGCTCATCACGTTCCCCGCGCAGGTTTCGAAGTTAGGGCCTTCGGAGCTGCGGGACGTCTCGGTGGAAGTGCCCACCAAGATGCGCGTCTACGAACTGCCGGACTGGCAATTTCTGACCGCCAGCTTCAGTATCGACGAGCCCAAAGCGGGTAGCTGAAACCGCATTGTCATTCACCGCTGTTTCCCGCTGCCTCACCGCTTGTGGCAAAACGATTCCGCCGTGGATTGTTCCTGCACTGCAGATTCGTGGTTTGCAAGAATGGTAGGCAACTTGCAGCGGCTGGATTGGCTGCCCGCGCTTCCAACCTCCCTGCCAAACAGATCCATTTCCGTTGTTTGATTCATTTTTCTTCGAAACCAAGGAGATCACATTGACTCACATGTACTCAACCGGCGCGCGCTGCTGCGGATTGCTTCTCCTGCTGGCGTCGGTGCTGGCGGCCGCACCACGCCTGAATCTCGATCAGACTTCATTCACCGTCCTGGCTGCGGTGGGGTCGAACGGCGCCACACAGGTCTCCAACGCGTCCAACACAGGTGGGAATGGCGCTCTGAACCTGACGGTCTCGTCCAACGTGTCCTGGCTGGTTCCCACTGTAGAGAAAGCCACTACCTGCGGCCTGCGCGGAGGCTGCATCCCGATTCAATTGGCGCTGAATACCGCTTCGCTCGCCAAGGGATCTTACACCGGCATCGTCACGGTCACGGATTCCGGCGCGATCGATGCGCCGCAGCACATCACGGTGAATGTTGCAGTCGGCGGAAGCGTGCCCGACAAGCTGGAGTTTTACCTCGCGCCGGGCGGGTCTGTTTCCACCACGTTCGCCACGGGCGCGGGAGCTCAGGGCGCGGTCGGGAGCAACGCCGCCTGGCTCAAGATCGCCGTCGTCAAGACTGGCGGCGCTACCGTCACGCTCACTGCCGCCAGCACGATGGCCGCCAGCGACTATAACGGGACGATCACGATCTCCCATTCCTCGTTCGCACCCGACAACAAGGAGATCGCCGTGCTGCTGCACGTGACCACGCAGCCCATCTTGCAGACCAGTTCGACTACCTTGAACTTCCAGATTGCCCAGGGCGCCAACAAGCAAACGATCCCCGTCGCCGCCATCAACAACGGCCAAGGCACGCTCACAGTGTCCAGCGTCACGGCCGCGGCCGCTTCGAGCGGTACCTGGCTGAGCGCCGCGACGGTCACAGGCGGGTTCACCGTCACAGCCGATCCGACGGGCCTCGCTCCCAATGTCTACCAAGGCATGGTGACCATCGCCAGCAATGCGGCCAACGCCAGCGTGATCATTCCGGTGACGCTTACCGTCGAAGCAGGTACGCCCCCGGTCGCCTACGCGGGCGGCGTGGTAAATAACGGAACGTTCGGCAGCGGCGAATCCCTCGCGCAAGGCGACATCGTGGCGGTTTTCGGCGATCAGTTCACGTACGGCGATCCGGCCGCCGCAAGCAGCCTCCCGCTGGGGACCACTCTCGGCAACGTCCAGGTGCTGGTGAACGGCAAGGCGGCGCCGCTGTACTACGTATCGCCCGGCCAGATCAACTTCGAAATTCCTATCGACGCGGCTACCGGCAACGGAACCGTGCAGATCGTGCGCAACAGCCAACCGGGAAACCAGGCGTATATCAACATCACGCCGCGTGCGCCGCGCTTCCTGCTGCTCAACGGCGGTCCTTATGCGATCATGACCACGCCTCAGGGCGCGTTGACGGGCATTCCGGGCAGTCCCGTAAAAGCGGGAGATGTTGTGGTGATCTACACCATCGGTCTCGGACCAACCACGCCCCCTGTTCCATCCGGTACGGCTTCGCCCTCCAGCACGCTGGCGGAGGTCAAAGGCACCACGTCGGTTTGCTTCGGCACGCCGACGCCATTCTTTACGCCGCCCTGCGCCACGCCCCAATTCGTGGGCCTCACGCCGAATTTCGTCGGGCTCTATCAGATCAATGTTGAAATCCCGTCCGGGCTGAAGTCCGGCACCACCGACCTCACGTTGACAGTGGACAACTTCCCCAGCGACGTAGTACAACTGCCGGTGCAATGACGGAGCGCCTTTACTATCAGGACAGCTACCTTACCGAATTCCTGGCGCGCGTGGTGGACGCGAGCCCGGATGGCCTGCGCGTCTACCTGGACCGCACGGCGTTCTACCCGACCTCCGGCGGCCAGCCGTTCGATATCGGCCGTCTGGGTGATGTCGAAGTCGCCGAGGTGATCGATGAGGAGGAGCGGGTGGCGCATGTGCTGCGTGCGCCACTGGCGGCGCCCGAGGTGGCCGGCAGCATCGACTGGCAGCGACGCTTCGATCATATGCAGCAGCACACCGGACAGCACTTGCTCTCGGCCGTCTTAATCGAACTCTTCGATGCACCGACGGTGAGTTTTCATCTGGGCGCCGATTCCAGCACCATCGACGTCAGCCGCGCGCTCACCGAACAGCAGCTTCGGGAAGCGGAGCGGCGCGCAAACCAGATTGTTTTCGAAGATCGGCCGGTCAGCGTCGCCTTCCAGCATTCCTCCGAAGACCTGGATCTGCGCAAGCCGACCGAGCGCACTGGTCTGATTCGTATCGTCTCCATTCACGATCTGGACCGCAGCGCCTGCGGCGGCACGCACGTCCGAGCCACGGGTGAAATCGGTCCGATTCTGATTCGGAAGCTCGACCGCATCCGCGGCAATCTGCGGATCGAATTCGTTTGTGGGATGCGCGCCGTGCGGCGGGCCCAGGCGGACTTTGCGGCGCTGTCCCAAATCGCGCGCACGTTTTCCGCGCCGCTGGACGAAACGCCGGCGCTGGTGGAAGCGCAGCGCGAGAAGCTCGCCGACACGGACCGGACGCGGCGGAAACTGGCCACGGAGTTGGCTCAACTCCGCGGCCGCGCGCTTTATGCGGACACTTCACCCAGTCCGGACGGAGTTCGCCGCGTCGAGCGCCGCCTGGATACGCTTTCCGAAGATCTGCGAGCCGAAGCGCAATCCTTCGCCGAAGGTCCCCGCGCCATGTTTCTCGCAGTTGGCGCGAATCCGCCCGCCATTCTGCTGGCCGTCTCAAAAGATAGCAGCATTCACGCCGGCGACCTGCTGAAGCGCGCGCTCACCGAGACCGGAGGACGCGGCGGCGGCAACGCCGCGATGGCGCAAGGCAGCCTGCCGTCCACGGCCGCACTCGATAGCGCCGCGGCATCCTTGAGCAAAGACCTGGGCTTCTAGCGGTACCGCTCCTACAGTCTTCAAGTAGGCTTTTCGCCGGTACCAACGTCCTAAGGTAGACCGCTAAAGTTCGCCCCTAGACAATCCGAGCTTCTTGAATGGTTGTCCGTTCCTCAGCACACAGGAGGGAGACTCATGAAGCTTTGTGTTCCGGCGTTGGCCCTGCTGGTGGCCGTTGGAGCGCCGGCAGCGGACCGGCACAAGCTGGACGTCGATCCGGAAAGCCAGGACGGAATTCTGCTCCAGCGAATCCAGCAGGAGCCCACCGTGGCGCGCAAGCTGGCGCTGCTGGAGAAATACGTGGCGCAATATCCCAAAACCACGTCCATCGCCTGGGTGTATGAAGAACTGCTTCCGATTTACATGGACGCCAAGCAGTATGACAAAGTCGTCGCCACGGCCGACGCGCTGCTGGCCGTGGATCCGAACGATGTCGATTCGGCTTACGATGCCCTTCAGGCCGCCGAAGCATTGAACAATCCCGATTTGACCGCGAAGTATGCCACTCTGGCGTGGGATTTAGCCGCCGGCACGCTGCAGCATCCCAAACCGTCCGACCCGGATGACGCCGCCGAGTGGGCCAAGCAGATGGAATTCGCCAAACGCGTCCAGGGCTACTCCGAGTTCAGCCTCGCCACGCTGGCCACCAAGGAGACGGACGACCAGAAGCGCGATCAATTGGTCCAGGCGATCCAGCAGCGCAACCCGCAGAGCACCTTCCTCGCCATGGCCAAGAAACCGACGGTGATCGAACTGGCATCGTTGAATCCTGAGAAGGCCCTTCAAATCGCCGAGGACGGCGTAGAGAAGGACCCCGATAATGAGGACTTCCTCATGACCATCGCGGACCACTACATGAACCTGGACAAAGATCTGCCGCGCGTGTTGAGTTACTCGCTGCGGATCCTGGATCTAATGCAGACCAAGCCGAAGCCGCAAGAGATGAGCGACGGAGATTGGGCCAAGAAGCGAGCCAAGTTCACCGGATGGGCGGACTGGATGGCCGGCGTGATTTACGGCAAGCAAGCCAAATATGGGCTGTCGGACCGCTACCTGCGGAACGCCTTGGAATACGTCAGCCAAAATCCCCGCCTGCTGGCGGCGGCTTACTTTTATCTCGGCTACGATAACTACGCTCTGGCCGCCGAACTAGGCGACAAAGCGCATGCCGTCGAAGCCGCCAAATTCAGCAAGCTGTGCGCCGGCATCGAGAGTCCGTTTCATTCGCTCGCGCTCAAGAATTTGGAAGCGCTACGAAACGAATACAACGTCGAATAATCCCGCCTGCGGGTTGTTCCGGTTTTGGCGACTTGCATTTACCCCCTCACTTGTTGCAAGCTGGATGGTTTTCCTGCTTCAGACGGAAATTTGTCCATGCTGGTGAGGATTCTCTACCACGATCACTGTTTCGACGGAGCGGCGTCGGCAGCTTTTTTCAGCCGCTTCTACGAGGGCAAGTACGCCCAGGATGCGCAGTTTGAATTCACCGGCTTGGCCCATAAGGCCTCCCAGCTTTTCGAGGACAGCCTCTTCGACGGCGACGTCAACGCCATTGTGGATTTCAAATATTCACCTAATCCCAAGCTGACCTGGTGGTTCGATCATCACCAGAGCGCGTTTCTGAGTCTGTCCGACGCCGAGCACTTCCGCCAGGATCGCAGCGGCCAAAAGCTCTATGACCCGTCCTACAGTTCCTGCACCAAGTTCATCGCCGAGATCACGCGCAACAAATTCGGCTATGAAGCGCCGGACCTCGCTGAGCTGGTGAATTGGGCCGATATCATCGACGGCGCCCGCTACGCAAGCGCGCAGGAGGCTGTGGAGTTGCGCGAGCCCGCCATGCAACTCACCCTGGTCATCGAAAACGCCAAAGGATCGGAGATCATTCACCAGATCATCCGCTGGATGCGGCACCGGAAGCTGGGCGAAATCGTCCGGGAACCGGAGATCCAGGAGATCTACACCCCCTTGCATGAGCGCCACATCCGCTCCATCGACATCATACGCAAGCGCGCGCAAACCGGGAACGGCGTTATTTTTTTCGATTTGATCGGCGACCATCTGGAAGGCTACAACAAGTTCATCCCCTACTACCTGTTCCCCGATTCCACCTACACGGTGTCGGTGAGCACGTCCAGCTTCCGCACCAAGGTTTCGGTGGGGTCGAATCCCTGGGCACGTAAGTTGCCCGAGCACAACCTCGCGACCATCTGCGAACGGTACGGCGGCGGCGGCCACCCGCGGGTGGGCGCCATCAGCTTCGAGATCGGAGCCATCGAGCAGGCCCGGGCGGTGGCACAGGAAATCCGGAACGAGTTGGGAAGCTAACTCCGCTTGCTAAGGCGTTTTGGTTCCGTCAATTAGGCGCTAACCTTAATGTCACAGGCCTCACGGAACCTGTTATACTTGTTTTCTCCCGCGTCTGAGCTGCCATGCTGTCGCGCCTACGGTACATCCTGCCTGCCATCGTCCTACTTGTCGTCTTTTGCGGCTGGTTGGTCAGCGATGAAGTGCAGAAGCCGGATATCACCAGTGCCATCTTGGGACTCCAGCAGACGCTCTCGCAGCTACAGAAACAGATCAAAGACCTCCAGTCCTCGGTAAAGGATCTGGCGCGCGAAGCCAAGGAAGGGAAAAAGGTTAAGGAGACTACCGTACAGGCGGCCGCGAGCGGAAAGAACTCCTCGGATTCCTCTTCGGACTGGCAGAAGGCGCGGGATGCTTATGAACGGGGCCGCAAGTCGGAAGACGTGAAGGCGTACGGTCCGGCTGTGGAAGCCTTCACCGAGGCGATTACCCTGGACCCGAAGAACGACTCGGCTTTCCTGCATCGCGGATACTGCCATTACGCCTTGGGCGACTATGCCAACGCCGTCGCCGATTTGAGCAAGTCGCTGGCCATCCAACCCTATAATTCCCAGGCCTACGCCACACGTGCGCTGGCGCAGGGGGCGATGGGGAAAACCGCCGAAGCGATCGCCGACGCCGACCAGGTGGTCCAGCGAACGCCGCACAGCCCGGACGGATATCTGTTGCGGGCGAATCTGCACCAGCAGGCGGGCAAGCAGCACGAGTCTCTGGCCGACTATTCGCAGGCAATCCAGTTCGCCCCGGACTCGGAGAAAGCCTATCTCGGGCGCGCGGCGCTGTACCGCAGCCAGGGCGAGGCGTCCAAGGCTCTCCAGGATTGTTACAAAGCGATTGAGTTGAAACCGGGCGATGCCGCCGGATATGTGTGCCGCGCCGAGTTCTACCTGGCCACGGGCGCCACGCAGCCGGCCCTGGACGACATCAACCGGGCGATGCTGAACGGTCAAAACCCGTCGGAAGCGACCGCTCTGCTGGCAACGGCTCAAAAGATGCTGCAGACCAAGGAGGCCGCCGCTGCGAGGCCGCCACAGCCCGCCCCTGCGCCCCAACCACCGGCAGTGACGCAGCCTCCCGTCGCGCAGCCGCTGGCTGCCGTTCCTCCCCTGCCGGCCCCCGCTCCGGCGGTTGCAGCAGTCCGGCCAGCGCCGGTCAGGGACCCGTTGGCATTTGCGCCGCCCGTCGCGGCGCCACCGGCTAATCCGGTACCTGCGCGCCGGGTGCCTGTGGCCGTCTCAGCCCCACAGCCAATTCCCACGGCGCCCTCGCGCCTTGCCAGCCGCCCGTTGGAGCAGCCCACCGTAGACGTGGCTCACAAGCTGCGGGACGCCAATCGCTGGTATCGCAAAGGCCGCGATTTTTCCGAACAGGAGAAGTTCGAGGAAGCGGTCATCGCGTTCAACCAGGCGTTGCAAATCGACCCGTCCAATGCGCTCGCGCTGAACGCACGCGGTTATGCCCGGCTGCGCATGCACCAGTACGAACCGGCCATTGCGGACTTTTCCGAAGCCATTCGCCTGAACGCCGAGTACGCCAATGCCTACCGGAACCGCTCAGTCGCCCGGCGCGCGATGGGCGACCAGAATGGAGCGCGGGAAGATAACCGCCGCGCGGCGGAATTGGAACGCGGCGCACAAGTGAGCGTGCTGCGGCCCGTTCCCCGGCCGTAAACCGGCTCGCTACCCCAGGCAACTACTGCAGCGGCAGGTCGTCCTGCCCGTTGCTTCCATTCGCTCCGCCGTTCTCGCCTGCGTCTGGAATCACCGAGGCCGCGGCCACCTGATCGCCTTCTTCCATGCGCACCAGGCGCACGCCTTGCGTCGACCGGCCGGCTTGCCGGATCTCGCCCGACTCCAGCCGGATGATCTTGCCGTCGCGCGTGATGATCATCAGGTCGGTGTCTTCCTTGACGGAAAGAATCGCGACCACCTTGCCGATCCGCGGCGTCACCTTCATGTTGATGACGCCCTTGCCGCCGCGCGCGGTGAGGCGGTAGTCTTCGAGCGGCGTGCGCTTGCCGTAGCCGTTCTCGGAAATGGAGAGGATGAGGCCCTCTTTCTCCACCACTTCGGCGCCGATAATCAAGTCGCCTTCGGCCAGATCCATCGCGCGCACTCCCCGCGCCGGCCGGCCCATTGCGCGCACATCCTTTTCATGGAAGCGGATGGCTTTGCCGTCGTGGGTGCCCAGGAAAATGTAGTTGTCGCCGCTGGTCAGCCGCGCCCCCAACAGTTCGTCGCCGTCGTCGAGCGAAAGGGCGATGATGCCGCGCGACATCGGATTGTCGAACTCGGTGAGTTCGCATTTCTTGATGACGCCCTGCTTGGTCACCATCACGATGAACTGGCCGGGCACGAAATCCTTGACGGGCAGGAACGTTTTCACCGCTTCGTCGGGCTGCAGATTGCAGAGGCTGGATATGTGCTTGCCCTTGCCGGCCGTGCCCGCGTCGGGGATTTCGTAAATCTTTAACCAGAACACCCGGCCCTTGGTGGTAAACACCAGCAGATAGGCGTGCGTGGACGCCACCACCAGGTGCTCCACCACGTCTTCAGTGCGGGTGCCCATGCCGATGCGTCCCTTGCCTCCGCGCGATTGCCTGCGGTAGGTATCCACGGCCGTGCGCTTCAGGTAGCCGCCGTGCGTGACGGTCACCGCGACGTCTTCCACCTGAATCAGGTCTTCCAGATGAATCTCGCCGGTGTCCTCGATGATCTGCGTGCGGCGCTCGTCGCCGAACTCCTTCTGGACATCCTTCAGCTCCTGCACGATGATGCTCCGCAGCTTCTTGTCGGAGCCGAGGATCTCCAGGTATTCGGCGATCTCTTTCTCAATTGCAACCAGCTCGTCCAGGATTTTCTGGATCTCCATGCCCGTCAGGCGCTGCAATTGCAATTCGATGATGGCCTGCGCCTGTCGTTCGGTAAATTCGAACTGAGTGATCAGGCCATCGCGCGCTTCCTTGGGCGTTTTGGCCGCCCGGATCAGCTTGATCACCGCATCCAGGTTCTCGATGGCCTTCTTGAAGCCGAGCAAAATGTGCTCGCGCTCCCGCGCCTTCCGCAGCAGGTAATCCGTCCGGCGGCGAACCACATCGATGCGATGATCGATGAAGCGCTTGAGCACATCGGCCAGGCCCAGCTCGCGCGGCTGGCCGCCGACGATGGACAACATGATGACGCCGAAATTCACCTGGAGCTGCGTGTGCTTGTACAGGTTGTTCAGAATGACTTCAGCTTGCTCGCCGCGCTTCAGCTCAAACACGATGCGCATGCCGTCGCGATCGCTTTCGTCGCGAATTTCCGAGATGCCTTCGATCTTCTTCTCGTTGACCAACCCGGCTGTGGTCTCGATCAGCCTGGCCTTGTTCACCTGGTAAGGAATCTCGGTGACAATGATCGCTTCACGGTCCTTGCCGATTTTTTCGGTCGCGGCCTTGGCGCGCAGCTTGAGCGTACCTCGCCCCTTGGTGAAGTAATCGAGAATTCCCTGACGGCCGAGAATAAAACCCCCGGTTGGAAAGTCCGGGCCTTGCACCAGATTCACGATCTCGCTCAAATGCGTATCGGGCTTTTGAACCAGAAGAATGGTCGCGTTGATGATCTCCGTCAAATTATGGGGCGGGATGTTGGTAGCCATGCCCACGGCGATACCAGACGATCCGTTGATCAGCAGGTTGGGAACGCGCGTCGGCAGTACCTCGGGCTCCTGGCGCCGTTCATCGAAGTTCGGCCGGAAATCGACTGTCTCCTTATCTAAGTCCTCGAGCAGCGCCGTGTCGATGCGCGAAAGCCGCGCTTCGGTGTATCGATAGGCAGCGGGCGGATCGCCATCCACCGAACCAAAGTTGCCCTGGCCATCCACCAGCGGATAGCGCAGCGAGAAGTCCTGGGCCATGCGAACCAACGCGTCGTACACCGAGGCATCGCCGTGCGGATGGTAATTGCCCAGCACTTCGCCGACGATGCCCGCGCATTTGCGATAGGCGCGGTTGAAGACCAGGCCCATCTCGCTCATGGCGAACAGAATGCGGCGATGCACGGGCTTCAGGCCGTCGCGGATGTCGGGCAGCGCGCGCCCGATGATCACGCTCATGGCATAGTCGAGATACGACCGGCGCATCTCGTCTTCGATGTTGATCGGGATCAGGTTCTGCTTTCCGTCCCCTCCCAGAGGCATCTGCGAGCCGCCGCCAGGAGGCGGAGTGGGAGTATTCGGGTCTTGTGGATCGGCCAAAGGTTAACTCCTAGAAAATACGGGGCTGAAGCGCCCTGTCCACGATGGAATTCGCACCCTTTATTTTACCAGTCCTGGGCCCGTCCGTGCGGTGTTTTTTGGAGGCTAGGGAGCCGTCGAAGGCCGCGAAATCTTCCCGCTTTTGGCTTCCTCCAACGTGACGTGATTGACCTCCAGGGTCGCGCCCAGTGTCTGGTCCAGGCCGATGCGTGCGTTGACGTACGCGACCTTCGCCGCCAGCTCCGTGGACTGCGCATTGATGAGATCGCGCTGCTGGACCGCGACATTGTAGGGCGTGGATGCGCCCAGGCGAAAACGCTGCGCTTCGCCGTCGTAGAGCTGCTGCTCCAACTCCCGGTTCTTTTGCGCGGCCTCCAGGCGGGCACGGGCCTGCTCCAGAGCGACCACGCCGTTTCGAACGTCCACTTCCACCTGGCTGAAATCCTTGCGATTTGTGAGCTGCGTCTGGCGGAGCTGCAGTTGATCGATCGCGTAGTCGGCTTGCGCCTGACGGTTGCGTATTGGCGACTGATAGAAGACGCCCGCGACATCGGTGGCAAAGTCGCGGTGGAACACTTGGCCAAGCGCGGTTCCGATGCCGCCTTTGAAACGCGGATCAGCGTGCTCGGTGAATCCGTCGAACGTCACAGTGCGCGGTGTGCCGGCCAATCCAGCCTGGCTGGTTACCGCGATGCCTTGTAGCGTTGGCAAAATGCCGTTCTTGGTTCCCAGCGAGTTGATTTGGTTCGCCTTTTCGCTGGCCAGTTCCGCAGCCAGATCCGGGCGGTTGGCGAGCGCTTGGCGCACCATCTGATCAACCGGCGGAAGACTGTCGGCTGGAGGCACCGTGACCGAATCCATGGGAATAATGCGCACATTGGCGAGCAGCGGGTCGGCAGTGCCGGTACGGGTGATCAGATTTTCGAGCGAAAGCTCCTGCTGGCGCAGCGTCGCGTCGGCGTCCGATACGGCCTGCGAGGCGCTCTCGGCCTGGGACTCGGCGGTGATGACATCGCTGGGCGCCTCCGAGCCAATTTCGATCTGCCGTCTGACGTCCTTCAGAAATGTCTGCGCCGTTTCCGAAGCGGTGCGCTTGGCGCGGAGATCTTCGTAGTCCGCCGCGAGCCCGTAATACAGATTCAGGACCTGGCTCACCAGCCCCATCACCTGGTTCTTGAAGTTGAGCTCCGTGGTATTCAGGTTCATTCGCGAGACCGTAATGGTGCGAGCATTCGTCGCCGCACCGAAACCGCGCAGGAAATTGTGCTGGATGGAGATGCCCAGGCTGGGCGCCACGGACGGATTGAGAACGTCGCTGGGCGCATTCTCGTTCAGGTAGTGCTCGCTGTAGTTCACCGACACGACGCCGCCGCTGATGACGCCTTGTTGATAGCTGCCGGTGTAAACGTGCGTTGCCTGAATCAGGTTCGCTACCTGGCTCTGCACCGAGTCCACTTGCGGCGAGCTGGTATGGGCGAAGGAGGTGGTCTCCTGCACGATAGGATCCAGGTTGGGCGTGACCGGCCCGATCTGCGAGATGGTCGCGTTGGTCGTGCCGCCTTTCGAAAGACTCGCGCCCGGCGCGGTGACTCCGGCGGCGGACTGGCTGCCCAATACGCCTTGGCCGCTCGCGACCGATCCGGCTTGCGACGCCCCGCTGGGAACGCCGGGCAGTGCGCCGCCTGCTTCGGCGCGCTCTAGGTTCCACTCCGAGATGAACGGGTTGTAGCGGCTCACTTCGAGGTCGATATTGTTTTCCAGCACCAGGGCGATGGCGTCCTGCGCGGTCAGGTACAGCATGCCTGCGCGGATGAGCTGCTGTAGTCGGCTGGAATTTTCCAGGCGAACCGATGGAACGGTAACCGGCAGGTAAGGACGGACCATGACGGGCGCTTGCGGGCGGACCGGTCCTATCTGCTGGGCCCACGTCAGCGACGTCAAGCAGAGAGCGATGGCCATCAATTTGCGAGGATTCATTGCCGGCCTCCCGGAAGATTCGCCGGCAGCGCGGAATCGCGCGAAAGGCGCCCAGTCAGTGCTTCGTCCAGTGAGACGTGATTCACCTCGAGCGTCTCACCCAGAGCCTGGTCCAGCGCGATGCGCGCATGCGTGTAGTTGGCCATCGACTGCACTTCCGAACTTTGGCTCGTGGCCAGGTCGCGCTGGTCCTGGATGACTTGAAAAAACGTGGTGGCTCCGAGCGCGTAGCGGCGCTGATCGCCCGCCAGAGTCTGTTCCTGCAGCTCTCTCGCCTTGGACGCAGCCTCGTAGCGCACGCGGGCCTGCTGCAACCCGATGACGGCGTTTTGCACGTCCACCGTCACTTGATTGACGTTCTTGCGCAGATTGAGCTGGTTTTGCCGAAGCTCCAGTTCGCTGGTAGCGTAGTCGGACTGCGCCGCGCGATTGCGCAGCGGGATGTTCAGCGAAACCCCCGCCGAGTAGTTGGGGAAATTGCGGCGAAAGATTTGAGCGAGCAGATTGGCGTAACCTCCCGCCAGGTAGTCGGCTCCGGGCGCACCGGCGCCCAGGGCCGTCAATTCGCCGGTCAAGCCATTGTTGGTCAACTCGGCGAAGACCTGCAGGCTTGGCTTCAGCGAATTCTTGATGCCCACCAGGTTCATCTCATTGCTCTGGATGTTCAGCCGCGACTGCTGAATTTCCGGCCGCTCGGCGAGCGCTTCATTCACCAGCTCCGGCACGGGGCGCAACTTGTCGCTGGGCGGGACCGGGATCTGATCCAGCGGCACGATGTGAACATTCTCCAGGCCGGCCGCCGAGATGCCATCGCGGCACAGCGCGTTCTTCAAGATGGTCTCTTGTTGCCGCAGATTGGTCTGCGCAACCACAAGGTCCTGCTGGCTGGAGTAGAGCTGCGCTTCGGCGCGCGTCACTTCGATCTCCGCTAACGCGCCAATCTGCACCTGCCGCTTGTTGTCGGCCAGAAGCTGCTCCGCGGTCCGGACCTCCTGCTCGCGGGCGCGCACGTCCGCGTTGAAGCTGACCAGATCCCAATACAAATTGAGCGCGGCCGAAACCGTGACGACCACCTGCTGCTCAAACTGCAGCCGGCTGACCTTGACATTATTCCGCTGCACTCGAATGTTGCGGCCATTCACGGCGCTGCCAAATCCTTGCAACAGATTTTGCGTGATCTGCAGATCCAGGTCGCCGGAGGTGTACGGGTTCACGGTGAAAAAATTGCTGTTCACGTGAAAGTGGCTGTTGGCGTAGGTCATCTGCGTCGTCAATCCGAAGTCCCAATTCTGCGAATACTGCAATTGAAAACTGCGGGTATCCTGAATCAGAGCGTCGGTTCCGATCAGAAACGTGTTGCTCTGCGGAATGCTGGCGTGCTGGAAACTGGCGAAAGCGAACAGCGACGGATCGAGCGAGGGGATATTAGGACCCAATTGGGTTACGATGCCGCCCCCGGAGCTGACACCATTGCCGCCGGACAGCGTGACGCCTCCCGAGCTGTTGACGCTGACGCCCTGCAGGCTGACGCTCTGCGGACCTTGCGCCACTCCCAATCCGACGCTTCGCAAAGCCCCTCCGCCCTGGGCGCGCTTGAGTACTTGCGCGCTGAGGAGCGGCCCGTAGCGCTGCACTTCGACGTCGATGTTGTTCTCGATCGCCAGCGCGACGACATCCGGCGCCGTCAGATACAGATTCCCGGCCCGAATCAGCTCGTTCAAGCGGGGAGAGTTCGTCAAACGGATTTCCGGGACACTCGGCGCTTCATAAGGACGCGTCAGCCAGCCCAATCGCCCCGCCGCGGGCTGAACGCTCAGTTCCGATTGAGCGGAAACGTCAGCGGCCAGCAACAGAGGAACGAACAGGGTTACCACCGTGGTTTTCAATCGGTTCGGCATAGGATTCTTTTAGTATCGCCGGAAGAGAATTTGGCTGAAGCCCAAGGAGGGATACGCCGCACGAGGCGCGTTCGTTCCTCATTTCTGGCGGGCGCGGCGCGAAATTCGTGCTAGCGTATGGAGAAGCTGGAGAACATCATGTCACCTTCACAACGTTTGCTGGTCTCGGCCCTGGCCGCTGCGGCTTTGCTTCCGGTGCTGCCGGGCCGCGCCGCCGAGAAGCCCGATCCCAAGATGATTTCGATCACCTTGCCCGACCAGATCAACTGGCGCAAGAGCGAGAACGCCGACGTCGCTACCATCCAGGGTGATCCGAATAAAGCGGGCATCTATATCCAGCTCATCAAGTGGCATCCGGGCCACATGAGCCGGCCCCATTATCACCCTGAGGAGCGCTACATCTGGGTGATTTCGGGCACGTGGTGGGTCGGCACCGGGCCGAAGTACGATCCGGACAGCACGTATCCGGTGCCCGCGGGGAGCCTGGTGATCGACCACTCCAACCAGATCCACTACGACGGAGCCAAGGAAGGCGATTGTATGCTCTACATTGTCGGAATGGGCCCGTCGAAGACCGTACCGGCAGAGCAGAAATAGCGTGTCGCGAGGATTGCGGGGCTGCCTGCTCTAGTGCGCCGAAGAGCTTTCCAGCAGCTTGAGCGCAACGGCGTTGTGCGGGTCCAGATCCAGCGTTTTTCGCGCGAAGACACTGGCCTGCGCTGAATCGCCGACCGCGGCGCAGCTCAGGGCCAAGTTCAAATAGATGGGCTCGGCCGGCGGGCCGATTTCGAGCGCTTTCTGGAACTCCGCTCGCGCGTCGGCAAACCGCAGGAGCACCGCATATTGCACACCCAGGTCGTTGTGGGCGTCGCGATAGCGCGGTGCGATCCGAACCGCCTGCTCCAGTTTCTTGATGGCCTTCATGGTCTTGTTGGCCCTGGCCAGCCGCTGGCCTTCGAAGGCGGCGCGCAGCGCCTTTTCCGGGATGGGATGCTCCAGATCATGCAGCGAAACAACTCCGGCCATGGGGCGCGGCGAGGCCTTTTGCGGCAGGTCGGGGAACATCTGCTGCTCGCCGTGATCCGGCCAGTAGGTGTCTGACGAGATCGAATGATTTCCTGCGAGCGGCGGCAGTATCTGAGCGTTGAGGCCGGCGGATAGAAACACAAGTGCAATTATGCAGCGTATAGACACACTTCCTCCGAGTAGTTTTGAGCCGGGAAATTCTACGGACGAGGAGTAAAGCGAGCCGACAGAGTACTCTGCTGCTTATTCTATCGGATCAATCCGCCGCTGCTTCATCGAAAGTTTCTATACGGCCTATTCAGGCGCTGCAAGTGTACACGCCGGAACTGATAAACTCTCAACTAGTCAGGAGTTGTCGTGCCGCCACCGAGGGCCGGTTACAGCGTCATTTTTTCGACATGGCTTGTGATCGTCGCTGGCGCGTGCGCTGCCCAAACTCCCGCTCAGACCGAGGAGTCCGCACCGCGCTTCAAAATTGACTCGACGCTGGTGCTGATTCCCGCCAGCGTCACCGATCCGCTCAATCGCTTCGTGCTGGGTCTCCAACGGACGCAATTTCATCTCTACGAGGACGGCGTGGAGCAGACCATCGCCCATTTTTCCGGCGAAGATGCGCCTCTCTCGGTCGGCCTGGTATTTGACACCAGCGGCAGCATGGGCGACAAGTTCCGCACGTCGGGGGAAGCCGCGCTCGATTTCCTGAAGACCATGAACGCGCAGGACGAAGCCTTTCTGGTTGAATTCAGCGATCACGCGCAGCTGACATCCGGATTCACCAGCAACATGGAAGAGATCGAGCAGAAGCTAATGGCAATCCAGCCGGGCGGGCTCACCGCGCTGCTGGACGCTGCCCAACTGGCGCTCCAGGAGATGAAGAAGGCCAAGAATGCACGCAAGGCGATTGTGATCATCTCAGACGGCGGCGATAACAACAGTAAGTACTCCGCCAGCGAGATTCAAGACCTGGTGCGCGAAGCCGACGTGCAGGTCTACGCCATGGGCGTCTTCGAGCCGGTTCTGTCATTTGGCCTCAGCAAGGAGGAAGTCTCCGGGCCACGCTTGCTCTCTCAACTAGCCGAGCAGACCGGCGGGCGGGCCTTCAGCGCCACCGATCCTAGCGATCTGCCGAGCGTCGCCTCGCGAATCGGCGTTGAGCTGCGGAACCAATACGTTCTGGCGTATTCACCCAAGAATCAAGCGAAGGACGGGAAATACCGGAAGGTGGAACTGAAGGTGAACGAACCGCCAGGCCTCGCCAACCTCAAAGTGCACTGGAGACTCGGCTATTACGCGCCTTCCAAATAGCGGTGTGCGCGAATCTCCTCAGCGGTGTCCGATCCCGCGGACCACAGGTGGGTGAACCGGCGAAATTCCCGGACTGGCAGGCGGCCGATAGATGAACGAAGGCGCGTAAGGCCTGTAGGTGTTCACTCCGCCTGGGTGCATTCCAATCCCGGTGCCCGCGCCGCCGATCCGCGACGGGAACGTGGTCCGGCCGGGAAGGAAAGAGCGGGACCCGATGCCGAGGTACGGAGCGCGCACTCCATATCCGTACACCGGATTCGCCCAGATCGATGGATACGAATAAATTGATCCCAGAGCCGGCTGGTATGGGCTCCAGAAGCTCACGCCGTACGGGTTTCCAACACCCAACGATGGAACACCGGTCAGCGGGAAATAGCTGAAGCCTCCGGTAGCCAGGCCGTCGGCATCGATTTGGCCAGGATCGTCCAAAATGCCGGCGGCGGTGGCATTGTCCGAAGCGATGGCCATGCTGCGGCTCATCGCCCAGGTCTTGAAATCGTCGGGAGCCGCGGGTGGCGCCTGTTCGGCTACCAGGACGGGCGCGAACGGCAGTTCCTCTCCATCTCTGACAGTAACGCCGTCCTTGGCGCCTGCAGCGCAAACCTGAATCTCGCCGCGGTACACTCGCACCTGCGCCGGGTTGGAATCGACGCGATAGACGCCGCGCTGCGCGCCCCGCAGTTGCCAGTTCTTATAAGTGAGCGTGACCGACGTGTTCGCATCGATCTCCCGGACTTCGAGAATGGCGGAGCCGTCCAGCACCGCAACGCGTGTATCGGACAGCTGATCGGAATCCAAGCGAATCGCGCTGTTCTTATTGACGCGCAGAAAAACGCCGGGCGTCAGCAGGACCTCAGCCCGCCCGTCCTTGGTCCACAACTGATGGCCCTGGCCGATGTCCGGGAACTGGCCGAACTTCTGCTCCACCTGCTGTTCGCCGATGAAGACCGCGCCTTCAAAGAAGTAGAGCGTGCCGGAATGCGTGGAAATGACTGTTTGCGCGGAAGCGGGAAATTGCAGCGCGAAAACCAACGCAGCAAGCGCGAGCAGAGCGACGCGAGGGTAAACCATGAAACGCCCCCTTGGACCAAAGTATGAACCGAATCGACGGTGCCGTCAACCCGGCGTTAGAGGCCCTCTCGATCCCGCCCGCTTGAGGCTGACTTCTAAGCTTCCGCTCTGCGCGGCGCAGCTTCGGCCGCCTGTTCCGCGACGCACACCGCATGGCGCAGGATGCGCTCCAGGTGCTTGCACATCAGCATGAGATCCACATAAGCAGATCCTTCGCCGGGAGTCGACACCAGCTGCGAGAGCTTTTCGTAAAGGTTGTCGCATTCGGACCGGATGGCGCTCTCCCTGGGCCGGATCGAAAGCGCCTCGGCGCGATCCTTGTTGCGCCAGCTATTGATCGCGGTCGTCAGGCATTCGCGAATCTTCGCGCCGGCTTCGGCGAACTGGCTGAGGATTTGCGTGGGCGGCTTGCGGCCGATCGAAGAGCTGAGCGTCACGATTTCGTAGGCGTAATCTCCGATCAGCTCCAGATCGACGATCGCATCAAGAATCCCAGTCAACAAGCGCGCGTCCCCGGCGACGGGCGCCTGCAGCGTGATCAGGCTCAGGCACTGATCGTGAATGAGCCGGTGCTGATGATCGGTTTGCGCTTCCAGTTCGCTTGCCCGCGCCGATGGGCCCTGGCTCGGATCTTCAGCCGCCCGCAGCGCTTCTGAGAAAAGCAGGATGGTGGTCTCGCCCATTTGCACCAGGTTCCCGCGGACCGCTTCCAGTTCGGTGATGTAGTGGACTCTCGTCATTGCCCTCGGCTCTCCCTCCAATCAGCTTAGCGGGCCCGGTGACCTAAAGGACCGGTGTCTAATCCTTGCCTTTGGAATTCAAGTCGCGCGATACCATCAATTTGAACGTTAGCCGGTCCGCTCCGCCCGTGTAGCCGACGCCGACGCCGGCTTCGATATTCACAATCTTGCTGGTGTGATCGAAGACCGCCCAGACTTCCTGGAATTGCTGGTTCGTCGGAAGGAACTCATGCAGCGGCCCGAAACCGGCGTACTCCTCAGCCGCAACGGCCCACCGGTCGTTGAAGTTATACGCCACGCGCGTCGCGGGATTGAATTCCAGGTTCTTGAAGCCGCCGGTGTAATCGGTGTCCACGATCGGATTGAATATGAAGTCCCATGGCTTCAAATGCAATCCGACGATAGGCCGAACTTCGGAACTGATGCGTCTCGACTCCCAATAGTGGGCGTTCACGCTGAACTCGAAGTTGACGCCGTAAAAGAAGGTGTGCTCGTCGGCGCGCGGCCGCACAAACAGCTCGCGAAGCTTGAAGCCGTCAATCGTCGCCCCGTGGTTCGTCGAGTGAGGAGTGGTTACCGGCAGGTATAGCCCCTGCTCAAACCAGGGCGTGACGCCATAGGCCCATTCGGCGGTGGTCTGGAACGAGTCGTTCGCTATGATCGCGCCGGGATAGTCGGGGGTCTTCCGTCCAATCGGAGTGAAATTGGTGTGGATCATTAAGTTGAAAATGCCCGGCTCGGCGATCGCGGCGTCGTAGACCTGGATCTCGTCAGTCTGTGCGTGGAGCAGCACCGGCGGACCAAGCAGAGTGAAGACAAGAAATAAGCGGGCGGGTTGTACGCGCATGGAAACTTTTCCAGTGTACGCTACCAGACTGGAAGCGTGCGGCGCTCAAGGTGTGGCCGGCGTGTACTGCCAAACATGAACCGGCGGGCCTCCGGGCGCCTGGAGCGGCATTGCGCGTTTCCGGTATTCACTGAGGAAGTCGAAAGGGATCTTCACTCTGGCACCCAGGAACGGGTCCCATTCGGCTCTGCTCTTTTGCAGGATTTCGACAAACAGCAGCCGGCCATGGCCTGCGCGAGAGGCCGCTTTTGCCCGCTCCAGCCATTCGCCGGCCGATGTGACGTTCGACGCGGGAAACAACAAGCAGTTGGCATGTTCGCCCCAAATCGTCTGCCACAGCGTGGACACGTCGTCGAAGTCCAGAACCACCCAATCTTCCGGCATCACGATTTTCGAAAGCGCAGCTGCCTCGGCTAAGTGAGGAGTGGGCTCAACATGCGTCCTAACCAGAAAAGGTGCGCTTCTTGCGATTTCCGCGAGTAAGCACACGAACAGACAAGCAGTCAGCAACCGCCGGCGCCCCTGTGTCAGGCGCCCCCGGGCCCAGCCGGCCGCCACCGCAAAGATGACGCAGAACAATGGAAACAGCCACATCTTTGGATTGTTCGGTCCCCAATACCAGAGGGGAGCTCCGATGAACAACGCAATTCCGGCGAGCAGCGCCACACGCCGGCGCGGGAAAGACTCCGAGGCACTTCGCCAGGCCTGGGCCGTCAGAAAGAAGAGAATCGCGATAAAGGCGAAAGCCGCGAGCACCGTGGCGAGCCAGAACAATCGATGTGAATGATGCAACAAGGCGCGAATCCCGCTGTAGTCATCCGGGACAGCGGCAAACAGCCATTGAATGAGCCCAAACGGAGTGTTGGCGACTTTAGTGGGGATCAGCTCCGGGCCGGTGTAAATGCCGGGGGCGCCACCCAGCGCCAGGAACTGAGCCGGCATTTTCGCGACAGGCACTCCTTGGCTGGCGTAAGCCCACCCGTACACGACGAGCACTCCGACGGCACTGCCCGCCCCGGCAATCAGAAGGCGGCGCATCACGCCGAATGGCCGGGCCGATGAATCGGCGGGCCAAAAACAGCACACCAGTATAGCGGCTCCAACCACCGTACCCATCGCCTCATAGGACGCCAAAGCGGCGGACATAGCGAATCCCGCCACAAAGACGGCCGCAGCGCTCGAATGCTTTATGCCGAACGCCAGAATCGCCAGCGACAGCGTCGCGAAGAACAATCCCGCCACTGGTTCGTCCGACGTTGTGGCTTGCAGCGTCACCGTACTGGAGAATCCGAACATCAGGCTCCCCAGGATTGCCGCTTTCATGTTCGAGACGGATTCGATCAGATAGTAGAGGAACCCGATTACGGCGGAGGCGGCGAAGGCGTTCATGCATTGTGTCATCCTGAGGTACTGAATCGCATCCTGGGCGCGGATGCCCAGCAACGAATTCGCCTTGGCCCACACGCCAACCCAGAACGGATACAACATGTGATTGTTGTCGTGGAACCGGTCGCCCTTAAAGAAGACTCCCAGGCAGCGCAAGGCGCCATCGACGCCCGCGAAATCATTGGTTCGCAAAGCAACGAAGAGGAGGAAAAAACAGGCCGCAATCAGCCAGCCGAGCCAAGGTGTCTTCCGATGTGGCCCCCCGAGTTCCAAGCCCAGATTATACTGTAGCCTCGCCGCAAGAGCCGGGACGAATTACGGGGCGCCGGACCCGAGCGCGGACAGCGCGGACAGATCAGCGATTCCCAAAACCGAAATGTCCCAGCTCTTTACTATTCTCCGCTGGTACTGGGGGGCGCTGGGAGCGTAATGGTACCTAAATTACCATTTCACACAAAACTCCCAGTGCTATACTGCGGCTTATTGATGTCTATGGCCACCCAGCTGGATTACTTTCAGCTAATCAAAAAGAGCAGGAAGGTTGACTTCTCCGCCTGCGGCGAGACATTCCGGCTGGCGCTGCTGGGCGACACCGCAACCCAGCAGTTGGCTGCGCTCTTGATCGTTTTGTTTGCGGAACATGGCATCCGCTTGGAAGTCTTCGATGGCCCCTTCGACGCGATCGAGCTGCAGGTTCACGACGCCAATTCCGACTTGTTCCGCTTCGCTCCCGACGCGATTGTCATCTTGAATTCAGTTCAGGCGCTCCGGATGCGTTATTACCGGCGACCCGGCTCCGGCACGGAGTTCCTAGACCAGGAGATGCGTCGGATCGCCGGTATCTGGGATCTGATCCGGGAGCGTACTTCTGCGCCTGTAATCCAAAGCACGTTTGCGCTGCCAATCGAACGGATTTTCGGAAACTTCGACCACAAGGTGGCCGACTCCTTATATGCCGTGGTCACGGCGCTGAACCTCCAGATCGCAGAAGCCGCGCGGACGCGGGCCCAGATCCTGCTCAACGACGTTGAGGCGATCGCTTCGCATGTTGGTCGCCGTCACTGGTTCGACAACCGGTTCTGGAACATGTACAAGACGTTCTGCGCGCTGGAGCATCTGCCGCTGGTTGCTCAAAACATCGTGGACGTGGTGCTTTCGATTCGCGGGCGCACGGTGAAATGTGTCGTTTTGGATCTGGACAATACACTGTGGGGTGGAGTCATCGGTGACGACGGCGTCAACGGAATCCAACTGAGCGCCCATGGCGACGGCGAAAGCTTCTACGAATTTCAGTCGTTTTTGCGGGAGATCCAAAGACGAGGAATCTTGCTGGCGGTGTGCAGCAAGAACAACCTGGAGAACGCGCTGAAGCCGTTCCTGGAGCATCCCGAAATGGTACTGCGCCGCGACGACATCGCGGTGTTCACAGCCAACTGGGAGAACAAAGCCGACAACATCCGGCGGATTCGCGAGACGCTCAATATCGGGTTCGACTCGATGGTCTTCCTCGACGACAACCCCTTCGAGAGAAACCTGGTGCGCACGCTGTTGCCCGGCGTGATTGTGCCCGAACTGCCGGAGGAGCCTGCCGACTACATCCGCGCTATCGCCGAGTTGAACCTTTTTGAAACCAGCTCATTCTCCGCCGAAGACACCCAGCGAACCGAGCTCTACCGGCAAAGGGCCGCGCGCGAAGAGACGCAAAGTTCCTTTGCCAGCGTCGAAGAATATCTTCAATCGCTCGAAACCGAAATCCTCGTGACGCGGTTCGACACGCGACGCATCACGCGCATCGCCCAGTTGTTCCAGCGCAGCAATCAATTTAATCTCACTACGAATCGCCGCAGCCAAGCCGAGTGCGAAGAGCTCATGCGCGACCCTGGCTACTATCCGATTTACGCCGAGCTGCGCGATCGCTTGGGCGATCACGGCCTCATTTCCATCGTCATCGCGCAGCATCAGGAGCAGGAGCTGTTCCTGACCGACTGGCTGATGAGCTGCCGGGTGCTCACACGTGGTGTCGAGCAGCACTTGATGAATCACATCGTGGAATTCGCCGCCGGTCGCGGCTACCGCTGGATCGCCGGCGAATACCGGCCTACCGCCAAGAACTCGATGGTCAAGAACTTCTACGCCCAGTTCGGGTTCGAGGCTGAATCCGACGGGTCGCAGGGCTCGATCCGGTGGCGGCTCGATGTCTCGGCCTACCGGCCCGCCACGGTGTTTATGCGCTCGGTCGAAGCAGGTGGCGCGGTCGGTGAGACTGCCTGAATCGGAGGTCATGATGGACGATGAACAGGTGCGATCTCAAATGGTAGACACCTTTCGTGACGTTTTCGGCGATCCGGGCCTTACCATCCAGGACACGACTACCGCCGCCGATGTCGAAGCTTGGGATTCGCTGACCCACATCGATCTGATCGTCGCGCTTGAGCGCCGATTCCGTATCAAGTTCACCACCGGCGAAGTTACGAACCTCCGCAACGTTGGCGACCTCGTATCGCTGATAAAAAACAAAACGCGCTAATGCGCCGGCAAGATCAGTGAACTATCTCTCCGTCCAGTTTGCGCTCTTCCTGACCGCAGCTGTCCTGGGATACTACCTGGTCCCGCGTCGGGCCCGTCCCTTGTGGCTCTTGCTGGCCTCCTACGGCTTCTATATCCTCTCCAACCCGCTCGCCGCTGCGGGAATCTTCACTGCCACGGTCTTCACGTTTTGGATGGGCCGGCTGGTCGAAAGCCGTCAGAAAAGAGAACTCGGCCGGAACCTGGGATGCGGCGCCATGGCCCTCACGGTGACAGTACTCCTCGCCTACCTGGGCTTCTACAAAATAGCGCCGTTATTCGGGCCCGTGTTCGCCGGCAATTCCTCGGGGCTGGAACGCATGGCCGCAGCCGCCACCCAGAACGTGATCATCCCGCTCGGGATCTCTTACTACAGCTTCAAGCTCATCAGCTACGTCGTGGACGTCTATTGGCGCAAGATTCCTGCGGAACGGAACTTCATCGCTTTCGCCGCCTACGTCGCGTTCTTTCCTCAAATTGTGGCCGGTCCCATTCAGCGCGCCGGCGATTTTCTCGAGCAGGTTCACAATCTCAACCCATCGATTGCGCTGGCGCGCAGCGGACTCCAGCGTTTGTTGCTCGGCTGCTTCAAGAAAGTCGTCGTGGCGGACAATCTCGCCTTGATCGTCGGGATGGCCTACCCCGACTCGTTCTCGCCGCATCTGTCGACGCTCGCGGCCTTCTATATTTTTCCACTGCAGCTCTTCGCCGATTTTTCCGCTCTCACCGATATCGCCATCGGCGTGGGCCGGCTCTTCGGCGTCGATGGCCCCGAAAATTTCAACGAGCCTTATCTGGCGACGAGCATCAGCCAGTATTGGCGGCGCTGGCACATGACGTTGACCCTCTGGCTCACCGATTACGTCTTTATGCCGCTTCGGATGGCGACCCGCGCGGCCGGCAATTGGGGACTCGCCTTCAGCCTGATGGTCAACATGCTGTTGATCGGGTTGTGGCATTCGGTGAGCTGGACCTTCGCGGTCTTTGGCCTGTTGCACGGTGTGTTCCTGGTGGTTGACGCTCTGAGCGCCAAGACACGCAGCCGGTTCTTCAAGACACATCCGCAGTGGGATCGCGCGGCCAATTGTTTCGGCCCCGTTCTTACGTTTCATCTGGCGGCCCTGGCGATGGTTTTCGTGCGCGCCGCTACGATGCCAGAAGCTTTTGACTTCCTCTCGCGGCTGAACGCGCCTGGGTTTCAGGCCAGCGGAATTCTGGAACAGGATACTTTGCGAGGACTGGTGGGCTTGGCCGTCTGGTTTCTCTGGTCAGCGATAGAAAAATGGCAGTGGACCATACCCGCGAGAGTGCCGGTCTGGGGAAGATGGGCGTTCTATTATCTGGTCATCGCCAGCATCGTTCACTATGGTCATAACGCAGAAGGCTTCATCTACTTCAAGTTCTAACGCAGCCCTGCGGTTCGCCCTCCGCTGCGTGCTGTTCTTTGCTCCAATCGCCGTCGCGCTAGCGTTCGCCGTTTTGTCGCTCTGGCTATCCGGCGAACTGGCCTCACCGCGCGAGGTCGTTGACATCCAGCAGGTTTCGCCGGCTCTCTACTATCCCAAATATACGCCGAAGTCTCCGTACCCGGCCTACAAGCTGGAAGGCGCATCCCGCCGTCATCCACGCGTCCTTGTTCTGGGCAGCTCTCGCGGATTCTCGATTCGCAGTGAGTTCGCCCGCGAGCCGCAGGCTTTCTACAACGCCGCGATGTTCGGTGCCGATCGGGTCGGCGTCATACGGCAATTCCTGGAACAGCTGCCTCCGGGGTCGCAGCCACAGGTCGTGATATTGATCGTCGATCCCTGGTGGTTCCGCGGTGGCGCCGAGGTGAGGCCGGAGCCGGGCTACTTCGAACCCGCTTCCCGCATGCAAATTATCGATTTCGCGTGGCGCAACGGAATGTCCTGGGGAGTACGGCATGGTCTGTCTGCGAGACCCGCTGACCTGATCGGGATCAACGCTCAGATGCAACATTCCGGATTAAGGCCCGATGGAAGCTTCCATGCCGGAAAACGCTGGCTTGACAATCCCAATGACTCAGAAGACCATCTCAAGGATCTGCGCAACCACGCAGGGCCATGGTTCAGCCCCGGCCCGCGGCAGCTTTCCACAGAAGCAGTCGCGGAGTTGAAGCGCTTTCTTGCCTACAGCGCGGCGCACCGGATTCAGGTGATCGCATATATGTCTACCTTCCATCCGGTAATATACGCCGCCATCCATCGCGACCCGCAGCTGAATTACTATTGGCATGTTGCTCCGGTGCTTGCGCCTGTCTTTCGGGATGCTGGCGCGAGCTTCTCCGAACTCCAGGATCCGGCGCAGGCGGGATGCAGTGCAGCGGAGTACCTGGACCACCTGCATGAGTCCGAGGTTTGCACCGTTCGCGTTCTGCTCGACCTGTCGCAAAGTGACCCGCATATCGGCGAGGTTTTCAATCTCCCGAGACTGCGGGCGCTGCTGGATAACCGAGCCTCCAGTTGGCAACTCGGGCTCCAACAGCCCGCGCAACAGTAAGAAACGTGCTGATTGGTGTTTTGTGGTGCGGTCGAGAGGACTTGAACCTCCACGAGATTGCTCCCGCTAGCACCTCAAGCTAGTGCGTCTGCCAATTCCGCCACGACCGCGTATTGAGGTTTGAAACGCTCAGATCTCAGGGTACCGCAAGCCGGCTCGCCTGCCAATTCCCAGCTACTTCTTGCCGGCGGGTTTCGATTGCGCAGGCGCCGCTGGAGCTGACTGCGCGGGCGCGGTCTGCGGATTGATCGACGGCAGCGGAATCGTGTTGCCGCCTGACGGCGTAGTGCCGAGTGGCGCCGGTGTCTGCTGCTTGTTCGCCGGCTGAGTGATGGGCGCCTTCTGATTCCCCAGAACGCTGCCGCTCGTCTTGGCGGCGCGCGTGGCCAGGATCGCGAGGCTCATCGAAGTGACCATGAACAGAGCGGCTGCGATCGTAGTGGCCTTCGACAAAATCGTCGCCGATCCCCGCGGCCCGAACGCCGTCTGCGAGCCCATCCCGCCGAACGCCCCGGCCAAGTCCGCGGCCTGGCCGCTTTGCAGCAGCACCACCACGATCATGAAGAAACAGATCAATATGTGCAGAATAGTCAGAACGATTACCATGCGAATCCTCGCCAAAGCTGCCACGTTTCCGCGCGAGCGGAAACCAGCGGCGGCTCTCTTCAGTATAGACGAACCATAGCGGCGGCGCCGGGCAGCGTACAATCGACGTATGCCGGACGAAACGCCGCAGCCAGCCACTCCCCTGCCCGACCACACGTTCGGCTTCAACACCAGCGCGTTGCACGCTGCCAGTCTCTTCAACCTCCAGCGCTTCGGCAACATCTATACGCCAAGGCTCCGGCAGGTCGGCGAATAGGGCGCTTTTGCGTTCAAACTTGACCGCCGTGACCGAGGCTCCCCTCTGGCGCTTAGACTGCGCATGATCCGCGCCACGCGGCTGAAAACACTCGGTTAACAGCCCGCCCAATGTACGCTGCCTCGCGCTGTTAGCGCGACTAACTTCGAGCCCAGAACGGGTTTCTCGTGGCTACCTTGCGGGGACTCTGGGGGAGTCCGCGCCTCTAGTCGAGTGCAAATGCCGGCTTCCGAGAGGGGGTATAGTGCCGCCTTGGGTTGGCGCTTCACCGTCTCGGCGATGGCTTTTCGTTGAGGAAATCATCGCGCATCGCGCTTATGGAACAGGAGGAATTAGATCCATGCGTTCGTTCACAAAGGTCAGTCAGCGTCTCAAATCACGGAGAGTCATGCGAGCAAGGTCACGGTGGCTGCTAACCGCTTTCGCTGCAGCCACGATCATCGTCGGTCTTTTTCTCAACGGTTCTGCCCGCGCGCAGCAACCCGCTGGTGTTCCTCAACTGGGCCACGAGGCGATCCTGAAGGCCCGGGCGATTGTCGTTGGCGAGCCTGTACCGCGCTTATCCGCGCCTCTCAGCCTCACATCGCCGCAGGACAGGCGTCAAGCCATCGACGCGTACTGGGGACCTGGCCTGTCAACCGCCGACAAGCTCACGCTGTTCGATCGGTTCTGGCAGTATGCCGACGCGAAGTACGCAGCGTTCCAGGGAGTCGGCGTGGACTGGGCCGCGCTCAGACACCAGTATCGAACGGAAATCGCTGCAGGCGTGAGCCGGGGCCGGTTCGCCGGAATCATGAACCACTTGAGCGTGGCTTTGCGGGACAGCCATACCCAGGCTTTCGATGTGCCGGTGAACATCGTCAGCGTCCCGCAGCCCGGTGTGCCTTTGCTCGCGTTGAGCGCTTGGACATACGACACGGCTGGTGTTTGCGAAACAGCGCTCGACGACGGTTCCGCCCTGGTGTACTCCGCTATTCCGGGACATCCCATGGGCCTCGAGGCGGGTGACCGAATCCTCGGCTACGATGGAAAGCCGTATCGGGACCTTTATCGACAGTTATTGGACGAAGACGTGCCGCTCTGGCCCTTATGGTGGGGTTCGTCGCCCAGTTCCTTCGACCATTCGTTTGTCATGGCCGCCGCCATGAACTGGCCCTTTTTCCAGACCATGGATATCGCCAAGCACGGCACCGGCAAAGTGGTTCACGTGCCGACGAGTAACATGCCAGGCATTATTTGGTACGGATTCTGCTCCGAGCAGTTGCCGGTTGCGGGCGTACCCAAGCCGCCAGATTTTTATAACGGTGAATTCGTCAGTTCCGGGATCGTCGCAGGCACGAATTTCGGCTACATCTACGTGTGGGGCTGGCTCGGCAATGCGGAACAGGATTTCGCGCAAGCTGTGAATCAACTCACGCAAGTCCAACACGTCGACGGCCTCATCATCGACTTCCGATTCAATAACGGCGGGTTCATCGACGCGCCGCTGCTCGGTATTGCCGAGTTGGCCTCCCATCCGGTTGCTACGATCGGCTATGACCAGCGCAAGCCGGGCGGCGGCCACTTCGCGATGACGGACCTGTATCCTCCCAGCCAGTTCCTATTGGACTTCGCCAGCGACGGCAGCCGGGTAAAAACGTCGTATTACGGTCCCATCGCCGTGCTCGTCGGACCCGGTGCGGTCAGCGCGGGGGATTTGGGGGCGTTCTGGACGACATTCCTGCCGCACGCCCGCACCTTCGGCAAGTCGACCTCAGCCGCGTTCACGATTCCCACGCAAGATTCGTTGGGAACCAGTCTGAACCTCGATCCGGATTGGTACACCCGCGTCGGCGAGGCGAACGCCTGGGCGGTCAGCGCGCCCTTCCAGTACCTGACGCACCGCGAATTCCCTGTCGATCAACGTGTCTGGCTGAAGCCCGATGACGTTGCGGCGGGGAAGGACACTGTGGTCGAAGCGGCGCTGAGCTGGCTTCAGAAACAACGTTACAAGTGATCATCAATTCGTTGGCGCCGGCCGGGAATGGCCGTTCCCATTGCCCATCCGGGCGCCGTCGCGATGCGGACGAACCAACCGAAGAGGTCATCGGCGACGGGCACTATTGGGTCATCGGATAGTCGCGATGGGTGGCCTTCGCGTGAAAGAAATCCTGGGCGAATGCGCTTTTGTTTCAGAGAGGAAACCACTATGACGAAAACGGCACATAAGAGCATTCAGCTAACCTGCTTGATCCTGGCAACGGCGGCCATCTCCAGGGCGGACGTTGCTCACTTCGGCCTGACCCAGATAACTCTTTTGGAGAACGCCCGCCTTACCGCCTATTGCGACGACAGCTCGGCGACACCCTGCGACGTCGACTTCTTATTCGTGCATATCAGCGGCCGGGTGTTGAAGCAGGCCACCTTGACGATTCAGCCGGGCTCGTCGGGCTTCGTGGATCTGGCGGCGGCGCAAAGCGGAATCGCCGGGCCGGTTCTGATCGAGCCTTGCTGGAAGGTGACCCGCGGCGCCGCCCTCGCTTCGCTCGAAGTCTTCGACGTGTTGACGCTGCGGACCCGTATCCTGATCAACTGGGGCGACCGTTCCGTGCCCAGGACCGGAGATGTCGACTTTGGAATGGCCGGCATCACGCCTTTCGACACGGCGCGGCTCAGCGCATTCTGCCCCAACGAGGCGAGCATTCCGGGGGCCGGCCCGATGGCCTGTGACGTCACCTTCCGCTTCCACGATGCAGCAGGACGCGTGATCAAAGAAGCGCGGACGACCTTGCAGCCTGGAACATCCGGCTTCGCGGAACTGCGGTGGCCGGAAATCGGCGCTGCAGCGAGGCGGGTGGAGATTGAGCCGTGCTGGACAGTCGCCGGCGGGTTGGCCGTGGGAACCTTCGCGCTGATCGACAACTTTACCGGCCTCACCCTGGTGCAGGCGTACCCCGCGATTCTGCAATCGGGAGCGGAGTAACTCCCGAAACGAGACCGCCGGCCTTGCAGCGAACAGTTCAGGAGGCTGCATGATACGCTGAAGGCCGATGCCGGACGGGGGTGAGATCACGCGGCTTCTGCGCGCTTGGTGCGTGGGCGAGCCGGGCGCGTTGGAAGCTCTGATTCCCCTGGTCTACGAGGAATTGCGGCGTCTGGCCGCGATGCAGATGCGGACCGAGCATCCAGGCCACACCCTCTCGCCTACGGGCCTGGTCCACGAGTCGTTCCTGAAGCTGGTGGCGCAGAAACAAACTCCGGATTGGCAGGACCGCAAGCACTTTTTCGTAGTCGCCGCCAAGGCCATGCGTCAATTGTTGCTAGACCATGCGCGACGAAAGCATGCCCGCAAGCGCGACCCCGGCGCGTCCGCTGAGTGGGCCGATCACGTGCAGATGCCGGGTGCTCCCTGGGACGTCATCGATCTCGACCGCGCCCTGGACCGCCTGGAGCAGAACGAACCCCGCATGGCCCGAGCCGTAGAGCTGCGGTTCTTCGGCGGGTTGAACCTGGACGAGATTGCCGAAGCTATGGACGTTTCCGCACCCACCATCAGCCGCGAATTGCGCCTCGCCGAAGCCTGGCTGGCGCGCGAGATCCGGGGCGGCCCGCAGGTCTAGCCGATGGAATGGCCCGAACTAAAGCGTCTGTTCGATCTCGCTAGCGACCTTCCTGCCGGCGAGCGCGGACCGTTTCTCGATCGCGAATGCGCCGATCCCGAGACGCGGCGCCAGGTGCGGGAACTGCTCGCCGAAAGCGATGCGGGTGCAGCCAAATTCCTGCATGCCCTGGTGATCCAGGATTCGGCAGCGCTGGCTGCGCACTCGCCCGACGGGCGCGCCGGCGAGATGATCGGACCCTACCGCATCGAGCGCGAGCTGGGCCGCGGTGGCATGGGCGAAGTCTTTTTGGCGCGCCGAGTCGACCAGGAGTTCGACAAACTCGTGGCCGTCAAAATCGTGCGGCGCGGGCCCGACTTGGCTGAGGTTCTGCGGCGTTTCTGGCAGGAGAGGCAGATTCTGGCGCGTCTGGAACATCCCAACATCGCGCGCATGCTCGACGGCGGCTCCACTTCCGACGGTCTGCCCTGCCTGGTAATGGAGTACGTCGACGGCCTGCCTATCACGGAATACTGCGATTCCCGCGGTGCCTCCATCGAGGACCGCTGCCGCCTTCTGCTCCCGGTGTGCGATGCGCTACGTCACGCGCACCGGAACCTGGTGGTGCATCGTGACCTCAAGCCATCGAACATCCTGGTCACTGCCGAGGGCATTCCGAAGCTGCTCGATTTCGGCATCGCCAAGCTGCTGGAGTCCGAGCCAGTGGCGGGCCACCAGACCGCCACCATGTTCCCGCGTCCTCTGACGCCGGACTATGCCAGCCCCGAGCAGATCCTGGGCCGCCCTGCCACCACCGCCACCGACGTATATCTGCTGGGCGGCGTTCTATTTGAACTGTTCACAGGCCGCAAGCCTCACCAGATTACCGGTTACACCGCTGAGGAGATCGAGCGCGCTGTATGCCACACTCCCGTTCCCAAGCCCAGCCAGGTGAAGCCGGAGGCGCGTCGCAAGCTCCAGGGTGACCTCGACAACATCGTGCTGCGGGCCACCCACGCCGAGCCGGAAAAGCGCTACACCTCGGTGGAGCAGTTGGCTGGCGATCTGGAGCGCTACCTGAGCCATCGCCCGGTGCTGGCGCGGCCCGATTCGCTGCGCTACCGCGCCGGGAAATGGGTGCGCCGCGCTCCGCTCACCGCGGCGGCGCTGGCCCTGGTGATTCTGATCACTGCCGGCGGCGTGGCCAGCACTTGGTATCAAGCCCGGCGGGCGGAACGCCGCTTCCAACAGGTTCGAAATCTCGCCAAATCGTTTGTGTTCGACGTGCACGATCAGATCGCCACGCTTCCCGGCGCCACGCAGGCCCGCAAGACCATCGTCAGCACCGCGCTTACCTACCTGGAGAATCTCTCCGAGGAAGCCGGGGGCGACACGGACGTGACGCGTGAAGTGGCCGCTGCCTACATCAAGATCGGCACGGTGCAGGGCGATCCGGTGAGCAGCAATCTGGGGGATCCGGCGGGCGCTATGCGGAGCTATCGCCGGGCGGAAGCGCTGTTGCTTCCACTCAACTCGCGCCGCGACCCGGCCACCGCAAAGCTGCTGGTATCGGTGTACAGCCGCATCTCCGCCCTGCAGCGATCCAAAGCGGATGCTCCCGCGGCCATCGAATCCATCCGTCTGGCGCGGCGGTTCGTGGACCAGCTTCTGGCGCGCCTGCCGGGCGATGCCGAGACGCTGGTCGCCGCAGTGGACCTGGACCTTAGCCTTAGCCGCGCGCTGCGAGCGAAGGGCGATTCCCGGGGGGCGGGCGACGCGGCCCGGTCGGCGCTGGCCGCCGCGGAAAAGCTCTCCGCGAGCCGGCCCGATGACGCCAACCTGCTGGCTGGCCTGGCGGACGCCGTCAGCAACCTCGGGGTCCTGCAGGCGCAAAGCGGAGACCTCGACTCGGCGGCGGCCACTTACTCTCACCTGGTTGAGGTCCGCGAGCGCATGGTTCGTGCTTCCCCGCAGAACGTGGTCAACCAACGGCAGCTCATGATCGCCTACGGGCACGTCGGCGACGTGTTGGGCTTTCGCGCAGGCGAGCACCTTGGGGATTTCACGGGCGCCGCGGAGGTTCTGCGGAAAGCGGTGGCCATCGCCGAGTGGCTGGTCCAACAGGATCCGTCGGATGAGAAGGCGCGCTTCGACCTCGCCAGCGCAGAGCTTCGTTTCGGAACCGTGCTGTGGGAACAGGGGCAAGCCGCGGAGGGCTTGGCGCGACTGGAAGGAGCCGACCGTCTGAACACGCCACTGCTTCGCAAGAATGGCGCCAACGGTTTGTACCTGGCGAATTCCCTGGTCTTGAAAACGACCATTGCGGAGGCGCTGGTGGCGCGGGGCCGGAACACTGACGCAGTGCGGCTGGCGCGGCAGGCGCTGGCCGATGCACAGGCGGGGGTCGCATCCGGGCTCGCAACCCCAAGCCAGGTGCTGCACAGCCAATTGGGACTGGCCATCGTTCTGGCGCGCGCCAACCTAGTGGACGAAGCGGGCCAAGTTGCCGCCAGACTGGGCTCCACCCTCGAGGGCGACCCCAAGCTAGTCCGCACCGGGTGGCTGCGCGCATATTTTTATGGCGAGTTGGGCCGGATCTACCGGACCGGCCAGCCTCAGCAAGCCCGCGTCTGGCTCACGAAGAGCCGCGATGCCTGGAAGCACGTCACCGGGGGGCCTCGGCTCTCGGCGTACCGAGAAGCAGAAATTCAGCGCCTGGACTCAGAGCTCGCCAGGATTGGGCCCTTCCATTAGATTCGATCCCGCAAAATTTGAGAATGGGTCCTGCAGGCCGGTTGCCGGAGGTTTGACTAGCACGGCGTGATCACAAGATGACTCGGCCTATTGCCTCTATCCGAAACGTTGCGAGTATCGCGAGAGCATTGCACGCGAAACGTGGCCCGCGATGCTCGTGATCCCCTCATCTCCGTTACTCGGCCTCCCCCGGCGTACAATCGGACGTATGCCGGACGAAACGCCGCAACGGCCAGCCGCCCCCCTTCCCGACCGCACGTTCGGCTTCCGCACCCGCGCCTTGCACTCGGGGCACAGGCCCGACACCGACACCGGCTCGCGCGCGGTTCCCATCTATCAGACCACCTCCTACGTTTTCGAAGACTCCGAGCACGCCGCCAATCTTTTCAACTTGCAGCGCTTCGGCAACATTTATACGCGCATCATGAACCCCACCACCGCGGTGTTCGAAGAGCGCGTGGCGTCGCTCGAACGCGGCGTGGGAGCGCTGGCGGTGGCGAGCGGGCAGGCGGCGCAATTCATCGCCATCAGCAGCCTGCTCGGCCAAGGCGATGAAATCGTGGCGTCCAAGAACCTCTATGGCGGAACCTACACGCAGTTCGACGTCAGCTTCCGGCGCCTGGGCATCGACACTATCTTCGTCGACCCGGACGACCCCGAAAATTTCCGCCGCGCCATCACGCCGCGCACGCGCGTGCTCTATGGCGAGACCATCGGCAACCCGCTGCTGAACGTGCTGGACATCGAAGCGGTCGCCAAAGTCGCGCACGAAGCCAATCTGCCGCTGATCATCGACAACACCTTCGCCTCGCCCTACCTGTGCCGCCCCATTGAGCACGGCGCCGACATCGTCTTGCACTCGGCCACCAAGTTTATCGGCGGCCACGGCACATCCATCGGCGGCGTCATCGTCGATAGCGGGCGTTTTCCCTGGGACCGCGGCCGGTTCCCGCAGTTGCTCGAGCCGAGCAAAGGCTATCACGGCATCCGCTTCTACGAAACGTTCGGTGACTTCGCCTACATCATGAAGGCTCGCGTCGAGGGCCTCCGTGATTTCGGCCCCGCGCTCAGCCCGTTCAACTCGTTCCTGTTCCTGCTGGGGCTCGAAACGTTGCCTCTGCGCATGGAGTGCCACTCGCGTAACGCCTTCGATGTCGCGCGGCATCTGTGCAGCCATCCGCAAGTCGCATGGGTGAATTATCCCGCTCTTGCCTCCAGCCCCTATCACAGCCTCGCGCAGAAATACCTGCCGCAAGGCGCGGGCGCGATTGTGACCTTCGGCATTCGCGGCGGACTGGCGGCCGGCAAAGAATTCATTGAAAGCCTGCAGCTCTTCTCCCACCTGGCAAACGTCGGCGACGCCAAGAGCCTGGTGATCCATCCGGCTTCCACCACGCACCAGCAACTGAGCGACCAAGAAAAGCAAGCCTGCGGCATTAGCGACGATCTGATCCGCCTGTCGGTAGGCATTGAAGACATAGAGGACATCCTATGGGACCTGAATCAAGCGCTAGCGCGCGCCAGCCGGATTTGACCGCCGAGGGCGTCAGCGGGAATTCGCCCGTGAACGCGAGCCCTTTTGCGACCACCGCGGGCCAGCGCGTGCGCATTCTGGAACGGTACAAGCGCATCGCGATGGTGGGGCTGTCGGCGAATCCCTTCCGCCCCAGCCATTTCGCGGCGGTCTACATGCTCGCCGAAGGTTACGATGTTACACCCGTGAACCCGCGCGAGAAAGAGATCCTTGGGCGCCGCAGCTATCCCTCGCTCGGCGACGTTCCCGGCCCCATCGAAATCGTCGACATCTTTCGCGATCCTTCGGCCGTCCCCGGCATCGTCGAAGAGGCCATCACCGTGGGCGCAAAAGTAGTTTGGATGCAGCTCGGCGTGATTCACGAAGCAGCCGCCGAACGCGCCCGCGCCGCCGGCCTCGAAGTCGTCATGGACCGCTGCGTTAAAATCGAGCACGCCCGTTTCTTCGGCGGATTGAGTACCATCGGGTTAAATACGGGGATTGTCAGCTCGCAGAGGCGTAACCAATCCGCGGCAAAATTGTCCAAGTAAAAGGAGATTTCATGTCAACAGCAACTGTCACCGCTCAACCTGTCGTAAGCGCGCTCGCCAAGGAGCAAGCCGCGGCGGAAGTTCAGCCCATTTTCGACAAGCTCACTCACGTCTTCGGATACATGCCCGCCTTCTTCGGCACCATGGCGCGTGTTCCAAAAGCCCTGGAACACTTTATGCCGCTCTATAGCGCCATCATCGACAAGGGCACGGTTGATCCGAAGCTCAAGGATCTGGCGTATCTGAAAACCGCGCTGACCAATGGCTGCGAGTATTGCCACCGGGCTCACGCGGCGTCGGGCAAAAAGAACGGTATCAGCGAGGAACAGATCCAGGCTCTTGCCTTCTACCAGCGCAGCCCGAAGTTCGACGCCAAGGAGAAAGCGGTCCTGTTGTATGCGGAACGGATGACCCGCGGCGCCTCAGCGTTGCGCCCGAATGCACTGCAGGAGCTAAAGCAGTATTTCAATGACGACCAGATTGTCGAGCTGACTCTGACCATCGCGATGGCCAATTTCACCAATCGTTTCAACGACGCGATGCAGGTCGTACCCGATATCGGGTAGAGGGCCTCTAGTACGAAGGTCCGTCGGGCATACTACGGTTTCATCTAGGTTCTCCGCCCGATTGGGCAGGTGCAGCGTGCCCTGTAAAATGCAGTAGGATCATGGATTTGGGCACGCTCGCCGGCAAGGCTAACAAGACGCAGTATTCGGAACTCGAAGCCGCTCAGGAGCTTGGAGTTACGGTAGAGCAGTTGCGCAGGCTCATCCGCAGCCACATCGCGCAGTCGGACGACGACCTCAATCACGTCGCAGTGGCCACCTTCCACCCCTCGGACCTGCTGGTTCTGAAAATCCTCGCGAAGAACACCCTCTCTACTGCCCCCGCAGAGTAAGCCTCTTTCCGCTTTCTGTCTTCCGCTGCTACCATCTCTTTTATGGCAAAACTCGGCTTTCTGGGCCTCGGCCTCATGGGGTATCCGATGGCGCGCAACCTGAAGCGCGCCGGTCATCAAGTGGCGGTCTGGTCGCACACGGCCAGCAAAGCGCACAAACTGGCGCAGGAAGAGAACGTGGTTGCCTGCGATTCTCCAGCCCAGGTGGCCGAACAATCCGAATGTGTGTTCGCTTGCGTGGGCGACACGGCGATGTCCGAGGAGGTTTTTACGGGACCCAAGGGCGTAATGGGCGGCGCCACGCCCGGAACGGTGGTCGCCGACGCCAGCACCATCTCGCCAGCGGCCAGCCGCCGGATCGGCGAAAAGCTGGGTTCCAAGGGGATCCATTTCCTGGACGCCCCTTGCACCGGCTCAACACCCGGCGCCACCAACGCTACTCTCACCTTCATGATCGGCGGCGACCAGGGTGTGTTTGAAAAAACGAAGCCATACTTCGAAGCCATGGGTAAGCAGTTTTACTATTGCGGAGGTCCAGGGATGGGCCTGCAAGCCAAGCTGACGCAAAACCTCATTCTTGCCAACCTGATGCAGGCGTTCAACGAGGGCATGGTGCTCAGCACCAAAGGCGGCATCGACCCCGAACTGATGCTGGAGATTCTGAACAATAGCGCCGCCAAGTCCGGTCTCATCGCCTTCAAGGCTCCTTTCGTTTTCCGGAGGGACTTCAGCACCGCTTTTTCCACAAAGTGGATGCACAAGGACATCAGTCTGGCGCTGGAATCCGCTCAGGAACAGGGCCTGCCGATGCCCCTTACCAGCCAGACCGTACAGATGTTTCAAGCTGCAATTGCAGAGGGTTACGGTGAAGACGACCTGTGCGCCACCATCCGGGTGATGGAGCGCTGGGGAGGGGTCGAGGTGAAGGGAAAATAAAATCTACAAAAAACTGTTGCTTTCCGAAAACTCATATACTAGTATTGGAATCAAGCCGGGGAGGCAACTCCCACCAAAGCGAGACTAACCTCATTAAAGACCCCTGAAGCAATCCTCCCCGGCGCCCGAAAGGGTCTTTCCTATGTACCAAGTGGAGAGAGTAAAGTGCGCCGCGGCCCGACTCGAACGAGCCACTAGCTCCGATTCCAATTGACGCTATAATGGAGCGATTGAAGACTCTTACGCTCCTGGGGTCCACCGGGTCCATTGGCGTCAGCACCTTGGACGTGGTTGGGCGATACCCGGAACACTACAGAATCCACGCGCTGGTTGCAGGCACTAATGTCGACCGGCTGGCCAGTCAGATCCACAAATTCCGCCCGCAGGTAGTGGTGACCGCAACCGACGAGGTGCGGCGACGTCTAATCAGTAGGTTGGCGGAAACGGCTTTGCCTCGCCAGGTATGGCCGGACCTGCGATGGGGTGCGCAGGCCCGAGTAGAAGCCGCGACCGACCCGGAAGTGGATTTCGTAATGTCGGCCATCGTGGGTGTGGCCGGATTGGATGCTACCTACCAGGCCATTGTGCGCGGAAAGCGTGTCGGTTTGGCGAACAAGGAAGTCCTGGTGGCGAGCGGAAAATTGGTGATGGAGGCCGCACGAAAGTCCGGCACCGAGCTGATTCCAGTGGATAGCGAGCATAACGGGGCGCATCAATGCCTGCGCGCGGGCAAGCGGAGCGAGGTAGCGCGATTGATCCTGACGGCCTCGGGCGGGCCATTCCGGGAGACTTCCGCCGAAGAGCTGGCGGCTGTCACCCCCGCCGAAGCGTTGAATCATCCCACCTGGAAGATGGGACAGCGGATCACCATCGACTCAGCCACCCTCATGAATAAAGGATTTGAGGTCATCGAGGCCTGTTGGCTGTTCGGCTTTTCTGCCGATGAAGTGGATGTAGTGGTCCATCCTCAATCCACGGTGCACGCGATGGTCGAATACACCGATGGCAGCGTGATCGCCCAGATCTCGGCCACCGACATGCGCATGCCGATCCAGTATGCGCTCACCTATCCTGCTCGCGACGCCGCGCCGGTGCCACGTTTGGATTGGAGCGAGGCGCGCACCTGGACGTTTGCGGCGCCGGACTTGGCCAAGTTCCCCGCCCTGCGCCTGGCCTACGAAGCTCAACGAGCCGGCGGGTCGGCCACCTGTACGCTGAATGCAGCCGATGAGATCGCGGTCGAAGCATTTCTCAATGGGCAAATCTCCTTCCCGGCCATCGCGGCCGTAGTCGAAGAAACGCTGGAACGCATCCCCGGCCGGGAGGCGCAATCCGTGGCAGAAGTATTGGAAATCGATGAGTCCTCGCGCCTGGTCGCGCGCCAGATTGTCGAAGAAAGAGCACACAGCGCCGGCGGCGAGCGCAGCCGGTTATCCGTGAGGGCTTACTGACATGAGCTTGGTCATCCTGCAAAACTTGTGGTGGGCGCTGGTCCTGATCGGCGTCATGATCCTCATCCACGAGCTCGGCCACTACTGGGCCGCGCGCTTCTTCGACGTCAAGGTTGAGACTTTCAGCTTCGGCTTTGGCCCGCGCCTGTTCGGCTTCCGCAAAGGCGAAACGGATTTCCGATTCTCGGCGGTGTTTTTCTTTGGCGGATACGTGAAGATGACCGGCGAGCAGCCAGGAGAAGAAGGCGTCGTGGAGCCGCGCAGCCTGCTCAGCAAGCCGCGCTGGCAGCGGCTGATCATCATGTTTGCCGGACCGGCAATGAATATGATCCTCGCGCTTGCGGTGATCACGGGCCTGTTCATGGTGCGTTTCCCGAAGGTTCCTTCGACGCCGTCGCCGGTGATCGGGTATGTAGTGCCCGACAGCGCCGCCGCGAAAGCAGGCATTCGCGAAGGTGATCGCATTGTGCAGATTGGCGACACGGTTAATCCCACCTGGGACGACATCGCCATCAAGGAAGTGGCCAGTGCCGGACATCCACTGAGCGTTTGGATCGAGCGTGACGGGCAGCGCAAGATGGTGACGGTAACGCCGGTACTCGAACCGAAGAGCGGCGCCGGATTCGCGGGCTGGGGCGAGCAGAGCACCATCGAAGTCGCCAGCGCCGTGCCGGGCAAACCGGCCGCCCTGGCGGGCCTCCAAGCGGGCGACGTGATCGTCAGCGTGAACGGACAGGCGGTCCGGTCCACTGGCAAGGTGCACGACCTGATCAGCAACGACGGCGGCAAGCCGGTTAGCGTTGTCTATTCGCGCGACGGCAAGCAGACCCAGGTCACCATGACGCCGGTCTTGAGCGATTTCAATGGCACCAAGGAATACATGATCGGCGTGCGCATGGAAGAGAAGGTGACATTTGTCAGCCTGTCGCTTCCGAAGGCGCTACTGGAATCAGCCCGCTGGAACGCTAAGAACGCCACGATGATCTACCAGATTCTGCGCGGCATCGTGGAGCGGCGGATGTCGCCGAAGTCGCTAGCCGGACCGATCGGCATCGTACAGATGTCGGGTGAGGCTGCTCGCGAAGGCCCGATGGCCTACTTCTTCCTCACCGCCATGGTGAGCCTGAACCTGGCAATCATCAACCTGCTGCCCATTCCAATCCTGGATGGCGGCGGGATTCTGCTGCTGATCGTCGAGATGTTCATGCGCCGCGATCTGAGCCTGACCGTCAAAGAAGCCGTGTTCCGGCTGGGCTTCGTGTTTCTGATGGCTGTGCTTGCGTTCGCGATTTACAACGACATTTCCAAGCTCGCGAGCTAGCGGCCTTCCGGCGCGAGCTGGTTAGCCGTGACGAACACCGGCTCGATATCCACCGGAATGGCGTTGAGCATGTCGAGGGCTCTTTTGACTTGCGGCCGGATCACGCCCAGTTCGTCGAGCATGCGCTTGGCGCCGTCATAGTCGCCAGTTGCCTCCAGCGTCAGCAGATCGTGATCCAGATCGCGCACCGCGGGCTTGACGTTTGCCAAGTTCACTTCAAACGTGCCGTCGGGATGCGCAATGAAACCGCCTTTATCGGTGATGTAATTCACCTGCAGCGCCATGCCCTTCCCATGCGCGTCGTTCAAACCGAAGCGCAGGCTGCGGAATGTTGAAGCCAGGAACGTGGTGTAGAGCTTGCGCTCGAAATCGGGACCGCCGCCGATGAGCTTCTTGTCCGCCAGATGCTGCAGCATGAAGAGGCCGGTGACGTCGGCCTTGGCTTCTTCGATGGTGCTGTAAAGGTCCTTCAGTTCGAGGCGAGGGTTGGTCTTCCGGCCGCCCACGGTGATCTCGTGCGGGCCGATGCCGTGGCTCAGCTCGTGGGCCAGGATGTGCGTGAAGAACGACTCGAAGCTCAGGTCCTTCTGGCTGGTGGGCGTCAGGACGCGTTTAGCGATCGGCTCCAGGGTGGAATGGAACTTGGCTTCCTGAACGTTCTTGAGCATGACGCGCTTGCTGCCCTTCTGCGCCACGACGCGCTCGTCGTTCGGCAGGTTATAAGCGGCAGTCTGCACGCCATGCGCGCCGTCTCCGGTAGCGAGGATCTCGTTTACCACGCGGATGGGCGCCTGGCTGCCGAGTTTCGGATTACGATACTTCGCGTCGATCGGAAGATTGTTTTCGACTTCCTGCAGATGGTCTGAAAAGAACTTGAGCTTCTCGGTCTCGGCGTCGTCGCGGAGATTCACGTACGCTTCGAACGCCGCCTTGTAACCGAACAATTCGTCGTTGTAAGTTTCGTAAGGCCCGATGGTGATGTCAATGGGCGCGTCCAGGTCCATCCAGGCGAGATCACTGTCGTAATAGTTGTTGGAGCGGAACGCGGCGGCGCGCAACGTCAAGAACTTTTTGAGCGACGCATTCGTCGTAAGCGCGGCGGCTTCGTCCAAAAGCCGCGCGGCCTGTGTGAGGTCCTTTTCGTATTCCAGGTTGTACGGCACCGCGTGCAGGTGCTTGTCCGCGTTGCGCCGGATTACCGTGAAGAAGCTTTCGGCTGATTCGCGCTCGGGTTTAGAGAGCGTCTTCACCCAGTCCTCAAACTCAGCCTTCGTCATGTCCGCTGGGTAAAAGTTCGCGCCGGGAAGCTTCTTCGGCGGGACATCGGGAAGGAAAGCGGTGTCGTCGTCAATGTCCGACCACGGTCCTTTGTTCAACCAGAAGTAGTGCAGGCGGGCCTTGCCGAGCGGCGTAGTGTCGCGCCGCAGCTTGGCGTAGAGCGCCTGGTCGCCGCTCCACAACTGCTGTAGGAAGATGTCGTTCAACACGCGCGAGGCTTCCACCAGCTTCACCAGAGCCTGTTTGTCTCCCGGCGAGAGCTTGGAGATGTCTACGCGCAGGTCGGTGGGCGCGAATCGCGCGGTCATCTTTTCGAGCTGCGCGAGATCGGGAAGATTGGCGGCGAGGGCAAGCATGGGAATGAGCACAAGCAATTTCTTCATTGCTGTCGTCATGCTAACACGCCGGATTCATTGTAGAATCGACATCATGCGTGGCAACGACAAAGTTCTGGATCACCTCGGCACAGCTCTGAAGGCCGAGCTGACCGCGATCAATCAGTATTTCCTGCATGCCAAAATGTGCGAAAACTGGGGCTACTTCCGCCTGGCAGCCTATTATCGCAAGGAGTCCATCGAAGAGATGGTGCATGCCGAGAAGCTCATGAACCGCATTTTGTTTCTGGAGGGCATGCCCAACATGACCGACATCGGCCCCATTAAGATCGGCAAGAACGTGAAGGCGCAATTCGAGAACGATCTCGCGCTGGAGCTGGACGCGGTTCATCATTTGAACTCGGCCGTCAAAGTGGCTGTCGAAGTGGGCGACAACGCTTCCCGCGCGCTGTTCGAGGATATTCTCAAGGACGAAGAAGAGCACGTCGACTATCTGGAAGGCCAGCTCCACGCCATCGGCGAAATGGGCCTGGAAAACTTCCTGGCGCAACAACTGCACAAGGGCGAGGAAGACGAGAAGGACTAGGCGCTACAGCGGCAGCATGTCCAGCGCCGCCTGCAGTTCGCTGCGAGTGTGCTGATCGCCGGTGCGCGCGGTGACCTGGATGCCTTGTTCATACATGGCTCGCGCATCTTCCACGCGTCCGAGTTTCTCCAGCGCCTGGCCGCCGTGGAAGTATCCGGCGGCATAGTCCGGATTGTGTTCGAGCAGCGCGCGAAACTCTGCAATCGCTCCTTGCAGGTCGCCACTGTTGACATATTCCATCGCCAGGCCGTAGCGCGCGAAGCTGTCGCGCGGGTTTTGCGCCACCATGTTGCGAAGAACTTCCATTCGATTAGTCGCCATGTCCCTACGTGTTACTATACCGGGCGGTGGCCTGCCCGTATTTCTACCCGCTGGCGCGATTCGAGAGCAATCCATGGGCTGTTCCGCCGCGGTTGCCGCTGGGCGATGCTTACGCGGGCGAGTGCCGGGCGCCCGGCGCCGCTGTTCCGGATGAGAATCGCATGCGCGAGATCTGCAACCTTGGTTACGGACGCAATCGCTGCGAGTGGTTTCCCGCGGCATCCGCGGCAGACGCGGTGCGCTTCCACATCAGCGAAGACACTGGAACGCTGGTCCGCATCCAATATGTTCTTGAAAAAGACTGCTGGCCCGGCGAGAGCGGTTTCATTGAGAGCCGCGCGGGTTCCGATTTCGACGCAGCGTCCGGCGAGACGTTGCGGCGACAGGCCGGAGCTTTTCTAGAAAGCTACTTGAGAAGGCGGAACGAACGGTGAGTTCGGAGCTTCCGGGGCGCTTCGTTCGCGAGTCCATCTCGGAATACTCGGAGTTCGCGCTGCCCAACGACGCCAACACGCTGGGCAATATGCTGGGCGGAAAAGTGATGCACCTGGTGGACCTGGCGGCTGCGCTGGCGGCGGTGCGGCACTCGCGCTGCGCCGTGGTGACAGCCTCCGTGGATCACATGAGCTTCCTGCACCCGGTCCGCATCGGGCAGCTCATCGTGCTGCGCTCCAGCGTGAACCGCGCGTTCCGCACGTCCATGGAAGTGGGGGTGCGCGTCGAAGTGGAGAACCTGGTGACCGGCGAGCTCAAGCACACTTCGTCGGCGTATTTGACGTTCGTCGCGATTGACAGTGAGGGCCGGCGGGTTCCGGTTCCACCCGTCATTCCGGAGACGGAAACGGAACGGCGGCGCTATGAAGAAGCTGCCCAGAGGCGCGCATACCGCTTGGCCCTGCGCGAGAAAGCGTTACAAAAGAGTGACTAGTCGCTCGACGACGCCTTGTACATGTACTTGATGTTGGGCTTGAAAATCAGCAGATTCGGCTCGCCATCGCGATTGACCTTCAAACAGATCTTGTCGTACCACTCAATGACGCCTTGCAGGGTTTCGCCGTCTTTCATGACGAAGACCATCGGGGTCTTGGCCTGCATTTGCTTCATGTAGTAAAAGTTCTCGGCGTTCGTTTGGTCCGGTGGAGCAGCTTTCTTCTGGTGGTTATTGGTACGGCGATTTACTTGTTCTTTCATTTCGTTCAAGGACGGACGAATGAGCTTACGATTTCCGGACTCCACGGCACGCTCCCACCTATTCGAGATGATCCAGTCAGGCCCGGAAACACGCAAGATCCGGCCGGGGCCATTCGGAGGATTATAAGAAGTTCAACTACCGTTATTGAAGCACATCGACGGATGCGCCGCAATACCGTGAGTCTGCTAGTTTTCCAGGCGCGGTCACACGATAAACGGGCGCAAATGAACGACCAGTGCATCCAGCGCGATGGTCTTCTGGATGTTGCGGCGCACCAGCGCGGATATCTCGTCGGCCTGCCGGACGGCGGCGCGGATCCAATCGAAGGAAACGCGCGCGGCCAGCGTTTCCAGATCGCGGCGAATATCGGCGTTGCGGATCTCGCCGGCACCTTGCGCCAGAAACAGCAGATCCTCGAGCAGCACGTAGAGAATGCCGAGCAGGGCATCCAGCTTTTCGGTCTTGCGCGGCCCCATGGCTTCGGCTTGCCGGGCCCATTTGGCGAAGGGCGCGCGGCCGGCGGCCACTTCGAGCAGATCCATCATCGCCGAGCGGCGCTCCTCGTAGACTTCCAGATCCATTGAAAGAGCCAGGCCGGGACTTCCGGCTGCCAACGCAATGCGCTGCTCGGCGCCGGAAAGCCCGCGTGTTTCGGCGAACGCCCGCATTTCAGCATTGGCGAGCGGCCCCAGGTGGAACTGCACAGTGCGCGAGCGAACCGTAGGCAACAGATCGTAAGGATTCTCCGCTGTCAAAATCAGGACAAGGTGCGCGGGCGGCTCTTCCAGTGTTTTGAGAGCCGAGTTCACGGCTTGTTCGTTCGCGCGATCGATGTGATCGATCAGGAAAACGCGCCGTCCGCCATGCAGAGGCTTGAACTGTGCGCGCTCCTTCAACAGCCGCATCTGTTCTATGCTGATCTGCCGCAATGGGCCGTCGGGTGGAAAGGTGAGGAAGTCGGGGTGGGACGCGAACAGCAGCGGGTCTTCGTTGCGCTTGTCGGAAGGCCATTTTTCGCGCTCGGCGATGGCTTCGACGTTGGGTTCCAGGCTCAGATCGTCCAGTTCGATTTTGGCGGCGTCGCCCAGCAGGGCGGCAGCGAATCGCCGGGCCAGCGTTGCTTTGCCCACGCCTTCAGGGCCGTCCAGCAGGATGGTCTGCGGCATTCGCTCGCGGGAGGCGAGATCGAAAAGCATCCGCGCGACTTTTTCGTTGCCGTAGAATTTGTCGAACATGCCTGCTCACTTTGACACTACGTGCCGCGCGGCGGTCTGTCAAGAAGACAGGGTGAGCTACAATCGCGATTAAGGCACTACCGATATGAAATCAGGTCTTCGGTGAGATTAGGAATTGATTTTGGGACCACCCGCACCGTCGTGGCAGCCGTGGATCGCGGCAATTATCCGCTGTTCTCGTTTGAACGGCCGGACGGCGGGCATGTGGACTGGATTCCGTCGCTGATTGCGGTTCGCGGCGCGGAACGGCTGTATGGCTGGGATGCATGGGCCTGCCAAGAGCAGCCGGACTGGACCGTAATCCGCTCGCTGAAACGGGTGCTGCAGGACGCCGGACCCAACACCATTCTGGAGTTGGGCGACCAGACCGTGCCCCTGATCCAGGTGCTGCGCGAAATGGCCGTGTCACTCCGGAACCTGCTGCCGCAAGAAAAACTGGAAGTAATGCTGGGCGTTCCCGCCAATGCCAATAGCAACCAGCGGTTCTTGACGGTGGAGGCGTTCCGCTCGGCGGGATGCGATGTGATCGGGTTGTTGAACGAGCCTTCCGCCGCAAGCATCGAGTTCGGCCACAAGACCAAGATCAATGGCGTAGTTCTGGTGTACGATCTGGGCGGCGGAACTTTCGACGCGTCCATGGTGGAGGTGGGCGAGAGGACGCACCGGCCGCTGGCGAGCGAGGGCGTGCCGACGTTGGGCGGCGATGATTTCGACGAGGTCCTGGCTGAGTTGGCCACCACCGAGGAACAACGCAACAGCCTCTCTCAAGCCGAACATTTCCGGCTGCTCGAGGAATGCCGCATCCGCAAAGAGGCTCTAAATCCCAACTCGCGCCGCATCGTCGTGGACCTGGAGAGCGTGCAGCCAGGCTTAGGTACCGTGACCGTGTCGGTGGCCGACTATTATGAGCGATGCCGGCAGTTGGTGGACGAGACGCTGCACGTGGTGGAGGACCTGATCGCCGCTCACGCCGGTACGGGCATCGAGGCGCTATACGTCACCGGCGGCGGCAGCGAATTGCCCATCGTCAGCCGCGTTCTGCGGGAGCGGTTCGGCAAGCGTGTGCGGCGGTCCATGCATGCGCGCGCGGCAACGGCCATCGGTCTGGCGATCCAGGCCGATCAACAGGCAGGCTATGTGCTGCGGGAGAAGTTCACGCGTTATTTCGGCGTCTGGCGCGAGGGCGAGGCGGGACGCAAGATGATCTTCGACCCTCTATTTGCCAAGGGCGCGGCGCTACCGGGCCCGGGTGAGCGGCCGCTCGAGATCCAGCGCCGCTACACTCCGGTGCACAACATCGGGCATTTCCGTTATCTGGAGTGCAGTCACATTGAGGAGGACGGACAGCCATCGGGCGAAGTGACGGTCTGGGATGAGATTCGGTTTGCCTTCGATCCGGCGTTGCAGAACCTGGATGAAGTGTCGGTACAGCATTCGTCTGCCGCGCAGTCGCATGAGATCGAGGAAAAATATTCGATCGACGCCAGTGGAAGCGTTACTGTGCGGATCACCAATCTCACGGCGGGTCATCATCGCGAGTACCGCCTGGGGAGATGGGCATCGAAGGAGCCACCGGTGGTCCCCGCCAAGGTGCGCATGCGGCACGCCAAGCGCAAGCCGGCCGAAGGGCGCCGCCGGTGAGCCAGCTTCTGGACCTGATTCAGCAAGCCAAGGTTTACGACCTGGCGCAGCCGTATTTCGCGGGGATGCCGCACTTTCCAACGCATCCGCCGTTCCTGTTCGGCCTCACGCGCAAGCATGGCGACATGAACTATGAAGGGGGTGTCAGCTCGTCGGCGGAAGCGTTTGCTCTGGGCGGCCATGTCGGCACGCATATTGATGCACTGTGCCACTTCGCCTGCGGCGGCAAGCTCTACGGCGGGATTGAAGCCAACGCCGTACAGAGCGACGCGGGCGGTTTTCGCGTGCTATCGGTAGATACAATCGCTCCAATTCTACGGCGTGGCGTGCTGCTGGATGTGGCCGGAATGGCGGGCATGGACATGCTGCCGACGGATTTCTCCATCACGGCCGATCACCTGGAATCCGCGGCGAAGGCGGCGCATGTCGTACCGCAGGCGGGCGACGTCGTGCTGCTGCGCACGGGATGGGCGCGCTACTTCACCAATTCGGCCCACTTCGTGACCGGCGGACTGGGGCATGTGGTGGGCGGGCCCGGCCCCGAGGTGGAGGCGGCGCGCTGGCTGAGTGAGCGGCGCATCTATGCCGCCGGGTCCGACACGCTGGCGTTCGAGAAGGTGCCTGCACCGCGCATGCCGGTGCATGTACATTTGCTGGTGGAGCGAGGGATTCACATCATCGAGGCGCTGAATCTGGAAGAACTGGCGCGCGCTCGTGTCTATGAGTTCGCGTTCATTGGGGCGCCGATGAAGATTCGGGGAGGAACGGGATCGCCGATTCGCCCCCTAGCGTTGGTTTAGAATCGCTCCCTTACGGTCGCGGCTCAGATCGTATTTCCGTCGTCGTTGAGGAATGCTTCGAGCTCGGGCGTCAGCTTCCGGCGGTCGGCGATACACTGGTCGATTCCCTCCAGCGTCTGCGCGAGCGTCCTGGGCCCTCCGGTATAAGCTTTCACGCGATCGGCAAAGAAGCTCTCAAGTTCGGCTCGGTGCGATGCGTCGCAGAACGCGCCGCCCACTTGCGGAAGGCTGGCCGCATAGTCATCGCCGGCGTCGCGAGGCACGCGCGCCAGAAGCTGATTCAAGTGCCGCTTGACGAACTCAAACGGCAGGTCGCGAGTCTCGGCGTAAGCCAGTGGCCCGAACAGCAGCGGGTAGAAGGACTCGCGCGCGTCGAAGTCTTTCGAGAGCAGCAGATCGAGGGAAGCTTTCGCGACTTCGGGATTCCGGAAGGAGCCGAGGGCATCGAGCATGCGCTCGCGGACCAGATGATCGTGCTCGGCCGCGGCCGCTGTACGGAGTTGACGAAACAGATCCGGTCCGCCGAATTCAGCCGCGACGTTGAGAACAGGGCCGACCATCTCCGGGGGTAGCCCGTCGCGATCCTTGAGCCAGTGCTTGGCGAGTTGACCGGCTTCGCCGATCAACTGCTTTTCTCCGCCGGCAGAGGCGACGAACGGAACCAGTTTCTCGCGCAACAGACGCTTGTCGTCGGTATCGTCTGGCTTGGCAGTCCAACCTAAAGCCAGCGCCTGGTCGCCGAATTGCTGGCGGATGAAGCGGACGCCTTTCTGGCGAAGGTCGGCGGGAACATCTCCGTGCCGCAACAAGCTGGCGATGTCGGCGGCAGAACGCACTACCTGCCAGTTCGGATCGTGACTGAACTCAGGCACAAGTTCCAGAGCGGCGCGCGGCGAAACGTCGCCGGTACCAACAAGTGCATTCACCTCGCCGAGCACGCCCACGCGCTCAGCGGCGGTGAGATGGCGTCCGTTGTCCGACAGCAACTTCTTCAGCAGATTCCCTTTGTAGAGGGTTTGATAGTAGCCGGCCTCGGCGTCATCGGCGAGCAACCAGGCCGGACAGGTGTTGGCGGCCTCAAGAACAACCTCCGCCTTGGCAGTGGCGATGACGTCGCACTGGTGATGGACCTCGCCGCCGGATTCGTAAGCCATGCAAACAGGTATTTTCCAGAGTTCGGGGGCGTTGCGCGAACCTGGAGGCATGGAGCGCTTCTGTTCAAGGGCGACCGCGGGCTTGGAACCGCAGTGCAGCGTGACCGAAACCTCGGGCAGACCGGCTTGGTCGAGAAAACTGTCGAACACCGGGGCGACATCGCGTCCCGCCGCGGCGCTGATCGCGGCTTCGAAGTCGGCGGCGGTGGCGGTTCCCCCGGCGTGCTGCTTCAGGTAGCGGCGAACGCCATCGCGGAACTTTTCGGGGCCGATCCAATGCTCGAACATCTCGATCACGGCGGCGCCTTTCTCATACGTGATGTCGTCGAACGCGTTGGCGATATCGTCGTAGGATTCGATGGGCTGCCGGACGCTGCGCGCCGAAGACAGCTCATCCAGGCGCATGGCGCCCAGCCGGTCACGCGCGATGGACACGTCCATGCCCCACGCAGGCTTCCATTCGCCGGGGATCTTGTTTTCCATCCAGGTGGCGAACGCTTCGTTCAACCAAGTGTCGTTCCACCAGGCGGTGGTCACCGAGTCGCCGAACCACTGATGAGACATTTCGTGCGCGCAGAGCGTCGCCATCTCGCGCCGGTGATTGATGGTGTCGTCGGCGGGCTTGGCCAACAGCATCGACTCGCCGTAGGTGATCAGGCCGGCGTTCTCCATGGCGAAATTGCTGACTGGCATGACCACCGAGTCCAGTTTCTCGTAGGGGAACGGCATGCCGGTGTAGTCTTCCAGGAGCTTCAGTAATTGCGGTATCGCTGCGGCTGCTTCCTGGGCCTCGGGCGCCTTGCCATGAGTAACAATGACGCGGACCGGCGTATTGCCGACTGGTCCAGCGTCGACAATGTCGAACGGCCCCACCGCGAGAGCGACCAAGTAACTGGGCAGGGGCGGCGTCGCTTTGAACTTGACGGTCTTCATGCCATCGCGCGCGGCGGATTCGGACAAAACCGGTGTATTGGAAAGCGCCAGATCGTTGGCGGGCACATGCAGCGTCAATTGCCACGGCACTTTGAAGCTGGGTTCGTCGAAACATGGAAAGGCGCGGCGCGCGTCGGTGGGTTCGAACTGGCTGTAGGCGTACCAGCGGCCGTCTTCTTTCATTTGAAAGATGCCCGCGCTGTCGGTGCGGCTGACGGAGCCCTGATAGGCAACGTGCAAGACGCCCTGGCCGGAGACCGGATGATCAAAGGCAAATCCAATGAACTGTTCTCCGCCGGGAACGATTCTCGGATGCTCGGCCGCGCGAGTCGCGGGCTGGAAGATGGCTTCCTGGATGGTCAGGCGAGTCGCGTTCAACCAGATCAGTTGCGACGGCGTGCGGATATCGATGTCGATGTCGACAATGCCCTGGAAGGTGTCGCGGTTGGGAACCACGGTGAGATCGACTGCGTAGCGAGAGGGCTGCACCGCATCGCCCAGGCGCAGCTGGGGAGGGCTCGGAGAAGACTCCGCGAGACCGGGGCCGGCAAGGCAGGCCAACAGGACAAGTGCGATCGGAAGCTTCCCGGAGTCCACGTCAGAAACCCACTTCGGCTTGTGCCGGCGCCGCTACCTCCACGGCTTCCCGATGCAGCAGCGCCACGGCCAATGCGGCCAGATACAAGAACGCGCCCGCCAGCACCGTAGCACGGAGCCCGATGTAAATCGCCAGGAAAATGGCTGCCACGGAGCCGAGCACACTGGCCGCCGCGTTCAAGGCCCAGGCCCAGCGAACGGCTTGCGGATAACGTTCTTCCAGACGCGTCATTCCGCTGGGAAACGGAATCCCCATCAGGAAGCCGGCTGGAGCGATGAGAGCAATCGTCGTCAAGACGCGGACAGGCAGCGGCCATCCGACTCCGAACTCGCTTAACGGTGATGCTAAGAAGGCCAGTGCGGAGACCGCCGCGGCCACGGCCATCAGCGCCGCTACCAGGCGCCCGGTACCGAAGTCGCCAATCAGACGGCGGCTGAAGTAGCTGCCCAAGCCGCTCGAAATCAGCATCGAAAAAACGATGACGGTCAATGCGTAGGTGGGATGGCCCAGAAAGAGCACGAATTTTTGGATCAGCGCTACCTGTACCAGAATGTATCCGGCGCCGATGCAGACGAAATACAGCAGGAAACGGCGTTCGCCTTTTTCGGCTGGCAGGCGCGATCCCAAAAGAAGCGGAGGCAGGGCCAGCACGACGGCGATCGCGATCACGCTGATACCAAGCAATTCGAACAGGAGCGGCAGGGCGCGGTTGATCTTATAGTCCGCCGCCTGACTACCGGATTTGAGAAAGCTCCAAAAATCACGCGGTTGAACCGTGTAGAAAAAGAATGGGCGATCATCGTCGACCGGCGTGACGTTGTATCGATAGTTTTGCCAGAACGTCTCGGGATCAGTAGCTTTCAAGAGCTGACCGAACTCATTCGACGGCAGGTCGCCGGGAACGTAGAGCGGCTGGAGCTTCGTCTGGCTCAAGTCGCTTCTTACTCGCGCGACGTCGGCGTCCGACAGCGGCTTGCGGAACACGAGGATCGTATCCAAAGCTCCCCAGCCGGTCACGTTCCTGGCCTGATCGCGCAAAACCACGACGTGTTGCGAGGCCTGTGTTTCGCCCAACTCGGCCAGTGCCGCCATCGCGAGCGAGATGAGCCGCAGCGATTCCCGCGGTGGCTGGAAGCCCCAGCGCGTGAAAGCCATCAGTCCGTCGTCGGTCAGATGCGAGAGATAATCGCGGAAGGCATCGGTAGTGTAGAGATTGTTCTCCGAAAGTGCGAACGCGCCCGCCGCCGTGGACGCCCAAGTATCGACTAAAGTCGCCTGCAGCACCTGGTATTTGTCCGGGCTGCGGCGCACGAAGCTGCGTCCATCTTCGATGAACAGGTGCACCTCGGGACGGGAGTACAGCCGGTGGCTCAGGTCCGGAAAGCGGCGCTGCATGATCGTGCGGGCGATGATGGGATTGATTTCGACGGCGGTGATGTCGCGGCTCCCTGAAGTGAGGGCGCGAGCCACGTCCCATCCGCCGCCCGGGCCGATGACCAGCGTCTTGGCGCCTGGCCGCAGCATGTAAGGAAAGCCCGGGCCCTGGTGCAGCAGCGTATCACGTTCCTGCGGCGTAAGATGGGCAAGATCGAAGGTGGGAATGCCGGTGGACGCATCTCCATCAATCACGATCTCAAGATCGTGTTCAGCCACATGATTGACGACGGCCACGCGGGAAATTGGGTTCCATTGTACGAACATCTCCTTGGGGATCCGGCTGCCTTTGGCGTAGCGAACGTCGATCCAGTGGGAACGCCCGTTGTAAACCATTAGCGCGACCAGGACCAGCGCCAGCGTGACGGCCCCCGCTCGTCCGTGCGGCGCTCCCGCACGGTGATACCAGATGGCAGCCGAGACTGCGAACAGGACGGAGGCTGAGAGGACCGTGTTCGGCCCGCCCAGGTAGCTGAGGAAGGGCACCAGGAGCAGACAGCCGCCAGAAGCGCCCAGGAGATCGAAGAAGTAGACGCGATCCACGCGCCGGATGCCTTCCGCCACGGCGCTGGAGACAATGACGCCGGAAAAAAAGAACGGCAGCGCGCTTGCGAAATAGACGCCCGCAAGAGTGACCATGCCGAGTTCGCCCGCCCGCGTCAGAATGAAGACCAGGGAGGCCAGGACCGCCAGGGCATTGAGGACGGCCAGCATGCCGAGCCGGCGATCGATGCTGCCCGAGCGACTCGCCACCAGGTAGGAAAACAGGCCGCCTGCGCCCAGTCCAAACAGTGCAATGGAAATCGCCAGAAAGGCGAAATGGTAATAGAAAACCACAGAGAAGATCCGTGTGAGCGACAGCTCCAGGATCAGCGTGGCCAGGGTGGTGAAGGCGACCCCGATATACAGCTGCGCCCAACTGGCGGAGCGGGATTCGGCGGATGAACTAATGCGGGACAATATCTAATGGTAAAGGATCGCGGAGCGGCACCGCAGAAATCGGCCGCCGATGCGCGAAAACAACGGGCGCCAGCGGCCGATCCTTCTTCCCTGCAATTCAGACGATGGACCGTGGGAGTGGGTTGCAGCGCGGTTCGTGCCGGCGCTTACATCATCGCTACGGGAGGCGCGGGCTCGTCGGGGCTGCCCGCGTTGGCAAGCGGGATGCGGATCAGAACCAGGGCAATTAACGCCATCACGGCGATACCGGTCCAGTACGACGGAACGGCGAAAATAACCGGCAAGCTCTTGTCCTGGAAATCATAGAGTGCCTTGACCAGTCCGGCCAGTGCCTCTCCCGCGATTAAGCCCGAGGCGACCAACACACCGACGTTCTCCACCCGTGCCCGCTGCGCTTCATTGAGCCCCGTGCGGCGCGCGTGTGAATCGGTGAACCAGCGAATCACGCCGCCAACGAAAATGGCGGAGGTGATCTGGATCGGAAGGTACATGCCGATCGCCACCAGCATGGGGCTGCGGACCTTGAACAGAATCATGGCGAAACCAAGCAGAATGCCGGTCACCACCAGCGGCCACGCCATGTCGCCGCCCACGATGCCCTGCGCCAACGAGGCCATGAGTCCAGCCTGCGGCGCCGAGAGCGCCGTGTCTCCGAAGCCCGTTCCGCCCCGATTGATGTTGCCGTAATAAAGAATCATCAGCGGGAAATACATCACTACGCTGGCCACTACAACCGCGATTAATTCCGTAATCTGAATACTCCGCGGGGTGCCCCCGAGTATGTAGCCGACTTTGAAATCCTGCAGGAGCTCGCCGGCAACCGCCGACGATACGCAAACCACGGCCGCAACACCGAGGACGGCGATCACCCCGCTCGTGCCCGAGACGCCCAGGAAGACCATGAGCAAGGCCGCAATCACGAGTGTTGAGAGCGTCAGACCCGAGATTGGATTGTTGGAAGATCCGATCACTCCGACCAGGTAACCCGAGACGGTCGCGAAGAAAAATCCGACGATCAACATCACCAGGGCTGCGGCGATGCCACCGGTCACCAGACCGGAAAGGTAAATGTACAAGACGCACATTAGGAGGAACGTGCAGCCGATCAGAGAGAATACGGTCTTCGAGCTCATATAGCGCTCCGTGCGCTGGAGCGACTTCAGATCCGGCGCGCCGCCCTTTAGTTCTCTGAGAGCCTTGCCAAGCCCGGCCAGCAGATTCTTCCGCATGCGGAACAGCGTATAGCACGTTCCCACCATCATGCTGCCCACCGCCACGGGGCGCACGATGTAGCGCCACACCCCATTGGCCAACCCCAGCCAGTCTTGGTTAGAGGCTCCGGCAGGCAGGTACGATTGCAGCTGCGGGCCTAGGAAAAAGATCAACAGAGGAATGAGCATGCCCCAGACCACCACGCTGCCCGAAAAGTTGAGCGCGGCGAGCTCCGGGCCGATGATGTACCCGACTCCGATGAACGCGGGACTCACGGTGGGAGCGGCGACCGTAGAGATGCCGCCGGCACCCAGCACCTGCGGGCTGCCGGCAGGACCGAGCCGAAGCGTGCTCTTACCCAGTTGGCCGACGCCAAAGAAAAAGTCGTGATCCGGCGCGAACACGTTGAAGACTCCAGCCAGATAAACAGCCGCTCCAAAGGCGATGTTGTAGAAGAGGTATTTCGCGGCAGTCGCGCCGTGCCGCCCCGCTTTGTGAATCTCGCCCGCGGCGACAGATTCGGGAAACGGCAGCTCGGGGTCCTCCACCATCACACGCCGGATGAGAGAAACGAAAAGCACGCCGAGTACCCCGCCCACTACCATCAGCGACGTCGATTTCCAATAACTCGGATCGGCCGCAAGCGCGCCCATGCTGGCCCAAAAGCCCAGCCCTTTCGGAATCTGAGGAGGCGCCCAGACGTGTGCCAGATAGAAGGCCGGCAGCGTAAACACCGCGCCCGCGGCAACGGACTCTCCAATGGTTCCTGCCGTGCGGGAGATATTTTCTTCGAGAATGGACCCCTTGCGGAGGCGCAAGACCGCCATACTGATCACCGCGGCCGGGTATGTGGCCGCAACCGTTTGCCCGGCGCGCAAGCCGAGGTAGGCGTTGGCGGCTCCCAGCACCACGGTCAACAACAGCCCAAGCAGCACTGCACGAAGCGTGAACTCCGCCATCTGAGCGTTCTGAGGGACAAAGGGCCGAAACTGCTTTTGTTCGCTCATGAGTTCCCAATCATAGCAGGTCAACTACGCGCTGAAATTCAGTTATTGGATGGCGATGGTGACCGCCGTGGGACTCACGTAGTCGCCAATTTTTAGCGTCAGCTGATCGGCGAAACTGGGATTGGCTGACTGGGGAATCTGGATATCAATTTGCAAAACGCCGGCGATGATTCCCGGGGCTGCACCGGCATACAGCACGGGGGCCTGGACGTCGCCGATGAAGACCGAGACCGGCAATTGCGGCATGGCGTACGGAGGGCCGCCGGTGATTGCGCCGTCGATGCTAGGGGGATTCGTGACTCCTCCTCCGGTGGCATAGAGAACCACGTAGGAGCCGCGCGGCGCGGGATTGTTTCTCGTGTTCACCGTCCAATCTTGATTCAGGATTGCGCCCTGGCCGCCGCCCATCCCTTTCAGCGCGAAGAAGGCGGGCGATGCCGCTTGAACCGGAACGGTTGTCGATGCCATGACCTGGCCCTGGTAGAGCACCTGGATCTGCGTGGTGGGGCCAGCCACTCCGAACGGTACAACGACGTTGAACTGGCCGGAGGACGCATATAACAATGGCGCCGGCACGTTGTCAAAAAGGACTTGCGCGTTGGCCAGCGACGCGGTGACGTGATTGTCCTGATCCACCTGGCCGTTGTTGCCGCCAACCGGCCCCAGATTCGCGCCGTAAATCGTAACCAGTTCTCCAGGCGACACCGGCGTGGATAGGAAGCTGGCCCCGTTTACAACTGAAGCGATTTGAGCCGCGCCGATTGGCGCCTGGCCGTTCGGTAAGAGGCCATAAGTCACGAGCGTGTTTGATAAGGTCGGAACAAACACGCGGCCATTGGCCACCGTCGGGGCAGCGAACTTCGCCAAGCGGCCCAAAGTGTCGCGCGCGCCGGACATGTCGCTGTTCCAGAGCTCGTTGGAGAGATTCGATGCATCCAAGGCATGCAGTGTGCCTGGAGCCCCAGCGATGCCATAATTGCCGGTGGTGAGCCACACGATACCGGTTCCATCGGTGACACCATTCGACGAGACGGCCAGCCCGGCGTACACCGAGGAAGTCGGCGGATCGAACTCGGAAAGCTCAGCGGCATTGAAGGCCCCGTTGGCGATCTGGAACGCTCTCAATGCGCCGCCAGCTTCAAACTCATAAACAATCGGGCTGCTTTGCGTAGCCCACAGCGCCATGGTGAACACGCTGGATTGCGTGATTTGAACTCCCTGCACGGTGTTGGTATTGTCGGGACCTACGTGGCCTAGCGAGCTCGTCTGGAGCAAATACAGCATTCCCGCCTTGCCCGCAGTGACCATCAGATCCGAGTTGGGGATCAGCAGCGGCCCGCTCGAGCCCAAATCATAATCCCGGATGTTCCAAGTGCTCCATTCCTGAGGCGTATACCAATCCTGCAGCTTCAGATCCGGTGTGGACAGCCGGAGAGCCGATTCGCCGAAATTGGAGATGCCGTCGTAGTCGCCGTTGCCGATGATGACAAACAGATTGCCCTTGCCGTCGAACGCCGGTGCCCGGCCGGATTGCCAGATTGCGTCTCCTTCGCCATCCGGCGAAGTGTTGAAGACGGCAATTTGCTTCAAGCTCAATGCGTCGTAGCTCATGAGCCAGCCGTGATAGGCGCCGGCATCACCGTGCGATCCGAAGGCGATGTAAACCGTACCGTTCACGAGAGCCAGTCCGGGGCGCTGCAACTGTTGCGAAGGATCGAAGGAGAGCGAACCGCCACTCGAGCCGCTCCCGGTTCCCGGGACTGTAGCGGTAATGGTCACGGGGCCATTCAACATCTCATGACCGTCGGTGAGCGAAAGAGCGTGCAACTGGAAAACGGTCTCGCCGGGGGGGCTGACGGCCAGCGTATCGGACACCACATAAATCACCTGCGCCGAGGCGTCGATGACGGGCGTACTCAGGATGCCGATCTCCGGGAGGATGTCGGTGAAGTTGAATAGACCCGCTGGCACTGAAGGACCAAGATTCACGTGCCAAAGCGGGGTTGCAGATTGCGGGTTGTCCGCGTCGATGGCGTAAACGCTATCGTGCATGGTGGCCACATACACCACATTGTGCGCGGTGCCTCCGATTTCGACGCCCGAAACGTAAAGCGGCTGGGTGAAGATCTGCCCGTCAACCGCAAACGTGGCCAGCTTTCCGAAATCGCCGGAGGGTGTCCACTTCACATTGGCCGGAGTGAGAATCGTCTCTTGCAGGTTTGCATCGGTGCGAAGGTTGTCGTAGTTCCCAGTAAGAACATTGACCTGCGCACATGCGATCGTGCCCGCGGCGCAAGCAAGCGCAGCCAGCCGAATCAAGCCCTTATCGACGCTTAGGTCCCGGTAAGGAAACTTACGCAACAGTATTCTTCCGACAGCAGAAAATATCGAGCTACATTACAAATTACACTATGTTCGCGGGAAAGTTCCGGCAAGCATACAATTTTTTACGGAGCTGGTTACTCCGATAACCGGTGCAGAGCCTGTAGCTTGGCCCAGAGTGCCTGCAGCCGGTCCAGACGCAGCGCGTTGGGCCCGTCCGACAAGGCCCGCTCGGGATTTTCGTGCACTTCCAGGAAGACGCCATCGACGCCCGCCCCGACGGCCGCTCGGGCAAGCACCGGGATGAACTCCGGCTGGCCGCCGGAGGCGTGGCCCAGGCCGCCAGGAATCTGGACGCTATGGGTGGCGTCGAAGATCACCGGCCAGCCGAACGCGCGCATGATCGGCAGGCTGCGCATGTCCACCACCAGGTTGTTATAGCCGAACGACGAGCCGCGTTCGGTGAGCCAGATGTTGTTATTGCCGGTGGAAGCGACTTTCTCGGCCGCGTTCCGAATGTCCTGGGGCGAGACGAACTGCCCTTTCTTGATGTTGACCACCCGGCCGGTGCGTCCGGCGGCGATTAGTAAGTCCGTCTGGCGGCAGAGAAACGCGGGAATCTGGAGCACATCGGCGCCCTCGGCGGCCGTTTCGGCCTGCGCCGGCTCATGAATGTCGGTGAGCACCGGATAGCCTTCGCGCCGCAGGCCTGCGAGGATGCGGATACCTTCCTTTAGTCCGGGGCCGCGGTAAGAAGACAGGCTGCTGCGATTGGCTTTGTCGAAGGAAGCTTTGAAAACGAACGCCGGGGCGATCTTGCGGATCTCGGATGCGAGAAAGCGGACGTGCTCCTCGCTCTCGATCACACAAGGGCCGGCGATCAAGACCAGCGGTTGGCCGCGGCCAATAGGAGGAAGGGTGCTCAATCGGCGTGCGTCAGCTGCCCGGATCTGGCGCGCTGCCCGGACTTCAAGCGGCTCTTGCGCTGCTCATAAGCGGCGCCGATGAAAGCCGAGAACAGGGGATGCGGCTCGAGCGGTTTGGATTTGAATTCGGGATGAAACTGGCAGCCCAGGAACCAGGGATGGTCAGGGATCTCGCAGATTTCAACGTACACGGAATCAGGAGTCTGTCCGGCGATGCGCAAGCCGCCGCGTGTGAGAATCTGTTCGTATTCGCGATTGAATTCGTAGCGGTGACGGTGCCGCTCGCTGATTTCAGGAGTTCCGTAAGCCTGGCGGGCAAAGCTGCCATCGGCCAGCAGGCACTGGTAAGCGCCCAGGCGCATCGTGCCGCCCAGTTCGTCCACTCCTTTTAGTTCGCGCAGCTTGTAAATAACGCGATCCGGTGTGGCGGGATCGAACTCGGTGGAGTTGGCATGCTCGAGGCCGCAGACATTACGCGCGAACTCAATCACCATGGTTTGCATTCCCAGGCAGATGCCGAAGTAAGGCACTTTGAACTCGCGCGCATAGCGGATGGCATGGATCATGCCCTCTACCCCGCGCTTGCCGAATCCGCCGGGGACCAGAATTCCGTCGAATTGGTCCAACTCGCGCGCGCACTCAGGCCAGCGCATATTGTCCGACTCGATCCAGTGGATGTTGACCTTCAGCCGATGCGCCAGCGCGCCATGCAGCAGCGCTTCCTTGAGGCTTTTGTAGGAATCCTCGTATTCGACGTATTTGCCCACCAGGCCGATGTCCACCTGGTCTTCGGGGTTCTGCATGCGCTCCAGCATACCGGTCCAGCGGCTGAGATCGCGCGGCTGAGCTTCCAGGCGGAGCAGGCGCAACAGGATTTCGTCGACGGCCTGCTCGGCGAAGACCAGCGGCACCTCGTAAACCGAATGCACGTCGCTGGCGGTGATCACCGCTTCGACATCCACGTCGCAAAACAGCGCGATCTTCTCTTTCATCTCGGGCGGCAGCGTGCGCTCGGAACGGCAGAGCAGCATGTCGGGCTGGATACCGATGGCGCGCAGTTCCTTGACGCTGTGCTGGGTTGGTTTGGTCTTCAGCTCTTGGGCAGCGGCGATCCAGGGTACTAAAGTCACGTGGACGAACGCGGTGTTGTCGCGGCCCAACTCGTGGCGCAACTGGCGGATGGCTTCCAGGAACGGCAGCGATTCGATGTCGCCCACGGTGCCGCCGATCTCGACGATCACCACGTCCACGTCGGAGGCTACCTTGCGCGCGGCGGCTTTGATTTCATTTGTGACGTGCGGGATCACCTGCACGGTCTTGCCCAGGTAGTCGCCGCGGCGCTCGCGGTGAATGATCTGCTCGTAGATGCGGCCGCTCGTGAGATTGTTGCTTTGCGTCAGCTTGGCGTGCGTGAAGCGCTCGTAATGGCCCAGATCGAGATCCGTTTCGGCGCCATCGTCGGTGACGAATACTTCACCGTGCTGGAATGGACTCATGGTGCCGGGATCGACGTTCAAATACGGATCGAACTTCTGGAGCGTCACGCGCAGCCCGCGGCTCTCCAGCAGACAGCCGATGGAGGCCGCCGCAATTCCCTTCCCCAGGGATGAAACCACTCCGCCCGTCACGAATATGTACTTCGCCATCGCCCTGTCCCCTTAGCTGAATTTCATAGAAGGCTCAAAGAGCGCCGACACGCGTTCCAGATCCTCGGGCGTGTCCACTCCCAGAGATTCGTATTCGGTTTCGACCACGCGGACGCGGTAGCCGTTTTCAAGCGCCCGCAACTGTTCCAGCCGCTCCATTCGCTCGAGGGGACCTACCGGAAGACCGGAATAGGCGAGCAGGAATTCACGCCGGTATACATAAAGACCAATGTGTTTATAATGCGCGCCGCTGCCATCGCGCACGTACGGAATGGGACAACGAGAGAAGTAAATCGCGTCGCCCGCCAGATTGGCGACCACTTTGACGACGTTGGGGTCGGCGACTTCGCGGGGATCTTCGATCCGCTTCTTCAGCGTCGCCATGGGAAGATCCGGGTCGTCCAGCAGAGATAATGCCGCAGCGTCGATGGCGGCCGGATCGATGAGCGGCTCATCGCCCTGAATATTCACGATGACCGGCGCGTCTTCTGAAGAAGCCGCTTCGGCCACGCGATCGGTACCGGACTGGTGATCGGTACGGGTAAGTTGGACCGGTGCGCCGAAAGCACGGGCAGCTTTCTGAATGCGTTCGTCATCGGTCGCGATGATCACCTTGGAAAGGTAGCGCGCAAGGCTCGCCCGTTCGTAGACGTGCTGCAGCATAGGCTTACCGGCGATGGGGGCGAGGGCTTTTCCAGGGAAGCGGGAGGAGGCAAACCGGGCAGGAATTACACCCAGAATTCTCTTCGGCACAATCGATGTTAGCACAGCTTAAGGCAAAGCGGAACCGCCAGTTAGAATTTTCGCCCGGTGCGCCGAAGAGGAATACTGAGAGACCGTGTGAGGACGGCTGGCAAATACCAGCGGCGGCATACGGGTATGAATATTTCCCTGAGGAGGGGAATCCATGGAAGCCACACTGACCAGAGGCAGCGCCAATGCAGCCGAAACCGCCGGCCAGAAAGCCGACCGCGCTGGCAAATATTTGACCTTTCATCTAGGCCCGGAAGAATTTGGGATCCGCGTGATGCAGGTGCGCGAAATCATCGGCGTGCAGGACATCACCAGCGTCCCGCAGACGCCGGAATACATCAAAGGCGTGATCAACCTGCGCGGTAAGGTGACGCCGGTGATCTGCCTGCGCCTGCGATTCGGGATGCCGGCGACGGAATACACCTCCCGCACGTGCATCATCGTTGTTCAGGTCAAAGGAGAAGCCGGGCCGATCCTGCTGGGAGTTCTGGTGGACGGCGTCTCGGAAGTAGCGACGCTGGCCGCCTCCGACATTGAAGATCCTCCCGATTTCGGAAACGGCGAGCAGATCCCATATATCCTCGGCATGGCAAAGACCAAAGGCCGGGTGCGCATCCTGCTGGACATTGACGCTGCGCTCAGCACGCAGGACTTGCACGGCTTGGAAAGCATCACCAAGGCTCTTTGATCCCGGAGTCAGCATGAAGACGAAACGTAGGAAACTCAGCACTCAGATCTGGACCATCGCGGCGATGTCTTGGATGGTCGGCGGAGGCGCGGCTGCGTTTCTCTTCTACCGGCTGGAGCACATCGTAACGGCCTACAACCAACTGTTTACGCGCGAAACGCAGCAGCAGGACCTGAGCCGCCAGATGCAGGTGGCGTTCAAAAAGCAGGTTCAGGAATGGAAAGACATTCTGATCCGGGGAAACGACCCGGATTCGCTCAAGAAGTATACCGAGGGCTTCCGGAAAGAAGAAGGGACGGTGCACGACCTCGCCCAGCGCCTGGAAAACGAGGTCAACGATCCTGGCGCGAAAGCCACGCTGGCTGACTTTATCGGAGCACATGCGGCTCTTGGGAAGGCATATGGCGCGGCGCTGGTGAAGTTTGCTCAAGCCAACGGAGGGAACCAGCAGGAGACCGACCGTATGGTGAAGGGCCAGGATCGCGCGCCGACGGACCTGGTGGACAAGGTCGTGGAGCAGTTAGGCCAGAGAACGACGGCACAGCGGGCGGCCATCACCAACAGCCTGTGGTCGTTCGGCGTGGGAGTCGCGTTGGGCTTCGCCGCCGTGGTGGTACTGGCAGCATTCTTGATCGGCAGGCTCAACGCGTTCCTCCGGGACACGGTGATCGATATCGGTGAAGGCGCCGAACAGGTGGCGAGCGCCGCTACCCAGGTGTCTTCCGCCAGCCAGGTATTGGCACAGGGCGCGTCCGAGCAGGCGGCCTCCCTACAGCGGACCTCGGCTACGACCGAGGAAATCACGTCCATTACCCGGAAGAACGCCGACAACGCTAAGACCGCGTCGGAACTCATGGATGAAGTGGACCGGAGCGTAAGCAATTCCAACGCGACCCTGGAGCAGATGGTCGCCTCGATGAGCGAGATCAACGCTTCCAGCGGCAAGATCTCCAAAATCATCAAGGTGATTGACGAAATCGCGTTCCAGACCAACATTCTAGCTTTGAACGCAGCGGTCGAAGCCGCACGCGCCGGCGAAGCGGGCATGGGCTTTGCAGTGGTGGCGGACGAGGTCCGCAACCTGGCGCAGCGGAGCGCACAAGCCGCCAAGGACACCGCGTCGCTGATCCAGGAGTCGATCCAGCGATCCGGCGAAGGTAGCGCCAAGCTGGACCTGGTGACGGAGGCCATCCGGGCCGTTTCCGGCAGCACGGGTCAGGTGAAAGGACTCATCGAAGCGGTGAGCCTGGGCGCGCGAGAACAGAACCGCGGGATCGAACTGATTTCGGCCTCAGTCCGCGAAATCGAACAGGTAACACAAGCGGCAGCCGCCAGTACCGAGGAAAGCGCGGCGGCCGGCGAGGAACTGACGGCGCAGGCAGAAAACCTTCGCGTCTCGGTGGCGCGCCTTCGGTCGCTGGTGTCCGAGGACGCGCCGGCCGCGCGCGCAAATCGCGGCTAGCGGAGCTCGAAGGCTGTAGCCGGGAAGAAGATGAAAATGGAGCAAGCACCAACCACGCAGGTAGCCGAAGCATTACGCCAGCAAATTGACGCGCTGGCGATGGCGGTGATGTTTCGCGAGGAAGCGGGGGAGTCCGCGGATCCGAACGGCGCGCTGGCTGCCGGGCTCACCAAGATCGGTGAGCAGGCTGCGACGGCCGGCTGGCTCGGTGTGGCAGCCTTGGCCGCCGATTTGCTGCGCAGCCTGGATCGCGGGAACCCGCCCGAGGAACTGGCGGGGCTGGAGTCCTCGATGCAGACCGGCGTCGCACAGCTACAGGATGCTTTGGAGCGCGAGGCTCGCGGCGAGGCACAGGGGGAGTGCGCGGCGCCCGAGAAAGACGCCGCGCCAGCCCAAGGCGCGCTCGCGCTGCCGCCGAACTTCGACCTGGAACTGCTGAACGATTTCTTCATGGAGGCGCGGGAACATCTCGCCAACATCGAGACGCAACTGTTGGCCGTCGAGCAGGATCCCAACAACCGCGACGCGGTGCACACCATCTTTCGCGGCTTTCACACCATCAAGGGCCTGGCCGGGTTTCTGGAACTCACGGCGATTCAGAACGTAGCTCACGAAGTGGAGACCGCGCTGGATCTGGCGCGCAACGGACAGCTCGCCATCACGCCGGAAGTGATCGACGTCGTCCTGGCAGCCTCCGACTACTTGAAGACGGAGCTGCAAAATTCCGAGTTGGCCGCCCGCAGCGGAAGCCTGGGATGCGCCGCCGATAGCACCCATCTGCTCGGCCGCGTCCGCGCCCTGGGGGCTTCCAAGCCCGCGGCCGAAGAAACGCCAATCGCTCCCCCCGCCGCGCCCGAAGCTTTCAAACCGGAAGTTGCGCCGGCGGAACACATGGATAGCGATGCCGCGCCCAAAGGAACGCCGGAGCCGGCCACCGCAGAAGGCGCGCCCGCCGAAGCCAAGAAGCAATCCGCCGAGGCGCGCGCCGTCAAGGTGGATACGGCCAAGCTCGATTTCCTGGTGGACATGGTCGGCGAGATGGTGATCGCGCAGAGCCTGCTGCGGCACGATGCCACGCTCATCAACGCACGCGTGCAGCGCAATCTGATGCAGCTCAGCCGCATCACCGGCGAAGTGCAGAAAACCGCGATGTCCATGCGCATGGTTCCGATCGGCCAGCTCTTTAACCGCATGGCCCGGCTGGTGCGCGACTTGAGCCGCAAGGGCGGTAAACAGGCGGAACTGGCGGTGACCGGCGAAGACACCGAACTGGACCGTACGATTGTCGAGGATCTGGGCGACCCGCTCATGCACATGGTGCGCAATTCGGCAGACCACGGCATCGAGTCCATGGACGAACGGATTCAGGCCGGCAAGAACCCGGTGGGGCGGATCGCTCTCAAGGCCTATCACCAGGCCGGATACATCACCATCGAAGTTTCCGACGATGGTCGCGGCCTGGATCGGGAGAAGATCCTGCATAAGGCACGGCAGAAGGGGCTGGTGAGCGAAACCGCCGAACTGACCGACCGCGAAGTCTTTAATCTGATCTTTGAGCCGGGCTTCTCCACCGCCGATCAGGTCACCGATATCTCGGGGCGCGGCGTCGGCATGGACGTAGTCCGGAAGCACGTTCTGAAGATGCGCGGCCGGATCGATATTCAATCCCAAAAAGGCGTGGGCACGACATTCTTCATTAAACTGCCGCTCACGCTGGCGATCATCGACGGGTTGGTGATCGGCGTCGGCCAGGAGCGCTACATCGTGCCGATCTTCGCGGTGCGCGAGATGTTCCGCCCGGTCGCGGAGGCGGTCAAGACCGTCCAGGGCCGTTCGGAAATGGTGCTGGTACGCGACACGCTGCTGCCCGTGGTGCGGCTGCATCGCAAGTTCAATGTCCAGCCCAAGACCGCCGAGATTTCAGAAGGCCTGTTGATCGTCGCCGAGACCAGCGGAAAGACTTTCTGCCTGATGGTGGATGAGTTCATCGGCAAGCAGGAAGTGGTGATCAAGAGCCTTGGGGAGCAGTTCAAGCAGGTGGCCGGCATCGCCGGAGGCGCGATTTTGGGAGACGGGCGCGTAGGTCTGATTCTCGACATGGACGGTCTGGCGGGAGAGAAAGCACATGCCTGACTCCACCGCGCCGGTCACTCTGACCGAGCAGCAGTTCTCTAAAATCCGGACCCTGGTCTACCAGACGTCGGGGATCGACCTGAAGCACGGCAAGGAAGAGCTCGTAAGAGCCCGCCTCGGCAAGGAGCTGCGCAAACAGAACATCACTTCCTTTGACCGGTACGTTGAGCAGGTCATCAACGACAAGACCGGGGAGTCGCTGATCAACCTCATCAACGCGCTGTCCACCAACTTCACGCACTTCTTCCGCGAGCAAAAACACTTCGACTACCTGGCCAGGACCATCGCGCCGCGCTGGCAGGGGCGCCAGCGAATTGACGTCTGGTGCGCGGCCGCCGCCACCGGCGAAGAGCCCTACAGCCTGGCGATCACCTTGCTCGAAGCCCTGGGAGCGAAGACCGGCCTTCACATTCTGGCCAGCGACATTTCCACTCGAGCGCTGGCCGCCGCCGATGCCGGCATCTATCCGGAGGCACGCCTGGACGAAATCCAGGCCCCGCTCAAGACGAAATACTTCCTGCGCGGCATGTGGAAATCGGAGCCGGCGTACCGCGTTAAACCGGAGGTTCGCCAGTTGATGGAGTTCCGGAGGATCAATTTGATCGAGCCTTTCAGCCACCCGCGTCAGTTCCAGGCGATCTTTTGCCGCAACGTCATGATCTACTTCGACAAACCGACGCAGGAAAAAGTAGTGCAGCGGCTATCGGAATGGCTGGAGCCTGGCGGATACCTGTTCGTGGGACATGCCGAAAGCCTGAATGGCGCCCGGCACTCGCTGGAGTTTGTCATTCCGGCGGTGTACCGGAAGCCGGGAGCGGAAACGAGGCGCCGATGACCTCCCACGTAATTGGCATTTCCGATTGTGCCGTGACCAACGATGCGGACCGGTCTCTGATCACGTATGCGTTGGGTTCGTGCATCGCCATCGCCATTCACGATCGCGTGGCGAATGTGGGGGGTATGCTGCATTTTATGTTGCCGGATTCCACGATGAACCCGGCCAAAGCGCAAGCCAACCCCTGGGTGTTCGCCGATACCGGGATTCCGCGGCTGTTCCAGCAAGCCTATCAGTGCGGCGCCGACAAGCGCCGGCTGTCGGTCTACCTGCTGGGAGGCGCGCAAATTGTCAATACCAGCGAGGATTTCAACATCGGCAAGCGGAATCACCTGGCCGCTCGAAAAATCCTCTGGAAGGCCGGCGTGGTCGTGCACGGCGAGACGGTTGGAGGCAATCTGGCCCGTACGGTGCGGCTGGAAGTGGGGACAGGGAAGATCTATTGGCGCACTCCCGGCGAGCCCGAACGCGAGATGCTGCCTTCAGCGAAGGGAGTACGGTAATGGCGTTCCGCGTTTTGATCGTCGATGATTCCCCGGTCATGCGGACGTTCATCCGCCGCGTGATGGACACGTCCGGATTTGACGTTGGAGCTTACTTCCAAGCCTCGGACGGCGAGGAAGCCCTGGAGATTCTATCCCGGGAATGGGTGGACGTCATTCTGACGGACATCAATATGCCCAAGATGAACGGCGAAGAACTGCTCCGCCTGATCGATGAGCGCAAGATCGGGATTCCCGTCGTGGTAGTCAGCACCGATGCTACTGCCATCCGCGTGAACCAGATGCGGATGCTCGGCGCTAAGGGCTACATTACAAAACCGTTCGCGCCCGAAGTTCTGCGTGAAGAACTGGAACGGGTCTTAGGAGGCGCGAGTGCCTGAGCTGGAACTCAACAAATTGCTGGCCGACGCGGCCGATGAGGTGCTGTCCACCATGTTCTTCGCGATGCTGGACCCACCGGCGCTCCCACCCGAAGATGCGTTCGCAAAGCAGGTCCGCGTTGGCTTCTGGGGCCACGCGACCGGTGCTCTCACGCTGAGTGCGTCGCCGGAGGCAACCGTGGAGATGACCGCGAATTTTCTGGGAATGGACAGCGAGCCGCCGCCACCCGCCGCCGAGCAGGAGGCTGTGGTCAAAGAGCTGGCCAACATGATCTGCGGGGCCGTGCTGAGCCGGCTGGAGAATACCGACGTACTCCATCTCGGTGCGCCTGAGGTTCTGGCCGCGGTCGACGCGGCGGCTATTGACCCGCCAGCGTCCGCAATGGCCGAACAGCTATTCAGTTTGGGCGCCGGCTTCTTGCGTCTCCGGTTTCAGTGGGACGGTGCCCTGTGAACGAAGCGGGGAAAATCCGCGTGCTGGTGGTGGACGATTCCGCCATCGTGCGCAAGGTTCTGTCGGATTCACTGGCGCATGAAGCGGATATCGAAGTGGTGGGAACCGCGCCCGATCCTTACGTCGCACGCGATAAGATCCTGGCGTTGGTGCCGGATGTGCTGACGCTGGACATCGAGATGCCGCGCATGGATGGCTTGACCTTCTTAAAGAAAGTCATGCAGCACCATCCTCTGCCTGTGATCGTGATCAGCTCCCTCGGCCAGTCCTCGAGCCGAGCCGCCATTGAAGCCCTGGCGAACGGCGCCGTGGATGTGATGTGCAAGCCTGGCGGCCCTTATTCGGTCGGCGAGCTTTCCCGCACACTGGCCGACAAGGTCCGAGCCGCGGCAGCGGCCCGAGTCCGGAAATCGAGTCCGGTTCCCAGTCCCGCAGCCCCTGCACCGCCATCTGCCGTCCTTCTCTCGGCGCTCCGGCAATCCACGATCATTGCGATTGGAGCTTCCACGGGCGGGACCGAGGCGATCGCGTCCGTCCTTCAGGAAATGCCCGCGACCGTCCCCGGCATCGTGGTCACCCAGCACATTCCCGCGGGATTCTCCCAGGCCTTCGCGAACCGCCTCAACCAGCTCTGCCGCATCGAGGTAAAAGAAGCTGTCGACGGGGACGTCGTTCAACCAGGCCGGGCATTGGTGGCTCCTGGCAACTTCCACATGTTTCTCCGGCCCACACCGCGCGGCTACTCGGTGGCCGTAAAGACCGGCCCCAGGGTCTGCTATCAGCGGCCCTCGGTGGACGTGTTGTTCAGTTCCGTGGCCGAAGTAGCCAAGTCCGATGCCATTGGCGTGATATTGACGGGCATGGGGTCGGACGGCGCCGAAGGAATGCTAAAAATGCGAGCGGCCGGCGCCTACACTATCGCTCAGGACGAAGCCTCCTGCGTCGTCTTCGGAATGCCCCGGGAGGCGATCCGGAACGGCTCGGTCCAGGAAGTGGCGTCGCTTACGAAAGTCCCCGCGGCGATCTTGCGGTCGCTGGCGCGCGCTTGATTCCTCCAGGGCGTCCCAAAAACTTGCCTTAGGCCCACTACTCCTTTACCACCACTAAATCGGCTCTCTCGGTACGGGCGTACCAATCCCGGGGCCTTAGGATGCAGTACGGCGGGCTCCGCGTCTCGTCTCCGCCCAGGCTGTTTTTTCTTTTGTTTCCAGCAAGATCTTGTAACGTTCGCAGGCTGGGGCGCACATCATAGTTGGACACCAGAAAGATCTGCGTCGAACCGGCGAAGCTGTCCGGCCGGCTGGCGCGGCTCTAGACCGGAGGTAGTTTATTTCACGGTCCGTTTCAGCATATGCTGATAGAGGTCCAGGATTAACTGCAATGGCGTTGTCGCTGCGAGGTGTTAAGAGCCGCTACGAAGTAAAAGAGGTCATCGCACGAGGCGGCATGGGCGTCGTCTACCGGGCGCACGACAAGGTCATGAAACGGGCTGTTGCCCTGAAGACCCTGCTCGACCTTCCGGACGCCAACTCGCTCAAGCTGTTCCAGAAGGAGTGCGAGGACCTGGCTTCGCTCATCCACCCCAACATTGTCGAGATCTTCGACGTCGGCCAGTTGGAAGACGAGATCGGGCCCAAACCCTATCTGGTGATGCCGCTGCTCCCCGGCACCACTTTGGACAAACTGATTCGGGATTCCAGCACGCGCCTGACCGTGGAGCGCTGCGTCGATATTTTTTGTCAGACCTGCCGCGGGCTGTTCGCCGCTCACGAACGCGGCCTGGTGCACCGCGATCTGAAGCCCAGCAACATCTTCGTGATGGACGACGACTCGGTGAAAATCATCGACTTCGGCGTCGCGCATCGCCTGGACACCAGCCAAACCGTGGGCCGGAAGGGCACGTTGTTATATATGTCGCCCGAGCAAATCGCTATGCGGCCGCTCGGGCCGGCTTCAGATATTTTCTCGCTGGGAATCGTATGCTACGAGGCGCTCACGCGCCGCCGGCCGTTTGAGCGCTCCTCGGAAGAAGAGGTGGTGGATGCGATTCTGCACTACTCGCCGCCGGCCGTTCATGAGTTGAACCCCTCGGTGCCCGTCGCCCTGAGCCAGGCGATCCACAAAGCGATGGCTAAGAGCCCGGCGCACCGCTATCGCTCCGCGCGGGAGTTCGGCGAGGTTCTGCAAAAGGCGCTGCACAATGAGCCGATTGACCTGTTTAATCCGGCTCGCATCCGGCCCCGCCTGCAGCGGGCCCACGAGGCCTACGACAAGGGCGACTACGAATACGCCAGCGAGATTGTCGCGGAACTGGAAGCCGAGGGGCATCTGGAGAAAGACATTGCCGAGTTGCGCGAGCAGATCGATCACGCGCGCACCGAGCGGCGCGTGACGCAGCTCATCGAAACGGCGCGCATCCGGCTCGACGAGCAGGAATACCAGATCGCCCTGCAGAAGATCGACGAAGCTCTGCAGATCGATCCCAAGAACACCGAGGCGCTGGCGCTGAAAGCCCGGGTAGATACGCGCCGGATTGACCAGGACATCGAGGGCTGGTTTGAGATCGCCCGAAATCACCTGGACAACCGCGCTTTTGGACCGGCTCGGGAGGCGCTGCGCCGGGTTCTGGAACTGCGCCCGCGAGAACCCAGGGCAACGCAGCTGCTCTCGGAAGTGGAACGGATGGAGCAGAGCCAGCAGCGGCTCCGCCTGGAAAAAGACGGATTGTACCGCGCCGCCGTAGAGGCCGAGCGGAATGGAGACATCAGCTCGGCGGTGAGCAAGCTGGAGCGCCTGCTGGAACTCGACAAGACCACGCAGGAACCGGCCCGCACGGGCACCTACCAGCGGCTCTATGATAAGGTCCGCTCCGAATACGAATCCGTCAAATCCGCCCGCGCCGAGGCCAAGCGCCTGCTCGATGATCAGAGATTTCCGCAAGCGCTGGCCGTTTGCAATGAGTATCTGGCCAAATTCCCCGGCGACACGCTCTTCCAGGCGCTCAAGTTCGACGTCGAGGAAAAGCAGCGCCAGGCGATGTCGGCGCGCATTGCGGAGATCGACCGGAACGTGGAAGCGGAGCCGGATCTTGACCGCCGGGTCGGCATCCTGGAAGAGGCCGTGCGGAATAATCCGGGTGAAGCCCACTTCGAGCGGGCGCTGCAGAATGCACGCGACAAGCGGGACATGGTCAACACCATCGTGGCGCGGGCGCGCGGCTGCGAGGAACGCGGCCAGTTCAACGAAGGCCTGGCGCAGTGGGGCATTCTGCAGACCATCTACCCGCGCTATCCGGGACTCAACATCGAGATCGACCGGCTGAATAAGCGTCACGAGCAGGCGCGGCGGCAGGAGGCCAAGGCGCGCTGGGTGGAGCAGATCGACCAGCAACTCGAAGCGTCGGATTTTGCGCGAGCCGGCGAACTGGTGCGCATGGCCGAGCAAGAGTTTCCGGGCGACCGGGAGCTGGAGGAACTCGAGCGGCTGGCCCAGACCGGCCAGGAGCGGCGCGCCGAGGCGCAGCGGCTGTTGAGCCTGGCACAGGATGCCTGCAAAGCCGGCGAGTTCGACGAAGGCATTGAGCACCTCCGGAGAGCGCACGAGCTGGACGCGAATGATCATCAGATCCGCGCCCTGCTGGTGGAAACGCTGGTGGAACGGGGCCGGCAGTTGGTCGAAAGCGATGCCCAGTCCGCCGAAAAACTTCTGAACCAGGCGCTGGAGCTGGAGCCCAATCAAGGCCTCGCCACCGGCCTGCTGCGGCTGGTGGCCGATCAGCGCAAAGTAGAGACCATCGACCGTGCGCTGGGTGAGGCGCGCCGTCTGCAGGCGGCCGGTGATGCGCATCGCGCGCTGGAGGTGATCGGCCAGGCTCTGGCCAACTACCCCAACGAACCACGATTGATCCAGGCCCGAACGTCGCTGGGCAAGTCCAGCCAGGAGCTGCGCCGCCGCGATCTCGAACAAGCCCGGCGTCTGGTGCGCGCCGTGGATAACGCTCCGGGGCTGGACCAGGAACAGCGCACCCAGTACGCCGATCAACTGGACCGGTTCATGACCCAGTATGCCGGCGACGAGGAGTTTCGCACCGTCGTGCAGCCGGCCCGGCGCCGTCTGCAGACCTCCGCCGATGTGCTGGAGCCGACCAAGGTGCTCTCCGAAGAAGAGATGCGCGCGCAGGCCGCCGCAGCCGCTGGTGATTCCGGCGAAATGACGGCCTATATGGAGGAGCCCGCGGAGCCCGGTCCTCAACCGCCGCCACGGTCCGCTGCTATAAAGCCTCCTAAGACACCGAAACCGCCGAAGCAACCCGGCTCGAACAAAGCCCTCTGGATCGCGCTCGGCAGCGTGGCCGGAGTCTTGCTGCTCGCGGGCGCCGCCGTGGTCGCGATCAAGACGCATAAGTCCGCCCCAGCTGCTCCCGTCCAAACCGAAGGTTCGGTGACGATCAACATCTCGCCGGCGGGCGCGGCCGTTTACATCAATGGCAGCCCGGAGGGCGGCGCCGTGAACGGCCCAGTCACGATTAAGCGCCCTGCGGGTAATTACGATCTGGAAATCCGGCGCGCCGGATATCAGACGTTCCAGCAGAAGATCGGGATTGGCGGGACCGCGACGGTTCCAGTCAACGTCGCCTTGGTTCCAGAGCTACCCACGCTCCGCATTCTCGGCAACGGCCAGGTTGTGGTGGACTCCGATGCCCCCGCCGAGATCAAGGACGGACAATTCGAGCACCAGCTGGCCGTCGGCGATCACACCGTCCGCGTGGCGCTGGGCCGGTCCAGCACCTCGTTCAACGTGCACGTGGACGCCAATGGCCTTCCAGTGATTTCTGAGCTGAAAGCCAAGGAAATGACGCCGCTGATCGTGAGCGACTTCGGCGAGAAGGCGAAAGTGTACGGAGCAAGCGCAGCGCCAGCACCGGTGCAGCTGAACGGTCAGCCGGCCGGGAACCTTGGCCCAGATGGCTTGGATCTGCCTGCGCTCACGGCCAACAGCAACGAACTGGCAATGGCCGACGGCAAGAAGAGGACCATCGACGCAGGCCCGGGCCGCACCGTCACGGTACAGTTGGAAGCGGATCCCAACGAAGGACAGCTTGTCGTCCAAACCAACGAAGACAACGCCAACGTGATTCTGCTGCTGAACGGCAAGGAATATACGAGCAAGACCACGCAAAACAGGCAGGCAAGCTTCGCCCACTTGCGCGCCCGCGGATACACGGTAGAGGTGGCCAAAGACGGCTACGAATCCGAAGCGCCCAAGCCGGTCACGATTGCCAAAGGCCAGTCGGCCACGATCGCGTTTAACCTGCGCGCCAAGCCCATGGTGGGCGCGATTCTGATTCGGAGCCTGCAGGGCGCCCAGATTTTTCTGGATGGGAAGGCCGGTGACACCGTGGGCGCGGACGGCTCCGTGCTCATCCCCAGCGTTGCACCGGGACAGCACAAAGTGGAAGTGCGGCTGAAGAAATATGTGAGCGGCTCGGCTTCGGTGACGATCGCCTCGAACGAGACTCGGACGGTCGAGATCAGCTTGAAGCGTGCTCCCGGCACGGTTCAGATCCAGAAGGATCCTTCCGATGCGTTAATCACTTACCGCAAGGTCGGCGACACTGCCGAGCAGCCGGTTCCCGGCACCGTGCTGAACCTGCCGGAAGGAAACTACGAATTCATCGCCCGCGCGAACGGGTACGCCCCAGGGGGCTTCCGTGTGCCGGTAAGGGCGGACGAGACGACCAATGTCGACTTCAAACTGACTGCCAACGTCAAGGCGCCCGTCGCTCCGGCCAACCCCATGGAGACCTTGTGGTCCAAGGGGGCTTGGAGTTTGGATTCTCAGGGCTGGTATATCCACCATGGCGACGAGTTCCTCGGCGTGGCGCGGCCGGGTCCGGCAGTGATCCAGTTCGACGCGCTGCTCACCGAGTCCGGCGGCTTCGTGAAGTCTCACAAGATCATCTGGGCTACCAACTACCGGAGCCCACAGGACTATCTGCGTTTCGAGTTAAGCGACAAGAATCTGACCATCAAGAGGATCGGCGATTTGAAGGAGAACCACCCCCAGAAGCCGGTTGCCAAGAGTGCGTATTATCGCGTTCAGATCGACTGGCGTTCGGACTCCATCACGGTCAGGATTGGCGGTACGGTGATTGACGAAATCAAAGGCGCCCCGGGCGAATACTCGGAGGGCAAGTTCGGGTTCTTAGGAAATAAGGAAGTTCAAATTCAAAACTTCCGCCTGCAATAAGTTATTTTGGCCAGACAGAGCGGTTTTCAGGGTTACGGGGGAGTTGTGTGCCCTCTGGTGCGCCCAGAGGATCGAACGCTAGGAGGAGCTGACAATGGCAACCGCGTACATGCTAGTGAATATCGACGGGCAGGCAATTACCGACTTCAGCCCAGGGGTCGTTCTCGAGCAAGTGGACGTTATCCAGGAAATTAACCAGCACTGGACGGCGTTGATCGTGTGCCGGCAAACCGAGGACCAGCGCTTCCCCATTGAGAACTCTCTCGGCAAAGATCTCCAGGTGATCGCCGTGGGCGACGACGGATCGCAGACGTATCTGTTCAGTGGATTCCTGCTCGACGTGGAACTGGAGTACGAGATCTTTGGCAGCTACACCGCGCGGCTGACAGGAGTCAGCAAGAGCTACCACATGGATGTCGCCCCGCGGCAGAAGTACTACGATTATGGCGACAACAAAATCGACAATATCGCCAAGCAGACCACAGACACGGCTGGACTGAAGCTGAATCTCAACATGACTAAGTTTCCTTCCGGGGCGCAGCTCCCTCTTCCGGCAGTGCAGTGGGGAGAAACGGACTTTCGATTCCTAATTCGAACGGTCGACGATCTGCTCACTTTCGTACTTCCCAATGCGCAGGATGGAGAAGCTCTGGAAGTCAAGGATAAGTTTGACGACGGTCCCACGCTGCAATGGAGGGCCGAAGACCAGCTCGTGAGTTTCCGGTTGCGTGGTAAGCTTCGGTCGCCTGCGTTCGATGGCGCTCACTACAACCCCCTGGAAGGCCTCAGCAAAGTCTACACGAACGTCAAAGGCGGCCCTGAGTACTTGAGCGGTGCTGCGCCGATGGTCGGCAAGGTGAAAGACCAGTCCCAGGCGATCCACAAGCCCGGCTACATCATGGATCGCAGACAGATCACACAGCAAACCTATTACAATACGCTTCTGGAGAAGGAGTCGGACCGAGCGCTCGAGACCGGGGTTCTTGCGCATGGCGTGTCTCTCGATCCAACCGTGGCGGCGGGCAAGCAGGTCACCGTCCAAGGTCTTACGAATGCCGAGGGCTCTTACGGGGTCACGAAGGTGGAACATCGCTGGACGCCGAACGGCTACAGCAACCAGTTCTCGTGCACCGCTTCGTCGGTGTACCGGGATCCTACCCGGCCCAAGAGCAATCACTGGGAAGGCGTCGTTATTGGGCGTGTAGTGGACAACAACGACCCGGACAAGCTGGGCCGCATCAAACTTCAGTATTATTGGCAGGATCAGGGTCAGGCCTTTTGGGCACGGATGATGATGCCGCATACGGGCAGCCAGCGTGGAATCTACTTCATGCCGGAGGTTGGCGACGAGGTAGTCGTGGCTTTCGAAGATGCAGACCCGGAACGGCCCATTGTACTCGGCTGCCTCTGGAACGCCACGGACAAGCCTCCGACGGAGGATTACTGGGGCGGCGAGTATTCGAGCAACGACGTGAAGCGCATCGTTACCAAGAGCGGCCACCGCATCCAGATGGTGGATAAGCAGGGTAAAGAGGCCATCAGCATCGCTACACCGACGCATCTGAAGATCTCGATGGTCGAGAGCAGCGATGAGAACGGTCGCGCGACATTGACATTACACTCCGACGGAGACATCGTGATCAACGCCGGCGGACGAATTCACTTGAAAAGCGCTTTCTTTTCCAGAGAGGTTGGGTGATCTATGCCAGTATTTGACAATGCCGTGAAGACTCCGCTGCGGGTCGCGGACCCGGGCAGCGACAAGACTCTTCCCTCCGGTGGGTCCCTGTCGTACGGAACGATTGCCAGCACGGGCGGTCTGGCGGGAGGCAGCGGGGTCGATGGCAAACTGGTGCACGGCGACCGCTTCCAGACCATCGACTCCAATATTGTTACGTTCATTGGCTCCAACGAAACCTACACGGTCGGAGGCAATGAAGACTTCACCGTCGTCGGAAATACAACGGAAACTCTGATTGGCACGTACACGCTGATGGTGATCAACACTACGCTGATGCTGTTCGTCGGAGCGGTCACTGAAATCTTTATGACCTCCAAAACGGAGACCTTTGTTGGCCAGCAGGACAGCAACGACGCGACAGCGCATTACGAAAACAAGCTGTTCGACCTGGAGAATATTCTCCTGCAACAGCAGAACATCGGTGCTACGCAAGCCAACATTGGCGTGCAAATGCAGATCATCGGCATGCTCGCGCAGTTCGTCTTGGGCATAAACTTCGGTGTGAACACACTTGGCATTCAAGCCAACGGGCTGCATGCCAAAAGCGATGGCTTGTCCGCGAAGGTGCAGGGCTTCCTGGGCAAGATATTTGGCGTAGAAGGCAAGGCCGGCGGCGGCGAGGTGCGTGCGGCCGCGGGAGCGAACGCGTTGCCCGACGTTCGCGTGCTCACCCCGTTCGGATGAGGAGCTAACCACTTATGGACCCGATCGCATCGGAGGGCGCCGCACGGAAGTCGAGGTTGGCTTCCGCGGACCGCTCGAAGGAACTACTGCCCTGGCGTCGTGCGGAAAGCATGACCAAATGCTTCCTCTATTGGATGCCCGCAACAGCGTTTCCTTTGCCGCAATCCGAAAAAGCCTGGCTGATGGAGTTCACCACGAGGTTTGGCGCACGGCTCAAGAAGGATCTCGAAGCCGAGCCGTGGGTTTACTTGCAATACCAAACGGCTGTGTCGGTACACGATGAATTTATCCATCATGCTCAGCAGTTCATGCCCCTGATGGGGTTAGGACATCGGCCCGGCACGGACATCCCGGACATGCCTTCGGAGCAGGAGATCATGGCCGCGATCGAGGAGAAACGCAAGCTCGACATCAGTAAGTACACGTCCGATTACGCCTACTGGTTCCTCTCCAAATCGGACATGCCGCAGCGCGAGTTGTTTCAAGGCCTGGGAGGAATGACGATCCTGTACCGGAAGCCCGATCCGAAGGCGAAACCGCCGGACCTGACGATTCCCGAGCGCTATCGCGATCACCAGCTGTTCAAGACCTTCGACGTGCATGGTCTGCTTGCCGGAGCCTGTTCGATGCAGGACGAATTTCTCAAAAAGAGCAAGCTGGTCTTTGGAGCCGACATGAAGAAGAGTGCTCAAACCGAATTCCTCCCCTACATCCTGCCGCTGCTCGGAACGGCAAACTTCTTTCAGATGAAAGAGGAAGATATCAAGGCCGCTTTTGATCTTTTTGACGTTTACTTGCACGAGAGCCCGGGGGACTACGGTGTCGTACTGGCTGCCAAGCAGGATCTGGATGAGACTTTGATCGAGTTAGTGGCGGCAATGCGGCAAAGCGCGGCCCAGGCCGAGCCCGGGGTGCGGCGATGAATCCCGCACGGCCGGTGACGATACCAGCGGCCCGTCTTCTTCCTTGCCCTGAGCCGGCGTCAGCCGTTCTCTTCCCTGTCTCCGGATACCCTGTGCCCGATCCCGAGCGGAAAGCCTCCCTCCAGACGATGGTGAGCCTCTCCCGCGCCTTCGCTGCGCAAGGGCTTTCTTCCGAGATGTTCGTTCATATCATTCCTTCGAAGAACGCTGCCGCCGGAGCGTTGCTTTCGCCGAATGGCCGTGAGTGGATGCCGCGTCCGGGCTTGGGGGTGTGGCCGGCACGGCGTCCCCCCGCCCTGTGGACCAAGCAGGATTTCGAAAACCTGGAGCCGGGTCACCCGCCGCAAGAGGCCGTGTTCCCGACGTTTCGGATTTCCACGCCGGGCGAGGTCCGGGAGCGGGCGCGTGCCACCGTGTATGGCACCGGAGCTGTACTCGAGGTCCTGACCCGAGACTCCGGAGACGTTTTGGTAAAGCGTGGAACCCAGCTGCTACTGCCAACCATCCAAGAGCCGGCCTACCGGAGTTTCCCCTTCTACATGCCTTTGCTGGATGCGGGATCGATTGCCAACGTCACCTACGACAAGTTGAATATCTGGCTTTGCGGAGCCAGCGTTTACCTGCGCGAGAGCATTGACGATGGAGGTCTGCTGGTCATTTCCCTTGCGCCAGTGCGGCCGGTCCTGGAAAGTCTGGGCATCGTGCCGGAGCCGCTCCCGCCAGCAGCTCCAGCGGCCAAGATGAACTGAGTGACACAAGCCTCCACCATTCGCGTGATCGAGCAGTCGCCCGGGCATCTGGTCCTCTACGAGCCGCCCTATTGGCCGTTCGCCATCGCTTTTCTGGCAGCGGCGCTGGTCATCGCGGTCGGGTTGTATCTGTTTATGTGGAGCATGAACGTGCGTACGGCGATGCGTTTCGCCGGCTGCGTTCTGGCGCTGCCGTTTCTGTTCTTCGGATTGAAAGCACTGACTTCGCGAACTCTCGTGGAGTTGTCCATGCAGGATCGCACGGTTCGGCTGCAGCATGCGCAGTTTTTCATCTCCAGCGCGCCACGCATTATTCCGCTCGATGACGTGGTTCGGGCAGTGGAAGTTCACGCGCGCCGTTCGTATGCCGCGGCGCTGCTGCTCCGCTCCGGCGAGCACGTTTTGCTCACCGGCTATGGAGACCAGTTGGGCAAGCCAGGCATAATCGCGGCCATCAACGAATTCCTGTCTATGCCGCGATAGAGCTTCTGCGGTCTCACGGAATGAGCCTGTGGCGGCCTGCTGGCTTCGCGGCATAAGTGCGTTCGAGTTGCAGCTCCACGGGAACACGCACGGGCTGGTAGGCGAGCGGCAACGCGACGTCCGGAACCCAACTCAGTGCGTCCCGCTGCATCACATGCTCGGCATCGCTGTTCTTCAGCTCCCAGGTGATCACGCGTTGGAGCTGCCGCACAGCCTCGAGAATCGTGTCGCCCGGCGAGTGGCGGCTCCACAGGCACACGAAGCCAGTCTCGGGATGGACGTTCGGATGAAAAACCGGAGTGGCCAGAAACGCTTCAATCGGGACGCTCGGGTAGTATTCCGGGTAACGGAACACGACCTGGTGGGATGCGAGAACAACCGTCGGACGCCCCAAACTCAGCGCCGAAGTCCGATTCAAAGCCACGTGGAACACTTCCGCATCCGGCTGCTTCTCCCGCCTCACCGCCTCCAGCACGCCGGGATTGTGCACCACCAGCCGCGCCAGGTAGGCCCATTCGTTGTCCAGGCGGCGCGCCCGAACACCGGCGCTCATCCGTTGGTGGCCACGGTGGAAACGCGCAGCACGTCGTTAGGCCGGACGCCTTGCTGTGGCAACGGGGTTATGAAGTCCAACGATTGTCCGTTCCAGACTACTTGCGGTTCACCGTCGCCCTGCAGCAGATCGCCGCGCTCGCGGAGATCGTACAAAATCTCGTCCAGGACGACATGCAGAACCTCCTCGTCATCGATATCGACGTTGTATTTGGTCTCTCCGTTGATAGTGTCGAAGTAGATCTGGTATTTGGGCATAGGGCACCTTCAAGTCTGATAGTGACGCGGCCGTTCCGGCTCGGGCGCGCCCGCCATGAATGGGCGGAGTTGCTCGGGCAGATCGTCGACAATCCAACGGCAGCGGCTGCACTGGCCATTAGCAAAATCCCAGCACTCGCGGCACTGCGGGCGGCCGCATTTTCCGCACACCCGGAGATCGGTTTCCTCGGCGGTTCCCTGGCAAATCTGGCAGCGGCCGTGCGCGCTCCGCGGTCCGAAGTTGCGGTCCCACCAACGGCCATCCGGCGAAAACACCGGTACGCGATTTTGTTCGCACAGCCGGCAGCGGCATTGTTCGAACGCCCAGCAGTTGTGCTCACAGACCAGCAGGCCGCAGCGCGGGCAATTGAACGCCACGCCACCCCCGATCCGGCGGTTGCAGAGCCCGCAGCGGCGCGAACTCCGGCGCGAGACGGCGACCGCAATTCCGGCCGTCCCCGCAGCTGCCAAGGGAGCGAACCAAAGGGCTACATCCTGGCCATTCACAGCGGCAAAATAATCGATTGCGATCGCAATTACACTGGATGCCACCGGTACCACGGGAATCACCCAGGGACTCTCGAACTCGACCTCAAAGAAGCGGAAGATGCCGAATGCCAGAAGGGAAACCAGGCAACCGCAAACCACGGCCACGATCCAATTGACCAAACCTCCGACCAATTGGAGCAAGATCAGCAGAAAGCAGCCGGCGAGCAGCGTGGTGATGGTCCGCGTCTTCATTAGCCTTCGCGATGAAACCGAACGGTGTAGCGATGATCCGCCGGCAAGCCTAAGGCTGCCGGAGTCGCCTTCGCCCACGGAGAATTTCGCCCAATCACGCGGATCGATTCCTGTTCCAGAATACTCCGAGAACCACAAGAGGGACAAACCGCCCGCCTCCGCAACACTGCCGCGCGCTCGAAGGGAGCCCATTCGAAGGCGCAGTCCGAGCAGCGGGAACGGCAGCAGATAGGCCAGTCTAGAACCAGAAAGGGCTCGGCGCCGGCGGGAGCCTTCACCGAATCCAACAATCCTCCGAGGGTGCAATCAGCAGTTGGACTGACCAACACATCCCCGGAGCTTTCGTGAAAGGGACAAGCTGGGGAAACGGGCGTCCGAAAGAAATCGCAGCGCGGAGGGCCGTCCAGCGAGATTTCGAATGTCACGGACTCCATTTGGTTTTCGATCCGCCAGCGAAGCCCCAGTTCCACCTGCGCCGACCCGATGATCGCGGCCATCGTCGGCGTGCTGGATCGCTGGTCTTCCTCCGCCGCATCGCTGCAGGAGCGCGCCGTCGCATCCCAATTGGTGAGCAATTCCCGTCTTCTGCGCGGCGTCAGTTTGCAGCCGAAGCAGGCGCCGCATTTGCCCGGAAACCAGGAAACGCGGCCGTGCGCGTAATTCGGCGTCCCTAACCCGGCGTCGACGACCGGAAGATGCAACCTGGTGGAAATATAAGCGATTTCCAGACGAGCCAAATCGCTATCGACGCAACTGAAGACGAGACCAGCGCTGGCTAACCGGCCAAAACCCGCGTCCGCGATCTCGGTTGCAAGGGCCGAAAACTCGGTGTCCGGAAAGAGTGGGGCCGACGCGCGCGCCAGCGCCTCTGCTTTGTTGCAGCCGACGTAATCCGCCTTACGAAACAGGACGGAGCGCGTCAGATTGCTCGGTTCGACCACGTCGGGGTCGACTACAAGGATGCGCTTCACGCCCAGCAGCCCGAGGGCTTTGACGACTTCGTTTCCGAGTGCGCCCGCCCCAACTACAACAACTTCGAGATCCCTGATGCTCGTCCGGGCGAACACCGTTTGTTCCAATCGGGAGTAGTCATGGAGCCTGGCGCGGTTGCTGGCATTACCCGTACTAATAGGGTCCTCTGTTGACACGGTATGTGCCAATGTTACACTAGCGAAGCGGAAGCCCCTTTAGACTTATGAGCCTTTACCAGACCTTGTACTACATGTCGCTGGTGGGCTGGATGGCGGGATTGTTCTCGTGGGCGTGTGCTGCGCTTGTCGCTGCCGCTCTTCCGAGCCAGACAGAAAGTTGGGTTCCCGATCTGGTTGCGGCCGTCTTCCTGGGCGCCTTCATTGGGGGCCTGACAGTCGGATTTTCCGATAAGTGGTCGGGCAACCGGGTGATGCCCCGCTGGGTTGTCTCAGGGACCTTGATCGGTATCTTTGCCGGGCTGCTCGCCGGCGGTATCCAGATCCCGATTACCAAGAACCTGCAAGCCCAGGCGCCCGTGCTGAACCGGCTGATTGCGTGGATGTTAGTGGGCTCTTTTATCGGTCTCGGGCTGGGGTTGCGTTGGGTGCAGGTCAATCGAGCCCGGGTAGTCCATGCCTTCGCCGGAGGATTGATCGGCGGCGCGCTAGGCGGCCTGATCTTCGCGGGCCTCGGAAGCAAAATCCCCGACCTCTCGCAGGCGCTGGGCTATGTGGTCCTGGGCGTTGGGATCTGTTTCGGAATCACGCTGGCGCCGATCCTTCTGAGGGACGGAGTACTGCAGTTTGTCAGCAGCGGCGACCCCCGCGCCCAGAGCAAGTTTGGCCGGACGCACAAAGAATGGGAACTGCAGCAAGGTGATTCGTACGTGGTTGGCAGCCAGAACCAGGACCTGCGGCAAACGCGTTATCGTCCGAACGTGGGTATCTTTATTCCGGACGCCGCCATTGCGCCCCAGCACGCAATCCTCTTTGGGAAGGACGGCCGGTTCTTCCTGGCCCGGCACTCCGATACCGGGGGCCAATCCGGTCTGGCGCGCTTCGTTACACGGGTGCGGGGCAAGACGGTGACCAGTTCGCAGGAGCTGCGGCATAATGACGATATTCTCGTGGGCCGGACAGCGCTTCGGTTTGTGACCAGGAAGAAGGAATAGCGATGCAGGGCGTTAACATGCGGCACGTAGTTCTCTTGGCGGCCCTTGTTCTCCCGCTACGCATCCTAGCTCAGAGCCCCAGTGGGAAGTTGGATTTCTCCGATAGCATTCGCATGGTCACGTGTGATCCCGTTTCGAGCGTTCCCTGTTTCCGGCTGAAGTTTAATGTCGTGGACGCCCAGGACACGCCTTTGGCGGTGCAGCTGCCAGCGCCCGACAAGCTGGCCAACAGTATTACGGTGCAGGTGGACCAGCAGGATGTGACGCCGTTCTACGCGGTCGCCAGCGCGGATGCCAAGGCGGTACGGGGACGGGTGGCGCTGGTGTTGGTGGATATCAGCGGGAGCATGAATCGTGTGCTGCCCACTGGGGAAACGCGCTTTGTCGCGGCCAAAGCTGCTCTGACCCAGTTCCTGCAAGGTTTTCAGGACGGAACCGACCTTGTGGCCATCGTCCCGTTTGAAAGCCACAACGTGGAGTCGACCATCCGGGCCGCGCATTTTGCCGCCACCAAGGCGGGGGCGCTCCAGCAGGTGGAGGCTCTGCCCACACCGCAACCGCGCAACAATACCGGGCTCTATTCGGCAGTCGACATCGGGCTGGACGTGCTTTCCAGCGAGATGAAGAACGCGACTTCCAAATACGGCACCCCGGAAGCTCTGCTGATCACCATGACAGATGGCACGAACGAGGTCCTGCGCGGCGATGACCCGGGCTTACTCTCCGGAGCCGCAGGGTTGGAGGAGGCCGGTAATAAGGTGCAGACATCCGGCATCCAAGCCATTGGAGTCGGCTTCGGGGATACAAAGGAAATCGACGAGACGGCCCTGAGGCAATTAAGTACCAAGTACTACATGGCCCAGGATTCGGCCATGCTGAAGAAGATTTTCACGTTCGCGCGCACCCTGCTCTCGAACCGGATTCAGGCTACGTTCTCATCCCCGTGGCCGGACCGGGCTTCTCTGGCCGGCCGTACTTTGCAGGTCGCGATTCAGTTGAAGCTGCCCAACGGACAGATCCTGGCTAGCGACAAGAAAGCCTGGTCGACCCCGCAAATCGGAGTGCCGATTTTCGAGGGCAAGTGCGAAGCCCCGGAGATGAAAGCCCTTCTCCAGCAAAAGAGTACGCCGACCGGGAACAGCTGGATGTCCACACTGCGGCCGGTCCTGGTTTTTCTTGGGATGGGCACCTTGCTGCTGATTCTCTGGGCCTGGGTGCCGAGGCTGATTTGGGCCGACCAGTACATCGGGATCACGCCAACGACATCCCGCTGGGCGCAGGGCCAGACCCAGGTCGGCAACAAGCCGGGCCGGCCGGCGCCGCCGGGCTTCGGGGCGGGCAAGTCGAGCTATAAGCCTCAGAGGGCCCCCAGTGATGCGACGGTAGTACAACCCCGTCCGGACTTTACCAAGACTCGGCTGGATAACCGGCAGGGAGGAGTACGGTCCAATGACTACTAAGGCCCACATGGGGATGGACTATTTTCGTGGAATTGATATTATGTTCACAATCTAACTATTTTGCAGCCGGAGTCGCCGGGAGGAGATAAAGCATGCCGTTAGTCAAAGTCATCCGAAAGGGAATCACACCCGCAGTTCGCAAGGTGCCAACCTCAACTTGCGCGGCCATGATGCCCATGACGCTCGATCGCGTCGGCAAGGAAGCCGGCTCGGAAAACGAAGAGCTGACCAAGGTAGAGGACGTCAACGACGCCTTCGCCAAGTTCCAGCCGAAGCTCAACTTCAAGGGAAACGCCGGCCCGGAGGAGACCGAATTCAAAGCCGACTTTCGCTTCAAGAGCATCAAGGATTTTGATCCCGAGAATCTGCAGAAGCGGCAGGAGATCAAGAACGCCGACGGAGAGACCGAGTATCTTCGTAACGACATTGCCGATCTGAAGGGGAACATCGATGTGTTGTATCGCCTGAAAGACCGCTGGAAGCTTCCCACCGTGCGCCGCGCCTGGGGCAACGAAACCCAGCGCAAAGAGATTGTCGCGGCGCTGGGACGCTTGAAGGGCGAGTTGCAAAAGGTTGCCGCTGCCAAGGGAGGAAATAGCTAATGGCCGACACTGCTTCCGCTTTAAAGCCGAAGACTACCGCGGAAATCCTGGGCGAGAGCGCAGCTCACGATTTGCTCCAGGATATCTTCGCCGATCTGCACCCGGCATTGCTGGATGAGACGCGGGATCTCTCGTCGATTTTCACGCCGCAATCGGCGACCGAGTTTCTGTCGCAGCTCACCAATTTCGAGGCGCTGCTGAGCGACACGGACACCTACGAACAGACCGTCCAAAAGCTGCAAGGCCAGATCGACGGGGCCGAGAAGATGCGCGACGAACTGCTGGCGCAGGTGTTCCAGCAAATCCGGCCGATCGAGCGCAGCTACCGCGAGCTGATGCTGTTCTTTGAAAACAGCAAGGTTCCGGACGGCAAAGTCCGCAAACCGGTGGAGCTGTTCATTCTCAACGCCGACGCCAAGGCCATGAAGGATGTCTTCAGCATGAACGTGGCCGCGGTGGAGAATTTCGTCCGCAAACGAAACGACAATTTCAACTTCCGAGACGACATCTGCAATCTGGTGGTTCCGGGATACTATCCGCAACCGGTCCGGGAGAAGTTCGAAGACATCGCCAACGCCTGGGGCATGCTGCTGATCGGCGACCTGGACGACGAAAAGTCGTTCAAGAACGTCGAACGGAACTTCCTGCCGGGCGGCAAGTACGAGTTCATGAAGCGTCCCGAAGACCGCGCCGCCGCCGACGTGGTCACCATGGGCTATCTGCAGTTGCGCGCATCACACTGGTTCGAGAAGAACGTGGACGGCGGAGACGACCTGTGGGGTCCTCCATCGCTGGTCTTTGCAGGCGCCGTCGCTCGCGCCGACGACGCAGCTGGCATCGCGCAAGGCCCGGTGGGATCCCGCTTCGGCCAGATCGCCGGTTCGGAGAAGTGCCGCGTCGAGCCGCTCATCGGCGAGATGGAGCACCTCAGTATGGAGCGGCAGCTGATCCCGATCATCCGCGACGCCGACAACCATCTCTGCTTCTTTGGCTGCCGGACGCAGGCCGAGGATCCCTATGGCGTGCTGAAGTTTTTCACTTCCTACCGGATTCTGCGCTATCTGGAACGCTGCTGCCGGCACTACCTTCTCCAAGTCGCAGGCCAAGTGCTGACCCGCGATTTCATGGATCAGCAGATCGAAGCGCCGCTCAAGCGTCTGCTGGACGAACAGGTGGAACAGGGAACGATCCTGGGATACGACCTGTTTGTCGACAAAGATTCTAACAAGCGCATGCAGGGGATTTGCGACATCACTCTGAACGTCATGCCCACCGGTCCGGCGGAAACATTCGTGCTGAAAATCGACGTGCCGGAGTTTTCCAAGGGCGGCGAACAGAAATAGAGCGCCGGTCTGCCGGCGGCGGAGGACTTTATGCAGCGGGGGTTTCGAATTGAGCCCGGCTCGGCGGCGCGGTCAGCCGAGCAGGAGAAGAAGGCGCAAGGTCCGGTGCCCACTTTCCGGATCGGCTCAGCGGCAAAATCCGCGGAAGAGCGCGCTAAAGCGTCGGAAGAAGCTCCAGGGGAACCTTTCCGGTCGTCCGTTGGTGTTCGCATGAGCGTCGGGACCGGGCAGAAGTTCGAACTGGGCCGGCCCACCGGACCCGGAGAAGCGCTTCCCGTGGGACCCGCGGCAGAGGCGCCGGCTCCCGCTCCGCAATCCGCTGCTCCCGCCACTGCCCCGCCTCAGCCCCAGGGAGTTGCGCGGCTATGGGGAAAATTTCGCGGCTTGTTTGGCCGCAAGCTGTAACGATCCAGCGATATAACTCACTTTTCTTCAGGAGGTAAGCAAATAATGGCAACACCGAATCGATGTTCGATCACGATTAACGGCACGAAGTTTGATGCCGCGTGCGCCAACATCAAGTTTAAGAGTCAGGCCGATTCGTCCGGCCAGCCGCTCATGGGCAGCTTGAACAGTGAAATCCGGGTATTCGCCGATTTTCACGACACCAAGAACTTGCCGTTCTCCGCGCTGCAGAGTTTCTTCAACCTTGCCAATGTCGTGGTGAAGCAGAACATCGTTGCGATGCAGGTTGACATCTGGCAGGATGAAGCCAAGAGCGACGCGATTTGCAGCTTCAAGTTTAACGGCTGGATCTCGCGGTTCGAGACCATCAATCCTTCCGGCGTGACTTCCAACATCGACTTTGGCAATACCAACCTCGAGGATGGAACGAAACAGCAGGGAGTCACCCCGTTGTTGAATCACATGCTAATTCTGGACCTGCAACCGGCCATGAACCAGCAGAACTTCAGCAATGTTTCGATCAGTAACTGACGAGGAACCTAGGACAGGAGGAAAATACCATGGCCGCGCAACCTTCAAACACGACTTGCACTATCGGCGGAAACAGCTTTGACGCGCAGGAAATCATGTTCGCCTTGGAGACCACTCCAGACCACGCCGGGATGCCGCTGATGGGCAGCCTGCAAAGCATCATCCGTGTGGTGGTGGACATATCCGACACTCAGAACATGCCCTTCGGCACATTGAAAAATCTGTTCCAGTCGGCGACTCCCGCCACTGCGCAGAGCATCCAGGACATCAAGCTGGAGTATTGGCAGGACGATGCAAAACAGAACGCGCTCTGCAGCATCAAGTTCAAGGGCTGGATCAGCGGCTTCCAAACCGTGAATCCGGCCGGAAGCTTGAGCGACGTGAGCAATCAGGGACAGGTTATCAACCAGATGATGGTCATCGATCTGCAGCCGTCCTTGAACCAGAACAACTTCCCGAGCTTCCAGTTCAGCAACTAGGCAGGAGGCGCTTATTTCGTTCGCCGCGTTCCCGCTTCGGTTCCAGGGCGCGTTTCTTCGCCGTACCGACGAAGTGCAGGCTGTTCTCTCGCTGATCCGTGTGATGGCTCGTACGCCGCACGGATCATGGGAAGGCTGCCCGCACTTCGGGTTTCGGGACTACTTCGAGCAGGCCCGGACCCGCCCGGAATTGCCCCAACAGGCAATGCAGGAAATGAATCTGGCCCTAAAGGACCTTGGCATCACCGATCTCCAGGTGGCCAGCATCGCCAAGGAACCGCAAGCGAATCGCGACGTGGACTCTTATGTGGTCACGCTGGCCTCCACGCGGGAAGCCGGCAAGACGTTTACCGTGAACGTATGATGGACCGGCGCCGGCCTTGAGAACCGTTTTGCATGTCTAACTATGCCCTACACCAGCGCGAGTGCCATCGAGATCGACAAAAAGCTCCGGGACGACTTCCGGCGCCGTCTCAAGGATTTCGGTGTTTCGGCGGAAACCACCGATCCCGTGCTGGCGGTCTTATTCCGTACCTTCGCGCAGCAACTCGAAGCTCTTTACACTGAAACCGGCCGGATCCGGCTGGCCCTCCTCGACGAACTCATTGCAGGCCTCGGCATCGAACGGCGCATGGCGCGCCCCGCCCAAACCGTGGTGCGCTTCCTTGCCGGATCCAGCACTCAAATCATCGAAGCGGGAACGGAGCTGTTCGGAGAGGCCCAGAACGGCGAGCGCCTCACATTCACAACGGATCGTACCATCGCGGCTTCTCCGGCTCAGATCGCGATGGCCGCCGTTTATCAGGACGGCGCGCTGCAATTGTTGCCCGGGCTCGAAATGCCGGAGGCCTTTCAGTCCCGCCGGCCGTCGCTCGACCCCGTCCGCATCAACCTGGGGCCCAATCCCGCGGTTTTCCTGGCCGTCGAGGGCCTGCCCGCGAGCCACTTGAGCCACCACAGCTTCATGGTGGAACTCGGTCCGGATGCCTACCGTATCCAGCGAGCACTGGAGTTCGAGACGTGGTGTTTGATGGGTCACGACGGCGAACTATCATCCAAGGGCATCTTTCGTCCTCAGTGGGGCAACGCAGGCACGCTTAGCTTGAATTGGCTGGCCCCGGAGTCTGGAGGGGCGGTCGCCGAAGAAAAGGCCGATGGAACGCAGGAGTTGGAAGTTCCCGTACTGCCCAACGGATTCTACAGCTCGCGCGTCTTTGTTTTACCTGCGGTGCCCGTCGGCCGCCGCTTCCTGTGTCCGATGCCCCGCGTGATGGAGCCCGGTCTCAGCCGGATCTTCGGACGCGACGCCGCCGCGCTATTCCAGCAGCCGCGCGCCTGGCTCCGGATTTCTCTGCCCAAGGACATCCCACCGCTTGCGACCGGCATCTCGACCATCTCGATGCACGCGGTGACGGCATCCAACGTCGAATGTTTCAACCAGACGGTGTACTTCGACAAACAGGGCACGTCGGTGCCAATCAGCCGCGAAGCAGGTACTGCGAACTACCTGGTGGCGCCTCTGTCCGTATTTGGAGAGGCCGGCTCGGTATATCTGCCGGAGTTCCAGCCCTCCTCGGATGCCAGTATCGGCCGTTACGCGATTCGCAGCGGTCGCGTGGAACTTCGTCCGGCCAAGCGCCCCGATGGAACCCCGGAGGCATACGCCAATGTTCGCGTCTGGATTACCGCCGGCAAGCTCGGCAATGAAGTAGGACCCGGCCAAGTACAGTCGTTCTTGAAGAAGGGCGATGTCTCCGGAATCCGCATCACGAATCCTACGTCCGCGGCCGGCGGCACTAACGGCGAAGGCTTTGAGGAAGCGCAGACGCGGTTCTCCGAGGCCTTGCTCTCGCGCGACCGGATTGTCACGCGGGCGGATGCCGAAATCGTAGCGCGCTCCTTTGATCGCCGCATACTCAAAGTTGACGTAAGCTCCGGACTCGAGCGCGGCGAACGAGGGTTGCGGCGGCTGCAGCGTCTGACCTGCTCGCTCGACCGCAATGATTTCGTCGACCCGGCCGCTGAAATCGAAGTCCTGCGCGACGACCTGACTCGTTTTCTGCGCACGCGGCTGCCGTACGACACAGAACTGGCTCTGGAACTGGAGTGGATGTGAGCGAAACGCATCCACTGATGCCGGACTTCGAGCATAGCTCTTACGGCTTTCATCACACTCTGGACTCGGCGCTGGCGATCCTGAGCGACATGGACGTGCCGCCGGGCCGGGTCACGGTCCGCATGGATGGCCGCGGCTATCCCACCCGCTGGGTAGTCAGCCAGAGCCCCGCCCCTGGCCAGCCCTTGGATTCTGGCACTACCGTCGAGATCTTGATCGCCGGGACCGGATACTTTCACGCGTTGCCCGTCGGCATGTGGGACTCGGGCGGCGAAGCTGAGCCCGGCACGCGTGAAATCGTCGAGTTGCTGGACGATCCCATCCAAAAGGCAACGCACTGGGTGTGGGAGGGCGCTCGCCTGTTCGACGTCCGGCCGGACAACCTGCCGGCTTGTTCCCGCTGGATCTCCTTATTCGGGCTCTCTCCGGATGATTGGCCCAGCGAGACGTGGTATAACCTTTGCGTGCTGCTCCCGAGTCTTCAGGCCCTCGCGGGCACCGAGTACGGCTTGCGCTTCGCGCTGCACCTGATCCTGGGGCTTCCGCTCAAGGAAATCCGGCGTTCCACGACCTTCCAGCTGATGAAGGAACCCGAGTATACGCTGCTGGGCCAGCGCTACAGCCGCCTGGGAGTGGACGCGATCGCGGGCGAAAGAAAAGAAGAGCTCGAAGAACTCACCCTCGTGCTCGGCCTGGTTTCGCTCGACACCTATTACGAGTTTCAAGAGAAAGAGAAGCAGCGGCTGTTGCTGGCCGTACTCGGCCTGGTAGCCAACTGCTACCAGAAGCACGGCATCGCATGGGCAGTCGGGAATCCCAGAATCATGCCGCGGCTTAGTCAGGCGCGACAGAACACCATTCTGGGAATAAACTCATATCTGGGCTCTTCGGCGCGAAGTGCCGACGCGGAGCCCGAACTGTTCTTCCAGGGCACGGTCCATTGAGATAGGAGCATCGATGAATCCTGATGACGTCAAATTGAGTTCGGTCAACTGGGAACATGGCATGCTCCTCACCCCGCAGCATTTCATGCGGCAGGAGCGCTATTTCGAGGCCGGGCTGCTCTGGGCTCTGCGCTACGCCAGCAATGCGTACGGCCTGGTGGGCGGCGGCCCGCGCCTTCCGGAGGCCGAACGCGGCGCGGTGCGGCATGATCCCATTGTCTTGGTCGATGAAGACGATCAGGCGCTCAACATCTCCGTTACCCAGTGTCGCGCGCTCACGCCCTCCGGCTGCATCGTGGACATCGACCCCGAGCATCCCGTGCAGCGCAAGTTCCCGAAGGCCGAGATGGAGGGCTTCGCCGAATCGCCGATTTATATTGTTTGCGATCCCAGTGAAAAGCAAGTGATGGACGGCGAGTTGGACGAATTCAACCCGCAGATGAAAACGGAACGGCGGCCTGCCTATTGGGTGAGCTTGCAGGTGCACGCCGAGAGCGTGCCGTACGCGGCGGCGGTGGGCAAGATCCGGCGCCAGAAGTACGGAGCCGGTTATGAAAAAGACTCGGACTTCATCCCGCCCTGCACCTCATTGGTGGCCCACAGCGAGCTGACCAATGCGTGGCGGAAGGTTGTCGAAGACGTGACCTTCATGGCGGAGCGGTACACCGAGCTGCACCGGGCGATGCGCGAGTTCCTGGTTCTGTTCACCGAACGCGGCATTGAGACCGAAGTGGACAACGAAACGATCAACTTCGTCGACCGGATGGTGGTGGCGCTGCAAAACTGCGCCTACGACATTCTCGATCCCGTGCAGCCGCCACAGAGTTTCTTCGGCACTCTGCGGCGCTTCGTGCATTCGGCGGCCGCCTACCTGGACCTCGCACCGGCGGTGCAACAGTATTTCACCACGCTGAAGGAGACGGGCGAAACGGAGTTCATCGCCATCATCGAGCAGCAGAAGCAGATTCTGCGCACCACTCGTACCTGGAGCATCCACGACGATCTGGCCGTAGAAGTGCGAGAAGCCCGCTCGTCTTTGGGCTCCCTGCAGCGCCTGGAACGCGCGCTGGAAGGCAAGTACATCGACTTCCACATCAGCCCGTCGCTCGAAGCCATGAACTTCGTTTTCGATCGCGGCGGCAAGGTTCTCTACAAGCTGTCCGCCAAGCCCGCGCGTGTGCAGGGCATGGCCGACGAGCTGACCATCTTCTTCTCCAATTTGCGTCTGGAAGGCCGCGACAAGTACCGGCTCATTCTGGTGGGCGAGCAGAATGCGAACTTCGAGAAGGGCACCAAGATCACGGTGGAGATCCGGATCAACGAAGGCAGCGGTTTCCGCCGCCAGCCCACGATTCTCTCTTGCGAATCGAAGATACCGGATCAGTGCAACTTCGAATTTGATTTTGAGGCTCCGGACGTCCCCACCATCACGGACGTTCGCGTGAGTCTGCAGGCCCATTACCCGATCCGCACGGCGCTGCTCTATGTGAGGCACCGTTTCTACGCGCAGCGCGCGCAGGAACAAACGCGCCCCGTGGAACCGCTGCAGCCAATCGAATCGCGGCCGGCGGTGTCGGAACGTGTCCGGGAAGTTCCGGTGCCGAGCGCCACGCCGCCGCCGCTGCCAGACCTTCCTCCTCGCGCCGAACCCCGTTACGACCCGCGCGTGGAGCAACGACCCGATCCGCGAGTGTCGCCGCGCGTCGACCCGCGCCCGGATCCGCGCGTGACCCCCCCAAGGCCGGAAGCGCGCCCCGACGACCGGCCGGCGCCCTGGGATCTTCCCCGCCGCGCGGACCGCCCGCGCGAAGACGAGCCCCAGCAAAATCCGCCGCCGCGTCGCAGGCGTCTGGAGTAACCCTAGTTTGAGGTGTTTCTATGGCCATTGATCTTGACAAGCTCTCGAGTGAACTGGAAGAAGCGCTGGAGCGCGCGCGGCTGCTCGCCGAACAGCGGCAGCAGTCGCAGATCTCTCCCGTTCACATGCTCTACGTGTTGCTCGATAAGGAGAGCGCTTTGGCGGCGATGCTCGAAAAGGCCGGCGTTTCCTGCGGCCCTCTGCTCGATGTGTTTGCCACCAGATTGAACAAGGAGAAGGTCGCGCCGCTCGAACCAGGCCGACGCGCCGTGGCCTCGCGCCCCTTGCGCGATCTCATCGAAAAATCCTTTGAAAAGATGTCGCAGCGCGGCTCCGAACGCGCCGAGCCGATCGACTTTGTGATGGCAGCGGTCGAATATAGCGAGGAGCAGCTCAAGAACGAACTGCGCGGCGCCGGCGTCACCAAGCAAGCGGTGGAAAAGGCCGCCGAGAGCCACGCGTCCGCTAGCGAAGCGCTTGGCGAGCCAAAGGCCGCGCGGTCCAGCGCGCCCGCTGGCGGCACAAAAGTTCTGGAACGATTTGGACGCGACCTCACCGCCGCCGCCAAAGCTGGTGAATTGATGCCCGTCGTCGGGCGCGATGAAGAGATTCGCCGCGTCATTCAGGTTCTTCTGCGCAAGAGCAAGAACAATCCCGTGGTAGTCGGCGATCCCGGCACCGGCAAAACCGCCATCGCCGAAGGCCTCGCTCTGCGCATCGCCGCCGGCGACGTGCCGGAATCCCTCAAGAAGTGCAAAGTCATCTCGCTCGATCTGACCTCCATGGTCGCCGGCGCTAAGTATCGCGGCGAGTTCGAGGAACGTATCAAATCCGTCGTCGATGAAGTGCGCTCCCGTAAGGGCGAAATCGTTCTCTTCCTCGACGAGCTACACACTTTGGTGGGCGCGGGCGGCACCGAAGGCGGTATGGACGCCGCCAATATTCTCAAACCCGCCCTGGCGCGCGGCGAATTGCGCTGCGTCGGCGCCACCACCTTCGACGAATACCGCGAGCGCATCGAAAAAGACGGTGCGCTGGCCCGCCGCTTCGACGTCGTGACCGTGAAGGAACCTACCGACGAGGCCATGATGGTGATCCTTCGCGGCATCCGCTCCCGCTATGAGGCCTATCACGGCGTGCGCTTGTCCGACGACGCCTTGCAGGCCGCCGTCAAGCTCTCGCGGCGCTACATGCGCACCCGCTTCCTTCCCGACAAGGCCATTGACGTCATCGACGAAGCCACCGCGCGGATTCGGATGCAGAAAGAATCCAAACCCACGCATATCGATCAGGAAGAGCGGCTGCTGATCCGCAAGCAGGCCGAACTGGAATCCCTGCTTTCCAGCCCGGTTACGCCCGGCCAGCAGAAGGCGATTGCGGCTCTGAAGACAGAAATTGCGGAAATCCAGCCTCGCGTGGAAGCGCTCGTCAACGAGTGGAAGAGCCAAAAGGAAGTCTCCGACAACCTGCAAAAGACCAAACAGGCCATCGAGGAGCAAAGTGCGCTGCTCACCGCCGCTGAATCGCAGGGAAATGTCACCAAGGCCGCCGAAATCCGCTATGGTTCTTTGAAATACCTGGAACAACAGCGCGAGGATCTGGAAAAGCGCGCGGCTGCGCTCGTCGGCCAGAGCCTGGTTCCGGACGAAGTGCGTCCCGAGCACATCGCCGAAGCCATCGCCGAGCGGGTGGGCGTCCCCATCCAGCGCATGCTCGAGAGCGAGCGCGACCGCCTGCTCAAGATGGAAGAACGCATTGGTTTCCGCGTATTCGGCCAACCCGACGCGGTGACCGCGGTGTCGGAAGCCGCCCGGCGCATGCGCGCCGACCTGCAGACCGGCCGCAAGCCCAACTCGTTTCTCTTTGTCGGCCCCACCGGCGTCGGAAAGACCGAACTTGCCAAAGCCTTGGCTGAGGCGCTCTTCGACGATGAAGCAGCCTTGATCCGCATCGACATGGGCGAGTATAAGGACAAGTCATCCATCGCCGGCCTTATCGGCTCGCGTCCGGGCCTGGTTGGCTCCGACGAGGGCGGCTTCCTCACCGAGCAGGTGCGCCGATCGCCGTATTCCATCGTGTTGTTCGACGAAGTCGAGAAAGGTCATCCCGAGATTCTCGACCTGCTGCTCGGCGTACTGGACGAAGGCCGCCTCACCGATGCGAAAGGGCGCTTTTGCGATTTCTCGAATACGCTCATCCTTTTCACGTCGAACCTCGGCGTGCGCGAAGCCATCGAGGCTACCGACGATCTCGAGAAACGCAAGGACATTATCCTGGAAGTCGTCAAAGCGAACCTACGGCCGGAGTTGTACAATCGCATCTCGCAGATCATCACGTTCAATTCGCTTACTGAGCCCGAACTGGAGCGGATCGTTAACGTGCAGCTTGGCGGGCTGCGCAAGAAACTGACGGAAGACCGCGAGATTCAGCTGGACGTAACGCCCGAAGCGCTGGCCTATCTGGCCAAAGAGAGCTACGACCCGGCTTACGGCGCCCGACCGGTCGGCCGTACCATGCAGCAGCTTGTACTTTCGCCGGTCGCCACCGCGCTGCTGTCTGGAGACGTGGTGGCCGGTCAAACATTGCAGATCGGATATGTTGAAGAGGAGGGGCTCACTTTCAGCGTGGTCGAAGCCGCGGCAGCCGCGAACTAAAATGCGAGCGTTCGTCTGGGTCCTTCTCGCACTTCTCATCGTCCCGCCAACGCGCGCCGCCGACAACGCCGTTACGCGCGCGGAAGCTTTGGATGGCTGGATTCTGTTGTTCGACGGCGATTCCCTCTTCGGCTGGACCCAGGACAAAGGCAAATGGAAGGTCGTCAAGGGAGTCGTCTCGCTCGACGGCGCCGATGGCGGCATGCTGCGCACCAACGCTGTCTTCTCCGATTACATCCTCAAGCTCGATTTCCGCACTCCGTCTTCCGACGTCGATGGCGCGGTCTTTCTCCGCATCGCCAAGGATGGCGTGCCGCGCGACACCGGCTACGACTTGCGTCTCGGCGACTCCGATTCGAAGTGGCCCGGCGGCAGCATGGCCACCGTGTTCAAGGGCAACGGCAAGCTGGCCCCCAACGAGTGGCACACCTTGGAAGCCGAGGTGAACGGCGAAGACATGACGCTGAAGATCGACGGCCGCAAAGTAGGCGAGGGGAAAAACGGCAAGAGCAAGGCCGGCTATATCGCGCTTGCCTCCAGCAAAGGGCCGGGCGTCGAATTCCGCAACATCAAGCTGAAGCCCATCGGCACCGCCTTGTTCAATGGCACCGATCTGTCGGGCTGGAAGGAAGCGGCCGCGGCTCCTCCGCCGCCCCCGAAGAAGGGCGGACTCCTCAAGAAGATCGACCCGTTCAAGGGCAAGCCCAAGAAGCCCACGGAGTCCAACTGGTCCGTAGCGAACGGCGCAATCCACGGTTCGAGCGGTCCTGGACAGTTGGAATCCGAGAAAACCTACGACGACTTCGTCCTGCAAGTCGCCGTGAAGGTGAACAGCAAGCAAAAGGAGAAGAAAGAGCCGTTTACCGCCGTGCTGTTGCGCACGGACGCGGGAAAGCTGGGTACTGGCTACCATCTGCGGACCCAAGGCGACTCCAACACGGGCGGCATTGAAGGTCTGAAAACAGCGCGCAAACAATTGGGCGCCGACGACGAGTTTGTCATGGAAACGATCGCGGTGCGCGGGCGCCATTTCGACATTTGGGTAAACGGCTACCCCGTGACCGAAGTTGACGACACGCGGCCCGAAGGAACCGATCTCACTCGCGACGCGAAAACCGCCGGCGGCCCGATCGGTTTGTACGCGCCGGATGTCGAGGCGAACCTCGATTTCAAGAGCATCTCGGTCGATCCTTTGCCTAAGACCATCGGTGGGAAGCCGGGAGCCGTTGCGGCTGCCGCGCCGCCTCCGCCGCCAGCGCCCGCGCCTCCGCCCGCACCCACCACAACAGCGCCGGCCGCTCCGGCGCCGGTCATCGTGCAGCAGGTGAATCCGAATCAGGCCAAAGAAGATGCCGACAAGAAGAAGGTCTCGGACCTCGAAACCCAGGCGCTAACAACCAAGGATCCCGCCCAGAGACAGCAAATGTACGCGGAGATCCTGAAGATCGCTCCTGACAATCAAGTCGCGGCCCAGGGGTATAAGGACGCGCAACAGCAGATCGATCAGGCTAATACCCAGAAGCAAAAGGCCGCCGAGGAGCAGCAGAAACAAAGCCAAGACGAGGCGACGAGGGCCGCCACTTTGGCCTCGTCGAAGCAGTCCGCCGAGAACGCCATCCTGCAAGGCGACCTCGCGAAAGCACAGCAGCAGCTCTCCATCGCCCAGAAGGCTGGGCCCAATGATCCAGACGTGCTGGGTTTGAAGCAGCGCGTGGATGCCGCCATTCAGTCCCGCCTGCGCATCAGATACCTCGCGATCGGCGGAACCGGATTACTGGCGCTCGGCGCGATCGTGTTGGCTTTCCTTGCTTCCGGAAAGAAAGAACCCTACCTGGAAGTCGTGGAAGGCCTCGACAAAGGCAAGCGCTACAAGGTCGATCAGGAAGTCATCCATGTCGGGGCCGTCGCCGAGGATGGCGGCTCCAAAAACGACATCGTCGTCCACGACGTCGAGAGGATGATCTCGCGTTTCCATTGCGAAATACACCAGAAGAACGGCAAGCTTTTCCTCATCGACCTGAACAGCTCCAACGGAACCTACGTCGACAAGAAGAAGGCTCCGCCGGGACGGCCTGTCCGCCTGAAGAGCGGCTCCCAGGTGGCGCTGGGCGGATCTTGTACGCTGCGCGTCGGCTTCGAGAAGGCCAAGAAGTCCTGATTCGCCGGACATCGGGTTTGTCCGAGGCACCCGATTTCCGATAGTCTGGATTATGGTCCTGCCGCGAACCGCGCTCACCGTGGTATTAGTTCTGCCCTGCCTGCTATCCGGTCAGAATAGTAACAGCCCCCAACCGCCGGGCATTCCCGTCACCGATCGCCTGGTAATCGCAAAATGCGGCGCCTGCCACGCTCGCGATGCCCAGGGAGACATGCAGAACATCTCGTGGGTGCGAGCCACTCCCGAGGCCTGGGGAGACGCCTTGAAGCGAATGGTCCGCAGGAACCGCGTCGCTCTCACGCCGCAGGAGGCCCGGGCTATCATCGAATACCTCGGCACGTACCACGGACTCGCGCCCGAAGAAGCCGCGTCGGTGAAGTATCTCGCCGAGCACCGCATGATACAGGACGAAGCAAACGTCCCGAACGACCACGTGCGCCGCGCCTGCACGAACTGTCATACGTTTGGCCGCGCGCTCTCGTGGCGGCGCTCGCCTACAGAGTGGAAGCAGCTTGCCGGGCTGCACGCCGATCTCTACCCCAACCGCGCCCAGCCCCTGCAGAGTGACGAAGCCATATCCTTTTTGATGCAAGCCGCACCGCTGCACACTCCGGAGTGGGACGCCTGGAGCGCCCGCGTGCGTGCGCCTCAGCTGGCGGGCCGCTGGCTGGTCACCGCTCACCTTCCAGGTCATGGACAGTATTACGGTGAAATGGAGATACAAGCCGGCAGCGATCCCGGCGAGTTCTCCTCCCGCGTCAAACTTCAGTCCGTCCAGGATGGCTCCGCCACTCTTCGCTCCGGTCAAAGCCTGGTCTATGCCGGTTACGCCTGGCGCGGCCGCTCCAAGAGCAATTCGCCGGCGAGCGTCGGACCGGACGATCTTTCGAGCGAGATGCACGAAGTGCTATGGTTCGCGCCGGATCAGTCGTCCGGCGAAGGCCGCTGGTTCTGGGGCCAGCAGCAGGAATTCGGAATGGACGTACGGCTTCGCCGCGCTACGGACGCTCCCGCACTGTTGGGCTTGGATCAGCCGTCTCTCAAAGCCGGTTCCCAGGACAGCCGCATCCGCCTGTTCGGCGACCATCTTCCCGCGAAGCTTTCGCCCGCCGCCCTCAACCTTGGGCCGGGTATTACCGTACGCAGCGTGGTTTCCCAGAGCGCCCAAGAAGCCGTCGCCGAAGTAGACGTGAGCGCGCAGGCGCCACTCGGGAAACGCGATATTTCCCTCGGTGGTGCGGTTTTGCCGGGCGGCCTCGCGATCTATGACCGTGTCGATTACATCAAAGTGACTCCCGATTCGGCAGTCGTGCAGTTCGGCGACGAATCGCTTTCCCGGAGTTATCAGCAGTATGAGGCGATCGGCTATCAGCGCGGCCCCGACGGCTTGGCGCACACCGCCGATGATGTCGCGCTTGGGCCGGTGGATGTGACCTGGACCTTGGACGAGTTTTCCTGGGCTCCGGGAGGCAGCAAACCATCGATCGGTGTGTTGCGTTCGAGCGGCCTTTACGAGCCCGCTGCCAACGGGCCGCGAAACAACTACGACGTCTGGGTAGTCGCTACCGCGAAGAACGAGAAGGATCAGGGCGGGCAGCCGCTCATGGACAAATCCTACCTGGTGGTCAGCGTTCCCGAGTACACGCTCAATGGACGGCATTACGTTCGGGAACTCGGCCATTGGGTGGAGGACGGCGCAGGCGGGCACTAACCGCCCAGCACCGCTTAGCTGCTAGTCTGAATAGGGGCTGCCGGAATGGTCGCGGCCCGCCGCATGAAATCCCGCGTATCAGATCGGCTTCCGGTAAGCAGCCGGCTCACGCTCACGGTGGGCTTCGGTGGCCTTCTGTTGATCATGGCCCTGGCCGGAATCGACGCCATGCGGGTCCTCCAGCAAGTCCGGCGCGAAGACGATCGTATTCGCCGGCAGTTCCTGTTTCGCAATCACGTTCTCAACGACATCCGCTCCCAGCTTTATCTTTCGGGAACTTACGTGCGGGATTACCTGCTGGAGCCGGACCCTGCGCGAGCCAGCCTGTTTCTCAAGAACCTGCAGGAAGTGCGCGGCGCCATGGGAAACGCGCTAGCCTCCTACGGCAAACAGCTGGAGCCGCGCGAACAGCAGCACTATCGCGCCTTGACTACCGAGTTATCGCGGTACTGGCAGACTATGGACCCGGTGTTAACCTGGGATGCCGCCAAACGCCGCAGCCAGGGATACATTTTCCTGCGCGACTCCGTCTTCCCGCGGCGCGAAGCCATGCTGGAGATCGCCGGACGCATCGCGGACACCAATGAGCAGCAGTTAAATGCAGGCAACGATCGCGTCGTGGACCTGCTCTTGAAGTTCCAGAACCGGCTCGCCGTCACGTTGTTTGCCACGCTAGCGCTGGGCTTGGGGATGGCGGGATTCAGCATCTGGAAGATCCTGCGTTTGGAGGCCCACACGCAGGCCCGGTACGAAGAAGTCGCCGAGGCGCGCAATCAGCTTACCAATCTCTCCGCCAAGCTGCTCCAGGCCCAGGAAACGGAGCGGCGGGCGCTCTCCCGCGAATTACACGATGAAGTCGGCCAGGCCCTGTCGGCGGTTCTCGTGGAATTACGCAATCTCTCCACAGGACTCACGGCGCGTTCGGAAACCCAGTCGCGGACCCAGATCGACGTGATCCGGGGTCTGGTGGAAAGTACGGTACGCGTGGTCCGGAACATGTCCCTGCTCCTGCGTCCTTCGATGCTGGACGATCTGGGTCTCGTTCCGGCGCTGCGCTGGCAGGCCCGTGAAGTTTCCAAGCGCACCGGCATGGACGTCAGCGTCACCACCGATCTTCCATCCGATGACCTGCCAGATGAATGCAATACCTGCATTTTCCGGGTTGTGCAGGAAGCGCTGCACAACTGCTCGCGTCACTCGCACGCCAGCACGGTCCGGATCCGGGTGCAGCAAAGGTTTGGCCTTCTAACGCTCTCCGTCCAAGATGACGGTGTGGGATTTGACGTGAAGCAATCCAAGGGAATGGGGCTGCTGGGAATCGAGGAACGCGTGACACGCCTGGGAGGGGCCGTCGAGGTCCATTCCGAGCCCGGCCACGGCGCGATTCTCAGCGTAGAACTTCCCTTCCACATAGCGGAAAGAGGCACACAACCCAGTGAAGCAGATTCGCATTCTGTTAGCGGATGATCACAACGTGATGCGCAGGGGCCTGCGGCTCCTGCTGGAGAACCAGCCGGGATTTGTCGTGGTAAGTGAAGCCGCCGATGGCCACGCCGCCGTAGAACAAGCCAAAGCGACGAAGCCGGATGTGGTGGTGCTCGACATCGCCATGCCCCACTTGAACGGCGCCGAAGCCGCGCAGCGGATCGTCGAAGCCCTGCCGAACACGGCGATCGTGATCCTGAGCATGCACTCCGACGAGGGCTACGTCCTCCGCGCTCTGAAGGCCGGTGCGAAAGGCTATCTGGTAAAAGACTCCGCCGAGGGCGATCTCATCGAAGCCATCAAAGCGGTCCACGAAGGGAAGGCGTTCTTCAGCCCCGAGATCAGCAAGATGCTGGCTGAAGACTACGTCCGCGACATTCGGGCGCGCGGAGTGGAGGACAGTTACGGACTACTGACGGCGCGGGAACGCGAGGTGCTGCAACTGCTGGCGGAAGGAAAATCGAACAAGGACATTGCTGCCTTGCTTAACCTGAGCCTGTTCACGATAGAGACGCACCGCCGTAACCTGCAAGAAAAACTGAATCTGCACAGCCTGGCGGAACTGATCCTCTACGCCGTGCGAAAAGGGCTCATCGCGTAGCGCCCAGGCTCTTCAGGATCTCTACCGGTGCCGAGGCCGGCGTCAGCAATGCGTCGCGCCGCACGATGACAGTCTGCTCCAATGCGTGCTGGCCGGAAAGGACGGCATGCGGAACGATGTCGGTAAAGACCATCCAAGCCGAACCCGGAGGGAACTCCCAGCGATATTTAGCGCAGCTTTCCTGATACTGGCTGTTGCTTTTCAAATAGTCGTGGAAGTGGAGCATGAAACGGTCGTAGGCGGTGCGCCGCGTGAACAGGCTCGCCAACCCGCCGCCCGAAGCACCGCGCCAGCCTGCGTCGGCCGCATACTGGCGTGCCAGCGGCGCGAAGGGATCTGAAGTCAGCCAGACCCGCGAGCGCGAGGGGTGGATGTTGGCAAAGGTCCGCAGGATCAGATCGCCCCCGGTTGGCCGCGTCGGGAAAGCATCGATGTGCAGCAGATCGTTACGCTTCTTGAAGCTCAGGTCCCGGCCTTCCTCCTCCACCCCGCGAAAGCTGGCGTAATCGATCCGGCAGCTTTCCATATACCTGGGGAAAACGCGGCGCAGAAAGTCCAAAGCTGAGTTTGAGAAGTCCCGCAGCACTGAATGCAATTTCTCCGGATCGGCCACGGACTTGTCGTCGAAGCCGGTGACTTTGTCCTGCCCAGGGCGATAAGCGATGTTCTTATGAAAGGCCTGGCTGGTTTGCGCGATGCCGCGTAGATAGGCTTGACTCTCCTCGGGGAGGTCAAAGGGAATCCGCGGAAAAAAGAGCAGGTTTCCGGCCTCCAAAGCGCGATATAATTCTGGCGCCTGAGAGACCTGCTCAACCGTGACTAATTCCATTAAGCCACCGAGCGGGTTTGGCCCCACAATCTTTCGCTTGCCAGCCGGGCGCCGTCAGCGAGCGCCCGCAGTTTCAGCCAGCAGAAGGCCGGGTACACTGGGCCGAATCCGGCAAATGTTCCGAAACCGCAATCCGTGCCGGCGATGAGGCGCTCGCGGCCAATCAGATTGGCGTACCGCAGGAGCCGTTGCGCCACCAGCTCCGGATGTTCAACGAAGTTGGAGCTTGACGCAACGATGCCTGGGATCAGGACCTTATCGTCCGGGAGCTTTTGTACCGACCAGATCTCCCACTCATGTTCGTGCCGAGGATTGGCGCCCTCCAGCAATAGCCCTTGTGGCTTGGCCTTCAGAACGATTGGCAGGATCTTGGCCAGCGGCAAATCATGCGTGTGCGGCCCCTGATAGTTGCCCCAGCAGACGTGCATGCGCACTCGATCCGCCGGCACATTCGCGAGAGCGTGATTGAGCGCTTCCACCTGAACCGCTGCGGCTTTCAGAAACTCGTCGTCGGTCATGTCGCGGAACCGGCTGTGACGGCCCATGGCCAGGTCCGGGCAATCGATCTGCAGCAGCAGGCCGGAATTCACGATGGTTTCGTACTCCGAGCGCATGGCATCCGCGAGGGCTTCCATGTACGCGGCATGCGTCGGGTAGTACTCGTTGGGCTGGAACACAGCGATCGTTCCCGGAGAGACGGCGTTCATGAAGCCTTCAACGGCGCTCACTTGCGCGAGCGAATCTTTCATGCGCGCGATATCCTGTTTTAGCGGCTCCGTGTCCTTCACTTTGATGGGGCCCTTGCAGACCGGCCGCTGGTACTTGGCCGATGCTCCGGCGGAGACGAGCCGGTCGCGGTACTCCGGGAAATCCTCCAGATCCTGGGGCGTCGGGCGGGCTGAGTCGCCTTCGAACCCGGTGAGCCGGTGGCGAATGTAGGTCGCGTAGCTGATCTTGCCCATTTCGCCGTCGCTGACGATATCCACGCCAGAGTCTACCTGGTGGCGCAGAGCGTCCAGCACGCCGGCGCGTATAACGCGGTCAAATTCGGCTGGGTCGTATTTTTCGCCGCGGTCCTGGGCAAAAAGCATATCAACGACATTTTGCGGACGCGGCAGGCTCCCGACATGCGTAGTCAGGATGCGTTCAGTGCTTAGCTTCATTCAGTATCCTCTCCGAATAGGATAGTGCATGCGCGGGCCGATAAGCCATCAGACCAGGCGGCGGAGCAAATCGACAACATCCGCGGGGGTGGCGAGAGTGAAGCGTGCGCAGGTTGGCCCGTGGCCCACGTGAACCGTCCAGGATGCCGGATTGAGCGCTTGGAACATATCCTCGTCAGTGCGATCGTCGCCCACAGCAAGCTGGAATTCCGCGGGGCCGCATAGCTCGCCGAAACGAGCGGCAACCGCGCCTTTGTTTGCCCAGGCAGGGCGAATCTCCACGATTTTGCTGCCCGGAATAGCGTGCAGCTCTGTATCCGCAAGCGTTTCCGCCAACAGCGCCAGCAGTTCGCCTGCCAGCGAGTCACCAAGTGCGGCTTTCGCCTTGCGGTAGTGCCACACCAGCGAGAACTCCTTCTCCTCGATGAAACTTCCGGGCACGCGCTCGACGAAGCGCTCAAGCGTGGGGCGCACTCGCTCCAATGATGCACGGGAGCAATCCGGCCGCAGAGGCTCCCATTGAGTGGAACCGGCGCGCCGCAGCAAGGCTCCATGCTCGGGAGCCAGCCATAGACGCTGCAAGTGGCCGAACCATCGGTCCAGATCGCCGCGTTTGCGGCCTGAAACCAGCAGTACCGAATTTTCCTCGGCCGATGAAAGAGAGCTCAAAAGATTGACGAGATCGCGCGGCGGAATTGCGTCATCCGGATGATCGTAGAAACCGACCAAGGTGCCGTCGTAGTCGATCAACAGCAAACGCTTTCGAGCGCGCCGGTACGCTGCGAGAAGCGAAGGAACATCGAGGAGGGCATGCATCACCAGCTATTATGCTAGCGCTCGGACCGCGTCCGAGTGTGCAAACATGATTCATGGAACTACGCCCGCTTCTTCTCCTGCTCCTAACGCCAGCGCTCTCGCCGGCCGCAAACTACTCTCTGAAAGTCACTCCGCAGACCATCGCTTGGGGCTATTACTGGGCGGAGGCAAAACCGGTGCTCACGGTTCATTCCGGCGATACCGTAGAGATCCAGACGGTCTCGGGCAACCCGGAGCGTCTGGAGCAGGCCGGCGCGCCCGCAAATGAAATTCCGGACGCGCTGCGGACCATCTACAAAGAGATTCCTAAAGAGCAGCGCGGGCCCGGCGGGCATTTACTTACGGGGCCGGTGGCGATCGAGGGCGCGGAACCGGGCGACGTCCTCGAGGTCCGTATCCGCGAAATCCACATGGACGTGCCGTTCGCCTACAACACATTCCGCAAGGGCGCCGGATTTCTGCCGGACGAATTCGAAGGTACGCAAACCAGAATTATCCGATTGGATCGCGAGCGCAAAATCGGGATCTTTGCCCCGGGCATCGAGCTTCCGCTGAAACCGTTCTTTGGCAGCATGGGCCTCGCGCCGCCTGCCAGCATGGGCAAGATCAATAGCGCCCCTCCGGGCATTCACGCGGGGAATCTGGACAACAAGGAACTGGTAGCCGGAACGACGCTGTACATTCCGGTGCATGCGCCGGGCGCGCTGTTCGAAGTCGGCGACGGTCACGCGGGCATGGGCAATGGCGAAGTGGATATCACCGCCATGGAAACATCGCTCACCGGTGTGTTTCAGTTCATCGTGCGCAAGGACATGCACCTGACGTGGCCGCGCGCCGAGACGCCCACGCATTGGATCACCATGGGCCTGGACCCGGATCTGACGAAGGCCACCAAAATCGCGGTCCATGAAACGCTGGATTTTCTAATGAACGAAAAACACATGAGCCGCGAAGAAGCTTACATGCTGGCGAGCGTGGCCGTGGATTTCGACATCACGCAACTGGTGGACGGGACCCTGGGCGTGCACGGGATGATTCCCAAGAGCATTTTCCGGCAGAAATAGAATTCCACCCAGCCGCTTGACATGACTCCGCCTTCCCGATAACGTCTGTACTCATGAGTACGTCTCGACGCTTGCGATCTCTTGCCGGCCTGCTTCCCGCGGCCCTGCTCTGTCACGCAACGATGCGTGCGCAAACGCCGCTCAGCATCAATGGCCCACAAATCCTCGACAGCAGGGAAGGCAAGATCCGCGTGGTGCCGATCGCTTCCGGCTTGTTCCATCCCTGGAGCCTGGCTTTCGCGGACGCGCACACGCTTCTCGTTACCGAACGCAACGGCCGGCTGCGCATGATTCGCGATGGCGTTCTACTGCCGGAACCTGCCTGGGTTTCACCCACGCCAGCCCAGGACGGCAGGGACTCGCTGCACTTCGTGGCGGTCCATCCGAAGTTCGCCGAGAATCACCTCGTCTATGTTTCCTACCCCAAGTACAATGGCGAGAGCTTCACGCTGGCAGTCGCGCGCGGGCGGCTGGATGGCGACAAACTGACCGGCGTTCAAGAGATTTTCATCGCCGACGCCTGGGAGACCGGCGGCAACCTGGCGGGCAGAGTCTTTCTCGCTCCAGATGGCTTCCTCTACGTGACCGTTGGCGATCGCGATCGCGTATGCTGCAACGGCACGGACGACACCAGTCTACGCATGAAAGCGCAGACACTGGACAACGACGCCGGCAAGACACTGCGGCTGGGCGACGACGGCAGCATCCCTCCCGGCAACCCTTTCGTCGGCCGCGCCGGCGCTAAGCCCGAGATCTACACGTACGGCCACCGCAATGGCTACGGCCTGGCTGTGAATCCGGAGACGGGCGATTTATGGCAAGCGGAAATCGGCCCCATGGGCGGAGATGAAATCAACATTCTGGTCGCCGGCCACAACTATGGCTGGCCGCTGGTGTCCATGGGCCGGAATTACACGGGTACGCTGGTTTCCGAGCAGCCCTGGGCGCGGCCCGGCATGGACAATCCACGCATGTTTTGGGTGCCGGCGATCAGTCCGTCCAGCGTTATCTTTTACACCGGCGACAAGTTTCCGAAATGGAAGAACAACGTGTTCGTCGGCTCGCTGACGCAGAAGGATTTGATCCGCGTTGCCCTTCACCAGAAGGGGCAAGCCGAGCAGCGCGAGGGATTGCTCATCCCGCTCCAGCAGCGGGTTCGCGATGTGGTGCAAGGACCCGACGGCCTCCTCTACGTGGCCACGGAGCAAACGTTTCAAGGCAAGACCGCCGACGGCGCGGTGCTGCGAATCGAGCCGGCAGATCAGTAGCTGCGCGCTGCGGTGATCCCCGGCTTCGCGTTCCTTCAGCAGGACTTCCGACTCCAATCCGCGACTAGGTCGTTTTTCGTCAACTGACCCTGAGATAATGGACGAGCCAGGAAAACAATGTCACGAGAACAGAAAGTCGCTGTGGTGGAGTCGTATCTGGATTGCTTTGCGACGAAGGACTTGTCCAAAGTCCCCTTTGCCGAGGACGTGACATTCGAAGGTCCACTCATGCCAAGATTGACCGGCCGGGCCACTGTTCTCGCATTTTTAGCGCAGATCCTGCCAATGGTGAGGTGTATCCAGTTGAAGCAGCACATCGTCGAAGGAGATTACGTCGCAACCGTCCTCGACATGGAGACAGTGAATGGCGTGAATCACGTCTTTGATCGGATTCACATCGTAGACGGAGAGATCAAAGCAGTGCACGCTTTTTACTATTCGGAGCAGCCCCAATCCACAGAGCTAGTCCGCCCATAACCGAAGGGCGCTAATTCACCGCCACCTTACCAGCAGCAACTCGCGGCCAGCACAAATGCAAATCCCCGAAGAGTCTCATTACCGCAAAGAGTCCCTCACCAACGACTTCTCTCCCGTAATCCTCAACCCCGCGCCGTTGACACGCGTTGCGATACGACGTATTTTGGGAGGCGCAATATATGTCGGCTCGACTGCCCCGCCCCCGCCTCTTCGCCGCAATCATTCTGATGGCCTCGGCCCCGCCCGCGCTGTTCGCGCAGTGGGAGGCCTATCCTACCGCAGGCGTCCCGAAAACTCCCGACGGCAAACCGAACCTGACCGCTCCCACTCCCAAAGCACCCGACGGCCACCCGGACTTCACCGGCATCTGGCAAAACGACCGGACTGTCGGCGGCACGGTCGCAGCTCGATCCAGCGCCAAGGCTCCCACAACAAACGAGGACCTATTGGCTCTCGCGCGGCGCAGCCCATTCTGGAACCTTGGCTCCCAGTTCAAAGACGGTTTGCCGTTTACACCCTGGGCAGCGGAACTGCATCGGCAACGCGTCGCCAACAACAGCAAAGACAACCCGGACGCGCACTGCCTGCCCATGGGCATCATGCAGTTTCACAACCATGGCCAGCCTCGCAAGATGATCCAGACGCCGCAGGTCATCGTGATCCTCTATGAGGCCAATGCCGGCATCCGGCAGATCTTCACCGACGGCCGACCCTTGCCCAAGGATCCGGAGCCATGGTGGTACGGCTATTCCACCGGTCATTGGGAGGGCGACACTCTGGTGGTGCAATCGGCGGGATTTCGCGATCTCGGATGGCTGGACGTCGAGGGCAGCCCGCTGACCGACATGGCCCACGTCATCGAGCGCTACCGCCGCCCGGACTTCGGTCATCTGGAGATCGCGGTCACCGTCGACGACCCGAAAGCCTACACCAAGCCCTGGACCTTCACGGTGCGCCAGCACATCATGGTAGATACCGATTTAATCGAGTTCGTCTGCCAGGAGAACGAACAGGACTCTACGCACTTGAGCGCGCAGTGATCTCACTTTCCAACTAAGTGCACAACATCTTTTTCATTCTCGTCGCAGACGTACTCAATGAGCTCCGTGTCGGTTAGAACCATCGGAAGATGCACGGTCCAGGGTTTCTCATACGCCTTCGGATCGTCGACGGTGACCGCCAAATCGATATGACCGAAATCGTTGCGGTGGAATCGTTCGGTTAAACGCAGCGCTTCGGTGCCAGGATGGCCGTTATTGTCCAGCCAGTTCGTGCCCACGAAGCCCGAGGATTCTACGACCAGCGTGTCCCCGTCCCAGTGGCCGACCGAATAGCCCATCCAGGTGGGATTGGGATCTTTCGGCAAGGGGCGGCCGTCCATGAAGATCTGCCGGTAGCTGTGCAGCGCTTCATAGAGGATGACGATCTCTCGGTTGGTGGTATTCAGTATTTTGAACGGATACGGCACCACATCTTCCCGCGGCACGCCGGATAGAACACAACGCGCCTGAGGATCGTCCTTGCTTTCCGTGCTCTTCCGGTGCTCGTAGAGCGCCGCGGCCCAAGGCTGGAAGGAGACTTCGCCGGGCTTCAGATCCTTAGCCAGATTGCCGGTGTACCCGCGAACCATCCAGACTCCCGAAAGATCGGGCTTGCCGTCCGGCATCTTCGGCACGGGCGCCGCCATATTCGGTTTACCGTCGGGCAGCCGGGGAATCTCCGGAGTCGGGTACTTCGACCACTGCGCCAAAAGAGGCGTAGATATCAGGCCGACGAAAATCCAAATAAAGCCGCGCATTTTGACTCCTTATCTAACGGGCCGTCCGCCCCGCTCGAAGAGCATCATATACGATCCTGCCTCCCACCATCGTCATCACCGGCTGGATGTTCTTGATGTCGTCCGCCGGAACGGTGAGATAGTCACGGTCGAGCACCACCAAATCCGCCAGTTTGCCCGGCTGAATCGAACCCAGGTCATCTTCCTGGAAAACCAGGTAGGCATTCTTGCGGGTGTGCGCGATCAATGCGTCTTCCCTGCTGATCGTTTGCCGGATGACCTGGGTGCCTCCCACCATCTTGCCGGTGACGGCAAAATACAGCGTCGTGAATGGCCGCGTCTGATTGGCCGCGGTACCGTCAGTTCCCAGCCCCCATTGAATGCCGCTATTTTGGATCGTGCTCAGCGGCGGCATATCGTAGGCGCCGTCGCCAAACTCCTGGTGCATGATCGCGCCGTTGATGACAGCCCAGGGATGCACGGCGGCGTACATTCCCAGCTTCTTCATGCGCTCCAGTTGCTCGGCATTGATCTGGTTCACGTGCGCGAAAGTCCAGCGCAAGCTTTTGATGGGGTGTTCCTTGTTCACCGCTTCGATCTGGTCGAGAAAGGCGTCAATCGTGTTGTGAAGCTCCGCGTGCACGTGCAGCGGCAGGCCGGCCTTCGCAATCTCCATGGCCATGCGGCGGAATTCGTTGAGTTGATCGGGCGTCGGACTCGACTTCACGGCGAACATAGGGTCGTGCAGAGGGCCGTAGACGCTTTCGCCGTAAAAGATATTGTCGATGTAGCTGTCACCCTGGAAAAGCTTGACCTTCGGGATCTGCGCTAGGACTTTGTCCACCTGCTCCGGGTTCCCGGCCGCGGCGCCGTCGATACAAAAAATCCGGATGTTGAGCCGATTCTCGGATTTCCACTTCTGAAAGATGTCCAATACATCAGCGTTGCAGCCGGGAACGCCGACCGACGTCAGGCCGGCGCGATTCATGTCCTTCACTAGCGCTTGACTGCTGGCTTCCAGTTGATCGGGAGCAACCTTCGGAAGCTTCGCGGCGACGGGGCGAGTGGCCGGGATATCGCCTTGGATCACTCCGGTCGGCCGTCCATTCGCGTCGCGTTTGATGGATCCTTTGACGAAGCCCGCTGGGTCTGGTGCGTTCGCTTCAATCCCCAAAGTCTGCAGGGCGCGGCTGTTCAGGAATACCTGAAAGTATGATTCCTGCAGCGACACCGGATTGTCCGGCGCGACCTGATCCAGTTCCTCGCGCGTAAATGGTCTTGGATCGTCCGTGAACTGTTGATGGGTCCAGCCGCCGATGTTATACACCCATTCACCGGGCCCCGCCGATTCCACCCGGGCGCGCAGCATCTCGATCGCCTTTTTTCGCGATTCCACGCCATCGAACCGCAACTCCCGATGCCAGGTCGCCGCCGCACGCAAAAGATGCATGTGGTTATCGATCAGTCCCGGAATGACGGTCCTTCCGCCCAAGTCGATTCTGCGCGTATTGATCCCCGCGAGCCTGTCCATCTCCTGGTTGCTGCCGACGGCCACGACGTGGTCGCCTTGGATAGCCACCGCTTGCGCGATCCGGAACCGCTCATCGACGGTGACAATCTTCCCGTTCGTGAGAATCAGATCGGGCGCCGCCTGCTGCGCGAGCAGCATCGCGGTTGCACCCGCGGCCGCCAGAAGCACAATCCGAATGGGGAGTCGCATCGCAGTACCTGGTAGATTATGCCTCGATACGGACCTCCGCCGCCAGCCCGTGCCCGGTCGCACGATGACGTAGAATTGGTCCCATGATAAAGGTCAGGACGATCCTTGCGTTGGCGGCGCTCTCCGTGGCTACCTTCCCGATGGCGCGCGCGCAGACAAATCCGTTCGCGGGCGACGCGCCCCACAAGCCCCAGCCCGCATTTCCAGGCCAGACCGGTGCGCCGCCTCCTTCAATGCCCTCCCCGCAAATCAAGGTGGAGACCATCACCGCGCGGCTCACCAGCCCCTGGTCCGAGGTTCTGCTCCCAGATGGCAACTTTCTTGTTACCGAGAGCATCGGCACCATGCGCATCGTGCGACCGGACGGCGTTGTCTCCGCTCCCCTCGCGGGCGTGCCGGGTGTCAAGGTGGTGGCCGCCCAAGGGCTGCACGACGTCGTGCTGGACCCGGATTTCGGCCGCAATCGGCTGATTTATTTTTGCTACTTCGCGCCGCCGCCCGGCGAAGCGCCTGCCATCTGGCCGACCGAGTTCTTTTATCAAAAGGTCTGGACCAAGTCCCTCGCCGAACGCCGCATCATGAGAATCGGCACCGAGCGGATGGCGCGCGCCCGGCTCAGCAACGACGAGCACAGCCTGGAAAATGTCGAGACGTTGGTTGAGGGGGCAGAGCGCCGCATCGTCTTTGCACCGGACGGCACTGTCTACGTCACCGGCGCTGACCGCTTCCGCTTCTACGACTCGAAATACGACGGCGTGGAACACGATTTCACCGACAATCCCGATATCGGCCGCAATTTCTCGGGACGCGTCCTGCGCATCAATCGCGACGGCACCATCCCCAAGGACAATCCGTGGCTGAGCCGCGCAACTGTGGCGGCGTCGACCTTCGCGCATGGCCTGCGCGATCCTGAAGGCGCGGCCATCAACCCAGCAACCGGCGAACTTTGGGTTACCGATCACGGTCCTCAAGGCGGCGACGAGATCGACATCGTCCGCGCAGGCCACAACTACGGCTGGCCCGATGTCTCCTATGGTACGCAGTATGATTTTCAACGAACCGACGGCCGGAAGAATGTGCCAGTGGGCAATGGGCACACTTCTATGCCAGGCGTCGACGAGCCAGCTTATTTCTGGTTCCCGGACATCGCACCGTCCGGCATGCTGTTCTATACGGGTGACCTGTTTCCGCAATGGAAGGGCAACCTGTTTGTGGGCGGAATGCAGGCTCTGGCGCTGGTTCGTCTGGTGTTAAACGGTGATCGCATCGCGGCCGAAGAGCACCTGCTCACCGACCGCAAGGCACGCGTCCGCGACATTAAACAGGGGCCGGATGGGTCGATTTACCTCCTGGCCGGCAATGCGCTTTTGCGCCTCACGCCGAAATAGCCCGGAGGACAGACTCGATGAACCCGAAACTGCGATTAGCATCAGGGCTGGTGGCGTTATCCATCTTTGCCGCAGGCGCGTTTGCTCAGCGCTATCCCATCACGGTTGTTCCACCAGGAAAGGAGACTCGCTCGTTCCCGCCCGGTTACCAAATTCCTTGGGACAAGATCGAGATGATGGTGACGGAAAAGCTCGCTGCGAACCTCTATTGCTTGCATGGTTCCGCCGGTCTTGACCCGGCACATCCCGATGCCGCCGGCGGCAGAGTCGCAGTGCTCTTCGGCTCCGACGGCGTGCTGATGGTGGACACGGAAGACCCGCAATTGGCTCCTAAGACGCTGCAGACGATCCGCACATTCACCAGCGCTCCGATTAAGGTTGTTGTCAATTCGCATATTCACCCTGACCACACCGGCGGCAACGCGTTCTTCGCGAAGCAGGGCGCGGTGATCTTTGCGCAAGAGAATCTGCGCGATGAAATGCTCCATCCGCCGCGCAGTTTCGGCCGCGCTTTCGATCCCACCGGCGCTCCAACGGCGACGTACCGGTATGGCTCGCCCGGCACTCCCGCGGTCACACTTCACATGAACGGCGAAACGGTGGACTTTATCCCGATGATGCCCTCCCACACCGCGGGCGACACCATCGTGCGCTTCAACAAAGCCAACGTGATTTACATTGAAGATTTCTATCGCAACTTCGGCTATCCGTTCGCGGACCAATCCAATGGCGGTTCGATCAAGGGCATGATCGAAGCGGTTGACCTCATTGAAAAGATTGCCGGCCCGGATACCACGCTGGTCCCGGGCCATGGCACGCTGGTGACAAAGAAGGACCTGCTGGGCTACCGCGCCATGCTCGTCGACATCCTGGCCAAAGCGCAGAAGCTGCGCGACCAGGGCAAGTCGCTGGATGAGGTTCTAGCTGCGAACCTGACCGCGCCCTATGACGCGGCAACACTGGGCGATACAAAGCAGAGCAAGGACCGGTTCATCACCGAAGTGTACGACGAGTTGGCGGGTCTGCCTCCCGTGGTCAATGGCATACGGAAAATGCCTCCGCCTGCGGGCGCCCGAAAGTAGGGGGCTCCCGGTTGCAGGCATGAGGGAGCGTGGCATGCCCGCGCCGAACCCGGCGAGATCCGGCCGAAAGCGGACACACCACGCCTCTATTGAACGTCCGTCACTCTTCCGTCCAGGAAGGTGATCTTCATGTCCGGATAGATATAGATCTGCTTCGCACCGAGATCGACAATCTTCAGTGGCGTCCCTAGAACCGCCACCACCTCATCGGTGGTCTGGCCCAAACGGACGACCGCTGGCTCTGCGGCCTGCGGCGCCGAACCGGGCACGAATTGCTCCGCCTGAGTCGCTTCCTGCGCGACGCTGCCGATTTGAGCAGCGACATCCGCATCCGGCCGGACCATAGGGGCGAACGGCGTATTCAAAGCCGCGCCGGCAGCCGACGACGGTAAGGCCGGAAGTCCTCCCTGGCCCTGGTGGGATTGCAGATCAGCCAGACCCTGGTCCACGCGGGCGCGCATCTGGTTATCCATCTCCTGCAAATCCTCCAGCCGTACCGAAACGGTGCTTCCGCAAGCGCAGTCGGGACCTTTGCTCGCCAGCACGACCAGTTGCGTATCATAGGCGCTGGGCGCAGGCCGCCGGACCAGCCGCAGCACATCCCCTTCGGTGATGGCGCACTCGCCGCCTCCAGACATGTACACGTTCAGCGGACTGGAGACAACGAAAACACTGGGCCCGTTTGATGCAAAGATCGGCGGCGTCGCGCCGTAGAGAGGCGCACCGTTGCCCATCGTACGCTGCGCGTCGGCTCCCTCTTGTTCGAGCTGCTGCTGGACTTGATTCGCGATCTCCTGCTTGACTGCCGGCGTGAGCGAGACTTCTCCCGGCGCATAAGGCGAGACAGCGAGCGCCGCGTCCAACCTCGCTTGATAAGCGTCTTCCAGTGTGAGCGCCATCAGGTAGTCGGTAAGCCAGAAGATCGGGCTCGGATAAACCGCGTACGGCCTGAAATACCAACCGTAATATGCATACCACGGGCTACCCATCCAACCCCACGAATAGTAGAAGCCGGTTCTCCAGGGCTGATAGGCCCAAGCATAGAAACCGGGGCGATAGTAGCGATACGGTGTGTAGACATCGAAGATGGCTCCGCCGTAGCGATAGGGCCGGTAGATTTGAGCGTAGGTGTGGCCGTGCGAGAAGTAGGTGCGTTGGACAAAGTCCTGGCCCCGGAACGCCATCGGCCGCTGGACATAACCCTGGTGTCCGCCAAAGTCGGCAACGACGGTCCGGCCACCGGATCGCGGGGCCTCAACGCGCCGGAAGCCTTCCGGATGGTGCGTGATGACAGCCCCAGAGGGCGTGTGTACTTCACGGACAGCCCCCGCCATATCGCGATGGACCGTGGCGCCGCCCGGAGCCTGGTAGGTCTTGCCCTGCGCGGCCGGATATCGGATTGCCGGCTCACGAGGCGCTTGCGCGCGGACCGGCGGAGCCTGCTGGACCCTGCCAGCTGGCGGCGGAGGCGCGGTCCTTACCTGGGCAGGAGGCTGAGTCCTCATCTGCGCCGGAGGCAGCGTCCGCCGTTGTGGTGTTGGCGGCTGCGATTGTGCGTTCACCGGCGGCCGGTAAGTCTTGACATTCGGCGCCGCCTGCTGAGTCCTCACTTGGGCCGGCGCCGCGCGCATTTCCGGTCTGGATGGTTGTACTTGCACCCTCTCTCTGGGTGCGGGAGCCGGGTGCACCGCCCTGGGCTGGACCGGTGACTGTTTGCCGGCCGCCGCAGGCGCTTGCGGCCCTTTCCCTTTCTCATCATGGTGTTGCGCGGGAGCGGTTATCGAAGCCGCAAACAACACAATCACCGCCGCGACCATCGCCCGGATGGACGCGATCTTCAGTGTTCCAAGATGGCTCATTGGTTCCCCCTTGAATTGCGAAACGAACCCAACACCATCAGAGAGCAGGAGCCGTACCACCTCCGTGGATAGGCCGCAAACTGCTCAAAGCACGTTGTTTCTTCGATCAACAGGCATCCTCTGCAGCCTCCAAGAGCGAACTGGGTCACACTTCGCAATCTATTGGTGGGGCTGGCGGCTCAGTCCACCCCCACATCGACCCCACGTACTGCATTGGCTGCCAGACCTGCACCATGGTCTGCCCGGAAACAAACGATTTCCTGAAGCAGATCGGCATTCAATTCGGCATGCGCGACATGACCATCGAGGCCGCCAAGGAGGCTCAGGAGGACTCGCACCCCAACGGGTCTCTTCTGGGCGTGGGAGGCGTAGGCTACGATACTGGGTGACCTCCTCTCGAATCCGGTGAGCGAAGATGGACGCCGCTGACAAAAGGAAAGATGGGCCGGCTGACGCGATCCGCGAAGAGCTGAATCGAATCCTTGCCAGTCAAGCATTCCTGGCGGCGGACCGGCGCGCGCGGTTGCTGCGATTTCTGGTGGAGGAATCGCTCGCAAACCGGGCGGAATCGTTGAAAGAATCCGTGCTCGCGACTGAAGTTTTCGATCGGCCGCCAGGATACGATCCAAAAATCGATTCGATCGTCCGCGTTGAGATGGGGCGGCTGCGCTCGCGCTTGACGGAGTATTATTCGCAGGCGGGCGCGCGCGATCCCATCCGCGTCGAGATTCCCAAAGGAAGTTATCAGCCGGCATTCATCTTCATTGCGACAGACACGGCGACGGCCGAAGCAGCGGCTCCGCAAGAGCGTGTTCCTTCCGGCACGCGGCATCTGCCGATTCCCATTGCTATCGGCGTGTCGGTCGCCTTGATTCTGGCCGGCGTTCTGTTTTGGAGATTTCGCGCGGGCACGCGCCCGGACACGGTTTCTATTGCCGTGTTGCCGTTCTTGAATCTCAGCGGCGAATCGAATAAGAACTATGTCGCTGACAGCCTGAGCGACGAGTTGACGGAAACGCTGGCGGAATCGAAGGAGCTGCGCGTGGTTGCCCGGACATCGGCGTTTCAGTTCAAAGGCAAGAGCGAGGATGTCCGCGAGATTGGGCGTGCTCTTAATGCCGAGGCGATTCTTGAAGGCAGTGTGGGATCGCGCGACGGCAGCTATCGTATCGTGGTACAACTGATTCGCGCGGCCGACGGCTATCATCTTTGGTCGCACAACTACGAAACCTCCGCTTCCGAGCTTTCGCTGGTGGAGGTCGAGATTGCCGAAGCCACCGCGCGGTCGCTTTTGCCGTCGCGAAAGGGCACGACCCCGGTCATCCCGGCGTCCACGCGTGTAGCCTCAGCAAATCCGCAAGCGCACGACCTCTATATGCGCGCGATCTATCAGCTTCAGCTCCACACTCCGGATTCCTTGCGCGAGAGCTTGCGGCTTTCCGAAGAGGCCGTTCGTATCGACCCGCAATATGCGCGGGCATACTTTGCGATTGCGCGTGCGGAAACCTCGTTGAGCGCGATTGGTGTGATCTCGGGTCGGGAGGCGGCTGAACGTGGAAAAGCCGCAGCCCAAAAGGCGCTCGCGGCGGCGCCGGATTTCAGCGACGCGCACGCATACATGGCGTACCTGCTGTACACCTACGATTGGAATTGGACCGCGGCCGAAAAAGAATACGCACTGGCGCTGGAAGCCAGCGGTTCGCACGGGCAAGCGCACAGCTTGTATGGATGGTCCTTGATGACACGCAAACGATTTGCGGAAGCCCGCAGCCATTTACAGACCGCCGAAGAACTAGATCCGCAATCTCCCGGTTCTCGCCAGAATCTGGTGAACGACCTGGTTTTCGAGCGCGATTTTACGGCGGCTAAGCGCGAAGTCGCGGGCATTTTCAAGCTGTATCCGAAATCGCTCGTGGGGATTCGCGATTTGGGACTGATCGGCATTTGGGAGCACGATTGCGTCGCCGCCAAGTCGGCGGCCGAAACCGCCGCTCGGTGGTATCCCGATCAAAGCGATCCGACCGGCAGTCCAACGATGAAGGCCCGTTGCGGCGAACCGTCCGCCGCTCGGCGTCAGCTGGAAGAAATGGCGAAGCAATCCGAGAAGGAGTTCATATCGCCCTACACAATGGCGCAAGGCTACGCGAGCTTGGGCGACGCCGACCACGCGATCGATTACCTGCGCAGGTCGGCGGACGCGAAGGAGTCGTTAGTCCTCTATATGGGAATAGACGCGCTGCTCGACCCGGTTCGCCGCGATCCGCGCTTCGTCGAGTTTCAAACCAAGATCGGGCTTCCGTAAGCTGGGCGCGCTTTCCCGTTTGTTTTCAATGTTACATTGTGACTTGCCCACGGAAGCTTGAAGGGCAACCGAGCCCGGCCGCACACTCAGGACTGCGGCAATGAATATCGTCGGGAACGGTTGTGGCAATTCTTCGTGGTGGACCAATCCGCTTTCGACAGATTTTGAGCGGCGAAGCGGCGTTCGATCGAATCCGTCGCGTCCTCTGGCGTTTTCACAAAACCAAGTCATGCGAATCTTCACAACAATCTTGTCTTTAATCGTATCGCTCGCCGGCATGGATTCTCTCCGCGCCGCCCCGCCCAAGTACTTCGTGACGACCCTTGCCGGAATGGTTCCCCCTCTTGCCAATCCGATTGCAACCAAACAATATCTCGACGATCCGAGCGCGGTCGCCTACGATCCCAAGGGAGATCTCTATTATGCGACGCAGACCCAAATCTGGCGCTTGAATGCCGACGGGACCGACACGCCGATCGCCGGCGGCGGCAAAAGCAGGAGCACGACGGCAGGCGGCAACCCGTTCGACGTGGCATTCACTGCCATCAGTTCGATAGTTTTTGATTCGCAGGGAGATCTTTTTGTCGTCGACGGCGATATCTTCAAGCTCACTTCCGAGGGCGAGATTTCCCTCCTGGTTTCCAACATCCGGTCCTATTTTCAGTTTGGTGCGTACGTCGTGGCGGTGGACGGGTCGGACAATCTGTACGCGATCGGGTATACGAGCAATAAGGTGTTGCGCTATCAGGCGGCAACGAGCAATTTCGTCACCGTCGCGCAATTGGCGGATCCTAACGACGGATTCTTCGGCCTGGCAGCTTCAGGACACACCTTGTATCTCCTGCGCGGTGCAAGTTTCGCGGAAATGCTCCGGTTCGATCTCGAATCCGACGGGTTTCTAACATCGATTCCAACTCCAACTAATGTCTTTGCCGTTGCAGCGGGCGCCAACGGATCGATTTACGTAGCTTCGAACGACATGATCTTCGAAACGACTGCGAGCCGCGCGTTTCAGGCTTTCGCGGGAACGGGTCTGCCTGGTTACTCGGGGGACGGAGGTCCGCCGACGCAGGCCGCCATCGCGCCTAGCGGAGCGGCTTCCGGGCCCGGAACCCTGTCTGTGAATCCACTGAATGGCGACCTTGCCGTATCGGAAGGTGCTAACCATGTGTTCCGCGTCATCCACACCGCTACGCGCGTGATTCAGACCATCGCGGGACAACCGCATTTCGGTGGCGACGACGGTCCAGCCATCCTGGCCTTGATGGACGCGTACGCGCCATATCCTGGCGCAAACGCGCTCGCCGCCGACAAATCGGGCGATCTTTATTTCCTGGACCGCAACAACTCCCGCCTTCGCAAAATTACTCCGTCCGGCACGATTACCACAGTGGCGGGAACCGGAATTCTGGGAGCGACCGGCGACGGCGGCAAAGCGACGCAAGCCAACATCAGCAGCCACGTGGACGGGAACGTGGTCGTGGACCAGGCGGGAAACATCTACTTCGTGAACACCGGATCTCTAACTGCAACTGCGCCCGGGATGGCAACTGCGAACGATACCGTTCGCATGATCGATTTGAGCGGCAACATTCATACGGTGGCGGGGGGAGGATCGGGCACAATCTCGGGCGGCCTTCCGGCCACCAGCGTGAACCTGTCCGAAGTCCGGTGCATTGCGGTGGACCTATCCGGCAATCTCTACATCGCTCACATCGATCAATCGATTACGGGGTTTGGATCCGGGAAAATACAGATCCTCAAAGTGAACACGTCGGGAATTCTCTCGGTGTTTGCGGGGAGCCTCAGCCGCAACTTCAATCATTCGCCGGATGGAACGCTGGCAACGCAGGCATACCTTGGAACCGTGGATTCGATGGTCACGGATCGCGCCGGACTCCTCTATTACACCGATGCGGAAGAACAGCTGATTCGAATGGTCACCTCCCATGGAACAATTTCAACCATCGCTGGAGTCTTTACGGTGGTTCAGAATGTCGATGCCGCCACGGCGGGACCGGCGTTAAGTACACATCTGGCGAGGCCCGAGCGCCTGGCCATTGATTCCAGCGGCAACCTCTATTTCCTAAATGAGGCGCTGTATGGACCTCAGATTGTATTGATCGACACAACTGGAAATCTCGCGCCGGTTGGTGGCAATCCCCGGGTATCATTTTCGGACAGCGTAGGCTATACCGGGGACGGAGCCGACGCCCTCAAGACGGCGTTTATCAGCTTGGACGGCTTGACGGTCGATCCTTCAGGCAACATCTACTTGCTCGATTCAGGCGTGTACGTTCGCAAACTCGCGCCCTACGATCCGAACCACCCGCCGCCGTTCGTCACCTCCCGAGGCATCGTCGGTGCAGGCGCGAGCGTTCCGGCGGTATCCGCCGTTTCGCCCGATGGCGATGCGACCATTTATGGCGCGAATTTCGCCGCCAATCACACGCTGATGCCGTCGGACTTGGTGAACGGCAAGGTGCCGGCGACGCTTGCGGGCGTGTGCGTCAGCTTCGGCGGAACTCCGGCGGCGATGTTGGGCGTGTATCCGAACCAGATCAATGTACAGGTACCAACGCTGCCGCCCGGCCCGGTGACCGTCCAAGTGACATTGAACTGCGGCCAGCCGAACGCCGTTTCCAGCAACATCGCGGGCATCATGATGCAGGCCGCGTCGCCTGAGTTCTTTTCGTTCCTGCCCGACCCTACCGCAGGCAACAATCCGATCGCCGCGGTGAACGCAGTCACTGGCGCGCTAATTGGTCCGACGGGATTGCTGCCGGGAGCTTCGTTCACACCGGCGAGAGTGGGCGACATAGTGGCAGCGTACGGCACGGGTTGGGGATCCACGAATCCCGCGCTCGGTCTCGGCGTGATTCCTGGCGCGGCCGCGAACTTAACCTTGCCTTACATGTTGACGCTGGGAGGCACGGCACTTCCGGAGGCCGATATTCTCTACGCCGGAGCATCGCCGTGCTGCGCGGGGCTGTACCAGATCAACTTCAGGGTCCCAGCGGGCACGTCGAGCGGGAATCAGCCCCTGGTGATTACGGTCGACGGCATCCCATCGCCGGCTCATGCATTCATCACGGTGCAGTAAAAGGCATCTAGTATGCCATGCCCGACTCTGCTAAAACGTCACCCGGGCCGTCGCCTGAATCGATCGCGGGCCTCCAGCCTCCTGCGATTGAACATTGTTTAAGCTGGCGAAGCCGGCCGTTCCGATGCTGAGGTTCGAAGGCGGCGCGTAGTTCGGGTGATTGAAAGCGTTGGACGCAGCGGCCCCCACCTGAAAGCGGAACCGCTCTCCAACCCGGAAGGATTTGATCAGTGACAGCGACACAGCTTGAGTTCCCGGCCCCACCACCGCGCCGACCGGCGAATCACCAATGCGCCCGATATTGTTCGCGGGCTTCACGAAGGCGGCGGGATTCACCCACCCGGCGATACCTTGATTCGTTGGATACAGCGGCACACCGGAAACGATGTCGGCGCGCCCCGCTCCCGAGTCGTTTTGCGAGTTGTTACCGGCCGGGTCGGCGCCGGGCGCGATAATCGTCATGAATGGTCCGCTCTGGAACAGCATGACGCCGGAGAGTTGCCACCCACCGATCACGGCGTCGACAAAGCCGTTGGTCTTGCTCAAGAACATGCCGCCGTGGCCAAACGGCAGGTCGTAGAGGAACGTCGACAGGAAACGATTGCGGTGCGTAAAGGCCACGTTGCCGTAATCGAGTCCGATATTGTAGATGTCGCTCACGGTTCCGCCGGCTTGGGTCGCAAATGCTGTTGGATCGTACCCCTGGCCGTTGGAAAGATTCTTGGCAAAAGTGTAGCTGGTGGAGAACTGAAGCCCGTGCGAGAGGTGCTTATCGGCTGCGACGGTTAGCGCTTCGTAATTGCTCCAGGCGCCGGTGCTCTCCTGCGCGATATAGTCAAACAGCGGATATGGCGCGCCGGCCTTCGCGAGCGCGTAGCCGATTGTGTTCGGAGCCACCTGGTTGATGTTCTGGGTATACCCGATGCCCGAGCCGTGATTTCCGTCGTAGGAGATGCGAAGCCCGGTGTTGAAGCCGAGATCGCGCTCGATGGTCAGGTTCCATTGCTGGACGACCGGGTCATGATAATGAACCTCGGCCGAGAGCTCGAAGTTCTGGGTGCCTGGTTGAGCCAGATTAGCGGGGAATGGATGGGCCAACGTGAGCGCAGGCGTACCGTTCGCGATCGTGTTTGTGAAGCTACCGATGTCGCTCGATTGCACGGCCCAGCCCGCGGATGTCAGCGTGCCGAGCATCGCTTCAATAAACCTGCCGTAGCCGCATCGAACTACGGTCTTGTCGTCGTGGAAAGGGCGCCAAGCGAAGCCGATGCGCGGGGCAAAACTGGTTTTGTCGGAATAGTGAAGCTGGTTCGGCAACCCGATCTGGCTGGCTTGATAGATCGGAGTAGGTGCGATCGACGCGACGAACACCGAATTTACGGGAGCGCCGTCGGACACTGCAACGGCGCCGTGGACCGCCACGCCGTTGACAGTGGTTTGATTGTCCGGAAGCACCACGGCGAGATTCTTCCATGCATCCGTGAACGGCGGATGATATTCCCAACGTAGTCCGTAGTTGATGGTCAGATACGGAGTCACTTTCCAGTCGTCTTGCGCAAACAGACCATAATGCACGGCGCTCCCGTTGGAATCCGGAGCATCCACAATGCCCACGCCGGTACGATCGGGGATTCCGAGCAGGAAGGCCTGGTACGGATTCATGTGAGAGACCGAACCATTGAAGTAGTACTGCCCCTCTCGATTCCCGGCAAATACATTGCTGAAGTATGCCGAAAGCCGGCTTATGTCAGCGCCGAACTTAAAGGTGTGCGCCCCCTTCGTCCAAGTAAGATCGTCAATCAGTTGCTTAGTTTGTGATCTGGAGACCGAGGAGGCAGTGGAATTGGTCGCCTGAAAGCCGGTAATCGAAAAAGTTGGCGTCGAGTTACCGGTCGCCGGGTCCGGCAGCGGCACGCCGATTTCGGAGGCCAGCAAACTGGCATCGGCGCTGTCGCTGGTGATGACTTTGGTGGCCGTTACGCCCAGCCGCAGTTCGTTCACCAGCGTGGGCGTAATCACGTAGTTGTGAGCGGCTGTGAAGGCGTAGTCGGTCTCCGGCTGATTCAGGCCGCCCGCCAGGATGGTGCCCGTGGAAAGCGGCGGATTGGTGATGTCTTTGACCTTGTACGTGCCGCGCACAAAGACGGTTTGATTGGAATTAATGACTTGGTCCAGCCGGAGATCGGCCTGGTTACTCGAAATCGGAGTCGGGAAGTTCACTGAGTAGTTGTTCGCGATGGAGTTGGGTGAGCCTGTATTCGGCAGCGGGAACAGATATTTCAGCGCCGCCTGCGAAACCGGTGAAATCTGGCTGGCAGGAATCTGGCCAAGGCCATAGACCGACAAATCGCCGCTGCGAAGCGCCAGGGACGGAACACTCTGCGAGATGAACTGCTGGCGCGGCAGGCGCAGCCCCTCGTAGCTCATAAAGAAGAACGTCTTGTCCTTCCCGTTGTAGAAGTGCGGGATCACCACCGGTCCGCCCAGATAGCCCCCGAAATCGTTCATCTGAACGCGGGTCACAGACTTGCTGAAGGGATTGCGGGCGTTCATATCGGTATTCTGGAGGTTCTCGTAGACGCCACCGTGGACAGCGTTCGTGCCGCTCTTGGAAATGGTGGTGATGTCGCTCACGCCGCCAAACTCGGCCGCATTATTGATTTCACTCACCCGTATTTCTTCAATTGCGCCGAAGGAAGGAAACAGTTCCGCGATGGGAGCTTCCGTTCTCACGCTCATCGTGCTAATGCCGTCGATGGTGATCGAAAGCTGGCTGGTTTTCGTCCCGGCCACGGATAGGTTACCCGCGTTGTCCGTTTGCACACCGGCCTGGGTTGTGAGCGTAGAGATGGCGCTGGTGGAGCCGAGCGCGCGCGATCCAATGGCGATTGGCAAGTCAACCAATTCGCGCCCGCTCTTGGTCTCGGCGATGTTGGAGACTTCGGTGGTGATCGGCGCTTCGGCGGAAGCCTGCACGTCTACCTTCTGGGCTTGGCCGGCAAGCACCAGCGTGCCGTCCGCGCGGATGGTCTGGCGCGCAGTCAGTTCGAGATTGCTCAGTGTAAGCAACTGAAATCCAGGCGCCTTCATGACAATCTCATAAGTGCCCGGCTCTAGATTGACCAGCACGTAGTTGCCTTGTTTGTCGGTGAGAGTAGATCGCTGGGCCGAGGTGCCGATATTACGCAGGGTGATCACGCACTCCGGAACTAAACCGCCCGACGGGTCGTGCACCGCGCCGACGAACGAGCCGAAGGTCGACTGGCCGGGTAACCACACGGCACAGACAAGCCCCATCAAAAGTGCAGTTGCAACTATTTGGAAGTTTACAAACTGTTTCAAGACAGATCTCCCCACGAAAGTTTGCTCATGACTCAAACCCGACGTTACGGCTATCTTGTTCTACGTGGAGATTGTCCGTGCTGGGGACGACGGGCGAAAACGGACGCCCCGAAAACCTGAAGGTACTGCCGACGCTAACATGATCGAGTGCACAATTCAAGCAGGAGAATTCTATAATGCCGATAGTTTTTTTGGATCGCCAAGCACTTATACCCGACCTGTGCGTTCAACACGTTGTTAACGTTGAAAAGCTGCTGGACTTTCCTCTGGAACTTTAAGCGAGTTTCATGCGCCGCAACAGACGCCGGAAGCGCACATCCGAGCGCAGGGGTTCGTATGGGGAATCCCACTGCAGCGTTACATCCAGGTCTCTTTGGTCAATGGCTTTTTCCAGCCATTCCAGGCCGCCGGAGAGCCGCTTGTTGGCCTCCACCGTGAAGGCCTCGTAGTTCTGAATCCCACCGTTGACCTCCGACTCCACTTCTCCGAAGTACGGGAACTTCAGAAACTGGCTGGCCGCCTTAAATCCGATCGTGTTGGGCGGGAGTTCCCCGAGATTCACCTGCACGCCCATGTCGCTGCCATGATTGCCTTCATAAGACAGCCGCAGTCCGGTGTTGAATCCCAGATCGCGCTCGACGGTGAGATTCCATTCCTGAACGTAGGCTTCCTTGTAATGCAGGTCACTGGCTTGTTGGAAGAACTGCGAGCCTTCCACCGCCAAGTTCGACGGGAATGGATAAGGAAAAGTCAGAGCCGGCTGGCCGTTGGTGATGGACTGATTGTAAAAGCCCTGATTGGCGCTGTGGATGGCATATCCAGCTCCGAGCAGGGAGCCCAAAGGCACTTCGATAAATTTCCCGTATCCGCCGCGGATGACAGTCTTGCCGTCCGCTGTCGCTCGATAAGCAAAACCAAAACGGGGTGCGAAATCGTACTTGTTGGTGTAGTGCAGATTCTGGGGGAGTCCCACCTGCGACGCCGTAAAAATGGGCGTGGGGCCGATGGAGGCCGCAAATACCGGGCTTAAGATGCTCTCCGAACCATTCGGAATCACAACCGCGCCCAAGACAGACTGGCCATTGGCAACGCTTTGGTAATCCGGCAGGAAGTTGGAGATGTTGAGAAGGTGATCGTAAAACTTGGGATGGAGTTCGTAGCGGATTCCGTAGTTAATGGTGAGCCTGGGTGTCACCTTCCAGTCGTCCTGTGCGTAGTACGCGTAGGCAGGATCGTAGCCCTGCAGCTTGTTCTGCACCACCGAATCCAAAAAGGTCTTATCTGGTATACCGAGCAGAAAAGCCCCGAATGGATTGCCGATGTAGGACATTCGCGGCCCCGATGCCGCCAGTGACCGCGCCGTTGAAATTGTACTGCCCCATGCGCAACTGCGCGTACACGTTTTCCGAATGCCCGGTGAGGTAGCGGTAATCTCCACCGAATTTAAAGCTGTGTGTACCCTTGGTCCAGCTCAGGTTGTCGATGATCTGGAAGGTGCCGTTCCGGCCAACGTTCGACGAGCTTCCGCCAGTCTGCTGGAAGCCCGCGATATTGAAATTCGGTACTGCGTTTCCTGTGGGCAAATTGTCGGCGAGGCCGGTCATTCCTAGCTCGCTGTAGACCTGCGTCGGCACAGCACCGAACGTGGTAGCCGTGTGATTGCCGTTGTATCCGACGCGCGCTTCGTTAACAACCGTTGGCGAGATGACGAAGTTGTGGGCGGCTGAAAAACCGAAGTCAATCTCGGGTGTCGAAAACGGGCCCAGGAGCGCCGATCCCGTGGGCGTTGGCGAACCGCCGGGCGAGGGCGCAACCTCGACACTGCGCGTTTTATAGGTGCCCCTGACAAAGAAAGTTTGCTTGGAATTGATCACCTGGTCTAGCCGCAGGCCGGCCTGGTCGCTGGAAATCGGCGTCGGCATGTTCTGTACGTAGTTGTTGGCGATGGCGTTTGCCGCTCCGGTGTTGGGAAGCGGAAACAGGTACTTCAGGGCATTGAGCGAAAGCGGCGCAATCTCGCTCATTGGAATCTGGTTGTTCGCGTACGGTGTACCGGTACCCGGCTGATACACGGGTTTCGTATACACAGACAAGTCGCCCGAGCGCAGCGCGACAGAGGGAACGCTCTCGACTAATGTTGTTTGTCTGGGCAAACGCAGGCCTTCATAACTGGCGAAGAAGAACGTGTGGTCGCGCCAGATGGGGCCGCCCACGTAGCGTCCAAAGTCGTTCATCTTGACGATCGGCTTGACTTTATTGAACGGGTTGCGCGCATCCAGAGCTGTGTTCTGAAGGTTCTCGAAGACTCCGCCATGGAAGCCGTTGGTTCCGCTCTTGGAGATGGTTGTTATGTCGCTAATGCCGCCATACTCCGCCGAATTGTCCAATTCGCTGACGTGGATTTCGGCGATGGAATTGAATGAAGGAAACAGCTCGGTTAGCGGGCCGTTGGAGCGGGGCCCCATGCTGCTGATTCCGTCGATGCTGATCTGCGTCATCGCCGGCTTGGTGCCGGCCACCGAAATGTTGCCGCTGGAATCGGTCTGCACGCCGGGCTGCGTGGTCAGCGTGGACATGGGGCTAGTGGAGCCGCTGGCTCGAGTTGCGATCGCGACCGGGAGGTCCACCAGCTCGCGGCCGGTCTTGGTCTCGGCGATGTTGGAAACATCGGTATTGACCACCGGCGCAGCTTCGCTTGTGACGTTCACTGATTGCGCTTGAGCGGCGACTGTAATCTGGCCATCAATGCGGACGGTCTGGCGCGCCTGCAGCTCAATCGTATAGGTAGCCACTTGAAAGCCAGGAGCTTCCATGCTGACCGTATACATGCCCGGGCTCCAGGTTCTCTACCGCGTAGTTCCCCCTCTGGTCCGTGATGCTCGATCGACGCGCCGAAGTGCCCTTGTTTTCAACTGTGATCACGCAGTTGGCAACCACCGCCCCGGAAGCGTCGTGCACGGTGCCCAGAATCGAAGCGAAAGTCGACTGGCCGAAAGAGGCTGTCCCCGTAAGTACCAGGCCGGCAAGCGCGCATACGGCCAAACTGCTCACCCGCTTCAAGAAAACCCCTTTAATGGCCTTTGTGCCATTCATCCTTGTAGCTCCAAGTGGATTGTGATCAGCGTGAGCCAGTCACGCAAAACTCAACGATCTCGGAACATTGGAGATTCAGGATGGCAACGTTGCCATTGAATTCGGGAGCGGAGCATGCCGCGAGAAATTTCCCAAGGTTCGCGGCCCGCTCAGGAGCTGCGTACGGAACAGCGTTGTCTGTAGAGTTTGTGCCAACCTGGAATGCGAGTCAAGACCAAAGGTTCTCTGGTCCTGCGCCTGGCGATCCATCTAAACCACAGTGTTTATGGATGTTATTAATAAACGATAACCGTAACCGGTTACTGTTTGAGGGCCGCCAGCCAAAGGGTCGCAGGGGGTGATCGGAACGCGTCGAATGAAATCGAACGTGCGCCCTTGACGACTATCTTCTTTGCCCGATACTGTATCTCATGTTCAGAATGTTGCTCGTCCTCGCCGTCTGCGGCGACGCTGCTCTGGCGGCGGGATTCCAGTCGTCGGATTTCTTGAAGCTTCGCTCGGCAGGTGCAGTGCAGTTCTCGCCCGATGGCGCCCGGCTCGCCTATTCGACCACCCGCAACGACGGGCCACGACGCCCTTTCAGTCAACTCTGGATCATGACGCTCGCGGATGGGAAATCCATCTGCCTCAGCTCGGGCGACGAGCCTTCCGGCAACCCCGAATGGTCGCCCGACGGGAAGTGGATCTCCTACTCGGGACGGCTTGGAGACAAATCCGGACTGATCGTCGCACGTCCCGACGGCAGCGGCAAAAAATACCTGGGACCGCTCGAAGGAACCAATGCGCCGCTACCCACCACCGGCAAGACAACCGCATGGTCGCCCGACAGCAAACGGATTGCCTACGTGTCAGCGACGCCGGGGCCGGAAACCGCTGATGCCACCGGCGACCCCATCGTCATCACGCGCTACCTCTATAAGCCAACGGCATCGGAAGGAAACACGCATTTCAACGACAACAGGCGCCTGCATGTCTTCGTGACTGATGTTGCCACTGGAGAATCGCGCCAGCTCACCACCGGAGTCCACTACGAACATTCCATCGACTGGTCGCCCGACGGCCGCGAGATTGCCTACATCTCCAATCGCGCGCAGGATAGCGATCAGTTCTTCAACTACGATCTGTTCACGCTCGATCCAACGACTGGCGAAAGCCGCCAGCTTACAGCGACTGAAAGCGCCGAGTACCGCCCGCATTATTCTCCTGACGGCAAGTCCATCGTCTATGAAGCCACCAAACGCGGTCTAACCGATCGCGAAACCACGATGGAGGACACGCACGTCTGGATGATTGGCGCCGACGGCAAAAATCGCCACGAAGTCGGCCGCGGGCTGGATGCACGCCAGGGCGAACCTCGATATTCGAATGACGGCCGCTGGATCTATTTCACCGCGCAGGAACGCGGCGAAGTGCATCTCTACCGGGCTCCCGCCTCGGGCGGTAAACCGGAAGCCATCGTCAAAGAGCGCGGGAGCGTCACGTCATTTTCCACACACGGCGATCTGATCGCCTACACCATGTCGACGCCATCGGATGAAGCCGAGCTGTATCTGAAATCCGGCGACGCGCCGGCGAAGCAACTCACCGACGTCAATCATGACGTTCTGGCCGGCAAAACAGTCGAGCCTGTCGAAGCGTTCACGTTTATCAGTAACGACAATAAATGGACCGTCGAAGCCTTCCTTACCTACCCCGCCGGTTTTCGAGCCGACCGGAAATACCCCCTGATCGTCAACATTCATGGGGGCCCGCACGGCCAGCAGGGACCCGCGTTCAACTTCAAGAACCAGGTCTACGCCTCCACTGGATGGGCAAGCATCATGATCAACTACCGCGGATCCACCGGCTACGGCCAGGCTTTCAACGATGCCGTCTTCGCCGACCAGAACGGAAACGAGGGAATGGACGTGCTCTATGGCGTCAACGCCGCGTTACGCCGCTACCCGTGGATCGATCCAAACCGGCTGGGCATTGAAGGCACCAGCTATGGCGGCCAGTTAAGCGCGTGGCTCATCACGCAAACGCACATGTTCAAAGCCGCCATTCCCACCGCTGCGATCACGAACATCATCAGCTACAACTACATGACGTATTACAACCAATACGAAGCCATGGAATGGGGCGCGTATCCGCACCAGGGCAACCTGATGGATGTGCTGTGGGAGCGCTCCGCGCTGAAGCACGTCGCCGGTGTGGCCACGCCCACGATGATGGTCCACGGAGAGAACGACCCCGATGTGCCGATCGCCGAAGCCGAGCAATACTACATCGCTCTTAAGGATGTTGGCGTCGAGACGATCATGGTGCGGTATCCTCGTGAAGGCCACGGCATCCGCGAATCGCACCACACGGTGGACTTCATCGATCGTTCCATCCGCTGGTACGAGCAGCACTTTCCGAAGGCGAATTAAGTCTGGCTCGGCTTACTCCCAGGCCGCGTACACGCCGCCGGAATTCTTGGATGCGCCCGTTGGCTACCTCGGCGACTTACAAATTGCCTTCCTGATCGACGCTTGCGCCGTGGATGTTGAACAGCGACCCATTCTGCCCTTCCAGTTTTTCTCCGCGTCCTCGGCCAGTTGCCCCGGTGCGCCTCCGCCCGGAAGCGCCGCTACAGGGCGCTACCCGTGGTCGGGTATGTTAGAAAGAACGCGTCGGTGCAATAGAAAGGAGCAGCCATGAAAACCAAGAATCGCAGGTTCGGTTTCCTGGTACTCGGATTCGCGCTCGTAATTCTCCCGACTTTGTGCCGGGCTGAGACGCTCACCGTCAGTGGAATTAGCCAACCCGTCGAGATCCTGAAGGACAAGTGGGGGATCTCGCACATTTATGCGAAGAACGAGTCCGACCTGTTTTTCGCTCAGGGCTACAACGTCGCGCGCGACCGGCTTTTCCAACTCGAGTTGTGGCGGCGGCAAGCCACCGGCACCGTTGCCGAGATCTTGGGACCGAAGGAACTGAAGCGTGACATCGGCAACCGCCTGTTCCAGTTCCGCGGCGATCTGACCGAAGAGTTGAACTGGTATCATCCGCACGGCGCGTCCATCGTTCAATCATTCGTCAATGGGGTCAATGCGTACATTGCGGAGACGCAGCGCAATCCCGGCCTGCTGTCCCCAGAGTTCAAGATGCTGGGGATTCAGCCAGGCAAATGGACGCCGGCCGTAGTCATCTCGCGCTTCAACGGCCTGCTCGGCAATCTGGACGAGGAGCTGAACCTGGCCCTGGCCATTCGCGCCATTGGCGTCGCGAAGGTTAAAGACCTGAGCTACTTTCAGCCCGCGAACCCAAAGCTGGAGATGGATCCGGCGATCGACGCCTCGCTGCTCTCGAAGGACATTCTGGAGCTGTACCATGCCTACCGGGAGCCCATCCGGTTCACACCCGACGAACTCGCCGGCGCTTACCGTGGCGACGCGAAAGTTGTGGCGCGGTTGAATCAGGACGTCGAGACACCTTCGGCCGTCGATCTGAGCCAGCGGAAGCAAGACATCGGCAGCAACAACTGGGTGGTCGGCGGCGGGCTCACCGAGAGCGGCTACCCGCTGATGGCGAACGATCCTCACCGTGTGCAGGAGACACCTTCTCTCCGTTACTGGGTGCATCTGGTGGCGCCGGGTTGGAACGTGATCGGCGGAGGCGAGCCGGCGTTGCCAGGGGTCTCCATCGGACACAATGACGTCGGCGCTTGGGGCCTGACCATCTTTGGCACGGACAGCGAAGATCTTTACGTGTACGACACCAATCCGGCGAACCCGTCGCAATATAAGTACAACGGCGGATGGGAATCGATGAGCTCCATCAAAGAAACGATTCCGGTAAAGGGAGAAGCTCCTGTCACAGTGGAGCTGAAGTACACGCGCCACGGACCGGTGGTCTATGAAGACAAGATTCACCACAGGGCATACGCGGTACGTGCGGCTTGGCGCGAGGTGGGCAGTGCGCCCTACCTGGCAAGCCTACGGATGGACCAGGCGCATAGCTGGCAGGAGTTTCGGGACGCCTGCAGCTACAGCCGGATTCCGGCCGAGAATATGGTCTGGGCGGATGTCGACCGGAACATCGGTTATCAGGCCGTCGGGATCGCGCCGCAGCGGCCTAACTGGAGCGGACTGGTGCCGGTTCCAGGCGATGGACGCTACGAATGGGATGGCTACTTGCCGATCAAGGCGCTGCCCCACGTACTCAATCCGAAGAAGGGCTACTTCAACACCTCCAACAACTACCTGATTCCGCCCGAGTGGCCCTACAAAGAGGCGCTGCATTACACCTGGGCGGACTCTTTTCGCGCTGCCAGCGTGGCGGAGTTTCTGAACTCGGGACGGATGTTCACCATTTCGGACATGATTCAGTTGCAGAACAACGACCTGTCGATTCCCGCCCGGAGCCTGGTGCCGCTGCTGCGCGACATACCTCTGGAAGGCGCAACTGCCCAGAAGGCCCGCGACCGGTTGCTGCACTGGAACTTCGTGCTGGACAAGGACTCCGTGCCGGCGGGAATCTACGAAATGTGGCAGCGCCGGCTCCTGGCCAACGTGCGCGATGCAGTAGTGCCGCCCCAGGCACGGGACTTCATCGGCATTCCCGAGCTGACGAAGATCATCCATTGGCTGGACGCGCCCGACGGGCGTTTCGGCGCCGACCCAATTGCGGGACGCAATGCTCTTCTGGCCAAGAGTCTGGACGAAGCGGTGGCGGAGCTCGCGAAGCGTTTCGGTGCGGACGTGGACAACTGGAAGCTGGGAGCTTATCACCACGCGCTGATTTTTCATCCATTAAGTCCGGCGCTGAAGCCCGACCTGCGCGCCAAGTTCGATGTGGGCGACCTCGCTCGCGGTGGGGACAGCTACACCGTCACCGCGACAGGCGGGGGCGATAACCAAGTGGCCGGCGGATCGTTCAAGATTATCGTCGACACGGAGGACTGGGACACCGCCGTCGGATTGAACAACCCGGGACAGTCCGGCGATGTGAACGATCCGCACTATCGTGATCTGTACCCACTGTGGGCGCGCGGGAAGTATTTCCCGATCTTCTATTCGCGCTCCAAAGTGGAGTCAGTCACGGAGAAAACTTTCGAGCTGGAACCCCCGACGGGGACGACGTCGACAGAACACCATTGAAGGTGTGATCAGGGTTTCCAGCCGGGTCCTCGGATCACTTTGCCCGGCAGCGCGTTGGTCATCCGTCCGTGTTCAATGACCGGAATACCGTTCACCAGCACGTATTGAATTCCTCGAGACAGTTGGTTGGGGTTTTCGAAGGTTGCGACGTCCGTGATGGTATCGGGGTCGAAGACCACAATATCTCCCCACATGCCGGCCTTGATGACGCCCCGGTCGGCCAGCCGCAGATGCGAAGCGGGCAGGGCGCTGAATTTCCGGATGGCGTCGGGGAGCGTGAGTGCGCCGTCTTCGCGCACGTATTTCCGCAGGATGTGCGGAAATGTTCCATAGGCGCGCGGATGTGGATGTTCCTGGCCGAGTAACCCGTCGGGCGCCGTGCCCTGTGAATCGTTGCAGACACTTACCCACGGTTGTTGGAGCGCGAGCCGGACGTCAGGCTCGGACATGCCGAAGACGGCCACGCCCGTAGCGGCGTTGTCTTCAATCAGCAGGTCGAAAATGGTGTCGAAGGGATCTTTGCTCCAAAGCTTGGCGATTTCCGCGATAGTCTTGCCTTGCAGCGGACGAAGGTTGGGATTTTGGACGACGCTGACCAGAATCGCTTCCGGGCCCGGGATTTCGTCCCACTCGTTGTCCCAGGTGGTGCTGGGAGTCTGCATCTCTTTGCGGATGCGAGCTCGCATGGCGGGATCTTTGAGGCGTTCGATCAGTTTGGCATCGCCGCCATCGTGCGCCCAGGGCGGGATGAAGGCCGAGAAACTGTTGTACCAGGCAGTGTACGCGTAGGTATTGGCGCCGATTTCGACGCCGGACCGCCGGGCTTCATCGATATGCGCGATGATCTCAGGCATACGGCCCCAGTTCTGGCGTCCCGCCGTCTTCAGGTGCCAGATTTCGACCGGAATATGAGCTTCGCGGCCGATCCGGATCGCTTCGTCGATCGCCGGAATGATTGCGTCACCTTCGCTACGCATGTGTGTGGCGTAGATGCCGCCGAATTTAGCGGCCTCCGACGCGAGAGCAATCAACTCTTCGGTGGTGGCATAGGGCGCGGGCGCGTATTGCAACGAAGTGGACACACCCACCGCGCCGTCGCGCATCGCTTCCCGCACCAACGCTCTCATTCGCTCGAGTTCGGCCGGCGTGGGCGCACGGTCGACGTCGCCGATCACGGCCCTCCGCACCTGCGTCGCACCCACATAGCTCGCCAGGTTAATACCCATGCCCTGCTTTTGCAGGCGGGCGAAATATTCGCGGAACGTATTCCAGGTGGGGTCGATTTTGTAGTGTTCGAAGCTGGCGCGGTCCGCCGCGCGAATCGCATCCGTGAGTGGCGCGACCGATCCGCCTTCGCCGGTAATCTCCGTCGTGATGCCCTGATAGATTTTCGACGGGAGATGCGGATTGACGAGAATCGATTCTTCAGACTGCCCCAGCATGTCGATGAAACCCGGAGCCACAATCATGCCCGCGGCATCAATGGTCTGTTTCGCCATGGCCGAATCCAGACGTCCCATGGCTGCGATGTGCCCGTCGCGAATCGCGATGTCGGCTCCATACCAGGGTGAGCCGGTGCCGTCGATGATATGGCCGTTGCGGATAACGAGGTCGTAGTTTTGAGCGAACAGGCTGAGGGCGGAGAGAAGCAGCAGCGCGAACTTCATGCACCTAATATCCCACCAACGGCGTGCTGCCGGACGTCTCGATCAGCGCCGCGCTCACTTGGTTTGCACGCCCTTTCCCGGCTCCACATGCTTGTCGATCCATGCCAGGATAAGGTCAGCGATCTGGAGGTTGTTCCGGTCCTGCATGAGCATGTGGCTGTTGCCTTTTATGCCGAGGTCAGGCAGGTGCATCATTTCCGCGTCGCTCCCGGCTGCTTTCATCTGCTTGACGAACTGCTGGCAGCTGTCAAACGCCGGTCCCCAGATTCCCGGGATGTCTGCTAAATGATCGCCGAAGATCACCAGCGTGGGGATCTTCGCGAGAGTCGCAATCTGATCCGAGGTCAGCGCCGGACAGGGCATTTCGATAGAAATGTTTGCTCGGATGCCGCTTGGGTCGATCAGAGCCGCCTGCTCCGGGAAAAAGCCTGATTCGGAATGTCCGATCAGCACAGCGCCTTTCAATCGAACCGCCAGCGCCGCCATACTCTTCCAAGTGGGGTTTGGAGCTGGAAGCGTGGAGTTGAGATCGGGGATCATTTGCTTATACAACTCGTCTACGGCCTCTACCGGAAACTGCTCATCCGGGAATGGCTTGTTAAAGCTTGGCCCGAACCGGAAAATGGTCCAGGCTGCCTGGTGCGTGGCAAAGAGGATATTGGGGAGGTCACTCGGGGGGAGCTTGCCCGTTTTCACGGCGATGATCTTGCTGGCGTCGAAGCCCGAACGCGCACGAGACACCTGATCGCCCAGGTACACGGAACGATTCTTGCGGACGAAGTACTCATTCCAGCCCATACGTCCGTCCGGCGTCGTTTCCCACGTCTTGCTACTCAGGCAGCAACCGTGGACCATCACAATCGGGACGTGCCGCGCGCCGGCGGGCGGAATCTGATACTGCACGTACATCTGATCGACGGTCACTTCACCTGTAACCATGGGTGCGCCGGGTCCAAGTCCCGGCGTGGTAATTGTCTTTGACTCGCCGCCCACAAAGAAACTGCCCTGGCTGGCCAGCACCAACGGCTTCTGGGCCTCGTCATGACGTTTGTTTTCGGCGGACACCGAACCGGCAATCGCCGCCGTTAGAAACACGATCGCGGACAGCTTCATTAAGGACCTCCTGGGGACCATGAGGATCAAGCTCAATCGAAATCGAGTCTATTCCAGTGAGAAGACGATCAACGTTCCGCCAAGGTTCGTGAAATCGGCGAGCGACGCGGTGAGACCGACGGCGCCCAGTCCCTCAGTCCCCTTAGTCAGGCCCTCGGCCAAGCCGATCGCCGCCCACCCTCCCACCCCGGTGAGCACCGCAATATACTGCTTGCCTTTGTGCATGTACGTGATAGGGTTGCCGATGATGCCCGAGGGCGCATGGAATTGATAGAGAATCTTTCCTGTGGCTTGATCGGCTGCCTTGAACCAGCCGTCCAAAGTGCCGTAGAAGAGCACGCCTCCATCGGTGGTCAGCGGCCCGCTGTAGACCTGGAACATTTCGTTGACCGACCATTTGGTCTGACCTGTGACCTGATTAAAGGCGATCAGCCTGCCGCGGACATCGCCGTGATCTGCAGGAAACATGCTTAGAGTGGCGCCTACGTAGGGGAAGCCGCTTCGGTACTTTACGCTGAATGCCTGGTAGTCCATGCAGATGTGATTGGTGCCGAGATAGAACAGCTTGCTCTTGGGATCGTAGGAAGCAGGCTGGTGATTCTTAGCGCCTTGAGCGGCCGGACAGATATCTTTGACGTTGACGTCTTCTTTGGTCATCTTGTCTTCGTTGAGAACGGGCCGGCCCGTCTGCAAGTCGATCTTCTCAGCCCAGTTGGTGGAGGGGTCAAATTTGTTGGCTCTCAGCAGTTTGCCGTTGCGGCGGTCCAGCACGTAGGCAAATCCATTGCGATCGAAATGCGTCATGGTCGGGATGGTCTGGCCGTCAATGACGCTGTCGGTCAGAACGCTTTCATTGATACCGTCATAGTCCCAGGCGTCGTGGGGAGTCATTTGATAGACCCATGCCGCGACGCCAGTGTCGGGATTGCGGGCAAACAAACTGGTGGACCACTTGTTATCGCCGGGCCGCTGCGTGGGATTCCAAGTTCCCGGGTTGCCGCTGCCGTAGTACACCAAGTTGAGCTGGGGATCGTAGGTATACCAGCCCCAGGTGGTGCCGCCTCCCAGTTTCCAACCGTCCTGGCTCCAGGTCTTGAGACTGGAATCCTTTCCCACGGGTTGTTGAGTGGCTGCATCAATGGTCTTGTCAGGATCAAAGAGAATGTCCTGGTCGGGACCGACGCTGTTGGCGCGCCATGCCAGCTTACCGGTGTTCAGATCGTAAGCGCTGAGATGTCCCCGCACACCGTACTCGCCGCCCGAGATCCCCACGATCACTTTGTCATGCACCACCAGCGGAGCGATGGTCATGGTTTGACCTAGCTGCGGGTCCCCGTTCTGCGCGCTCCAAAGAACCTTGCCAGTCTTCGCGTCCAGCGCGTAGACGTGCGTGTCCAAGGTGGAAATGAGAATTTTTCCGTCTGCGTAGGCCACACCTTTATTCACCAAATCGCAGCAGGCCACCGATGGCGAGAACTTATCCTGCTCGGGAGCGAATTTCCAAACGATCTGCCCAATATTGTCCAGGTCGATGGCGTAGACGAAGTTCGGGTACGAACTCTCGAAGTACATCATGTTGCCCACCACGAGCGGCTGGCCCTCTTGTCCTCGAAGGGTGCCGGTGGACATGGTCCAGGCAACCTTCAGCTTTCCGGCGTTCCGGCTGGTGATCTGGCTCAGTTTGCTGTGCCGGATTCCGCTGTAACTACCCAGTGGAATTACCCACTGGCTGGGGTCCTGGGACTCCTTCTGGAGAGGTTCGTTAGCTAGGACGATTGAGGGGGCAATCATCGCGCACGTCGCGAATGCAATTGCCAGGGTACGGAACCGTTTCGTTTCGATCATTTCAGAACTCCTTTGGTTAGTCCTGCGCGGACGGTGGCCTCCCGGAAGACACCAGATCGAGGCTTCGTCCCTTTACATACCTGAAAATGCCAACCACATCATCCTCGCTAAGGAAGCCTGCCCACGCCGGCATTCCCTGTTCCTTTTTCCCAGCCATCGCTACCGACAGAAAGTCGCGCTGTTTCATCCCGCCCGCGAGTGAGTGGCGGAGATCCGGCGCAAGCTGGCTGCCGGAGGCATCCGTGCCGTGGCAGCGGTAACAGTACGAATTGAAGAGCTGGTAGCCACGGAAAACGTCCTTGGTTACTTTCGGTGCCTGCCCTTCCAGAAACAGCGGAAAGTCGAGACTGACCGAGGTGCCGTCTTTGAGCGTGTAAGCGTACGTTTTCGCTTCGCTCTGGCGCGGTGCACCGGCCGATGCGGTTTGCGACAGAATCCACTTCACGATCTCAGTCCGCTGCGGGTCCGTCAAATCCGGATGAGGAGTCATGCCGTTGCCGCCATCCCTTATTTTGGCGGCGAGTTTTTCGATGGCATTGTTTTGGCCGGCGTATCGCATAGCTATTGCGTTAAAGGCTGGCCCGACCACTTCGTGCTCCACAGCATGACAGGAAAAACAATCGCTCGCTTTGATCAGCTTCTCGGCATCCTGCCCCAGCGCCGACATCGCGATCGCGGCCAGAATCAGGGCTTTCATGGGCTCAACGGTCCCCTCGCGGTGCATACGACATCACGCCACCCTCGGCCAGAATGGCGGTAAGCTCCGCCTGATGATTCGCGATCACATCATCGAGCCTCTTCTTCAATGCATCATTGCCCGCGCGAACACCCATCGACATGGGGAAGGTGTATTGCTCCGGCGGCCCCAAGGCCCGTTCATTTGGAACCGGCAGCACTTCCAGATTCGGTGCGGAGAGCAGGAACGCTCCGATCGCCGGCTGCCACGTGATGAGTACGTCGATCTTTCCGCGGTTCAGCGCATCCAGCATCACGGCCGGTGACTGGCTGTCATCGGTGGCGACGTCGAAGGCCATCGCTGCCGGGATCATGCCACGCATTTTCAGAGCGTCTTCGATCGGGGTCTCCCGTTCAAAGCCGACCTTCACCCGCTTCAGCACCGGCGAATCCATGCTCGCAATGTCGTATTTCTTGGTCTTGTCGAAAACAAAGACATAGGACGAGATGTAGTAGGGCCGCGTGGTGAGCTCTTCCCGGCTGGCATAGGGAATACTCATTACCACGTCGCATTTCTTTGCGTCCAGAGTAGACGCCAGGAATTGAGGAAATCCGCCATGGCCGCGGAGGCTCGCCCAGGTATACTCCGCGGTCTCGCCCAGGGCCTTGGCAACAGCCTCGGCGATTTTGTTTTCAAACCCAGCACCGGATCGATTCGAATACGGCAGATAATCGGGGTCCGCGCACACATTCAACGCTTTGGCAGGAACCAGGAACAGTCCAGGCAACAGAACTGCGAGAATCAACGGGCTGACGATGGCGTTAAATCCCATAAGTCCTCACGCCAGCTTTCGTCGTAACACCCCGCCGCCCTATCCCAGCGGAGTCAGCTACACATCATATACTTCTTTTGCGCCGCGCAGAAGGCAGGTGACCCCTGGTAGTGGGGTCTTAGCGGGGAGATCACTTCCGTGATGGGCTGCCCTTATTCCATCCTTGCACCTCTGCCAACGCAAACTTGGCGACCGTTTCAGAGCCAACGACGAAAATGAGGAAGCCGTCTTTCTCTGTGGCGTCTTCCGCCTTGACTAGAATCGGACTCTTTTGCTCTTTGAGGTAAACGTAGAAGTTGTTCATTTTATACTCCAATCAGTTCTGAGATCGCCCATACGTGATCTGTTATTCCCGCCGCCATCGCTGGCGTGATTCTCAGCGCCCCATGCATCCTACAAAAATTGTAATGCGCAAAGTGCAAAGCCAATGCTGCTTTCAAATTGTCCCACTTTTTCGAGAAAGCGTATGTGAGTCTTGTGAGCCGCTTGCACCATTGGCGAAGCGTGCCGTTCTTGCGCTCAACATGCGACGTTCCAGCGCGATCCAAATCAGGGTTGCCACTGATGGCCTCTTTGCCCACTGACACAAATTTCGCAGGCCGGTAACTTTCGGGAACCACCTGTGTAGTGGTCGAGAACATCTTCACTACCGCTGCGTGATTGGCGCGGTCATAGAGGCCCGCGTCGATAGCGGTCTCATACGGCTGAAAGCCATCGGTACTCACATCGAACCAACCTGGCGCTGTGGCCCATCGGATCTTGGAAACGAAATCTTCCGTATTCACGCGGTCACGCTTGCCGAGGTGCCAGGCCATAACCAACTTCGTGGACCGTTCCAGACAGATGAACGTGTAGGCGTCGCCATGCATACCCTTCGCGACGCGCTCCGACGTGAGTCGCTTCTGGTGGCATCCTACGTACGTCCAGACTTCGTCCAGTTCCAGGGAATCCTGCACCTTCACGCCGTGGATTTTATCGGTCAGCAGACGTTCACAGTTCTCACCGGCCAGCTTCAGGATGTTCAACACGGTTCGCTTCTCCACGTCACACAGCCGCGCCGTTCCGCGAACGCTATTGCCTTCCACGAGGCAGTGAAGGATTCGGCACACGGTCTCTTGGGGGAGCCGCACATCGGCTCCAAATGGCGTCTGGCGCGACTCAGAGAATCGCTTGCCGCACTCCTGGCATTTCCATCGCTGGACGTTATTACGCCCGCGTCCGGCCTTCACCGTTTCGATTTTGCAATTGTGGCACGTCACTTTGAGCCTTGCTTTCTTCAGGCAGAAGGCCCAAAATGACAGTGGATCTCAACAATCCTGCCTTGGGCTTGCCTGAGGCTAGGCCCCGCAAGTAGTTAGCGCTACGAACGGGGCTGTTTAATGTGGCGGACCGGGTGGGAATCCAACCCACGACAGGCCGATTAGTAATCGGCTCCTCTATGCCCTGAGGTACCGGCCCGCAGGAATAAGCAAAGGCCAGCAGTTCCGGTTTAGCGACCGTTCCTGTCTGGCCTTTTGCTTTGTTTGCAACCACGTACGTAGCATAACACATGCGTTATGAAGATTCAACTGGAAAACATAACGTGGACGTGATACACTTGCCAAGGTGGAGAGTCCTGTGTTTCGTAGACGAGTTTGGCCAGAACGTCATTCACCAGTGGCTTGATAGAGAAGGTGTTTCTAACGTCTTAAGGGGCGAGATGCAAGGTAGGATCGACTTCATCGAAGTTGGAGGTCCGAATATGGTTCCTGGCTGTGTCGCTCCCGTCCCGAATACTGGCGGCGCTCTATTCACGCTTAGTGTGGAGCGACCTGGGACTGGCGTGATTAGGCCATTGTTCTGTTACGGGCCATTCGGTGATCAGGAATTGACTCTGCTGCTGGGGGTGCCAGATAAGACGCTCAGCATCCATAAACCACGGGACGGCATAGATCTTGCCATGAGAAACCGTGAGCGATTAATCAAGTATCCGAAAGTGAGCAAGCGGTATGAGCGAATTGTCAGAACATCTGAGACTAGATCTTCAAGATGAGGACGTGCGATATGGCTATGCGGACGCCTATCTAAACTCTCACACGGCTGCGCTAATCAAGACTCTCAGAGAAGAGCAAGGGATGAGCCAGCAACAGCTCGCGGACAAGATCGGCACCCAGCAGTCTGGGATCTCGCGCCTGGAGAATGCGAATTACTCAACTTGGAAGGTTGAGACGCTTCGCAAGCTAGCTCGCGCTTTTGGGTTATGGCTGTATATTGACTTCAAGGAATTCGGTGAGTTGCCGTCCTACGTTGAAAACTTCAGAGAAAATGCCCTTAGAAGAAGCCAGTGGAAAGACGATCCGGTCTTCAGAGAAAGAGTCGAGCCAGCTCCCGTCAGCGGTTTATTGCAGCCTCTACCTGAGGATTTCACTCGCATTCTGGACGCGCGTCGGCGTGAAATCGTCGACAACATCTCCCGTTACTCTGGTGACGAAACACTCAAAGGATTGACCCCGCTACGTAGCACGCCAGAGCCGCAAAAGATCCTTGTCAACATCGCTGATATCCCTGGATTCGATAGGCGGTTAGTCAATCCTAAAGAGATAGAGAAGCCCACTTTTAACGAGTACAACATTACGGAAGAAAGACATCCATATGGCCAATCAGCCTGACGCTCCGCAGGAATCGATCGAACACGAACGACTTAAGCTAGAAGCGGCAAACGTGGACTTCAGTACAACCCAAGGCGCGGTTTTTTATGCCAATTTCGCTCAGGGCCAAGCAACCCTGTATGATGTTCGACTAATGCTTAGTTGCGTCCGTGGTGCGGCGGGAATGGAGAAGGTCGTTGCTGATCAGACCTTCCACATTCTCATGTCGCCCGAATTAGCCGCTTCAGTGCGCGAGCTTCTTGACCGGATACTGAAGGACTACCACGCTCAGTACGGGGAGTTGCGAACACCGAAGGTACCGTCCACTTCGCCTGACCGCAAATAACACCCTGGAGGAACCGTGCTCGTACGATGCGAGAAACACCCATCAAAGGCATACAGTCATAAAGCTAAACCGGTAGGTTATCCGCACGGTGCAGCCATATGCGGACGCTGTGACAGTCCTGGTATGATCCTGCTGAGCGCTTCGGAATGGAAAGCCTACCAGTCTGGCCAGACCATCTTTGGGTTTAACAGTCATATCATGCAAATCCAGGCAGAGCCGTACTCATCTCCCCGCTAAGACCCCACTACCTGACCCCTGGCGCGTCGTTGCGAGCGACCTTCTGCTGGCCGGGACATGCGGGTCATTGGTGCGCGTCCGATTCCAGTCCGAAAGCCAGTAAGACGTTGCCCGCAAGGCCATCCCGCGCCGGGTAGCCGGAGATGGCGAACAACATTCCGCCAGACACCCCAGGGCCCGCCACATCGATCGCTCCGCCGCGGCCGGACACGCCGTTCACCGTTTGATATTCATGGGCCGTGTCGTGTGCGCGTTGACGTCACCGGTCAAACTGACTGACGACACGATTACCGTCACGAAGCTCAAAATGCAGAAAGAGTGAAGTTGGCTCAGGTTGTCGCCCGTTAACCCTACGAACGTCACGGTTGCACTGGCAAGCGGGTGGCGCGCCAGCCGAAAAAGTTGGCGCGCGCTTCCTGACAGAATCCCGCGGTAGTGCACGCCGACCAGGTTACCGACCAGGCTTTGTTTCGACTCGTTCACCAAGGCCGTCTGGGCCATCCTGGGCTTAGTGCCTGCCGTCCTAGCGTTTACCGATACGTTCGTCTGCGCCGCCGCATGATCTACAAGAAGCCGTCGATCGCACCCGCAGCTTTCGTGCCGGAAGGCTGGCCGTGCGCGGTTTTGGAACTGATCATCGCTATTCCGTCAGCCGTCGTTTACTGGCTGATCGCACGGCGCGGCGCCTTGTTCGCATCTCCTGGACTGGGAGCCACTTTGACGAGCTTGGCCGTTTTCCTGGCGCTGATACCTCTTCAGTTCCAGTGCATGTTCCAGGAGGCGCCTCATCTCCTCGTCTGGCATGGAGGGACTGCGGGGATTCTGATCGGGCTAGGCGCACTGATCGGCGAACTGCGACGACATCGGTGGACGTCATGAATTCGAGCCGGAGTTTCTCCGGCGGCCTGGGGTGAGCAAACCTGGCCAGGAATCAATCTTGGGGCGCGGCCCGCAATTGCGTCAGGAGCCAGGCGCGGGCGAACTCCCAGTCCCGCTTTACGGTTGCGGTGGAAATCCCCAGCACATCGGCGATCTCCTGCTCGGTGAGGCCGCCGAAGAACCGCATTTCCACCACCGCCGCGGGCCGCGAATCCAGCTCTTCCAAGCGCGTGAGAGCCTCATTCATGTCAGCGATTCCCTTGTCGAGCGCCACTACGTGATCGCGCGCCTCATCCAAGGATAGTTGTGGCTGAGAGCCGCCCCGTTTTATGCCTTTCTTCCGGCGCGCGTGATCTATGATGAGCCGCCGCATCTGCCGAGACGCAAGATGCAGGAAATGCAATCGGTTCTCGCAACTGATAGGCGGACCGGTGAGCAGCCGGAGACACAGTTCGTTGACCAGCGCCGTCGGTTGGAGCGTGATGGCGCTCGACTCCCGGCGAAGATTCATCGCTGCCAGGCGCCTTAGCTCGCGGTAAACAGTCTCTATGAGCTTTCGTCCAGCTTCTTCATCGCCTTCGCGCCATTCGGTTAGCAGGGATGTGATATCAGCAGGATCGGTCGGAAGCATCCGGACTCCAGATGCCATCATAACGCTGAGTGACAAGCACACTCCGGCAACCTTGCAAAATGGCCGCGCGACGGACGGATCATCGGCTGGCGTGGGTTACTGCACCCCAGGGGGCGGATGCACGCCGGAGTAGTCATACCGTATGGAAATGTGGTTTGCGCTAGTTTGGTCGCCGAAATCTTCTTCGGTACGGAGCGGCAGCCCCCTGCTTTTGGAGATCCAAGTGGTGGCGTCCGCTTTAGTGCCTTCATTCTCGCTGTGGGAGGCATAGACAGCGGCTGCTTCTCCATGAACTACTTCATCGCGAAGGTAACGGCAACTATACTTCCCCGTGCGACGGTTTTCTGCCTCCTGCTTCGCTATCGCGGCCGCATCCATTGGACTGCGCCTCCATTTTCCGCCAACCAGAACATAGATCGCCCCGCCGAAGTAGATCCCCTCGTTGGTCATTGGTTTGTTCTTGCGGAAGGCGGCGGTCTCCGTGTTGTATATGTGCGTGGGCGTGACCAGGACCTTGCTCATGGCGTCGAATACTGTCTTGCAGCCGTTATCGGCAGCGCGGGCCGGTGCGCTGTTACACATTGCCAGTAGGAGCCATCCTGCAACCGCCGGCGCCGTTATGGTGGTCATGTTCTTGTGATTGTGGCTCACGGGTAATTTCTCCTGATTCCGGAATGAGACGTTAGATTCGAGGCAGGACGGCGCGGGCTACGGCAACCACTTTATCGTTGGCACCGGGCACCGGTCCGGGGACGATCCGGATCATGGCATCTCCCTTGAGCACATTCAGACCGAGATTTCCGAGCCGGATAGCGCGATCTCCCAGATTAGGAATATCCGCAGTCCCACCCTTCACGGCCTCTGATCTGGACACACCGGCGTTGAGGATGCTCATGGCCGTCATCTGCGCCTTTCCGTCGGTCCAATCGACAACCAGGGTGAGCAGCGGTGCATCGCCTCCCCCGGGTTGCTGCGCCGCGGCAACGCTGCCCAGAAGCCTGGTCATCGTGTCGGCGACTTCCCCGCCCCCGACATCCGACCCTGGGGCTTGAGCCCGCTTCATAGTATCTGCCGCGGCTTCGCGGGCCAGTTTCTCGGCAAGCCCCGGAGGTCCAAAGTAAAGGCAACTGCTGGACTGATCTTCCGTGCGCTCCATCGGCTCGCCCAGCAGTTGTGCCGCTTCATCTTTCGAGAGAAGCTGGCATGCGGAGACGTGCCGGGCTTTGCTAACGGAGGATGCAGATGATGCAGAAGATGGACCGGTGTGAAGATCCACGCCATAGCTGGCGGCTTTCTCGACAACGGCTTGCTTGACCCTGTGGACGGCATAAAGCACAGCGCCGACCGCAAGAATTCCAGCGCCCACGAAGCACACCAGAACGATCGCCAGGATTTTAAAGCCCGAACCACTCTTGGCGACGACGGGCGCCGGAGGCTGTTGAATCTGTGCTGCTGGGCTCGGCGCGCCGGCCGTTCCCGATTGGCGTGTCCCGCAATTCGCACAAAACGCGCTGTTGGTGCCCAATGGAAATCCGCAATTGCTGCAAAAACCCGCCATCACCGCCTCCTGCCACTCCCTTTCCTTCAACTACTATTGGGAACTGCGCAATTGAAATGAAAAAGAGCTCAAATTTTCTAGGGGCGCGTGCCGGCGAGAAAAGTGTTCAATCCGCGATCCAGCTCGTCGTGGAGGCCGCCTTTGGCGTCCGCCGGCAGCAAGCTAAGGGCTTGACGCTCGGTTTCGGCTGCCTTTGGAGTGTCTCCCGTCCGAAAATACGCCCAAGCCAAGGTATCCAGGAAGAACGGATTCTTCCGATTCGTCGCGGAAACTGCTTTGAGAGCCAACTGGAGTGCCTTTGCCGGCTGAACCAGGTCAGGCCAGTCAACCTTCAGGAGAGCGTCCGCATATTCGTTCCATTCCATAGCGCCGGCGTTAGGCCGCTCCGCCGTCTCCTCCAGGAGTCGTATGGCTTCTTGCGCAGCCTGATGCGCTCCGTCTTTGTTCCCGGCAGCATTCAACCCACGCGAAAACGCCCGTAAGGTGACGGCCAAGCGGAGAGGAGATCCCAGATCCGAAGGGTCGATTTCGACCGCAATCTCCATCGATCGCACGGAACGGCGAAACGCCTCGAGACTCGCCGCGGCCTGACCACTGGCTGCGAGGCTGCCTGCCAGGATAGCTTCCGCTGAAGACGACAGCCGCCGGTACTCGGCGTTGTTCGGCGCCAGCAACTCCAGCCGGTCCAGGGCTGCGAGCGAGCGCTGGGCCTGCACGGTTGCCTCGCCGGGCTTATGGGACAACCGCAGCGCGTTTGCATAGGAAGCCTCCGTAGTTGCGATCAGCCGCTCGACCTCGACGTCGTTTGGCGATGTGTTCGCCAATGGCGACAGAACGGTAATCCCCTCTTGGCATGCTTCCAGTGCGCCCGCATTATCTCCAGCAGTCAGAAATACGACGCAGCGGCGTTCATCGACGGTTCCCAAAGCCCGGCGCATCGAGACATCCTTTGGTTGCGATTGCACCAGCCCGTGAGCCAGCGTCCACGCGCTCTGGTACGATTCCAGAGCTTGCTTGGGGTCGCTCGCCATGAACTGGCCATCGCCCACTTTTGCCAAGCTGAGGGCCAAGTCCCGCTGATCCCCTGGGAAATCCCCGCTTCGTTTGACGATCGAACGCCGGAGGCGCACAGCGTGCTCATAGGCGTCCAGCGCCGCCCGCGCGTCATTCTCGTTCGGATGTTGAGGATCTACTCGCAACTCCCCCATTCGCTCGTAGGACGCGGCAAGATCGCGCTGCAGCCCGAGGTCGTTTCCCGAGTCGGCGCTCAGCAGTTCCAGCTGATGCTGCGCCTTACCGACAATCAGGCGGCGCGCCATGGTGGATCCCGCCAAGTCGCGGATCCCGTCGTGCAGATCGAACAAAAGCGACGCGGCCAGCGACCGCACGTCGCGATAGCGCTCCTGTTCCTTGCGGCGCTCCGTCTCGGCTTCCTTCGTTCGTTGTTCGGCGAGCGCGCGCTGCTGTGCGGCAATACCTTGCGCATGCTCGGCGATCGTCCTCTGGCGGTCCGCGGCGGCGCGTTCTTGCTCGGCCTGAGCGCGAGCGTGTTCGGCTGCTGCTTGGGCCTGCTCGGCGAGATGCGTCTGATGCGTCGTGGCTACAATGCCCCCGGCTAGAAGGAGCATCACTAAAGCGGCCGAGGCCAGTGCCGGCCACTGCCTTCGACTGAACTTCCGAAAACGGTACACTACGCTGTCCCCTTTCGCCAGGACAGGCCACCCTCGCCGATATCGGTCAATGTCGTCCGCCAGTTGCTCTACCGAGGGGTATCGCCACGAAGGTTGCTTCCGAAGCGCGGTAAGAACAATGGTGTCCAGTTCCCCACGGAGCTGCTTTGCGTTCCGCTCGGCTGCCTCGCTCATCGGCGCGGGATCGTCCTCGCAGATCGCGCGCATGACTTCATGCGGAAGCGCGCCCTTGCGCCGGAAAGGATGCCTGCCGGAGAGCATTTCATATAGCAAAATTCCCAGCGAAAAGACATCGGCAGCAGTCGTAATTGGCTCTCTCCGAATCTGTTCGGGACTGGCATATTCCGGCGTTAGGATGGCCGCCGTGGGCTCCGGAGCTGCTCCCGGTTCCCCCTGAAGCAACTTGGCGATCCCGAAATCGAGGAGTTTTACGGCGCCAGCACCGGTAACCAGGATGTTGCTCGGCTTCAGATCCCGATGTACGGTCAGATTGCGATGGGCATGTTGAACGGCATCGCAGATCTGCAGAAACAGACCTAATTTCTGGTCCACGTTCAACCCGTGTGCTTCGCAATACGTCGTGATGGGAACGCCATCCACGTATTCCATGACGAAATACGGATCGCCGTCCGGGGTCTCGCCTCCATCCAGAATGGAAGCGATGTGGGGATGGTTCAGTTGGGCAAGGATTTGTCGTTCCTGATGAAAGCGACGGAGAAACAAGACATCGATTCGATCGTGCCGGAGAATCTTGATAGCAACTTGCCTTTGGAAACTTCCGTCCGCGCGTCTTGCCTGGTAGACCACCCCCATGCCGCCGCGTCCCAGCTCGCTCTCGACTACGTAGGAACCAATCTTCAAACCGGCACGGGCTGAAACCGATGGGTTGAAATTGACGAGCTCCGGCGCCATCGGCGCGGTAGCAGTCTGATCCAAAAGGCTGGTACGGCTAGCATAGGCGGCCAGCATGCGCTCGAGTTCGCTGGCCAGGACCGCGTCGCTCTCGGAAAGCTCCTCAATTAAGCCGGCGCGTTCCTCCTCCGTCGCGGCCACCAACCGCTCAAACGTGCGGCGAAGTTGCTGAAATTCCTCAGAAGTCATAGCCGGGACGGGCGCTCCGCTTCGAGCCCCGACCATCATAACAACGGGAATGGAGCCGGTTCTATCCTCGGTTGGGTTGAGCGACTAGATCGAATAAGGCCGGATCAATTTCGGGCCACAAGTTCGGTTCGAGAAAGTTGCTGGGCACGTTCTGAGCGTCGGGCTAAAGCCTCTCTTGGTTTCCCGGCCATCGAGCGTACGAAGCGATTTGCCGGCTCCTCAAACACCGCATACACGACGCAGGATATGACCACCACGAACGCAACGTACAGGTAACGAACAGCGAATCCCGGCCAACCCCCTACCCACCACAAAATCGGTATGTGCAGGATGTACATCCCATAGCTGGCTTTCCCGAGATACACAATAGGCCGTGTGGAGAGGACACGCGCGATCCAGCCGCCGCCAAGTCCGAGACCGAGCAGCAGTACCGCGTTCATGGGCCTCAACAACGTAATCATCGAGACCGACCTTGGCAGAAACTGCGCGTACCCGATGATCGCCGCGGTGCCGAGCAGTCCAGTCCTGTACAACCACTTGCCTGTAGGCGCTACGCTCCGCTCCGTAAGAAGATCGAACGCGCGGGCCACTGCGATCCCCATCAGGAAATCCGCAAGGTGAATGATTGGCTTGAGCAAGTCGGAGACTCCATAGGCCAACATCACTTTGGGCATTGCGCAAGCCAGCAACGCGGCGCCGATGGTCCGCACCCAACCAAACTTTTTCATCGGAACAATCAACAGCGGAAACATCAGGTAAAAGAAAAGCTCGCAAGATAATGTCCAAGCGGGAGTGTTCCAGCCTACTGTATAGTGGCCCACGAACCATCCCTGCATGAGCGTCAGGTGCATCGCTACCAGCCAGCCTTTCGGCTGATCCTTGGCCCTTACGATGAACGGCAATACAATCAGCAGGCTCAGCACGTAGACCGGATAGACCCGAGCGAAGCGACCTACCAGGTACTTCCACACGTTCACCGGATTCCACGGGGTGCAGGCGTAGGTCCTTGCCAGTACGAAACCCGACAGCACGAAGAATGTCGGTACCGCCAAATAGCCACCGCGCATGATGGCCTGCAACGGACCCGGTAGCATCAGCGCGACCGGCTCGTAGACATGGCCCTTGCCTACCAAGTGGTTAACAATTACCCACAGCGCCAGGAAGAAGCGCAGGCCAGTCAGCGCCGGCAGATGCCGGGAGCGCACTGAACTCGAGACTGCGACCGTCACGGCCGGGACCATCCAAATTCGTGAGGTGCCTGGATCGGGCCGACGGAGTTCCCGATGATTCGGTTCCGGTTGTTGTCGACGCTTGGGCCCACAGCCTCAAGCCGGATGATTCGCCAGGTGTTTCTCCAGCCCATATTTGTATCATCCAATACCTAGTTCCAGCGCGCTGGCAGTACCCTCGCCAGTCCTATGCCGTTGCCCAGCCCGCTGCGTTTAGACTCTGCTCACTAGAGATATGCACGGGCATGCGTGCGTGTGTCAAATGCGACCGGTTGTTACTTCATCGGTCGCCAGCATGTGGGCGAGGACTTCGCCGATGTGGGGAAGCAGCGAAGGGCTTGAACCCAGTGATCCAACTCCGCGTTGCCGCCTTGGGCTGCTGGCTTGCTGTTCGCTGAATCCACTGCGTGCACTCGACAAGAATTGCAATTTCGGGCTATCTGCAGCATAGATACGAGCAATCGTCACAATCAATTTTGTGGCCTTGGCTCGCGACCATATACTGTCTTTGGCGTTCGTCGGCGCAGAAGAAGTCAGCACATGAAATGGAAAAGAGAGCCGCTCGTTGTCGCGGCAGCGTTAATGGCCGGAAGCTGGACTCAGCTTGCCGGGCAGACCTCTGTCAGTGACAAACAGCCGCTCGCCGAAGACGTGTTCAAGAACGTTCAGGTGCTCAGAGGAATTCCGGTGAGCGAATTCATGGCGACGATGGGCTTCTTCTCCGCCTCGTTAGGCTTGAACTGCGTCTACTGCCATGTGCCGGAGAGCTTGGAAAACTGGCAGAAGTTCGCCGATGACGTTCCGCGGAAGCGCGTGGCGCGGACCATGATTCAGATGGTGACCGCGATCAACAAGAGCAATTTTGGCGGCCGGCGGGTGGTCACTTGCTACTCGTGCCACCACGGCAACGAGCATCCTAGAAACATCCCTAGCCTTGCTCTCCAGTACGGAACGCCGGAAGAAGACCCGAACGAAATCGAGATACCCACACCGGCGGTGAGGGGTCCTTCCGCCGATCAAATTCTGGATCAGTTTGTCGCGGCCTTAGGCGGCTCACAGCGGCTCACTGCCATCAGCAGTGTGATTGCAAAGGGCACCTACGACGGCTACGACAGCTACCACGAGAAAGTGCCGTTCGAGCTTTACGCTGAAGCTCCGGCGAAGATGACCACGGTGATTCACACCCAAAACGGCGACGCGACTACGGTGTTTAACGGCAGCGAAGGTTGGGTGGCTTCGCCCAGCAATCCGGTGCTGCTTCTTCCGCTCGCGCAGGGCGCCGAACTGGACGGCGCGCGGCTCGATGCGCAGTTGTTCTTTCCAGCCAGGATCGCGGAGGCACTCGGTCAATGGCGCTCCGGATTTCCCGTCACGAGCATCGGCGACAGCGACGTGCAAGTGATCCAAGGTATAGGGGCAGGCAAAACCCGTGTAAAGCTGTTCTTTGACCAAAAGACCGGCCTTTTGCTTCGGCAGCTGCGATATTCCACCACCTTGGTCGGCACGAATCCCATTCAGATCGATTATGCGGATTATCGCGATGTGAACGGCGTCAAACGCCCATACCGATGGACCGTGACGTGGACTAACGGCCAGTCCACTTATCAGGTAAATGAATTCCAGTCCGATGTCACAGTTGACACCGGCAAGTTTTCGAAGCCCGCCCCGGCAGTGCTGACTCCAGAAAAGGCCGTGGCGCGCTAGGAAGGACATGCATGAAACATTCAAAACTCTCGGTTATTAGCGCGGCGCTATTGTCGATCGCGATCACGGCTGCAGCCCACCATGGAACGGGCGCGTCCTACGATTTATCGAACCCGATCACTTTGAAAGGGACAGTAACCGAATTCCATTATGCGAACCCGCACCCTCAGCTCTTCTTCGACGTCACGGACGACAAAGGCGTGGTGCTGCACTGGGCCGGTGAGTTTTATCCTAATCCTTCTCAGTTGCAGCAGGAGGGTTGGGGCAAGAGGCGGTCGGAGGCTGCATTAGCGCCGGGCACAAAAATCACGATTACGGTAGCCCCTTCTCGAGCGGGGACCAAGGTCGGCGCGATTATGAAGCTCCTCAATGAAAACGGCGACGTACTGCTCGGCGTCGCAGGGGGCGGTCCCGGCGCCCCTCCGCCCGCCGGCCCGGCACAGAAGAAAGAGTGAGAACATGAACACCAACTTGGTGCAAGCCGGCGTCGTTTTATCAGCTGCTCTATCGTTGCCGATGTTTCTGGCAGCGCAGGGTGGCCCCGGACCCCGCGGCCGCGGCATTATGGCGCACAACCAGGCCAACGACGACAAGCCGTACGACAAGCGTGACATTTCCGGTATCTGGTCGCGCAACGGCTCACCCGGCGGCTATGGTGGAGGAGGTACCTGCCGCGACTGCGGCGATCGCGGATTTGGCACCCAGGTGCCGCCCCTTACTCCGCTCGGCCAGAAGATGTTCGATGCAAACAAACCTTCGTACGGGCGTCTTCTAGGAAGCGCTGATGCCGCGGCGCACCCGGAAGAGCCCATCGGGCGCCGCCGCGCCGTCCCGCCCGCCAACGACAGCGATCCTTATCAGCACTGCAATCCCATGGGGCCTTCGCGTGCGCTGATTTATCCCGATCCGCTCGAAATGATCGTCCTGCCGGACCGGATCATCCAACAATTCGAGTGGGGATACGGAATGCGCACCCTCTGGAACGACGGCCGTAAGCCTTTGATGGACCCCGATGAGCCGCGTTGGTGGGGATATTCTGCCGGGCGCTGGGACGGGGATACTTTCGTCGTGACTACAACGGGCGTGGACGAGAGAACCTGGGTGGATCAGTTCGGGTATCCGCATAGCGAGGATATGATTCTGGAAGAGCGATACCGCCGTACGGCCTACGATGTCCTGGAGCTATCGATGACCATCACCGATCCGAAGGTTTATACTCAGCCCTGGACCAGCGAAACGAAAAAGTTCCGCAAACTAGCCAAGGACGCGATCAAGACGGTGGACGGATGGACCGGGCTTATGGAAGATCTTTGCGCTCCCGCGGATGAGGTGGAGCTCTTCGATAAGCGCGTGCGAGACCCAGCCGGAGGAGTAATCCGCTAAGATCGTGCGGTGAAGCTTATGAGAAAACTAAGTGTGGTTCTTTCGTTCTGCGTGACCGCGGGAGGGTTGCTTTATGCCCAGCCTCCGGCCACCGCTGAGACTAAGCCGGATTCGCAGGCCGTCAAAGCTCTGATCGAGAAGGCAAAGAAGGCCGGCGGTCTACAATGGTTGGGTGAAGAGCATTTTTTCTGCGAGGCGCCGCGTCCCAACCGCCCGGATGACCCCCCAATTGAGCCGACCAAGATTTTCGACAACGTCTACGCGATCGGGAATCAGGGAACGGTTGCGTACGTCATCAGCACCTCCGATGGCCTGTTGATGATTGACTCCCTCTCCGCCGACCAGACCGAGACACAGCTTCTCCCAGGATTTCAAAAACTGCGACTGGATCCGGCAAAAGTGAAGATGATCGTCGTCGGCCACGGTCATGCGGATCATTTTGGCGGAACCCCTTATTTTCAGGACCACTACGGCTCGAAGATCTACATTTCGGCGGCGGATTGGGATCTGATGGAACATCCTCCCGCTGGGAGAGGTGGGCCGCCCAAGGGGCCGCCGCCTGTCTTGCCCAAGCACGACCAGGTGATCACCGAAGGCCAGCCCATTGTACTCGGTGATTTCAAATTGATGCCTTTCGCCGTACCGGGTCACACGCCTGGATCGATGGGCTTCATCTTTCCGGTGAAAGACAACGGGAAGACCTACATGGCTGCCATGTACGCCGGAACCATCCTCACTCCTGGAATCGTCTCGGACGAAGGATTGCAGACGTATCTAAAGTCGGTGGCGCACTTCGAGGAACAGACCAGGAAGGCGAACGTAGCCGTAGAACTGCAGAACCACCCCCTCATGGACCCAATTCAAGCGAAGCTGGACAAGCTGAAAGACCGGAAAAAAGGTGAGCTCAATCCGTTTGTGGTTGGCCAAGCGAGCTATCAGAAATTTTTGGGTGTCATGTCGGCGTGCACAGAGGTGAATATCGCCAGGCGCAAAGGCTTGTAAGACCCGCCGGTCAGAAGACGACCTTCAATGCAAACTGGATGACTCTGGCGCCGGATCCGCCGCCGGCCGACGCGTTGCCCGTGGTGGGCTGATCACCGGTGATTTGCCCGAACGAAGTGCCTAAGGTTGTACTGGGAGCGCCCAACCGCACGGAGTTGGTGACGTTGTAAGCTTCCGCGCGGAACTCCAGTCGCACGCGCTCGGTAATCGGGAGCTGGCGTATAACGGCCTGATCCCACTCCCAGAAGCCGGGAGCTCTCAGGTCGCTGACACCCATGTTGCCGTAAGTTCCCACGGCCGGAAAGGCAACCGCCTGGGGATTCAAGTCGCTCACACAGGGCGCGAACACGCAGGATTGCCCTTTGTTGGACGCATACACGTCTGGGAGCACTTGTTCAGCCCTCTGTGGCACAGGATTGGCACCCAGTGGATTAAAGCCGTTCAGCGCGTTGTCGGTGCCCAGGATCGTTGTGACCGGCGCTCCGGTCCGCCATGTGTAGATGGTGGAGACGGACCAGCCACTCGCCAGCCGACGGGCCCAGGTCCCGGAGAATTGCGGCATGTTCGCGACCAGCGTCACATTCACGACGTGCCGGATGTCGATGGAATTGCCGGTGCAATCACCATAATCGAGGTGCCTGTTCTGGGCGCCGTTGTTCTGATAAGGCTGGTGTGGGTAGACAGCTTCGAGATTGGCGATATTGCTGGCCGGAAGGCCAATGCAATGCGACCAGGTCCAGTTGGCGCCGAGGTTCACGTTCTGTCCAACTTGCCAGCGCGAGTTCAGCAATAGGCCACTGTAATTCTGTGTTCCGCTCGCATCCAAAGCGGTGATGGAGCCGTAGATGTTGCCGGCCGAGGGGTTGGCCACCTCCAGCAGACGCCGAAAGTTTTCGGCGTTGCCGCCACAGTTGGCCTGTAGCGCCGCGCATTGGCCAAATTGAGCCGGCGTGGTGGGCTGAGCGATGATCGGCTTGCCCGGCAGCCATTGGGGCGGGTTCAGATCCACACCCGTCCATAGGTGAGCGATCTCCGTGCCCACATAGGTCGCGGAAACGAAGAGCCGCGGTGTGAACTGCCGCTGGATTCCAAGGTTCCAGGAATACTGCGCCGCAGGTTTCAAATTTGGATCGATGGGCAGGAATCCCTGATAGGGAGTTTGCGGAAATGTAGAGCTCTGCTTGTTGAAGTTATAGGGGAATGGGTTGCCTCCCGGATAGGTGGCAAACGGATTGTCGAGCGGTATGGAACCAGGTCCGGCGAACTGCTGGGTCACACTGATACGGAACGGAGCGACGGACGACGTGTTCTCGTGGATATCCAGGCGGATGAAATCGTAGGCTATCCCGGCCCCGGCGCGAATCACGGTCTTTCCGCTGCCCGTAGGATCCCAGGCGATTCCCAAGCGAGGTTCAATGTGACCCCACTGATTATTCATGCCGGAGTGGTCATTGACACCGGAATCGCCGACATAGAGCAGTCCCGGGGGAGCCGCGGGGAACACCTTGCTGTGAACATTGTTATAGAAATTGCTCAGGCTGAAATTGTAGGTGTCACTTTGCTTGAAAGCGATGGGCAGATACGGGTTCCAGCGGACGCCATACGTGATCGTCAGCCGGCGGGTGGCCTTCCAGGTGTCGGAAGCGTATAGGCCGAAGAAGTTTTGAGTGACGTTATCGGGATTCGGGTTGGCCTGGTGCGTTGCCGTTACGTTTCCCGTCAGGAAGTCGATTAAGGGCGTGCCAAAGATCCCAGCGAACAGGAAGAAATTTTCGGACCAGGCGTAGGAACTCGCGTTTAGGAGCGTACGGGAGAAGTTGCCGCCGAAGCTAAACTGATGGGACCCCCGGATGAGGCTCAAATCGTCGTTGGCTCCGAAGTTGGTGATGGTATCGTAGCCGACCGAAAAATTGGAGGGGAAATAGGTGTTGAATCCAATTCCGGGCATGAAGATGGGGACGAAGCCGTAGTAACTGAAGTAGTTCATTCCCACGTCCTGGGGCGTAAAGCTCTTCGCGCCCAGCGTGGCGGCGCCTACTCGAGTCCCCGATATGCGAAAGGAGTTGACCGTTGAAGTATTGATGAGATACGTGTCTCCCAAGGCGAGCGCCTGAGCGGTATCGTCCTGTCCGATGCCGGGCGTGGACAAAATGTTGTGCGAGAGATCATAGGGTGTCGTAGTTTCGATGCGCGTGATCATGTAGCGCGCGAAGACGCTTTGCTTGGGGCTGAGCTGGTAGTCAATTCTGACGGGGGCTTGTAGCTGGTTCTGATGCACGGGCGTTCCGAACAGCACATGGCCGCATGGATCGCTGCTGTGAGGCAGAAGTGCGGATATCTTGACCGCCGCCGGGCTCAGTTGGAAAGGTCCGGAGAAATGACTCAAGACCGCCGGCGAGTTGGCAACGGCCTGGGCCCCCGGGCAGTTGGCCGCGACGTATTGCGAAAAATTCCCCTGAAGTTCCGCCGCGGTCGGAACAAAGGCGCTTCCGTTGACGAGATTCTGGCGAATCGTTGTTCCCTCGTAACCGAGGAAGAAGAACAGTTTGTCCTTCTTGATCGGTCCTCCCAGGACGCCGCCGAACTGGTTGCGTTTCAGCCCGTCGCTACCGGCGGCGAAAAAGTCGCGCGGGTTCAGGTCCGCATTGCGAAAGAACTCAAAGAGATCACCGTGGAATGCATTCGATCCGGACTTGGTGACGGCATCGACAGCGGCTCCGGAGTGCCCGCCGTTGGAAGCCTCCTGCGAGCTGGTCACGAGCTTGAATTCCTGTAGCGCATCGGGGAACGGAAGCGGCATGCTCGTGCCCACATACGTATCCAGGTGCGGAGCTCCGTCCAGGTTGTACTGGACGCTCCAGCTCATGCCTCCCGCGACCGAGATGCTGGGACCGGTGGCCATGGTGTAGGTAGGCGGTTGGGCTGCCGTCACTACCGATAAACCGGAAAGCGGTATGAGATCGGTTGCCTGCCGTCCGTTGAGAGGAAGCTCCAAGATCCTACGGGATTCCATCACCGTCGTGCCCACACCAACCGAGCGAGTTTCAACCTGAGAAGTACTGGCTTCCACGGTAATCGTCTCGCTCGTGGCACCCGGCCTCAGCGTGATGGCTACCGCTGGGTCACTATCGACTTGCAACACGATCCCCGCCTGGACTGCGTTCGCAAAGCCCTCCTTTTGGACTTCCAGCCGATAAGGTCCCAGCGGCAGGTTGGCAAATATGTAGCTGCCGTCCGGCTCGGTTGTCGAGGTGCGGGAAATGCCGGTCTCAGTTTGCGTAGCCCTGACCGTGGCGTTAGGCACTACTGCGCCGCTCTGATCTTGCACAATCCCGTGAATCCGTGCCGTCGCTTGCCCGAAAGCATACGGTGCACCCAAGGCACACAACATGGTGCCGAGAATCCAGGCTTTCATTGCTTCCCCCTTTTGAAAACGGCTGCAACAACCGATAAGCTGTTTCCGCAATCCACCGCTACATCGGGAACAGCTCAACCTAGCTGTAAACTATAGGGCGGTTCTCGAAATCAGTAAAATCGATTGTTTGGATTTCTACTATCGGCAGTGTGCATACGATCTTTCGCGGTGGAGTGCACTTATCGGTCTGATGGATTGAAAATTCCGCAGTGATTAGTGGTAGTGCATACCTGGGCGGCCTACGATGTAACCGATTCCTCTGCCTGCGCACAGAACGGCAAGCCATAGGAGAAGTGACAGCGATCCAGCCAGTCTCGCTTGCGCCGGAGGTTTGAGTGAGTGGTCCAATTTCGCGGGATCGGAGTAGATGCTTCTACGAAAGGCGACGGCATGAATCGCAATGAGCAGGAACAGTAAGATCTTTGTGCGGAAGAACGGATTGTAGTAGTACTCTTCCCCTTTGCACGCGAAGAGCAGGAAACCGAAGGTCGCAGCCAGGATGAAAGCCAGCCGTTTGGGCCAGCGCAATTGGTTGATTATTTCCGAAATCGGGCAGTCTGCGTAGGCCCATCCAAGCAATCGCAGATCACTGGCGACGATCAGGGCGCCAAACAGAGAGATCGCGGAAACATGAAGCGCCAGTACGATCGGGTAAGCATAGGCCGAGCTGCGCAAACTCGAAAAAGGGGCGAGGTTTTCCAGCCAGATCAAAAGTGAAACAAGCATGCGTCAGGTAAGGCCCGGACGGACGACCGCGATGAAAATGCCTCCAAAAATGACGGAGATCCAGAGCACCATGGAAATACAAGCCACCAAGCCAGCGGTGGACCGCGAGACGTCTCGAAGGCCGGTCCGCCTGCGAATCGTGTAATGGAAGGTAACAGCCAAGGCCAGGCATGCGATCTTGATTAGAAACGACCAATTCGAGTAATACATGTCGGGGTCGGTGGAGAACAGCAGCAGCCCGGAGAAGACGGCGACGACGAGCCCGCCCAAAGTCCACCATTCAAATGCGCGGGAGATTTGGCCGGGGGACTGTTTTTTCAGGCCGACACCCAGCAGGCGCAGATCGACCAGTGTGGACATTCCAATCGCCAGCGCGAAGCCCGCGATATGGAAGCATTCAAGGACTGGAAAGGCTGTAGGAGAAGTGCCAAGCGGGTTTTCAATCGCCATTGAAGCTGGGCCGGAAATTCTTTGCTCGCAGTAACTATATGCGGGTTCCGGTTCGCTGTACAATCGTTTTTTCGAATCGGTCGCATTTGCCCGGCCGATCCCGGAACTATCGGGATGGAAGATACCTATAATCGGGAGAATCCATTGTACAGATTCGATCCCCGAGCATTACGATGGTTGAGTTCGCGAATCATGGTGACCTCATTCTCCGCACGACCGCCGCGAAGGATCGCACTCTGTCTGGGATTGCTGGCTCTGGCCGGCGCTCGCGCTCAGTTCCCGGGTGGGCCGCCCGCTCCACCGAAGACGGCGAAAGCAGCGGCGCTCTACGACATTACGGGTTACTGGGTATCTGTCGTCACGGAAGACTGGCGCTTTCGGATGGTCACGCCGCCCAAGGGTGATTACACCGGGGTGTTGCTCAACCCGCAGGGCCGCAAGTTGGCCGACGCCTGGGACCCGGCCAAGGACGAGACAGCGGGAGAGCAATGCAAGAGCTATGGTGCTCCAATTCTCATGAGCGTGCCTGGACGGCTACACGTCACCTGGCAAGACGATCAGACTCTGAAGATGGAATCGGACGCCGGCGAGCAGACCCGGCTGTTTCACTTCGCGGCCGCCAATGATCAGGGGCCAACCTGGCAGGGTTTCTCAAAAGCGTTGTGGGAGAGGGTGCCAGTGGGCCGAGGCGTGCCTCCCGTTGGTTCCCTGAAAGTGATCACGACACGCCTGAGGCCTGGATACCTGCGCAAGAACGGCGTGCCATACAGTGCCAATACGACCCTGACCGAGTACTTCGATTTGGTCACTGAGCGCAACGGCGATGCTTACCTCGTAGTGACCACTACCGTGGAGGACCCGGTCTACCTCGTGCAACCGTATTTGACCGCGTCGCACTACAGAAAGCAGCCGGACGCGAAAGGCTGGAATCCGAAACCATGTTCGGCAAGATAGCGAATCGGGGACAGTGAGATGAAGCGTTTCATATTCGGTCTCGTTCTGCTCGTAGTCCTGGCCTGGGGACAGGGTCTGGATTTTTCCGGCCACACCCATCTGCCGGCAGGCCTCGACATTTCAGGAGCCTGGTACCCGCAGCCGGGCCAGGATTCCGGACTGATCACCGCCTCGGGCTCGCTTGTTGAGTACGGTGGCATTCCCTTTAACGAGGCCGGGCGCCTGTACGCGTTGGCTTGGAGTGCTGCCCGCATTCAGGGGCGGCAGCACCAGTGTATGGGCTACACGATCCCGTATACCTACAACCAGCCCGGCAACCTGCGGTTTTGGGAGGAACGGGATCCCTACACACAGCGCCTGATCGCGCAAAAGCAGTATTGGCAGATCAGCGAAGGCACTCGAACGATTTGGATGGACGATCGTCCTCACCCGCCACCTTACGCCCAACATACCTGGGCCGGATTCTCGACGGGAAACTACGAAGGCAACATGCTCACCGTCTACACCACGCATCTCAAGCGCGGCTGGATTAGAGCGAACGGCATCCCTCAAAGCGACGAGGCGACTGTCACTGAGCATTTTATCCGGCACGGCGACAGAATTACGTATTTGGCCGTCGTGAACGATCCGGTCTATCTGGCCGAGCCGTTCAGCCGGACCTATACACTTGGCCGGTACGTGAAGGAACCGGATGCCTGGCTGTACGCTTGCGACGACGGCGAACAGATTCTGGGCCGGCGCGAAGACCAGGTGGAGAGTTATTTCTGGGGTCAACACCCTTTCCTGCGGGAGTTCGCCGACAAGGAGCATATGCCGTTGCTGGCGACGCTGGGCGGACCGGAGACGATGTATCCGGATTTCCAGGCGAAATACAGTGACCCGCAAGCGATGGAAGTCGCGGCCAAGACGGAGCTGACACCTTCTCCCGGGCCGGAACATGCCAGCCGTGCTGCGGATCCGAGCCCGCATGACGGCGAAATTCACGTTCTTCCCGTGCAGGGGAACCTCTACATGCTAGTCGGCGACGGAGGAAACATTGCGGTGCAGATTGGCGATGAAGCTCCGCTAGTGGTCAACACCGGTGCCGGGCAGCTTGCCGGGAAGGTGATCGCGGCCATCCACAAGTTGAGTGACAAACCGATTCAGTTCATCGTCAACACAAATTTTGCCTCGGATTTTACCGGAGGGAACGAGAAGCTTCACGCGGCCGGACACGACCCCAGCGTGGAAGGATCCTTCTTTTCAGGGCAGTTCGCCAACGCTGGAAGCGGCGCCACCATCATCGGCCACCAAAATGTCCAGAACCATCTCCTGGCTCTGAAGGCGCCGCCCGAAGGCATCCCGGTCGACACGTTCCTCGAGGGCCGCCGACGGAAATTTCACAATGGAGAAGCGGTGGAGATCTTCTACGAACCAAATGCAACGACAGACGCCGATTCGATTGTCCACTTCCGGCGCTCCGACGTGATTGCAACCGGAGATATCTTTTCGACAACCTCATACCCCGCGATCGACGTGAAGAACGGTGGCAGCATCCAGGGAGAGATCAAGGCGCTCGACTTCATTCTGGACCGAACCGTCTATCAGCACGATGAAGAAGGCGGCACGCTGATCATCCCGGGGCACGGGCGTTTGTGCGACGAGTGGGAAGTGGCCGAGTATCGCGATATGCTGGTGATTATCCGGGATCGGGTCGAGAACCTCATCAAGAACGGGGCCGGCCTGGATCAGGTGAAGGCGGCGCGGGTGACAGCCGACTACGACGACCGCTTCGGCGCGACGTCCGGCGGGTGGACAACGGACAGGTTCGTGGAGGCAGTCTACGCCACACTGAAGGATCCACCCAAAACGGCGAATTTGAAATAGCCATGCGAACCATAAACGTTGGAGTGATTGGAACCGGCTGGTGTGGCGGTATCCGTGCCGAGGCTTGCGCCAGGAGCCCTTTTGTCGGGGAGTTGCACATTGCGGAGATTAAGGAGGCGCGGCTGAAGGAGGTTGGCGAGCTGACCAACCCTGTTACGGCAACCACCGACTACCGCGTGCTGCTCGCCAATAAGACGATCGATGCGGTCATGATCTCAACCACTCCCGAACCGACGCATTACCCCATTGCCAAGGACAGCCTTGAGGCCGGCAAGCACGTTTTCCTGGAAAAGCCGATTGCTCTCGAGCTTCGAGAGGCGGACGAACTGATCGCGCTCGCGCGTTCGAAGAACTTGCTGTTTACGATCGGCTATTCGCAGCGGTTCAATCCGAAGTTCGCCTACGTCCAGCGATCCATTGACGACGGCAGTATCGGCCAGCCGGTCAGCGCGCTGGTCAGCCGCCACATCACGCGCAACCTTGGCAAGAAGATCGGAGGGCGCGTGAAACTTTCGCCTGCCGCCATGGAAGCGACCCACGACATCGACTTCGTTTTGTGGTGCCTCGCCCCTCGGAAGCCGGTCCGCGTGTATGCGCAGGAAGTTCGCAAGATCATGGGCGATCAGTACAACGTCCCGGACTGTGTCTGGATCGTTGTCACCATGGACGACGGCGTGGTCTTCACGATCGGTGCTGGTTGGGTCCTTCCCCCGGGTTATCCCAATTTTTCGAGCACCTGGATTGAGATGGTCGGCACCGAGGGTGCAGTGATGGCCGACGACACGCATCGCGATGTGTATGTCACCACGATGCAAAAAGGAATCCAGTTCCCCATCTCTTCCATGCCGGGTGAAGGACTGGGACACGTATACGCCGGGCCGATGGCCGCCGAGACGATTCACTTTCTGGAGTGTGTTGTGAACGGTCGTCAACCGCTGGTGACGCCGGAGCACGCCCGGATGGTCATGCAGGTGTACCAGGCGGCGGATCTTTCCGCCGAGACGGGGCAACCGGTCGAGATCGCGGTAAAGGAGCAGCCCCTGCCGGTCCCGTCCTTAGCTTAGGCCAAGGTCTTGAACGCCAATACTACGACCGCAACCGGGTCAGTTTCGCCAGCCGCTGATGCGCCGGCTGCGCGGCCGACGAAGACACGCTGGCTGATCCTCTTCCTGATAAGCCTGATGTACCTGATCTGTTACATGGACCGCAGCAACATCTCGGTTGCTCAGCCGGAGATCGCGAAGGCATTCGGCCTGAACAAGAGCAGCATGGCATTGGTCCTGAGCGCATTTACATGGTCGTACGCGCTGGGACAAATCCCAGCCGGTTGGCTGGGCGACCGGTTGGGGCCAAAGAAAGTCCTCACCGCGATCATGTCCTGGTGGTCGATCGCGGCCATGTTGACGGGAGCAGCGTTCGGCCTGGGCTCGCTGTTTGCCGCGCGATTCTTGCTTGGACTCGGTGAGGCGGGCGCGTTTCCCGTGGCCAGCCGGGGAATGCAGCTCTGGTTTCCGCGATCCGAGCGAGGCCGGATTCAAGGCACAACGCATTTCTTCAGCCGCTTTGCGGTGGCAGTGACGCCATTCGTCGCGGCGAGTATCTTGCTCGCCTTCGGCTGGCGGACCATCTTTTATATCTTTGGATCGCTCGGCTTGGTCTGGGCGGCCGTGTTTGCGCTGTATTACAAGAACCGCCCGGAAGAACATACTGGCGTGAATCCTGCCGAACTCGCCCAGATTCGAGGGCAAGCCGTAGCGGCGCCGGCGGCGCAATCGGTTCCCTGGAAACAGATATTAGGCTCGCCCAACATGTGGTACATCGCTCTCGGATATGGCTGTTTCTTCTTTGGAACAAACTTCTACCTGACCTGGTATCCGACTTACCTGCGCGAACACCGTCACATGACTTTGCAGGCTCTAGGCATCCTCGGCTCAATTCCTCTCTTTGCTGGAATGGCCGGCGATCTGGCCGGTGGATCGTTGTCCGATTTCGTGTTCAAGAAGACCGGCAAGGCGAGATTCGCGCGCAGCATCGTTGCTGCACCGGGATTTCTTCTTTCGGGCATTTTCCTGATTCCCGCCGCAACCACTGGGAGCACTTGGGCTTCGGTCCTGTGCCTGGCCACGTCATTCTTCTTCCTGGAGTTCGTAATCGGCCCCGCCTGGGCGGTTCCCATGGATGTGGGCGGCCAGTTCAGCGGCACGGTCACGGCAATCATGAACATGGCTGGCGCTCTCGCCGCTTCATTGACTCCGTTGATTTTCGGCTATTACTTCGGAAAAGGCTCGTGGGACATTCCGTTTGTGATTACCTCTTGTGTGATGTTGCTGGGCGCCCTGATTTGGACATTCTTGATCAATCCGGAGAGGTCCGTCGTATGAGAAAGATCCTGGCGTTGTTGACGCTGTGCGCTCCTTTGCTTCATGCGCAGGGGAAGTGGGTGAATATCGCTCCTTTCCCCGACCCGCGCGAGGAGGTGATGGGCGAAGCGGCCAACGGTAAACTCTACGTTTTCGCAGGCTTGATTCCCTTCTGGCACCCGGCGGGTCTGGTCTACGAGTACGATCCAGCCACGAACCGGTGGACCAAGAAGAAGCCGATGGCTCTGCCGTCTCACCATGTTGCGTTCTGCGAGCATGACGGCAAGATCTATGCGTTCGGCGGCTTCGTCTACCCGGACTCGCCCGCTCCCGCAGGTTGGGTCCCGATCAACAATGCCTGGGAATATGATCCGCAAAGCGATTCCTGGAAGGCACTAGCGCCCATGCCCACCAAGCGCGGTGCGGCGGTGGCTGCGGAAGCGAATGGCAAAATCTACGTAATCGGGGGTGCGACAACGGCGCCTGGCGCGAAGGAGCCTTACATCAATTTCACGACTCGCCAGAACGTGTTAGGAACCGTTGAAGAGTACGATCCGAAGACCAACACCTGGAGCACGCGTGCTCCCATGCCGACACCGCGCAATCATATGGGCGTCGGAAGCGTCAACGGGAAAATCTATGTAATCGGCGGCCGCGTCGGCGCCGCCTTCATTTCGATCGCTTCCGACATTTCGCTGGTGGAGGTCTACAACCCGGCAACCGATACCTGGGAGCCGCCGGGTGCCCGCATGCCGACGGCACGCAGCGCCGTCGCGTCCGGTGTCTACAACGGCAAGATCTACATAGCAGGCGGCGAATGGCAGGATCCCGTCGTACAAACAGCGTTCCGGGTGTTCGAAGCCTACGACCCCGCTACCAACACCTGGTCGACCCTACCGCCTATGGCGACGCCACGCCACGGAGTTGCCGGCGCAGTGATCGGCAACCGATTCTACGCGGTTAGCGGCGATGTCCAAAGCTCCGGAACCGGGGTTGCCGTATCCACTCCCGCAGCGACCGCATTCGAGTTCAGCAAGTAGTCACTCGGCCCGAACACGACCGAACCGGTCCGTGCCGGTGATTCCCAAAGTGGCGCGCAACCTGGACGACGTCCTGTCCGATGTCGCGAGTTCAAAGAAAGCCTCAGCGAGCGGGGATACCGGCTCCCGCTTTGCGATCGCAATCGCTACTGAACTTGCCTGGCCGAGGTTCGGCAACGGAATCGCCTCCAGTTCCGGATCGTCGGACGCCATGATCCGGACAGGCCGTGGTAGGACCGACGCCCATCTTCCGGTTTTGACATGGTCGATTACCATCCAGATTGCGTTGGTCACGATGTGAGGAGTCTTCGTAAGGGCCTCGGCGAGGATTTCAGATTCCAACTTGCCGAAGATCGGAAGGCCGGGGGATAGGAGACAGAGAGACAACTTTGTGAGATCTCCCCATGCCACCGACTTCTTCCCCGAGAACGCCGTGCCCTTCCGGATGAGCAGATCGTACTGTTCCATATACAAAATCTGAGCGCGGCAATAGCGTCGCAAACGCTGGTCCAAATACGTGATGGCCACATCCAGAGACGACGCCTCGAAAGCCTGCTGAGCATCGAGAGGGCTTTCGAGCATGACATTCAAATTGACGTCAGGGAAGCGTTCGCAGAACGGTACAATCAAGCTCTTCAACAAGGGGACCGTCGAACCCAAGACGCCGATGCGCAGGGTGCCCGTGCAATGGTCACGCCGGTCTCTCAGTTGCTGGCGCAGGCGGTCTCGTTCATTGGCCATTCGCCGTGCGGCTTCCATGACCAGCCTGCCCTCGTTCGTCAAGCCCTGAAAGCGCTGACCTCGCTGGACGATCTGCACGCCTAATTCCGCTTCCAGTTGCTGAATCGCCGCTGAAAGAGTGGGCTGCGAAACGTGACAAGCCGCCGCGGCACGCGCGAAGTGCCCTTCTTTGGCGAGCGCCATCAAGTATTCCAGCTTTCGGCTCAGCACAAGTTCTCTTCTATCAAGCACTATACGCTCCGAGGCTTGGATTCTGAAATCGATGCGGTGAATGCGATCAATCGGAGCTGTCAATGCGGCGCCACGCGATAGGATGACCCTATCGGCGATAGAAACAATCTATTTGACTGTACCCGAGCCTCAACCGATACTATTGTCGACTCTGAAGCCCGGAGGTTCCATGCCAAGAACCGCACTCCTCGCCGTGATGATTTGCGCAGCCCAACTGACCGCCGCGGATTGGTCATCTGCGACGTTCAACAAGGATGTCTTGCCGATATTGCAAAAGCACTGCCAGACTTGCCATCGTCCCGGTGAAGCGGCGCCCATGTCGTTCCTGACTTACAAGGAAACGCGGCCTTGGGCCAAAGCCATGAAGGCCGCGGTTGCATTGAGAAAGATGCCGCCGTGGTTCGCCGATGCTCAGTTTGGTCATTTCCTGAACGATCGCTCTCTGAAGCAGGACGATATTGAAACCATCGCGAAGTGGGCGGATAATGGCGCTCCCGAAGGAAATGCGGCGGATGAACTGCCGCCGGTCAAGTGGCCAGAGGGATGGCAGATCCAGCCCGACATCATCGTTCAAGGGCCCAGCTACGATGTCCCGGCGCACCCGAAGAACAATGTGATCGAATGGGTTTCGATCACCGTGCCCACTGGCTTCAAGCAGGACACCTGGATCACATCTGTGCAAATCCGGCCTGAACATCGCGAAGTTACGCATCACATGTGCCTGGGATTCAATCCGCATACGCCCGACGTCGAGTATTTCAAGCCTTACTGGGACGAGAAGCCTCGCGACGAAGACGGGAGCGCGATCCCGGGCCAGGGTCCAACCTTCGGGCCGGGCACGCCCAACCACCGCTTCCGCAGCATGGCGGAGGACTGCTACCTGCCGGGAAATCCTGTCGCCGACTATCGCGATTTTCATGCAGCGAAGCTGGTTCGTGCCGGAAGCGACATCACCATCAACCTGCACTACACACCCAATGGAACGGCCGTAACGGACCACGTCCTGATCGGATTCACCGTCGCGAAACAGCCGCCAGAACGCCGCTACGTATCATTGAGCGCATCAGCGCCTACCGACCCCAAGCTTTTTGCAATTCCGCCCAACGATCCAAATTGGCAAAGCCCACCTGCGGAGGTCACCTTCAACCACGATGTGGAACTCGTTTACATGATGCCGCACATGCATGTCCGGGGAAAGGACATGACGTATACTCTGATCTATCCGGACGGCAGAAAGGAAATCGTACTGAGTGTCTCGCATTACGACTTCAACTGGCAGCTCGGGTATAACACATCAGTGAAGGTTCCGAAGGGAACCAAGCTGCACGTGGAGGCGCACTACGACAACTCAGCCAATAACAAATGGAATCCAAACCCGAACAAGACGGTCTATTATGGCGAGATGACTTGGGAGGAGATGATGTTCCCCTTCTTTGGCGTTGTGGTGGACCAGGAGGTTGACCCCAACAAGATTCTGGCGCCCAGCCGCGGTCCGGTTCCTCCCGGCGCCTGAGCGGCGTGAACGAAGGAGTTGAAGGCAATCCATGGTTCCAACAAAGGTCCACCTCGTCGGCAGTATGGCCCTAGACAGTGTCGAAGAGGTCTTTCGCACCACAGGCACGATGCTTGGCCGGCGGTTGCGCCGCGTTCCCGATGGCGAACCGGGCGGGCGCAGATTATGGATCAGCTGGCAGTACCCATTGCTTCGCTCTCTGCCGTTTCTCAAAGCCGACGCGAGCCACCCCAATCAGACTTCCGGCTTCCTGCCCTTGCAACTCGCCGAAGGAGTCACTCCGAGCGATATCCGGTTTCCGGAACTAGGTTACGCACGCGAGGCGCGCGCGTCCTATCAGGACTTCCTTGCCGCCCGCGAGCGCGGTAACCTCCCACCCGAGGTTCGGTTCCAAGTGTGTCTACCCACACCCTTTGCGGTCATCAATCCTTTCTGTGCGCCCAGGGATGCCCCCGCCCTTGAACCTGCATACGAGGATGCCATGCTCCGCGAAGTTGAGGCTGTCTCGCGAGCCATCCCGCATAAGGACCTATGTATCCAGTGGGATGTCTGTATTGAGATGGTGATGTGGGACGGGAGGGCGCAGTTCATCCGCAACCCGTTTTCAGATCTTCGCCGCGAAATCGAAATCCGGATGAAACGTCTTGCCAGAGCCGTGCCAGGCAACGTCGAGCTCGGCTTTCACCTGTGTTATGGCGACTGGGAGGCCAAGCATTTTATCGAGCCTGCCGACGCGGGAAAACTGACGGAGTTCGCAAACCTCCTCGCCGGTTCGATAGACCGCCCAATTGCATATATCCACATGCCGGTTCCGATCGATCGCTCGGACGACGGCTATTTTCAGCCGCTTCGCGGATTGAGGCTTGCGCCCAGTACGGACCTGTTCCTGGGGCTGGTCCACGGCGATGGTGTTCAAGCCACGAGGAAACGCATCGATACGGCTGGGAAGTACGTGCCGGATTTCGGTATCGCCACCGAGTGCGGCATGGCGCGCTGCCGGACGCCGGAATTAGTTCGAGGCCTGCTTGCTATCCACGCAGGGGCGTCCACCGAGCCCCAGACGTTCGCGCATACCGTCAAATCCTAAGCCCGGCGGCGTCCGCCCTCGCGTTCAAAGGATCTTGTATCATGGATACGTTCGGCCGATTACATCGCTCAGGCCGATCCGTGCGAACAATGGATTTCAGCGGCTTAGATTTGAATCTGCTCGTGGCTCTCGACGCCCTGTTCGTGGAGAAGAGTGTTTCGCGTGCCGGCGAGCGCTTGCATTTGAGCCAGTCGGCCACCAGTGGTGCATTGGCGCGATTGCGAGATGCTTTCCGCGATCCGCTCCTGGTCCAGGTGGGGCGACGGATGACTCTCACGCCGCTGGCGGAAGGCCTTGTTGTGCCAGTGAGAGACTTCCTTATTCAAGCCGAAGCGATCCTCAACAACAGCCCAGCATTCGACCCCGGCACTTCGAACCGGAAGTTTCGATTGCTGATGTCCGACTACGCCCAAACCGTCGTAATGACTGAGGCTTTGCCGCGTCTACAACAGCTCGCCCCCGGTGTGACGATTGAGATAGTTCCGATTGTGGGAGAACACGCCGACGCACTGGAAAGAGGAGAAATCGACTTAGCGCTCGGACCAGCCACCTATCTCGTGCCTGGGCATCCGTCCGAGCGGCTCTACGAGGATAGATTTATATGTCTCGCCTGGTCCGGGAACAAGCAACTTGCGGAGGATCTCTCGCTCGAAACCTATTTGAGGCTCGGACACGTCGTGGTGAGGTTCGGAAAGCACAGGGAACTGCCCACCTTTGATGAGTGGTTCACCCGCCACTTGGGACACGAGAGAAGGATCGAAGTGGTGACGACGGCTTTCAATCTTGTTCCCCAGTTGCTCATTGGCACCTCGCGCATTGCGACGGTCCACCGGAGGCTGGCGATCTTCTATCAACGCTTTCTGCCCCTGCGAATTATTGCGCCACCTCTGGAGATCCCCAAATTCGAGCAGTTCATGCAGTGGCACAGATCCCGCGACCGGGATCCTGGATGCGTCTGGCTACGTTCGGTCCTCAAGAGCGCAGTTGCGGAGGGTTCTTTGAGCAAAGAAGAGCCAACTGTGCCACGTCCAGGAAATGTCCGGCAAACCTCAACTGCAGCGCGTGCTGCGTCACGGGTCGTTGCCCATCGGCGTTATCGTTCTTAGACATCGTAGACGTAGCCCGGAGCGTGTTACCAGCAGCCGCGGAGCCATCGAAACTCTACGATCCAGATCTCGTTTTTCGTTAGTTGGCTCTGCAAGAGGAGATGTGCGTGCACGGAACATGCTGCTATCTTAAGGAATTCGAGCCCATCCACCCGGATAGGGCGCGGACCACACCGAGGAGGAACGCGCTGTCTGGAATCTCCACGTGCCCTGCTCCAAAATGATCTGGCCCTCAAAGGTGCCCGCCCTCCAGAAACCGGCGCCTCCGGAAGTGCCCCCGAGATCCAACAGGCGCGCGCGAACCTTCGCACTCTTGCCGTCTGGCGCGACGTCGATCACCGGTTGCAGGAATTGGTTCACGAAGACGGAACTCTCGGCGGTGGTATTGCGGCGGGGCTGCACAAACAAGCTGGCCACGTCGCCCGCCGATTCATCCAGGTAGTAGCCGTACGCGCCAATCAGGTTCTCGGCTGCGTCGTAGGCTTCCGCCGCGGTGAGTCTGCTCTCCACGTCCGCCAAAGCAGCCTCCAAGTCCTTCGCGTTGCGGACCGCCGGTCCACTCGCGGGCGCCGCGGCTGCCGGGGCGGGGATCGCGCCAGCCATCGAAGACTCGTAAGACGGAACCCCTTCGGGATACTGCGGCGCCTTTCCGGTCACGGGGTTATCGAAGTGGAACGGAGCGACCGCGAACTTGGGATAGATTTCATAAGAAGCGGTCGGCGGGCGGTCCGGAGGGAACTCCTTGCTGGGGCGGCGCGCGGGCCTCGCGCTCTTGGCCCAGCCTGCCGCGGCATCGACGATCATGCGGGGGTAGAAGTGCACAGACTGAATCTTCCAGATGCCGTCCTGCTTTAAGAATGTGTTCTCGAAGACGCCCTCGCTCAGTTCGCCGTTGCGGCCGCCAGGAGCACTCGACATGATCACCTCGACTCCACGTGCTTTCGCTGTGCCCCCGTCCGGCGCGACGGACACGATAGTCTGGAGGTAGACGTGATCGTTCAGTTCCCCGGGACGGAGCCCCTGCGGCCCGAATTGATCGAGAGCGTGCCGGATGCTGGCCTTGCCCACGTAGACGCCTTGTAACCCCAGCTCCAGAGTTCCGTTCTCGGCAAAAAGACCCGCCACTTGATCCCAAAGTTTGCGATCGACAGCGTATCCGTAAGTGTCCTGGAGATTGGTGACCTCGGCCTGATCGTTCAGCCGCGCGGCACGCCGTGCGAGTTGGTTGACGCGATCGGCAAGCGATCTGAGTGAGGCAGTTGTGCCGCTCGGCGTCTTGGCACTCTGGCTCCCTGAATCCGGGACCGCTGCATCGGGGATCGATGCCGTGACGCTCGCGGCAGTGTAGTGAAACGGGACGTACACCCCGGAATCCTTCCAGCCAGCGGCTGTGTAGGCTGCCGTGACCTTGGGTTCCGAGCGAAGCACGCTGATCTTCCATACGCCGTCTTCCAAGACATACTCATTCTCGTAGACGCCGCTATACCATGTGGCCGAACCTCCGTAGCTACCCAACATCGCCAGGATGCGCCATCGCCCCTTCGCGGTCAGGCTCGACGGCGCAAGTGTGATTACCGGCTGGAACAGGATGTGCGGGTAGATGCGGCCTTCCGAAAGGCCAAGCCTCCCTTGCCCGACCTTTTCAAAGAAGAGCTGGCGGATCGCATCCTTTCCGCGCACCCCCGACTGATAGTTGGTGACGGCATCGGCGGCGAACAGGTCCGCGAAGTCGTTCCATAAACCGAATTCGACGTAATGTCCGTAGGCATACTGCAAGCGCTTGATGGCCCGGATGGACTCGACGCTTTCCATGTTGGCTTTAAGGCGTTCGACCCTTGTTTCGAGGCGCGGCAGTGGGTCCTGCTTTTGGGCCGTGGCCAAGACACTCCATGCGCCGATCGCCATTGCGACGACCAGGATGGATTTCGAGGGCATCGGCAGGATTCTATCACCTGAGGCGGGACTTGAGTTCGGTAGCGGGCTGGTCGCTCTGCCTCGAAGCGTGTAAAAAGAACGCGCCCAAAGTCCTGTTCGACGATTTGCAGCGGTGGTGAAATTCAGCGGGGCAGCAACTTGAACACCCACAGCGTCGTGCCACCCGGGGGGTTGTCGATCTCGGGCGTCAAACTGGACGAGGCAGAGCTTAGGAAACCGCCACCAGCTACCACCGCGACATATTGCTCGCCCTGGACACTATAGGTGACAGGCGACGAATTGGGCGCCGCATTGAGCTGAGTCTGCCAAACGAGCTTGCCGGTCGCCGCGTCATAAGCGCTGAAGAAGCGGTCCAGTGCTCCCACGAAGACAAGCCCTCCCCCAGTCGCCAGCAAGGAACTGACCAAGGGCGCGCGCTGGCGGTGAATCCATACCACGCGGCCGGTCGCCAGATTGATCGCCTCGATGCGGCCGAATTTACCGTCGCCGTCCGGGCGCGGCCGTTCGGCAAAATGAATATCGTCGCCGCCCGCCGCGATTTGCGCCGCGCTGCGCGGTGTCCAACTGTAATCGGCGCAAGTCTCTACCAGCGGTACATAAAGGATATAGCTGGCGGGGTCGAACGCTGTGGTCGGCCAGTTTCGCGCGCCGTTGGCATTGGGACACAGCAACTTGGTCTTGCCTGGCTCGGGTTCCAGCGCCGGATTGGTGGTCTCCTCTCCGGTCTCGGGATCGATCGCGGTCACGATGTTCTGCAGGCCCAGGTCGCGCGAGAAGACATGCTTTCCAGTGGTCCGGTCCATTGCGTCGAAGATCGCCGTCTTGCCTCCCGTAACCACCAACTCGGCCGGCTTGCCGTTCACCGGCAGGGTGAGGAGCGACTGCTCGAACACCCAATCCAGATCCCACACATCGCGCTGCATATGCTGACGATGCCAGACCAGCTTTCCAGTATCGGGATTCAGCGCAAGAGTTGAATCCGTATAGAGCGCGTCCCTCGATTCGCCAACGCGCGGCTGGGGCAGCATCAGCGTGCCGATGTCATAGGTGTTGCCGGTGCCAAAATAGACCAGGTTCCGCGCGGGATCGTAGCTGCCCGAGGTCCAGACACCGCCGCCGAAGCGCTGTTCAAAAGGCGCGCCGTTCCAGCTATCGCCGCCCGGCTCGCCGGGCTTGGCGATGGTATTGAAACGCCATGCTTCGGCGCCAGTTGCCGCATCCAGCCCGACAATGTAGTTGCCGCCGCCGGTGTTGATGCCCAGGCTGGTGCCGATCATGACCTTGCCTTTGGCGACCACCGGACCGCCAGTCATGTTAAAGCCAGTGTTACTCGCCGCACCCGCACGCGAGCCGTTGTCTCGGCCCGTGACTGAATGATCCCAGATCAACTTGCCGGTCTTCGTCTCCAACGCGATCACATGCCCATCCGGCGTGGGGGCATACAGCAAGTCGCCATAAATGGCGATGTTCTTCATCCGCGACTGCTGGCCATTGTGCAGCCTTTCCGGGAGCGGCCGGGTATATTGCCAGAGCACTTCGCCGGTGGCGCCGTTGAGCGCCTGGATGCTGGCGCCGCTTTCGACAAACAGGATTCCATCATGCACCAGCGGCGTGCCCTCGTTGCCGCTGACAGGCAGGGCGAGGGTCCAGGCGATACCGAGATCATGGACGTTGGCCGTACCAATTTTCTGGAGAGGGCTGTATGCGAGATTTTGATAGGTGCGCCGCCACACCAGCCAGTCGCCATCGGGGGGATGCTGCAGCATCTCTTCAGTGACCGGCGTCAGGCCCGCGAGCAGCTTCTTGCGCGCCGCCATCACAGATTGGTAGGTGGCGTCGCGATTAGCGGTGCGGACGGCAATGTCGGACTGGGTCCGCACTGGAGCCAACTCGCTGCTTCCGATGGCGACACCGTTAGCGCGAAGTACATAAGCTTCCACATCGCTGTAGGCGCGGTCACTGAGGCCGCCTGGCGCTGCCGGCGGCATCTTGGCCGCGATGTAGGTGAACAGCGCGTTCGCGGACTGGCTCGCCCAGTGCATCTTGAAAGCGGAGCCGAGAAGCGGGGGACCAAACTGTCCGTTGTCGAGATTGGCGCCATGACAGCTGGCGCAATTGCCGTCATAGACCGCCTTGCCGCGGCTCGCCTGCTCTGCGGTGAGGCTCACCGCCGAGCCGCCAGCAAAAAAACTTTGATTCTGCGCTAGTACACCAAACCCGGTCAACCACGAAACCGCGCCACCCAAAAGCACAAACCGGCGCAATGGATTACGCCAACTCATCATCGTCCTCCCGCTTGGTCTACCGCTACCCTTTCTCCTGCCATCGAAAGCATCGGCGTTCTCGCGGCTCATCACGCCGACGCCTCGATTGTATCCGCATCCGATGGTTCTTGAAGTCTCCGCGCTCTGCCAGGTGCGCGAATCGCCGGCTCACAAGGCCGTTGCGCGTTCAGTAGCCCGTCGCCGGCATCGTGGCGTGGCTTGTGGCAGCGGCAAATATTGGTATTCGTTCGAGAGGCAGACGTTCCTGTGCGTCCGGATTAGGGAAGACTCTGCGAATTTCGTAGGACGTGGCGCGCTCCGCCGGGATGCGCCCGATGGTTCGGATCATGGCACGGAATTCTCCCGGAGAGACGTACTCGCCAAAGTTCGCTCCGGCTGCTTTGGAGATGCTCTCTTCCATCAACGTGCCGCCGAAATCGTTTGCGCCCGCTTCCAGGCAGGCCAGGGAATCTTGGAATCCAAGCTTGACCCAAGAGACTTGAATATTGGGGATGTAGCCATTCAGCAGAACGCGCGAGAGCGCATGAACGATCAGATCCTCGTGGACCGAATGGCCGGAGCGGGCGCGTCCACTCTGGAAAAGTTTGGTTTGGGAATGAATGAACCCCAGGGGAACAAACTCGGTAAATCCTCCAGTGTCCTTCTGGATGTCACGGAGCAGAAGCAAATGCCTTACCCAATGTTCCGGAACTTCGGTATGGCCATACATCATCGTGGATGTCGTCGGGATGCCGAGGCTATGCGCGGTCCGAATGATTTCGATCCACTGCCGCACTTTCAGCTTGTTGGGACTCAGAGACCGGCGGACAGCGTCGTCCAGAATTTCGGCGGCCGTTCCTGGAATGCTGTTCAAGCCCGCTTCTTTCAACATCAGCAAGTACTCGCGCAGCGGCAGGCGCGTTTTTTCGACGCCGTAAGTGATCTCCATCGGCGAATAGGCATGCACATGAAGATCGGGCAATCGTTTCTTGATGGCCTGGAGAAGCTGTACGTAGTAATAGCCATCGAGATCTTTCGGTAAGCCGCCTTGGATGCACACCTCCGTGGCTCCGAGCTCAACCGCTTCTACCGACTTGGCCACTAGCGTATCCGTCGAATGAAAATAAGCGTCCGGAGAATCCGGCCCTCGACTGAACCCGCAAAACGCACAGCCAACAATGCAGATGTTGGTGAAGTTTAAATTTCTATTCACCACGTAGGTGATTCGGTCGCCGACCACGCGCCGCCGGATCTCGTCCGCAACTCTCACGAGCGCCACGAGGTCATCCCCCTCGACGTTCGCCAGGGTCAGGCCCTCTCCAAATTCGATTTCCTCTCCAGCAAGCGCCTTCTCCAGCGGGTTCGCAACGTTAGGACGTGCCGCTCGAAGGGCGCGTTCCCAGGGGATCTCTCGCCATTCAAGACTGGCCGGTTTCAACATGTTTCACACCTTTCACGAGCGTAGCCGTCCTCACCCTGGAGCTTCCACAAGTGCGGTTGAAGGCGGGCGTTTACGAATTTTGGCCGGGAGGAAAATTCCGGATAGATTGCCAGGCGCTCGCGCAAGACGAATCCCGCGCCGGCGGATCTCGCAGCCAGTGAGGAAATTTGCGGCCAGGCAGCTTCTGGATTGATGAAGTCCTTGGTAACCGGAGAAATTCCGCCCCAATCGTTGATGCCGGCCTTCAGCAAATCGGGATAGTCTTCCGCGAGCAAATTGGGCGGAGACTGGATATTCATCTCCCCACCGAGAATCAATCGTGCGACCGCGATGGTGCGCTCCAACTCCTCAGTGGAAGGCTCCGGCGCCTGAGCCATGCGAATGTCCGGCTTGGCGCGGAACGGTTGCACGATTACTTCTTGGATGTGGCCGTACTCCTTGTTGACAGCGTGAATCGCCAGGAGCGCATCCACGCGTTCCTCGGAAGTCTCGCCGATTCCGATCAGAATGCCGGTAGTGAACGCCATCGACAACCGCCCGGCGTTCTCGATGGTTCGAATGCGAACAGAGGGCACTTTATCCGGCGCCTTCCAATGCGCCTCCCCGACGCGAAGCAGTCGCGGGCTGGCGCTTTCGAGCATCAACCCTACGCTGACGTTCGTCTCTCGCAAGCGGCGAAGATCGTCCGCCCCCATCACGCCCGGATTGGAATGCGGTAAGAGCCCGGTCTTTTCCAGGACCAGCTCACACATCGCTGCCAAATATTCGAGCGTGCGGTCAAAGCCCAGTTTCTTCAGAAACTCTTTCGCTTCCGGGAAGACTCGCTCGGGCTGGTCGCCTAGGCTGAACAAAGCTTCCTTACATCCCGCACGGCGGCCGGCTTCGGCCACGGCGAGAACCTCATCCGGCAGCATGTAGGGTTGGACGCCGGCATGAGGATCGGCCCGGAAAGTGCAATAGCCGCAATAGTCACGGCAAAGGTGGGTGAGCGGGATAAAGACCTTTTTGGAATAACTAACCGAACGGCCCTTGACCCGGTCCCGGATAGAAGCCGCTGCCTCGAGCAGCGGATCGAGCGGGCCTTCTTCCATCAAGCGAAGCGCATCTGCGCGCGACAGACCGCCTCCCTCGATTCCACGTTCAAGAGCGGTATCCGCACGGCAAGGGATTGCAGTTTCGGCCATCTGACGCCTTTACCAATTTTAACCTAAGGCATCCGCGGTGTATGCTTGGCGTTATGTGGCCGTCAACGGACCCGAGTAGGGAGCGATGGCTAATGCACTGACGGCGGTTCGTCTTCTTCTCGTGCTTCCGTTTGCTTTTTTCATGGCAAAAGGAGACAGGGGTTCTGCGATTTTCGCTCTCGTCGTGTGGGTGGTGGCGTTGATTACCGATTTTCTGGATGGTCCGATCGCACGCCGAAGAGGAACAGTGACCGGATTCAGCGGAACCTTCGATCACACCAGCGATTTTCTATTCGTCACTTCCGGATTGTATGCGGGAGCTCTGCGCGGCGCGTTCCCGTGGATCCTGCCATTCCTGATCACCGCGGCCTTTGCCCAGTATGTCATCGATTCTTATTGGGTTCACCGGCACGCGAAACTTCGCGGAAGCAAGCTCGGCCGCTACAATGGCATCCTTTATTTCGTTCCGCCTGTCATGGACTGCCTGATTCGCATAGGACTTAGCTTTCTAGCGCCGCTGTTGACCCTCCTGGTATGGTTGCTCGTCGCAACCACGCTCCTATCGATGGCCCAACGGTTGATGTTCAGGAGACTACCCGAACAGCTCCCGAGTCGCCCGCCGGAGAAATAGCAGGCCCACTGCGGCGTTAAAGAAGATAAAGAAATTATGCATGACGAAGCCGAAGGCGGTCATCTGGCCGGGTCGATCCGGGAAGAGCAAAACCCAAAAAAGAATCGCGATTGAGTGCATCGGCCCAGGCATCGCCGCGCCACAAAAGATCACCGGTAAGATACCCAGCATTTCCCCGAAACCGATCGAGCCTCCAAAGAGTCGCAACGCCAACGTATATACGACCACGCCCGCAAGAACGGGCGGCGCGCGCAACGCTATAACCACCGCGTAGTGCCACACTTTCGCGAGCCGGAAGGCCCGGAAGATCGGGCGGTCGCGCAGGGCGACTCCTGGGGCGATTTTCCCTCTGAAGAACAGTTGGAACAGCACGAAGAACACAGCTGCGCCCAGTGCGATCCAAGGAATGATGTGGAAGGCCGGTTGGAAGCTATTCCAGCGCAACAATACGCCCACCGTGGCCCACAGGATCAGACTGTAAAACTCACAGAAGATCAGAAGGAGCATGCTCGATCCCACTTCCCAGCCGGGCACCCCATCGCGACGATTGAGATAAACCGCGATCGCTCCCTTACTGGCCTGCTCATTCACCAGCGAGAGGATGTACGCGCTGGCGCGAATGGGCAGGATATCGGCATAGCGTATTTTGGCGTTGAACCAATTGATCGCGCACCAGACACCCAGGCTGTCGAATATCAGATAAAAGAAACAGTATGGAATCATGAGCGCCAGCCAATAAAGCCAGTTCACATTCTCAAAGCTCCTCGCCAGGTAGGTGAGCAGGCCGGCGCCTTGGGCTGTAGCAGCGCGGTTGAGGGCCGTGTAGAGATAGGCGAAGCAGGCGGCCGTGATCAGCAACGGCAAAAGCCGCTGCCAAGGCTTGGCTTTTCTTGCGCCTGTGGCGGCGGGAATAGCGCTGGATTGGCTGGTCGGGTTCATCTTTCTCGCTTTTGGCCTAAACTATTCTTGATCATCTCATCGATGCCGGTTAGCCGGATTCCCAATTCACTCGCGACAGGCCTGGGATCGAGACGTGTGTCGGCGGTGATCACTTCGACTGCGTCTGGCGAAAATCCGGGGCCGGAGACGCGCTGACGAACCGCGAGCGCAAACGAAAGCAGTCCCTTTGGGATCGTGCTGACCCGCACCTGGCGGCCGAGCAGCCGAGCGGCTCGCTCGACAAGTTCTCGCTCCGGCAGCGCAACAGGACCAACCAGGTCCAAAGTGCGATTGCTCGCAACCGAAGGTTCGGCGGCAGCAATCGCCGCCCGCGCCAGATCGTCCACATAGAGAGGCTGTTGAAAATTACGTCCGCCACCGATCAGCCTGGCTTTAGGGCCGCTCGCATTCCGTGCAAGCGCCGCCGCGCCTTCAGTGCCTGGCCCCAGCAGGAGCGGAACGCGGAGTATCGTATAGCACAGGCCGGAGGAACGCACCAGTGCTTCTGCCTGTCCCTTGGTGCGGTAGTAGCCGTTGGAAGAGTTCTCATCGGCTCCTGTGACACTGATCAAAACAAACTTTTCGGCAGCGCACCGTTTCGCGGCTTCTACGGCGCTGCGAGCCGGCACAACGTTTGCCTGTTGATACGTTGAACCCGGCCGCTCGACGAGAATTCCCGCCAGGTGGATGATCGCAGTAGCCCCCTGAAACGCCTCATCGAGACTGCCGGGATCGTCGTAGGAGATTCGGGCCGTGCTACTCCTGTCGCCCAGCAGTGTCCGAATCTGGTCCGCGGCTCGCTCGGAGCGGACCGCGGCGACCATGGCGTTTGACGCCGCGCCATTTTGGGATGCGCACCGCAGAATGGCTTGGCCCGTGGCGCTGTTGGCGCCGGTGATGACTATTCTCATACCTCTCTTCCCGCCGACCGCTGGCATTAAGCATCGCAGATCGAGCCGGTAAAATGGGCCGCCTCGAGATGCCCTAAATTTCCACCACGCGAAACGAGGTGATCGTCCCCCCCGGCAGTAGCTCAATTCACTCTCGCCGCATTGACGCCCCCTTGCTCGGCCGGATCGATCACAAGGACCAAGGCGCGATTATACGGCTGGCTTCCTATTTTGATACTTACGCGGGATCTCTCCGGCAACGTTTTCATTTCAGCTCCTGCCGTAAGGGTACCCGCGCCTGGCCATCGGAACCGCCCGAAGGAAAAGCTCAAAAGAGCCGGCACAACCTGGACTGGTTGGGTGTAGAATCTCCGATGGGTAAAGCACACGGAAACCCCGGATACACATGGAACGTCTCTAGGAGCCCAGAATGAGAAAACTAGCAAAGATTGTTGGGGCAACAATAGTTGTCTTGGTCGCGCTTCTGCTGCTACTCAGCGTTACTGGTTTCGAGCCGAAGGGCTGCCCGCCAACCGATAGATCTTTCACGTGCAGAATGCCCGGGCTTTGGATCAAGGGGCAACCCGTCACTACGCCGGTCACCGACTGGTCGTTCACGGACAAGATTCCGCAGATCAAGATTCAGACCCAGACCCCGTATCTGCTGCCTCACTCGGTGACGATCTGGTGCGCCGTATACAACGGCAATCTGTATGTGACCTCTTATCGCGGTAGAGAGTGGGTTGAAGATATAATCCGTGATCCCCAGGTGCGCCTGAAGATAGAAGACCAAGTGTTTGATCGTACCTTGTCTATTGTCAACGATCCGGCTGAGAAAGCAGCCGTGCTCCAGGCTAAGGGAAAAAAATATCCCCAATGGAAGGTACCATCGGTTTCAGCAGCGACTGTCTTTCGCGTGAACCCCGCGTAACGCAGCCAATCCCGGGACGAGACCGGGTCCTCAACCGGTGGTGCCGGTTTTGACGAACACTCGGTGTTGCTCACTGAGGCAGCACGCGAAACAGGTGCATTACCGGACCATTGGGTGCGTTTGAGGCTACAAATCGAGGATTCTCCTGTGCCCTCGGTCCGAGCACGGCCGCTATTTCATCCGGATCTGTGACCTGAGACAAAACACAATCATATAATTTGTTTCCGAACTTCAGGCGGACATGCGGATCACGCATTACATTCGCTACCCAATTCTTCCCTTGCGGAAAAGGCATGCCCGCGGGGAAAAAGGATGTAATATAGAGCTGGCCGTTGTGCACGATGTGGCCTGTTGTTACCGAATGAGGAATCCGGTACCAAGTTCGCGTCTGCAGCTTGTCTGTCTTATATTGGGAAGCGAATGACCAGTCATTGACCGGGGTAGTTACAACCTCTCCACTGAGCCACAACCCTGGATAATTCCCGCGGCCGGGTGTGTCCCCGATCGGGTTGAGACCGGTGATACGCAGCACAACCAACAGCAAAACCAGACAGACCAGGACCGCCCCTGCAATTTTCGCTAACGTCTTCATCTTTGCTCTCCTGAATGTAAGAACCGGGCTTCCATTTGGCTTCCGATAACTGAGTATTGTACACTCTCAACCCTCAACGCGTGGGTCAGACTTCCTAAATCTTTATCTCGGTTCAAGTTGCATCGCCGATCACCTTCGGAGCCCCCGGCATGTCGTTAGCAAGTTGTGGTGAAGAGATCAGCGACAAGCAGTGCGAGTAGGAATCAAGAACGTTGCAGGGGCAAGCGGCCTCACCCACGCATCTACAACGTGGGGCGCGTAGTCCAGGCCGACTGGTCGGGCTCAAAGAACTTTTACACCAGGCATTTGGACCAATAAATGGATGTCGACATGGCCGACGGCCGCTTCGCGGACGCCGTATCCGCTTCAGATTATCCTATTGCCGAAAGAAGTGGTGTTGTTGTACGAAGGCGGTGCTCGGCACATGGTTGGGAAATAGCCTTTCGTCGCCCGGACAGCTAGAAAGCGCTATCAATATGCGCATGTCCTATAGTCGCCATAGCACGGTTTTACGGCCAGAGCAGAAAAGAAAGCGCTTGCACAAGAACCCCCGTCACTGATAGAATCGCAAGGATTTTACTGAAGGAGAATCCATGCGATTAGCGATGCTCGTAGTACTCGCTTCGTGCTGCTCGTGGGCTCAGCCGCCTAGTGACTGCAAGCCTTCTTCGCTCAATATCCCCGGCGCTCCTTATCCGTGCATCTTTCCAGATCACAGCGTCGCTTTTCGCGTGGAGGCTCCGAAAGCCCAAAAAGTGCAGGTACGCTTAGGCGGTCTCCACGACATGACGCGCGGTGCTGATGGACTGTGGACCGTGACCATTCCGCCGCAGGTGGTTGGCTTCCATTACTACGCCATCGTCGTCGACGGTTCCCCGGTGGCCGATCCAGCGACGCGAACGTTCTTCGGCTCGGGCTGGGACAACAGCGGCATTGAGATCCCTGCTCCGGACGCGAGCTTCTACTCCGCCAAGGACGTTCCCCACGGCGACGTGCGTCAGAACTGGTATTACTCCAAGGTGACCGGAAAAATGCGGCGCGCTTACGTCTACACTCCGCCGGATTACGATTCCAATGCTCGCGGCCGGTATCCGGTTCTGTACCTGCTTCACGGGTGGGGTGAAAATGAGCAGGGCTGGGAAAACCAGGGCCATGTCGATTTCATCATGGATAATCTGATCGCGGCGAAAAAAGCGAAGCCCATGATCATCGTCATGGACAATCTGAACGCCGCGAAGCCGGGTGCGGACTCCAGTCTTTATGACGCCCGCACCATCATTGCCCGGCCGACCATGGCCGACGTATTACCGCCGCCCGGGGTGCCGGCGAAGGGCGGCCGCCCCGCTTTCCCATCCAACTGGGACACCACGTTCACCGAAATGATGCTCACCGACCTGATTCCCATGGTCGAGCACACGTATCGAGTACTGCCGGGACGCGAAAACCGGGCCATGGCGGGGCTCTCGATGGGAGGTATGCAATCGTTCCTAACGGTCCTGCCCAACCTCGATAAGTTTGCCTACCTCGGCGGATTCAGCGGCAACAGTGCCGCGTTCGGCGGCGGATTCGATCCCAAGACCTCCAACGGCGGCGTGTTTGCCGATGCGGCGGCTTTTAACAAGAAAATGAAAGTGCTTTTCCTGGGGATCGGTTCCGTGGAAGGTCCCGCCACGAAGAACTTCAGCGAGCAATTGACCAAGGCGGGGATTCATAACGTCTACTTCGAATCGCCGGGGACGGCGCATGAATGGCTCACCTGGCGCCGCTGCATGGAAGATTTCGCTCCCCGTCTTTTCCGCTGAGAGCGGTGCTGAAAGGACTGTTCCGCCAATGAAGAAATCTGGGATCTCGCGGCGCGCTGCTTCGAAGACCTTGCTCGCTGCGCCTTGGGTGCTGCGGGCGCAACAAACCGCGCCGACAGCACGCATCAAGATAGACACCGAGCGGGTGATCGGCGAGATCGATCGAAAGATCTATGGAAACTTCATCGAGCACCTCGGGCGTTGTATTTACGGAGGCGTGTTCGAGGAAAACTCTCCACTCTCGGACGCGAACGGCTACCGGCGTGACGTCCTGGAAGCCGTTCGCAAGCTGAGCGTTTCCATCCTGCGCTGGCCTGGCGGAAACTTTTCGTCCAATTACCACTGGATGGACGGGATCGGGCCTCGCGACAAACGGCCGCCGCGGCTGGAAATGGCTTGGGGAACTGTGGAGAGCAACCGCTTCGGCACACACGAGTTCCTCAACTACTGCGAAATGCTGGGCACCGAACCCTATATTTGCGCCAACCTCGGTACCGGCACCTGGCTGGAGGCGCAGCAGTGGGTGGAGTACGTCAACTCCCCTCAGGACACAGCCATGACGCGGCTGCGCCGCGAGAACGGCCGCAACGCGCCGTGGAAGGTCACCTACTGGGGCCTCGGGAACGAGATGGATGGGCCCTGGCAGATGGGGCATCGCACCGCTGAGGACTACGGAAAGTTCGCCTTGGAAGCGGCCAAGCTCATGAAGTGGACCGATCCCAACATCAAGCTCATTGCCGCCGGTTCTTCGAATTACAACACCGGCATCGACTGGATCGGTTGGAACCGCACCGTGCTCGATTTCCTCAAAACGCATGCGGACTACCTGTCGCTTCACATGTATGTCGGCAACACGGCGAACAACTTTGGAGATTTTCTGGCATCGTCCTTAACGCTGCAAGACCGCATCAAGACGACGGAAGGGGTAATCAATGCGGTGTTGTCCGGCCAGACGCCGCGGCGGAAGATTTACATCGCCTGGGACGAATGGAATGTCTGGTATCGGGCGCGCGGGGATTCGCAGCGCGGCCGCCGCATCCTCGAAGAACATTACAACCTGGAAGACGCGCTGGTAGTGGCGACGTTCCTGAATACCTTCGTAAATAACGCGCACATCATCAAGATCGCCAACATGGCTCAGTTGGTGAATGTGATTGCGCCCATTTTCACCGACGAAAAGCGTCTCTTTCTGCAAACCATCTATTATCCTTTGGCTCTGTTCGCCAACAATACCAAGGGCACCGCTCTGGAGTTGTTGGTCAAATCGCCAACCTACTCGAGCCGTACGTCCGGCGACGTTCCGCTGATCGATGCCTCGGCAGCGCTCGACAATGGAACATTGGTGATCAATGTCGTCAATCGTCATCGCGAGCAGCCGGTGGAAACCGAGATTCAACTCGAGGACCGGCAATTTGCGGGGGCAATTGAGGTATCGGAAGTCAACGCGGCGGGCATCAAAGACGAAAACAGTTTTGAATCCACCGCCGTCAAGATCGTGAGTCGCGGCACCAGAGCGGAGTCGAATGTCCTGCGCTATAGCTTTCCCGCGCATTCTTACACCATGCTGAAAGCCAAACTCGCCTGATGTTCTGCCTGTTTCTGCTCCAGTCCCGCGAGCGGCTGATCCATCTCAGTTGGGTGGATACGGCGATCATCGCGATCTATTTCCTCGCCGTTCTGGCCATCGGATTTTATCTCAAGGAGCGGACGCACACCGGAGAAGATTTCTTCTTGGCGGGCCGGGAAATGACCGCCTGGATTGCCGGGCTCGGGTTTTTGTCCGCGAATCTCGGAGCGTTGGAACTGATGGGCTGGGCCGCTGCCAGCTACCAATACGGGATTTTGGCCACTCACTGGTATTGGATCGGCGCCATCCCCGCGATGCTCTTCCTGGCGATCGTGATGATGCCTTTCTACTACATCAGCAAGACGCACTCGGTGCCAGGCTACTTGAAGCTTCGTTTCGGCGAACCGTCGCGCGCGCTTTCGGCCATCAGCTTTGCTTTTATGACCGTGCTGATGAGTGGCATCAACATGTACTCCATGGCGCTGGTCATGAAGGTGGTTCTCGGCTGGGACATTCACTTCAGCATTTGGATTTCCTCGCTTACTGTCGCTATCTATGTCGCGTTGGGGGGACTGCGATCGGCGATCTTCAATGAAGTATTGCAATTCATGCTGATCTGGCTGGGCGTGCTGCTGATTCCCGTGCTCGGCTTGAAAGAGGCCGGAGGATGGAGCGGGCTCCAGCAAAAGATCGCCGAGCGCATGGGCAGCACCGACTACACGCACCTCTGGAGCACGCTCGGCTCCTTCAAGGACAACCCCATGGGCATCCACTGGACGGGGATCGTACTCGGACTGGGTTGGGTGATTTCGTTCGGCTACTGGACCACGGATTTCCTGGTGGTGCAACGGGTCCTCACCGCCAAGGATCTGCGCTCCGCCAAAATGGCGCCGGTCATTGGCGCCGGATTCAAGATGCTGGTCCCGTTGATCGTGATTGTGCCGGGCCTGCTCGGGCTCGCCCTGTTGCCGGAAAAACTCGTGGGCGAGGGGGCCGCGGTTGCCTCCCACGCTCACAGCTATAATGAAGTCCTTCCGCTGATGCTCGCGCGCTATCTTGGTCCGGGCTTGCTCGGCCTGGGGATCACCGCGCTGATCGCCGGATTCATGTCGGGCATGGCGGGAAACGTCACGGCGTTTTCCACTGTCTGGACCTACGATATCTATCGCTCGTTGATCCGCAGAGACGCCACCGATGGCCATTACGTCCGGATGGGGCGATGGTGCACCATCCTGGGCGTTCTCGTGAGTATTGGAACCGCCTATCTCGTCATGCAGTTCTTGAGCATCATGGACTACGTCCAGGCGCTTTTCAGTTTCTTCATCGCGCCGCTGTTCGGAACCGTGCTCCTCGGCATGTTGTGGAAGCGGGCCACGCCGGCCGGCGGCTTCTGGGGACTGCTGTTGGGAACCTTGTCCTCGATCGGCATGTGGGCCTGGGTTAAGGTGGACCCCGGCGCCTTGTCCATCATTGCCCTCTCGCCGAACGCCAAGGATATGGCCGAGAACATGTATCGCGGCCTGTGGTCCTGGCTTGTTTGCGTTATCGTGACGGTGGTTGTCAGCCTCGCCTCCAGGCCGCTTCCAGAAAAGCAGTTGGTTGGCTTGGTCTATGGCTGTACGGAGGTTCCCTCTGAGGGAGACGTGCCGCTCTTCGAGCGTCCGCTGTTTTGGGCCGCAATTGTGTCCGTGGTGTTTGTCGTTTTGAATATCTTGTTCTGGTAACCGCATGAATCGGGATGAATCGATCTCCATCTGGTTTTTCATCGGGCTCTTGATCCTGATCTACGGTGTGCTTATTGTGGGTGCGGGTATCGCTGGGTTGTCTTCGCCGCCGCCCGTCGTGATGGCAAACCTGCACGTTGGTATCTGGTGGGGCGGTTTGCTCGTCGTCGTCGGAGCGGTTTATGTCTATTTCTTCCGGCCGGGGAGAACCCGATGAGTCTGGTTGCCGGAGTGGATTTCGGCACGCTTAGCGTGCGCGTTTCCATCGTCGACAGCAAGTGCGGCCGTATCGGCTCGGGGGTGGCCGAATACCCGCTGCACCGGAAGCGGAAAGATCCCGATTACGCCACCCAAAGTCACACCGATCACATGGAAGCGCTCGTGGAGGCGACCCAGCGTGCCCTCGTTGCGGCCAAAGTGGAAGGAGAAGACCTCAAGTCTATCGCCTTGGATACGACCGGCTCCAGCGTGATTCCCGTGGGCGCTGGTCTTGAGCCATTAGATGAGTATTATCTCTGGTGCGACCATCGCTCTGCCCAGGAAGCCGCGCTGATTACCAGCACCGCGCGCCAGTATGGCCTGGAAGCAATCGATTGGTGCGGAGGAACGTATTCCTCAGAATGGGGATTCGCCAAGCTGCTGCACTGGCTGCGCCATAATCCGGACAAGCGCTCGCGCCTGGTAACCGCGTTCGAGCATTGCGACATGCTGACGGCGACGCTGTGTGGTTACAAAGATGCCGCTCTGACACCCCGCAGCATCTGCGCGATGGGTCACAAATGGATGTGGAATCCAAACTTGGGCGGCCTGCCTCCAGAAGAGTTTCTGCAGTCTGTGGACCCCCTTCTGGCTGGCGTTCGGGCGAAGCTTCAGGGACGTTATGCCACTTCGGACCAGATCGCGGGCCGGCTCTGCCCGCTCTGGGCCGCGGCGCTCGGGCTGCGTCCCGGTATCCCGATTCCGGTTGGGGCCTTCGACGCGCATTGGGACGCGATCGGCGCAGGGGTCCGCTGCGGCGACGTGGTGAATGTAGTCGGAACGTCCACTTGCATCATCGCTGTCGCCGAACAGGTGAAACTGATCCCGGGAGTTTGCGGCGTGGTGCGTGGCTCGGCCCATCCCAAAATGACCGGCATTGAAGCAGGTCTTTCCGCAACCGGCGACATCTTTAATGCGATCGCGCGTCGCGCCGGAACCACGGTGGAGATGCTCTCGCGAGGACTGGAGAAATACAAGGCAGGACAGACTGGTCTGCTGCGAATGAGCTGGGACAACGGAGATCGGACCGTCCTAGTCAATCCCGAGTTGGGAGGCATCACTCTGGGCTGGAACCTGCTGCACACCGCCGCCGACGAACTCTTCGCCGCCATCGAAGGCACGGCGTTTCACACGCGCGTGATTCTGGAGCGGATGGAGCAGCACGGAGTTCCGATCAATCGCGTGATCAACGGAGGTGGCATTCCCTCGAAAAATGACGTCCTGAATCAGGTCTACGCCAATGTGCTGAACAAACCTGTACTCGTTCCGGAAACGGAAGTCACGAGCCTGGGCTCGGCTATTTTCGCATTCCTGGCGGCCGGCGCGTTCGACAGTATCGAAGGCGCCCAGGAGAAGCTGTGCCCTCGCCATCGAGTACTTCAGCCCGATCCCGCGGCGGCGCAAGTTTATCAGCAGCTCTACGAAATGTACAGAAGGCTTTATTTTGGCTTCGGCCACAACACTTCCGATTCGTTCCAGGTGGGCGATGTTTTGCCGTCTCTGCGGAAAATCGCAACAGCTTCGAGAGGGATGCAATGAGATTGCAGGCGCTGCGGGAACAGGTTCTCGACGCCAACCTGGAACTGGTGCGCCGGGGATTGGTGCTCTACACGTTCGGAAATGCCAGCGCAATCGATCGAAAGCAGGAGCTGGTGGCGATCAAGCCCAGTGGCGTGCCCTACGATCAAATGACGCCCGGCGACATCGTGATCGTCAATCTGGAGGGAAAGACGGTGGAGGGAACCCTGCGCCCTTCTTCGGACCTGGCCACTCACCTGATTCTATATCGCGCCTTTCCCGATATTGGTGGAGTGGCTCACACGCACTCGCGTTATGCCACCATTTGGGCCCAAGCTTGCCGCGAGATTCCCTGTTTCGGAACTACCCACGCGGATTACTTTTACGGCTCTATCCCGGTGACGGAAGCTCTTGGCGCCCGCGAAATCGAGCAGGCGTACGAGGCCAACACCGGCCAAGCGATCGTGACCCGGTTCCGCGAAGTCGATCCGCTATCGATGCCGGCGGTGTTGGTATCGGGCCACGCACCGTTCACCTGGGGCCGTTCGGTTGCCGAAGCAGCGCACCACGCTGTTGTGCTGGAAGAGATCGCGCAAACAGCGCTTCAGACGCTCTCGTTAAACTCCGCCGCCGCGCCGATTCCGCAGGCGCTCTTGGACAAACATTTTTTCCGGAAACACGGACGCAACGCCTATTATGGACAACCGAAAACTTAGGATCGGGACTGCTTCGATCGCGCTATTCGCTGCGATGTTGACGAGCTGTTCCGCTCGTACCGAAAAATCCAACGCTGGAGATGCGGGCACGAAGACGGCCTGGGGCACGACCCCCGACGGCCAAACCGTGGAGCTCTACACGCTCAGAAACAGCAAAGGCGCCGAGGCCCGGATCATGACTTACGGCGGGGTGCTGGTTTCCCTGAAAGTGCCGGACCGCGCAGGCGCGCTCGGCGACGTCGTCGCCGGCTTAGACAGCTTCCAAGGCTACCTGAAACCGCCTCCTTATTTTGGAGCGATCATCGGCCGCTACGGGAACAGAATCGGAAACGCGCGATTCACGTTGAATGGCGTCGAGTACAACCTTTCCAAGAATGACGGCCAAAACTCCCTTCACGGCGGCGCGCGAGGCTTCGACAAGCGGCTTTGGCGGGCCAGTCTGGTTTCGCCCCAGAGCCTCGAACTCAAGTACCGGAGCGCCGATGGTGAAGAGGGTTATCCCGGCAACCTGGACGTGACGGTCAAATACACGCTTACGGACGCCAATGAGCTGCGCATCGACTACTCGGCTACGACGGACAAGGAAACGGTCGTCAACTTGACGAATCACAGCTATTTCAACCTGGCCGGTGAGGGCGACATTCTGACCCACGAAGTAATGATCAACGCCGACCGCTTTACGCCCGTCGATAAGGGCCTGATCCCGACCGGCGAGCTGAAGGATGTCACCGGAACACCGTTCGACTTTCGCACCGCGACTCCGATTGGGAAACGAATCGAGCAGAAAGATCAACAGTTGATTTTTGCCGGCGGCTACGATCACAACTGGGTACTGAACCGGTCCGGCAACGGTCTCGAAACGATGGCGAAGGTGACCGATCCGAAATCCGGGCGCATGATGGAGGTTCTCACCACCCAGCCGGGGCTTCAGTTCTATACCGGAAATTTTCTGGACGGGACGCTCAAGGGCAAGGGCAGAACGTATACCCGGCGATCCGCATTTTGCATGGAGACCCAACATTTCCCCGACTCACCGAATCAGCCCAACTTTCCTTCCACCATGCTAAAACCCGGCAGCGTTTATGAAAGCACCACGGTATACCGGTTTGGTACTTTTTAGGTTCCACGCATGAGCCTGCAAGATGTCGCCCGGCGAGCCCGTGTTTCGGCCGCTACCGTTTCGCGCGTGCTAAACAACATCGGGACAGTTAGAAGCAGTACGCGCTCCCGGGTTCTCAAGGCGATCGAGGACCTGAAATACTATCCGAATGCACACGCTCAGGCGCTAGCCGGGGGCGCCAGCCGTACCTTGGGCCTGATCGTCTCCAACCTGGAAAATCCGTTTTTCCTTGATATTTTTCGTGTTCTGGAACAAGAGGCACACTCTCACGGATATGAGGTGTTGATCGCGAACACGGATTACGATTCGCAATGGCTGAAATCGAGCGTGCGCATTATGCTGGGCCGGCGCGTCGCGGGATTAGCACTGATCGTTTCCGAGATCGATCCCGCGATTCTCGACGAATTAGAGTCGCGCCAAGTGCGAACCGTCGTCTACGATGTCGGCGAGCCGCGCCCGGGCATCCAAAGCATCAAAGCGAACTACAGGAAGGGGATCGAACGTGCAGCCGAATATCTGCGGAGTCTCGGACACCGGAAATTCGCATTTGTCGGGCACCACACAGGATTAGGCCCATTGGGCGATCGTAAGAGAACTTTCATCGAAGTTATGGAGCGGTACTCACCCGCTCTTCAATTCATCACCGTCGCCGATTCCGACGATTATGCCGGCGGCCGGCGTGCCGTGCGGCAGCTTTTCGCTTCCAAGTTTCGGCCCACCGCCATTCTTTGCGTCAACGATTTCATGGCCGTCGGCGTGTTACGCGAGCTGCGCGAAATGGGCATGGAAGTGCCCGGGCACGTTTCCGTAACCGGCTTCGATAACATTTCCCTGTCTGAAGTTGTCTATCCCGCACTGACCACACTTCATATTGCACGCGACCAGATCGGGCGCCAAATCTTTGCCAATTTATCGGCGACGGAACACCCCTTCCTGGCGCCCCAGGAAATTGTGATCTCGCCGGAGCTAGTAATCCGGGAGTCCACCGGACGTGTCCCGGATCGGGCATCGTAAACCTTGTCGAGAACGATATGATCAACCTCCAAGAAAAGCAGATTTGGTTCTTCACCGGCAGCCAGCATCTTTATGGGGAAGAAGTCCTCCGTACCGTCGCCGAAAACAGCCGCGAAATCGTCGAAGGCCTGCGCGCGACAAAACAGATCCCGTTGGATCTCACGCTCCAGCCGGTCCTGACCGCGCCGGAAGCGATTTCGGAACTTTGTGCCGCTGCTAGTGCCACCCCAAGTTGCGCCGGCGTTATCCTTTGGATGCACACGTTTTCACCGGCGAAAATGTGGCTGGCCGGACTTCGCACGCTGTCGAAACCAGTCCTACACCTGCACACGCAATTCAACCGCGACCTTCCCTGGAGTTCGATTGATATGGATTTTATGAACCTCCATCAATCGGCCCACGGAGACCGCGAGTTCGGCCATCTGGCCGCGCGGATTGGCCTGCGGCGTAAAGTTGTGGCCGGGCATTGGCAGGATCCGGATGTCACGGCTCAGGTCGCCACCTGGTCGCGCGCTGCCGCGGGCTGGCATGAATCGCAGCGCTTGAAGATCGCTCGATTCGGCGATAACATGCGGGAGGTCGCCGTCACCGAGGGGGATAAAGTGGAGGCGCAAGCCGCGTTCGGTTATTCGGTGAACGGCTACGGAGTAGGCGACCTGGTCTGCAGAATACAGCAGGTGTCTGACGCCGAGACGGAAACTCTGGTCGCCGAATACGATGAGCGCTACTCGGTTGCCGAGCCTCTGCGTGCGCGAGGCGAACGGCGGCAGTCTTTGAAGGACGCCGCCAGAATCGAACTCGGCTTGCGTGCTTTCCTTCGAGAGGGAGGGTTTGGGGCCTTCACCGACACCTTCCAGGATCTGCACGGATTGAAGCAGCTTCCAGGAATCGCCGTGCAGCGCCTGATGGAGGACGGTTTCGGCTTCGGCGCCGAAGGAGACTGGAAGACCGCAGCCCTGGTTCGAACGATGAAAGTGATGGCAGCGGGCCTTCCCGGCGGAACGTCGTTCATGGAAGATTACACCTACGATTTCGGCGCAAACCCGAAGGTGCTCGGAGCGCACATGCTCGAGATCTGTCCCTCCATCGCGGCGGACACACCCTCGCTCGAGATTCATCCTCTGTCCATCGGAGGTAAAGCGGACCCGGTTCGGCTGGTGTTCACTGCTCCCGCCGGGCCTGCGGTAAACGCCTCGCTCATTCAACTCGGCAGACGATTCCGAATGATCGTAAATGAAGTAGAGGCCGTCGAGCCTCCCGAGCCTCTGCCGAAACTTCCCGTTGCCAGAGCCGTGTGGGTGCCACGTCCGAATCTCAGGACCGCAGCGTCGGCATGGATCTATGCTGGCGGCGCCCATCACACCGGTTTTAGCCAAGCTCTCGGCATGGCGCACCTGCAAGATTTTGCGGAAATGGCCGATGTGGAATTCCTTCCTATCGATTCAGCTACGGATCTGCGCCAATTTCGCAACGAGCTGCGTTGGAATGAAGCAGCTTATCTTTTGAGGGGCAGCAATTAAACATGACAAGACGATACGGTGCGGTCCTGTGGGACCTGGATGGCACGCTGGTCGATTCCGAAGAATATCATTGGCTGGCTTGGAAAGAGATCATGGACCGGGAAGGCATCTCGCTTACTCGTCCGCAATTCCTTTCGAGCTTCGGTCAGCGAAATGATGCGATTCTCCGCGCGTGGCTCGGAGAAGACGTCAGTTTGGAATTGATCCGTAAAATCGGGGACGATAAGGAGGCTCACTATCGGGAACTAGTACGCACGCAGGGGCTAGCTCCTCTTCCGGGAGCAGCGGAATGGGTGGAACGATTGCATCTCGAAGGCTGGCGTCAAGCCATCGCTTCGTCGGCTCCGCGCTTGAATGTCGAGGCAGTTCTGGACGCGCTGCATTTTCGAAAGTGGTTCCAGGCAACCACGGCGGCCGAAGATGTCGACGCCGGAAAGCCCGACCCTCAGGTTTTCCTCGTGGCGGCATCTCGCCTCAATTCGGTTCCGGGAAATTGTATCGTCGTCGAGGATGCTCGGGCAGGTGTCGAAGGAGCTCGGCGGGCGGGCATGCGGAGTATCGGGGTCGGCAAGAACGCATCCTCGCTCGGGGCCGACCTGGCGACGAGGCAGCTTTCTGACTTGCCGGCAGACAGTTTTTCTTCGTTACTTGCCACGGCCACCGGCTGTCATGGCTGACCCCGAGGACGCGGACTTATTGATTCCTGTACAATGCTTTCGCTGGAGGGACATGAAATGAAGCTGGCGATTGGTTTGATCGTTATGGCGCACTTTGCGCTGGCACAGGGCCCGTCCCCTGCCGCGGGTCCGTGCGACCGGGCTCCGACCGTGCGTCCTGCTGCCGCCCGGCGCCCTCCTGCCGCCGTTGTCCCAGCAGCACCTGAAGACATCGCGGAGATGGCCAAACTCCCAGCACTCCCTGCTTGGCAACCGGGAGCCGGTGATGGCGATTACTCTATCGGGCCGGAATATGCACCTGCCCCGGAACAAACCAAACGCGCCGGTGTTCCCGAGGGCAGAGTTGTCGAGTTCGTCATGAATTCGGCGGAGAGCAAGTTCTATCCCGGCGTTAACGAGCCCTTCCAGCGCCCGGTTTGCGTTTATGTTCCCGCCCAGTATGTTCCCGGCACTGCGGCGCCGTTCATCGTTTCGGCGGATGCTTATGGGATGCACTACGACCTGCCCACCATTCTTGACAACATGATTGCCGACCACCGGCTCCCCGTGATGGTCGCCGTGATGATTCAAAATGGCGGCGCTGAACGCAGCATGGAATACGACACCGTTTCGGACAAGTACGCCGACTACGTGGAAGCCGAAGTCCTGCCCCGCGCGGAAAAGGAGGCCAACGTGAAGTTGACGAAAGACCCTGAAGGCCGCATGACTTTCGGTGGAAGTTCAGGCGGGGCCGTGTCCTTTACGATGGCCTGGTTCAAACCAGAGCTTTACCATCGCGTCCTGACATATTCCGGGACATACACCGATCTGCAGCACGGCCCCGACGCTCCTCACGGGGCATGGGAATATCTGGAACATTTCATTCCCGACAATCCGGCGAAACCGCTACGAGTTTGGATGGAGGTCGCTCAGAATGACATCGGCGCCAACACGGCTTCATCGAATCGCCGCAACTGGGTCATTGCGAACCAGCGCATGGCTGCGGTGATGAAAGCGAAGAATTACCATTATGAGTTTGTTTATGCGAAAAACGCAGGCCACGTCGACGCCAAGGTGATCAATCAGACATTGCCACAGGCACTCGAGTTTCTTTGGAAGGGTTACCCCATTCAAAAATAGGCGTTGATTGATAGATCGCCCGCGCGTAACGCCGCGGTGCTCATCAACGGTTGAATCCTTCGGGCTGCCTTAAAAGCCTCACAGGCTGGAGCCTGTGCCGGCTGCCCCCCGTATTGAGCCTCCGCCATACCGCGGCAAATCAGTTCGAAACTTTTGGTCCGGCCAAGCTCCGGGATCAGCGGCCCGGACGTATAATCCTTGCGCTGGCATGAATGCTGATCGCCACCACCTGATAATACAGGTCCGCGTTCGGCCAATCCGCCATGCTGATTGACACAGAATTCGCCGTGGGGATATATTCGGTCTGCGTTTTCTCAGCCCCGATCAATGATCTGTAAAGACAGGTTCTTCAATGCAACGATATAGTCTTCTTCTCCCGATCGGTTTTTTGCTGATTGCCGCCACCGCGGAAGGCCAACTGGTGGATGACTTCAATCCGCCACGCGCGAACTGCTGCCTTCTCAGTAGTGCGCGAGGGCTTGCGGATCAGCTTCAGGACTGGAACCAACTCGGCCGCTATCATCGGGCCAACGAGGAACTGAAGAAACAGCCGCCTGAGCCGAAGCGGGTCGTATTCATGGGGGATTCGATCACAGACTTCTGGAGGATCGACCAGTACTTTCCCGGCAAGCCTTATGTGAATCGCGGTATTGGCGGGCAGACCACGCCCCAAATGCTAGTTCGCATATATCCAGATGTCATCGACCTGAAGCCCGCCGCAATGATCGTGCTGGCCGGAACTAACGATATTGCGCGCAACACGGGGCCGATGACGGCCGAACTGATCGAAGAGAACATCATGGCGATGACTGAACTGGCACAGCACCATGAGATCAAGGTGATTCTCTGCTCGGTGCTGCCGGTGAGCGATTACCCGTTTCAGCACCAACAGAACGGCGAGCCGCCAAGGGGACGCGGGCCGGTTCCGCGAATCAAAATGACGGACTCACATCCCGCCGCCGACATTCTGAATCTCAATGCCTGGATGAAGGACTACGCTGCCCGCGTGAACGCGACCTACGTCGACTACTTCACCCCGCTTGTCGATGAAAAGGGCTGGCTGAAGGACGCTGTCTCCGATGACGGGCTACATCCCAATGCGGATGGATACAAGATTATGTCGCCGATCGCCGCTGCCGCGATCGAGAAAGTGCTTCAGTAATGAAGGAAGGAAGACCAATGAAATCCGGGAGAAATCCAGGCACTTTGGCTTTTATCCTGTGCTTCGGGCAAGCCCTGATACCAGCGATGTCGGCGCAGGCGCCAGCAAAGGCCGCCACTTCTGATCCTATCGTTTCGATCAGCAGCGGCCAGCTTCGCGGCAGCCTGACAGCCCACGGTGTCGCGGTGTTCAAGAACATCCCGTTCGCGCAGCCGCCCGTTGGTGAGCTGCGTTGGCGGGATCCGCGTCCGCCGAAAGCGTGGACCGGTGTCCGGGATGCGACCGCCTTTGGGCCTATGTGCAATCAGAACGACAACAAGCAGCTGCCCCACAGCGAAGACTGCCTGCAGCTCAACGTGTGGACGCCTACGTGGCCCCTGAGATCGTCTTTCCCCGTTATGGTATGGATTCATGGTGGAGGAAATATAGCCGGATCGGGAGTGGAAGCTCTTTTCAACGGTGAAGTGCTCGCCCGCCACGGAGTGGTGGTGGTGAATGTCAATTACAGGCTCGGCATTTTCGGTTTCTTCGCGCATCCCGGACTCACCAAAGAGTCTCCTCGCCACGCAGCGGGAAACTACGGGCTGGCCGACCAGATCATGGCGCTGCACTGGGTGCGGGACAACATCGCCAGGTTCGGTGGCAACCCGGCAAACGTCACAATATTCGGTGAATCGGCCGGCGCCAGCGATGTCGATGCGCTGATCGCCTCGCCCCTGAGCAAAGGACTGTTCCTTAGAGCAATGGCTCAGAGTGGTCCGGTAGGCGCTGAACCTTCCCTGGCCGAATCGGAGAAGAGAGGTGTAGACCTTGCTGCGAAATTGGGCTTCACCGGCGAGGACTCTCTGGCGAGGCTGCGGGCAGTTCCCGACACCAAGCTGATGGCGAAGGTTGCGCAGGCAGGTCCGGGATTGGGAATCAACGTGGACGGCTGGGTGCTCACAGAACCAGCAGCCAAAGTCTACGCGCAAGGCCGCGAGCAAAAGGTGGCCTTGCTGATCGGGAATGATTCCCAGGAGATGCAGCCGCGCGGCGCGAGTCGCGATATCCGCGAGCTGATCCCCGAGCGTTACGGCCCCCTTGCGGATCGTGCGCTGGCGGCCTACGGAGTGAATGGCGTGAACGAACCGCAGCCCGATCCCGAGAATGGAACCGTGATGCTGCAGTTCACCACCGACAATTCGTTCCGCTGCGGCACAGTTCAGGAACTCATCTGGCACACCGCGGCGGGGAATCCCGGTTACGAGTATCAGTTCTCGCGTACGGTGCACGGGAAGGAAGCGCTGGGCGCGCCACATGCTTCTGAGATTCCATTTATCTTCGGCACGCTCTCCGTTTGGCAGAACATGCGGAAATACAACGACTCGGATCAACAATACGCCCCGCTGATGCAGGAATACTGGACCAACTTCGCCAAAACTGGCGATCCTAACGGCCCGAACCTCGTAAAGTGGCCAAGGTTCGATGCAACCGCGCGTGCATATATGGACTTCACCGATGCCGGGCCGGCGGCCAAAGAAGGCCTGCGTCGGCAAGTCTGCGATTTGTTCATGGAGAATCAGAAACGGCAGGAACAGTAAGCCTACTCGCGCTGTCCAGCGTGGCGTATGCTCAGAATGCGCTCTCCGGGCGCCAACTGGTATAAACTTCTTTGACGGAACCCGTAAGGAGTAGACATGAAGAAGACGCTGTTCGTTTTGTTTTGTGCGGCCTCCTGCTTATTTGGACAGCAGGGAAACGGCCCATTTCCGGCAGTGATGGAGCAGGACCCCAGCCTGCCGACACACACGATTTATCGGCCCAAAGATCTGGATGCGCTTCACGGGCAGAAGCTTCCCATCATCGCCTGGGGAGAAGGAGGCTGCTCGAATAACGGCGCTTTCTATAGAAACTTCCTCGGCGAAATCGCCTCGTACGGGTTTCTGGTGATCGCGACCGGACCACCGCAGGCGCCACGAGCCGCCGGAAATCCAGGCGCTGGGCGGGACGCAGGAAATCCTGGAGCGCCAGGCGCGGGTCGAGCGACTGGCAGAGGTCCGGCCACGAAGTCGTCGCAGTTGATCGACGCCGTCAATTGGGCCGACGCCGAGAACGCTCGCAAAGACAGTCCGTATCATGACAGGATCAATACCTCGAAAGTGGCCGTGATGGGTCACTCCTGCGGGGGCATTCAGGCGCTGGCGGTTGCGGCGGATCCCCGCATTAAGCTGGTCGTGAACTGGAGCGGCGGTCTCTTCGTCACTCCCCCGAAAGGCGTGGGCGCGGCGATTGAAAACGTGCCTAAAGAGCAGTTGCAGAGACTCCACACCCCGGTGTTCTACATCTCGGGCGATTCCACAGACATCGCCTTCGCAAACAGCAACGACGATTTCGGGCGTATCACCAAAGTGCCTGCCTTCCGCGCATACAAAGATGGTGTCGGACACGGCGGCACCTATACGCAACCAGACGGCGGAGATTTTGGCAAAGTCGCCGTTGCTCTGCTCGACTGGCAACTAAAGGGCGATAAAGACGCCGGCAAAATGTTCGTTGGGGCGAATTGCGGCCTTTGCCAGGATCCGAAATGGCACGTTGAGAAGAAAGGAATCAACTAGCCAATCCAACACGCTGCGAAGCCGATCGTACGGCCGCGAAACTCGGCGGCCTGCCTGGGTGGTGTGAACGGTATCAACGGCACGATCCGATGCTCGCAAGGGTTCCCTCGCGCAACGCGACAAGCCCGAGTACAACTACTTCGTAGCAAGGCATGAAGTAAAATACTCGTCTTAGAGCTAAATGACCACATCTCCAGTACTGATTGCCGGGGCAGGCATCGGCGGCTTGAGCGTTGCACTGACTTTGCATCAAATCGGCGTACCTTGCATCGTCTTTGAATCGGTCGCCGACATCAAGCCCCTCGGCCTGGGTATCAACATTCAGCCCAACGCCATCCGTGAACTCTATGAATTGGGTTTCGGCCCGGAATTACTCGATACGATCGGACTCCAAACCAGAGAGTGGGCTCTCGTTGGTCTGAATGGCAATGAAGTCTATTCCGAACCCCGGGGACTTTGGGCCGGCTACAAATGGCCGCAGTATTCCGTACACCGGGGCGGACTGCAGATACTCCTGTATCGCGCTGCTCTGGAACGTCTGGGCGCGGATTCCATTCGCACGGGCCTGAAAGTCACCGGCTATTGCAATCACCCGGACGGAAAGGGAGTGACGGCTTTGTTGCGAAGCCGTGACGGGAAGTGTTCCCAGGTGGAAGGATCCCTGCTGATTGCGGCCGACGGTCTGCATTCAGCGGCGCGTCAACAGATGTATCCCGACCAGCCTCCCATTCAGTGGGGAGGAGCCATCATGTGGCGCGGCGTCACCAAAGGCACGCCGATCCGCACCGGCGCGTCCTTCGTGGGCCTGGGGACGCACCGTCATCGGGTGGTGTTCTACCCTATCTCGGCCCCCGACCTGGTCACCGGCCTTGCGGACATCAACTGGATCGCAGAGATCACGGTGGACAATTCCGGTGGCTGGCCGGATGGCGACTGGAACAAACAGGTGCGGCATGAAGACTTCATGCATCATTTCGAGCACTGGAATTACGACTGGATCGACATCCCGGGCATGTTGCGCGGGACAGATGCAGTCTTTGAATACCCGATGATCGATCGTGAACCGGTTGCGACCTGGGTTGACGGCAATGTCGCGCTGTTGGGCGACGCTGCGCATGTGATGTACCCCACAGGTTCCAATGGCGCCAGCCAGGCCATTATCGATGCACGGGTGCTCGGTGCTGCTATGCTCGAACATGGCGTTAACTCCAGAGCCCTCCAAGCCTACGACACACTACTCTGCGCGGAAATGTCGCAACTGGTTTTGCGCAATCGTGGAGCCGGCCCTTTTGGCCTGCTGAATCTTTTGGATGATCGTTGCGGCGGTGTGTTCGACAATATCGACGATGTCATTCCGAAGGCTGAGCGCGACGAGTTCATGCTGCGGTATAAAACTGCTGCGGGCTTTGCGGCTGAGAAACTCAATGCGGCCGCGTCGACGATCCCACCGGGGGCCACAGTTCGCTAGGCAACTTTCACAAGGGACATCTCAGTGTTACAGCACTACGTTCTGATCAAATTCAAGAAAGGCACCAGCGCCGAACACATCGGAGAGTTCTGCAAAAGAATGCTGGCCCTGCCAACCGCCATTTCCAGCATTGAGCATCTGGAGATTGGACGCGATATTCTGCACGACGCCCGTAGCTGGGACCTCATCCTCATCATGCGCTTTGCTTCCACGGAGGCCCTCCGCGGTTATCAGCAACACCCGGAGCATCTGAGGCTGATGGCGTTTAACCAGCCATCCGTTGCGGATGTAGCTTCGGTGGACTTTGAATCACCGCAACCCGTATAATTGCCGACCGTGAAAACATACGCCGCCCGCAGGCTTCACAATCTTCATGAGTCCGTGATCCGCTCCATCACGCGCTATGCATTTGACAAGGGAGCGATCCTGCTGGCGCAGGGATTCCCGGATTTCGATCCACCGGCAGAAGTTCTCGCCGAGGCCGAAAAGGCCATTCGCAGCGGACGGAATCAGTATGGGATGACCTGGGGGCAGCCCAGCCTTCGCAAGGCCATCGCGCAGAAGAGCCGGCGGTTTTACGGACAGGAGGTCGATCCCGACCGGCACGTTACCGTCACCTGCGGAGTTACCGAAGCCGTGATTGCCGCTCTGCTGGGTGTCGTCAACCCGGGAGACAAAGTCGTCGTCTTGGAGCCGGCCCACGAGAATTATCATGCCGGTATAGCGTTCGCCGGCGGCATTCCGATTTGGGTTCCTCTGCGTCCGCCCGAATATCGATTCGATCCCGATGAACTTGCGCGCGCCTTCGAACAGAAACCCAAGGCTGTGTTGTTCAACTCGCCGCACAATCCTTCCGGCAGAGTTTTTACCGAAGAGGAACTTTCGATCATCCGGGACCTTTGCGTCCAGCACGACGTGGTAGCGATCACCGATGAAATCTACGAACACCTCGTGTTCGACGGCCTTCGCCATATTCCGATTGCCACCTATCCGGACATGCAGGATCGCACGATCACCATTTGCGGTTTGGGGAAAACCTTCGCCGTGACGGGCTGGCGTGTGGGTTATTGCATTGCGAGCCCAGACTTGACGGATGCGCTGCGGAAGGTACACGATTTCACCACCGTGTGCGCGCCCACGCCACTGCAAGAAGCGATGGCGGCGGTGATCGGGTTGCCCGATTCGTACTACGAGTGGCTTCAGGCTTTTTACGCTTCCCGCCGTGCCCGCATGCTCGGCATTCTCGACAAGCATGGTTTCAAGTATGCGGTCCCTGAGGGTGCCTACTATGTGATGGCGGACTTTCGGCACCTGGGCCGCGGTGACGACGACATGGCGTTCGCCTACTGGTTGATTGATGAAATCGGTGTCGCCACAGTGCCTGGGTCCAGTTTCTACGCTTCCTCTCCTGTTCTGGGCCGCGGTCTGGTGCGTTTCGCTTTTCCGAAGAAGGACGAAACGCTCGACGCCGTTGAAGAACGATTTGAGAAATTACCGGCCAAGCCATAGCGAGATCCTCTTCAACTGCAAACAAAACATACGCCTCCGCGTCCAGCGGTCCCTCAAAATTCAAGGGGAAATCGCGGCATACGCACAGCGCGCTGGACATGGCTTTGGTGGTTATGCAGTCCGCGGCGGGAAAGACTCAACGGTTGCATGCGAAGAATTCAAAAGCTTGCGGCCTCGATCTGCTAGCAGCTCCTCGGGCCAGCTCCAACAAGCCGATTCTGCGCCGCTGATAGAATGTTCCGCATGCATCCGATTCAGTACAACCTTCCGCAGAGCCGCATTCCGCAAGCCTGGCACAACATCCTTCCCGATCTCCCCAAGCCATTGGCTCCGGTTCTGCATCCGGGCACTCTGAAGTCCATCGGACCGGACGACCTGGCTCCACTGTTTCCGATGAGCCTGATTCTTCAAGAAGTCAGCACGGAGAGCGAGATCGAAATTCCGGAGGAAGTGCGGCAGGTGTATGCGCAATGGCGTCCAACGCCGCTCTTTCGGGCTCGCCGTCTGGAAAAGGCCCTGGATACGCCCGCGAAGATCTACTACAAATACGAAGGTGTAAGCCCGGCGGGCTCGCACAAGCCAAACACCGCGGTCGCCCAAGCCTACTACAACAAGAAGGAAGGAACAAAGCGCCTTTCTACGGAAACCGGAGCGGGACAGTGGGGCTCAGCTCTCGCGATGGCCTGCGCGTTCTTCGGCCTGGAATGCAAGGTCTACATGGTGCGAGTCAGCTACAACCAGAAGCCCTACCGCCGCGCCCTGATGGAGGCCTTCGGGGCATCGGTGACGGCTAGCCCGAGCGATGAGACCGAGTCGGGCCGCGCGATTCTGGTGCAAGATCCACGATCAAACGGCTCGCTGGGCATCGCCATTTCCGAGGCCGTTGAAATGGCTGCGAAGGACCCCCATACGAAGTACGCGCTGGGCAGCGTTTTGAACCACGTCCTATTGCATCAGACCGTGATCGGGCTGGAGGCGATGGAGCAGATGAGCCTGGCCGGCGACGAGCCCGACGTGATTGTCGGTTGCACTGGTGGTGGATCCAATTTTGCGGGTCTGGTGATGCCATACCTGAGCCGCAAGATCAAGGGACAAAGCGCCGCGCGTGTGGTTGCGGTTGAGCCCGCGGCTTGCCCCAGCCTGACCAAGGGTAAGTTCACCTACGATTTCGGAGACACCGGACACCTGACCCCGCTCGTTAAGATGTTCACGCTGGGCAGCACTTTCATTCCGCCCGGAATTCACGCGGGCGGATTGCGCTACCACGGCATGGCTCCGCTAGTATCGCACGTGATGGATTTGGGACTGGTGGAAGCAATCGCGGTGCAACAACTCGACGCGTTCGCTGCCGGAATTCAGTTTGCCCGCGCCGAGGGTATCCTACCGGCGCCGGAAGCAAACCACGCAGTCGCCGGAGCCATCCGTGAAGCCGTGCGCGCCAGGGAAGAAGCGACGCCGCGGACGATCCTTTTCAATCTCTGTGGACACGGGCATTTCGACATGCAATCCTACATCGACTATCAGGCTGGAAAGTTGCAGAACTACGACTATCCGGCGGAAGAGATCGCGATGGCGCTGGCAGGCCTGCCCGCCGTAAGTTGAGGCGTTTCGAGAACACCATGGCCATTATCAAGCCCTACACTGCAGTGGGACTGATCCCCACCGTGCGCGGAATCTGCAGACGCGCCGATATTCGTATCAACTTGGAGCACCTGAAGCATCTCGTCAAGGCGGCGGCCTGGCTATCCAGCCTGGATCTGCCGGTGCGCCTGATCGCCATTCCCGAGGGAGCTCTGCAAGGATTCAACGACGAAGTTCTTGATCTGGATCATGCCCAGTTTGCACGCGAAGGCGCCATCGACATTCCTGGCGAGGAAACCGAGTTCCTCGGCAAGCTAGCGCGCGAATACGATACCTACCTCATTGCCCAGGCCAAGGCCCGGCATCCCGACTGGAAGGATCGATTCTTCAACGTGGGCTTCATCCTCGACCCCAAGGGCGAAGTCATCCTGCAACACTACAAGGTGTCTCCACTGTTCCCCGTCGAGCACTCGGTGTGCCCTCACGACGTTTATGACTGGTGGGTGGAAAAATACGGGCGCACATTACAGGCATTCTGGCCAGTAGTCGACACCGAGATCGGGCGCCTGGGAATCATGATGGCGAACGAAGGTTCCTATCCGGAAAACGCGCGAGCTCTCGCCCTGAATGGCGCCGAAGTGATCTACCGCGCTTCCTATCCTCATCCCGCCACCGGGAACGACTATTTCGAGATTCAAAGCCGCGCGCGGGCGCTCGACAACAATGTTTACGTGGTTGCGCCCAACATGGGGACCTATTACCTGTTCGCGGAAGAGAACACACCGATCGACACCTTTGGCGGGCGATCCTTCATCATCAACTACCGGGGCCAGATCATCGGCAGGCAAGACTACGGGGCCGGCTCAACTTACGTGGGCGGGGTTATTGATATCGAGGCGTTACGTGACCACCGTGCGCGCGCGCAATGGGACAACTGGTTAAAGGACCTGCGCACCGAGCTATACCAGATTCTTTACGAGACGCCTATCTACCCCAAGAATCTCTATTTGGAGCGCGAGCCGATGAAGCACGCCGAGTACCGGAACGAGGTGATCCTGAAACAGATCGCGCAGATGCACGACCGCGGCGTCTGGGCAAAACCAGGATCCTAGAGATGCATGGGCCTGCACTTGAGGATCGTGATACCCCGCGATCGCTCTGTAGCTTCCCCACGCTAACGATATGCTCGGTTTCGGGCTGCTTGACGCGGACGGTCAGGCGGGTCGCCGGCCCAACTGCAACCTCGGCAAAATCCGCACCTGCGAAATTCCGCGAGCGCAAGCACGGCAGCCTCCAAGACCGAGGCCGCGGCGACTTCAACCGTGTGTTCGAGGCCTTCAGAATCGCTGAACGAGACCCGGCAGGCGCGAGAGGGCACGGACCTAGCATAGGCGAACATAAGGCGAATATGATATCGTGGTTTCGCCTATGCTGGACACAACAGAACAACGTTTACTCGGGGCTCTATTAGACTCCTGGGACCGGAACAACACGCAGGGACAGGCGACGGTTGGATCCTTCAATGCGCATTGTTCCGGGAACCGATTGCGGCACACAACAAAAGGCCCCCAGGCCTGTGCCGGGGGCTCTTGCTCATACGACAGGATCCAGCTTACCGGCTGACCTGCAGGCTGGCTCCGCCACTGGGGCCGCTTTCAGGGCCGCTGCCAAGGACGTCGCCGTTGGAGACAAGCTTGACCCAAAGCGAACCGTTGCCTTTGTAGTACGAGGTGGCGCTGGCCTCGCGAAGTGCATCCAGACTGCTCTCCTCCGTACCCGACGCCGCAGTGGTGAATCCCGGCAGATCGAAGATCACCCACGAGCCCTTATCCAGTTCCTTCACGCTGAGGGACAGGGACGGCCTTTCGGTAGTCACCTTGATCTCGCTACCCGCTCGTACGTTGGTTTCTCCGGTGACGCGCAAATCCTTGCCGTTGCGGCTGAGAACGATTGGGGGACCCGGAGGTGGAGGGGCGCCCAGGACCCCGTTTCTGGGGCCAACGATAACACCGATGCCACCCCTGCCAGCGCCACGACCGCCCGCGACCGCAGCGCCGCCTCTGCCACCACCGGGGCCACGGCCGCCAGGACCGCCAGGACCGCCACGACCACCACCGGCGGCGGGGGCGGCAACAGTCATGCGCCCGACGTCGCCCTTGCACACGGCAGCATTCCAGGCCGGCTTGATCTCGCAGGCGTCGTCAATTGCGATTCCGTCGTTTGGGTCGTTGATGAGAATGTAGGAATTGGGGACACCACTTACCGAGCCGTCCTTGTCGTTGAACACCGCGGTCTGGTAGCTCCCATTGCCGTAATCATCGTTGCTCCACTTAAACTCCATCGGCGGGAAATACACCGGCTTGGCGTTGACGAATTTCGCGCCCTGTACGATGTTGTTGGAGCTCATTCCGAAGCTGGTATACAGCAGGTAAGAAATTGCTCCCGTCTTGCGAGTGGCGTTGTCCTCGAAATTCACGAAGGTGTCATTCACCACGTCATGACGGTAATCGTAGAACTCGTAGCCGCGGATCGGGTAATCCGGGAGTTTGGGCTCCGGCAAGCTGCGGCCGTAAGCCATTTCCGCCGGCGTCCTGGGGTTGCCGATGTTGTCGGTTTCACCCACGAACAGCGAGTCAACGACCTTTGACGTAAAGGCGGAACGGCCGAAGTTCCCGGATGCATGCGTGTAGCCAATGGCGTTGTCGGCCAGCTTCAGGTTCTTGAACAGGTCCATTTCACCGCGTGCCCACATGCCACTATTTTGGTTCTTGTAGCTGGTGAAATCCTCGATGACCGTCTCCACTTGAGGGCTGTTTGGGTCAGCGGGATTGGCAAGGGCAATGTGCCCGCCGACGGCGAAATGGCCATCGGCCCTCGGGCCGCGGTCGAACATGAAACCGTCAAAGTTCGAGTGCGCGGTGTTGCCCTTGAACTCCCGCACCGCCATTCGACGCGGCCAGGTATTCGCACTGATCTCCGTGCCTGCGAACTTACCCGTCGGATGTTCCGGCAAGGCGAACCAGAAACCGGTCGCGTCCGACCCCGCGGCCACGTTATCCCGGTAAATATTGTCCGGATTGGTGATCCAGAAAGTCGAGGCCGTGTTGTCGGAAGGGATCAGGATGTCCTTGGCGTTTTGGCCCTCCAGATCGAAGTTTTTGCCGCCCTCCGCTCCGAACGGGCCGAGGTTTGTCCCAACGCACGGCGCGTCGGGATGACACTTGGTGAGGATCCCCAGGTTGTGCACGAACTGGTTGCCGTGCTCCACGGCATCCTCCAGGAAGAAGCAGTGACCAATGTTGTTGTAGGTCACGTTATTTTCAACGTCCAAGTAATTT
>DATJWO010000026.1:0-3394 GCA_035501155.1 Bryobacteraceae bacterium
GCTTGGATCGATCGCTTGCGCTGTCAGTAATTCTTCTACGCCTGCGAGGGCCCTGGGGTTGAGGTGGTGCAAGGCAATCAAGGCCACGATGTGGTGCCCGGAGCACCCCCATGCGTATGTCGCGCCCGGCAGCCCAATCCATGTCAACAGCACGAATGCAATTCGGCGACACATGCTGGAAAGCTACCTGGGCTCGACTGGTGCGGGCATCTGTTCCTTCGTAAACCGCGGCACCATCGCGTCGCGGTTGGCCACGTGCCACACCGCCGAAGCGACCACAACGGCCGCTTCCTTCACATCTTCGGGAATCATGCGTTCGTAGGTGTCTAGATTCGTATGGTGCGTCATGGCCATATACTCAATCGGGTCTTGTTGGAGTCCCACGCCCGGGAGCCCGGCATTGTTAAACGACGTGCTGTCTGTGCCGCCGGTATTGCGGCTGCCGGTGACGTTAATTCCGCCTACACCCCACTCCTTGAACTGCATCAGAACCGGACGCAGCACTGCCGCCGCTTCCGGTGGTCCGAAGATGCTGCCGCCGCGGATGCGGCCCGTGCCTGAATCCACGTTGAAGTAACAGTCCAGTTTGGAAAACTCCGGCTTCTGGTTTTCGAAGGTGCCGAAGTGCTGTTTCACATAGGCCAGCGAACCCAGCAGACCTTCTTCCTCGCCTGACCAGAGCGCCACCCGGATCGTTCGCCGCGGTTTCAAGCCCAGCACCTGAATGAGCCGCGCCGCCTCCAGCATGATCGACGAGCCAGCCGCATTGTCAGTCGCTCCCGTCGCCGCGTGCCAGGAATCGAGGTGCCCTCCCAACATCACAACTTCATCAGCCTTGTCGGCGCCAGGAATCTCCGCCACTACGTTGTAGCTCGTCTTGCCCTCGGGGTAGATCTGGTTAACGATATTGAACTCCACCTTCACGTCTTCGCGATCCGCCAGCAGCCGCTCGATGCGGCCGTAATCGTCGTTGCGCAAGATCACCGTTGGGATCGTCTTGGAGGGATCGTAGGCGCGGTGTTGCTGCGCCACGATGATGCCTTCTCCACGCGCGGCATCGTCCATTCGCAGTAGGGCGCCATTGACAACGAGCCAGCCATCCAGCGCGTCGGAAACCTCTTGCGCCGTCATTCGTCCAGGCTCGGAAGCGCCACGTCCCCGGCCTCCGAAATTACCACGCCCTCTGCCACCGTTTGGATTATTGGGATCGTACATTGCCGCAACGCGATCATCAGGAATACGCTTTTCCTGGATGGCGAAGTTAACGGGGATCACTGCCGCCTTGCCGATCATGACTACCCGCCCGCGGACTCGTTCGCGATTGGCGGCCATCCAATTCTCCAACTGCTCCCTCGTGGCTTGCTGGTACTGCGGCCCGCCTCGGCCCCCGCGGCCGCCAAAGAAGGCCGCGCCCCGGCCGCCACTTCCGTCTGCCGCCTGCGTTGGCGGCGGGATCTGGGGTCCGCGCGGCAGTTCGAGTTGCACCGCAGATGCCGTTACCGTGCCGTTAGTTGACGGCGTCCAGGCCAGCACTTCGAATTTCAGGTTCTGGCGAACCGGCTCAACGATGTACCCGGTAGCGCGCTCGTTCAACCACCCTGGATGGCCAAACTCCCACGGCTCCAGATGGGCATTCTTGAAGCCCCAACGCGTGGTTTCAGCCACTACCCATCGGGCCGCCGCTTCGTGATTCGGCGTTCCCGTAACGCGCGGGCCATAGCGGTCCGTCAGCATGTGCAGCGTGTGCATAAGCTGGGAATGCTCCATCTCTTCGCTTCGCATTCTGGCGTCCGTGGCTTCATCGACCTTCTCTTGTGCAAACAGAAGGCAGGAAACGCCGACGGCAAGAACAACAGGCAGTCTTCTCATAAAGAGAACTTCCCTTTCGAGATTTGGTGAACGGGATTGAATTTTACGCCAGGGCCGGCCCCAGCGCCAGCACAATCGCACGAGCGGGCTGAACACAGCGTGGGCGGCCCACATGGTCCCAATACCCGGCTGCTTCGTGATACCGGTCTTAGCGCAGCGCGCGCGACAACTCCGCCGCCGCCCCCTGGATCGTCTCACCCGCGTTCTCGAGCACCTTGCCCACTTTCACGATCTCCTCGTCGGCCAGCTTCCAATCCTTCTGTTCGATGCTCTCGCGCACGGCCGGCAGCGTCTTCACGCCATACCCCGTGTAGAAGCCGGGCGCGTAGATCTGGTGCCTGAACCAGTCGCGATGGGGAAGGCCGTCCTTCAGCGTAAGCGCGCGCTCCACCGCAATCAGCTTTGCGTTCACGTCGCGCAGCGCCGCGCGTGCCAGCCCCGCTCCACCGTTTTCGGTAGCGCGCGCAAGTGCCTGGTCGTACATTTTCGCGGTTCGATCGAGCGCCACAAACCCGTTCTCCAGCGGCGCAAAGTTGAGGAACGGCGGCACTGGCTCCTTGGGCGGAGCCAGACGTGGATGGCGCGGGTCATTGGCTGCCGCGTACACGCCCTCATCAATCATCCGATTGCGTTCAATGGTACGCTCGCGGGCGTCGCGCGCGAGCTTCTCCACCTCATCGATGTAGCGCCGGATCGTCTCCGTGAAGTTCGAGAAATCCAAGGGCAGCAATTCCGCATCGGCTAACCGCAGCACAGCGGTCCCGGCAAGTTGTGCGAGCGCCCGCCCGTACACGAACTCGCTGTCCGCGAAATGCGTGTACCAGTAAAAATCGTCGTAGACCGAATGGTAGACGCCACCCTGGTCCTCGCCGCCAAAGCCCACGTTCATGCTCGCCACGCCGAAATGATCCAGAAACGCGGTGTAATCCGAACCCGAGCCGAGCGCTCCGATGCGCAGATCGGGCCGCGTACGGGGTTCTTGCCGCTCCGCCGGCGGCGCGTTGTCGGGCGGATTCACCAGCCGCCATGCCTGCAGCCGTTTCCACACCGACAGCTTCGTCTCGGGGTCCTGAATGTCCTTGGCAACACCGTTGAGGAATTGTTCCAATGTGTGCGACCCCTCCACCTGGAGGATACCGCGGCCGTTCGAATCTGAGTTGATGTACACCGCGCCGTGCTGCGCCAGTTCCTCCCCATGCGTCTCGGCCCACTCCGTGGAACCCAGCAGCCCGGGCTCCTCGCCGTCCCAAGCGCAATAGATGATCGTGCGCTTGGGCTTCCATCCCTGCCGCAGAAGGGTAGCCAATCCGCGCATTTCTTCGAGGAGCGCCGCCTGGCCAGAAAGCGGGTCGTCTGCGCCGTTGACCCACGCATCATGATGATTGCCGCGTATGATCCACTCATCCGGATACACCGCTCCAGGGATGCGCACGATCACGTCATAGAGCGTCTTGATGTCCCAGTTGAATTTCAGCTTGAGATGAACCCGTGTAGGCCCTGGTCCCGCGTGATAAGTAATGGGCAG
>DATJWO010000027.1:0-3316 GCA_035501155.1 Bryobacteraceae bacterium
GAATCTTTTGGAGAATTCCTGCCGCTTCACAGAACGAGGGGGAAGCATCCGCGTCGCAGGATACCCGTATTTTGGGGATTCTTACAATGGTGCAGTAAACGGGTCGGCGGATCGTTGGCGGCCGACGAAAGCGGCGGACGCGTTCAACGCGTACCGCATCGACATTTCCGACAATGGTCCGGCCATCCCCCACGGCCTTTTGGAGCGGACCTTCGCGCTGGCGAGCCAATATGGCGGACCCCAGGACCGTTCCGGCGCTGGCTTGGGACTAGCCATCGCGAGGATGCTAGTGGAGCAGCACAACGGGCAGGTATGGGCCGAATCCAAGGATCCAGCTGGCGCCACGTTCTGTGTTGTCCTTCCGTATAAAGAACCAGGCATACTCCCCATGGATTTCGCCTTAGGATAAGTAACGTGTCCGGCATATTCCCGACCGATTTTGATTAGGAAAAAGTAATGTTGGTTTAGGCTTAAGCCGTAATAGTACTAAGCGTGCCAATGTAGTTCCTACCAGGTTTGATAAAAAACGAACAGAATACGCCAAGTTTTTGGGGAAAATACCAATCGTACCAAAAACTGTGAAAAGTCACTTCCATTGCTTTTCCTTTTGAGCTATATATGTGTTCACCAATATAGACATTAGGAATAAGTCCAACAATATCGGAGGTGATTATGAAAACAAATGGACACCACCCTGGCTCACGCCAGAAGGTACTGGTCGTGGAGGAGGAAGCCGACGCAAGGGAATACATCGCCATGGCGTTTACGTGCGAAGGCTACGCCGTGGAATTGGCGGAGGATGGCGATGAAGCGGTGCAGTTGATCGGGCAGTCGCCGGGAGAGTTCGCCGCCGTTTTCCTGGAAGAGTGGATTCCGCGCAAGGACGGCCTGACCGTGCTGCGTGAGATCCGTGCAATAAACAAAGACATCCCGGTGTTCATCACCTCCTACGCACCGTCCCCGAACAGTGCCGTGGAAGCGATCAAGGCTGGGGCCACGGAATACATCGCGAAGCCCTTTACACATGAACACCTGCGCGAGCACATGCAGCGGGTGGCGTTACCTTGTCCCGTTTCGGGAACACCAGTCGAAGAGGCCGAGGGCAGCATGCAGCGGTTCGCTGGGCAGAACCGCCGCGTGCGTGAGATCCAGAACATCGTGCGCCGGATCAGTCACTCGGACGCGCCCGTCCTGATCGAGGGCGAAACCGGGGCGGGGAAAGAGGTACTGGCGCGGGAGATCCACGCGCACTCGCGGCGCTCGCGGCAACCGTTCCTCAAGCTCAACTGCGCGGCACTTCCCTCGGAGCTGGTAGAAAGCGAGCTGTTCGGCTACGAGCGTGGAGCGTTCACCGGCGCTTTTCAGCGCAAAGCAGGCATGTTCGAACTGGCGGACCGCGGCACAATCCTGCTGGACGAGATCGGGGACATGGACTTCAAGCTCCAGGCGAAGCTTTTGATGGTGCTGCAGGATCATGAATTCCAAAGGCTCGGGGGCAAGGAAACAGTTCGGGTGGACGTTCGGGTGATGGCCGCCACCCACCGCGATCTCCACAAGGCCATTCAGAACCAGATGTTCCGCGAGGACCTGTACTACCGCCTGAACGTCATCAATGTCCATATTCCCCCGCTCCGCGAGCGCAAGGAGGACATTGTGATGCTTGCGCAGCGGTTTCTGAACAAGCACAACGACGGGACGGCGCCTCCAGTGTTGACACCTGCGCTGCAGCAAGCCTTCCTGCAATACGAGTGGCCGGGGAACGTTCGGGAGCTGGAAAATCTCATCACGCGGTTCCTGATCTTCCGCGACGCCGCGGAAATCATCCGCGAACTCGCCGTGCGCACCAGGAAAATGGCCGGAACGGCGGTAGCCGCTCCAGCCGCGGCCGCGCCGGCTGCCATTGGGATGGCGGCCGCTGCGGGCGCGGGAGCGGGCTACGGCATCGCGTACCCGGAAGAACCGCCCGCCGTGGACGAGGTCAAACCGACAGGGCGGCGCTCGGTGTTGGCGGAGGTGGCGATGGCGAAGGCAGAAGCCGAGGCTGCGGCTATTATCGAGGCCCTCGAATCGACGCGCTGGAACCGCAAACGCGCCGCGCAGATTCTAAATGTCGATTACAAGGCGCTGCTGTATAAGATGCGAAAGCTCTCTATCGGCGTCAGCAGCGAGAGCCGCGTGTAACGCCAGCATCGTACCCGTGCGGTCCTTAACGTGCTAAATGCCGCAGCGGAGGCGGAATGGCGACGGCGGTTCAGACGCGGAGCACGCTTGAGACACTTGCGGCAAAGATCGATTCCCGAACAGCGCGGGTTGGAGTGGTGGGCCTGGGATATGTGGGCCTTCCCCTTGCCGTAGAATTTGCAGCCGCCGGCTTTTCGGTTACCGGGATCGATCTTCAGGCAGAGAAGGTCAAGCAGATCAACCAGGGTTCATCGTATATCCAGGACGTGCCCCCGGAGCAGGTCCGGAGCTTGGTGGAAGAACGGAAACTCGCGGCAACCACGGATTTCGCTGTCGTGGCGGACCTGGACACGGTGAACATCTGTGTTCCGACGCCGCTCGGCAAGGCGAAAGATCCGGACATGACCTTCGTCATGGAGGCCAGCCGGCAAGTAGCCCGGTATCTGCATCCGGGCATGCTGATCGTGCTCGAGTCCACCACTTATCCGGGTACGACCGAAGAGATGCTGTTGCCTCTATTCGAATCGGGTGGCCTGCGGGTGGGTGAGGATTTCTGGCTGTGTTTCTCTCCAGAGAGAGTGGACCCGGGAAATCCGCAGTTCCATACTCGCAACATACCGAAGGTGGTCGGAGGCATAACGCCGCAGTGCACGAACATGGGCGCTTGTTTCTACCGGCAGGCGCTCGAAACTATCGTTCCGGTCGGCTCGGCGCGGGTTGCCGAGACAGTGAAGCTGCTGGAAAACACGTTCCGTATGATCAATATCGGCTTAGTAAATGAGCTGACGATCATGTGCGAGCGAATGGGCATCGACATCTGGGAGGTGATCGATGCGGCCGCAACTAAGCCGTTCGGCTTTATGCCGTTCTATCCCGGCCCTGGGTTGGGAGGACACTGCATTCCGATCGACCCGTTCTATCTCTCGTGGAAGAGCAAGCAGGCGGGTGGCGAAGCGAGATTTATCGAGCTGGCCGGCTGGGTGAACGGTCAGATGCCGGAGTTCGTCGTGAGCAAGGTCCAGAACGCATTGAACGACGCCGGCAAGCCGCTGAAGGGCTCGCGGATTCATGTGATGGGGGTAGCTTACAAGCGGGACATCGATGATGTGCGGGAATCTCCCGCTCTGGACATCCT
>DATJWO010000028.1:0-42710 GCA_035501155.1 Bryobacteraceae bacterium
GAGATGGTGATGCCGGGCGACAACGTGAGCCTGGTGGTGGAGCTGATCACGCCGGTGGCCATGGACAAGGGGCTGCGCTTTGCGATTCGCGAAGGCGGCCGGACGGTGGGCGCCGGGACGGTGACGGAGATTTTAGAGTAGCACGATGGCTCTTCAAGAACGCATTCGCATCCGGCTAAAAGCCTACGATCACCGCATCCTGGACCAGTCAACGTCCGAGATCGCGGAAACGGCCAAACGAACCGGGGCCCATGTGGCTGGCCCCATTCCGCTGCCGACCATCAAGAATCGATACACCGTGCTCCGCTCGCCGCACGTGGACAAGAAATCGCGCGAGCAGTTCGAAATCCGGACCCACAAACGACTGCTCGATATTCTCGAGCCGACGCAGGACACGGTGGATGCCTTGATGAAGCTGGATCTTCCGGCCGGGGTGGATGTCGAAATCAAGGCGTTCGGGAAGGGAAAGTAAGAATGCAGAAAGCAGAATGCAGAATGCAGAGAGCCGCACGCTGCCTTCCGCGCACTGCCTTCTGCATACCGAGGTACTCATGATCCCAGGGATTTTAGGCAAAAAGATCGGCATGAGTCAGGTGTTCCGCGCGGACGGGCAAGTAGTACCCGTGACGCTGCTGAAGGCCGGACCGTGCGTGGTGGTGCAGCGTAAAACGCCCACCACCGATGGCTACAACGCCGTGCAACTTGGGCTGGTTGAGTTCGCGAAAGCTTCTCGCGCCACCAAGCCGTTTGCGGGTCACCTGAAGAAGGCCAGCGCCGATGGCGTGAAGTTTCTACGGGAAGTCCGTTTGCGTCCCGGCGACGACGATCTGAAACAGGGCGACCGCGTGCTGGTGGATCAGTTCAAGCCCAACGACAAAGTGGACGTGATCGGCGTCAGCAAGGGGCGCGGCTTCGGAAGCCTGGTGAAGCGGCATCATTTCCGCGGCGGTCCGGGCAGCCACGGATCGATGTTTGGCCGCGCGCCGGGATCGATTGGTGCATCCAGCTTTCCTTCGCGCGTTTTCCCCGGTACTCGAATGGCCGGGCACCTGGGCAGTCAGCAGGTGACCGTGCGGAATCTCGAAGTCGTGGACGTGGTGGCTGACGACAACGTGCTGGTGGTCAAGGGCGCGGTGCCGGGTCCCAACGGCGGCTACGTCCTGGTCAAGAGGGCCAAGAGGTAAATATGCCGAGCGTGGACGTTATCGATTTGAATAATGCGGTGGTCGGCTCGCTCGACCTATCCGACGAGGTCTTCGGCGCTCCGGTCAACGAGGATTTGTTGTACGAGGCGGTCCGACATTCGCAAGCCGTCGCCCGCGGGGGCAATGCCAAGACAAAAACGCGCCATGAGGTTTCCGGCTCCGGCAAGAAATTGTGGCGGCAGAAGGGTACCGGACGCGCACGCATGGGTTCGATCCGCTCTCCGCTGTGGCGGCACGGCGGAACCACGCATGGGCCGCAACCGCGCGACTACAGCTACAAGCTGCCGCGCAAGATGATCCTGGGCGCGTTGCGCTCGGCGCTGTCGGCGAAGCTCCGCGACGGCGAACTGAAGGTGGTGCAGGCGTTCTCTCTCGACGACCATAAGTCGAAAGGCGTGCGTGCCGCGCTCGACCGGCTGGAAACCGGCAAGACCGTGCTGCTGGTGGATAACGGCGAGAACCACAACCTGGAGCTGGGATCGCGCAATCTGAAGGGCGTCACGCTGCTGGCCAGTAAGGATGTGACCGTGTACGATCTGCTCGGCCACACGCACGTGCTCCTATCGGAAACAGCCGCCCGGAAGCTTTCGGAGGCGCTCGCAAAATGACGATCTACGAAGTGATTAAACGACCCATCGTGACCGAGAAGGCGGTGGGTAAGAAGGAAGCCGAGCGTACGCTGTGTTTTGCCGTTCACTCCGGCGCCAACAAGACTCTGGTGAAGGCCGCAGTCGAGCAGTTGTTTAAAGTGAAGGTCGCCGAGGTACGGACCTCCAACCAGGTGGGTAAGCTGCGGCGGCGCGGAAAATTCTCCGGCTACCGGTCGGATTGGAAGAAAGCCTACGTGATACTGAAGGCCGGACAGAAGATGCCAGAGTACGCCGAGATCTAGCGAGGAGACACGTTCTATGCCGATGAAGAAGTACAACCCGACTACGCCATCGCGCCGCTTCATGAGCGTCGTCTCTCGCAAGGAGATCACCAAGCAGACCCCCGAGAAGTCGCTCGTTGCAGGGAAAAAGCGCACCGGCGGGCGCAACAGTGAGGGTCTGGTTTCGTCGCGCTTCCGCGGCGGCGGGGCAAAGAAAGCCTACCGCGCCATCGATTTCAAACGCGACAAGTTCGGTATCCCGGCGCGCGTGGCCGCCATTGAGTACGACCCGAACCGCACGGCCCGCATCGCGCTGCTCAATTACGCCGACGGCGAAAAGCGCTACATCGTTTGCCCGGTGGGCCTCGAAGTGGGACGCACGGTGACTTCGGGTCCGGAAGCCGATATTCTCATCGGCAACGCGCTCCCGCTCAAGAACATTCCGGCCGGCACCGTGGTTCACAACATTGAATTGCGGCCGGGCAAGGGTGCGCAGATGGCCCGTTCGGCCGGTGCGCAGGCCCAGTTGGTTTCCCGCGAAGGCGGCATCGCTCTGCTGAAACTGCCGTCGGGCGAGGTTCGCCGCGTTCCAGTTGAATGCATGGCGACCATCGGGCAGGTGGGCAACGTCGAGCACGAAAACGAATCGCACGGAAAAGCCGGCAAGACGCGCTGGCTCGGAAAACGGCCGCACAACCGTGGCGTATCGATGAATCCGGTGGATCATCCGCACGGCGGCGGCGAGGGCAAGACCTCCGGCGGACGTCATCCCGTGACGCCGTGGGGACAGCCGACGCGCGGTTTCAAGACGCGCAACAACAAGCGCACCGACAAGTGGATCGTGAGCCGAAAGGTCAAAAAGTAGGAATAGCCCATGAGTCGATCACTCAAGAAAGGCCCCTTCACCGATCAGCACCTGGCCGACAAGGTGGCTGACATGAACGAAAAGAACGAAAAGAAAGTGGTGCGGACCTGGTCGCGCCGGTCCACCATTCGCCCCGAGTTTGTCGGCCACACGCTGGCGGTCCACAACGGCAAGAAGTTCATTCCCGTCTATGTCACCGAGAACATGGTGGGGCACAAGCTGGGCGAGTTTTCGCCGACGCGCCAGTTCAAGGGCCACTCGGTGAAGGCGGCCAGCACGGAGAAGACCGCCAAGCCGGCCTAGGAGCGCATGATGCAAGCCAAAGCAGAAGCCAGATACATTCGAACATCGCCGCAAAAGGCGCGGCTGGTAATAGACCTGATCCGCGGCCGCTCGGCGAATGAAGCTCGCATCATCCTGCGCCAGACTAACAAGCGCATGGCGCCGACTGTGCTCAAGGTATTGGATTCGGCCATCGCCAACGCCGAGAACCGCAACAACGACGTGGACGTGGACAAACTGGTAGTCAGCGAAGCGTACGTCAACGAAGGGCCGCGCATGAAGCGCATCCGGCCCGCGCCCATGGGACGCGCCTACCGCTATCAGCGGCGGATGGCGCACATCGTCGTCAAGGTCAGCGACAACAAGACCGAAGAGGCCGCGAGCCCCGAGGAGAACGAATAAGTGGGACAGAAAGTACATCCGTACGGATTCCGGCTGGGCGTCACCAAGACGTGGCGGTCGCGCTGGTTCGCCAAGCAGGATTACGCCAAGCTGCTGCGCGAGGATCTGGACCTGAAGGACTCTCTGCGCGACCGTCTGAAGGCTGCCGGCGTTAGTTCCGTAGAAGTGGACCGGCCCGGCAACAAGCTGCGCGTTACCATTCGCACCTCGCGTCCCGGCATCATCATCGGACGCAAGGGTGCCGAGATCGAAAAGCTGAAACAGGACCTCGCGAAGAAAACCAAGCGCGAAGTCTTCATCGACATTCAGGAAGTTCACAAGCCGGAACTGGATGCCCAGCTTGTGGCCGAGTCCATCGCACTGCAGCTCGAAAAACGCGTGGCGTTCCGCCGCGCGATGAGGAAGGCCGTCGATTCGGCGCTGCGCTTCGGCTGCAAGGGAATCAAAGTTCGCGTATCGGGCCGGTTGAACGGCGCCGAAATCGCGCGCAGCGAATGGTACCTGCAAGGCCAGCTTCCGTTGCACACCTTGCGCGCCGATCTGGACTACGGGTTCGCGCAGGCCTACACCACCTACGGCGTGATTGGAGTCAAGTGCTGGACCTACAAGGGCGAAATCATCGAAGGCGCGCGCCGCGATTCGCTGCGCAATGAACCGGAGCCGCGCCGGCCGCTGCGGGACCGCCGCGAGAGGCGTCCGGCTGCCGCGCCCGCGCCCATCGAAGCCGGCGGGCCGGTGATGCAGCAAGCTCCGCCGGAAGCATCTGCGCGCACCGCGCCCATTCTGCCGCCTTTGGCGCCGCCGCAACCGAGTTGGAAGCAGGAATTGAAGCAGGACACTCCGGCCGAATCGAGCGGAACCACGCCCGAGCCGGAGAAATCGGAGTAACGGGAGACACCACGCCATGTTGATGCCCAAGAAAGTGAAATACAGGAAGCAGCAGCGCGGCCGCATGACGGGCAAGGCCTGGCGCGGATCTTCGCTCGCGTTTGGCGACTATGGCCTGAAAGCCATGCGCTGCGGCTGGATCACGGACCGCCAGATCGAAGCCGCCCGCGTCGCCATGACGCGTTTCATCAAGCGCGGCGGTAAAGTCTGGATCCGTCTGTTCCCGGACAAGCCGATTACCAAGAAGCCCGCCGAGACCCGTATGGGCAAGGGAAAGGGCGCACCCGAACAATGGGTGGCGGTGATTCGCCCGGGCAAGATTCTGTTCGAAATGGAGGGCGTGCCGAGAGCGACGGCCGAGGAAGCGTTCCGTCTGGCGGCCGGCAAACTTCCGCTGCCCACCAAGCTGGTGAGCCGCGAGCACGCAGGAGCATGACATCGCGCCGGAGCATACTATGAGAGCCGACAAAGTACGAGAAATCGACAACGACGAATTGCTCCGCCAGAGCACCGATCTGCGCGACCAGGCCTTCCGGCTGCGCTTCCAGTTGACCATGGGCCAGACCGACGGCCTCAAGAAGCTGCGGGCCATCAAGAAGGACCGCGCGCGCATCCTCACAGTTTTGCGCGATCGCGAATTGCACCCGGAAACGGCGCCGGCGCCCGTGGCGAAGAAAAAGAAGAAGGGGAAGTAAGCTATGGCCGCAGCCGACACGACACAAAAGAAGCAAGGCACCAAGAACGAGAAGATCGGGCAGGTGGTCTCCGCCAAGATGCAGAAGACCATCGTGGTGGAAGTTACGCGCCGCGTTCCCCATCCGGTTTACAAGCGGATCATCAATAAGCGAAAAAAGTTTTACGCGCACGATGAGCAGCGTACCGCGCAGGTAGGCGACGTCGTACGCATCATCGAATGCCGGCCCATGAGCAAGTTGAAGCGCTGGCGGCTGGGTGAAGTGCTCCGTAAAGCGGTGCAGGTTGCCGTTGAGCCCACCGCGGTGGACCTGGACATGGTTCAGTCGACTGCCGGCTCCAAATCGCCTACCGCCAAGGGCATCCGGAGGAAATCGTCATGATTGGAATGCGCACAATTCTCGAGGTGGCCGATAACAGCGGCGCCCGCAAGCTGCAGTGCATCCTGCCGCGCGGCGGCGATTTGGGATTGCGCGCCGGTCTGGGCGATGTCATCACGGCCAGCGTCAAGGAAGCCACGCCCGAGTCTCCCATCAAGAAAGGCAAGGTCGTGCGCTGCGTGATCGTCCGGATGCGCAAGGAATCCCGGCGCAAGGACGGCACTTACATCCGGTTCGATTCCAACGCTGCCGTGCTGATCAACGAAGTCGGCGAGCCGGTGGGCACGCGCGTGTTCGGACCGGTAGCGCGCGAGCTCCGCGACAAGCGCTTCATGAAGATCGTTTCGCTCGCGCCGGAGGTGATCTGATGCCCGTCAAGCCCCCAGTCAAACTGCATGCCAAGGTCCGGATCAAGAAGGACGACCAGGTGAAGGTGATTTCCGGGCGCGACAAGGGCAAGACCGGCCGCGTCATTTCGGTCGACCGGAAGATCGGCAAGGTGCTGGTGGAAGGCGTGTCGATGATCAAGCGCCACACCCGGCCCAATCCGCAGCAGCAGATCAAGGGCGGTATCGCCGAGAAAGAGAGCCCGATCTCGATTTCCAACGTGATGGTGCTTACCTCCGGCGGCGTGCCTACTCGGGTGGCCTTTCGCCTGGAGGGCGCCGGCGCGGCGACGAGGCGCGTGCGAATCGCCAAGAAGGGCGGCGAGGTCCTGGACAAGAAGGGTTAGACAATGGCAGAAGCGAGACTCAAGCAGCATTATCATAAGCAAGTGATTCCGGCCCTGGTGAAGGAGTTCGGCTATAAGAACGTGATGGCCGTGCCTAAAATCCAGAAGGTTTCGCTGAATATCGGTTTGGGTGAGGCCACGCAGAACGCCAAGCTGCTGGACGGCGCCGTTACCGAGTTGACGCAGATCGCTGGCCAGAAGCCGGTTATCACCAAAGCCAAGAAATCCATCGCCGCGTTCAAGCTGCGCGAGGGTGTTGCCATAGGCACCATGGTCACACTGCGCGGCGACCGCATGTATGAGTTTCTGGATCGTCTGATGAACGTTGCGCTGCCCCGCGTCCGCGACTTCCGCGGCGTGTCGTCCAAATCCTTCGACGGGCGCGGCAATTACACTCTGGGCGTCCGCGACCAGCTGATTTTTCCCGAGATCGATTACAACAAGGTGGAGAAGATCAAGGGCATGAATATTACCATCGCCACTTCGGCAAAAACCGACGCCGAAGGGCTCGCGCTGTTGCGGCAGATGGGGATGCCGTTCCGCCAATAGCGCCGGCAGGAAGGACTACAAGGAAACCAACGCATGGCAACTACCGCCAAGATCGCGAAAGAAGAGAAGACCAAAGCTAAGATGGCCTCCAAGGATTGCCCGGGCCGCGTCAAGATTCGTCTGCGCAACCGCTGCTTCCGTTGCGGACGCCCGCGCGGGTACCTGCGCAAGTTCAACTTGTGCCGCATCTGCTTCCGCAAGCTGGCCGTCGCTGGCGAAATTCCCGGCGTAATCAAGGCGAGCTGGTGATGCGGGGATTACGGGGGTAACTATGGCCACATCCGATCCGATCGCCGACATGCTGACGCGCATTCGCAATGCGCAGGCGTCCCGCCATCCCAAGGTGGACGTGCCGGCCTCCAAGCTCAAGATGGAAATCGCGCGCATCCTCAAAGAGGAAGGCTTCATCATGAATTACAAGCTCACCGAGGAAGGCGCCAAGAAGAGCATCCGCATCTATCTGAAGTACACGCCCGGCAATGTTCCGGTGATCTCGCGCATCGAGCGCGTATCGCGCCCCGGATGCCGCGTGTACGTTGGCAACCACGATGTCCCGAGGGTGCTGGGAGGCCTTGGCATCAACATTCTGACTACACCGCGCGGCGTGATGACCGGTAGCTCGGCGCGCAAGGAGCGCGTCGGCGGCGAGGTGCTTTGCCAGCTGTGGTAACGAGGTAAAACTATGTCGCGAGTTGGAAAAAAACCGATCCCGCTGCCCAAGGGCGTCAAGATCACGCTTGGCCCTCAAATGCTGGTCGAAGGTCCCAAAGGCAAACTCAGCGTTCCGGTTCCGGCGGGTATACAGATTAAGCAGGCCGACGGCCACGTGGAGGTGCTGCGCGAATCCGATCAGCAAGCCGCGCTGCACGGCCTGACCCGGGCTTTGGCCGCCGCTGCGGTTCAGGGCGTCTCCACCGGCTTCACGCGCGAGCTGGACATCACCGGCGTCGGCTACCGTGCCGACGTTAAGGGCAAGATCGCAACGTTTACCCTAGGGTATTCGCACCCGATCGAGGTGCTGCTGCCGGACGGCGTCGACCTGAAGATCGACAAGCAGACTCATTTGGTCCTCAGCGGCTATGACAAGCAATTGGTGGGGCAGGTTGCGGCGAACATCCGCGCTCTGCGCCCGCCTGACCCATACAAGAACAAAGGCGTCCGGTACACCGGGGAAGTGCTGCGCAAGAAGGTCGGCAAGACCGGCGCCGGCGGAGCGGGAGCCAAGTAATATGCCGAAATCTTCCAAGAACGACGTTCGCATTCGCGTGCACGAACGCCTCCGCCAGAAAGTGCGGGGTAGCGATGAACGTCCGCGCCTGGCTGTTTTCCGCAGTCTGAAGCATATCTACGCGCAAGTAATTGACGACCGGGCAGGCCATACTCTGGCCGCCGCGTCCTCGGGCGAAAAGAGCTCGAAGGTTGCAAGCGGCGGCAACATAGCGGGCGCGAAGCAGATCGGTAAACTGATCGCCCAACGCGCCAAGGCCAAAGGCGTCACCAAGGTGGTCTTCGACCGCGGCGGCTATCTTTATCACGGACGCGTCAAAGCCCTGGCAGACGCGGCCCGCGAAGCGGGACTGGAGTTTTAACGAATGGCGGCTACTCTTTTAGCAAAACGCATCGACGCGGGCCCCTTGAACCTCAAGGAGCAAGTCGTGTCGATCAACCGCGTCACCAAAGTGGTGAAGGGCGGCAAAAATCTAAGCTTCTCGGCCCTCGTCGTGGTGGGAGACCCCGGTGCGAAGATCGTCGGCTTCGGCACCGGCAAGGCCAAGGAAGTTCCGGCGGCCATCAAGAAGGGCATTGAGTCGGCGAAAAAGAATCTGCGTAAGATCAACGTGCTCGAAACCACTATCCTGCATCCGGTGCTCGGACGCTTCGGTAGCGGTCTGGTGTTGTTGAAACCAGCGCCCGAAGGAACCGGCGTAATCGCCGGCGGCCCGGTTCGAGCCGTTATCCAGGCGGTCGGTATCCCCAACGTACTCACCAAGTCCATCGGGTCGCATAATCCTCACAACGTCGTCAAGGCCACCATCAACGCCCTGGAACAGTTGCGCGACAAGGCGCAGGTCGCCGAAATGCGCGGCCTGAGCCAGGAGAAAGTCGTCTAACCATGGCTTCCCCCACCATCAAGATCAAACTCATCGGCAGCCCTATTTGCTGCCCGGAAAAACAAAAGTCCATTGTGCGTTCGCTGGGCTTGAAGAAAATGAACCGCGTGGTGGAGCGGCCCGACAGCCCGGTCTTCCGTGGTATGGTGGCGAAGGTTCCGCATCTGCTCGCCATCGTGAAGGACTAATCATCATGAATCTCAGCAATCTTCACCCGCCGGCCGGCCAAAAACAGAAAAAGCAGCGCATCGGACAGGGCATGGGCACCGGACGCGGCAAGTATTCGGGCCGCGGCGCTAAGGGCGCCCGCTCCATTTCCGGCTACAGCATGATGCGCGGTTTCGAGGGCGGCCAGATGCCCTTACACCGCCGCCTCCCCAAGCGCGGGTTCACTAACATATTCCGCAAAGAGTATGCCATCGTGAATGTAGGACGGCTGGAGCAGCTCGAAGGCGATTCCTTTTCGCCCGGCCGCCTGCTCGAAATGGGTGTTATCAAGAAACTGGGCGCCGGTTTGAAAGTGCTCGGCTCCGGGGACCTTACCCGCAAAATCGCCGTGGAAGCTCATGTGTTCTCGAAATCGGCTCTGGAGAAGATCCAGAAGGCCGGAGGAACTGGACAAGTCATCGAAAGCGCGTCCTAACCGGGCGCCATCGAGGTTGCAAAGATGAAATTCTTTGAGTCCGTCGCCAATATGTTCCGGATTCCGGACCTGCGGAAGCGCATTCTCTTCACGCTGGGCCTGCTGGCCGTTTACCGGCTGGGCGGGCACATCCCGACTCCCGGCATCGACGGCAACCGCCTGCAGGAATTCTTCCAGCAGAACCAGGGCTCGCTCTTCGGCTTCATCGATCTGTTCAGCGGCGGCATGTTCCGCCGGCTCACCATCTTCGCTCTGGGCATCATGCCCTACATCACTGCCTCCATTATTTTGCAGTTGTTGACGGTCGTCGTTCCGACGCTCGAAAAACTGCAGAAGGAAGGCGAACTCGGACGCCGCAAGATCACTCAGTGGACTCGCTACCTCACCATCATTCTGGCCGTGATTCAATCCTTCGGCATCGGAATCGCGCTGCAGAAATCGGGCGGCGGCTTCGTGCTGAACCCGGGCATCGGATTCATGCTGATGACCATCATTACGCTGACCTCCGGCACTGCGTTCATCATGTGGCTGGGCGAGCAGATCACCGAGCGCGGCATCGGCAACGGCATGTCCTTGCTGATCTTTGCCGGCATTGTCGTCGGCCTTCCACGCGCCATTGAGAACATCTACGACCACGTATTCAAGGTCCGCGACTGGACCCCCATCCACCTGATCATCATTCTGGCCGTCATGCTCGCTGTCGTCGCCTTCATCGTGCTGGTGGAGCGCGGCGAACGGCGCATTCCGGTGCAATACGCCAAGCGCATCCAGGGACGCCGCATGATGGGCGGCCAATCCACGCATCTGCCGCTCAAGGTCAACGCCGGCGGCGTGATTCCGGTGATTTTCGCCTCTTCACTGCTCGCGTTCCCGCAAACGCTCACTAGCTGGGCGGTGGTCAAGAATAGCCCCTTCCTGAGCAGCATGCTCGACTCCATCGGCGGCAACCAGCCGCTCTATTACCTGCTGTTCTGCGTGCTCATTATCTTCTTCTGCTTCTTCTACGTGTCCATCATCTTCAACCCCAACGAAGCAGCGGATAACATGCGGAAATACGGCGGGTTTATTCCCGGCATCCGGCCCGGCAAGAATACAGCCGACTACATGAACAAGATCCTGACCAAGATCACCGTGGTGGGCGGCCTATATCTTTCGGTGCTTTCGCTGATCCCGCAGATTATGATCGCGGGCATCAAGCTGCAGCGGCTGCCGCTGGTCGGAAACTGGATCGACACCTATTTCCCGCGCTGGCTCCTGGACGGCTTGAACGTCAATTTCTTCTTCGGCGGCACCTCGCTGCTGATCGTAGTGGGTGTGGCCATGGACACTGTCAACCAGATCGAAGCGCAGTTGATCATGCGCCACTACGAGGGCTTTACGCCCCGCTCCGGCCGCATCCGGGGCCGCCGCTCTAGCGTCTCCTAAACTCATGATTTTGCGCTATCATGGAAATATCAATCCGTTCTCGCGAGAGGGCAGTTGTGTGCCCGGCCGCGGGATGGACCGCCGCCGGAGATGATTATCCGTAAGAATCGTAATGAGTTAGAGCAAATGCGCCGCAGCGGTATGCTGGTTTGGCAGATCCTCCAGGATCTCGCCAAGATGGTCGACGAGGGCGTGACTACGCAGGATCTTGAAGTTGCGGCGGAAAAAATGATGAAGGACGCCGGTGCCAAGCCCGCTTTCAAGGGCTATTACACAGCGGCGGCCGGCAGCAAGTATCCGTACGTGCTTTGCACGTCGGTGAACGATCAGATCGTCCACGGAATGCCGTCGGCGAAAATGAAATTGAAGAAGGGCGACATCGTTTCTATCGATACGGGCGTGCAGTTGAACGGATATTTTGGCGACTCGGCCATCACGGTCCCCGTGGGCGAAATCAATGAGTCGGCCAAGCGGCTGCTGAAAGTGACGCAGGAATCGCTGGAACTGGCCATCGACAAGGCCCGCGCGGGGAACCGTCTGTTTGATATTTGCGGGACCGTGGAAAAGCACGTGGTCGAGAATGGCTTTTCAGTGGTGCGTGAGATGGTCGGCCATGGCATCGGAACGAAGTTGCACGAGGAGCCGCAGATCCCGAATTACGTGGATCGCCGGCATGAGAATCCGAGGCTGAAAGAGGGAATGGTGCTCGCGATCGAGCCGATGGTGAACGCCGGTGCGCCGGATATGCGCGTTTTGTCCGACAAGTGGACCGCCGTCACCAAGGACCATTCGCTATCCGCCCATTTTGAGCATTGCGTGGCCGTCACCGAAAATGGCCCGTGGGTTTTAACGCGGCCGTGACCTCGGTGGAGGCCGTTGTAGTGGAGTTGCTGCCGAACGCCGTAGTGCGCGTGAAGCTGGCCAATGAGGCTGTGGTTTTGGCCCATGCCGCCGGCGCGGCGAAGACGAATTTTATGAGGGTCCGGCCTGGAGATCAGGTGCAGGTGGAGTTATCACCCCATGATCCCGGCCGAGGCCGGATAGTCCGGCTCTTGGAGAAACGATGAAAGTTCGAGCGTCCGTCAAGAAGATGTGTGATAAATGCAAGATCATCCACCGCTCCGGTGTGGTGCGGGTGATCTGCACCAATCCCAAGCACAAACAGCGGCAAGGATAAAGGACTCATAATGGCGCGCATTGCAGGTGTTGACTTACCAGCCAAGAAACGGGCCGAGATCGGCCTTACGTACATCTATGGCATCGGGCGGACCCGTTCGCTCTCGCTGCTCCATCGTGCGGGCGTGGACCCCGAAAAAAAGGTGGCCGACCTCACCGAGGACGAAGTGAACCGCGTCCGAACCCTGATCGAGAACGAAGGCTCGGTCGAAGGCGATCTGCGCAAAGAGCTCTCGATGAACATCAAACGCCTCATCGAAATGGGCTCCTACCGCGGTCTTCGCCACCGCCGCGGCCTGCCCGTGCGCGGCCAGCGTACTCACACCAACGCCCGCACTCGCAAGGGACCGCGCCGCGCCACCGTCGCCGGCAAGAAGAAGGCGACCGGGAAGACATAAGGACTACAGAATGGCAAAAGCGCCGGCAAAGACCGCAAAGAAGAAATCGTTCAAGAAGAAGGAAAAGAAAGTTGTCACCAACGGCCTGGTGCACATCCAGGCCTCGTTCAACAACACCATCGTCACGTTCACCGACCTGGTGGGCAACGTTCTGGCGTGGTCCAGTTCGGGTTCGCTGGGCTTTCGGGGCTCCCGCAAGGGAACGCCGTTTGCCGCTCAACAGGCATCGCTGACGGCGGCCAATAAGGCTAAAGAATACGGACTGCGGTCGGTCGAAGTCCGGGTGAGCGGGCCGGGCGCCGGCCGGGAATCCGCGGTGCGCGCTCTGTCCACGGTAGGAATTGAGGTCAAGGCGATCAAGGATCGGACACCTATCCCGCACAACGGGTGCCGTCCGCCTAAGAAGCGCCGCGTTTGATCTCGGTAAGCGAGCCGCGACCGTGAGGGAGCGGATGTAGTAAAGCAGGACGAAGGCCTTTGGCCGTAAACTGCACCTTTTGATTTGGAAAGGTAGATAGAACGAATGGCCAGATACAACGGCCCGGTTTGCCGGCTCTGCCGGCGCGAGGGCATGAAACTATTTCTGAAAGGCGAGCGCTGCCACACCGAGAAGTGCGCCATTGAAAAGCGCAACTTCGCGCCTGGCCAGCACGGCAAGGATCGCAAACCCAAGCTGGTAGGATACGGCCTGCAGTTGCGCGAAAAGCAGAAAGCGCGCCGCTACTACGGCCTGCTGGAAGGGCAATTCCGCAATCTCTTCGAGCGCGCCTTCCGCACCAAGGGCGTCACGGGCGAGCATATGCTCAGCGCTCTCGAGCGGCGTCTCGACAACGTGGTCTATCGGATGGGCCTAGGCACCAGCCGCAATCAGGCCCGCCAGTTGGTGCGTCACGGTCACCTGCTGGTGAACGGCCACAAGGTTAACATCCCTTCCTTTGAAGTCCGGCCCAACGACGTCATCGAAGTCCGGGAGAAAAGCAAGAACAATCCCACAATCCTGTCGGCTCGCGACGCCACCGCCCATGCACCCTCGCCCAACTGGCTGGAAGTCGACCGTGAAAATCTCAAGGGCCGCGTGCTGGCGCATCCCAAGCGCGAAGAACTCGTACAGATCCAGCTCAACGAGCAGTTGATCGTCGAGTTGTATTCGAAATAAGAGAACGCTTCCCGGCCCGCGGCCAGCGCCGCCGCGGCATAGGAAGCAAAAGGAATCGAGGAAACTGAATTATGTTTAAAGGTTTTCAGAAGCCGAAACGGTTAGTTGCCAACACCGAAACGCTTACCGAGCGTTACGGCATGTTCACTGCCCAGCCCTTCGAGCGTGGATTCGGATCCACCATCGGTACCGGCCTGCGCCGCGTTTTGCTCAGTTCCATCGAGGGCGCCGCCATCACCTCCGTCCGCATCGAAGGCGTCGCGCACGAATTCAGCCCCATCCCCGGCGTGGTGGAAGACGCTACCGACATCATTCTCAATTTGAAGCAGGTGCCGTTCAAAATGAGCGGTGAAGGCACCCACATCGCTCGGCTGCGCGTCGACAAGCCCGGCCAGGTCTTCAGCGGCCAGATCGAAACGGACGCCGAAGTCGAAGTTCTGGACCGCAATCTGCCCATCGCCACGGTCGGCGAGGGCGGCAAGCTCAACATCGAAATGCGCTTGAAGTCGGGACGCGGCTACGTGGCGGCCGATCGCAATTACGACGAAGACCTGCCGCTCGGCTACATCCCGATCGATTCGGTCCATTCGCCCGTCCGCAAGGTTAACTTCACGGTTGAGGCTGCGCGCCTGGGCCAGATGACCGACTACGACAAGCTCACGCTCGAAGTCTGGACCAACGGCGCCATCTCCCCGCAGGACGCCATCGGGCAGGCCGCCAAGCTGCTCAAGGATCACATGGCGATCTTCATCAACTTTGAAGAACTGCCGGAAACCACCGAAGAGCCCGCCGAGCGCGCTGCCGGCCAGATGAACGAAGTCCTGAACCGCTCGGTCGAAGAGCTGGAGCTGAGCGTCCGTTCCTACAACTGTCTGAAGAACGCGAACATTCAGACCATCGGCGATCTGGTGCAGAAGACCGAGGCCGAAATGCTGCGCACCAAGAACTTCGGTCGCAAGTCGCTGAACGAGATCAAAGAAATCCTCTCCAACCTCGGCCTGAGCTTCGGCATGAAGTTCGATGCGCAGGGACGCTTGGTCGCTCCCCCGCCGTCGCTGGCCCACTTCGGTGGAGGCCCGGAAGGCGAAGAGATTCCAGAATTAGACGAGGCCGCCGAATAGCCATGCGCCACAAAGTAGCCGGATTCAAACTCAAACGCAATGTCGCCGCGCGGGACTCGCTGCTGCGCGGCCTGGTGACCAGCGTCATCGACAACGACTTCGTCATCACCACCGTTCCCAAGGCCAAAGCTGCGCGGCCGCTGGTCGATAAGATGATCACCCTGGCGAAGCAGGATACTTTGCACTCCCGCCGCCAGGCCGCCGCCTTCCTGCGGACGCCCGCTTCGGTGAAGAAGCTGTTCGATAAGCTCGGAACGAAGTTCGGACAGCGCAACGGCGGCTATACCCGCATCGTCCGCATCCCGGCGTCCACGAAATGGACGTACCGGCCCGGCGACGGCGCCGAAATGGCCAAGCTCGAACTCGTGGGCACTGAACTCGTCAAGCGCGCGGCCGACCGTGCCAAGCGCCGAGAAGAACGCCTCAAGGCGATGCAGGAAGGCCGCCACGAAGAAGGCGAAGAGGGGACCGAGCAAGAATCATAATCGCCGGGACCAGGCTCACCGCCAGTCCGGCCACCGCGTCCGCCGCGTAGTGGTAGCGGCCATACACCGTCGCTACCGCCACGCTGACTGCATACACCAGCATTCCGATTCCGTACCGCCTGCGCTCCGGCAGATAAGCCATCAGCGCCCAAGCCGCCGAGAACGCCGACGATACGTGTGCGCTCGGAAAAACGCTGGAGTGAATGCCGTAGCTTCCCAGCAGCCATAGATTCAACTGCCGCAGCGGCGTCATGACGTTCGGCATGTCGCTCGCTCCGAACACAACCCGCGGCGGATCCGACGGGAAGAACGGAAACAGCGCGTACGCCAGTAGCGTTCCCAGCAGATACAGAAATACAACGCCGTTCACCCGCTTGCGCCGATGCTGGAAGTACAGTACAGCAACTACGAAGGGCGGCACCGCATACACCAGCGCGTAGCACAGCTCCAGATACGCCGGCAGCAGCGCTCCCAGTGATTCAATCGCGCGCTGCAGTCCACACTGATAGAGAATCGTCCGGTCCCAATTGAGCCAGGTCAGCTCCAGGTGGAAGTTGCGCGGCAGGGATGAGAACCAGTCCATCTCGCGGTACGCTACCAGCACCAGCCCGACCGCTACCCAATCCCGCGCCATGTCGAAACCGACGTGGCGCCCGCGCGCGAGAGCGGCGAACAAGGCAGGCACAAGCACCGCTACGGCTAGCGACGCAAGCTTCAAGGGCACCGGGATAATCGCCGAGATCAGGGCAACGTAGGCGAAATAAACCGTGAGAAGCCACTCCGCGGAACGGAGCTTCACGCGCGGCCCATTTTGATCAGTTGTTCGGCATGCTTCAATGCTTCCGCGGTCACCTTCTGGCCGGAAAGCATCCGCCCGATCTCGCGTGTCCTGGCCTCGCCCGTCAGCTCCTGGATCTCGGCCACAGTCCGGCCCTTGGCCTCGCGCTTTTCGACGAAATAGTGATGATCCGCGAACCCGGCCACCTGGGCGAGATGCGTGACGCACAGCACCTGGTTATGCGCCGCCAGCTTCTTCAGCCTCCGGCCCACAGCCTCCGCCACACTGCCGCCGATTCCGCTGTCGATCTCATCGAACACCAACGTGCGCGGCACGCCGGTGGCCCGTGCAGGCTGGCCGGCCGAAGTCTTCAGCGCCAGGGCGATGCGAGAAAGCTCCCCGCCCGACGCCACCTTGTCCAGGCTCCGCGGTTCCTCGCCGATATTGGCCGAGATCAGAAACTCCACGCGATCCGCGCCCTGTTCGGACCAGTTGGCCGGCTGCACTTCGATCCGCAGCACCGCATTTTCGAGCGCGAGAGAATCCAGCTCTGTCTCCACTTTCTTCGCCAGCTTCTCCGCTGCGGCCCTGCGCGCCTTGGTGAGCGTTGCCGCCGCTTCGCGATACTCCTCGCTGGTCCGCGCGAGTTCCTCTTCCAGCTTGGCCTTCCGCTCTCCCGAGCTTTCGAGCGCATCCATTTTCGCGCTGACGTCGGCCAGAAACGCCAACACTTCATCCACCGTCGCGCCATACTTGCGCTTCAGCCGCTCGATCAGCGCCAGCCGCGATTCCACATCCTCCAGCCGGTTCGGATCGGCCTCCAGCTTGTCCAGGTAGTCTCGGATCGCGTCCGATGCTTCACCCACGCCGATCGCCGCCGCCTTCAGCGTGTCGAGCACTGGATGCAGCGACCCATCGATGCGTGCCAGGTCCTCGAGCTTCTTCTGCGCCGCGCGCAACTGCGACGAAGCGCTCTCCGGTGCATCATAGAGGGCCGCATAGGCCGCCCCGGCGTTCTCTTGCAGCTTCGCTACGTTCCGCAGCACCAGCCGCTCGTTTTCAAGTGCTGCATCTTCACCCGGCTTCAGCGCCGCCGCCTCAATCTCCTTGCGCTGGAAACTCCACAAATCCGCCAGCCGCAGTTTCTCCTGCTCTCCGCGATTCAGTTCCTCCAACTCGCTTTGCACTTGCTTCCAGCGGCGGAACAACCCCGACACCCGTTCCCGCTGGTTCTCCACGCCCGCGAATTCATCCAGAAGATTCAGCTGCGCGTCGGAAGAAAAAAGCTGCTGCTGCTCATGCTGGCCGTGGATGTCTCCCAGGTATGGCGCCAGTTCCCGCAGCAATGTAAGTGTTACAGGACGGTTTCCGAGATACGCCCGCGACTTCCCCCCTGCCAGCACTTCGCGTTCGATTAATAAGTCGTCATCTTCGGGTTCGGCCCCCGCTTCTTCCAATAAGGCGCGAAACCTGCGGTCCCTGGGGGCCTCGAAAATGGCTGTGATCCGGGCCCTTTCTGTATCTGAGCGCACCATTTCAGCCGAGGCGCGGCCCCCCAGGACCAAGCCCAGCGCGTCAACGACGATGGACTTACCGCTCCCCGTCTCGCCCGTTAGCAGATTCAGCCCGGCGTGGAACTCCACCCGGACCCGTTCCACTACCGCGTAGTTCTCCACTACCAATTCGAGCAACACTCGATGAAATTATACGAGGTTTCGATCCGTCTAAATCCCCGGAGGGAACTGTCCATTTACATCGGTTTCAGTCATACTGTAAAACAGAATCATATGGCTCTGTTTTATAGCCAGGGCACGCGCATGGCCTCGCGATATGATAGGGATAGCGCGGCCCAGCGGAGCCGAAAGGAGTCTGGTTGACACTACCGCACCTCGGCGGGCTGTTCCTCCAACTGAATTTCTGGGATCTGATTCTCAGTTCCGGGCCGTTGCCGAAGGCCGTCATGGCGATTCTGCTGGTCTTCTCACTGCTCTCGTGGGCGGTGATCCTGTCGAAGTGGGCGTTGTTCCGCAACGCGCGCGCCGCCAATCGCGCTTTCCTGCGCGCCTTCCGCAAGTCTCCCACTCTGGACGCCATCGCCACCGTGAGCGAGCAATTCCGCCGCGCACCGCTGGTAGTGGTGTTCGACTTCGGCTACAGCGAAGTTACCCGCCAGATGAAATCGCGCGGCAGCGTCACCAACCCGCTGGCGCTCGAACGCACGCTGCAGTTAGGCATGAGCGAGGAGCTCACGCGCCTGGAACGCAACATGAGTGTTCTGGCCACCACTGCCACCGTCACGCCGTTCATCGGGCTATTCGGGACCGTCTGGGGCATCATCGACGCCTTCCAGCAGCTCTCCACCGCGGGCGCCGCGAGCCTGCGCGCCGTCGCGCCGGGTATCTCCGAGGCGTTGATCACCACCGCCATGGGTCTCTTCGCCGCAATTCCCGCCGCCATCGCCTACAATGTGTTCGGGACGGCTGTGCGGGAGTTTGCCGCGCGCATGGAGGACTTCCAGCTTGAATTCCTGAATCTGACCGAGCGAAGCCTGGAGCGATAGCATGGCATTCTCCACCACACCTTCATCCAACGGACTGCGACGCGGACGCCGTGGAACGAGCGCGCTCGCCGAGATCAACATCGTGCCGCTGGTCGACGTGGTCCTGGTGCTGCTCATCATCTTCATGCTGACCGCGCACGTCATGGAGTTCGGCCTCCAGGTGGAGGTGCCCAAAGTGAAACCGGTGAAGGAGAACGTGCAGGATCTTCCGGTGATCACCATCACACGCCTGGGCGAATCGTACCTGAACGAACGCCCCGTCAACATCAACTTGCTGGCTGACGAGATCCACAAGCGCTACCGAAATGCTTCTTCGGTGTATGTCCGAGCCGACAAGGGCGCTTCCTGGGAGTCCGTCGCCCAGATCATCGCCACCCTCGGCGACGCCAAGCTCGGCGTCAACGTGGTCACGCAGCCGGAAGATTCGGCCAACAGGCGCCGCTGATATGACGCCATGACCCCGCACATCACACACACCGACGTCCTGGACGAACGGGAGTCTCTGCGCGGCCCTTTTCTCAAGTCCGTGCTGTTACACGTCTCGCTCGCCGGCTTGTTCGTTGTGTCGAGCCTGACTTTCCAACGCTCCCATGAAAACTGGGGGTCGGCTAATACCAGCTCCGGCGACGCTGTAACCGTCAACGCCGTGAAGAACATTCCGCTGCCGTCTCGCAGTGGCCCAATTAATCCGGTGGCCAACGACACGGAATTCCAGGTGCCGCAGCCGCCCAAGGCGCAGCCGCGGAGACAAGTGAAGGAGGAGCCAGAGAAGGCGATTCCCCTGAAGAGCCGTTTGGCCAAGCGGCAGCCCCGGCCGGAGGCGCCGGAACGCTACCACCCGCAGCCGCTCAAAGAGAATCAACTCTTCCACAGCGAAGGCCAGGCCGCGGTCTCTCCGATGTTTCAAAAACCCGGCACGGGAGCAGTTGGCGTGGGTCCCAATTCGGTCTTCGGCACTCGATTCGGTGGTTACGCAACGCTCGTGATCCAGCGCGTGACGGAGAAATGGCAAACCGGAGGATTAGCCGGACCATCTGCGCCGCTCGTGGTCATCACCTTTGACATCCTGCGCGACGGATCGATCCGGAATGCTCAGATTGCACAGCGCAGTGGCAATTCCACTCTGGATTTCTCCGCCCTCCGCGCTGTTATGGACGCAGCCCCATTTCCACCGCTTCCGGCCACGTACGATCGCAACCAGGCGACCGTGGAACTCCGATTCCAACTACAACGATGAAACGAACCATTCTTCTCGTCAGTATCGGTGCCGCTACCGCGGCGTTCATTTACGCTCAGATCCGGGGCGATATTAACAAGCCGTCAGAGAAGCCGGTCATCGCCCTTCCCGACTTCCGCGGCGCCGGCGACGCGCAGAACTTTATCAACGTCTTCAACGACACGCTGTACCGGGAACTGGACGGCTCCGGCCAGGTCAAGATCGCTCCTAAGACCTCCTACCCGCTCCAGGTCCCTCAGCGGCCTACCGACTTCCGCCCGCCGCTCAACGGGCAGAGCCAGGGGCCGTGGCTTTCCGACTGGTCCGGTCCTCCCGTCAACGCCCAATATCTCGCCTTCGGTTATGCGGCGGTAGACAACGGCCAGTTCGTCGCGCTCGGCTGGCTGGACGATGTCCGGCAGGCCAACGCCAGTTCCGCGCAGCTCATAGGTAAGACGTATATCGGCACGCTCGATGCGGACGGCGCCCGCAAGGCCGCCGAGAATTTTGCCTGCGACATCGCCAAACAGTTCGGAGGAACCTGCCTGGTCGGCACCAAGATCTACTTCGTATCCGACCGCACCGGCCACAAAGAGATCTGGTCCATGAACTACGACGGTTCCGACCAGAAACAGTTCACACACTACGGTTCCATCACCACGTTCCCGACCGTCTCGCCCGACGGCACGAAGATCGCCTTCACCACTTACCCGCTGTTAGCGTCTTCGAAAGCGCTCCCGCAATTCGGGAAGCAGACCGAAAATCTGGGCCAGCCGCAAATTTACATACACTCGCTGGAAACCGGCCGTAAGTTGGTCTACTATAACCAACACGCATCCATGAACGCCGCCTCCGACTTCATGCCGGACAGCCGCCACTTACTCATTTACTCCACCGCCGGCGGCGGCTACTCCCAGATCTACGAGACCGACCTGGATGGCGGAGATCTGAAGCGGCTTTCGCATTCTGGTGCGTTGGACGTCGAGCCGAAGATCAATCCGAAGACCGGCAACGAAGTTATCTTCGTCTCCGGGCGCGGAGGCACGCCGCAAATATATAGAATGAATATTGACGGAACGGATGTGGCTCGTTTGACCGACGGGGAGGGAGACGCCGGCAATCCGGCATGGAATCCGGATGGCCAGCATGTCGCGTTTGTGTGGACGCGTGGATTCGAACCGGGTAACTACAATATCTTTATCATGGACGTCGCCAGCCGCAATTACGTGCAACTGACACATGGCGCCGGACGAAACGAGAACCCGAGCTGGGCGCCCGACGGCGTCCATCTGGTATTTGCATCGAAGCGCGGAAGGACCACGCAGCTCTACACGATGCTGGCCGATGGCACCCATGTGCGGCAGCTCACGACGCAGGGTAACAACGAGAAGCCTGTTTGGTCGAAAGCAACGCAATAGAACCAGAGTTGAGGAGAGGAGAAAGTCCGGATGAGTGAGAGTTCGAGATTGCACGCTACCAAGGGCAGCGCGCTGGCGCTGACGTTGATGCTGGTTGTCTTTGCGGCCGGTTGCGCCAAGAAGGCCCCGGCGCCGCCACCGCCACCCCCACCGCCGCCGCCCACTACAGCGCCGCCACGCGCCGAAGCCCCGGTCATCAATAGTTTTACGGCCGAGCCCGCCACGATCGAACGCGGGCAGTCCGCCACCTTGCGGTGGTCCATCAGCAACGCCACCGATATGTCCATCGATCAAGGCATTGGCGCGGTGCAGAGCCAGGGCGAGCGCCAGGTGTTCCCCACGGCCAGCACGACGTACACATTGAGCGTCCGCGGACCCGGCGGGGCTGATTCCCGCTCCGTCACGGTCTCGGTGACTACGCCGCCGCCTCCTCCACCCGCGCCCACGCCGACCGCGCCGCACCTCTCCAGCGCCGACATGTTGCAGCAGCAGGCGCAGGACGCTTACTTCGATTTCGATAAGAGCGACATCCGGGCCGACGCCAATGAGGCGCTCATGAAGGACGCCACGCTCTTGAAACAGATCTTCGCGCAGGATCCCAACTTCAGCGTCGTCGTGGAAGGACATTGCGACGAACGCGGATCGGCCGAATACAACCTCGCTCTCGGCGACCGCCGCGCCACTGCCGCCAAGGATTTCCTGGTGCAGTTGGGCGTCCCGGCCGACCGCTTGAAGACCATCAGCTACGGCAAGGAAAGACCGCAATGCACCGAAGCGACCGAGGAGTGCTGGCAAAAGAACCGGCGCGCCCATCTGTCGCCCGGCCAGTAAGGCGGAGAGTCGGAGTGAATCACAACAGCGGGCGCTGGTCACAGGGCCGGCGCTCGCGATGCCTATAGGAGTGGTTATGAATGTGTCTCGCACGGTGATTGTGTTTCTCGCCCTTGCGCCATCCGTCTTCGGCGCGAGCAAAGAGATTCAGGAACTGCAGCGCGACGTCGCCATGCTGCAGGATCAGGTACGGAATCTACAGAGCGCGCTCGACACCAAGGTGGCCGCCATGCAGGCGCTGGTCCAGCAGACGCTGGATAGCGTGAACAAGACCAACACGGCCATGGCGATCATGGACAACAAGTTCAGCGATGCCATGAAGCAGCAGCAGCAGAGCCTGAACGGCCCGGTGGCCAACGTTGGCCAGAAACTGGATCAGATGTCGGAGGACTTCCGCGCCGTCCGCGAGTCCGTGCTGGACATGAACACCCGCATGGGCAAGCTGGACGCCAAGATGGCGGATCTCCAAAACATGATCAATACGCTGCGTACGCCGCCTCCGCCGCCGCCGGGCGCTACGCCGGGAACCGCCCCGGACGGTAGCACCCAATCCCAGGGCACCGCGACGGCTCCGGCCGGTCCTCCCCCGGGGGTGACGGCAGAGACTACCTACAGCAACGCTTACCGCGATTACATCGGCGGCAAGTACGACCTGGCACAGCAGGAGTTCGTCGACTATCTAAAGTATTTTCCGAACACGCAGTTTGACGCGAACGCGCAGTATTACCTGGGCCAGATCTACTATCAAAAGAAGGACTATCTCAACGCTGTACAGGCCTTCGACGCCGTGCTGGAACAGTACGCCGACAACAACCGAACCCCCGATTCGCACTACTTCAAGGCCATGAGCCTGATGTCGCTGGGCAAGAACGATTCGGCGGCGCAGGAATTCCGCGACGTGTATAGCCGTTATCTGGAATCTGAACCCGACCTGGCGGCCAAAGCCAAGGCGCGCTTGAAAGAGATGGGCCTCACGGTTGGCACCGTCGCCAGGAAACGCCGCGCCCGTTGAGCACTCCCGAGACAGACAAATCCGTCGCGGCGCCGCCGGACTTGGCGCCGTTACTCGAATCCGCATTAATCCGCACGGAACTTTCCGAAGACGACGTAATTCGCGGCTGCGAGGAAGCCAGGCAGCTGGGTCTTGCCGCGGTGATCCTTCGTCCGTCCGATGTGGAGTCGGTGGCCCGCCAACTGCAAGGTTCGCCGGTTGTGCTAGGAGCGCTGGTTGACTCGCCGCATGGCTATTCCACGACCCCGGCGAAAGTTTACGCTACTCAAGACCTCTTGCGCCGCGGCGTCCGCCAGATCGATACCGTCATGAACACCAGCAAGCTCATTTCCCGCCAGTTCCAGTTTCTCGAGATGGAACTTCTGCAGATGGCCGATGCCTGCCACCAGTCCGGAGCCGTGCTGGCGGTGAACCTGGAAGGCGAGTACCTGAACGAAGAGCTGGACCTTTTGGCGTGCCGCATCGCCCGGCGTGCCGGAGCGGATTACATCGGCGCCAGCCGCCTGGAAGACGTTCCGATCCTTGTTGGCAATTCGCGCGACCGGTTAAAAATTAAGTGTCACAGTCCGGCCGCGACTCTCGAGCAAGTGGTCGCGCTGCGCGACGCCGGCTGCACGCGCATTTGGGTCTCGTCGCCGGCCTCCATCCTCTCGGCGTGGAAAGCCCAACAGGCGCCTGCCAGCCAATCACCAGCCGCCAGTCACTAGCCACCAACCACCTGTGTTATTCTGTTCTCCTCCGCAGCGCTCATGCCGCATCCAACCTCGCTTCCCCGGATCTGCATCGCAATGGGTTTCCCGGACGCGCAGAAGCTCTTGGAGCACGCGCGCCGTGAAGTGAACGCGGGCGAGTCGTTCTTCGAATTTCGCCTGGACTATTTACCGGCGCCGGAGCAGGGCATTGCGATCATACGGAAGTTTCTCACCGCCCATCCGGACTGCAGCATCCTGGCCACCTGCCGCCGCCACCAGAATCAGGGCAAGTTCAACGGCAGCGTGGAGGATCAAATTCGAATCCTGAACGCTGCCTTGGAAGCGGGCGCGCGAGCCGTGGACATCGAAATTGAAAGCGCCGAAAACGCGCTCCCCCGCCTGGACGCCTTGCGCGGCAAAGGGCGGCTGGTGCTTTCCTATCACAATTACGACGGCACGCCATCGCCCGAAACGGTTCTGCGGCGCATGCTGCGCATTCCCGCCGATGGTTACAAGCTCGTCACCACGGCGCGCAAACCGTCGGACAATTTCCGCATCCTGGCGCTCACCAAGTCGCATCCCCGCACGCCGTTGATCGTGTTAGCCATGGGCGAGACCGGCTTCCCCACGCGCGTTCTGGCCACGGCCTGGGGCGGGATGTTCACCTACGCCGCGCCCAACGCTTCGGAAGGAACCGCGACCGGGCAGGTCAGCGCGCGGATCCTGCGACATCTCTATCGCGTCGAGAAATTTTCTCGCGCTGCCAAAATCTACGGCGTCATCGCCGATCCCGTGCGCCACACCATCTCGCCCGCGGTGCACAATCGCGCCTTCCAGGCCCAGCGCATGGATGCTGTCTATTTGCCATTTCTGGTTCAACCGGCGCAGTTGAAGGATTTCTTCGTGCTCGCCGAAAAACTCCCGCTCGCGGGCTTCAGCGTCACGATTCCGCACAAGCAGAAGGTGCTCCGTTACCTCGATATTGTGGATCCCCTCGCGCGCCGCATTGGAGCCGTCAACACCGTCTGGAAGAAGGCCGGCAAATGGCGCGGCGCCAATACCGATGCCGACGCGGTCACGGTTCCTTTAGCGCGGCAGCTGCGGCTCGCCAAGTCTTCGGTCCTGGTCGTCGGAAACGGCGGAGCGGCTCGTAGCGCGGCTTATGCCTTAGTGGACAGCGGCGCCAAAGTGACCATCGTCGGGCGCAATCCCGACCGCGTGCGCTCGCTCGCCCGTGCCTGCGGCGCCGAGCCACTGCAACGCGAGCAGCTCAATGGCCGCCGTTTCGATGCCGTGGTGCATGCCACGCCGCTCGGCATGTTCCCGCACACCGAAAGCTGTTTTTTCCCTGACGCCATCCCCGGCGACCTGGTTTTCGACATGGTCTACAATCCCATGCAGACCACTCTCCTCCGTCGCGCTTCCTCGCAAGGACTGGCCGTGATTTCCGGCGTCCAGATGTTTCTGGAGCAGGCCGTGCGGCAATTTGAAATCTGGACCGGTGCGCAGGCGCCGCGCGCCGTGATGGAGAAGGCGGCGCTGGAAGCCCTTACGCCGAATTCTTAGCTGCTCGAAATAAGAGACACTGAAAGTGGTGAAGACGAAGTTAACCCGCCGGGAAGCCGCCGCTGCGCTCTCTGTCTCGGTTGCCGCGCTCGCTCAAACGCCGCAGCCGGCGAGCCCGCTGCCAGCGAGCGCCGACCAGGAACTCCAGCAAGCGCGGGTAACTCTGCGCAATAACTCGGACACGCTCGCCCGGGTCACCTTTCCTATGTCGACCGAACCTGCGTTCGTGTTCAAGCCCTAGGTGCCCGCCATGGCCTCCGTCCCGGACGACATTTTCTTCGCCAGCATCACCGAGATCAACCAGGCCCTTCAGAAGAAGGAATTCTCCGCCGTCGAGCTGGCGCGGGCGTTTACCGAACGTCTGGAAAGGCTTGGGCCCCAGTACAACGCGGTGGCGCTCTCGCTGCGCAAGGAAGCGCTCAAGGCCGCCAAGGACGTGGATGGCGATCTGAAGCGTGACCGGCTGCGAGGTCCGCTGCAGGGCGTGCCTTACGGCGCAAAAGACCTGTTGTCCTTTGCGAAGCATCCCACTACCTGGGGCGCCAAGCCGTATGCCAGTCAGGTCTTCGACTACACCGCCACGGCGCTAAAGAAAATCGACAAGTCCGGCGGCATCCTGACGGCGAAGCTCGCCATGGTGGAACTCGCCGGCGGGCCCAGCTATCGCTATGCCAGCGCTTCGCTCACCGGCCCGGGCTTGAATCCTTGGGACACCACGCGCTGGTCGGGCGGTTCTTCCAGCGGCTCTGCGATTGCGGTGGCGGCCGGCCTGGTGACTTATGCGCTCGGCTCGGAGACCTCGGGTTCAATCCTGACTCCCAGTTCCTTTTGCGGCGTGACCGGACTGCGTCCCACCTACGGCCTGGTGAGCCGCTACGGCGCGATGGCGCTGTCCTGGACGCTCGACAAGATCGGTCCGATCTGCCGCTCCGCCGAAGACTGCGGCCTAGTGCTGCACGAGATCGCGGGCGGCGACCACGACGACCCAATGTCCGCCGGCAAGAGCTTCTACTACGTCCCCGAATATGCGAATGCGCTCAATCAGACGCGCGTTGGCTTCGCTCCTGCCGACTTCAGCGAAGCCGTCGACCAGGCGGCGCGCCCCGACTTCGCCAAGGCGCTCGAAACCATCCGCTCCACCGGCGTACAGTTGTCCGAGACGAAATTGCCCGACTTCCCTTATGGCGCGGTCATTAGCACCATTATCTCCGTGGAAGGTTCTTCCATCTTCGAGCCGCTCGTTCAAAGCGGCCAAGTGGATCAATTGGCTGACGAGAAGCAGATCGCCGGATTGAAAGCGGGCCTTGAGATTCCTGCGAAGGATTACCTGAAGGCGATGCGTATCCGTCGGCTCATCCAGGATGGCTTTCATGACCTGTTCGAGAATGTGGACGTGCTGCTGGCGCCTTCGCGCCTGGCCCCGGCTCCCAAGATCAGCGAGCCGCTGGATCGCCGCTCCACGACCGCCGCTCCGGGTGGTGGCCTCACCGCGTTGATCCCGGCCGGCAATCTGGCTGGTCTGCCGGCTCTCTCGCTGCCCTGCGGATTCGCCGACGGAATGCCGATGGCGATTCAGCTTGTGGGTCCACCGTTCTCCGAGAATCGCCTACTGGCCCTGGGCAGGGCTTTTCAAGATCGCACCAACTGGCACAAGCGCCATCCACCTAGCCTCAGCTCCTGAGTCAGGCCCTGCCGAGCACGCCGAGCGCGCGTTTCGCGGCTTCCACGCCTCGGTACTGCGCTTCTTCGAAAATCGAGAATCCGCTTAGGTCGGAATTCGCGAAGAAAATGTTTCCCAAAGGTTTCAGCCAGCGCTCGCGCTCTTCCGAAAAAATGAAGCCGGGTGCGGGCCGTGCCATCGCATGCCCGATTCGCATGATGTCCATGTGCGCGACGCACTGTCGGATGTCCCCGTGTGCGCGCTCCAGGTCGTTCAGAACGGCTTCTTTCCAGTAGTTCCAATCTTTGGCCAGAAGCAGGCGGCGAGCATCCGCGGGCGTGTGGTCGGCGAGCGACCAATAGAAAGTCCAGACCGTCTTGTCGATGTGCGTCGCGAGGCTCATATGCGTCGCGTTCACGTAGCCGAGCGTCGGCGAATCAAAGACGACGTTATCCCACGCCGGCTCGGAGCCCTTCTGATCTGGAATGCGGTCGAGCGTCAGATTGGCCGTGAGCCACGGTGAGTATTGAAAGCCTTTGGCGGGCGACGCGCCCTCGATGATATAAGACGCGATGAAGGTCGGCGCGGCCCAAATGACGGCCTCGGCGAGATATTCCGCCTGTTCGGTAAAGACGCGCAATGTCCCGCCATCGCGCGCGACTCGATACACCGGCGAGCCGCTTCGAATGTAGCGGGCGAGCTTGGCGATCAGCCGCGCCGCGATCCAGCCGTTACCCTCGGGCCAGGTCAGCGGACCTTTCTCTTCCGGCTCGCGGGAGGCGAAGTACTGGATGCCCGCCCACGCCGATGTGTCCCGCGCCAGCGCGCCATAATCGTCGCGGCACGCGTAGTTGATGTACCAACGAAGGAGCGGCGAATCGAAGCGCTGCTCGGCGAGCCAGGCTGCCATTGACATCCGGTCGAGCGGCGAGGGCTTCAATCCGCGGTCGATGGGGATGGTGAATTCACCCGTCGCACGAAATTGGGCCACCATTGCCTGGAAGCGCTTGTATTGCTCGCGATCGCGCACCGTGGCGCCATCCTCCGGCTCGATGCCTTCCTGCCAATGGCCATTGATGAACAAGCGCTCCTGGGGGTCGAAACACAGCATGCGATCATCCCACTGGCCATCGCGCCAGATGCCCAGTTCCTCGAACAGTTCCCGGGCGAGCGATTCGCCTTTGGCTGGCACGGGAACATAGTGAGCCGCCCAGGGAAACTTCGAAATCGCGTTTTCGCCCCAGCGCGAATTGCCGCCCGCACGCTGCTCCATTTCAAGCAGCACGAAGTCGCGAAAGCCGCGCTTGTCCAGATGCCAGGCCGCGTTCAAGCCCGCCATGCCGCCGCCCACGATGACTATGGGCACGCGAAGTTGCTGCTTGGGCGCCGCGAACGTGGCGTGATCGCGCAGCCGGTGGCCCGTGGGAAACGAATCGTTGACGAAACTGCCGGTGACGACGCGATCGGTCTTGCGCCACAATCCGAGCAGCGCCGGCGCGCCCAAAACCTCGCGGCGTGTGAACGGCACTAGTGCGCTACGTCCTTCCACTCCTGTTCGTAGTATCGAACCAGGACCTGGTCGTTCAGCCGGTTCGGCTCGGCGGGCACGGGCTGCATGTCCACAGGAAACACGAACAGCTCCCCTACATTGCTGGTCGAAAGGAATCGAAGTCCGGCGGGCAAGTGACGCGGCGGCTCGTACGGCGCGAAGCTGCCGATGACGTAACCCCACTCGCCGAACGACGGCACGTAGACGTGATACGGATATGTTCGCAGGCCGGCCTGTTTCACCGTGTCCACGATGCACCAGTAGGATTGGCGCGCGAACAGTGGTGAGGTGCTTTGCACCACCATCAGGCCATTGGCCGAGAGATGTTTCGCGGCGAGCCGGTAGAACGCAGTGGTGAAGAGCTTGCCTAAGGCGTAGCTGGTGGGATCGGGGAAATCGGCGACGATAAATTCATATTGGCTGGTGTTCGTGTCCAGCCAGCGAAATGCATCGGCGTTGATCACGTGAACGCGCGGATTCGAAAACGAATGCTCGTTCAGCGCCGACAATACCGGATGCGTGGTGAACAGATGAGTCATTTCCGGATCGAGATCCACCAGCGTGACGCTTTCCACCGACGGATATTTCAGAATCTCGCGCACCGCCAGACCGTCGCCGCCGCCCATCACCAGCACGTGGCGTGCGCCCGGCACTGCAGCTAACCCGGGATGCACCAAAGCTTCGTGATAGCGGTATTCGTCGCGCGAGCTGAACTGCAGATGCGAGTTGAGAAACAGCCGCAGATCGTCCTTCCACTTGGTCAGCACGATGCGTTGATAGGGAGTGTTCCGGCTGAAAATCACTTCGTCGGCGTACAGGTTGTTGTCGGCGGCCGAAGAGATGCGATCTGCGAAGACCATTCCGCCGCCCAGCAGCACAATTGCTACGACGGATCCGGCACGCAACATTGGAGCGCTACCAATCTGCTCGCGAAACAGCCATGTCGACCACAGCGCCACCCCGGCATTGAAGATCCCGAACAAAAGAGCCGACCGCACCAGGCCCAGCTTCGGGACCAGCAGAATGGGAAACAGCAGCGACGCGCCGAGCGCGCCCAGATAATCGAACGTCAGCACCTGCGAGACCAGCTCGCGAAACTGGATGCGCTCTTTTAGGATGCGTAGCAGCAGCGGAATTTCCAGGCCGACCAGCGTCCCGACCAGGATGACGACAACGTACAGCACCAGTCGAAAGGCCTCCGTATAGGCGAACGCGAGGAACAACAGCGACGACGAAAAGCCGCCGACGACAGCGACCATCAGCTCGATGGAAACGAAGCGAGCCACCAGCCCGCGGCCCAGAAAGCGCGACAGGTAGCTGCCGATGCCCATCGCGAACAGGTAGCAGCCGATGATGGTGGAGAACTGGAAGACCGTATCGCCGAGCAGATAGCTGGCCAGCGTGCCGGCGATCAACTCATAGATCAGCCCGCAAGCGGCGATCAGAAAGACGGAAAGAAAAAGCGCAATCGACACCAGACACCACTAATGGACGGCCGCGGCGATGATGATGCACATCCCGATGGACATCGCGCCGATCAGAATCGCCAGCGCGACGTTCTTGTCTTCCACGATCTCCTTCCACAGATGATACGGAGTGAACCGGTCGACGAGAAAGAAAGCCAGCACAAAAATCACGATGCCCAGTGCCGAGTAAAGCAGAGCGTTCAAGAAATTGCTCACGATCACTTGCCTCCGATGTAGCGGGAATAACCGCCATACGACGAGCGGTACGCGCCGGGGTTATCGCGAATCGATTTCGGCAGAACTCGCTGCTGGTTGACGCTGGACCAGCTCCAGCCGCGGTACTCGGCGACGCCAGTGAGGCCGAGCAGCATGGCGCCGTAGATCAGGAACAGCGGTCTCACTCGTCTCCTCCTCCGCTGGCCAGCGACTGTCCAAAGTCGCTTTCACGCCAGCGGGCCGCTTCAAAACCACCCCGGCGAAACGTGGCCACAATCGGCGGGATCAGCAACAGCAGGAAAGCCACTCCGAAGAAGCCAAAATTGGGGACATTGCGGCGCAGTTCCAAGTCGTAGCGCACGCTCGCCGATTTGTTATCGGTTTCCGGCTCCACGCGCAGGTAGTATTGGCCCGACGGCACGGACGGAATGATCACGCTGTTGTTGGGGCTCCCCTCGCTGCCATCGGAGTCACGATAGTAACTCACTTCGCGCGCGAAGTCGAAGGCCTGGCCGGTTTCGTTGTTGATCAGTGCGAAGCTGAAATAGGCCCAGTTATTCTCGAGATTGGTCCGGATGCCCAGTTCGACGTTGGAATCGCGGCCGGTCAATTGAAAGCTCGGAGTTACAAACGCCGCATCGCTCTTCACTCCCGGCACATAGACATAGCTGTCCTTGAAGGCCACGCGGCCCGGCGAAGCAATCAAAAAAAAGAACACCATGGCGGCCAGCGCGACATTCAGCCACAACCAGGTGCGCCACGCCGAGCCGACGGTGCCTTTATGAGGGGCCGGCTGGTTGGCGAAGATTCCAGTGGCGGCGGGCGGAGGTCCCGGCAGCCGGAACGCCTGCCAGAGTTGCGCGCCCGTGATGTACTCGCCGCGCGACCAGGTGATTTCTCCGCCCGTGGCCTCCGACGACAGCATGTACGGCGGCGCGATGAAGTCCTGACAGGCGGCCGAGTCGCCCACCCGCACCTGCCAGGGAAATTCCCCCAGCACGAAAATGGTCTTGGCGGTCAAGCTGTCGAAAGCCAGGTAAGTCTGGTCTCCCAGCCGCACCGCGACCTTGCCTTTGGCCCGCGTTCCTTCCGGCAGCGCGCTCATCACGCGCACAAAGTTCCAGTGGCCGTCAGACTGCGTGAGGTACCGGAAGCCTTGATAAGGATTGAAGAGCAGGTATTCTTCCCAGTAGTACGCGGCGTCGCCTGCCTCTTGCCGGACCTGGAAGCCGATCACCTCGTACATCGTGTCGCCGATCTTGCCGCGAGACCCCAGTGGAATCTTGGGTTGGATGTGCGATTTCCCCTGGATCTTTTGCAGGATTTCGACTTCCGGGGTGGACGTGTCCAGGATGCTGCCGCATTGCGGGCAGGTCACGCTGAGCGTGTGCGCAAAGCCGCGAATCTGTACCGGCCCGCCGCAGTTGGGGCACGAAATGGACTTGACCTTGACGGTCATGACCAACCCTCAAACTCGCGAAGATTTTTCAAATGCAGGTCCGCGAAGTCCACCGCCCGGCCCAGGAACAGAAGGGGCGGATTTTCGCTGTAGTCAACGGTGCCGAATTCGCCCGTCGCCGTGCGGAGGTCGGCGAACAGTAAATCGGCTTTGTCCCAATACTCGAATGGCAGTTCGCCCTGCACGCCCTTGTAATGCGCGCGGGTGAGCGACGTCGCCTCGTAGGTCTTGCCGTCCCACTGGTACTGCTGGCCGCGTCTGATTTGATCGGATGCCGGCAGAGATGCGGGCGGCTGCGTCCACCAGGACAGGTCGTATTCGAGCTGTGCATCCGCCAGCCAGCCACTGGTTCCGTCGTTATAGACGATGTGCCATTCGTTCCAGCCGCCCTGTTCATATTCGTACAGGATGCGGCCCACCACCAGGAAGCTTTTGTTGTTGTAGACGCCCTCGGTGCCGATCTGAATCGGTGAAGCGTCCTCGGGCAGATCAGCTACTTCGCCGACCTTCTTCAGATCCAGGTCGGTCCGCACCAAAATGGAGTGGCAGAATTCGCACGTGGTTTGCACGGCGCTCGACCACAGAAACTTCACCGGAGCGCCGCAGTTGGGGCAGTTCGCGGCGGGAGCGGTCATGTCTGGTAGGGACGCTCCACTTGGCGCACGGAAACCCGCTCCGCCCCGAGTGCCTGCTTGAGCAGTGCTTCAAAATCCATGCCGGGACGCGGGCGGCAGCAAAATATATTCAGGCACATCGACCCGTACTCGGGGAACGTGTGACAGGCCAGGTGCGACTCTGTGAGCAGGGTCACGCCGGTGATGCCGCCGGTGCCCGGAAACTGATGCCAGTTGGATTTGTCGAGCGGGTGAAGGTCCAGAGCTGCAATCAGGGCCTGGAATAGGTCTGCGAGCCGCCGGGTGCTCGTCAGCGCGACCGGATCGCAGCCGTGCGCCTCCACAATCCACTCCAGGCCGCTCATTGTTCCTTACTGCTGGGCGCCGCCGCACTCCGGGCAGAACTTCGAGGCCCGTGGAATCGGTTTGCCGCAATTGATGCAGAACTTCGTGCCGGCAGCGGGTTCCGCCGGAGCGGCTGGAGGTGCGGCCGCTGGACCGCCACCGCCCGCGGGAGCTGCCGGAGGAGGAGCCTCGGGAGGCCGAACGGCGCCCATCATGGTCTGCGCCATCACCATGCCCGCGCCCAATCCCGCTCCGATACCCGCCGCCCCGCCGCCTTCATTCGCGGCCGCGATCGGCATGGACTGCGCCACCTGGAACTGCGTGTACTTGTTCATGTCGCCCAACATATTCATGCTGATGCGCTGGTCGAGCATCTTCTGCAACTCATCGGGCAGCGAGATGTTCTCCACCACGTAGCTTTCGAGCGAAAGCCCGAAGTCGGCAAACGCGGGCTTCAGATTCTCCGCGATCTTGTTCCCCAGTTCCTGCTGATTCGCCGCCATGTCCAGGAACGGGATTGAGCTTTGCGCGAACGTATCGGTCATCCGCGCGATGATCGTGTTGCGTAGCTGCCCTTCCAGCTCCGGAACGCGGTAGATATCGCGCGTGCCGCTCACCTTTTCGTAGAACACTTTCGGATTGGCGATCCGGTACGCATAGATGCCGTAGCCGCGGAAGCGGATGGCGCCGAATTCCTTGTCGCGCACCGTGATCGGCGTCGCCGTGCCCCAGCGCTGGTCGGTTTGCAGGCGCGTCGAGAAGTAGTAGACATCGGATTTGAACGGGGACTTGAAGGCTTTGTCCCAGTTCATGATGTAGGTCAAGAGAGGCAGCGTCTGGGTGCTGAGCGTGTAAAGGCCAGGGGCGAAAACGTCGGCAATGCGCCCTTCGTTTACGAAGACGGCGGCCTGCGAGTCGCGCACCGTGAGCTTGCCGCCGTTCTGGATCTCCATGTCTTCCATGGGATAGCGGTAGGCCAGGATGCCGTCTTCCGGTTCGGTCCACTGGATAACATCGATGAACTGTTTGGAGAGGAAACTCATAGGCTTGTTAACCGAGTATACGCCAGAATTAGCGGTTTTGTTCCCGATTCAGGGATTTGCCTTAAGCGCCAGCAGTTCGGCCAGGCGCCGCTTGGCGTAGGCATCCTCGGGGTTGGCGGCTAAGATCCGGCGCAGGTTCTGGATGGCTTCGTCGATCTTGCCGGTTTTGGCCAGCGCGGTGGCCAGATTGAAGCGGGCGCTGGCGTAATCCGGGCGTGCCCGCAAGGCCGCCTGGAACTGCGGGATCGCTTCGGCGTTGCGGTGCAGCGTGGCCAACGCCAGCCCCAGCATGTTGTGAACTTGCGGACGCTTTGGATCAAGTCGCGCCGCCGCCCGCAGTTCCGTGACGGCTCCCTGCGGGTCCAGCCGGGACAGCATGATCGCGCCCAGATTCATGTGCGCTTCCGCGTCGTTCGGATTCTTCATCACGCGATGCCGCAGAAGAGCTTCTTGTAGTTCGCGCCGCCGGTCGCCTGGCCCGCGCGGCAGGACCTCCAGCCATAAGTGGCCCATTTCGTCGGTAGCCCGGTTGCCCGCCCGAACTCGCTTGGGAGGATTGTTGGGATTGTGTACGTTGGCTGCCGAGTTGTCGTAGTGATACCGCATGTGGATGACGGAGCCCCTCGGCAGGAATACCGGCTCGCGGTAATAATAGACCGCCTGCCAGTTCGTGTCCCAGTTGGGAATGCGGATCAGCCACTTCTTCGAGCCATCCGGCAGCGTGGCGTAGGCTTCGAGCAATTTGCCCAGATAGTGGGCGTGCGGATAGACCGCCAGGACATCGGCGTCCATCGGTAGCTGGAAGTCATCCGCAATAGGGAAGTCGCGGTCGCCAGCGGGGATGTCCAGATCCTGGTCGTCTTCCAGCTGCACCAGGATCGGGAATTTTGTTTGCGGCTTGTCCGTGAAGTACAGGCCGAGCGATGGCCGCACGTGTTCCGGCTTGCCGGAAGGCTGCAGGTGCAGATTCAGCACAAGGTCGTTGCCCGGGTCGAGTCGCCAGGCGAAGCCGTCCGGTTCGATGTGGGGGGCGCTGCCAGGCTTCCAGAACAGAAAATTACCGTCCGGATCGAAGGGACTGCGTCCGATCTCCAGGTCCATGCCCGGAAAGCCCTTCCCCGGCGCGGTCTCCTGCAAGAGCGCCGATCCGGTGCGGTCTACCAGGAGGTTGGCATGATGCACCACGCGCGGGATGCCGGGCCGGATCTCGATCGCGCGCACCCAGCGGCGCGCGGTCAGATTAGGCGTGAAGATGACGTTCCAATAGAGGTCGGTGCCCGAAGCGGGCAGATCAACGGCACTCCTAGCTTCGAGCACCAGATCGGGCTGGCCAAGCTGCCACTCGGTGGGGAAGGATGGAGCAGCAGGGACGTCGGCCGCCGGACCTTCGGGCACGCCCGCGCGCACCCACGCTGCGATGGTCTCAATCTGAGCCGCGGTCAGGCTACGGTCGTTGGCAAAGTCGCCATAACCATGCTCGGGCAGCCAGGGCGGCATGTAACCGTTGCGAGTAATCGCGGCAATTTGGCCCGCGCGCTTCTTCACGTCCTGATAGCTCAACAGCGAGAAAGGAGCGGCATCGCCGGGATGATGGCACGGCGCGCATTTCTGGTAAACGATCGGCGCGATGTCGCGGGCGAAAGTGGGCGGCTCAGCCGCTCGGGCAGATACCGCCGCGAGCGCCAGCCCGACCACAAACCGCATACATACTATTCGTAGCGCAAAGCGATCAGCGGGTCTATCTGCGTGGCGCGCCGCGCCGGAATATATGTTGCCACCAGCGCCACGGCGAGCAGGATGCCTCCGACGGCAACGTAAGTCACCGGATCCGTCGTCTTCACCCCGAACAGCAGGCTGGCCAGCACTCGCGTCAGCCCGAAAGCCGCAGCCAAGCCGATCACCACGCCCACACCGGCCAGAATCATGCCCTGCCGCACGATCAGCTTCAGCATGTCGCCGCGCCCGGCTCCCAATGCCATGCGGATCCCTATTTCCTGCGTGCGCTGTTCCACCGTGTACGACATCAGGCCGTAAATCCCGATCGCCGCGAGCAGCAGAGCCAGGCCCGCGAAAATGGCCAGCAGCAGCATATTGAAACTCTGCCGCGCGGTGGATTCGGACAGCACCTGCTCCATGGTGCGGATTTTCGATACCGGCACCAGGCTGTCGACGGCGCGGAATTCGGCCTGTACCGCGCTGCTCAGCGCTGCCGGATCCCCGGCCGTGTGAATCACCCAGCTCAACGGGATCACGCTGTTGGCAAGCTGCGTTAAGCCGTCGGTGATCTGGCTCTCGAGGACGTACATGGCCGGCTCATCGACGCCCTGCAAGCTGGTCTCGCGGATGTTGCCGACGATGCCGACAATCTCGCGAGCCGGTTCTTCAAACTGCGGCCCCAATCCTTTTCCGATGGTCATGCGCTGGCCCACCGGGTCGCCCTTGGTCCAGTATTTCTTGGCGAACGCCTGGTTGATGATGACCACGTGCTCGGACTTTGCGGTGTCGCGTTCATCGAAGGACCGCCCGCGCAGCACCGGCACGTGCAGCGCGCTGAAGTAATGCGCGCCGACGAAGCGCCACTGCTGGTCGCCGTTGTACAAATCACCCTTGGGCGGCGGCTGGCCTTCGATGCTGAACGGCAGATCGACGCCTCCTTCCACCGGAAGCATGATGGTGCACGCCGCGCCCTGCACACCCGGCAGCGTTTCGATGCGTTGGGTCGCCTGGCGAACGAAGGCTTCCGCCTTGGCAGTGGCATCGTACCGCCCGCCGGTGAGCGACGTCTGCATCGTCAGGACGTTATGCGGGTCGAAGCCGGGCTGCGCGGAATGCAGCCCCACAAAGGTGCGGATCATGAGCGCCGCCCCGGCCAGTAGGATCACGGCCAGTGCCATTTCGGCGGCCACCAGCACGCCGCGCGCGCGATTGTGGCGTAGGCCCGTGCCAGAGCGGCCGCTGGCTTCTTTCAGGTTAGCGTTGACGTCCAGCTTGGAGACTTGCAAAGCCGGAAACACTCCGAAAAGAACGCCGGTGGCCAGCGCGACGGCAAGCGTAAATGCGAGAACCGGCCAGTTAAACGTCGACACGGCTGATGCCAGGTGCTGCGGATCGTTTACACGCGGCAGGTTGCCGGGGCTCAAGGCCAGCAGCAATGGCACACTCCAAGCGCCGATCACGAAGCCCAACGCGCCGCCAAGCCCGGCGAGCAGCAGGCTTTCGGTGAGGAGTTGGCGGATCAGGTGCCAGCGGTTGGCGCCGATCGCCGTGCGGATCGCGATTTCACGCTGCCGCCCGGCGGCGCGCGCGAGCAGAAGATTGGCTACATTGGCGCAGGCGATCAGCAGAACAAATCCGACCGCGCCCACCAGAATCAGCAGCGGCAGGCGCACATCGCCGGCCACGGCATCGCGCAGCGGCGTGACCCCCACGCCTTCGCTCTTGTCCATCCATTTCGGGTTCGCGGCGCGGAAGCGCTCGCCCGCGACCTTCATGTTGGCCTGTGCCGCCTCCAGCGTGACTCCCGGCCTCAGTCGCCCCGCGGCCAGCAGGTAGTGCCCCTGATTCGTACTGTTCGGATCGGCCTGCATCGGAATGAAGACATCGGCCGGGGGATCGGAGTGGAAGCTGACGGGGAGAATGCCCACGACCGTGTAAGGGTCACCGCCCAGCAAAATCGATTTACCCACAATCGACGGATCGCTGCCGAACCGGTTTTTCCACAGATCGTCGCCCAGGACCGCAGCCTTGGCGCCGCCCGGCTGGTCCTCCTGCGGCAGGAAGCCGCGGCCGATGGCGGGTGCGACGCCGAAGACATTGAAATACTCCTGGGATACGTGGATGCCTTTGATCTGTTGGGGATGGTCGCCCGACCCGAGATTCAGCCCCGGCCCGGAGAAATCATACAGGGCCATGGCCTCGAAGGTCTGGTTGGCCCGCTTCCAGGCCATGAACTTGGGGATGGAGACGGAGCCGCCGCCGCCGGTCTTGCCATTGTAAGACCGTTCGATGCGCATGATCCGGCCGGAATCCGGATAAGGCAGAGGTGCAAGCAGCACCGCGTTGACCACCGAGAAGATGGCCGTGTTGGCGCCGATGCCCAGAGCGAGTGCTGCGACGGCCACCAAGGTGAAGCCGGGATTCTGGCGCAGAACGCGAACGGCGTGGCGGAGGTCAGAGAAAAGGCTGCCCATACCTGTACTGTACGGGCAGCCTGCGGGAAAGTTCGACCAAAGACCGGTTCAGACGAACGTTACGGATTACAAGGAGGATGGGACGTGCCACTTCCTCCCAAAATTAGCTCTGCGAAGCGGCAGCAGCCATGACCGACGAAATCTGGCTGAAGATAGTGCTGATGCTGGAAGCAACACCCGGCATGATGGCTCCGGCGGCAACCGCCACGAAGCCGGCCATGAGGGCGTATTCAATCAAATCCTGGCCTCGCTGATCGCGCCAGGCCTTGACAAAGCGAATAAGAGTCGGGACTAGGGTCATTGTTCTCCTCCTTGAGTGACTGCACGGCTCGTAGTACGCCGCGGCGGGTCGTAACCCGATGATTCATTCTTACCCAGCTAATGGAACCGAACAATCCCGTCGATTGGTGAGTGGGACTCAGTAAGACTCGGGAAATACTAAGGTTTTGGGCTCTGCAGGACTAAAGTGAAAACCGCTCAACAAAGCATCTGGCCTGTCTCGGTATTCGGCCTGGGGTTCATGCTTCTGATCATGGGCCTTTCCGGCGTGGCGAACATCCAGGAGACGCGGCAGATTCATCAACAGATCCTGGCGGTGGAAGACAACTACCGGCGCATCGAGAATCTGATTGAAGGCATCCGCACGGAAACCTCCCGTGTAGCGGTGCTGCGGCGGGACCGTTTGCTGAAAGTCGCCGGCTTCCTGGGCACGAACTACTCCGACCAGCTGACGGACCTGCGCATGAAAATCGCCGGCGACCTCGAACGGCTGAAGTCCGTGCGGCCGCAGCAAAGCAGTCAGGCGGTAGAGCGTCTGGAGAGAGCCCTGGGAAGCTATCTAAACGCTGTGGCGCGCGAGTTTCAACAAGCGCCCGCCGAGTCGGTGAAACCCGCATTTGTGGACGACGGGTTCGGCTCGGAAACCACGCCTATCTTCGCGATCGCCGAGGAGCTGGGCAAATTAAACGAAGAGAGTTTCGAGTCGCGCCGGAAAGAGCTCAGCGACTCGGTCGCAAATCTGGAGAACGACATCTGGGAGACCATCCTGACCGCGCTGGTTCTGGGCGCGATCATCGCGGGCGCGAGTATCTTCCGGATCTCGTCGCTGGAGAAGGAGACGGCCGCGCACCAAAAGGCAACGGCCAAGGCGGAAGACCGGTTGCGGCTCCTTTCACAGCAACTGGTTTCCTCACAGGAACAGGAGCGCAAATCGCTCTCGCGCGAGTTGCACGACGAAATCGGGCAACTGCTCACGGCACTGCGGATGGAACTCGGCAATCTGGAACGCTCGCGGCCGGCCAATGGCGAGACCGATCCGCATTTGGAACAGGCCAAGAAGTTGGCCGAGAGCACGCTGAAAACTACCCGCGACATCGCCATGGGGCTGCGGCCCGCGATGCTGGATGTGCTCGGACTGGGCCCGGCGCTGGAATGGCAGACGCGCGAGTATTCCCGGCGCTACCACACTCCCATCCAATTGGAAGTGGATGGCGATTTGAAAGACGTGCCGGATCCGCACCGGACGTATTTGTACCGCATCGTGCAGGAAGGCCTCACCAACTGCGCGCGGCACGCTCACGCCAAGAATATCCGGGTGAAGCTGGAAGACGCCGACGGACAGATCGCCGCCGTGGTGGAAGACGACGGCGTGGGCTTCGATCAGGATGGCGGCGTGTCTTATGGTCTGGGATTGCTGGGGATCACCGAGCGCGTCCGTGAGCTCAGCGGCAACGTCTCCATTCAATCGGAACCCGGCAAAGGCACGCGCATCGCGGTCGTCCTCCCGCTGGCGGGGGCCCGCCCGGGCGCGCGATAAAGCGCGAGAAACGTTTCAGCGGCTGCGTAAGGCGGCCAGCACGGTTCGCGCCTTTTCTGAAGAGGGACCGTCCGTCCCGGCGTAGAAGCTGAGAATGTTCGTGCGCAATGCGTCGTTGACCTTCGCGGGCTCGCCATCGAAACGTTCCAGCAGCTTCGAATACGCTTGGTCGGCCAGCCGGTATTCCCCCCAACGCGTGGGCACGCCCGTATCGAAGTTCTCGTTCGGCAGTTGGAGCTGGCCTTGTTCTACTACCATCAGCAGACCGTGATAACGCTCCAGGGTGTCCTTCAGGCTCGTGAGAAACAGGTTCTCCCCGGCCGGCGGCGGAACTTTGAAGGCTAAGGCTTGAAGTGGGCCGACTTTGGGGATCAGGTTGAAGAGCCAGGCGAGGAACCTCGCGCCCGGTCCGGGTCGCCGATATTTGCGGGTCCATTCCCTGCGATAAGTAGCCTGCGAGAGCCGGTAGACGAATTTCCGCTTGGTCATGCTGGATTGCAGACTCTGAATCTCATCCTTCTTCGTTGCCCAGGCGGTCTTGGTCATTTCCGGAATCGCGCGGCTCACCGCGTAGCGAAAGGTGCCGAGTGCCAGGTCCATATCGCCAAACAGACTGCTGAGCGGCAGCGAATAAGTGTCTTCGAAAGCGCGCTCTAACACCGGGCGGGCCACTTGGAAACCCACGAAGTCGTGATAGGAGTCGGAAGCGTAAAGACCACGCGCCACCTGAATGACGTCGAAGCCGAACTCGGCTTTCAAATGTGCGCCGCGGTCGTCTTCGTAGGTCACCTCCTTACCGTATTTCCTCGCCAGCTTGGGATACTCCATCGCCACCGTGCGATTGACGGCGATCGGGTGGCCCAGATTATCCGCTGCGTAATGCGCCAGGGCTCCCAAGGCGAAGGCATACTCGTTGGGGTCCTGCGCCTCCCGGAGCAGCGCCAGTATGAAGTCGCCGCTCCGCGTGTAATGAACTAAATCACTGAAGAACCTGCTGCCGAACGGATAATAGCCCATGTCCTGGACGATGGCGCCGCCATAGGCATAGGCGTGGGCCGTGCGCAGTTGCTCAGCACTCAGGCCGGGGAAGCGACGTTCCAGCATGGGCCGCAAGTCCTTGGACCAGCTGGCATCGATGATGGCTTCGTGCGTAAGGACCGAGTATCCGCGCACCGGTGCGCACATGCTAAGGCACGCGAAGGCGAGGATCACGAAACGGCGGCGCACGGCTTCATTGTGACTCGAAACCGAGGCGGAACGTTACCGCGACTTTACTGGATAATCCGTTTCCGGACCGCGTACAACACAATGTCGGCCGTGCTGTGCAGGTTGAGCTTCTGCATTAAGCGGCTGCGATGCGTTTCAATCGTGTACAGGCTCACGCTGAGCAGGCTGGCGGCTTCTTTGTTGGACTTGCCCTCGGCCAGCAACTGCAGGACTTCCTTCTCGCGATCGGTCAGCAGATCGTAGGAGTCTTCCAGGCCTTCGCTCTGCATCTGGCGCATATAATCTTCGAGCAGCGTTTGCGTGATGGCAGGGCTGAAGAAGAGTTTCTTGCTGGCGACCGACCGGACGGCCTGCAGCAGATCGGCTTCGGCGCAGTCCTTTAACAGGTAGCCTTGTGCGCCGGCCGCCAGAGCGCGCACCAGGAAAGTTTCGTCGCAGTGCATGCTCAGCATAATGACGCCCACGTTGGGATCCCGCTTGACGATCTGCGAGGCGGCGTCAATGCCGTTGAGCTGGGGCATCGTGATATCCATCACCACCACATCCGGAGAAAGCTCCTCGGTCAGCCTTACCGCTTCGCGGCCGTCAGAGGCTTCTCCGACTACCTGGATGGACGGGTCCGTGCCCAGCAAAAACTGAAGGCCCTTCCGGACGACGCCATGATCATCGGCAACGAGCACTTTGGTGGTGTTAGGCATAGCGGTAGTTCTACAAACAGCTATCGGCGGAAGAGGCGCGTTCCTCCACCCCTGCGAAAAAGGCAATGCAATCAATCGGTTACAGGATGAACTAGGGCGCAAAATTTTTCTTGCGCCGGGGATTGCTAAAGCTGATGACATTTGTTATTCTGGTCGAGGTCGCTTTTTTGGAGTTGAGCGAAATAGCTCGTCCAGGGCGAGGTTGCCGATGGACGGGAGGTTTGCTAGACTCGAATGAAGGCAAGTAATCTTACGGCAGGCAGCACGAAGCAGTAAGCCTCATCTCCTGTCAGGTAGGTCTTTCCCAAGAATTCTGGTGTGGGCGGTGCATTGCGTTTTGCGGCACGGTTCGCGCCGAACGGCTTTCGAGGCCGGGTAGTCAGTTTGGTCTTTCCTGCGCAAGCGGGGATCGCCGGGGTGGCTGCGCAGATCTTTGACAATCTGGTTGGACGCAGAAGTAATGTTCGTCAGAACTTTGAGTCAAACCGGGGCGATATGGTTCGGTCCTGCAGTTTAGGATCGGGCCTATAGTCTCACAAGATCAAACGAGAGTTTGATCCCGGCTCAGAATCAACGCTGGCGGCGCGCTTAACACATGCAAGTCGCACGAGAAAGTGGAGCAATCCATGAGTACAGTGGCGTACGGGTGAGTAACACGTGGATTATCTACCTCTTAGTGGGGAATAACCCTGGGAAACCGGGGCTAATACCGCATAAGCTCGAGAGAGGAAAGCAGCAATGCGCTGAGAGAGGAGTCCGCGGCCGATTAGCTAGTTGGCAGGGTAAAAGCCTACCAAGGCATAGATCGGTAGCCGGCCTGAGAGGGCACACGGCCACACTGGCACTGAAACACGGGCCAGACTCCTACGGGAGGCAGCAGTGGGGAATCTTGCACAATGGGGGAAACCCTGATGCAGCGACGCCGCGTGAGCGATGAAGCCCTTCGGGGTGTAAAGCTCTTTCGGCAGGGA
>DATJWO010000029.1:0-187839 GCA_035501155.1 Bryobacteraceae bacterium
CGGCAATGATCTTAAGGTGGCGATCTCCGGCGATCCGCGCGGGCCCATAAATCTATACGAGATCGCGGGCGAGATCGCCGACCGGATGATCCGCATCTTCACGCGCAACCAGCACGGCGAGCGGCCCGTCTACGGCGGGACGCGAAAGTTCCAGGACGACCGCCACTGGCGCGACTTAATCCTGTTTTACGAGTTCTACCACGGCGACAACGGCGCCGGGCTAGGGGCATCGCACCAGACCGGCTGGAGCGCGCTGGTAGCCGCGTTGATCGACGAATGGAGGCGGTGAAGCGCGAACTCGCGCTCGCCGGCTGAGGAATTTAACCCTACGAACAAGTGGTGAGCCACTAAACCGGATGGCTCTTCGTTTGGTCCTTTTGTTGCATCCAACACAGTAGGAGGGGCCATGTTATTACCGGTTCAAGTAACCTTTCGCAACATGGACAGGCACTCGGGATTGGATGACTACGTGCAAAAGGAGGCCGCCAAGCTGGAGCGTTTCTACAATCGGATCAGCAGTTGCCGCGTGATGGTGGAGCGAGCCCAGAAGGCCGCTTCCAGCAAGCTGTACCACGTGCGGATCTATCTAGGAGTCCCCAACGGCGAACTGGTGGTGAAGCATCTTCCCAGTTTGCATGGAACGCTGAAGGACACCCAAGAGACCAAGTCCAGGCGTGAAGCGGTGTCTGTGCTGGCGCACAAAACTCCTAAGCGCGCAATTCATGAAGCGTTCGAGGAGATGGCGCGGCGGCTTCAGGAATACGCCCGCCGCCAGAACGGCTCCGTGAAGGTCAAGCAGCGAATGCAAGACGCAACCGTCAGAGAAATCTTCCCGGCCGAGGGCTACGGCTTTCTGGAAACCCCTGGCGGCCACGCAGTGTACTTCCACGAGGCCAGCGTACTCGATGGACGTTTCGCGCAGCTGCGTACCGGCGCACGGGTCGCCTACGACGAGGAAATGGGCGACAAAGGTCCGCAGGCTACCACGGTGAAGACGATCCATCCGCGCAAGCAGGCCCGGTCGGCCGCGTTGGTGGAGGAATTGCCGGCCCGCCAGAAATAGCTGCGGGCTATCTCGTCACCAGCACCGGGCACGGTGCGTAGTCGAGAACACGTTGCGTCACCGAACCGATGAGGACGCGGTTTGTTCCCCGCCTGCCCTTGTGTCCCATGATGATCAGGTCCGCGTGGAGGCTGTTGGCAACAGCCACGATCTCTTCGAATGGGTCGCCTTTGCGAGTCTGGCAATCCACGGTGACCCCGCGTCCAGCGGCGTCATTGCGCGCAAGATCCAGGTACCTGCGCCCCTGCTCCTCCAGTTCGGCCTCCACTTCCTTTTCTCCGCGAGCGCTAAATCTTGCCAATTCGTTCAACACCAGCTTGTCGATGACATAAAGGACCGTCATCTGGCAGGCGGGGCAAAGCTGGACGATGCGCAAGGCCATCTCCACGGCTTCGAGCGATGCCTCCGATCCGTCGATCGGCACCAGAATGTGGCGGAATAGCGGTTCCATGCTAGCGCTCCCTTTGCTCCTTCACGCGCTTGGTTCTCAGAAAGCTCTCGCGTTCCTGCTCGTCCAGGGTCACCTGAATCCGTTGGATGGCGGCGCGATATTTCGGGATCAGCAGATTCTCCAGCGCGTTGACACGCCGCTGCGTGCGCTCCAACTCCGCCGCCACTCTCCACACAGAGCCGTGGATCTCGGTCCATGCGCCCAGGATCTTGCCGGCATCGATCCAGCGGTTGCGCAATTCGTCGAAAACCACGCTAATGCCGTCCGGGCTGTAAGGGAAGGGAAGCGGTTCGACGCGCATCGTCACGAGCGGCAACGGGACACCCATCACTGTGCGGACTTCGAGGGCGTAATCTGTGGCCGCAGCCGGCGCTAGGCCGGCAAAGCGCATGGCATCCATACCCATTGTGAGCCTGGCTTCGCGCTGCACTTTATAGGCCGCAGCGAAGCGCTCGCGGACCTCGCGCTCGGTGTGCTTCACTTCGCTGAACAGGTTCCAGAGTTCGCGCAGCAGTGTTTCCCTCTTGCGTTCCAGGATGGCGTGGCCCTGGACGGCCTGTTCCAGCTCGCGGCGCAGGTCGAGCAGGACACTCCGGGTGGGCGGCAATTGGTCGGGATCAAGCATTGCGCGGGTGCTCCTCAAGTTTGCCCGAGTAATGGAGGCGCAGATCGGCGTCGCTAACGCGCGTCAGCTCGCTCGCCGGCAGCAGCGAAAGGATCTCCCAACCCCGTTCCAGCGTCTCGGCAATCGATCGCGACCGGTTCTCTGCCTGCGACACGAAGCGCTGCTCGAACGCACGGCCGAATTCCAGATAGGAACGATCCGTCGGCGTGAGTGCGGTCTCGCCAATGACTATCGCGATGGCCCGCACCTCCTGCACTCGCGCGTAGGAGGCGTACAATTGCGCCGCCAAGCCGGGATGGTCCGCGCGTGTGTGCTGCTCGCCGATCCCGTCCTTCATGAGGCGCGACAGCGACGGCAGAACATCGATGGGCGGGTAGATTCCTTCGCGGTGTAAAGCCCGGCTCAGCACGATCTGGCCTTCGGTGATGTAGCCGGTCAGGTCCGGCACCGGATGGGTGATGTCGTCGCCTGGCATGGTCAGGATCGGGATCTGCGTCACCGAACCCGGCCGGTCCCGCACGCGGCCGCAGCGCTCGAAGATCTCAGCCAGATCGGAATAAAGATACCCGGGATAGGCCTTGCGCCCCGGCACCTCGTTGCGGCGCGATGAAATTTCCCGCAACGCTTCGGCATAGTTGGTGATGTCGGTCATCAGGACCAGGACGTGATAGCCGTGCTCGAAGGCGAGAAACTCGGCCAGACTGAGCGCGACGCGCGGCGTAACCAATCGTTCCAGCGGCGATTCGTCGGCTAGGTTCAGGAAGACGGCTGTGCGCGCGAGCAGTCCGGATTCTTCAAAGCGCTCCTGGAAGTAGGCCGCGGTGTCGTGCGAGACACCCAGAGCGGCAAAAACGACAGCGAACTTCTCGGTCTCTCCGGCGATGCGAGCCTGCAAGGCGATTTGCGCGGCTAGTTCATTGTGAGGCAGTCCGGCGCCCGAGAAGATCGGCAGCTTCTGCCCGCGCACCACGGTGTTCATGCCGTCGATCGCCGAAATGCCAGTCTCGATGAAGTACTGCGGATGTGCGCGCGCCGTAGGATTCAGCGGCGATCCATGCATGTCCACGCGCGCTTCGGCCAGCGGCGGCGGGAAGCCATCGCGGGGCCTTCCCAGCCCGTCGAACACGCGGCCGAGCATTTCCCGTGCCACGGGAGTGTGGAACGTTTCTCCGCGGAAACGCAGCAGCAGTTCGTGCGGCTCGAGGCCCGCGGTTTCGCCCCACAGTTCGGAGATCACCAGATCCTGTCCCGTGGTCAGCACCTGGCCTAAGCGCGTTCCGCCGGCCGCGTGCACTTCGACGAGCTCTCCGTAGGCCGCGAGTCCATAGCCTTCGGCCACCACCAGCGGGCCTTCGATGCGATCCGCGCCCAGGTATTCGCGCATCAGGCCCTCCGCTCCGCCGGAACCAGCGCGTGCAGGCTGGTCTTGAGTTCACTCAGTAGCGCGGTGATCTGATCCACCTGCTCGTTCGGCGCGGACTCTTTCATCTGCACCAGCCGCCGGACATCCAGCAGATGCTGCACCCGCGTGAGCGGCACGCCCGAATCGATCACCCGCTGGCCCGACTGATACAGCTCGACAAAGAGCCGCAGCAGCGCCAACTGCTTCGCCGGGACGCAGTAGGCATCGACGGGATGAAGCGCACTCTGCTGGAGGAAGCCTTCCTTCAGAAGCCGGGCTGCTTCGAGGATCCAGCGCTGGCGATCCGGCAGCGCCTGCGCGCCCACCAAACGGACCAGCTGTTCTAGGCGTGCGGCCTGTTCCAGGATCTGCGCCGCCGCGCTGCGCAGCGTCTGCCAATCGGCCGCGGTCTCCTTCACCCACCACGGCGCGACGGCGTCGGAATAGAGGCTGTAGCTGGTCTGCCAGTTGATCGCCGGATAATGGCGGGCGTTGGCCAAAGAGCGGTCGAGCGCCCAGAAGGCGCGCGTGTACCGCTGCGTGTGTTGCGTGACTGGCTCCGTGAAATCGCCGCCGGGCGGGCTGACGGCTCCGACTATGGTGACCGAACCTTCCATGCCGCTCAGTGTTTGCACACGGCCTGCGCGCTCGTAAAACGCCGCGATCCGGCTCGGCAGATACGCGGGGAAACCTTCTTCGGCGGGCATCTCTTCCAGGCGTCCGGCAATCTCGCGCAGAGCTTCGGCCCACCGGCTGGTGGAGTCCGCCATGAGCGCGACATCGTAGCCCTGGTCGCGATAATACTCGGCCATCGTCGTGGCTGCGTAGATGCTGGCTTCGCGCGCGGCGACGGGCATGTTGGACGTGTTGGCGATCAGGACTGTCCGCTCCATCAGCGGGCGCCCGCTGGCCGGGTCAGTGAGGCGGGGAAATTCGTCCAGCACCTCGGCCATTTCGTTGCCGCGCTCGCCGCAGCCCACATAAATGATGACGTCGGCGTCGCACCATTTGGCGAGTGCGTGCTGCAGGATGGTCTTGCCCGCGCCGAACGGTCCCGGCATGGAGGCCGCCCCGCCTTTGGCCAGCGGCGCGAACGTATCGAGCACGCGCTGTCCGGTGACCAGCGGACGCGTCGGCTCCAGGCGTTCCCTCACTGGACGCTCGGAGCGGATCGGCCAACGCGCCGTCATGCTGGCCTTGTGAAGCTGGCCATCCGGCTTCTCGATCATGGCGACCACGTCGTGTGCCGCATAATCGCCTTCCGGCACCATCTCCACGAGTTTGCCGTCGACTCCCGGCGGCGTAAGAATGCGATGCTCGATCAGCGGAGTCTCCGGCACGACGCCCAGTACGCTTCCGGCAAGTACAGCGTCGCCGACTTTCACGCGCGGAGTAAAGTGCCAATTCCTCGCGGGCAGCGCGCCGGCTTGCGAGCCGCGCCGGAGATAGATGCCCTGTTCATCGCGGATCACCGCGAGAGGCCGCTGGAGCCCGTCATACGTGTTGGCCAGCAGACCCGGTCCGAGCGACACAGAGAGCGGCGCGCCGGTTCCAAAGAGGGGCTCGCCGGGATGCAGGCCGTGCGTTTCTTCGTACACCTGGATGGTTGCGACGTCGTGGCGTAGTGCAATAACCTCACCCGCCAGGCGGGCGTCGCCGACTTGCACCTGTTCGAGTACACCGAGCGGTCCGGTCACGCGCGCGCGGACGACGGGGCCGCTGATCCAGATCAGATCGCCCGAACGTTGCTGTGCACCGGCCTGGCTCATGCGTTCCCCTTCGACAAGATTTCGAAAACGCGTTCGCGCAGAGCCTGTTGCGCTGCGGCGAGCTGCGTCGGGAAAGTAGCGTCAAACCGGCTGCGTCCGCTGGTAGCCAGCAAGCCTCCCCAGGTTGCGGCAGGCTGAGGGGCGCGGACGAAGCGAACGCCGGCCTCGCGGGACCATTGCTGCAGCGCTTCGGTGGAAAGCAGTTCGTGACCCCCCGGATCGGCGGCCAGCATCAACTCCTGGGTCCCCAGTTCGCGCGCGGCGCGAAGGGCGCAGAGCTTCAGGACTTCGCGATATCCCGGCTGCCCGATCATCGCCCGGAGCCGCTGCTCGGCGGCGTGCCAGACGCGCTGGATCGGCGCTTCGCGCAGAGTAATGAACCGGCGCCTGCCTTCCAGTTCTGCACGCGCGGCATTCCTTCGCTCCAGCGTGGCCACCTGGCGTAGCATTTCCTCCGCGGATTGCCGCCGGATGGTCTCCGACTCCTCTTGAGCGCCTTCGAGAATCGCGGCTGCCCGGCGCCGGGCGTCTTCGGCAATTTCAACGGCTCTGTGGCGCGCGCGCCGGCTTACTTCCGCGGCCAGTGCTTCCGGATCTCCTAGAATTGCAGCCACTCAGCGCTCCAAATGAACTCCCAGGGCCCGCTCGATGCGCGTTTCCAGAGCCATCGACGGATTCTCGGGCGGCTTCGGGCTGGGGATCTCCACCACCGGTGCGCCCGATTCGTCCATTGCCTCGTTCCGCGCCTCGGACCAATTTTCGGTGAGCAAGATCAGCCCGGTTTCCGGATCGGCCAGCGCGGTCTCGATGGCCTCGCGGGCCTCGTCGAGGGACGTCACGGTTATGCCTTGAAAGCCGATCAGACCTAAACCGAAGACCGCGTCTTCGTCGCCGATCACGACAATCTTCTGGCCCTGCATCAGCCCCTCAAGATAAGGAAGGAAATGATCAACCCGTAAATGACAATGCCCTCGGCCAAGCCGACGAAGATCAAGGTCCGGCCCAGCAACTCGGGCTTTTCGGCGATCGCTCCAATGGCCGCGGCTCCGGCAATTCCGACGGCGATCCCTGCTCCAATCGCCGCCAGTCCAGTGGCAATCGCCGCGCCGAGGAACCGGTTCTGGCTCAGGCTCGCGACCGCTGCCGGAGCTTCCTGCGCATGCACCGGCTGCGCGAGCACAAACAATAACAGCACCAGCAACAGCACGTTCAAACCCTCAAGCCCGAACACCCACGCTCGCATGTCTTCCTCCCGTGTGAAGGGAGAGTGGCACAAACGGCTGCCCTCTGCCCTGAAAGAATCGGCCAAAGAATTCGTAGTATTCCAGCCGCAGCGCCTGGATGCCGACGATCACGCCTTCAAAGCCGACGATAAGGACGGTGCCGAGGAGCAGTATCAGCCAGCCCCAGCGTCCTCCAGAATAGCTCACCACCAGCGATGAGAGTCCTTCGTGCGCTACCGCGAATGCGCCCAGGCGGATGAACGAAAGGCTGTTGCTGGCGTAGCCGGTCACCGTCTCGAACAGTTCAAAGAACCCGGTCACCAGCACCTCGCCCATCGCTGCCGAAGGCCGGCGCCAGATCCAGGTTGCCAGCGGCTCGTGAATCCACAGAACGATGCAGAGCAGGGGAATCAGCCACAGCACGCGCTTCGGCAACACCCCGAAGCCGACGCCAACGCCGCCGCCGAGCAACGTCCAATACAGCGCGATGCCCACCAGGCCGTTCTTCTCCAGGAACAGGCGCGGCCAGTCGCGAGCCCGCCAGGCGTTCACTAGGTTCAGCACAAAGCCGATGTTGAGCAGCACCACGCCTCCGCCGACGGCCGTGAGCAGGATGGTCCACATGCCTTCCAGCGGACGAAGCCAGGCGGCGTGCAGCAATGCGTGGCCGAACGCGGCTCCGTAAAGGAGGCCGAAGAGCATGCCGCTGGCTCCGGCGGCCGCGATCAAAACTCCAAACGCCACGCGCCGGCGGAGCCATAGGCCAACCAGCAGCAGAAGAAGCCCGTGCCCCAGATCGCCGAACATCATCCCGTACATGATGAGGAAGCTCACGGTGACGATCAGCGTCGGGTCCAACTCGTTATAGGAAGACAGGCCGAACGTGGTGACGAGTTCTTCGAAGGGCTGCAGCCACCTCGGTGTGCGCACCAGGCTGGGGACGCTTTGGCGGCTCGGATTGGGCTTCAGCACTTCCATGGAGACTGCATGCCCGGCGGCTCGCTCCACGGCGTTTTTCACGCGGTCGAGATCGCTGGCCGGGACCCAGCCGGAAATCAGGAACACCTCGCCATGTTTGGGGAAGCGGCGAATGGCTTCGGCTAGCCGTTCGTCCGCGGACGCGCGCCGCCATAATCCGGTCATCTCCGGCGCCAGCTCCGATGCCAGCTTCTGGCGTTCGTGATCGAGCTCGCTCAGTTCCTCCTGGATCTCTTGCGCCTTGCGCTTCAGCGCTTCCAGTGCCTCGGCGGGCCGGCCTAGCGCTTCCGGAGGCAAGCTGACGGGTTCAAAGAAGGCGCTTTTTAGAGCCCGGTCCAGGATCGCCTCGTTGTCCTTGGAACTGGCGGCGAGCACCAGCGTGCGGTCCTTTCGCGTTTGCAGCGGAATCAGGATGAACGGAATCTGAAAGAGCGCTTCGGCGACGCGCGCGACGTTTTCGGTCGGCATCACTCCCACCATCACGGTCTGATACTCCAGCCGCCGAAGATCTTCGACCGGCACATCCATGGGGAGCAGGATCTGGACCTGCGACTCGCCGAGCTTCAGCCGCTCAGACTCCTGCCGGGCTTCTTTCAGCCGCTGCCGCCAGGATTGGATGCGACTTTCCAGCGCCGCCAGGTCCGTATCCAGTTCCCGCCAGTCCTTTGTTGGACGCAGTTCGACGTCCGGCGCCGCCCCCGATGGCGGCTGAAGACCTAACGAGCCGAGCATTTCGCCGAAACGCTGCGTCAGTCCGGCGTAGCGAGTGGCAAGTTCGGTCCATTCCGGGGACGGCGTCCATCCTTCCGGCACGGATTCTTCCAGGTGTAAAGCCTCCATCCGCGCCAGAGCCGCAGTGACGACCTCGAGATCCGGCTCGAGCACGAACAGATTGGTCTCCAGCATCGGTTCGGGCGCAAGCATGCTCATGTGGTCCGGACCAATCGGCGGGCGATTTCCGCGCGAGCCAAGCCGGTTGCCTTTCCTTCCACGATCACCGTCAGATCGCGGATTTCGCCCTCCAGGAGCCACAGGTACGCCAGTGCGCCGCCCAGGCGGAACAAAGGCCGTGTGATCATGGCGGACGCCGACCGGAACCGCTCCCGCTCGGCCAAAATTTCGATTTCGGTCAAAGCTTCCAGGTCGGAAAGCTGCGGCGATACCTCGAAGCCCAGGCGTCCGGCTTCAACAGCAGGCGGAGCGCCCAGCGCCACGCGCCGGACCGTCTCCAGCCCAGCCCCGAAAGCGCGATGCAAACTGTAGTTAATGATCTCCTCGGGAGTCATGCGCCCATAGATCCGGTAGCGATAAGCCCATAGCAAGTTTTGGACCGCGATCCAACGGCCCAGGAATCGCCGGGCGTCGGCGGCGTCCCGGCCGTTTTGCGCCTCGATGAGCCGGACCAGCCGCTGGAAATAAAACAGGTCGACGGCGACTTCAAGGAAAAAGAGCCGGCCCTCCTGCTGATACCGCTCCATGGCGTTTTCAAGCGGCGCGGCATAGGGGGACTCGCGGATTTGATCGATGACTGCGGCGACCGAGCCCGTTTCGACCAGCGCCTCCCAACGCCAGCGCGTCCCGCGCAGGGGAATCAGGGACGCCAGCGCGCGCTGCCGCTCCAACTGATAGTGGACCGCCCGTAGAACGGTCTTCAGGTTCTCAATTTCGAACCGGCGGTTGTGCCACGCCAGCAGTTCGCGCGAGCTTCTAGGCAGGAAGTGCATCAGAGCCTGGCCGGCGGCAGCGGCCTCTCCCCTGAGGACGTGCAAGCGGACGGCGCCGGAGTCCGCCACTGCTAAGGCCATCGGAGTTTCGCCCAGCAGCCGCGCCAGTTCGGCGGAGGAGTTGGCTTCCACAAGGCGGGTCCAGGTGGGGCGGTCCAGAAGGCGTGAAATCCTAGCCCGGATGTAGCCTTGCACGGCGGCATAGGAAAAAAGGCTCAATTTCAGTCTTCCCCGCGGGTTACGCGGCCCACCACACGGTCGACGGCGGCGCTGAAATTCTTCTCTGCCTGGCGCTCGATCTCCCGGGCCTCCGTCTCGGCCTGCTCCAGGCTGCGCCTCATCTCCGCGGCCGCTTTCGATTCGACCTCCGCCAGCTGGGATTCAAGCGCCTCCGCAGTCTCCCGGCGAACGGATTCCACCGATTGCCGGGCCTGCTCGCGGGCGTGGGCGAGCGTCTGTTCCGCCTCCGCTTCGGCGGCTTTCAGGATCTCCCGCGCCTGCTCCTCTGCCTGGATCAGACGGTGCAGCGTGCCTTGCGCGGGTGAGGTCTCCGGCATGCTTCCCTCATCATAGCCAAGCACGCTCATGGCCAAGACCTTTTCGCTTTCGCCCAGCGGGTTGTGTCATTCTGCAGGATGATGAAGGTCTGGCTGCAGGCTTGCCGGGTAAACTCGCTGGCGATCTCTTCGATCGGCGTGTTCGTCGGCACTGCCGCCGCCGCTGGGCACGCTCACTTCAGTCTGCTGCGGTTCGCGCTGGCGTGGCTCGGTTCGGTGGCCATTCAGGCTGGCACCAATCTGACTAACGTCTATTACAACTACAAGGCCACCAGCGCGGCGGCCGACCCGGCGGCGATTGATCCGCGTGGCTCCAGCGCCGTGATCCGACTGGGCTTGCTCCAGCCCGAACAGGTGCGGGCCGGCGGGCTGTTCTCGTTCGCCGCCGGAATTGCGTGTGGGATCGCGCTTACGTGGATGTGCGGCTGGGACATTTTGTGGCTTGGCTTGCCGGCCGTCGCCGCAGGGTACTTTTATGCCGGCCCGCCGATCCGCTATGGCTACGTCGCGCTGGGCGTGGTTTCGGTCTTCTTCTTTATGGGTCCGGTGATGGTTTGCGGCGCATACTTCGTGCAGACGTTGGCGTTCTCAGCCGGTTCGCTGGCGGTCGCGATCCCGATCGGTCTGCTGGCGGCGGGCATCATGCACACCAACGACCTGCGCGACTACGACACCGACGTCGCCCACAAAAAGAGAACCTTGGCCACACTGCTCGGCCGGCAAGGAGCCGGCTACGCGCTCGCGGCCATGGATGCGTTGGCCTTCCTGGTGCCGCTGGCGGCGATACCGGTGGGCCTCCTGGGCTGGCCGGTGTTGCTGATCCTGCTGGCGGTTCCACAGGCGGTTCGGCAGGTCCGAATGCTTCGCGGAGCCGACGCCCGGACGCTGCATCTGGTGTGGCTGGGTGGCGTCAAGCTGCATACGCAGTTCGGCCTCGCTCTGATCGCCGGTTTGCTACTCAGCGCTTGGCTGTCAAAGCAATAGTACCGGTGTAGACTAGGCCATCACGTCCAACCGTAAGGGGTGGCTCAGGCTCCCCAGCGATTGGCTGTAGCTTCTCAACGGCTGCGCAGGAAGCCGCAGTATCCATCTCATGTTGACTGAAAACAATGATCTTATCTCTTGGCCCCCTACTCGCAACCTAGGGCCGAGAATTTCCTCGTACGGAGGAAGGAGTCATTGATGCTCATTCACACAAAAGTGAACATTTCTACGGTTCGCACGATGGGGGCCTGGATTCTGGCAGTAATCCTGATTGCCCTTTGCGCTCCGATCCTAAACGCTCAAACAACATTGCAAGCTCAGCTCATCACGCGGCCGGTCAGCCGCGACGACATCGCTGCTTACAAGCTTCCTGCCACCACGCAGTTGTCCGGAGGCCTCACCACGGTTGGTGTCGGCCAAGCCGTGCATCTGGAGGCAGAGGTCGACATCAACGTGCCTGCGGCGCAAATCGCCAGCGTGAGTTGGACGCTGTCCCGCAAGCCAACCGGGTCGAGCGCGGTTCTGGCCGACAGCCCGCTCGGCTCGAACGTGTCTGTCTTCGAGCCGTCGGACCGGCTGATCTACCAGGTGGCCGCACGGAAATTGTTGGTGCCGGATGTCTCGGGTATCTACAATATCAACGCGACCATCACCACGGCTGGGTCCGGCACGGCGACCGTGTCGGTCATGATCACAGCCAGCACGTACATGGGGATTTCAGCCTGCTCGTTGTGCCATAGTAACGGCCCGGCTGGAAGCGCCTGGTCGATAGCGAACAGTTGGTCGAAGACCTTGCACGCTGAGGTCTTCAAGGACAATATCAACGGCGCCGACGGCACCACTTACCCCTCCACCTGCTGGGGATGCCACACCGTGGGCTTCGACACCACCGCAACCGCTGTGAACGGCGGCTTCGACGACGTCATGGCGAAATTGGGATGGACACCGCCGGCAACGATGCAGCCTGGCAATTGGGACGCCGTGCCCGCCGCGCTGCAGAATGTCGCGAACATCCAGTGCGAGAACTGTCATGGACCTGGATCGAACCACGTCGTAACAGGCGGTGACCCGCGCTTGATCTCGGTGAGCACGACGTCGGGAGTCTGCGACCAATGCCATAGCGCAGCGACACACCACATCAAAGGTATGGAATGGGGCAACTCGGCTCACGCCGTCACGACGCGCGATCCTTCCGGCACCGGCCGGGACGCCTGCGTGGGCTGCCATACCGATCAGGGCTTTGTCGACCGCATCAATGGGGTCGGGCCGGCTGATCTATCGTATGGCGCCATAGGTTGCCAAACTTGTCACGAGCCCCACGGTGAAACCACTCCGGACGGCAATGCGCATCTGGTCCGTACTTTGGCCGCGGTAACACTGGCCGACGGAACCAAAGTTACGACCGCGGGCGCCGGCACGCTGTGCATGAACTGCCACCAAGCCCGTCAGAACGCTACCGTTTATGCGGCAAGCACCGTCGGAAGCACGTATTTCGGTCCACATGAAGGCCCGCAGGCCGACATGCTGATAGGGACCAACGGCTACACATATGGCCAGAAGATCCCCAGTTCCGCGCACGGCGATATCACCCCAGATACTTGCGTCACCTGCCACATGCAAACGCCTGCTTCCACGGACAAGGCGCTGGGACAGGTTGGAGGCCACACCTTCAAGATGAGCTTCCCGGGGACCGACGCGATTCCCGCCGAGCAAATGGTGGGCGCTTGCCAGACCTGTCACGGGCCTGACGTCACCGCGTTTAACTTCCCGTTGATGGACTACGACAACGACGGCGTCATCGACGGCGCGCAAACCGAAGTCCAGCACCTGCTCGACAAGCTGGCTTTGATGCTGCCGCCGGCGGGCCAGGCGAAGACGTCTTTGAAGATCGATTCCACCTGGACGCAGCCGCAACTGGAAGCCGCTTACAACTACCTCTTTGTGACCAACGATGGGAGCCACGGCATCCACAACATGGCTTATACCGTAGGCCTGTTGAAGGCATCCATCGCCGACCTGCAGAAGAACAGCAAGTAATCGTCCTTCTGTCTGATTGACCAAACACACTTTGGCCACGCTGCTCCCTACCGGGGCGGCGTGGCCAGAGCTGTTCCTCAGCCTGCCTGTGCCGCGCGTTCGAATTCGATCGGAGCCGTCACGTCCAGGCTTAACAGTCTGTCCCGATAGGCCGCTAGGTAAGCTGCTCGCTGCTCCGGCGTCACCCGCGCCGCGCTGTAGGCGATAAACGGCGGCAGTACATCCATGCCCACGTAGCGCAGCATGCCGTACTGCACGTGGCGCAGGAGTTCGGAAAGATCGCCATTCTTGCCCTCGGCGCCGTAAGCCGCGGGCGGTCCGCCGGTAGTGAAGGAAAGCATGGCGCGCTTGCCGCGGAAAATGCCCTGCTCGAACGACACGCCGATGTTGTAGGAGAAACCCATCGCAAACACGCGGTCCACCCAGCCTTTGAGAATCGCCGGCAAGGAAAACCACCACAAGGGGAACTGAAAGATGACGAAGTCCGCCCACACCAGCTTGTCCATCTCGGCTTTCAGCTCGGGAACGAACAGAGACTTCGCGGTGGCGTTGATCTGCTCGCGCTGGTAGCGGAAACATTGCGGGTCTTCGCGCTCGGAAAAATCGGCCGGACCGCCCGCCGGATTGAGTTTCATGGCGTACAGGTCCGAGACCACAACTTCATGCTTCGCGCCGCTCAGCACCTCCACCGCCAAGTCTTTCAGAGCGGCATTAAACGACAGCGGTTCCGGATGCGCGTAAACGATGAGAACCTTCATATAAGTTTGAGTCTAGAACGCCAGCCGCACGGCGAGTTGAAGCTGGCGCGGCGGATTCGTGGCGCGGATCGTCCCAAAGCTCGCGAGCGGCGCCGGCGCGCCATCGCCGAAGTTCAGCGGCACGGCTCCGATGAAGCTGGCGGCGCCGTATACCGTGTTGATGTCAGTGACGTTCAGCGTATTGGACAGGTTGAACGCTTCTGCCATGAACTCCGCTGTCAATTTTTCATTCCAATGAAAAACGCGCGCCAGGCGTACGTCGACATCCACCAGCGCGGGGCCGCGGTATGTGTCGCGCCCAGAGAGCCCCACTCGATCCGTATTGGCGTTGCCGTCGTGATTCACGTCCGAGCCCGCGAACAACGTGTAGAAGCTGCCGGCCTGCGCGCTGGCGATAGCGGCAAAGCGGAAATTCCGATACCAGCCGCGCGCGGGAGAATCCGCGGTCAGCGTCGCAACCAGCCGCTGCGGAACGTCCTGCTTGGAATTGGCCTTCTCCAGGTAGCGGCGATAGGCGTCCTGGGGAGTCCCGTTGAGCGACGGATCGCCGCCGTCATCGATCGTGTGCGACCAGGTGTAGTTCGCCGTAAGTGAATAGTAACGCCGGAACCGTTTCGTCAACGCCGCATTCAGAGAATGATAGCTGGATTGCGCCGTCGCATCGTAGAAGAACGATAGCGGGGAAACCAGCGGATTGAGCGTCCGCGGCACCGTGGAGCCCGGTGCGATGGCGTAATTCGCCTCGCCATTCGGAAGCGTGAGATTGGTGGGCCCGACATTCCCATTGATTGCGCTCGGCAGGAACAGCCCCTTCAATCCCATGTAATTCACCGATAGCGAGATCGAGCGGCCGATCACAAAATCCATCTGGCCGTTCCACTGGTAGGTGAACGGACCGCCGTGGTTGAAGCGCTTCACCGTGGAAATGAACTGCTGGGCCGGTGTGAAGTTCGCCGGATTGAGCGCGGGATACACTCCCGTCCTCAGGAATCCAAGCAATGTCGCCGTGGCCAGCGCGGGATTCGAGTAGAAAGGATTGTGCAGAGTCGCGGTGGACACCGAGTAATTTTCATTGGCGCGAACCAGTCCGAACGCCGAATCTTCGCCGGCCACCATCGCAATCAGATATGGCACGGAGTAGGCTTCGCCCTGATAGCGGCCCGCGCCCGCCCGCAGCGTCAGGCGGTCCCCGAACAGGCTGTAAGCCACGCCGGCGCGCGGCTGAAAGTTTTTGTAATAGGTCTGGAAATACTGCGGCGGCATGCGATCCAGATCCCATCGCAAACCGTAGTTCACCGTGAGCCGGCGCGTCAGGCGCCATTGATCCTGCGCGTACAGCGCGTAGGAATACGCCGCATTGTCCGGATGCAGCTGCGCGTTGTAGACAGGAATATTGGTAGGTCCCGAGAAGTTCGCCGGCGCCGGCGGACGCGTGCCATCCGGCCCTTCGGAGAATCCGAACACCACCGCGAAGGGAGCGGCGAATGGGGCCGTCCCCAGGAATGCGCTCAAGTTCGGAAACACGGCATAGGCGGGATCGAACGGATCATAAAAGAAGGCGATGTGATCGTAAGAAAAGTCGCCGCCGAAAGCGAACGTGTGATTGCCGCGGATCCAGCTTAGGTTATCGCCCAGCTCTACCCGCGCTTCCTGATCGCCGTTGATCGCATTGAAGTGGCGGCCCATGTCCAGCGTGTTGGCGATCTCCAATTGCGGCTGGTAGGTGACGGATGGAAAATCGAAACCGCGGTGCGCGAACTGAAGCAGCGCTTGGTTCAGCAGCTCGGGACCAAGCGTTGAAGTCATATTCCAGACGGCGTCGTGATCGTCAATGTGGGCATTCCGGAAATTAGAGGGAGCGCTCAACTGGCCAATGGCGCCCGGGACATTCGTGTCCCGATCCTGCCGAAAGCGATATTCCAGGTTCATGAAGGTGTGGGCAGTGGCTTCGTAATCGAGGCGCCCGAGTCCCTCGTCGTAGTTGGTATCCCGTAACTTCCCGGCCAGAACTTCCGGCGGCAGCCCGAGCGCCTCCTTCGCCCGATTGATGGCGGCCAGGTTGTTCAGCAGGATCGACGAGTAAGGAGGCGATTCCTCCCGGCGCTGCCCTTCGTAATTGATGAAGTAGAAGAGCCGGTCGCCAATCAGCTTACCTCCCAGCGTGGCCCCGAACTGGTTCTGGCGCAGCTCATCGAAACCCGCGGGCGCGAGGACATTACGGGCGTCCATTGCGCTGTTGCGGAAGTATTCATAAGCGGACCCGTGCAGTTGATTCGTCCCCGACTTGGTGATGATCGAAACGACGCCGCCGGCGGCCGGTCCGAGGTCCGGCGTGTAGTTGTCGTTCAAGACCCGGAATTCTCGCACCGCTTCCTCGGACGGCGTGGAACGCGAACGCCCAAACACGCGGTTCATGTTGTTGGCGCCGTCCACCAGGATCATGGAGGTCGACTCATGCAGGCCGGCGAACGAAAGATCCACCTGCCCCGGTTCGCCGGGCGAGGAAGGATTCGAGACGTTGGTGCGGCCCTGGGTGACGTTGGGCGTCAACAGAACGAAATCCAGATATTGCCGGCCGTTGATGGGCAGGTTGTCGATCTGGTGTTCCTCGATCACCTGGCTCAAATCCGTGCGTGTGGGCTCGACGGTTTCCTGCGCGGAGGTCACGGTGATCTGCTGATTCTGGATCGCGATCTGAAACTGCAGGTTCAGCACGCCCTGCTGGTTCACGGTCAGCTCGATGGGAATGCGGATAGGCGCGAATCCAGCGGCGTCGGCGGCAACTTCGTAGCGGCCCGGGACCAGGTCCAGCGCTTCGTATCGGCCATCCGCAGAAGTCTGCGCAGTCCTGGCTTGGCCGCTTTCCTGATTGCGAACTGAGATCGCCTCACCGGCGATAGGCTTTCCTGAGGGATCGCTGACTACTCCAGTCAATTGCGCTGTCGCGCCGATTTGCGCCATCGCCATCGTCGTGGCGAACAGCGCAAGGACAAGGTATTTGAGCACGGGCGGCTTCTCTTAGAATGACACAGGTCCGGAGCTATTCCTGAAAGGCTGGAAACAAAGCGGCGGCGAAGCCATGAACCCAATCGCCCGGGAGCGTGAACCGGACTCTTGAGTCTCTGGGGATGCTTACGCCGCCGCTGGTTTGATAACAGAATGCCCGGAGACAGGCCGACGCGTCTATGGAGGAATTAGCGCGGCTGCATGCAGGCCGCGGCTCGGATTACAACAACTGAAAGGTCACTTGCACGACGGCTTCGGTTTCGACCGGCTGGCCGTTCCGCAGGCCGGGCCGGAAACGCCAGCGCGATACAGCCTCCATCGCGCGCTTATCCAGCCCCAATCCGAGGTGCTGCAGAATCCGCGGGTTGCGCACACGCCCGCTGGCGTCCACTTCAATCGTCAGCACAACCACGCCCTGATACTTCGCCTTGCGCGCCTCTTCGGAAAACTCCGGCTCCACTTTGTAGATGAGTTCCGGCGGCGTGATCGCTCCTCTGGCGGAGATGCCGGGCGAGCGTCCGTGCGAATCTCCGATCCCCTGGCAGCAGCCGTCCCCGATCTCGTTCCCGCCGGTCATGCCCAGGTCTCCATCGGCGAACTTGCTGAACGGATCGCCGATCGAGGAACTAGCGAACTTCACCGCAGGTGTATCGAACGCCACTGTCACCGGCGTCGGCAGCAGCGGATCTGGCCGGTAAACCGGCGGAATGAACGTCCGAGGGGCCTTTGGCGGCGCAGCGCCACGTTTGGCCGGGAGCGCGGTCTGATTGCTCCCGCCGGCCCGCGCTTTTAACCGAGGTGCGAGAACCAGCGGAACGAAAGGCGGATTGGAGAGAATCTTCGACGTCTGGCGCGTCGACTGCGCAGCGAGCACCAGCAGCAGCGCTATGAGCGCGATGTGCAGCCCGAGCGACAGAGCTTGCGATTGAGCAGTGGGCATGCCGCGGCAGCAGCAATTCGTAGGCCGCGAGCTAACTCGATTTCAGTCAACGACGGCGCGAACGCTCGCCTGCCTCAACGCCTCTACACCTGTGCGCGCGCTTCACTGGCTGGAAAGCTGTCCCCGCGCCGCCGACTGCGCCAGTTCATCGCAGCGGTTGTTGTCGGCGTGCGACGCGTGGCCCTTGGTCCACGACCATTCGGTCCTGTGCCGCGATACTTCTTCATCCAACTCGTTCCACAGATCCTGATTCGCCACCGGCTTCTTGTCGCCGGTGCGCCAGCCGTTGGCTTTCCACTTGCGGATCCAACTGGTGATCCCGTTCTTCAGGTAATTGGAATCCGTCACAATCTCCACCTCGCACGGCTCTCGCAACACGCGCAGTCCCTCGACCGCGGCTTTTAGCTCCATGCGATTGTTCGTCGTGTGCGGCTCCGAGCCGTACATCTCGCGCTTCTTATCGCCGTAGCGCAGGATGCACGCCCATCCGCCGGGGCCGGGGTTTCCGATGCACGCCCCGTCAGTGATGAGTTGGACTCTCTTCATCCAATCAGGCGGGAACCGCTGCCAGCTCCCGTTCGAAGAATGCGTCCACCTGGTCTAGGATCAGTGCGGCCTGTGTAGCCTTGTAAATCTCTACGCGCAGCTTCGATCCGTTGCGGACGCCGTGCGTGAAGTAGGTGGCGAACTGTTTCATCTTGCCGACGGTGTCCGGTTCGGCGCGCTCGCACAGCATGCCGTAGTAGGTCCGCATGATGTCGTAGCGCTGGCGCTCACTCGGTCGTTCGTAATCGCCGGTCTCCAGGTACTGAGCGATCTGCCGGAAAATCCACGGATTCGACGAAGCCGTGCGGCCGATCATGACCGCGTTACAGCCCGTTTCGGCCACCATGCGCACGGCGTCTTCCGGAGTGACGATGTCGCCGTTGCCGATTACCGTGATGTGGTTCACCGCGGCTTTGATCTCCGCGATCCGCGTCCAGTCCGCTGTGCCGCTATAGCCTTGCTCGCGCGTGCGCGGATGCAGCGCCACGGCCTGCAAGCCGCAGTCCTCAGCCAGCTTCGCCATCTGTACGCCGACCAGCTCGCGATCGCTCCAGCCGGCGCGGAACTTCATGGTGAGCGGGATAGAAATGGCCGCGCGGACTTTCCGCAGAATCTCCTCCACCAGCGGTAGATCGCGCAGCAGTCCCGATCCGCCATTGCACTTGACGACTTTGTTCACCGGGCATCCGAAGTTGATATCCACGGCATCGAATCCAAAATCCTGGCAAGCGCGCGCGGCGTCCGCCATTACCTGGGGATCGGAACCGAACAGCTGCGCTGAAATCGGGTGCTCTTCAGGCTGGAACAGCAAGTAGCGAAAGGTCCGTGTGGGCTTCTTCGCCTTCAATGAATTCACCACGCCGTGCGAGCTGGTGAACTCCGTCATTAGGAGACCGCAGCCGCCCTGGTTGCGGATCAAGCGCCGGAAAACGGTGTCGGTCACGCCCGCCATGGGCGCAAGCACGGTGGCCGGGGCCACCCGCACCCCACCGATTCGGAATTCGCCGGGAAAAATCACCATCCTAAGCCATTTTAGCGGCATGGGTTACGAAACGTAAACGAGGCAGGGCGCGTTTAACCGAGTAAGGGAACCAGCATGAACGGGAAGATGGTGATCGCTTTCGCGTCCGGAGCGCTGCTTGCGTCCGGGATCGTGTACGTAGCGGTGAAACCGGCTGCGGCTCCGAAGCCTGCAAAACTTGCGATAGTCACTCCGGCGCCGCCCGCACCTGTCGCACCTCCGGAAGCGCCGTTAGTCGCTCCAACTCCGCCGCCTCCCCCGGTGGCAGTCAAGCCGGTGCGAGAGAAGCCGTCGCCCTTGTCGCCGCGCCGCCGCGAGAGGCCGTTAGTGGCCCAGAGCGAGACTTCGCCGCCCGCGCCGATCACAACGCCGGCGCCGGAAGCGGCGCCAGTCCAGAGCACGCCAGCGCCGGCCTCCGAGCCACAGCCGGTCCCGCCGGCTCCGGCTCCAGTGCAATCCACTCCACTCCCGCCGCAGCCCGCGCCGACGCCACAGTCCGCGCCGCAGCCGCCACCCACTGAGCCGCCTCCGCCGCCCGCGGCCGCTCCTGCTCCAGCAGCCGAGCGCGTTCCTCATACGGTGACTATTACTGCCGGAACAACGCTGCCCGTTCGCATCGGCGAAACGATATCGACGGCACATAACCAGCTCGGCGACAGCTTTCTGGCGACGCTGGAGCAACCACTCGTAGTCGACGGCTTCATCATCGCCGAACGCGGCGCGCGCCTGGAAGGACGCGTCACCGACGCCGAGCAGGCCGGCCGCGGCCGGGGCACTTCACACCTGAGCGTCGCACTGGTGAGACTCGCCACGTCCGACGGCCAGAACATTCGGATCAGCACGTCGCCTTACGAAAAAGACGGCACGAGCGCCGCCGGGACCAACGCGGCTAAGATTGGCGGAGGAGCTGCCATTGGCGCCATCATCGGGGCCATCGCGGGCGGCGGCAAAGGCGCGGCGATTGGCGCGGGCGTAGGCGGGGCCGCCGGTGCTGGCGATGTACTGCTCACTCGCGGCAAGCCCGCCGAAATCCGAGTGGAAACCCGGCTCACCTTCCGCATTCAGGATCCGGTGACGATCACGGAGCGGCTAGATTAGTATGCAGGATGAGTCTGAATCCGACTGAGCGCTTCTCTTCGCGCGTCGCCGATTACGTTCGTTACCGTCCGTCTTATCCCCCGGGCATTGTCCCGCTGCTCGCGCGCGAGTGCGGGCTGACCTCGGAATCCGTGATCGCCGACGTGGCTTCGGGCACGGGCTTGCTGGCCAGGCTATTCTCGGAATCAGGTTACCGCGTGATCGGAGTGGAGCCGAACGCCGAAATGCGCGCCGCGGGCGACGTTTTCCTGGCCGCGTTTCCGAAATTCCGCAGCGTGGACGGCCGCGCCGAGCAGACCGGTTTGCCGGACACGAGCGTCGACCTCATCACCGTGGGTCAGGCTTTCCATTGGTTCGATGCCGCAGCCACGCGCCGCGAGTTTCGCCGCATTCTCCGCCCGCCGCGCCAGGTCGCACTGATCTGGAACGAGCGCATTGTCCCCACTAGCGGATTCCTGAAAGGCTACGAAGACATGCTCCACCGCTACGTTCCCGATTACGGCAAAATCGATCACCGCCAAGTGGACGCCCAGCGCATCGCGGCGTTCTTCGGTCACAGCGATTGGACGCTTGCGGTCTTCGAAAATGCCCAGGAGTTCGACCTGGAGGGCGTGAGCGGCCGGCTGCTCTCGTCTTCCTACGCGCCAGACGGCTCGTCACCAAATTATCAGCCGATGCTGGACGAGTTAGAGCGCATCTTTGCGGCGCACAATCTCAACGGCCGCGTATCCTTCCTCTATGACACCAAGGTTTACTACGGCGAGCTGCCCTGAGTCGCCTACTTGAAGCCGATGTCCTTCTTCACCACCTCCATCCAGTTGTAGACGATCGGGCAGAAGCCCGCGCGATCCACCAGTTGCCACATCCGGCTGGCGATGGACCCAGTGCCACGCACCAGGTGCGGGAAGTTGGCGCAGTTCTGCGGTCGCGCTTCGTACACCGTGCACAGATTGCCTTCGAGGAACACGCAGCCCGCCTCGGTGCGCTTCAGGATCATCGCGTCTTTTTCATCGCGCTGCGTGTAGCCGCGAATGAATTCGTGCCGCGTCATTCCCAGAAACTTGGCCAGTTTTTCGATGTCCCGCTCCGTGATGCCGACTTCGGGGACGCGGCAGCAATTCGCGCACGCGGTGCAGTCGATCTGCGCTTCGATGTCTTCGCCGAAGCGCCGCAAACGGCGGTCGGAATGCCGATGCCGTTTCAAATAAGCGCGAAAACGCAGATTTTCATCGTGGTTTTGATGTTCCAAGCGGCGGATCTGGACGAGATCGGTGAGCATTTCTTAGAATGAATCATGTCCTCCGTTACGGACGAATTTTACCGCATCCAGAAGCTGCCGCCCTACGTGTTCGCCGTCATCAACGAGATGAAGGCCAAAGCGCGCGCAGCACAACTGGACGTTGTAGACCTCGGCATGGGCAACCCCGACGGTGCTACGCCGGAACCGGTGGTGAAGAAGCTGATCGAGGCGGTGCGCAATCCACGCAACCACCGCTATTCGATGTCGCGCGGCATCCCGCAGCTTCGCCTGGAGATTGTGAAGCGTTATCGCGCCAGTTACGGCGTCGAACTGGATCCCGAAAGCGAGGCGATTGTTACGATCGGCGCGAAGGACGCCCTCGCCCACCTGCTGTTCGCGGTGATCGGCCCGGGCGACGCCGTGGTTTCGCCGAACCCCGCCTATCCGATTCATCAATACGGCGTGATCATGGCCGAGGGCCAGGCCTGCATGCTGCCGATGCCCGATCCGGCGACTTTCCTGAACCGCCTGGAGCATCTCTACAATACGTCCACCAAGAAGCCGCGGATGATCCTGATTTCATTCCCACACAATCCGACGACGCTGTGCGTGGACCTGCAATTCCTCCGCGACATCGTCGGCCTGGCGGCACAGCACGGCACCATGATCGTCCACGATTTCGCCTATGCCGACGTGGGCTTCGACGGCTACCAGCCGCCCAGTATCCTGCAGGTGGAAGGCGCCAAGGAGATCGCAGTCGAAATTTATTCCATGTCGAAAAGCTTCAACATGGCTGGCTGGCGCGTGGGCTTTTGCGTGGGCAATCCGAAAATGATCGCCGCGCTTGGGCGCATCAAGAGCTATCTCGACTACGGCGTATTTCAGCCCATCCAGATCGCATCCATCATCGCGCTCCGCGAATGCGCCGCCGATACCAAGAAGATTTGCGCGACATACCAGAAGCGTCGCGATGTACTGGTGGACGGATTGTGCCACGCCGGCTGGCCCGTGGAACCGCCGCGGGGCACCATGTTCCTGTGGGCGCCGATTCCGGAACAGCACCGCGCGCTGGGCTCGCTCGAATTTTCAAAATTGCTGATGGAGAAGGCGCTGGTCGCGGTTTCGCCCGGCATCGGCTTCGGCCCGATGGGTGAAGGCTACGTGCGGTTTGCTCTCATCGAGAACCTGCACCGCACCCGGCAGGCCATTAAGTCGATTCAACAGTTCTTGAAGGACTGACTCCCCGGCGACGCTTAGTGCATGCCCAGAGCCTTCTGCTTCGGGAACAGGCGCGCTGCGATCCGCGCGTGCAAATCATAGAAACCCTGGTCGAACAGCACGAATAGCACTTCGCGTACGCCGGAATCGGGCGATTGCAAGTGCTCGGCTACCGTCTGCAGCGCGATTTCGGCGGCTTCTTCCGCCGGATATCCGTACGCGCCGGTGCTGATGGCCGGAAAACTGACGGTGCGGCTCCCGTGCTTTTCGGCCAATCCAAGGCAGCTCCGGTAGCAGGCCGCAAGCTGTTCCGGTTCGCCATGCCGGCCGTCGCGATACACCGGTCCGACGGCGTGAAACACATGCTGTGCCGGAAGCGCGCCGGCCGCCGTCACGACCGCGCCGCCGGTTGGGCATCCGCCCGATTCGGCGCGGATCTGGTCCAACTGGCGCATGAGCGTGGGCCCGCCCGCGCGATGAATGGCGCCGTCTACTCCGCCTCCGCCGCGCAGTCCCGAATTCGCTGCGTTCACGATCGAGTCGACGCGGATCGTGGTGATGTCCCCGATTACCAAACGGAGCTTCTTTCCCCTCGGGAAATCAATCTCCATAGCTCTATGGTAGCAATGCGCACAGCTATCATTGAAGCTTGAAGCAATCCTGCGCTTTAGTCTTATTCGACATCGACGGTACGCTGATCCGCCGCGCCGGACCGCATCACCGGGAGGCTTTGGTGGAAGCCATCCGGCGCACAACCGGCGTCGAAACCACCACGGATGGCGTACCGGTTGCGGGCATGCTGGACCGCGACATCCTCACCACCATGATGCTGCGCGCCGGCGTGCGTCCGGGCGAGATCCGCAAGGCCATGCCTTCGGTTATCCGGCGCGCGCAATCCATCTATGTCCGCACTTCGCCGGATCTGGCGCGCAGAGTCTGTCCCGGCGTCCGCAGCGTTCTCCACCGTTTATCGCGCCGCGGCGTCGTGATCGGCCTGGTCACCGGCAACCTTTCGCGCATCGGCTGGCGCAAGATGGAACGCGCCGGGCTGAGGCACTACTTCCGGTTTGGCGCCTTTGCCGAACTTGCCAAGGATCGCGCGGGACTGGTACGCATCGCGGTACGCCACGCGCGAGGACGCGGCTGGATCGGCCGCGATAGCCGGATATCGCTGATCGGCGATCATCCGAACGACGTACGTGCCGCTCAAGCTGCGGGCGTGCGTGCTATTGCAGTCGCCACGGGCCTGGCGACGTTCCAGGAGCTCGAAGCTCACCGGCCGGACGTGATCGTGCCCGATCTGCGGTCGCTCGCGCTCGATCTCTTGCTATGACCTATTTGGCTGCGCGCGGCTTCAGTCCGAACTCCATATGCAGCCGGATGCTCTCCACCCACACCGGCCCGCGATCGTGGTTGTAAGCCGGATTGTTGTAATGCTGCACGTCGAAGGTTGTGACGAAGCCGGGAAAGAGCCGCGCGCTGTAGTAGCTTTCCCAGAGATACTCGGGCGCGTAGTTCAACTTGCCGTCGCCGATCAGAAAATCGTATCCCCCGCGAGCCAGGTAGAGCGCATGCACGCCGGAAAGGCCAGCGGCGGTGAACGAAGTCGCGATGACGTCATCCTTCCGCTTCCACCGAGTGCCTTTGAGTGAAACACCGGCGCTGGCCAGCCGGTCGATGGCGGTGAATGCGAAGGATTGCGTTTTGCCGTCATTCCAGCCGAGACGGGCGAAAACTCCGGCATCGTGCGTAATCTCCTGGTCGAAGCTCACGCCGGTCCCATACTTCAGCGTTCCGGCTTGGTGAACAGCAGTTATGTCGGGTCGAGTTCCTGTTTGTTGGGCCAAGCGCAGCGCGTCGGCGTAGCTGCCGGAGTCCGTGTGATTCACATACTCCAGCAGACGCACGGCGCCGGCATGATTGTCGATCGAATAACGCCGCTCTTCTTCAAACACATCGCCGCGGTCGACGAACAAGCGCCGGTCAAATCGGGGACCGTTGGCCACCTTGGGCTCCGCGGCGCTGCCGTAGCGGAACGACCAGTTGCGCGTGTGAAACTCGTGAACCATTCCCCAGGTGTAGCCGCGCGTGTCGGCCGGATAATCCCAGGCGCCGTTGTACATCACGCCCCAAGCCATGAACTGAGTTCGCGGATCGTGCGTGTAGCTGTTGTTGTCGAAGAAATCCGTCAGGGTGAAGCGCCCCACCGTGATCGTGTAGCGAACCATCGGACGGTCGCCGGCCAACTGGTTTTCGTCGTCCTCGAAGTGCTCTTTCTCCGAGCCAAATCCGACGTCGTAAGTCAGGTACAAGCGCGCGATATAGGGCTTCGGGGTCGCGCTCGCCACGCGCGGTATCTCTCCGTTGGAAGCGTTGGCTAGACCGTCGACATTGCTGAAACCCCGGCCGCCGGCGATTTCGGGGTCGAAGTAGAGCTGCAGATTGTTGTGCAGTCTCAGACCGAAGAATAACGTGGTCGTCAACGACGCATCGTATTCGGAGTCGCTTTGCAGGCTGAACTGCCCCTGGTATGGAGCGTTGAAGGTACCGTGATGCTGGGCGATGGAAGTTGCCTGGTAATAGAGATTCCAGTTAGAGGTGGAACTGTCCGGCTGGCCGCTGGAATCCGTAGTTTGCGCGGTCAAGCGAGTGTAACAGAACAGTAATATTAGGAGGGATGTTTGACGAATCATTCATGACTCGGACTCAGTGTAGCCGAATGTCGTACGCTGTTGGCATGAGCAGCGCCGTTGAGAGTCCGCTACCAGACCCCGCCCGCCAGTTGCTGCGCCACACTTTGGCCACGCTGGCCTATCGCGGCGGCAAAGCAGTGCGAGGCGCGCCGGATTCGTTCGCGACATCTCGAGCGTCGGCTGGAACGCGCACGCCAGGGCAGATTCTCGCGCATATCTGCGACCTTCTCGATTGGGCATTATCCATCGCGCAAGGCCAGCAGAAGTGGCACAACTCCGAACCGCTCGCGTGGCCGGCGGAGGTAGCACGGTTCTTTGCTGCATTGGAAGCGTTCGACGCCTACTTGGCCTCTGGTGAAGAACTGCACGCCAAGCCCGAAAAACTGTTTCAAGGCCCAGTGGCCGATGCGCTGACTCACGTGGGACAGATCGCGATGCTGCGCCGCATGGCGGGCGATCCTGTGAAAGGCGAGAACTACTATGTTGCCCGAATCACGGCCGGCCGCATGGGCGCCGAGCAGGACGCTCCGATTCGCGAGTTCGACTAGCCGCGTCCCTGCTCCTTCTTCGCTTCCGCTTCAACAGCGCGCATCACGCGCAGCAGGTTGCCGCTGTAAATCTTGCGGATGTCTTCCACTGAGTAGCCTTTTTCCAGCAACGCTCGGGTGAGGTTGGGAAATTTCGAAACGTCTTCCAGTCCGGTGGGCGTGCAGAAGACGCCGTCGAAATCACTGCCGATTCCCACCGCGTCGATTCCCCCGATCTTCACGGCGTGATCGATGTGCGCCACGACGTCGGCGAGCGTGGCCGGCGGCACCATCTTGCGATATTCGGCGATGGTCGCGTCTTCGCCCGCCGCGCCCGGAACCGTGCTGTCTTTGACGTTCTTGGCGGCGGCCGCGGATTTCTCGGACAGAAAGCCGCAATTGAAATTGATCTGGATGACGCCGCCCTTCTTGGCCAGCGCGGCGATCATTTCATCGGTCATGTTGCGCGGAACGTCGCAAAGCGCGCGGCAAGAGGAGTGCGATGCGATGATCGGCGCGCGGCTGACGGCCAGCGCGTCCCAGAATGTCTTGTCCGCGACGTGGGAAATGTCAATCATCATTCCCAGACGGTTCATCTCGTGAACCACCTGCTTGCCAAAATCGGTCAACCCGTTGTGATGCTCCACGCCCGGCTTGTTTATGTCGCCGGAAGAATCCGCCCAGTCGTTCGTATTGGTATGCGTCAGCGTCATGTAGCGGATGCCGAGAGCGTAGTAATCGCGCAGCAGTCCCAGGCTGTCCTCGATGGCGTGCCCGCCCTCGATGCCCATCAGCGCCGCGATCTTTCCTTCACGGTGGATGCGCTCGATGTCGTCGACGGTGGTGGCCAGCTCGAAATCGCTCGGATAGCGCCCGATAATGTCGTGGCGTACCGTATCGATCATCTGCAGCGTGCGATGCGCGGAATGATTGCCTTTGACGTATTTCGAATCGACATAGACGGCGAAGAACTGCGCCCCGACGCCGCCTTCCTTAAGCGCCGTCACGTTTGTGTGGCCGTCGTTCTTGCTCTTGCCGATATCGTAGCCATCCACCGTGCGGCTGGTGATGTCGTTGTGCGTGTCGATCAGAAGGAGTGAGCGATGGACTCGCTGGACCTCGGCGTCAGTCACCGTACGTGTTTGCGCAATTCCCATGGCAAGAAAAGCGGCCAGCAATAGAAGGGCTCGCATGCCCAAACTATAGCGCACCGGGACCGCTATCCTAGCAGGAAGGAAAGTGAGCTTATGAGACGTGCATCTTTCGCGCTGGCGGCGCTCGTTATTTCAAGCGTCTGCCTGCTTTCGGCGGCTTCCCGCATTGACGACCCGGCGAAGTTCGTGGCCGACGTCTACCGGCGCTTGATCGCAGATACTTCATACGAGCCCGCGGATGACATCTATAGCGCTCGCCTGGCTAAACTGATCCGCGACGATCGACGCAGGGCGAAGGGCGAGGTTGGCTGCCTCGATTTCGTTTTCTGGGTCAACGGTCAGGATTGGAAGATTACGAAGCTCGCAATCACCAGCGCAGACCAGGGCGCCGACCGGAAGACGGTCATCGCCAAGTTTCGCAACCTCGGTGACCCGCAGGAGATCCATTTCGATTTCGTGCGGACCGGCGGGCGTTGGCTTCTGGATGACGCGCATTCGGAGGCGGGGCCTCGGTGGACCCTTTCTCAGATTTTGAAATGTGCACCTTGATGCACGGCGGCGTCTTCGGCCGCGTAGTCGAACTGTTTTGGATCGATCTGCTCCGGCGGATTGGCGCGCTCCCAGGCGATCGTGCGCGCGATGCCGGCTTCTAGTGGCGTCGGTTCTGAGAAGCCCAGCTCCCGGCGGATGCGCGTGCTGTCCACCAGCCAGTCCTGCGCGGTATTCAGCGGTGACAGCAGATGCGCAGGCGTATCCTCCTTCGAGAGCGCCAGAACGTCGCCGTTCCATCCCTCCACTTCACCGATCTTCCGCGTCCACTCGAGTTCCGTGAACTGCTGCTGGCTCGCGATGTTGTAAATCCGGCCCGCCGCGTGCGATGAAAGCGTGGCCAGCGCGATCCCAGCCGCCACGTCCTCGACGTATCCGCGCGGCGGACGCAGGCGCGCGTAGCTTTCTTCCATCAGGATCGCGGTGCGCCCGTCGTCGATCCGCTTGAGGATCGGAAAGAACCGGTGCACCGGATCGCCCGGGCCGTACACCATCGGCAGCCGCAGCACGGTCCCAGGCAGGTCCGCATCACTCAACACCGCGCGCTCAACGGGAATCTTGTCGTAGTCCTCTGTGATCCACGGGAACGCCGTTTGCGCCGCGCGCAAATGCTCGACGTTGTAGGGGTGCAACTGCCGCCGCACTTCGGATTCTTCGGTCAGCGGCACCTTCTGCACCGGCCCGGTGTCTTGGCCCAACAGCACTCCGTAGGCGCGGTACACGTCCTGGCTGCTGATCGCCACCACGCGTCCGGTCAGGCCGTGAAGAGTCTCCATCAGCTCCTTGGCTTGCCGGCCGTCGCTCAGGATGAAGTCGACCACCACATCCGGCGCCAGCCGCTCAAACTCGCCGCGATGCGCCGCGAGGTCGTTCCTGTTCCCGTGAATCCGCCGCACCGCGTCCGGAAGCGCGGTTTTCGCTTTTCCCCGATGGAACACCGTGACCTGGTGCCCTTGGTCGAGGAGCGCCCGGATCACGAATGGCCCGATAAACCCCGTCCCGCCAATGATCAGAGCGTTCACGCCACCATTGTAGGCGCGATGCAGGCATAAAAATTACCAATCGCTCCGCCCTCTTGCATTTGCCGGACCACTGGTATACTCTAAATTCAATGACTCTGTCGGAGAGGCAATCCGCCGTGCGTCCAGCCCTACCGGGCTTGGGTTCGTTGGCTGTTCTTTCCGTAGGTCAGGTTCCGAAGCTTCTGCCCATTATTATTCAGGTCGCCGTACCCGGCCCCGCCTGAGGGCTTCGGACCAAGGTATCCGAGGAGGCCATCGGCGGGGAGGACAAACCCAGCCCGATGGCTTTTTTGTTTTAGGAGCGTTTTACCCGAGCGAGTGAGAGGGACCATGTCAACGAACATTGCACGAACCACCGGAGTTCCGGAATCCAAGCTGATGTCGGGCGCCCAGATTCTGCTGGAGTGTCTGGTGCGCGAGAACGTAGACTGCATCTTTGGCTATCCGGGCGGCGTCACTCTGCCGTTGTACGACGCCTTTTACGACCACCCGATCCGCCACGTCCTGGTGCGTCACGAGCAGAACGCGGCGTTCGCGGCCGAAGGCTTTGCGCGCTCGACGGGCCGCGTGGGCGTATGCTGCGCGACCTCTGGACCCGGCGCGACCAACCTGGTCACCGGCCTGGTGGATGCGCTGATGGATTCCATCCCCGTCGTCGCAATCACGGGCCAGGTCACTAGCAAGTTGATCGGTAGCGATGCCTTTCAGGAAGCCGACACGTTCGGCATCACGCGCTCCTGCACCAAACACAATTTTCTGGTGAAGACGGTGGCGGAACTGCCGCAGGTGGTGCACGAGGCGTTTTATCTGGCCTCCAGCGGGCGGCCTGGTCCAGTGCTCGTCGACATTCCCAAGGACGTTTTCCAGGCGCAGTCGCATTACACGCCGGTGTCGTCGATCCATCTGCCAGGCTACAGAGTTTTCACCGAAGGCCATACGGGCCAGATCCGGCGCGCGGCGCAAATGATGTGGGATGCCGAGCGCCCGTTGGTCTACGCCGGGGGCGGGATCATAGCGGCCAACGCATCGGCTGAACTGCGCGAGCTGGTAGAAATGCTGGACGCGCCGGCGGTTACGACGCTGATGGGCTTAGGGGGGCTTCCGGCTGACCATCGCAACTTCATCAGCATGCCGGGCATGCACGGCAGCTACGCGTCGAACATGAGCATGACGCACGCCGACCTGCTGATCGCGTTGGGGACCCGCTTCGACGATCGCGTTACTGGGCGGTTGTCTGCGTTCGCGCCGCACGCCAAGGTGATTCACGTGGATATCGACCCGGCGGAAATCGGCAAGAATCGCACCGCCGACCTGCCCATCGTGGGCGACGTCAAGCGCGTTCTTGAAAAATTGAACAAAGTCCTGGAGGAACTGGCGCCGCAGAATCGCGAGCGCAAAGCCGCCGCGCGCAGCGCCTGGTGGCAGCAGGTCCGCGAATGGAAGGCGGAGCATCCGCTCACGCCTGAGGTCTCGACCAACGAAATCAAGCCGCAGCACGTGATGCGCGAGATCGACCGCCTCTCGGGCGGGCGCGCCATTGTGAGTTCCGACGTCGGCCAGCATCAGATGTGGGCCGCGCAGTTCATCCGCTTTAACGAGCCGCGCCTGTGGATCAACTCCGGCGGCCTGGGATCGATGGGCTTCGGCTTGCCGTCGGCCATCGGGGCGCAGTTTGCCTGTCCCGACAAGCTAGTGTTTGCCGTGGTAGGCGACGGCGGCTTCCAGATGTCGCTCCCCGAATTGGCCACGGTGGTCAACCATGGGCTGCCCATCAAGATCGTCATCGTCAACAATGGATATCTGGGCATGATCCGGCAGTGGCAGGAACTGTTCTACAACAACCGGCTGTCGCAGGCCGAGCTGACCTCCTTCCCGGATGTCGAAAAACTGGCCGCAGCCTACGGATTCAAGGGCCGGACGGTCGAAAATCCCCAGCATCTGGCCTCAGCGCTGGAAGAGGCCGTGCGCGAGCCGGGGCCATACCTGCTCAACGTCCGTGTCGCGCCTTACGAGAACGTCTATCCGATGGTGCCGGCCGGCGGCGCCATCAACGAAATGGTGCTGGGCCCGCCGCAGCCGGTGGAGGCATAAAGACGCCATGCTCCAAGTCATTTCCTTGCTCGTGGAAAACAAACCCGGCGCGCTAATGCGCATCACCGGCGTGCTGAGCGCGCGCGGCTACAACATTGAGAGCCTGACGGTCGCGCGAACGCTCGATCCCACGTTGTCGCGCATGACCATTGCCGTCGACGTCGAGCCGAATCTGCGCACGCAGGTGATCAAGCAGATGAACAAGCTGGTCAACGTGCTGCAAGCGTCGGACCTCACCGACTCTCCGGCCGTGAAGCGCGAGATGACGCTGCTGCGCGTGCGCGCGCCCATGAGCAGCCGCACCGCGATCCTGAAGGAATCCGAGATTTTCGGCGCCCGCGTGGTGGACTCCTCCACCGAAGGCTTCGCGCTGGAAGTCACGGGCGACTCCGAAAAGCTCGACGAATTTATTGATGTCATGCGCAGCTACGGCGACATCGACGTGACGCGCTCCGGTGTAGTCGCTGTTTCGCTTGAAGCGAAGAAGCTGCGCCTGGCGCCGCCGGTTCCCAAACTCGCGCCGGCAGAAGAAATCAACGAAAAACTGGAAACGAGAAAATAGGAAACCTATGGCAAAGCGATATTACGAAAAAGACGGCAATCTGAGCCGGTTGCAGGGGAAGACGGTCGCTATTATTGGCTACGGCAGCCAGGGACACGCGCACGCGCTCAACCTGCGTGACAGCGGACTGAATGTTGTGGTTGGACTGCATGCCACCAGCAAGAGCGCGGCTAAAGCTGCGGCGACGGGACTCAAAGTCCTGAGCGTCTCGGACGCCGTCAAGGCCGCCGATGTCTCCATGATCCTGGTGCCCGATCACCTGCAGGGCGATCTCTACACCAATGAAATCGCGCCGCACATGGGCAAGGGCAAGACGCTGATGTTCGCGCACGGCTTCGCGATTCATTTCGGACAGATCAAGCCGCCCGCCGATGTCGATGTGTCCATGATCGCGCCCAAAGCGCCGGGCCATCGCGTCCGCGAGCTGTACACGGAAGGCGTCGGCGTTCCGGCGCTGGTTGCCGTCAGCCAGAATCCGTCGGGAGCTGCGCTGGAAAATGCGCTGGCCTACGCACTGGGCCTGGGGTGTCTGAAGGCGGGCGTCATCGAGACGACGTTCAAGGAAGAAACCGAAAGCGACCTCTTTGGCGAACAGTCCGTTCTGTGCGGCGGCGTCAGCGAGTTGATCCGCGCGGGCTTCGAGACGCTGGTCGAGGCCGGCTACGCGCCGGAAATCGCCTACTTCGAGTGCCTGCACGAATTGAAGCTGATTGTCGATCTGATTTACGAAGGCGGCCTCGGCTATATGCGGTTCTCGGTGTCGGACACGGCGGAGTATGGCGACTACACGCGCGGGCCGCGCATCGTCACCGCCGAGACGCGCAAGGAGATGAAGAAGATTCTGTCCGAGATTCAGTCCGGCCAGTTCGCGCGCGAATGGATTGAGGAGAACAAGACCGGCCGGCACAAGTTCCTCGCCATGCGGGAAGCCGCGAAGAATCAGCCCATCGAGCAAGTGGGCCGCGAGCTTCGCCAGATGATGACGTTCTTGAAGAAGAAGAAGGAGGAAGGCGTACCGCAGGAGCAGGAAGCCGCTGCGGTCACCAAGTAGTTATGCGCATCCACACTTTCGATACAACATTACGGGACGGCACGCAGGGCGAAGCCGTCTCTTTCTCGGTCGATGACAAGCTCGTTGTGGCGCAAAAGCTGGACGAACTGGGTATTGACTACATCGAGGGTGGATGGCCCAACTCCAATCCCAAGGACAAAGAGTTCTTCAAGCGCGCTCAGGAGGTAAAGTTTAGGCATGCGCGCCTCACTGCCTTCGGTTCTACGCGCTTCGCCAAGAACGCCGTCGACCAGGACCCCAACGTCCGCGCGCTGCTCGACGCCGAAACGCCCGTGGTCTGCATCTTCGGCAAGAGCTGGGATCTGCATGTTCACCGCGCGCTCGGCATCACCGAAGAAGAGAATCTCAAACTGATCTCGGAAACGGTGAAATATCTGAAGGACCACGGCCGCGAGGTGGTCTACGACGCCGAGCACTTCTTTGACGGCTACAACGCCAACCCGGATTTCGCGCTGCGCACCATCGAAGCGGCGAAGAAGGCCGGCGCGGACGTGATCTGCATGTGCGACACCAACGGCGGCAATCTTACACATCGGATCATCGAAGTGGTTTCCGAAGTCCGCAAGCGCTTCGACGGCGTGCTCGGTATCCACACGCACAATGATTGCGACGTCGCAGTCGCGAACTCGATCGCTGCTGTCGAGGCCGGCTGCACGCACGTTCAGGGCTGTATCAACGGCTATGGCGAGCGGTGCGGCAACGCCAACCTGGTTTCCATCATCGCGGACCTGGAGCTGAAGCTCGGCCACACGACCATCGGCCGCGACAATTTGCAGAACCTGACTTCGGTGGCGCGTTATATCGCCGAGCTGGCGAATCTGCCGATTCGGAACGATCAGCCGTACGTCGGCCACAGCGCATTCGCGCACAAGGGCGGCGTCCATGTAAGTGCCGTACTGAAGGATTCGTCGACGTATGAGCACGTCAAGCCGGAGATGGTCGGCAACCGCCAGCGCGTGCTGCTGAGCGATCTGTCAGGCCGCGGCAACGTGCTTTACAAGCTGAAACAGCATGGCCTGGCGGAGCGGCTGGATGCCGAAGCGCGGCGTCAACTTCTCGAGCGCATCAAGCACCTGGAGCACCAGGGTTATGAATTGGAAGCGGCCGAGGGAACGTTCGAGCTGCTGGTTCGCGAGGCGCTGCATCCCGGCTGGAGCGTGTTCGAAGTGGTGAACTACGACGTCACCACGCGCCTGGTGGGCGGCACCACAGCTACGGTAACGCTGCGCATCCAGGACAGCGTCCATACCGCCAGCGCCACCGGCCAGGGTCCGATGAACGCGCTCGATCTCTGCCTGCGCCAGTGCCTGTCTTCGGTTTATCCACAAGTGAAAAACGTCCGTCTCACGGACTACAAGGTCCGGGTGCTCGAGCCGAAGAAGGGCACTGCGGCCAAGGTGCGCGTGCTGGTGGAATGGTCCGACCATCGCCGAAGCTGGGCGACCGTCGGCGTCTCCGACAACGTGATCGAAGCCAGTTGGGGCGCGCTGGTAGATGCCATCCGCCTGGAATTGATGCGCATCACCGAGCACGACGAAAGCATCGACAAGGTGGTGGAAGACTACTGCTGGGGCGTGTAGCGCGTAGGCGCTAGAATAAAGGCGATGGCGGCGACCACGCTTCTCACCTCCGAACAGTTCCTCGCGTTGCCCGACGAACTCGACGAGCACGGCAATCGCGTCAAAGACGAACTGATTGGAGGCGAAGTTGTCAAAATGCCCCCGCCTTCGCTTCCGCACGACCTTATCAAAAATCAGATCAACAGGATTCTGCTTCGATATCTGGACGCGCACCCCGCGCTCGCGTTGGAGCCCCTGGTTGAGATGGGCGCCTCCGTTAGCGACTACGACACGTTTGTCCCCGACATCAGCGTCGTCAAGCGCGACCGCCTGACTCCAGTCGAACGGAGGATCTTCCAAGGCGCTCCCGATCTCGCCATTGAGGTCGTCTCGCCCAGTGATACCCTGCGGCATATGAAGCACAAAATCGATGCTTATCTCGCCAACGGTTCGCAGTCCATCTGGGTCGTCTTTCCCGAAGCCCGCTCGGTCATGGTCCATCGCGCCGACTCTGTCCGCGAATTCAAGGCCGATCATACACTCCAGGATCCGTTCCTGCCCGGGTTCTCCGTTCCCGTCGCGCAGTTCTTCGAGCTGACCTGACCGGCCGCTCGCATGCGCTACGTCCTTCGCCGCTCGTTCCCTCCCTTCACGCGCGTTCTCCTCATCGAAAGCGGCAGCCGCCAATTGTTCGAGAACCTGCTGCCCACGTTCTACGAAAATCACCCCGGCATGACACTCGACCTCGTCACCTGCTACGCCGGCGTGCCCAAAAACTTCCGCCCCGAACAGGGCACTGTCTACCGCGTCACCGATTATCCCGATAGCCGCTCCCGCGGCCGCCTCTACAAGGAACTCGCCGCGAACCGTTACACGATCCTCGGCATGATCTGTTCGGCCGAACCCATCATGACGAAGTGGAAATGGGTGCTGGCGCTGCGTCTGCCCGGCAAGGTTTTCGTGCTGAACGAAAACGGCGACTACTTCTGGATCGACCGCGGGCACTGGACCAACATCCGCTACTTCGTCCTGTTTCGAGCCGGCCTGACGGGCGCCGGCGCTGTCCGCACCCTGGCGCGAGTGGTCTTGTTCCCCTTCAGCCTGCTATACCTGATCTTGTACGCTTTGACAATACATCTCCGGAGGGCATTGCGAACGCTATGAAAGCAGTCTTTGTGGAACAGACGGGCGGAGTGGAAAACCTGAAGTACGCCGATCTTCCGAAGCCCGCGCCCGGCCCGGGTCAGGCGTTAGTGAAGATCGCCGCGTCGGGCGTCAACTACATCGACGTCTATTTTCGTAAAGGCGTCTATCCCGCGCCGCCGCCCATCACCATTGGAAGCGAAGGCGCCGGGACCGTGGAAGCGGTCGGGCCCGATGTGACCAACCTCGCCGTGGGTGACCGCGTCGCTTACGCGATGGCGCGCGGCTCCTATGCGGAATATGCCGTCGTTCCCGCCTGGCAATTGGTGAAGGTTCCTGCTGCGATGGATTTCAATAGCGCCGCCGCCGCCATGCTGCAAGGCATGACCGCCCACTACCTCACGCACTCCACCTATCCGCTGAAATCGGGCGATTCGTGCCTGATCCATGCCGCGGCCGGAGGCACTGGCCTGCTGCTTGTGCAGATGGCCAAGATGCGCGGCGCGCACGTATTTGCGACCGTCGGCACCGAGGAGAAAGCCAAGCTCGCCAAGGAAGCCGGCGCCGACGAAGTCATCATCTACACCAAAGACGATTTCGCCGCCAAGGCCAAAGGCGTTCATGTGGTTTACGACTCGGTGGGCCAGGCTACTTTCATGAAGAGCCTCGACTGCCTGCGCCCACGCGGCATGATGGTCAGTTTCGGCAACGCCAGCGGCCCCGTGGCCGATTTCGCGCCGCTTCTCCTCAGCCAAAAGGGCTCTCTGTTTCTCACGCGGCCCTCGCTCGCGCACTACTCGGCGACGCAGGAAGAACTCGACTGGCGCGCCGGCGACGTCCTGAACTGGATCGCGCAAGGCAAGTTGAAGCTGCGTATCCATAAGGTCTATCCGCTGGCAGACGCCGCGCAGGCGCACCGCGATCTGGAAGGCCGCGTGACAACCGGAAAGCTGCTGCTACGTGTCGCCTGATCGCGCCGTGCTCCCGTTCGACGAGCTGAAGATCGACGCGCTGCTCGTGTCGGCGCCGCCAAACGTGCGTTACCTCAGCGGATTCACCGGCGACAATGGCCTGTTGCTGGCAACGCCCGACTCACTGACGCTGTTCACCGACCCTCGCTTCACGATCCAGGCTTCCGAGGAGTGCGCCTGCGACGTGAAGATCGTCACCAAGGGACCGCTGGATCAATCCGCGCTCGCGCTCGCCGCCCGCAAACGGCGCAAACGCATCGGCTTTGAAGCCGGACGGCTCCTCTTCGACGTTTACCAACGCATGCAGGCCGCATTGCCTTCCGGCTTCACGCTCAAGCCGGTCGGCGCGGTGATCGATAAGCTCCGGATGGTCAAATCCGAAGACGAAATCGCTCGCATCCGCCGCAGCGTGTTAACCAATTCCAAGGCGTTCGATAAGACTGTGCGGTCGATCCGCCCCGGCGTCAGCGAATCCGACATCGCGGCCGAACTGGAATACCAAATGCGGCGCTTCGGCGCAGAGAAGGCCGCCTTCGAAACGATCGTTGCCATCGGACAGCGTTCTGCGCTGCCCCACGCCCAGCCGACTGCGCGGAAACTCGGCAACGATGAACTACTATTGATTGATATGGGCGCGTGCCAACAAGGCTACATGAGCGACATGACCCGCGTGCTTTTCGCGGGCCAGCCCAGCCGCCGCGTTCGCCGCATGTACAACGCCGTGCTCAAAGCCCAGCTCGCGGGGCTAGACGCCGTTCGTCCCGGCGTCACCGCTGCCCATGTCGATCGCGCCGCGCGCCGAGTGCTGGAAGCCGAGGGCCTCGGTAAGGAGTTCGTCCATTCCACCGGTCATGGACTCGGTCTGGAAATTCACGAAGGCCCGCGTTTGGGCCGCCGCGACAAAACCAGATTGCAGCCCGGAATGGTGATTACAATTGAACCGGGCGCCTACATCCGGGACTTCGGTGGAGTCCGTATCGAGGACACCGCGCTGGTGACTGCCAACGGTTGCGAAGTCCTGACCCCCACCTCCAAGGAGTTAATGCTTCTTTAGCATGTCGAATGACGAGATCAGAGAGCTGATCCAGCTCGTACGCGAGACGGGGATCGCGGAGTTGGAAGTGCAGCGCGGCGAGAACCGCGTGCGTATTCGGAGCGGGTCCACAACCAGTGAGCATGTTGTTGTTCCCTATGCCCCGGCTGCTGCGCCTCCGCCATTACGGCCTGAAGCGGCGCCAGAACCTGCCGGAAACGACCACATTCAAAAGTCGCCCATCGTCGGGACATTCTATGAAGCCGCCAAACCAGGCGATCCCCCTTTCGTCAAAGTAGGCGACGTGGTGGAGCCCGGCCAGGTGCTCTGCATCATCGAATCGATGAAATTGATGAACGAGATCGAGGCTGATATCGCCGGGACAATCGTAGCGAAACTGGTGGAAAACGGTCGGCCAGTCGAATACGGCGAGGCCCTGTTCGCCATCCGGCCGCGCTGATATGTTCGAGAAGATCCTCATCGCCAACCGGGGCGAGATCGCCGTCCGCGTCATCTGCGCGTGCAAGGACCTGGGAATCCGCACCGTCGCCGTGTACTCGGAGGCGGACCGCCACAGCCTGCACGTGCGCTTCGCTGATGAAGCCATTTGTATCGGGCCGGCAAAAAGTTCGCGCAGCTACCTCGACATTGCCTCGGTGATCAGCGCCGCCGAGATTACGAATGTCGACGCGATCCATCCCGGCTACGGATTTCTGAGCGAGAACGCCGATTTCGCCGAAGTTTGTGAGACGTCTGAGATCAAGTTCATCGGTCCGAAGCCGGCAGTTACCCGTGCGATGGGTCTCAAACAGCACGCCCGCGCGGCGATGGCTGAATGCGGCGTGCCCATTCTTCCTGGTTCGGAAGGAATTCTGAAGAGCGCCGAAGAAGCGTTGGAGACAGCAGAGCGCATCGGCTATCCGGTGATGCTGAAAGCCTCGGCGGGCGGTGGTGGCCGCGGCATGCGCATCGTCCGTGAGCCGTCCGAGCTCGCTTCTCTCTTGAGCCAGGCACAGCAGGAAGCCCAGGCCGCCTTCTCTTCCTCGGATGTCTACATGGAGAAGCTGGTCGAAGCGCCGCGTCATATCGAGTTTCAACTCCTGGCCGACGAGCACGGAAACGTTGAGATTCTGGGCGAGCGGGAATGCTCCATCCAGCGCCGCCATCAGAAGCTGCTCGAAGAAGCGCCGTCAACCGCCATGACTCCCGAGTTACGCGCGAAGATGAAGGCCGGCCTAAGCGAAGCCATGCGGCGCATCGGCTATACGAATGCAGGAACCATTGAGTTCCTGATGGATCAAAAAGGCAATCTCTACTTCATTGAAGTGAATGCGCGCATTCAGGTGGAGCATCCGGTCACCGAGGCGATCACCGGCCTCGATCTGGTGAAAAGCCAGATCCTGATCGCGTCCGGCTGCCGGCTGTCCGAGATCATCCCGCAACCGGTGACGATCCGCGGACATGCCATCGAGTGCCGAATTAACGCCGAAAATCCGGATACTTTCGCGCCATCGCCCGGCCGGATCACCGGCCTGAACCTTCCGGGCGATATCGGCATTCGCGTCGACACCGCCGCGTACACGGACTACGTGATTCCGCCGTTCTACGATTCGCTCGTGGCCAAACTCATCGCCTACGGCGCGGACCGCAGCGAAGCCATCGCGCGTATGCGCCGCGCGCTCGACATGTTCGTTGTCGAGGGCATTTACACCACCATCCCACTGCATCAGCGCATCATGAACGATCCTGATTTCATCGCCGGACGAACGGATACATCGTTTCTGGCGACGAGAGCTAAACACTAAGCTCGCTGTCGCTCGCCTCGATCTCCATCTGGAGCAGCGCCGCGCCCAGCGTCTTGCCCTGCGCATCGATACGCAACGACAACGTTCCGCCGCCGTCCAGCGCTTCGAACAGAAGGAAGTTCAGCGCGCCAAGATTGGGCAGCTCGTAGCGTTCCACTTTGCCCTTTACGAATTCGCCGAAGAATTGTTTGACCCGTTCCGCCGTCACCTCCCGCACGAGCAAGGGATAGTGCCGCGGGTCGAAGGCGATGACGCCGATGTTGGAGGTGTCGCCCTTGTCCCCGGAGCGGGCATGCGCGATGCGCGATAGCGCGATCTTCACTCCACCACCTCCACCGACGTCCGGATCAGATCGCGAGGAATGAGCGCGGGCCAGAAGGCCACTACTTCGCGAACCTGCGGCCGCCCGTCGCCGTAGCCGGTGCCGGTGGGTGGTCCGCTGAGCACCAGAGGGATCAGTTCGCGCGTGAATCGGTCCACTGCTTTCTTGTCATGGCCGCGCACGCCGATGCGCAATTGCACTTCCGGCGGATCCGGATTCGCCACCGCGACCGGGCCGTGGCAGGCATTCACGCCGAAAAATTCGGTACGAATTTCGTCGAACGCCAAGCCGAGTTGCTGCAGCCGCTCGCGAACAATGTGGTCGGCCGCACGGGCCTTCTCCAAAGCCTGTGGCGCGCTGTACACCAAGGTTCCGATCGACTTCCAGCCCCACGCATAACTGATTGACAGCTTCAGCATCTCCGGGCGCGGCCGGCCGCGAACGCCGGATACGCGCACGCGATCTGGCCCAGCGTCTTTCAACTGAATCGTGGTGAAGTCCGCCATGCAGTCCGGCACGATGTAACTCTTGGGATCGCCCAACTCGTACAACAGCTGCTCCTTCACTACATCGCAACCGACCCGGCCTCCGGTGCCGGGGTGTTTGGTGATGCTGAACGCCCCATCCGGTTCCATTTCGATGATGGGATAACCGATGTTGGCCATATCCGGAATGCTCTGCCAATCCACCTGGCAGTTGCCGCCGGTGGCCTGCGCGCCGCACTCGACGATGTGCCCGGCAACGGTTCCCGCCGCCAGTAAATCCCAAGCATCCGCTTTCCAACCGAAGCGCTGCAGCATGGGCGCGAGCGCCAGCGCGGCGTCGGCGCAGCGGCCGGCGATCACGACATCGGCGCCGGTTTCCAGAGCTTCTGCAAGCGGGAAGGCGCCGATGTAGGCGTTCGCGCTCAAAATCTTGCTGCGAATCGTGCTCAGCGGCTCGCCCGTATCCATGCTGTTCATCGCATGGCCGGCTGCGAGAAATTCGTCCAGCCGCTCGAAAACATCATCGCCGACCACGACGGCGACCTTCAGCGATGGCGCCAGCCGCCGGACTTCCTGGGCGCACGCGATCGGATTAACGCCTCCCGCGTTCGCGATCACCCTCACGCGGCGCTCGTGCAGCAGCTTCTCGAGGCGCGCCACCAACGGCGGAAAATCGCGCGCGTAGCCGAGGTTCGGATCGGCCTGCCTCTGTTTCTGGAGAATCGACATGGTCACTTCGGCCAAATAATCCAGCGTCAGGTAGTCGATTGGGCCTTGCTCCACCAGCCGCACCGGCGCTTCCAGCCAGTCGCCCCAAAACCCCTGCCCATTTGCGATTCGGATCATCGGATTCCGTCAGAGCGTCTCGAGCGCGAGATGCTCGCGGTGGCCATGCGCCGTGGCAATTTCCAACGCGAACGCCAACACGCGGCGCGTTTCGAGCGGATCGATCAGCGCGTCCACGTGCCCGCGCGCCGCCGCAAAGCGCGCGTCCAGCCAGCGCTCGTAGTCCGCGCGAGTCCGCTCGATACGCTCCTTCAGATCGTCCGGGATGGGGCTGCCGTCGGCCTTCAGCTTTTCTAGTTCGGGACCATGCACGGCCTGCACCGCGGAGTCGCCTTCCATCACGCCGATGCGCGCCGTAGGCCAGCCGAAGGTGAAATTCGGATCGAAGCCCTGGCCGGCCATGGCATAGTATCCCGCGCCGCTTGCGTGATTCAGCGTCAGGATGATCTTGGGCACCGTTGCGCAGGCCATCGTCTCCACCATCTCCGCCCCGGCGCGAATGATTCCTTCGCGTTCTGCATCCACACCCACCATGAAACCCGAGACATCCTGCAAGTAGACCAGCGGCGTGTTGTTGCGCTCCGCGTTTTCGACGAAATAGGCCACCTTACGCGCGGATTCGGTATACACGATGCCGCCGATGCGCGCTCTACCTTCGGTCTTCAGAAACCCGCGGCGGTTGGCGATCAAAGCCACGGGACGGCCCGCGAGCCGAGCTTCGGCACACAACAACTCGGGTGCATGCGCGGGCTGGAATTCGAGGTAATCGTCGCGATCAAAAATGCGCTCGATCACCTCCTCGACGTTATACGGTAAGCGATGATCGGCCGGCAGCAAATCGTAGAGGCCCTCGGCGGACTTGGCGGGCGCGGTTCCTTTCGGGGCCGCGAGGGGCGAGGGCATCGCCCGGAATCTTTGCCGGATCAAGTCCAGGCAAGCCGCATCGTCAGCGGCCATGAAATGCGCGACGCCGCTGGCAGTGGTGTGCATGCGCGCGCCTCCCAACGTTTCGGCGTCCACCACCTGGCCCACTGCGCCCTTCACCAGGTTCGGTCCGCCGAGGCCCATGAAGCTGGTGCCTTCCACCATGATGATGACGTCGCTCAAGGCCGGAAGATAGGCGCCGCCCGCGATGCACGGCCCCATCACCGCGGCAATCTGCGGCACGTGCAGCTTGCGCCGCATCAGGGAATTGTAATAGAAAATGCGCGCCGCGCCATATTGGCCGGGAAAGATGCCGTCCTGCAGCGGCAGGTTCACGCCTGCCGAATCCACCAGATAGACGATGGGCACGCGGTTGCGCATCGCAATTTCCTGCGCGCGCAAAATCTTGGTGATTGTCTCCGGCCACCATGCGCCGGCCTTGACCGTGGCGTCGTTGGCCACGACCACGGCCGCGCGGCCTTCGATCTTTCCGATGCCGGTGACCACCCCAGCCGCGGGTGCTTGACCATCGTATTCGTCATAGGCGATCAGCAGCCCGACCTCCAAGAACATCGATCCGGAGTCGAACAGCTTGGCGATTCGCTCGCGCGCCGTCAGCTTGCCTTCCCGGTGCTGCTTGTCGACCTTCTTCGGCCCGCCCCCCTGCCGGATGCGGTCCTCCAGCGACTGCAAATCGTCGACGAGTTTTCGCATAGGACCGCTGGTTGTGGTGGGCACGAACCTTAAGAATAACTCCGGCCTTTCACGCTATGCTGAGGGCATGCTGGGGATCGATCCCGGGGCCGCACGCGTCTCCTGGACTGTAGTTCTAATGCTGCTGCTGGTCGCGGCCGCCTATGCGATTCGCGAGACCCTGGCCGTGTTCGTGATCGCGCTGTTGTTCGCCTATCTGCTGATGCCGCTGGTTGGCTTGGTGGAGCGCTTTACGCCACGTCAAGTTTCTCCCCGCCTGGCGCTGGCCATCGTTTATCTGCTCTTGATTGGCGCCATCGTTGCCGTGGCCAGCACGCTTGGTTCGCGACTCGTGGATGAAGCGAACGGCCTAGCCTCGCAGTTCCCCTCTTTGTTGAAAAATGGAGGCTGGATGCAACTTCCCCTACCGGTTTGGCTGGAGCCTGCGCGCGACAGGATCATTCAGACTGTGCAGAACGAGCTGAACCTCGGCGGACAGCAGATTCTGCCCTATATCAAGAGCGTCGGCGGCCATCTGGTCTCCGGCGCCCGGTACGCGCTCTACCTGGTGTTGATTCCAATTCTAGCTTTCTTTTTTCTGAAGGACGGATCCGACATGCGTGAAAGTGTTGTGACTGGATTCTTCGAAGAGGAGCGCCAGCCCGTGGTGGACGAGATTCTCGAGGACATCAACCGGCTGTTGGGCGAATACATTCGCGCCCTTGTACTGCTTTCGCTTTCCGCCTTCACGGCAAACGCGGTCTTCCTCGGGATTACTGGAGCCCAGTACGGGATCCTCCTGGCCGGAGTCACGGCGGTGGGCGAGTTCATTCCGGTGATCGGACCGGCGGCCGGGGGCCTGGTCGTATTGTTGGTTGCCGGGCTGACGGGCTACAGCCATTTGCTGTTGTATGCGATCTTCTGGGTGGTCTTCCGGCTGGTGCAGGATTATGGTTTGTCGCCGTACCTCATGGGTAAGGGCGTTCAACTGAGTCCTTTGCTGGTATTGTTTGGTGTGCTGGCGGGAGAACAGATCGCGGGCGTCGTGGGAATGTTTCTCTCCGTGCCCGTGATCGCGGTTCTCCGCGTGATCTTCCTGCGATTGCGGCGAAGACGCACTGTAGAATTGGTGCCGACATTAAAAGCATGACGATGCGGCTTGGATGGTTGTTCGTGATCGCGCTCCAGGCTGCCGGGCACATGGTGAGCATGAGCACGGGCGACTTGAAGGTGGACGGCAATCGCGCGCATTACGAGTTGCGGATTCCGATGTACGAAGTGGCGCACGTACATGAGCCGCAGCACACTCTGCTGGACCATGTCCGCTTCCGCGGCAGCGGCGCCTGGTTGAAGCCCGAGAATCCGGGCTGCCACCAAGACGGCGACACCTATGTTTGCACTGAGGATCTGCAGTTTCCCTCCGCCGTGGAATCGGTGAACGTGGAATGCACGTTGGCGTCGGTGACGGTTCCAAATCACGTGCATTTGCTGCGTGCCTACCGCGGAGACAAAAGCGACGAAGCCGTTTTCGATCTTTCCTATACTTCGGCCGAACTGCGCTTCCGCCCGCCCAGCGCCTTTGAGACCGCGATTCGCGAATTATCCGCTGGATTCATGCGCGCCAGCGGAGGTTTGGCGCCGCTGTTGTTTCTGGCCAGCCTGGCACTCGCCGCGCGTAGCCGCCGGGAGTTGATCGCGTTGACGGCCGCGTTCCTGGCCGCCGAGGTGCTGGCCTGCGCGGTGGCGCCGCATATCTCGTTTCCTTTATCGCCGCGCTTCATTGAAGCCGCTGCCGCGCTGACCATAGCCTACCTGGCATTCGAGATCATTCTGCTGCCGAAATCGGGATTGCGCTGGCTCGTCGTGGCTGTGCTGGGACTTTTTCACGGCGCGTACTTCTCCGTGTTTCTCACCGAAAGCGGATTCAGCGCAGGAACGTTTCTTGCGGGCGTGGCGATCGCGGAGCTGCTGCTGATCGCGCTGTTTGCCTTCGTCATCGGCCGGCTGGCGCGCTGGGCGTGGACCCGGCGGGTGGTGCCGGTAGCCGCGTCCCTGCTGCTGGCGGTGGGCGTGGTGTGGTTCTTTATCCGGCTGCGCGCGTGACTTCGGCATACTGAAGGTATGCGGAGCTTCGACAGCCTCTCGGAGCGCGAGATCCTGGCGCTCGCCATTTCGCTCGAAGAAGAAGACGAGCGGGTTTACTCGGAATACGCCGAAGGTTTGCGGGAGAACTTTCCGACAACCGCCGAGGTGTTCGACGGCATGCGCGAGGAGGAGTCCGGCCATCGCCGTCGCCTGATCGAATTATTCCGTCAGAAATTCGGCGAGCACATCCCGCTGATCCGCCGCCAAGACGTCCGCGGCTTCGTCCACCGCAGCCCGATATGGCTGATTCAGCCGCTACGGCTGGACGTGGTTCGCAGTCAGGCCAGCGCAATGGAGGTGGAGAGCCGCAGGTTCTACGAGAAAGCCGCGGCGCGAGCGCAAGACGCCAGCGTGCGACAACTCCTGGACGATCTGGCGCAGGAAGAGCGAACGCACGAAGACAAAGCGTCGGAGCTTGAGAAAGCCAAGCTGGGGCCCGACATCAAGGCCAAGGAAGAAGAAGCCAACCGGCGACTGTTCGTCTTGCAGATCGTGCAGCCGGGCCTGGCCGGATTGATGGATGGATCGGTGTCGACGCTCGCGCCTGTATTCGCGGCGGCATTTGCCACGCACCAGAGCCGGGATGCCTTCGTGGTCGGGCTGGCGGCGTCTGTCGGCGCTGGAATCAGCATGGGCTTCGCCGAGGCTCTCTCCGACGATGGCAGCTTGACGGGGCGCGGGCATCCGTGGGCGCGCGGGCTGGTGTGCGGCCTCATGACGGCACTGGGCGGCATCGGGCACACGCTGCCGTTTCTGATTCCGGACTTTCGAGTGGCCATGGTCGTCGCTGCGCTGGTGGTGGTGATCGAACTGGGCGTCATCACCTGGGTGCGACACCGCTATATGGACACACCGCCGCTGTCCGCGGCTTTGCAAGTGGGACTGGGCGGCATACTGGTCTTCGCGACCGGAGTTCTCATCGGAAGCTCGTAGGTGGGATTTTAGGAGCGGGCGCGACGCAGCCGCCGCGCGATGGGACCTGATAGCGCGCGCGTCGCAAGATCAAGCTCGCTCACGTGCAATACGCGGCAGGCTCCGTAGAACACCAGAAGACCGAGAGGAATGGAGCCAGCCAAGTCCACAATCCGGGCCAGGCGGCGGATACCGAGCGAGGCCTGCACGCCATGGCTGAAAAGCCAAACTGCGCCGCCCATGGCCGCCGAGGCTACGATGATCTTCCAGGTGCTATTGACGAGGTTGCGTCCGTAGATTCCTCCAATCCGCTTCCGAAGAATGATGAACAGCACCAACGCGCCGAAGATCGCAACGGCGGAAGTGGAGAGCGCCAGCCCGGCGTGGCCCAGACGTGTTTTGTCCAGCAGCAGGCTGGCCGTGACGAAATTCACCGCGATGGATAACAGACTTATGATCATCGGCGTGCGCGCATCGTGCAGCGCGTAAAAGGCGGGATTGATCACTTTCAAGGCCGCATAGCCCGCGAGCCCGATTGCGTAGCACGAAAGCGCGAGCGCCGTTTCCTGTGTGTCGTAGGCGCTGAATTTGCCGCCTTGATAAATCGCCCCGATCATCGTGTTTCCCAGAACGACCAGGCCGACGGACGACGGCACGGTCAACAGGAAGACCATGCCGAGCGATTTGGAAAGCGTCCGGCGGAACTCGTCGATGTTGCCGGCGCCGGCGCTGCGCGAGATGGAAGGCAGAGTCGCCGAAGCGATGGCGACGCCGAACAATCCGAGCGGAAGCTGCATGAAGCGGAACGCATAGCCGAGCCAGCTTACGGGGCCGTTGCCGGGAATGCGTGAGGCGAAGTTGGTGTTCACCATCACGTTGATTTGCACCGCTGCGTTGCCCAGAATCGCGGGTCCCATCAGGCGGATAATTTTCTGCAAGCCGGGATGATTCCAATCGATGGCCGGGTGGAAGACAAACCCTTGGGCGCGGAGCGCGGGAAGTTGCCAGCAGAGTTGCAAGGCGCCGCCGAGCACAACGCCGATGGCCATGCCGGTGATCGGGTCGATGCCCAACATCGGCCCGAGCGCGTATCCCAAGATCAGGCCGAAGGTCACCGAGCCGAGATTGAAGAAAGTGGAGGCGAGCGCCGGCACTGCGAAACGGTTGCAGGCGTTCAGCACCCCCATGGCCTGTGCCGCCAGCGCCACCAGCAGCAGGAACGCGAACATGATGCGCGTCATCTTGACGGCGAGTTCGAATTTGCCGGGCACATTGTGGAAGCCTTCGGCCAGCAGGTCGACGAGCGCGGGACTAAAGATGATGCCGAGCAGGCAGAATGCGCCCACGATGAGAATCAGCGCCGTGGCCACCAGGTTGGACAACTCGGCGGCTTCCTTGCGGCCTTTTTGCGCCAGCGTTTGCGTGAAGATGGGAACGAAGGCGGACGACAGCGCGCCTTCGGCAAACAGATCGCGCGTGAGATTGGGGATGCGGAAGCCGAGCAGGAAGGCGTCGTAGATGAAGCCGGCGCCGAACAGGCGCGCCATGACGATTTCGCGCAGGAGTCCGGTGACGCGCGACATCGCCACAGCCACGGAGACAATCCCCGCCGATCGAACCACGCTCTCGGCCGGAGCCGGATTCTGTGCGTTCGACGCCACCGTTAACTCGCCACCACGCCCGAGCCGGCGCTGGGGATCTGCTCGACAAATGGGGCACAGGACATGACGCGAGTAACCCTATTATCGCAGGGGGCCTGGCGATTGGCACGGGAGCCGGCAGACCGGCGCGTCCCATGCGAGTAGAATAGACGGCAACGATGGAACCGCGGCCCGACGTTATCGTCGATGTCATCTTTGAGGACGGCCTGCTGTTTATCGCGGTGGCCAATATCGGCGCCCAGCCGGCGCAGCGCGTGCACGTCGCTTTCGAGCCTGCCTTCACGGGCCTGGGCGGTTCGGTGTCCATGCCGGAGTTGCCGTTGTTTCGCAATATCGAATTCCTGGCGCCTGCGCGCACGATTCGCACCTTGCTGGACTCCAGCGCGGCGTACTTCGCTCGGGAAGAGCCGCTGCGAATCACGGCGGAGATCTCTTACTCGGACCGGGCGGGCCAGCGGTTTTCCTGCACAATCGTTCACGATCTCTCCATTTATCGCGGCATCGCCTTCGTTTCGCGAAATGAAAGGAGTTCTCCTTCGTATGGCTGTTCTTCGTAATCTCCCTTATGGCAATCAGCACTTTCGCGTGGACCTCGGCGCCGGGGCGGACGGCCTGGAGGCTAGTTTCTCCGAGGTCGTGCTGCCGGACATTTCCATTGACGTGATCGAATACCGCACGGGAGAAGACAAGGAGTCGGGAACTCACAAGCTGCCCGGGCTCGCACGCTATGACAACGTCGTGCTGCGGCGAGGAATCATCGGCTCGTTGAACCTCTACAACTGGATCAACGATGTCCGCAACGGCGACGCCAACGCGCGGCGGACCGTAGTGATTTCGCTCCTATCGGAAGACCTCGGCGAAGTGGTGTTCACCTGGCGGCTGGTTCGCGCTTGGCCCGCGAAATACAGTTTTGGGGATTTGAACGCAGACAGCACGGATGTGGCGATCGAGGAACTGGTGCTGGCGTACGAGCGGCTTGAGATCGAGTGAGCCAGTTCCGCTGCGGCCACCAAGCTATACAGCTGGATGCGGTTCACATCCTAACGAAAAGCGCAAGGCAACGCAGATTTCGCTCATTCGAAGTGAACTGAGGCGCGCCACTCGCTTCCCCAAACGCTGTTGCGAGACGGTGACGGTGTTGTGCAGGTTGACAGCACAAGGAGCTTTCATGCCATCCTCTTCGCCTAGCACGACTTCGGAGGGCACGCCTCGAATCGTGGATGTGATCGGTGCCACTGTTACGGTAGACAGGTAATGGACGGCGCTATCGCGAGTCAGTACGACCACCGGCCGCTTCTTGTCTGGTGGTGCGAATTGGTAAAGACGGACGTCCCCTCTTGCTATTGTTCCGGCCACGTTGCTCCTGCTTCCCAAGGTAGCGATTCATTCGGTGTATGGGGGTGCCGGGAATAACCTTCGCGGTCGAGTTCTTCCAGCGCGCGGATTTCCAGCCTCCGAAGGTGCTCTCGAAGCGCATCGCGGACTAAGGCAGATCGATTCTGCTTCGTTCGACGGGCCGCCCGGTTGGCCGCTTGCAGAAGCCGCTTGTCAAGAACGACTTGGATGGTTTCCATATGTGGACTCTACTCCACAGTATAGTCCTCATAAGACCGCTAGTTTCTGCGATACATCTGTTCGATGATCTTCCGAAGTTTGGGATTCTCTACCTGCGACAGTGCTCTTTGGTAACTAAAGCGTTTCTTCCATCGCCAAAACTGCCACCATCGTGGTCTTCGTTCTGCTGCCCTTGCCGCGACTTCCCGCATGCCAGCTCTACTTGGTCCCAGGCGCGTAGGCTCTCGCGGCCCAGCCAGTGCCTAAACGACTTGGAGTCGAACGTTCGGTGGCTGGAAATGTTCTGGATGTCTTCAAAGAGACCTACCGATAGTAAAATGTGAAGTTCGGTGTTCTCTTCCTGGAGGGCGACCTCGATCGCCGCGAACAACTCCACGAATTCTGCAGTGTTGCCTCGCACGTACGCGTCGACAATGTAATGCGCCAGCTCACCCATTGCCAGATATAAGGGCGGAGGGTTGACCTTCTCCCATTCCCTGAGAAAGTCTTGCCACGCGGGGGCAAAGCCTGGCACGGCTTTGACGATGATTTCGGTGGATTCGCGCGTGTTTGCCATTGTGAATCCTCGGACTCAGTACGCTTTGGCGATCACGACGCGTCGGTCCACCGGCTCACCGGTAAGGATGCATCTACCGGGTCCGTCGTGCTGGTCCACGAGAGGAATGCATCGGACGGTGGCTTTGAATTCCTTGAGGCGGGCGTCGCAGGCAGGATCGTCTTTCAGATGTGCCATGACGAACTTGCCGCCGCCTTTTTCGGCTGTCACGTCCTTCAGGATCTCTTCCACTTCGCGGAGGGAATTGGCGAGCACCGTGTTGGCTTCCAGGCGCTGTTTAGCGGCAGCGTAGAGATCTTTCTGCATCTGGGCCAGCACAGCTGGGATGCGTGCGGCCAGCTCGGTCTGGGGCAGCACTTCCTTGGCTCCGGTGTCGCGGCGTTTCAATACGACGTTGCCGGATGCCACGTCACGCGGGCCAAGCTCCAACACGATGGGCACGCCGCGGCGCTCCCAGTGGAAGAATTTCGCACCGGGCGATTGGCCCTCGCGATCGTCGATTTTGGCGCCGACCTCCGCCGCCAGCCGGCCGGCGGTCTCCATCACGTGCGCCTTTTCGTCGTCTTTGCGAAAAATGGGCACCAGCACGGCCTTCACCGGCGCGAGCGCGGGCGGCAGCACCAGCCCCTTGTCATCAGAGTGGCTCATCACGAGACCACCAATCAGGCGAGTGCTGGCTCCCCAGCTGGTCTGCCACACATAATCGAGCTGGCCTTCTTTAGTCTGGAAGCGAACATCGAAAGCGCGGCCGAAATTCTGGCCAAGATCGTGGCTGGTACCCGCCTGCAGCGCCAGTCCATTCTGCATCATGGCCTCGATGGCGAAGGTCCGAACGGCGCCCGCGAATTTCTCGGCGCTGGTCTTTTGACCTTTGATCACCGGCATGGCCATGACGTTCTCGGCCACGTCGGCGTAGACATCCAGCATGCGCAGCACTTCTTCGAGCGCCTCCTCGTGCGTAGCGTGCGCGGTATGTCCTTCCTGCCAGAGAAATTCAGTAGTGCGCAGAAACATGCGGGTTCGCAGCTCCCAGCGGATGATATTCGCCCATTGATTGATCAGCACCGGCAGGTCGCGGTAGCTCTGAATCCATTTGGCGAAGAAGTGGCCAATGATGGTTTCCGACGTCGGCCGGATCACGTACGGCTCTTCGAGTTGCTTGCCTCCGGCCACTGTGACGACGGCCAGCTCAGGTGAGAAGCCTTCGACGTGCTCCGCTTCCTTCTGCAGAAAGCTCTGCGGGATCAGCAAAGGGAAATACGCGTTTTGATGGCCGGTAGCTTTGAATCGATCGTCCAGCGCCCGCTGCAGCAGTTCCCAGACAGCGTAGCCATTGGGCTTGATGACCATGCAGCCTTTGACGATTTCCGCAGGCTCGGCCATGTCGCCTTGAAGGACGACGTCCTGATACCAGGCGGCGAAGTCCTGGCTGCGCGCAGTGATGGGGGATTCAGGCATGAATAGAAATGTTAACGTAGCGTCGCTTGGTTCCGAGCGGGTGGGACTTCAGCTCTATAGCGACGACCAGGCGGGCTGCCAGAGGCGAAAGCCGCCCTTGAACGCATGCTCATTGCTTCCCAGTTGAGTGCCGGGAGGTAGTTCTTTTAAGAATTTCGCGTTTCCGCCGCCGAGTACGACGTAGTCGGCCTCCAGCGCATTCTTGAGGGTGGTGATGACCTCGGCCACATGGCGCCGCCATTTCTTCTTGCCCAGCCGCTCCAGGCCGCGAAGCCCGATGTAGTCTTCGTAAGTCTGCCCCTTCTTGTACGGCAGGTGGGCGAGTTCCATGGGCTGGAGCACGCCGTCCACGATAAGCGCCGTGCCAAGTCCGGTCCCCAATCCGAGGAAGAGCATCCGGCGTCCTTCGTAGCTGCCGATGGCTTGCATGGCGGCATCGTTGATCAGTTTAACGGGATGGCCGAATGCTTTCTGGAAATCAAAGCCAACCCAGCCTGGCCCCAGGTTGTGCGGCTCGCTGACGGGCTTGCCGTGCAGGACGGGCCCGGGGTAGCCGATGGAAACCCTGTCGTATTTCCATTGCGCGGCGGCCTTCCGGACGGCGGTGACCATCTTCCTGGGCGTCATAGCCGGCCCGGAATCGATCTTTACCGGCGTTCGATGACCGGTGACGAGCACCTTCACGTGCGTTCCCCCGACGTCGATCGCCAATACGCTGACCGGTTTTCGCTTCCCACTTGGAGATTTGGGCATGAAATGCAATGTTAACGTACGCCGAGGCGTCCGGGCGGACGGATCGATTTGCGATATGATCGCCGGAGACGGAGCGCAAGGAGATCGTAACGATGCGAACGCCCTCGAAGCGGGAAACCGAGCTGGATGCTGTGGTGGTTGGCGCGGGCTTTGCCGGCTTGTATATGCTTCATCGCCTGCGCAGCCTAGGTTTTTCCGTGCGGATTCTGGAAGCGGCAGCCGGAGTGGGCGGCACTTGGTTCTGGAATCGCTATCCGGGGGCTCGCTGCGATGTCGAAAGCCTGGAATATTCGTATTCATTCTCGAAGGAGCTGGAGCAGGAGTGGGAGTGGACCGAGCGCTACGCCACGCAGCCGGAGATTCTGCGCTATCTGAATCACGTGGCCGACCGCTTCGATCTGAAGCGGGACATCCAGTTCGAGACGCGGGTGACCAAGGCGGCCTTCGATGAAGGCGCCAGCCGATGGACCATCGAGACAGACCAGGGAGACCGCATTTCGGCCCAGTTCTGCATTATGGCGACGGGCTGCCTGTCGGCGGCGAAGATTCCAGATATAAAGGGCCGCGATTCGTTTCAGGGCAAGACATATCACACCGGTCATTGGCCGCACGAAGGCGTGGATTTCACCGGCCAGCGGGTGGGCGTGATCGGAACGGGCTCGTCGGGAATTCAGTCGATTCCCATGATCGCGCAGCAGGCGGCGCATCTCTACGTGTTCCAGCGGACGCCCAATTTCAGCGTGCCCGCGCACAATGTCCCCCTCTCGGATGAAAAGCAGGAGGATTGGAAGACCAATAGCGCCGCCTACCGCCACGAAGCCAAGACCGGCGGGTTCGGGATGCTCATTGAGCACAACGACAAGTCCGCGCTGGAGGCTACGGCGGAGGAGCGGCAGCGCGAATACCAGAAGCGCTGGGAGCGCGGCGGCGTTTGCATGCTCGGAGCCTTCTCCGACCTGATTGTGAACCAGGAATCCAACGCTACCGCGGCCGAGTTCATTCACTCCAAGATTCGTGAGATCGTCAAGAATCCCGCGGTCGCGGAGAAGCTCTTACCCAAGGACCACCCTTTCGCGACGAAGCGTCTCTGCATCGATACCGGCTACTATGCAACCTTCAACCGCGACAACGTTACGCTGGTAGACGTGCGGGAGACGCCGATCGAAGAGATCACGCCCACGGGTCTTCGGACCTCCGACGCCGAGTACCAACTGGACAGCATCGTATTTGCGACTGGCTTCGACGCCATGACCGGTGCGCTCTCGAACATCCAGATCCACGGCCGCGGCGGCGCGACGTTGAACGAGAGATGGTCGGAGGGACCGCGCGCGTATCTGGGGCTGATGGTCGCCGGATTCCCGAATCTGTTCACGATCACCGGCCCCGGCAGCCCGTCCGTGCTTTCGAACATGGCGATTTCGATCGAACAGCATGTGGACTGGATCGCCGACTGCCTGGCCTATCTGCGCAGCCATGAACTGGCCGGCATCGAAGCCACCGCGGATGCCGAGAACGCCTGGGTAGAGCACGTCCGCGAAGTGGGCAATACGACGCTGTTTCCGCTAGCGAATTCGTGGTACATGGGGTCGAACATCCCCGGCAAGCCGCGCGTGTTCATGCCGTACATCGGCGGGGTGGGCCCATACCGGCAGAAGTGCGACGAAGTGGCGGCCAACGGCTATGAGGGTTTCGCCCTCATGGCACTCGAAACAGCCTGACGCTTCTTCGGCGCTTTGACGGCCTTTTTCTCGCGAGCCGAGACTATCCCGGCACGAAACTTCGCGATGCGTCCGATCAGCTTCACCGGTACGGGATCGGTGAGGGGAAAACGGATCGTGCCCTTGCGAATCTCGTACGGCCCCAACTCGTCTTTGAACTCGGCGACTACCTCCGGCGTCGCCGGATACAGCGAGTAGTGCTGTTTCCAACCGGCGAAATAGAGAACGGGCTGCCCTGACAACTTGTAAGCTGGAATTTTGTAGGAGATCACTTCCTCGGCTCTGGGCACAGCCGCACGGATAGCGCTCCGCACACGCCTCAGCATGCCGCGGGCGGCCTCGGGCTGCGCGGCGATATACTCATCCACCGATTTGAAATCGGGTTTGCCCATCGTTATGCAATAGACGGGTGCTTCCGTCCGACGTGCGTCGCTTGCTCGAAAGCGTGCCCCATTTGCAGCACGCTGAAATCGGCGTTGTAGCGGCCGACGATCTGCAGGCCGACCGGCAGTCCTTGGGGCGTGAACCCGGCGGGAACAGAAATGGCCGGATTGCCGACGATGGAGATATACCAGCAGGCTCTCATCCAGTCGATATAGCCGTCCATTTTGATGCCGTTGATTTCGGTGGGAAACTCCTGTTTCACGTCGAACGGCGGGACCTGAGTGGTGGGCAGCACGAAGAACTCGTATTTCTCCAGGAGCGCCTGAAACTGCCGCCACACTTGGCCGTGCAGTGTTTCGGCGCGTGCGACGTCGGAGCCGCTGAGCCGCAGCCCTTCTTCGATTTCCTGGCGCAAAGTGGCCTTGTAAGCGTCCGGGTGTGCGCGCAGACTCTCGCCGTGACTATGGGCCGACGCCAGTGCACGCAGCGTCATGAACGCGAACTCGGCGCCGTTGAAATCCGGCTCGGCCTGCTCGACGATGCAGCCCAGGCTCTCGAAGGTCTTGCGCTGGGCGTCGACTGCAGAGCGAACGCGCGGATCGAACGGAATGCCGCCCAGGTCCTTAAACCAGGCGACGCGGACGCCGTTGAACTTGCGATCCAGCGGCCGGTTGAAGGTTTCGCCGGGATCGGGCAGCGAAAGCGGCGAGCGAGGATCCGGACCAGCGATCGCGCTCAGCAGCAGCGCGAGATCGGAAACCGTACGTGCCATCGGGCCGGAAGTAGTCAGAGTGGACCACGCGAAAGCGGCTTTCGGATTCGGCACACGGCCCGGCGACGGGCGAAAGCCGACAATGTTGCAAAACGCGGCTGGATTGCGCAGCGAGCCGCCGGTGTCCGAGCCGTCGGCGATCGGGATCATTCCACACGCCAGCGACACGGCCGCGCCGCCGCTCGAGCCGCCGCAGGTTTTGCTGAGGTCGTAGGGATTGTGAGTGGCGCCGAAGATCGTGTTGAAGGTTTGCGATCCCGCGCCGAATTCGGGCGCATTCGTTTTGCCGAGCGCGATGGCGCCCGCAGCTCGTATCCGCTGGACAATCAAGTCGTCCTCTTTCGGAATGTAGTCCCGGAACAGCGGCGAGCCAAACGTGGTGCGGATGCCCTTCGTTTGCACCAGGTCTTTGTGCGCGATGGGAAGCCCATGCAATGGGCCGAGCATAGCGCCGCGCGCTTGCGCTTCGTCCGCTCGTTTCGCGGCCTCTTCGGCCATCTCGGGAACCAGCGTGACGATCGCGTTCACTTTCGGATTCACGCGCTCGATCTGCTTCAGGTGCGCGGCCAGGGCTTCGCGCGCCGAAAGCTTCTTCTGGCGGATCAGCCGTTCCATTTCTCGCGCGCTGAGCCAGCAAATGTCGGAGGCGGAAGAAACGACGCCGGCATGAAGCAGCGGCGCCGCTACGAGTCCTGCGAGAACTTCGCGGCGGGTGGGTGTGCTGATGTTCATCGTGGCGAAAGATTACCATAATCCGGCAAGCTTTGGCTGAACGCCGCCCCGGGGCGTGTTACAATCCCTCAAATTATGGGCCATCACACTCTGCCGGTTCTTTTGCTGTTCCTTTTGGCGTCGTTCGCCGGGGCGCAAACCAAGCCGCGCGCGCGGGATTTGGGCGTTCCCTTTGAAGGCACGCCGGGGCCAATGAATGCCATCACCGATGTCGCCGGAGTGGAAGTGGGGCATCAGACGCTCATCGAAGGCGACAGCGTCCGCACCGGCGTCACGGTGGTTTGGCCGCGCGGGAAAGCGTCGTCGGATCCCACTTTCAGCGGCTTCTTTTCGCAAAACGGCAACGGCGACATGACGGGCACGCACTGGCTGACCGAGTCCGGCTTCCTGGACGGGCCGGTTCTGATCACCAACACGCACAGCGTGGGCGTGGTGCGCGACGCGTTCCTGAACTGGCTGGTGAAGAACAATCGCAAGCCGGGCACGAACACCTTCGCCGCCGGATTCTACACCTATCCGGTGGTGGCCGAAACGTGGGACGGCGTGCTGAACGACATCAATGGATTTCACGTGAAGCCGTCGGACGTGGACGCGGCCATTGCGGCGGCGTCGAGCGGGCCGGTGCCGGAAGGCAATGTGGGCGGAGGCACCGGCATGATCTGCTACGGGTTCAAAGGAGGCATCGGGACTTCCTCGCGCAAGCTGGATGCGAGCCAGGGCGGCTACACTGTGGGCGTGCTGGTGCAATGCAATTGCGGCGCGCGCCGTCAACTGTTGGTGGCGGGCGTGCCCGTGGGCGAGGAGATCGTCCGCAACCAGCCGCGCGCGTCGGCGGGGTGGCCGTACCGCCCGGACGTCGGCTCAATCATTATTGTGGTGGCTACCGATGCGCCCCTGCTGCCGCATCAGGTGCAGCGCTTGACCCGCCGGGCGACTATGGGCTTGGCACGGACGGGATCCACTTCGGGCAACGGGTCCGGCGATATCTTCATCGCATTTTCGACCGCCAACCCGAATGTCGCGGCTGCCAAGGAGCCGGTGAACGTCACGATGCTGCCGAACGATTCCATCAATCCCATCTTCGAAGCGACCGTGCAGGCCACCGAAGAGGCGATCGTCAACGCGATGGTTGGCGCCGAGACCATGAGTGGGGCGCACGGGTCGATGGTAACCGCTCTGCCGCACGATCAACTGCGGGATGCGCTGAAGAAATACAACCGGTTGGTCGAGCCGCCAGCCCGCTAATTCTCGCCCTTCAGCTTGATCTCCGCCGCGTCGCCGTGCACTTCGACTGTCGTTCCGAAGGGCTTTGACAATCCGGCCAGCCGCTCCAGAATGTAATGCGCCTGCTCGCCGGTTGCAGGCTTCGGCAGCCCCCGCGTCTGCAGAAACAGATTGTTGGTGTGCTCATCCTCGGTGTCGGCCTGGCCCTTGCCGATCTTGTTCATCGCGATGGGCTGGAAGCGGATCGACTTCAGGTGCCGTCCCTGAAATTCCACATACGCCACCACGCTTTCCCAGTTGATCGGCTCGTCCAGCAGCACGTCGATGGGCGGCGCCTGAAAAATGAAATTGCCCAGGTCGAAGAAGATCGGCTTGCCGTGATAGATCTCGACGCCGTGCAGCAGCGGCGCGCCATGCATCACTACGATGTCCGCGCCCGCGTCAACTTCATCGTGCGTCCATTGCTTCAGCCAAGCCGGCGGCACCAGCCGGTCCGGTAATTCCTCCAGCATCATGACCCGGAAATCCTCCGGGAATACGTGGTTGTGTTCGTACACGATGACCAGGTCGGCTTTTTTGCGCGCCTCCCGGATGCTCGCCAGGATGCGTTGCGCATCCTCCGCGTTCGGCTTATTTCCCTCCACGCGCAGTTCGTTGACGCCCGGCCGCGTGGCAGTGGCCGAGCCTCCCGGCTCAACCAGGCCGGATGCTTGTCCGATTAGCGCTACCGTGCCCTTGGACGTGTGCAAATATCCCGGCGCCGCGGCTTCCGCGATGTTGTTTCCAGTCCCCGCATGCGCCAGCTTCAGTCGCTTTGCTTCTTCGAGCGTATTCTCGACGCCCGGCACCTTGAGATCCCAGGAGTGGTTGTTCGACAACGAAACCAGGTTGAAACCGAACGACTGCAGGGCGTCCATCGCTTCGGGCGGCGAAACAAACCGGCCGTTCCTGTGCGACTGCCCCTTTTTCTCGTCCACGATGGTGCATTCAAAATTCGTGAACGCCACGTCGCCCTTCAACAGCGACTTGATGATGGGCACCTCGTCGGGAGCATGCGCGCGGATGTCGGAGCGGATCATCGACTGCCCCGTCAGAGTGACCGTCATCACAGGCGATTGCGCCCACGCCATCGATCCAACGCAGGCGAGTGCCAGCCAAGCCGCCGCGGTTCGGATTCGATCACCGTTGAATGTCGCCATCTCGATTCTCCTTCGCGAAGCCGGAAGACACCGGACAAATGTAAAGGTCATGATACATCGCTGTGCCTGACGCTGGGTGCGCTTCAGGACTATTCCCGTCGCTCAGTTCGTTTGGGCAGCAGGAGTTCTGGGACCCCGCTGGAAACGGGGCGCCACTCCACTTGAAAATGTCCGTTGTAGCCGAACAGCCGTCCCCAGGCCCGGTTCTTCACAACAACTTCGATCCGAAAACAGCGGTGCGCGTCGTCATACCATTCGCAGACGTCTGCTATGCCCGAAAATAGCATTGGAAATGAAAATCCCACCCAACCTTCGTAAAAGCGCTGAGCGCCAGACCGGAGACGAAGACCTCCATTCGAAGCTACACTAAGATCGATATCAACGGCCAGGTGCTGGTGAGTCCCGAGATAGTCGACAATGCGTTGCCGACGTTCGCTGTAGATCATGTATGCATCAAAGCGCCGTGGACGCTTAGTGTGAAATGTTCGAATCCACGTGACGGTTTCCCGCCCCAACGCATCGGCATAGGCGTAGTTGTCAATCCGGAACGGAATATTCCGACCACTTTCCGGAAACATAATGCGACGCCAGGAACCGACATATAAGAAAGGTAGCGTGTATGGGAGGCCGTGCCAAATCAGCTCCATTGTTCCAGTACCTATAGACGCGACTTTGTCTGTACTAGAGAAACCGAATCTGCGTTGTATTTCGGGGTGGAGACGTGCGAAGTCTGAGCCCAGCGCACGCTCGTAGATCGATTTCATGTTATCGCCTTGGGCGCGCGCCGAAGACAGCGGGAGGCAGATGGAAGTTCCTGTGAAGAAAGGTATCCGGCGATCGAAAGCAGGACCATGCTTACGTTCAGCGTTACTGGATTGAATGCAGCTACGAGGTAAGAGGGCGAGCGTAGAACAACGGCCGTGAGTGCGAGCAGCATAACGCCGGCGTTTAGTAGAAACAGAAATCGCCAGCGCCAGAGGCTGGCTGTGACAAGGCCCAATGCGACCTCCAAAAACCCAACGACCGGCAATATCGAAAGCGGCAAACCTGCCGCCAGGATCATTGCCCGCTCATCAGCGCTTGGGAATAGTAGCTTTGGCACGAGCCCTTGCCACAGCCAGATGAAGGCAATTCCGATTCGCGAAAAAGCATGAATGGACGCCAGCCGCAAGCTGGTCCCAGGCGGGATCCCCTCTTCGATCCACAGACGAAGGCGATCGAAACTCCACGCCGTCGCCCAGCCGATCAGCGGCCGAAACACCAGCCGATCGATGAACCGGCCGATGATGCCGAACCGGATCCGATAATCGTACCATGTCAGAAATCGAACGCCCGCGGATGTCGGAACATATTGCCAGTAACCTGAGCCCTCTTTGATCAGTGATTTAGGATCCGCAGACCAGAACTTTAAAGCGGATGTGCGAAGACCTGACACGTCCTCGCGTGTGCCTTTACTTTCGCCCTCTCCATCGATCTTGAACCCAAAGCCAATTCGAGTTGAATAGCGAAAACGTTGCGGCTCATCTTGTGCCCGCTTAGGCAGGTACTGAATCGCTGTAAAGCGCAGGTCCCAAAGCTCATGGAGATCGGGCACCTGAGTATGCCTCCAGACCTCATCAACGTCTGCACGGATTAGGGTCTCGACGTAGATTCCCGCTTCAGCAGCCACCACAAGAAAGTAACACGAGGCATGACAGCCGCGCGTCGAACGGCGCGTTGCTACGAGGTGCCCAACAACTCAGGCCGCCCTACCGCTTTGCACGCTTCAACGCCGGCTTCAGATCCATGGTCCGGATCAGCTTGTGCAGATAGTTGGGATGCAGGCCCAGGATCTTGGCCGCTTTTTCATGATCGTGATCGGCTTGGTCGAACGCCTTGAGCACCACCTGGCGCTTGGCTGCCTCCACGGCCTCTTCGTAGAGGCTGGCCGATACGGCCGCTGGATGGGTTTCCCGGACCTGCTCGGGTAGATCCTCGGCCAGCAGCGTGTTGGTGGATCCCAACACCACGGCGCGCTCAATGGCGTTTTCGAGTTCGCGCACGTTGCCGGGCCATGAGTAGCTCTGCAAATAGGCGCGCGCTTCCGGCGAAAGCCCCGCGATCTTCCGTCCGCATTCGGCGGCGTACTTCTTGGCGAAGTGCTCGGCTAACGGCAAAATATCCTCTGGACGATCGCGCAGCGCGGGAGCCTTGAGCGTCACGACGTTGAGCCGGTAATACAGGTCCTTGCGAAAATCGCCTTTCTTCACGGCCTCGACCAGGTCGCGATTGGTCGCAGCCAGCAGGCGGATATCCAGCTTGATGGTCTTGTTGCCGCCTACGCGCTCCATCTCGCGCTGCTGCAGGACGCGCAGCAGCTTGGCTTGCAGGTGCGGAGAAAGCTCGCCCACTTCGTCCAGAAACACCGTCCCGCCTTCGGCCAGCTCCAGCTTGCCTTTCTTCTGCGCGATCGCGCCGGTAAAGGCGCCCTTCTCGTGGCCGAACAATTCGCTTTCGAGCAGCGTGTCGGTAAGCGCGGCGCAGTTGATGGCGACGAATGGCCCAGCCGTCCGCGGGCTGTTGTGATGCAGGGCCCGCGCGATCAGCTCCTTGCCCGTCCCGCTTTCGCCCAGGATCAGCACCGTGGAATTGGCGGGCGCCGCTTTCGCCATCTGGCGCTGCAAATCGCGGAGCTTCGTGCTGACCCCCACCATGTCGTGCTCCAGGCCCAACTCGGCCTTCAGCCGTTCGTTCTCTTCCTGCAGCCAGCCCAGAATGGTGGCATTTTCCCATGCGACGGAGGACATCCCTGCCAACGCAGTCAGGACTTGCAAGTGCCCTTCGTCGAAGCGGCGCGCCGGATCGCCGGACTCTAGATACACCACCGCCGCCACTTCGTCCCGCACCACCAGCGGAGCCGCCATGGCCGAAAAACCCGCGCTGTCGGCATCCTCCAGCCAGACCACCACCCGCTCGTCGCAAGCCCGCCGGTACACGTCCTGGTTCGGTGACCAGGAGCCCGGATCGGCGCCCGGTATGAAGACCCCAGCCCGTTCCGCGGGGATCAGATCCAGCAGCAGAGATGTCAGATGGTTTCGCAACACGTCGGCGGCCGGCCCGGAGCGCGTATCGTGCAGGCTGCGGAAGGAATGCAGCATGGTGCTTACGCGCAGCAGAGTCCGCAGATCGTGCAGCGCCCGGGCCGACGGCGGCAGCACCGTCTGGCCCTTGGTGGACAGGTAGAGAGAATCCTCCAGCCGGACTTCCCGTGTGTTGGAATCCAACTGCGATGCCTGTGCGTTTGGCGCGACCAGATACGAGAACACCGTGCCGCCAACCCGAATCTCGTCGCCGGGCTCCAGTTGCTGCTCGGTCACCGGAGTTCCGTTCACGAACGTGCCGTTACGGCTCTCCAGATCCTTCACCGAACAGCGCGGGCCGGTCCGCTCGAACACACAGTGCTTGCGCGAAACGGCATTCTCTTCCAGTTGGAGGCTATTGCTGGCCTGCCGGCCGATCGAGTACTCGCCTTCGTCCAACACGAAGACACACCCCTTAAGAGGGCCTCGTACTGCTACCAACCTGGGTTCGCTTCCGGATTTCACAATAGATGGACGCTTCCGGCTGGAATCTTGGATCGCTAACCAACTGCTTCGAATAATAAACCGATTGATTCAGTCCGGGCTGCGGCGGCGAGCGGCGGGCGCTCTTCACGAACGCGCCCAACACAGGCCCACGCAATAATTTAGCGCATTAACCGGTCTGCTCGCACAGCCCGCGTCCTCTTTGGCCGCAGGATTGCCTCAAGAGACTCCGAACAAATTTTCCCTATACCCGTAGGGTCTGGCAGGAGGAGCTCACCGGCTCCTCCATTTTTTTTGCAGTCAGGCCCGTTGACCGGGTTCCCGCCAGGAGAATCGAATGACTCCCGAAAGACGCCTTTTGCTTCTCCCGCCCGATCGTTCTGCCCCGCAACCTGTTCTAAATCAACCGGGCTTGCCCGGTAAGGCCTTGGCCACCCGATTGCACATCTGGCTGCGTGCTCCGAACAAGCTCTGATACTCGCAGAAAGCAGCCCCAATTGCTCGATTTCGCCTTCAAGGGCGCCTTCGCGACGCTGCTTTGGGGACCGGTTCTGAATCGCGAGGAGAACTGGCTCACACGAATTCCCTTCGAATTTCACTTTGACCAAATGACGCTGCCGCCCGGCGATTATTCACTCGCGATCGCCGGGCGTCCGGGCGGTATCCGGTTGCGCGACCAGCGGACCGGGAGATCGGTCTCCGTGTTGCCGCAGCGGCGCGAGCCGGGAAGATCCGAGCCGAGGCTCGTTTTCCTGCGCCACGGGCGGCATCACTTCCTGCGCCAGATCTGGTTGCCCGGCTTCCCCGGCTACGGCTTGGGCCAGAGCCGCCTGGAGCGCGATTTGGAGAGAGCGGAGTCCGAGCCCGCTTTGATTCGGATCCCCGTAGAGGAACGCTCATGACATCCCTGACAAGGGCCCAAAGCGAAAGCTTTGGCTCGGAGGAGCTAGGCCGGCGGTTTTGGGGGAGCCGCCGGCTTCGGACGGTGCTGGCCTATGGCTTCGTCGCCGTCGCTCTGGGACTGGCGGTCACCGACGTCTACCGGATGACCTCGGAGGCCGGCCCGGCGGTCGCTCAGCACGGCCGGATCCGCTAGCTCTGGCGCGCCGCGGCCACTCAAAACATTTCGCGCACCGTTTGTTTCATCAATAATTCACCAAAGTTACATGACACGTTAAACCCATCGCGCCAGATTGAGGCATGGGACCGATTCACCTGCAATGGAAGGACCCGGCCGTAGTCAATCGCTTCCGCACGGGTGTGTCTTTGCACAGCCATACCCTGCACTCGCGCGAAACCCTGGATTTCATCTATCGTGCCGCCGCCCAGGCGCCGATCCTCTCGGTCGCCATCCGGCGCGGAGAACGCCGCTACCGTCAGATTCACGGCGCCCCCCTGGATCTCTCGCGCGGCTGGTGGACGCCGCCGCTCGGCCCGCACGACGCTTGGCTCGTGGAGAAGTCGCAAATCGAGGGCCTCGGCCTGGACGCCCTGGTCTCCCTCACCGACCACGATGATATCGAGGCGCCCGTATCCTTGCAGCTACTCGACGAGTGCCGCGGGACGCCGGTCTCGTTCGAGTGGACCGTGCCTTACGGTCCAACCTTCTTTCACCTGGGCATCCACAATCTGCCGGCCGCGCAGGCGCGCGAGATCTTCTCGGCAATGCGCGCGTACACTCTGGCGCCGGAGCAGCAGGTTCTGGCGGACATCCTCGCGGAGGTCGCCAAGCTGAATGAAACTCTGATTATCTTCAACCACCCGCTGTGGGATGAAAAAGGAATCGGTCAGGCGGCTCATCGCGCCACCGTGTGGGATTTTTTGCGACGCTTCCCGGCCAGCCTTCACGCGCTCGAGTTGAACGGGCTCAGGCCCTGGAGCGAGAACCGCGACGCCGTCGCGCTGGCAAAAGCTGTGCGCAAGCCGCCTATCTCGGGGGGCGACCGGCACGCTGTCGAGCCCAACGCGAACTTCAATCTCACCAATGCCGCCACTTTCGCCGAGTTCGCCGCCGAAGTGCGGGAAGGCTGGAGCGACGTGCTCATCCTGAAGCACTACCGGGAACCGTTCACGCTGCGAATCGTCCAGAACATGATGGACGTGCTACACACCTACGAGCAGCACGCCAAAGGCTGGCGGTTATGGAGCGACCGCGTCTTCTACGCCTGCGACGACGGCCAGGTGCGCAGCCTGACGGAGTTGTTCGGCCAGGGCATTCCGGCGCCTGTAGCGGTGTTCGTGAACGTTCTGCGATTCGCCTCCATGCCGCACATGCGCCGTCTGCTGCGTAGTGCGTTTCCCGCAGCCGAAGAGGTGGCGCCATGATCCCGCGCCGCGTGGCTTTCTTCACCGACAGCTTTCACGAGGTGAACGGCGTCGCCCTGACCAGCCGCGAGTTTGTTGCTTTTGCGCGTCGCCGCGCGCTCCCCATGTTTTCCGCGCATGCCGGCCCCGTCGACCGGACGTTACAGGAAGCCTCGCTCACCACGTTCGAGTTTCACCGTGGTCCGATGCGATGGAACCTGGAACACGATCTTGCCATCGACTTCCTTTTTTTGCGGCATAAGAACCGCCTGCGCGCCGCGCTCACCGAGTTTCATCCCGATCTGATTCACATCACCGGGCTGAGCGACGCGGGAATTCTGGGAGCGATGCTGGCCTACGAACTTCACGTGCCGCTGGTAGCTTCCTGGCACACCAATATCCACGAGTTCGGCGCGCGCCGCCTCGGTCAATTCCTCGGGTTTTTGCCCGGTTCCATGCGCTCCTCTGCTACGAACTGGTTCGAGCACTGGGCGCTGGACCGCACCGTCCGCTTTTATCGCCTGGCGAAGCTGATTTTGGCGCCAAACCCAGGCCTGGTGGACACGCTGCGGCGCCGCACCGGCAAGCCGGCGTTCTTGATGACGCGCGGTATTGACACCGAGCTGTTTTCTCCCGCTCATCGCTCACGCTTGGATCAGGACTTCATAATCGGTTACGTGGGCCGGCTCTCTCCTGAGAAGAACGTGCGCCTGCTCGCCGATATCGAACGATGCCTGATCCAAGCGGGCATGAGCAACTACCGTTTCCTGGTTGTCGGCGAGGGTTCCGAGCGCTCCTGGCTGAAGGCCAATCTACGGCGCGCCGAAGTTCCTGGAGTGAAGCGCGGGCTGGAACTCGCGCGCGCTTACGCCTCCATGGACGCGTTCGTGTTTCCCTCCGCCACCGATACATTCGGCAACGTTGTGCTGGAGGCGATGGCCTCCGGCGTGCCCGCCCTCGTCACGCACGAAGGCGGTCCGAAGTACCTCGTCCGTCCTGGCGTCAACGGAGAGCTCGCTGCGAGCGCGGAGGAATTTGCCGCGCGCATCCTCGAATGGGCGCGCGATCCTGGGCGCCTTGCCGGCATGCGCGCACAGGCTCGGGAAACGGCCGAGCTGTATTCTTGGGACGCTGTCTGGGAGGATGTGTACCGGCGCTACGAGGTCTGCTTCCCGCGAGCCGATGCCGCACCGCCCGACACGGGTCAGCGGTTCTTGAGCGTCGCCGTTTAGCTGAGCCCGAACAGCTTCGCGGCGTTCTCTTTCAGGATCAGCGGCCGCACGTCGTCCTTGATGGCGATGCTGGCGAAATCCGACATCCAGCGGTCCGGCGTGATCAGCGGGTAGTCGGAACCAAACAGCACTTTGCGCTTCAGCAGCGTGTTCGCGTATTGGATCAGGTTCGGCGGAAAATACTTCGGCGACCATCCGGAAAGATCGATGTACACCTGCGGCTTGTGCAGGCAAACCGAGATTGCCTCATCCTGCCAGGGGAACGACGGATGCGCCAGGATGATGGGCATATCGGGAAAGTCCACTGCAACGTCGTCGATGTCCATCGGGTTGCCGTATTTCAGATGCACGCCGCCTCCGCCCGGCATCCCGGTGCCGATGCCGCTGTGCCCGGTGTGAAAGATCACCGGCATCTTGGCTTCGTTGAGAACCTCGTAAAACGGATACGCGGCTTTGTCGTTGGGGAAGAACTGCTGCAGCGGCGGATGCAGCTTGAACCCGCGGAAGCCGCCGGTCGCGATCAGGCGCCGCGCTTCCTTCACCGCCTCAGCCCCCCGCATCGGATCGACGCTCGCGAACGCCATGATAATGTCGCTGTTTTCCCCCGCGAAGGCCGCGACTTCGTCGTTCGAAACTTGCGGACGTCCCGTGAGCCGTTCGTCTACCGAGAAGACGACGCAGCCGATCTTGCGCGACCGGTAGTAATCGGCCAACTCCTTGCGGCCGTAGCCGACTCCGGCGTTCCCGAAATACTTGCGTGCGGCTTCTTCTGCCGCGTTGCCGCTCGGTTCCGGTTCAATGTGGACATGCGTGTCAATGGCGATCAGATTGTCGAGTTTCATGAGTGTTTTAAATCGTGAGCACGGCCGGCGAAGGCGTGGCCGCGTACAACTCCTCCACCAGCCCGGCGCGGTTGCGCAGCACGGCAGCCTGGTTGAAAGAGCCTTTGTCGGTGATTTCGTGTTTGTCGATGGACGGCGGCTCTTCCATCAGCAGCGCCCGTACCACGCGATTGGAACTGCCAGTGCTCTCCTTGGCGAGCTCCTGCAGCAGCTTGTGGAATTTGGCACGGACCCGCTCGCTGCGCACGATGTCGATGTCCGAGCCGCCGGGCACCAATTCGCGGCACGCTTCTAAGTTCGGAAAGAGCAGCGCGGTCACCTCGTCGCGATCGTGGCCTGCAAGCACGATCTCGCGTAAATATGGAGCGCAATGCGACAGAAACTTCGCCCGCAGCGGCCCGACGCTGACCCAGGTTCCTGTGGCCAGTTTGAAATCTTCTGCCAGGCGGCCGTCGAAGATGAATCCTTTCCCGGCGTCATCGGGATCGACGAACCGCAGCGCGTCGCCGAGACAATAATAGCCCTCTTCATCGAACGCGGCACGCGTCAACTCAGGCTGGCGCCAATAGCCGGGCGTGACGCTGGGGCTGCGCACCCGCGCCTCCAGTTTTTCGCCCTGCTGAACCAGCTTCAATTCCACGCCCGGCGCGGGCAGTCCGACATGGCCGGCTTTCTCTTCTTCCCAATACGGGAACAAAGCGGCTGGACCGGTCTCCGTCGAACCCAGGCCCGTGAGCATCAGGATCCGTTCGCCGCAGGCGTCCACAGCCAGTTCGCGATAGCCGTCCCACACCGGCTGCGCGAGTCCCGCGGCGGCGTAGTACATCAGGCGCAGGCGTTCAAAGAAGCGTTTACGAAATCCCGGCTGCTCGCGCAGGAAGGGAAGAATGGCCTCAAAACCGCGCGGGACGTTCAAGAAAATATTCGGCTGTACGTCTTCCAGATTGCGCACCGTGGCGTACACGCTGCCGGGCACAGGCCGCCCTTCGTCGATGTAATACGAGCCGCCGTTGTAGAGCACCAAACCAAAATCGTGATTGCCCGCGAACGTGTGGTTCCAGGGCAGCCAATCGCACAATACCGGCGGGTCGTCTTTGACGAAGGGAAGCATGGTGCGCACGATTTCCTGGTTGCTGCACAGCATGCGCTGCGTGTTGATGACGCCTTTCGGCGTGCCAGTGGAGCCGGAGGTAAACAGGACCTTCGCGATCGTGTCCGGCCCGACGGCCGCGTGCGCGCGGTCCACAGCGGCAGTCGCCGTGATTTTTCGAAGTGCAGCAAAGGGCGTGGCTCGGAGCTCGCCCGGAGTGTTCGTCACCACGATTTCCGCGTCGGCCGGCGCGACCGCTTGAATGCCACGTTGATACGGCCCGCCCTCGGCGGCAAAGATCAATCCCGGCGTGAGCAAGCCGAAGATGTGGCGCAGCTTCCCAAAATCGGTCGAAACCAGTGAGTATGCCGGCGAAATCGGCGCGAAGGGAATGCCGGCGTACATCGCGCCCAGCGCCAGTAGCGCGTGCTCGATGTCGTTGCCGGAGAGAATCGCGATGGGCCGCTCGGCGGATAGCGGACGAGCCAGCAGAGCCTCGGCAATGTTGCGGGCCTCGGCCCGCGTTTCTGCGTATGTAATCTTGCGCCACTCGGCGTTCTCGTCGCGTTCGGCCAGAAACACACGGTCCGGCGCGGCCACGGCCCAATGGTCCAACCGCTCGGTCAGCTTGTCCGCGTACGATCCCAGCGGATAATTGGGCCGCACGTACATCGCGCCGTCCCCTCCACGCCGGAAAGTCACATCGGCAGGCGGGAATTTTACCTCCCGCACCGGCGCCGATTCGTATCGTTTTGCCTGAACCCTGCTCATTTACACCGTCACTGCCTGCTGCTCCCGGCTGGCGTCAAACGCCGCAAAGGTCTCACCCGCTTCCGCCAGCTTCTTCAGCAGCGGCGCCGGCGCCCAGAGTTCGCCGTGCTGGCGGTGAAACTCCGCAACGCGCTCGTACACCTTCTTCAATCCCACCGTGTCGGCGTACCACATTGGTCCGCCGCGATAGCCGGGAAATCCGTAGCCGGTCAAATAAATGACGTCGATGTCCGCGGCGCGCAGCGCGTAGCCTTCTTCCAGGATTTTGGCGCCTTCGTTGATCAAGATGTAAAGGCAGCGCTCGATGATTTCCTGGTCGGAAACCTGGCGCTGCGCAATGCCTGCCTCTCCCGCCGTTTTCTCGATCAGCGCCACGACTTCCGGATCGGGAATCGCTTTGCGATTCTCATCGTAGCGAAACCAACCCGCGCCGGTTTTCTGCCCGAGACGGCCGGATTGATACAGCTTGTCCAGCACCAGCGGCGCTCGCAGCCCCGGTTTTTCCTGGTGCTTTCTCTCCTCGCGAACGCGCCACTGCACATCGATGCCGCCCATGTCGTCGACGGCGAAAATTCCCATGGCCATGCCGAAGTTGGTCAGCGCGCGGTCCACCTGATCGGGCGTCGCCCCTTCTTCCGCCAAAAACTGCGCCTCGCGCATATAAGGCAGCATCATGCGATTCCCAACGAAGCCCCAGCAGTTGCCCACCACCACGCCCACCTTGCCCAACTTCTTGGCAATCGCCAGCGCGGTTGCGACCACGGGCTTGCTGGTCTTCGCGCCCCGCACGATCTCCACCAGCCGCATCACGTTCGCCGGACTGAAGAAGTGCAGGCCGATCACCATCTGCGGGCGCGAGGTCACGGCCGCGATCTGGTCGATGTCGAGTGTGGAGGTGTTCGACGCCAGCACGCAGTCCGGTTTCGCGATTTTGTCGATTTCGCTGAAAATCTGCTTCTTCAGCTCCATGCTTTCAAACGCGGCTTCGATGATCATGTCTACCTGGTCGAAGCCCTCGTAGCTCAACTGCGGATGAATGAGCCCCATGCGCTGATCCATCACCTGCTGTGTGAAGCGGCCCTTCTTCACCGAGTTCTCGTAGTTCTTGCGAACGGTCGCCATGCCGCGATCCAGCGCCGCCTGTTCCACCTCCTTCAGCAGCACGCTGATTCCTGCGTTGGCGCACGCCATCGCGATTCCGCCGCCCATGGTGCCCGCGCCAATGATGCCGACTTTGGCGATCGCATACACCGGCGTGTCCTTGGGTATGTCGGGAATCTTCGCCACCGCACGCTCGGCGAAGAAGGCGTGAATCAGAGCACGCGCCTGGTCGGAGGCGATACATTTCGCGAAGATTTCCGCCTCGCGTTTGCAGCCTTCATCGAAGGGCAGGGTAGTGGCGGCTTCGATCGCGTCCACAGCGGCCAGAGTCGCCTCGCGCCGCGTCTTACGGGCCTGCTCGCGTCCCGCCGCGAAAATGGGTGCGTTTTCCGCCGGTGTTCCCAGCTTGTCGCTACGCTCTCGCGTCTTGCGGTGCGGTGCCACCGCGCCGGCCATCTCGCGCGCAAAAGCGACAGCCCCTGCACGCAGATCGCCTTCGATGATGCGGTCGATAACGCCCATCCTCAGCGCTTCCGGTGCTCGGATGGGTTTGCCGGAAACGCATAAGTCGACCGCCGCCGCAACGCCCACCAGACGGGGCAGCCGCTGTGTGCCCTCCGCGCCCGGGATGATGCCGAGATTCACTTCCGGCTGGCCCACCTGCGCATCCGGCGTCGCCACGCGATAATGCCCGGCCATGGCGATTTCCAGCCCGCCGCCCAGAGCGGTGCCATGAATCGCCATCACCACTGGCACGGCGCTATCTTCGATGCGCTCAAACAGCGCATGCATTTTGGGCGGACCCCCGCCGCGGCCCGACGCCGCCAGTTCCAGCTCCTTGATATCCGCGCCCGCGATGAAGGTTCTTCCACCGCCGATGATGACGATGGCGCGAACCGATGCGTCGTGCCCGGCCTCCTCCAGCGCCGCGGCCAGGCCTTGCTGCACTGCAGTGCTCAATGCGTTTACCGGCGGGTTGTTGATCGTGATGACCGCTACGCCGTCCTGGCGGTCTAAGGCTACCAGTTGATCCATAAGCTTTTTGCCGTCAAGCTTACAGTTTAGACTGCTTGGGATGGATTTGGGTTTGGCGAGAGCTAGCGCGGCGGGATTGTCACGACCCCGTCGTCCAACCGCACGGTGAACTGCTTTCCGAACGGGACTTGGTAAGTCCAGGTCTCGCGCGGCTTCTCCAGGCCCGTGATGGCGGAAATCGATGACGGCTTGCCCAACAAGCCGAGCACGTCCTCGCGCTTCATTCCCGTTTGCACCGCGTGCAATTTATCTTCGGCTACGGTGTGGGACGGCATCCCGGGGAATCCGGCCAGCATGACGGAATACAACTCGACGGCCAAGTCAGAATTCATGGCGGTCTTGCCCGCTTGGCCCGTCGTCAGCGAGTCGCCTTGGGCCGCGAAGCGCAGTGTCGTGCCGGAACGCTCGACGGTGAGCGCATCCAACGCCGCCGCGCCGGCTTTATCCCGGATACCTGCTTTCATTTGGCCGATCCACGCGGCGATCTTTTCCGCACTGGCCTCCGAATCAGCGACCGCTTCGCCGTCCAGGCCGCCCTGGCCTGCGATCCGGAATCCCAGCGAGAACTGGCGGATCGCTTCGAGCGGGCCTGCGTCCGGACTGGGCAAAGAGGTTTCGCTCACGATCCAGGTCTCATGGTCCTTGGATAGTTCCCGCGCGCGGCGGACAACCCATCCACCCGCCGTAGCCGGCTTGGCCAAGCGCGCCAATGCCGCCTGGATGGAAGGCTCCGAACCGACCATCATCGCGTGCGCGCCGCCCAGAAACACCGGCTGGATTCCCTGGGCGTAGAACATGCCCACAGCGGCTCCCTGCTCGAACTTGCCAGTCATCAGGATCACCACGTCACTCGGAGGAGCGAACGAAACCCAGAGATGATCCATCTCCTTCAACGCCCCCACGACTTGATTGCGGGCGTCCTCACCTTCCGCCGGTCCGAACAACGCGCTCAACATTTCCGGCGACTGTAACAGCTTTCCGAAATCGATGCCCGCGGCCAGATGCGCGTTCGGACTCAGGAACCGCAGGTAATCCTTGTGCGCCAGAGGCACAACGCGAGCCCGCCGCGGTTGGATGGGCTGCGAGCGCGGCAGCGCGCTCCGCGCGGCCGGGGGATTGTAGGTGTAGCCCGAGCCGAGATTGATCGTGCTTTTACTGAAATCGTGCGGCTCGTAGAAGCCTTTGCGCACCATCTCGCATTGCTGGCTGCTCGGATCCTTAATGCAGGAGCAGCGCACATCCACGTCGCGCGTGATGGCGTTGTTACAGTCCGGCGGCGCCTGTGCCGCCAGTGAGACACCGAGCAGGGCGATGAGAACCGGGTAGCGCATTCGGTCCCATTCTGACCTGTAAAGGGATGAGTGTCGATGAGGGGAAGGCCCGAGTCGCCCGTCCCGGAATTACCTTATTCCCGTCCAGGTGGGCCGCACTGAATTCGGGTTTTGGGCGTGAAGCGGCCTGGAATAGAAGCTTGGTCCCTAGACGCCGGCTGGCATCCGGATCAGCGACGCTCCCGGCACACCGCTCAAGATATTCGTATTCGAAAGCGCATCTTCCAGACTGCGGCGACTCATGCGGGCATGCTCGCGTGCCAGGGCTTCGGCGCGCGTGCCTTCGCGCTGTTCGATCGCTTCGACCAGGGCGTGATGATGCTCGTGAGAGATGGCGAACATCTCCTGCGCCCGCGGCAGCTTCGAACGGACATAAACCAAAGAGCTGGGCGAAGCGAACGGCACCGATTCCACGTGCAGCAGAGCTCGGCGCAGCATGGGACTTTTAGCCAGGTCCACGATGGCGGAGTGAAACGCCTCGTTCAGGTCCAGGTAGCGCGCAAAACTGTCGAAGTCCGGTGCGACGATGGAATTGTCGCCGTCGGTCGAGCGGATCATGGCGTCCAGTTCGTCGCGATAGCGGCGCACCACAACGAGTTCCGAGTCGTCGACCAATCGCTCGGCCGCCAGCCGCGCTGCGCTGCCTTCCAGTACGCCGCGAGTTTCGATGGCGTCCCAGATGTCTTCAAACGTGAACGCGCGCACCACGAAGCCGCCCGTGGGCGAAGCCTCCAGAAGCCCTTCGTGCGCCAGCCGGTCCAGCGCCAGACGAATAGGGGTGCGCGAAACTCCGAGCCGCGCCACTAGCGGCAATTCCGACAGCCGCTCTCCGGGGGAGAAATCCCCGCGTAGAAGCATCTCACGAAGGTTCAACAATGCCCGTCCGGTTTGGGAATCTTCCGACGGATTGCTGGAACGAATTTTTTCACTCATCTGCACGGCGAGTCACCCTCCTCGTCCACATTCTGATATTGCACCATGGTACCACTAGCACCGAATTGCATGCAAAGCCCGAGGCTCAAACTACGAAATCGCCAATTTCGCTTACACAAGCCCGGTGAATCGTATATAGTCGATCAATAGTTTCCGCAACGGGAAGGTCGACCAATGACTCAGCCTGCCATTTCGCCAGCAAAAGCCGCCAAGCCGGGCCTCGGCTACGCCTGGTACGTAGTGATCGTACTCACCGCCATCTACATGCTGTCCTTCGTAGACCGCCAGATTCTCAGCCTGCTGGTGGGGCCAATCAAGCGCGACCTGGCGATCAGCGATACGCGCATCGGGCTACTGCAAGGCCTGTCATTCGCCTTGTTCTACACCGTCATGGGGCTGCCGCTGGGCCGCGCCGCCGACAAGCGCAACCGCCGCAATTTGATCGCGGGTTGCATCCTGGTGTGGAGCTTATTCACCGGACTGTGCAGCGTCGCCAAGAGCTTTTGGACGTTGTTCCTCACACGCATCGGCGTCGGCGTGGGGGAGGCGGGCTTGTCTCCCGCCGCGTACTCGATGCTGGCTGACTATTTTCCGAGCGAACGTCTGGGCGTCGCGATCAGCATCTACTATATGGGTGTCTTTCTTGGCTCCGGCGCCGCGCTGCTGGTGGGCGGAAGCATTGTGGACGCGTTGGTGCGCAGTCCTCTGATCACGCTGCCGCTACTGGGCACCATTGCCTCGTGGCGCGTGACCTTCCTTTTAGTCGGGCTTCCGGGCCTGGTCTTCGCCGCGCTGGTCTACACCATCCGCGAGCCGCTGCGCCGCGATCTCCTGAAGGCGGCCGACGGCCGCGCAGCGCAGCTCAGCCTCGGCCAATCCATTACGGAAATGAGCCGCCGCTGGACCTCCCTGATTGGCCTCTCCTTTGTCACCGTCTTCCAGGCCTTGGCCAATTACGCGCTCACCGCCTGGTCCCCCACGTTCTTCATTCGGGTCCACGGCTGGACGGCGGGACAGGCCGGTCGCGCCCTCGCCTGGATCCTGGTGACGGCCGGTTGCCTGGGCATCTACGCGGGCGGCGTGTTAAGCGACCGGTGGTTGCGGCGGGGCGTCGCCGAGGCGCCGCTGAAGGTCTCCACCGTGAGCGCGCTCGGAACGATGCTGTTTCTGCCCGCCGCGCTGCTGGTGTCGCAGCCCGGCTGGACGCTGGCTCTGCTCGTCCCCGGCGTTTTCTTCCTGGCATTGCCGATGGGCATCGTCGTAGCCGCGCTGCAGCGCATCTTCCCCAACCAGGTGCGCGGCCAGGTTTCCGCGCTGCTGCTCTTTCTGTTGAACCTCGGCGGCCTGAGCCTGGGCCCGCTGCTGCCCGGCGTTTTCAACGATTATCTGTTCCACAACGGCAAGATGGTCGGCGCTTCCCTTGCTCTGACCATCGGCGGCGCGGGCGTCCTCATGCTGCTCGCCGCCATGGCCACCTATCGTCCCTACCGCGGGCATTACCAGGCCCTGCAGGCAGTAGCAGAACGATAACGATCACTGCTATCTGCCCGCCGACGTCCGAACCGCGCTCAGGCTGGTCCCGATGATCTCTCCCGAGACTACCAGCTCCACTCGCCGGTTCATTTGCCGTCCGGCCGCCGTCGAATTGTCGGCCACCGGCTCGGTCTTGCCGAAGCCCACAGCCGAGAGATTCGCCGGATTGATCCCTTGCGATGCCAGGTAGCTGCTAACTTCAGTGGCCCGATTCTGGGAAAGGCGCATATTGTATTCGTCGCTTCCCACGCTGTCGGTATGGCCCTCCACTTCGATCTTCAGCCCGGGATGGCTCGAGATGATGCCTGCTACTCTCGCCAGTTTTTCACGGGCGCCCGGTTTCAGCTTGTACTTGGCCGTATCGAACAGAACGTCCGACACGTTCACGATCAGGCCGCGAGTGGTGTCGCGAGTCTGCAGGACCGCGTTGAATTGATCCAGCAGTTGCTGGCGAAGCTGCGCTTTTTCCTGCTCCGCCTTTTGCCGCAATCGATCTGCTTCCGCCGCGGCCTGCTGGGCGGCGCCGGCCTGAGCCGCTAACTTCTGCTGCTCGGCGACCGCTGCCTGACGGGCCGCTTCCGCAGCATCCTTTTCCCGCTGTGCAGCCTGACGCGCGGCATCGGCCTCCTGCTTTTCCAGCCGCGCCTGTTCGGCAGCCGTCAGCGCTTCCGCTCTGCTCCGCTCCGCAGCCCGGCGGTCCGCCTCCGCTTGGTCACGCTGCCGCGCCTCCTCCTCGGCTTTTAGCTTTGCGGCTTCCGCGCGTTGTCTTTCCGCATTTTCGCGCGCCAGCGAGGCCTGCCGTTCATTTTCCTGTTGTTCCGCCAACTCGCGGCGAAGAGCTACCACGCGGGCATCCTCGGCCCGCACCGCCGCTTCGCGCGCCATCGTGATCACCGGCTTCTGACCCGGCTTTTGATCTTGATAGCGCTCGGCCTGCTGGAGAGCGGCACTCGCCTTCTCGAAGCTCTCCGGGGCATAGTGCTCCGCGCCTGCGATGCGAGCCAACTGCACCGCATTCTCCGCCTCGTAAAGTTCAAACGGGTTTTTCTTGCCCACCTGAATCGGTACAAAACCGCTCGCCTTACCTTGCAGCGTGTACGTGCCGCGCGCCAGCAGTTCGTAACGGGCATGAATCGTCTCAATCACTCCCCGTGTGTCCGGCCTGACTTGGTTTTCCAGCACCACGACATCGCTCGGCTGTGTCACCGCATAGTAAGGTTCGGCCGTCACGATCATGCCGAAGGTCTGGATATCGCTGGTCGTGTCGATTCTGCTGCTGGAGCCGGCGCCATAATGATCCAGCGTCAACTCCCCGAGATTGACGGGACGTCCGTCTGGCGATATGGCCCACAAGACATATGTGAGATACTCCGGGCCAAAAACACTGGGCCGGTCCAGATCCTTAAACTCGGCGGAAATATGAATGACGCCCCTCTCGCTTTCCACCTTTGCGCTTCCCTTGGCGCGCGCCATCATCGGCGTACCCTGGAAGTCGATCTTTGTCGCCCCGCCTCGATGCAGATAGTTCACTGCCTGAGCTGTTCGCGCGGTTACTTCGACCCGGAAGATGGGAGCGGGCTCGTTGAGAGCGGTCGCATTCTGCGCCGGATTCTGGACCTGCGCGGGCAACCAGATACTTGCCATCAGCGCAATCATTGGAACTGCTGTTGGGCGAAACATGCGGGTGACAGTGCAAGTAAGTCGCCAGCCCGCCGTAACTCGGAGCCAATTGCGGACCAAACTAACTGCAAGCAAAACATATAACGGTTTCAATTCGATCGGATCTCGCGTTACGCGCCTTGCTTCGACACGGTAACGCCGTATCGAACCTGGCAAATTCTTCACTGCTGGGTATGCTTGGACTTCTCGTGGACCGAATAAGATGCGGTTGTGGCTATTTGGTTGCTGTCATCAGTCGCATGAAACGAGACCTAACTTGGTCGGCAGCGGAAATCCTTACCGCCGTTCTGTTTCTTGCAGCCATAGGAGCGTTTCTTCTTTATGTTCCGGCTTTGGCGTTGGTTGTCGTTGTGAGCACCTTGCTTGGATTGATTGCGATGTTCGTCCTCGGTTTTCAAGCCGGGCGCGGCGCAATCCATTTTTCGCGGGCGAGAAAGGCCCATGCGCATGGGCTGGCGCCTACGCACGATGCGAACAGTTAGGAGGGAAAGATGCTCTTGGGTCTAACGATGCCTGAAATTGAATTGATTCGTGACTACCGCTGCGCGCCCGATCGAGTTCCGCTCATCCGCCGCTACGCCGAGCTGACTCACCTTTCGCTCGGCCGGGCAGAAGATGCGCTCGACCTTTGGGTCCACTTACTCGAGCCGCCGGCTGAACGCACCAGCGTCGTTCGCCGGCCAGGCGCGGAAGCCGCCTAAACCTCCGTCGTCATCTGAAAACCGCCCATACGCGGTCATTGTTACGCTTGAGTTCGGGGACGCCAGTGAGGAAGCCTGTAGCGATGATGTTCGTGCTGGCGGCGCCGATGTCCGTTTGATCCAAGCCATGCCGGGCCACGCCGATCTAAAGACGACGCAGATCTACACACAGGTGGCGATCCGCCAGCTCCAGGAGATCCACCGTGCCACGCATCCAGCAAAGCCGGAGCGCGACCAGCGCGAGTTCGCGGAGAGACTGGAAGCCGAGGAGGCCGAAGACGTATGATCGAAGATATGGCACAAGTCCACATGAGCGAGGCGGAAGTGGCGAAGAACTTCGCCGCCGCGCTGGAGAAGGTGCGGCAAGGCCTGGAGGTTGTCGTAGAACATGACCATCAAGCTGTCGCCGTGCTGCGCCCAGCGGTTCCACCGCGCCGCAAGATCTCGGACGTCTTGGCGCGGATGTCCAAGAACTCAACCGCCACAATGGACGCAGACTTTGCGCGTGACGTCGAAGCCGCGATTGAAGGCCACCGCGAACCGCTGGAACCGCCGGCGTGGGATTGATCCTGGATTCCTCGGTTGTGATTGCGGCCGAACGGCTTGGGCAGACTGCATATCAAATGCTGGAAGCGATCAGCCAGCAGAAGCAAGATCCGGAAATCGCGATCTCGGTTGTCACGGTCGTGGAGCTGGCGCACGGAATCGCTCGCGCCGATACGCCGCAGCGCCGCGCTGGGCGGCAGCAGTTTTTAGACGATCTATTGGCGGGCATGCCCGTGCATCCCGTAACGGTACCAATCGCCCTCCGTGCCGGGCAAGCCGACGGCCAGATGCAGGCAGCAGGCAAGCGCATGGCGCTCGCGGATCTTTTGATCGGATCGACCGCGTTGGAGCTCGGCTACTCAGTGGCAACCGCCAACCTCCGGCACTTTGCCTTGCTTCCGGACTTGCTGATCGAGCAGCTCTAAGGAGAGTTGGGGGACAGTTGGGGACAGACGGTCTGTCTGGGGCCGTCCGAGGTGCGGCCGACATGGCGCGGTTTTATGCCGAGTCGAGCCGCCGGCTGAACGCACCAGCGTCGTTCGCCAACCAGGCGTTGAAGCCGCTTGAGTGATGGCATGAAAAAGATTCCACATTAATTCCCGTTCGGATATCACTCGGCGCCGGAGGCAGTTGAATTCGTTCCGGACCGGCTACCGTCTAATCCAGCAGGAGGCACCTATGTTGAAGACCTTCTCAGTTTCAGCTTTACTGGTCGGTTTGTGTATGGCCCTCGTGCCGCAAATTGCGTCTGCCCGCGATCACGACTACGACAGAGACCACCGCGCTTGGGAGCGTCACGAACGCCACGAACGGCGGGAACGGGAACGTCGGGAGCATCGCTACCGGCACGGCTACTACGACCGCTACGGTTATTGGCACGGGTACTGATCCCCAGCGTTGCTCCCTAACTCGGACCCACATCGACCAACCCTGGAAAGCTTGACTCTCCGAGTTACACTCAGGAGAAGAGAAATCCAGGAATGCGAGCGGCCCAAACAGCGAAGGGGGGGTTGGAGGGGGGTTGGAGGGGGGGTTGGAGGGGACAGACGGGACGTAATCCGTCCCGCAAGGTGGCAGGCCATCATCTGCAATCTCTTCTACAGGCGTCGGGTCTAACGGCCGTCCGAGGTGCGCTCGACCTTGTGCAGTCTTAAGCCGAGCAGTTCATCGGCCCGACACCTGTAGCCGCGCTGCCCCCAAACTCAATCGCCCAACCCTGGAAAGCTTGACTCTCCGAGTTACACTCAGGAGAAGAGAAATCCAGGAATGCGAGCGGCCCAAACAGCGAAAGAAACAACGGCTCGACGCGGCTGGTTACGAACCTTGTGAACAGCGCGATTAACGTTGTCGAGCGGTACGACTATGCTCCGTTCGGCGAAGAACTGACGGCCGGCATCGACGGCCGGATCTCTACATCACCGCAGTTCTACTCAACGAACCAGTACCCCACGGTAACGCCCGACAGCACTACCGACAAATTCACCTCCAAAGAAAGAGATGCTGAGACGGGATTGGACTTCTTCGGCGCTAGGTACTTCAGTTCCGCTCAGGGCCGGTTCACATCGCCCGATTGGTCGGCGAAGCCACAGCCCGTTCCATACGCGACTTTGAACGATCCGCAGACGCTAAATTTGTACGCTTACGTCCGCAACAGCCCGTTAAGTATTAACGACCCGGATGGCCATGAAATCCTTTGCTACGGCTGCGGTGCGGGTGGCCAGGATGTCCCGGCAGGAGACCACAAGACGACCCCTATTTCAGGTGCGGAAAAACAGGTCGAGACTGGAATCCTTGAGCTGGGAGCCGCACTGGCCACGGGCGGCGCGTCGGAAGAGTTAGCTGCGGGGGGACACCTTCTCAAAGCGGCAGTTGGTGCAATAGCCTCTGGCGGCTTGGTTGCGAGCGGGGTGATACGAATCATCGCAACGGTTAGCGGAAATGAACCAGAGAAGACCGAACAAGCCGCCACTTCTATCGGTGCCGTGACAACTCCAGTTGGGTTAGTAACAACAGCCGTTACGGGTAGCACCTCGCTGGGAGCGACTGCCTCTGACGCGAAAGGCGTGGTCTCCGTAGTTCAGAAACCCTCTGAAGCAGCAAAAGATCCCGGAGGCACGGTCGTAACAGTCGGAAACTTTATTCAAGACATAAAAAACCTGCTCAAGCCCCCGCCGCCACCCGCGCCACCCCAGCCCCCACCCCCACCAAAATGTCCGACGTGCCAATAAGAGGCGGAGCGTTAGCAATGAGTAGATGGAAGAAGGTTTTGGTATTCAACGCAGGATGGCTGATAGGCATCACAATCTCACTTTTCGTAGTGCCTCCCTCAACGCCGCTATGGATGTGGGCATCACTCTCCATTTTGGTTCTAGCACTGTTGAACTATGTTTCCTTTAAGCAAAAACGTGAAGCTGCTAGCGGACGCAACATCGCAGCTGCAACCACCGTGGTGTGGCTGGGGATTATTGTCCTCCTTCTGGATCTACTTGTTCGGCATCTACGCCATTAGGTTTCCCTGAGAACGTCACGCCGATTGACCTGTTGTACCGGCAAAGAACGGAGTTGGAGGGAGTTGGAGGGGACAGGTGGAGGAGACAGATGGGACGTAATCCGTCCCCCAAGGTGGCAGGCCATCATCAGCAATCTCTTTTACAGGCGGCGGGTCTCACGGCCGTCCGAGGTGCGCTCGACCTTGTGCGGTCTTAAGCCGACCAGCTCATCGGCCCGACACTTGTAGCGCCGCGCTGCCCCCAAACTGCATCGACCAATCGCGGAAAGCTTGACTCCCCGCGCTACACTCAGGAGAAGAGAAATCCAGGAATGCGAGCGGCCCAGATAGCTAAAGAAACAACCCCAGCGCCCGGTGTTTCTTCCGCCGTTTCAATTGCTTCGACCGCCACATTGCAAAATTACCAAACGAACGGCAATAATATACTTGACAGACTGAAACTTTTGCCCCATACTTGAAGCATGGAAACGCCAGAGACCATGCCGAACATTCCAGAAACTCTGCTGGAGGCGATCAAGTGGTTTGCGGACTTCGAACACTGCCGCCAATTCATGGTAGAACTGCGCTGGCCGGATGGCAAGGTGAAGTGTCCTCGCTGCGGGTCCGAGAAGGTCCTATACATCCCCAAAGAGCGTGTGTGGAAGTGCTATGGAAAGCACGACCACCTGAAGTTCAGCTTGAAGACTGGAACGGTTTTCGAAGATAGCCCAATCGCGCTTGAGAAGTGGTTACCTGCTACATGGCTGTTGATCTCCTGCAAAAACGGCGTGAGCAGCTATGAATTGCATCGAGCGCTAGGCGTAACGCAGAAATCGGCATGGTTTATGCTCCATCGGATTAGACTCGCTATGCAGAGTGGAACCTTTACGAAGTTGAGCGGCGTTGTCGAGGCCGACGAAACCTTCATCGGCGGCAAAGTTCGCAACATGCACTTAGACAAACAGACTCGGGCACGCATGGGCAAGAAGCGGATCGGCGGATTCGAGGGTAAAGCGGTTGTCATGGGTCTGCTGGATCGCAACACGCGCGAAGCCCGCGTCAAAGTCACGCCGAACAATCGCGCGTTTTACGTTCGCACGAATGTTATCGAGCACGTTGAAAAAGGATCGACCGTATACAGCGATGCGCTGAAATCGTACAGCAACCTTCCAGTGGACGGATACGTACACGACTTCGTGGATCACACGGAAGCTTATGTGAACGGCTTGGTTCACACGAATGGATTGGAGAACTTCTGGAGCCTTCTTAAACGGGCGCTGAAGGGAACCTATGTGTCGGTTGAGCCGTTCCACCTGCAAGCCTACTGCGATGAGCAAGCGTTTCGCTTCAATAATCGCAAGATGACGGATGCTGAGCGCTTCTGCATCGTTATGCTCCAAGCGGTCGGCAAGCGCATCACCTACGAAGAGTTGACAGGCAAGGTCGAAAGCAGTTCATCATAGACGCGTCCGGCAAGAAACGCCAAAGACGCGGAAAATCCAGATAGAGACACTACGCCGAATGGCGTAGAATTAAGAGCGAAGCGACCCAAGAAAGCTTCAATCGAGGCTGCCACCGTTCGGGGTACTGCGAATACTCCATTGCGGCGCTAAACGCGGCCTGATTGGAGTGTATCATGAATCGCTCAGATCGTACATGGACCCTGACCAGTATCCAATCGCTCCAGTTGTGCGGCATCGGCGCATACCTCTCTGGAAGCAACCGCCCCAAATCCAGATACACAAGAAACTGTGGACATTTGCAGAACACCCAATTTTTTGGGGAGGAGTCGGCGTGCTAGTGGGAGCGATCGGAGTCGCTTATTCAATGAAGGTAATCTTCATAGCGACTGGCTGTATCTTCGCCATGGCAATCATAAGAACTCAGGTTTTTGAGGGCAGAAGACTGTATCAGCGGATACTAGGGAATATGATGTTGGTGGTTCTGATGACGGTTTTATTGTTTTTTGTCTGGAAAATGACACCGAAGCCAAAAGAGCCACCAAGTGCCGACGAGATTGCGAACGCTGTAATAAAGAAACAACGTGAGGAAGTCCAGAAACAAACTGGTGCGCCTCTTTCTGCGACAACCCAACCGACCACACCATCAGTCACACAAAAACCATCCAGCGTAACACGGAAGCCAAGAAAGTCTACAAGACAACCATCAACGACAGAGCCATCAATTGTGCCTAGCCAACCGCAAAGCGCCAAACTTATAGTCAGCCAGAAACCGGATATTTCGACGCGCCAGGATGCGTCCTACAAGACCGTGGTTACGATACAGACAACCGCAGACTTTCCAACTCTGAAACTACTCATTCACTGCGATAAACCACTTGTGGATGGCCAAGGCGGCATTGGTAGCGGCGGCGTCCTAATGATGACCTCTCAGGGTATCGTGAAGGATCACCCTAATTACTTTATTTTTACCTATCAGTCGGCATCCCCTACTTTTGGGCCACAGAATCCTATAGTGATCAGCCTGTGGTCTAAGGAGGCGACCAAGTGTGACGCAGCGACATACTAGGCAAGTCGGCCCGGTCAAATTTAGTGACACCATCGCGCCCGTGGATGATCGCACACGCGAAATGGCACTCCGATGCTACGGATACGGTCGTTGGGAAGCTCCTTACTGGTTTATCGGTCCCGAACAAGGCCAGGGCAACGAGACTCTGGAGTGCCGTGTGGAAGCATGGACCGCTTTAGGTGCGAAAGATCTATGTGACTGTCGCGAATTCAGTGAGCGCATCTGTGATGATCGATGGCACCGCCCAAACCCTAAACCTCAAAATACCTGGATGCCATTGATTTGTCTGCTAATGGGATTCCTCGGCAGATCAACTAATAAAGAGTCGCTCATTGCCTATCAACGTGATCGGTGGGGGATGTTGGACAACGGCGAAACTTGCGTAATCGAGTTGCTGGGGCTTCCGGCCAAGAGCCTCAAGACCCCTCGCGACCGCAAGACCTTTCGAGCAGAGCGGATCGACGTCATCAGGGATAAAATTCGTGTGCATCGTCCCAAGTTGGTAGTCATGTACGGCAAGAGTCACAAGAACAGTTGGGATCAGATCGCCCTTCCACGAGCATTCTCTGAAGACAACGTTATCGTCTGCGATGAAGGCACAATCCTGTTTTACGCGCGCCATCCAACAAACGGCGGTCCGGCACGTCACTGGTGGGAAGATCGCGGGAAAATGCTACGTGAAACGAGCCAGACCCATTTCACGCAGTTTTAGGACACTGCCTGGATTCCAAAGCACACCGCAGCAGAGTAAAATAGGGGCAGATGAAACCTGCCTCATTCGACTCAACGCCAGAGTTCCAGCACTACAAAGAGGTCATGAGGAAACTCATCGCGGTCCCTAAGGCCGAACTGGATGAGCTTGTCAAGGCGTCGAAGGATGAATCACCGCGCAAAGGCAATCCGCGCGCCCCAGGGCGCAAGCGTAGCAGACCAAAATAACACACACTGCAAATGTGTTATACTACCTGCCCGCACGACTCGGCTTATCCGAATTTATAACATAGTTCCTGAGGCTAGACTCTAGCTTCGGTTAACACCGATCAATCATACTGATCGGAAGGACACAATGTGGATACCGCAAGCGCTACAGGCATAAGACGAAATATATTCGCAATCTGTTGAGATTAAACAAGTTGTCAGGATTGCTGTATCCTCTCATTAGGTTCTCAGTTGCATTCGACTTTATTTCGCCTGTAGAATCGTAGGGAGGAGGTCCCTTATGGACGCTGAAACTAAGAAACTGTTGGCGCTCCGCGAGGAACTGCGCAAGGACTTGGAGGCCCTAGAGCGTGTTGAACGCCTAATGGCTGCCAAGAACGGGTCGCCTGCCGCAGGAGGGCATGCGCTCCCGATCAATCTTAGAGTGGCTGATAGCCTTGCGATAGATGACGGCGACGAGGATGACGAAGGTCCAGCTAACTCGTTGCGCGGAACCATCGAAAGCACGATTAACGCTAATCCTGAAGTCAGGTGGACAAATCAAAAGATGCTGGCGCACTTGCAGAAGATCCAGTTCCCACTACGCGCCAAGAAACCAATCTATTCAATCGGGCAGGCCATGCAGAAGCTACAAGAGGCGGGCAAGATCAGGATAGTGCGAAGGGGTGCTGGTAATCAACCCAACATCTACAAAGCCAAGGAGCGGTCCAGTGCTACGACCGAGACCGCACCAACATCGGAACAAGGAGGTAAAGACGGAATGGAACCACGAGTTGTGCAATAGTACGCGGGGCCTTGAAATGACCCCGCGCGCCCAAAGAAGTTCCAGTCCCTCACTCTCGGAAACCGAGAGAGTCATTTCAGCGCGCCAACGCTGTCTTGATGCGGGCTGGCAACCCGGAGTAACGCATGAGGATTACTCTCATGGTTCTCCAGATTCCGATCAGCCAAACAGCAGTACTGCTGATCGGGATCTACATGACCCCTTCCATGTTTGGTGGAGGGGGTTCACAATCTTCATTGTCAGTGTAATCCTTAAGTTCCAGATATCACAAGACTTCATGACAAACTTTCTCTATACAGTGCTTGCATCGCCTTGTTAATCTGGTACTCTTTATAGCCTTTGCGCGCCTGTCACGTCTAGCTTATTATATTACATGGCTTACAGTCTGTCAACTATATTGTTGCCAAACGAACCCAATCCCACAATCGGACACTCGAAGCTTGCGGCGGAGAGCACTCCTGGTCACTGGGTTCCTCCTTGTACTGCAAGCCACATTACTAGCCCAGGCGCCAAAGCAAACCGACTCCCGCCTCCGCGCCCGCCAGCTAGGCATCGTCGTCGGAAACTACCCCACAGGCCGCTGGAACGCCATCACCGACGTCCCCGGCGTCCTGGTCGGCCAGACCACCATCATTCGTGGATCGGGCCCCCTTCGAGTCGGCGAAGGCCCCGTTCGGACCGGCGTCACGGCCGTGTTTCCGCGCCAGGATATCTGGTCGAACGGCGTGTTCGCGGCCACCTATGCTTTGAACGGCGACGGCGAGATGACCGGCACGCACTGGATTCGCGACCTGGAGACGCTCAATTTTCCGGTCATGCTCACCAACACCGGAAGCGTGGGCGGCGTGATGGACGCGGTCACCGAATACATCGCCACGAAACATCCGGAACACCGCTGGGACTATCTGCCTGTTGTCGCGGAAACGTTCGATGGAACTTTGAACGACATCCTCGGCCGCCACGTGCATTACCCGGAAGTGGCCGCCGCGCTCGACTCGGCGCACGACGGCCCGGTGGAAGAAGGCAACGCGGGCGGTGGCACCGGCATGGTCTGCTTTCGCTTCAAGTGCGGAATCGGAACCTCCTCCCGCCAGTTGCCGGCTAGCGACGGCGGCTACAAAGTCGGTGTGCTGGTGCAGGCCAACTTCGGAACCCGCGACCAATTGACCATCGACGGCGTCCCCGTAGGACGCGAACTGACCGATCAGGTTCCCGTAGCCTCCAATCGAATGCCGCTCGCTGACGATGGGAAAGAAGGCTCTGTCATCGTGGTCATCGCCACCGACGCGCCGGTTTCTTCCGTACAACTGGAGCGCATCGCGCGGCGTGCGGGCCTGGGCCTGGCACGGACCGGAAGCACGTCCGGCAATTCCAGCGGCGACCTTTTCATCGCCTTCTCCACCGCCAACGTCATTCCCCTGCGCGGTTCCGAAAAGGAGCTCAACATCCGCTTTCTGACAACCGACCACGTCGAGCCCCTCTTTCGCGCAACCGTGGAGGCGACCGAAGAAGCGGTTCTCAACGCTCTGACTAGGGGAAAGACCATGGAAGGGGTAAACGGGCACGTCGTCTATCAGCTTCCGTATGACCGCCTCGCCGCCATCATGGCGAAATACGGCCGCCCGCTCGCCATCGCTTCGCATTAGGCATTCGCGGCGGGGCCGCCGCAAATTGCTGAAAAATCACTGCTTCACCCCTAAAGTTCCTGTATAGTCCGGCCGAAAACTAGGACATAGACCTGAACAGGAGGATCGCGTTTTGAGTCTGATTCAAAACCCTGTTGCGTCCCCCAGCGATGCCCTCGCCGAGCCGTCGGACTCCCTGCGTCTGCTCGATCAGGGAACGCTCGAAGAGAAACTGCGCGAAAGCGAGCGCCACTTCCAAAGCTGGTTTGAAGACGCGCCCATCGCCTGCCACGAAGTGGACCGGAACGGCGTGATCGTATGCGTCAATCAGGCCGAATGCGCCATCTTCGGGTTCCGGGCCGAGGACATGGTCGGCCACTACATCTGGGACTTCATGACGCCCGAGGACCGCGAAAAGACCAAAGCCGGAATCCTCGAGCGCATCGTCGACGAGCAGCCGCTAGTACCTCTGGAGCGGGAGTACAAGCGCCACGACGGCGGCATCGTCATCATGGAAATCCACCAGAAGCGCGTCCGCGACGCTGCCGGGCGTCCCGTGGGCCTGCGCACCTTCCTGCTCGACATCACGGCGCGCAAGCACGCCGAGCAAACGCTGCAGGAACAAGCCGAGAAACTTGCGCGATCGAACGCCGAACTGGAGCAGTTCGCCTATATCGCCTCTCACGATTTGCAGGAGCCGCTGCGCAAGATCCAAGCCTTCGGCGACCGTCTCAAGAAAAAGTACGAGTCGGCGCTCGGGCCGGAGGGCATCGACTACCTGGTCCGCATGCAGAATGCCGCAGCGCGGATGCAGACGTTGATTCAGGACCTACTCAGTCTTTCCCGCGTCACCAGCCAGGCCAAGCCCTTCACGGTGGTCGACCTCAACGAAGTGGTGCAGACCGTGGTGTCCGATCTCGAGTACCGCATCGAGCGAACCGGTGGACGCGTCGATGTCTCCGCTCTGCCGCTCATTTTCGGAGATCGCGGACAGATGGCGCAGTTGCTGCAGAACCTCATCGGGAACGCGCTGAAATTCCAGAAACCGGGTGAGCCGCCTGTGGTGAAGGTCTCGAGCGAATTCCTCACGCAGCAGAATGGCGGCGCCAACGTCTGGCAGGTCGTCGTCGAGGACAACGGCATCGGATTCGACGAAAAGTACCGCGAGCGCATCTTCCAGATCTTCCAGCGGCTGCATGGCCGCAGTGAGTATGAAGGCACCGGCATCGGCCTCGCTATCTGCCGCAAGATTGTGGACCGGCACAGCGGCAACATCACCGCTTACAGCACGCCCGGCTCGGGCGCGAAGTTTGTCATTACTCTGCCGCACACTCTACTACAAGGAGAACCGAAATGAACAGGCTCGGGAACGCGATCACCATTCTCTACGCCGACGACGACCCGGAAGATCGCATGCTGGTGAAGGAGGCCTGGGAAGAGAACCGTCTGGCCAACCCGCTGCACTTCGTCGAGGACGGCGAAGAGCTGATGGATTACCTGCGGCGGCGAGGCAAGTACACCAATCTCAAGGACGATCCCATGCCCGGCATGATTCTGCTGGATCTCAACATGCCCCGCAAGGACGGCCGCGAGGCTCTGCAGGAGATTAAAGCCGACCCGCGCTTGCGCTTAATCCCAGTGGTCATACTGACCACATCGAAGGCCGAAGAAGACATCTTCCGCGCCTATGACCTGGGCGTCAATTCTTTCATCCTGAAACCGGTGACGTTCGAGTCCCTAGTGGACATCACGCTCACCCTGAGCAAGTACTGGTTCGAAGTCGTCGAACTGCCGGCGGAGCCCTCCGAAGACGCCGCCGCCTGAAGGCTTGGGATGGAGAGACCGGAGCTGAGAGTCCTGATCGCCGATGACGATGAGGACGACTATCTCATCACCCGGGACCTTCTGTCTCAAATCGGCCGGCCCAGGTTTCACACGAATTGGGCGCCCAGCTACCGCGCCGCGCTGCAGGCCATCGAGCTGAACCAGCACGACATCTACCTCTTCGATTACCGTTTGGGCGAAGGCGACGGACTGGAACTGCTGCGCGAGGCGCTGGCGCGCGGCTGCAAGGCGCCCATCATTCTGTTGACCGGCACCGACGACTGGGAAACCGACGTCGAGGCCATGAAGGCCGGGGCCGCGGATTTTCTGGTGAAGGGCCATCTGGACGTACGTCTTCTGGAACGCTCTATCCGCTACGCCATGGAGCGGAAGCGCGCGCAGGAGGAACTGCTGGAGTACGCTAACGAAATCGAGCGCAAGAACCGCGACCTGGCGCAGGCGGTCCGCGTGGCGCAGGAAGCCACCCGTCTGAAAAGCCAGTTCCTGGCCAACGTGAGCCACGAGATCCGGACGCCGATGAACGGCGTGTTGGGCATGACCGAACTGCTGCTCCTGGACGCATCGCTGACCGTCGAGCAGCGTGACTATGCCGAGACAGCCTATCGTTCGGCAGAAGCTTTGCTGGATATCATCGATAGCATTCTTGATTTGTCCAAGATCGAGGCCGGGAAACTGCAACTGGAGAGAGTGGATTTCACGCCCGCCGAGGTGGTGCAGGAAGTCCTGAAACTGATTTCCGGACGCGCCCGCAGCAAGGGGCTGGAGTTGAATTGCCACATCGCCGCCGAGGCGCATGGACCGCTTCGCGGGGACCCGGTGCGGCTACGCCAGGTGCTGCTCAACCTGGTTTCGAACGCCATCAAGTTCACTGAGCGCGGCCACGTGTTGGTGAGGGTGAGCGTCGCTGAGGACTCCTGCGGCGCTATCCAGATGCTGTTCGAGGTGGAAGACACCGGCATCGGTCTGACCGCGGAGGCCTGCGGGCGCCTGTTCGAGCCGTTCGTGCAGGCCGACGGGTCCATCACGCGGAAGTACGGCGGAACCGGCCTGGGCTTGGCCATTTGCAAACAGCTGGTTGGAATGATGGACGGCCAGGTAAGCGTGGACAGCGAACCCGGGAAGGGATCGCGATTCTGGTTCACTGCGCGGCTTCAGAGGCCCGAGGGCGCGGCACGCGCCGAACAGGCGGTTGCAGAAGAGGCTTCCTGACGCCGACGCGCTTAAACCGCCAAAGCCCGTTCCAACTCCTCAGCTTCTTTCCCGTACCGGAAGGCGTCTTCGGCAAAACCCGCCTCTGCCTGATCGAAATCCTCCCGCAACGACTGCATGGCCTGCCCGTCGAGCAGTTGCTCCGCGAGGCGGAATAGCCCCCCGTCTTCTTTCTGAATGTGTTCGCCGGTCAGGTCGATGTAGTTGCGCGCGGCTTCCGAGAATTGGCGCGCGGCCTTGGCGTCGCCGTTTGCAAGACCGGAGGCGGCGCGGCGCATGTGGGCGATCAGAGCACGCCCGGTGCAGTGTTCCTGCAGCAGAACGCCGACTGGGCCGCGGTCGCGCGGCATGCCGCGCAACCCCAGGGCGGGGAACAGGCATTGTTCTTCCTTGTGATGATGCCGTCCATCCGCGAACGCAGTCAGAAAATCGAAGATCCGCTCAATACTTGCCGGATCCACCGTTTCGCCGTGCTCCAGCCTTTGGCTCACCCCGTCAAGAGCGCGCAGCGCTTTTTCGATGATCCGGTGTTCGGCTTGCAATTGCTCGATCGGGGTCTGCATAGATGCTCCTTGGAGGGCGGAGGTTCACATCGTTCATCTGGATTGCGCCGCAATCCGGAGGTTGGAGGAGCAACTGGCTCGCCATGCCGCAAAGGACTCAATCCCTTAAGCAGACAGCCGCGACTTTGCCGCTTCGCCCGCTAATCCGTTGCGCTGTTTGACGCAAAGGCTGCGGCATAGTCCACAGAGCTCCGTTGGCTCGATCTGCGATGGTTATCCGCTGGGACGCGGTCGATGCATGATTCCACACATCATTCCGCCTACACCACGCATTTGGACACGCGCTTGCATTCCCTAGCAGCGTTCTGCGTATCTCTCTGTGGAGTGCGCACTTATCGGCTTGCAATTTCTTACCGAAGGAGGTAAACGCGTGGAACCTTCGGAGCGCGGGTTAACAACCTACGAACTGCTCCAGAAGCATGGAGTGGATCGTCGATCCTTTCTCAAGTTCTGTACTCAATCGGCTGCCGCGCTGGGACTGAGCGCAGCCATGGTCCCCAAGGTGGTCGAAGCCATGGAGACCAAACCCCGGGTACCCGTCCTGTGGCTGCACGGTCTGGAATGCACGTGCTGCAGCGAATCGTTCATTCGCTCCTCTCATCCGATTGCACAAGACATCGTATTGAACATGATCTCGCTGGATTACGACGACACTCTGCAAGCCGCGGCCGGCTTTCAGGTGGAAGAGATCCGGCGCAAGGTCATGAAGGACTACAAGGGCCAATACATTTTGGCCGTCGAGGGCAACGCGCCGACCAATGACGGCGGTGTTTACTGCACCGTCGGCGGTGACAGTTTCCTGCATATTCTGGAAGAAACAGCGGCGGACTGCAAAGCGATCATCGCCTGGGGTTCGTGCGCTTCCAACGGTTGCGTGCAGGCCGCCAAACCGAATCCGACCGGCGCGAAACCCATTCGAAAGCTCATTACCGGCAAGCCGATCATCAATGTGCCCGGCTGCCCGCCGATCGCCGAAGTCATGACCGGCGTGCTGACGTATATCCTGACGTTCGACGCGCTGCCCGAGTTGGACCGCCAGGGCCGTCCGAAGATGTTCTACAGCCAGCGCCTGCACGACAAGTGCTATCGCCGCGCGTTTTTCGACGCCGGCCAGTTTGTCGAAAGCTGGGACGACGAAGGCGCGCGCAAGGGGTGGTGTCTCTATAAAATGGGCTGCCGCGGACCGACGACCTACAACTCCTGCTCCACGTTCAAGTGGAACTGCGGGCAAGGCTGGCCGGTCAACTCCGGCAATCCTTGCATCGGCTGCGCCGAAGACAATTTCTGGGACAACGGACCGTTCTACCAACGGTTGTCCAACGTCCTGGTGCCCGGCATTGAGACGACGCCGGACAAGATCGGCGAATCGCTGCTGGTGATCTCGGGCGTGGGCGTAGCGGCCCATGCGGCGTCCATGGCCACCCGCAAACAAATCAACAAGCTCAAAGCGCAGGAGCCGGAGCAGCCGGCGGGCGAAGAAGGCCGGAAGGAGTGACTGAACCATGTCCAAACGCGTAGTAGTCGATCCCATCACTCGAATTGAAGGCCACCTGCGGGTTGAGGCCATGCTGGACGACAACGGCGTCATCGGCGACGCCATCTCGTCGGGCACCATGTGGCGCGGCCTCGAGGTGATCCTCCAGGGCCGCGATCCGCGGGACGCCTGGGCCTTCTGCGAACGGATCTGCGGCGTGTGCACGACGGTTCATGCGCTCGCTTCGGTGCGCTCGGTGGAGAACGCCCTGGGCATCACCGTTCCCAAGAACGCCGAGATCATCCGCAACATCATGGAGCTGGCGCAGTATGTCCAGGACCATGTGATCCATTTCTACCATCTGCACGCTCTCGACTGGGTGGACGTGGTGTCGGCGCTCAAGGCCGATCCGGCCGCCACAGCGGCGCTGGCGCAGAAAGTCTCGCCGCATTGGCCCACCTCGACGCCGGGTTATTACACCGACGTCGCGGCGACGCTGAAGAAGTTCGTCGATTCCGGCCAGCTCGGCATTTTCCAGAACGCCTATTGGGGCCATCCGGCCTACAAGCTGCCGCCCGAAGCGAACCTGATGGCGGTGGCGCACTACCTGGAAGCCCTCAAGTGGCAGAAGGAAATCGTCAAGATCCACACCATTTTCGGCGGCAAGAACCCGCACCCGCATTATCTGGTGGGCGGCGTCGCGTCTGCAATCAATCTGCAGGGCGACAACGCCATCAACATGGAGCGGTTGAACATGGTGCACGATCTCATCGCGGAGGCGCAGCAGATTGTCGAGGGCCTGTACCTTCCGGATCTGCTGGCCATCGCTTCGTTCTATCCGGAATGGACCAAGTACGGCGGAGGCCTGGGAAGCTACATGGCTTACGGCGATATTCCGCAGAACGGCGTCGCCGATCCTTCCAAGTTCAAATTCCCGCGCGGCGTCATTCTCAATAAGAACCTCGCCGCCGTGCTGCCGCTGGATCCGGCCGATACGCAGCAGATCCAGGAGCAGGTGGCGCACTCCTGGTACAAGTACCCGGACGGCAAAGCGTCGCTGCATCCCTGGGAAGGGCACACCGAGCCCAACTACACCGGGCCCAAGCCGCCGTACGCCCAGTTGGACGAAAACGCCGGCTACTCGTGGGTGAAGGCGCCGCGCTGGAAAGGCCACGCAGTCGAAGTCGGCCCGCTGGCGCGCGTGCTGATTGGTTTCGCAAGCGGCCGCGACGACTTCAAAGAAGTCGTGACGGATGCGCTGGGAAGGCTGAAGCTGGAGCCGGCGGCTTTGTTCTCCACTCTGGGGCGCACGGCTGCCCGCGGGTTGGAGACGCGGCTGGCGGCCAAGTGGCTGATGGACGAATACAACCGTCTCATCAACAATCTGAAATGCGGCGATACAACCACGGCCGACAACCGGCTCTGGGATCCCAAGACCTGGCCGGCGGACTGCAAAGGCTTCGGTTGCGAAGAAGCGCCGCGCGGCGCGCTCGGCCATTGGATCCATATCAAAGACCAGAAGATCGCCGAATACCAGATCGTAGTGCCGAGCACCTGGAACGCATCGCCCAAGGACGCGCAGGGGCAGAAAGGCGCCTACGAAGCAGCATTGCTCGGTACTCCCATGGCCGATCCCAAGCGGCCGGTGGAGATTCTGCGGACCATTCACTCTTTCGATCCGTGCCTGGCCTGCGCGACGCATGTCATCAGTCCGGACGGCGAATCGCTCGCCGAGGTGGTGGTGCGTTAGGAGGGTGCTATGGCTTCCACCATTGGTACAACCAATCCATCCGCGGCAGCGCCGCCCGCTACCGGTGGCGCTCCGCAGCCGCCGCCGCACGTCCCGCTACCGCCATTTGACCGGCAGGCTGCGCCTCCGCCGGCGCCAGGACTCATCGCGGGCCGGAAATATGTTTGGGAATTTCCGGTCCGCCTCTCCCACTGGGTAAACGCCATCGCGATTGGATTCCTGTTTGTGACCGGGCTCTACATCGCGTCTCCGGTTCTCATGCCGGGGGGGGAAGCGGCCAACCACTTCGTGATGGGCAAGTTCCGGATGCTGCACTTTGCCTTCGGCTTCGCTTTGATTTTGGGTGTGCTGTTGCGCGTCTATTGGTTTTTCGTTGGCAACAATTACGCGCGCTCGGGCTTCCCGATGTTCTGGAAGGTTTCCTGGTACAAGGCCGTCCTCCAGCAGGTGATCGACTACCTGAAACTCGACCGTGGCCACATCCACATCGGGCACAATTCTCTGGCGGGTGCTTCTTATGCCGCGTTCTTCGCCATGTGCGGCTTTGAAGGCGTCACCGGCCTCGCGCTGTATTCGGAATCGAATCCCGGAGGATTCTGGGACCACATTGTCGGCTGGACCACTCCACTGCTGGGCGGCTCGTTCCGCGTCCATATGTGGCATCACTTAGTGGCTTGGCTGATTGTTGTGTTTGTCTTGTTTCACCTCTATATCGTTGTGTACGACACGATACTGTACAAAAACGGTCTGGTGGACTCCATTATCGCCGGTCCGAAGTTCTATGAACCGGGAGATCACGATGCGGATAAGTGGATCAGTTGAGTCCACATCCCTGGAGTCCGTGGACACCGCGCCGGTCTTATTGCTGGGGCTGGGAAATCCACTGATGTCGGACGACGGGGCCGGACAGGAGATTCTGGCCCAGTTGGAATCCGAAGCCCCAAATTGGGGGGGCAGAGTGGAGTTCCTCGACGGCGGCACCCAGGGCCTTGCGTTGTTGGGGAGATTCGATGGGCGCAAGGCTGTCCTCTTCCTGGATGCCGTCCGTTTGGGCGATAAGCCCGGCGCGGTCCACATGTTACGAGGCGAAGAGTTGGAGCGAATGGGGTCGGCTGGTGTGACTGCCCACGAGGGCAGTGCGCCCCAGATCTTAGCGGCCCTGCGATTGCTTGGAGAAGTCCCGCAGGAAGTAGCGGTTGTGGGTATAGAGCCGGAACGGCTTGCCACCGGAATCGGTCTGTCGGCGGCCGTACAAGCCGGTGTCCCAGCTGCCGCGAGTGTAGCCAGGAGGACGATTACCGAAATCCTCACTGCGATCTAAGTGGGAGGTGGGTATGTGCTTAGCGGTGCCAGGAAAGCTCCTGGAGACTCAGGTAATCAGCGACAGCCGCTTGGGTGTCGTCGACTTCGGCGGTACCAAACGCTCCGTTTTGTTGGATTTCGTTCCCGAAGCAGAAGTGGGCGACTACGTCCTGGTGCACGTAGGCTTCGCCATCAGCCGCATCGACGAGCAAGAGGCCCAGCGGACTTACGAATTGCTGGAGCGCATCGGGATGCTCGAAACCGGCGACGCGCCGATCGAAGCGGAGGAGTCAGCCGCAGCAACCGGTCTGGGAGGCCCCGATGCGCTACATCGATGAGTATCGGGATCCCAAGATTGCGCAAGGCCTGGTAGACCAAATCCACGCGCGCGTCACCAAGCCCTGGGTGCTGATGGAAATCTGCGGCGGCCAGACCCACACCTTGATGCGCTACGGCATCGACGAACTGATTCCCCCGCAAGTTGAGCTGGTGCATGGCCCGGGCTGCCCGGTCTGCGTCACTCCCATCGAGGTGGTGGATAAAGCCGTCGAAATCGCCTCGCGCCCGGACGTGATTTTCGTTTCCTACGGGGACATGTTGCGCGTGCCGGGCACGCGATCCGATCTGTTCCGCGTGAAGGCCAACGGCGGGGACGTGCGCATCGCATATTCGCCGATGGAAGCAGTCAAAATCGCGCAGAAGAATCCGCAACGCCAGGTCGTCTTCTTCGGGATCGGATTCGAAACCACGGCGCCCGCCAATGCGATGGCTGTGTTTAAGGCGCGTAACCTGGGATTAACCAACTTCTCCGAGCTCGTTTCTCACGTGCTGGTGCCCCCGGCAATCCGGCTGCTTCTGAACTCTCCGGAAAACCGCGTACAGGGTTTCATCGCGCCCGGCCACGTCTGCACGGTGATGGGCTATTGGGAATACAAGGCGCTGGTGGATGAGTTTCACGTGCCCATCGTGGTGGGTGGCTTCGAGCCGGTCGATCTGCTGGAAGCGATTCTCATGCTGGCGGCTCAGCTCGAAGACGGCCGCGCCGAAGTGGAGAACCAATACGCACGCTCGGTCAGCTATCACGGTAACGAGCCGGCGCAGCGTATCGTCGAACAAGTCTTCGAAGTGGCCGATCGCAAATGGCGCGGCATCGGCTCCATCCCGATGAGCGGGCTGCGGCTGCGGCCCGAATTCGCCGCCTATGATGCCGAAAAGATCTTCGGTGTAAGCGAAATAGAGGCAACGGAACCTCCCGAATGTATTAGCGCGCAGGTGTTGCAAGGGCTGAAAAAACCGGTCGACTGCCCGGCCTTTGCCACGCGCTGCACGCCCGAAATGCCGCTGGGTGCCCCGATGGTCTCGGCCGAAGGCGCCTGCGCGGCCTATTACCAATACCGCCGGCACGCGACCAGTCTGGTGTGCATCGCATGAGCAGCCTAACTATGAGCTGTCCAACTCCAGCAATCGCCCGCGACCACATCTCGCTCGGCCACGGCAGCGGCGGCAAGCTTTCGGCCGAGCTGATGCGCGATCTGTTTCTGCCCGCCTTCCGCAACGCGACTCTGGAGCGCATGGACGATCAGGCTGTTCTCGACTTCAACCACACGCGCATCGCGTTCACCACGGATTCGTTCGTGGTGAAGCCGCTGTTCTTTCCCGGCGGCGACATTGGGTCGCTGGCGGTGCATGGGACGGTGAACGATCTCGCCATGGGAGGCGCCAAGCCGCTGTTTCTGAGCGTGGCGTTCATCATCGAGGAAGGTTTTCCCATGTACGCGCTTCAGCGTATCGTCGATTCGCTCGGGCACGCGGCGTCCGCATGCGGCGTGCAGGTGGTAACGGGCGATACGAAAGTTGTCGACAAAGGCAGTGGGGATGGTGTTTTTATCAATACGACGGGCCTTGGGGTAGTGCCGGAAGGGATTACTCTTTCGGCGGGTGGGGCTCGTCCTGGCGATGCCGTGATTCTCAGTGGGTACATAGGCGATCACGGCATCGCCATTATGGCCGAGCGCGAAGGCCTGGAATTTGACAGCCCGGTGGAAAGCGACTCGGCGCCGCTGCACGGGCTAGTGGCGGATATGCTCGCCACGACGCGCGCGATCCGGTGCCTGCGCGATCCCACTCGCGGCGGAGTGTCCAGTTCACTGAACGAAATCGCCGCGCAATCGGGTGTCGGCATCCTGCTCGATGAGCAAACGCTGCCCGTTCGCGACGCAGTGCGCGGTGCGTGCGAGATGCTGGGGTTGGACCCTCTGTACGTCGCCAACGAAGGCAAGCTGCTGGCGATTGTAGACGCGGCTCAGGCCGACCGCGTGGTGGAGGCGATGCATAAGAATCCTCTAGGGCGTGAGGCGCGGAGGATCGGTACAGTTACCAAGTCAGACGCTGGCTGGGTGCGCATGCGCACGCCGCTCGGAACCACGCGAATCGTCGACATGCTCGCCGGCGACCAACTGCCGCGCATCTGCTGAGGCGAATATGCACGAGATGGGCATTGCCACTGCGATTCTGGACGCCGCCCGCAAGGAAGCCGGGCGCCACGAAGGCGCGCGGGTGCTGAAGGTGGGTGTCCGGATCGGCGAGTGGTCCGGGGTGGATCCCGAATCGCTGCGGTTTTGCTTCGATGCACTGCTTGCCGGAACCGAACCTTCGCCGCCGGCGCTCGATATCGAATTCTGCCCCCGCCAGAACCGCTGCGCCTTGTGTGGCACGGTGTTTGCTTTGAAGGAGTTTGAAATTCAATGTCCCGGCTGCGGCGCGCCCGCGACCCAGCCTGTGAGCGGCGATGAGTTGGAACTCGCCTACGTCGAATTGGAGGAAGCATGACGAAAGTGGAAGTCCAGCAGAAAGTTTTAAGCGAGAACGAGCGGGTCGCCCGCAATCTGCGTGACGCCATTCGCGAGCATGGGATTTACTGCGCCAACTTCATCAGCTCGCCGGGAGCGGGCAAGACGCTGCTGCTGGAACGCACGCTCGCGCTATTTCCTCCGGCCACCCGCGTGGCCGTGCTGACCGGCGACATCCAGACCGACAACGACGCCCAGCGCCTGGCGCGGTACGGTTTCCCCGTGCGGCAGATTTCCACGGGCGGCTCTTGCCATCTTGACGCCAGGATGGTCGAGCGGGCACTGGAAGGCTGGGATCTCGCCTCGCTCAACTATCTTTTCATCGAGAACGTCGGCAATCTGGTTTGCCCGGCCAGTTACGACCTGGGCGAGCACGACAAAATCGTGATCCTCAGCACCACGGAAGGCGAAGACAAACCGCTGAAATACCCGGCCACGTTTTCGCGCGCCGGCCTGGTGATATTGAACAAGATCGATCTGCTGCCCTATGTGTCTTTCGACGTGAACGTGGCCAAGGAAAACGTGAACAAGGTGCATCCCGGCGCCGAGATTCTCGAGGTCTCTGCTACTACCGGCGTGGGATTTTCCCAATGGCAGCAGTGGCTGGAGCGAAAACGCGCGGCCTGCGCGCAGCCAGCCGCTGCATTGGCGTTAGCTTGAGTTTGTGTAACCGCCTGGGGGCCGAATCCTCCCGGCCCCGCTCGGTCGGACGCGTCGGGCTCGCACAAGTGGGCCCGACGTCTTTTTCACATGATTGGAATCACTGAGTTTCTGGCAAGCACGGTTAACTGCGATTTCCTGAAAGGACTGGAGCGCCGCCACCTGGAGCGGCTCGCCGGCCTGGCCAAGGAGGTCCGCTTGAAACGCGGCCAGGTGATCTTCGAGGAAGGCGAGCTGCATGGGCGGCTCTATCTTCTGACCGAAGGCCAGGTCGCTCTCGAGACCGGCCAGCGCGTTCTGGTTCACCTCAAGCCGGGCGACGCACTGGGTTGGTCTTCTTTGGTTGGTTCACCGGGAGGCGCGCACTTCCGGGCGCGGGCCGTCGCGCCGGCACGCACCATCTCATTTATCGGCGCACAACTCGCAGCGGCCTGTGAAGCCGATCCGGTGTTCGGTTACTTCATCATGAAGGCGCTGCTCAGCGTGGTGACCGAACGGTTAGACGCCGCACGGCTGCAACTGGCTGCCGATCACTAAAAGAGCGGCTTCCGCCATTCGCTGCGCACACTGCTCACCGCCATCCGTCAGCCCCTCGCTGAAATCCAAGGCGAACGCTCCGCCGGTGATCAGCACCGCGCGCGGAGCCCGTCCGAAGATCGCGGCCGTGAAGCGGAGAAGCTGGCCGGGAGTGAAATGGTGAGTCCAAGCGCCGCCCGGCTCGCAGGCGACTTCGGTGCAACGGATCGCGCCCGGCTCCAGATCGGCGGCGGCGTCCAGAAACACGGCCACCTGGGAATCGGCGATGTCCGCCGCCAGATCCGGAGTGAGCTGATGGCAGCGCAGCACATCGATTCCGTTGCCTTCCAGAATCTCGGCCGCGCGCAGGCCCATGCCGTCATCTTGACGCAGGGGATTTCCGTACCCGACGACCATGCTCAACGCCTTGTGCGGTCCAGCAACTCGCCATCGGGGCCGACCAGGCTGATTTCGAGCGGCATTTCGCCCGCCGCGTGCGTCGAGCAACTGAGGCACGGATCGAACGCGCGCACCACAGCCTCCACCCGGTTTAGCGCTCCCGGCGACAGCTTGCCGTGCTCGACGAAATAGCTGGCGGTTTGCTGGATGCCGCGATTCATGGCGAGGTTGTTGTGCCCGGTGGCGATGATCAGGTTCGCCCAGCGGATCAGGCCGTTGCTGTCGACCTTGTAGTGATGTAGCAGCGTGCCGCGCGGCGCCTCGGAGACACCCACGCCTTCCTCGCAGTTTGGCTCCGCGAAGGCCCGCACGTGGTCGCTCAGAATATCCGGACTTGCCAACAGCTCGCTCATGCGCTCGACGCAGTACAGCATTTCGATCAGACGCGCATGATGATAGTGGAACGAACTCAACAGCGGACTCCCGGCGAATGTGCGCAGGATGCCGAGTTCGTGATTGGCCCGCGACGTCCCGCACGTCGTCACCAGATTCAGCCGCGCCAGCGGCCCGACGCGGTACATGCCTTGGTCATAGCCGAGTGGCTTGTAGTAGGCCGATTTCAAGTAAGAATCCGGTTCGCCGACTTCGGCGAGGTACTTCGGATAATCCCGCGGACGCAGATCGTCGGCGACCACAATGCCGTCGGAATCCACAATCCGCAGCGGACCATCGTAGTATTCGAGCTTTCCCGCGCCGTCAGTGAGCCCTAAGAACAGCGACGGAAAGTTGGCAAACGCGGCCACTTCTTCCGGGAAACGCTGCAAGAATCCGCGGAACCGGCCCAAGGTCCGTTCGAGCGCCCCGATCGCGTCGGGCAGCATAGCGTGGATCTGCTCGCGTTTCTCCTCGCTCAGGGGCATGCTGACTCCGCCCGGCACTACCCAGGCCGGATGGATGCGCTTGCCGCCCAGGATCTGGACAATCTGCTGGCCGATCTGCCGCAGCCGTATGCCGTCGTGCGCGACTTCCGGCGCCGTGGCGGCCACACCAAACAGGTGCCGTGTTTCGGCCGGAGCATCCATGCCCAATACCAGATCCGGCGAGGACAGATAGAACACGCTGAGCGCGTGCGATTGCAGGATCTGCGCCAGGTTCAAGATGCGCCGCAGCCGGGCGGCGTTCTCGGGAAGGTTCACGCCGAGAATCGCGTCGCAGGCCTTGGCCGAGGCGAGCAGATGGCTCACCGGGCAGATGCCGCAGATGCGCGCCATTAACGACGGCATTTCGTAGAACGGCCGGTTCTCGCACAACTTTTCGAAGCCGCGCAACTGCGTGACGTGGAAGCGCGCGCTGGCGACTTTGCCGTCGTCGCCTAATTGAATGGTCACCTTTGCATGGCCTTCAATGCGCGTTACCGGATCGATGACAATTCGTGCTAGTGCCATGGGTTCCTCGTCACGCCCCAAACCGCTGGATGCCTTCGTTCGGCGTCCGTCCGGCGATCAGGTCTTCCAGGGCCTTGTAAATCACGTCCGCCGAAGGCGGGCAGCCGGGTAGAAACACATCCACCGGCACAACTTCATGAATTGGCCGCACGCGGTCCAACAGCTTCGGGATCACTTCGGAGGGAGCGGGAGCAGGCGTGGTCACGTTATCGACGAACGCCCGATCGAGCACCGCTTTCACCCCGAATGGGTTCCGCATGCCCGGAATATTGCTGGTGACCGCGCAGTCGCCGAGCGAAACCAGCAGCCGCGTATGCGCGCGAACCTTCTTGATCTTGGCCAGATCCTCTTCGTTCGAAACAGCACCTTCCACCAGGGTGATGTCCACCGACTCGGGAAACTCCTTCCGGTCCACCAGCGGACTGTAGACCAGATCAGCCTTCTCAGCCAGCGCCAGCAGCCGGTCGTCGATATCGAGGAAGGACATGTGGCAGCCCGAACATCCGTCCAACCACACGGTCGCCAGCGTCGGCTTACTCATTTTCCCCTCGCATCATGGTCAGGTAGGGCAGGAACTGGCGGCGCTTGTGCATCTCGGACACCGAGTGGCCTTTCTCGCTTAATGCGCCCGTCGGGCACACGTGCACGCATTTTCCGCAACTGGTGCAGCTTTCGGCTTCGCCCCACGGCTGCGCCAGATCGGTGATCACCAGGCAGTGCGCGCCGCGTCCCATCACGTCCCAAGTGTGCGCGCCTTCAATTTCATCGCAAACACGTACACAGCGCGTGCATAGGATGCAGCGGTTCTGATCCAGTACGAACCGGCTGTGGCTGGCGTCGACGGGCAGCTTGGGATAGATATACGGGAAGCGGACGTGGTCCACGCCCATTTGCTGTGCCAGCGCCTGCAGCTCGCAGTGGCCGTTGGAGACGCACACGCTACAGACGTGATTCCGCTCCGCGAAGAGCAGCTCCAGGATCATCCGGCGGTATTCGTGGATACGCGGACTGTCGGTGTGAACGCGCATGCCCTCGGCGACGCGCGTCGTACACGCCGGCAGCAGCTTGGTCGATCCCTCCACCTCCACCAGGCAAAGGCGGCAGCCGCCATACTGCGAAAGCCCAGCCACGTAACACAGTTTGGGAATGCGGATGCCATGCTCGCGCGCTACGTCGATAATGGGTTGCTCCTCGAGGGCGCTGGCGTCGTGTTCGTCGATTTTTAACGTGACAACCCGGCCGGCCATCTCAGTTTCCTCCCTCGCGGACGCCATTGGCCGCGAAAGCCGACTCGTATTCGGTCCGGAAGTAGCGCAGCGTGCTGAGCACGGGATTCGGAGCCGACTGTCCCAGGCCGCACAGGCTCGCGTGCTTCACCAGATCGCAGAGCGACTCGAGCAGCGCCAGATCCGCCGGCCGCGCGCTACGACTCGCGAACCGGCTCAATAGCTCATGCATCTGCGCGGTTCCAGCCCGGCACGGGACGCACTTGCCGCACGATTCGGTCATACAGAACTCCATGAAGTAGCGCGCGACATCCACCATGGACGACGTATTGTCCATCACGATCATTCCGCCGGATCCCATGATGGAGCCCAGCTTGGTCAGCGTTTCGTAATCCACCGGCGTGTCCAGGAACTCCTCCGGGATGCAGCCGCCAGAGGGCCCGCCTGTCTGAACGGCCTTGAAGCGGTTTCCATTTTGGATGCCGCCTCCGATATCGAAAATGATGTCCCGCAGCGTGATACCCATGGGGACTTCGATCAGACCGGCGTTCTGGATGGCGCCCGCCAGCGCGAAAACCTTGGTCCCCTTGCTGTGCTCGGTTCCGATCGCCGCCAGCCACTCGCCGCCGTGGCGGATGATCGGGGCGATGTTGGCGAACGTTTCGACGTTGTTGATCAGTGTTGGCTGGTCCCACAAGCCCGATTCAGCCGGATAAGGTGGACGCGGCCGTGGCGTTCCGCGCTTGCCTTCAATGGATGCGATCAGCGCCGTCTCTTCCCCGCACACGAACGCGCCCGCGCCCAGCCGGATGTTGATCCGAAAGCTGAAATGAGATCCGCAAATGCCGTTGCCCAGCAATCCCTGCCGCTCGGCCTGGCGGATGGCGATCTTCAGACGCTCGACTGCCAGCGGATATTCTGCGCGGACGTAGATATATCCTTCGCTCGCACCCGCCGCATAGGCCGCGATGGCCATGCCTTCCAGCACGCGGTGCGGATCGCTTTCCAGAACGCTGCGATCCATGAAAGCACCGGGATCGCCTTCATCGGCGTTGCAGATCACCATCTTCGGCGTACCGGCGGCTTTGGAGACCGTGGCCCATTTCAGGCCCGTCGGGTAGCCGGCGCCGCCGCGGCCGCGCAATCCGCTCTTATGCACTTCGGCGATCACTTCCGACGGGGTCATCTCGTTCAAAACCGTGGTCAAGGCGAGGTAGCCGTCGGCGGCGATGTAGTCTTCCAGCCTTTCGGGATCGATCCGGCCTGAGTTTTCAAGCACAATTCTGTGTTGCCGCGTAAAAAACGGTAGCTTGGCATCCAGCCGGATGTGCTCAACCGGCGAACCAGCGAGCGCGATGATGATAGCCGGCGCGTCGGACAGTTGAACCCGCTGATAGAGAACGCCGGACGGCTCCACACTGACCAGAGGACCGGCGCCACATAATCCCATGCAGCCGACCTTGCGCACCAGGCAGCTCTCGGGGCCGTAGCCTTGCGTAGCAGCCGCTTCCGTTAAGGCTTTCTTCAACGCATCCGCGCCCAGGGGCTGGCATCCGGCGGCGCCGCAGACGTTGACGCAGGCTTCCCGCTCTGACTTCGCCTCATGCTCGCGCGCGGCGGTCGCCTTCAATTCATCCACAAGCATGTTCGATTACCTCCTTCAGCCGCCGCTGCAACAGATCCTCTGTCACGCGCCCCACAACGTCTCCGTCGACCACCACTACGGGCGCCAGGCCGCATGTTCCAAAGCAGCGAGCCGTCAGAAGGCTGACCCTGCCGTCCGCGGTGGTATCTCCGGGCTGGATGCCCTGCCGGGCCGCGACGGAATCGAGCAGTTCCTTTGCGCCTTTGATGTGGCAGGCCGTGCCCGTGCACACCACGCAGGTGTGCTCGCCCTGGGGCTTCATCGTGAAATGGTTGTAGAACGTTGCCGCGCCATACACTTTGCTTAACGGAACTCGTAGGGATGCGGCAATGAAGGTTAGCCCCGGCCGGTCCAGGTAGCCGAACGACTGCTGGAGAGAGTGCAGGGCTTCAATAAGAGCGTTCCGCTCGTTACCCAGCTTTCGCATGGTGGCAGCGATGATTTTCCAGCGCTTGTCATCCGAAGGCGGTTCCGGTTTTTGGAGGTAGGCGAACATCTATACAGGCCGCGTGCACCTGAGTCGCCAACGAAACCCGATGCAGAGCAGGGGATTTGCCTTCCCGGCTAGCAGAAAGGCTGTGAATTTGGGTGAAATCACCCACGCCCCGCTTCCCGGACGGGAATTCCAAAGCTTTAGGTGCGGCTGCCTGCGTGCACCACCCCAAAGTGGAAGAAGCCATTTGTAGGGAGGCTTACTGGTGCGTCCTCAAGTCACAATCGATGGAAACGAAGCGGCTGCCTATGTCGCACAGCGGGTGAGCGAAGTGATCGCCATCTACCCGATCACGCCCTCATCGTCCATGGGGGAGTGGGCTGACCAGTGGTCGGCCGCCGGCAGCCCAAACATCTGGGGCACGGTGCCGTCCGTAGTGGAGATGCAGAGCGAAGGGGGCGCTGCGGGCGCGGTTCACGGGGCGCTGCAGACGGGCGCGCTTACCTGCACGTTCACGTCGTCGCAGGGCCTGCTGCTCATGATCCCCAATATGTATAAGATCGCGGGCGAGCTGACGCCCACGGTTTTCCACGTTGCCGCGCGCTCTCTGGCCGCGCAGGGGCTTTCGATTTTCGGCGACCACCAGGACGTCATGGCGGTCCGCGCCACCGGATTTGCGTTGCTGGCGTCGCATTCCGTGCAGGCGGTGATGGACATGGCGCTGATCGCGCATGCCGCGGCTTTGGAAGCGCGCATCCCGTTCGTGCATTTCTTCGACGGTTTTCGCACCTCGCACGAGGTCGCGAAAGTGGAGCAGCTGACAGTCGACGATTTGCGCGCCATGATTCGCGACGAAGCCGTGTGGGCGCATCGCGCGCGGGCGCTCAATCCGGACCATCCCGTTTTGCGGGGCACGGCGCAAAATCCGGACGTCTATTTCCAGGCGCGCGAAACGGTTAATCCGCTTTACGCGGCCTGTCCCGCCCTGGTGCAGCGTGCGATGGACCGTTTTGCGGCGCTTACGGGGCGCCAATATCATTTGTTCGATTACTACGGCGCGCCGGATGCCGAGCGCGTCGTCGTGCTGATGGGTTCCGGCGCGCAGGCGGCCGAAGAATGCGTGGATGCGCTCACCGCGCGAGGCGAGAAGGCGGGCCTGGTGAACGTGCACTTATTCCGGCCTTTCTCCGCCGCGGCCTTCGTGAACGCGCTGCCGTCAACGGTCAAGGCGATCGCGGTGCTGGATCGAACCAAGGAACCGGGCAGCTCCGGCGAACCTCTTTATCTGGACGTCCTCAACGCGATCGAGGAGACCGGAGCATTCTCTCAACGCCCTCGGGTGGTTGGTGGACGCTACGGCCTGGCCAGCAAGGAATTCACACCGGCGATGGCGGCGGGCGTGTTTGCGGAGTTGAGCCAGGCGCAGCCGCACAACCATTTTGTCGTCGGCATCCAGGATGACGTCTCGCACAAAAGCCTGGATTATGACGCGGGATTCTCCACCGAAGATCCGGAGACCGTGCGCGCCGTGTTTTACGGCTTGGGCGCCGACGGAACGGTAGGCGCGAACAAGAACTCCATCAAAATCATCGGCGAAGACACGGATAATTTCGCCCAAGGCTATTTCGTCTATGACTCCAAGAAGTCCGGCGCGATGACCATCTCGCATCTACGTTTCGGACGGAAGCCCATTCGGGCCAGTTACCTCATCAGCCAGGCCAGTTTCGTCGCCTGCCATCAGTTTTCATTTCTGGAGCGCATCGATGTATTACGGCTGGCGGAACCCGGTGCCATCTTCTTACTCAACAGCCCCTACGGTCCGGCCGAGGTCTGGGATCACCTGCCGCGCAAGGTCCAGCAGGACATCATCGATAAGCGTCTGCGCTTCTACGTCATCGACGCCTTTGGAGTAGCGAAAGCGAACGGCATGGGTGGGCGCATCAACACCGTGATGCAGACCTGCTTTTTCGCCTTAAGCGGTGCGTTGCCGCGCGAAGACGCGATCGCGGCCATTAAACACGCGATTCTCAAAACCTACGGGAAACGCGGAGAGGCCGTGGTCCAGAAGAACAACGCCGCCGTGGATGACGCGCTGGCGCACTTGTTCGAAGTACAGGTACCAACCGAGGCGGCCGGCACGCTCGAGCAACGGCCGGTTGTGGACAGCGCCGCGCCGGAATTCGTGAAGCATGTTCTTGCACCCATGATGGCTGGGGACGGAGACGCGCTGCCGGTCAGCGCTCTGCCCGCCGACGGGACCTATCCAACCGGCACGTCGAAATGGGAAAAACGCAACCTGGCCCAGGAAATCCCGGTTTGGGAACAGGAACTTTGTATTCAGTGCGGCAAGTGCGTGATGGTTTGCCCGCACGCGGTGATTCGCGCCAAATTGTGCGAGTCGGCTGCGCTCGCGACGGCGCCGCCGGCGCTCAAGTCCGCCACGGCGCGTTGGAAGGATCGGGAAAGTCTGCGATACGTACTACAGACATCGCCGGAAGATTGCACCGGTTGCGGTCTGTGTGTGCAGGTCTGTCCGGCCAAAAGCAAGAGCGAAGCCAAGCGCAAGGCGTTGAATATGGCCGAACAGGCACCGATCCGGGAGCAGGAGAGCCGCAACTGGGACTTCTTCTTGAACCTGCCCGAACCGGACCGCAGCTTGCTCGCCCTGCACAACGTCAAGGATGTGCAGCTCTTGGAGCCGCTATTCGAGTTTCCGGGCGCTTGCGCCGGCTGCGGCGAGACGCCGTATATCAAGCTGCTGACGCAACTGTTCGGCGACCGCACGGTCATCGCCAACGCTACGGGCTGTTCGTCGATTTATGGCGGCAACCTGCCCACGACGCCGTACACTCAAAACCGGCAGGGCCGCGGGCCAGCGTGGTCGAATTCACTATTTGAAGACAATGCCGAGTTCGGCCTGGGCATGCGCGTCTCGCTCGATAAGCAGGCGCAGTATGCGACTGAACTGGTGCGGCGCTTGGCGCCCGCGATCGGCGAAGAGCTTGCCCAAGCCATCGCGAATGCGGATCAATCCTCCGAGGCAGGCATCGAAGCCCAGCGGGCGCGCGTGGCCGATCTCAAAAAGCAGATCGAGCATGCTAACGATCCCGCAGCCCGCGACCTGCGCGCTTTAACCAGCGCCCTGGTGCGCAAGAGCGTCTGGCTGATCGGCGGCGACGGCTGGGCCTACGATATCGGCTACGGAGGTCTGGATCACGTATTTGCCTCCGGGCGGAACGTCAAGGTTCTGGTGCTCGACACCGAGGTTTACTCCAATACCGGCGGGCAGATGTCGAAATCAACTCCACGCGGCGCAGTCGCGAAATTCGCTGCCGCTGGCAAGCCCCTGGCTAAGAAGGACTTGGCAATGATGGCCATGACCTATGGAACCGTCTATGTGGCGCATGTCGCGCTCGGCGCGAGCGACACGCAGACAGTGAAAGCGTTCCTGGAAGCCGAAGCCTACAACGGCCCGGCGCTCATCATCGCCTACAGTCATTGCATTGCTCACGGCTACGATCTGATCCACGGCCTGGACCAGCAGAAGGCTGCCGTGCAGTCGGCCTATTGGCCGCTGTTCCGCTACAATCCTACGCTCGCCGCCGGCGGCCACAACCCATTCCAACTGGATTCGCGCCCCCCGTCGCTGCCGCTCGAAAAATACGTCTACAACGAGGGCCGCTACACCATGCTGGTGCGCAGCGATCCGGAGACCGCCGCGGCGCTGCTCATCGAAGCGCAGAAGGACGTGGAACTGCGCTGGAAGCTCTACGAACATTGGGCGAGTATGCCCTACTCCAACGGAAGCAACGGAGGCACAAAAGCATGATCGATCTCGCGACCGAATACCTCGGATTGAAGCTGCAGAGCCCGCTGGTTGCCTCGTCCTCGCCGCTCACCAAGGACCTGGCCAGCCTGAAGCGCCTGGAAGACGCCGGCGCCGCGGCAGTGGTGCTTCCGTCGCTTTTCGAAGAGCAGATTGCGGCTGAAGAGGAAGCCCTGGACCAGTTCCTGAGCCAGGGCGCTGAGAGCTTCCCGGAAGCCCAGAGCTATTTTCCGGAGCCCGCGACCTACGGGATGGGCCCGAAAGCCTACCTGGAGCACGTCGCGAAGGCCAAGAAAAGCTTGCAAATCCCGGTGATCGCCAGCCTCAACGGCGTTACCCCCGGCGCTTGGATCCGTTATGCGCGCCAGATCGAGCAGGCGGGCGCCGACGCACTCGAACTGAACGTATATTTCCTGGCGACCAGCCTGGATGTGGACGCGCCTGCAATCGAGGAGCGTTATTGCAGCCTGGTGCGCGACGTCAAAGCTCAGGTCCGGATTCCGGTGGCCGTCAAGCTGGCGCCGTACTTTACCTCCATGGCCAACATGGCCCACCGGTTGGATCAGGCCGGAGCCGACGCCTTGGTTCTGTTCAACCGCTTCTATCAACCTGACTTCGATTTGGAAGCGCTTGAAGTTACCCCGAACCTTAAACTTAGCGACTCGGACGAGCTGCGCCTGCGCCTCCACTGGGTGGCGCTGCTGTCGCCGCGGATCCGGCCTGAGCTGGCGATTACGGGCGGCGTCCATACCGCCGAAGACGTCGTTAAAGGCGTCATGGCCGGGGCTAAGGTTGTCATGTTAACTTCGGCGCTGCTCCGCAACGGGGTCAGCTACATAGCCGAACTCGCCGGACGCCTGGTGGAATGGATGGGCGAGCACGAGTACGAATCCATCCGCCAGATGCGCGGCGCACTGAACGCAGCGGCTGCCGCACAACCGGAGATGTTCTCGCGCGCCAACTACATGAAGGTTTTAGGCAGCTATACCCTTCAGGCGGCAGAGACGCGCCGCCGATAGCGGTTCACTTCACGCAAAGTTGAGCATTTTCACCCACTGACTGCAATCACCGTCCGGGGGGCGCCCGCAGTCACACCCCTTGGCCCAGAGCATGTGCCCAGATTTCTTAGACTTCGCGGGATTTTGTAAACGGCGGGCCGATTGCAATGCTTCCAGCCGGAGATTCTAAATGGCGAAGCTACTCTTCAACATCGCGTTATTCGCAGCAATCATTTCAGGCGGACTGGCAGTGTCTACGTCAGTCTCGTTCGGCAAGGCGGAATACACCAAGAAGGAAGGCAAGGGCTGCACGTATTGCCATACGCAGGCGGGCAAGAAGGATTTGAACGAAGTCGGCAAGTGCTATGCCGAACACGACCATTCGTTGGCGGACTGCGGCAAGAAGTAAATGATTTGTTTTGGGCCGCTGCTTAGCCGGCGGCCTGGTATCCACAAGAAGAACGATGCTGCGCAAGGAGGATTAATCTCATGCTTGCTCTCTGGATTGTTTGGGCGGTTATGACGTTGGGCGTGCTCGGTCTGGCGCTGTACAGGAAGATCACCTCGTGGTATCAGGAGGATGACTACGTACACCTCGCCGCCGGAGAAGAAAAAGCGATTCCCCATCAAATCGAGGTAACAAACCGCCTCGATCGGATCGACAACTTTGGTGAAAAGTTGACGGTCGTGGTTCTGGTGTTCGGGTTGGCGCTATTCGCCGCTATGCTGTACTCGGGTTGGAAAGCCAGCCTGTAATTTGCGTCCGTAGCCTGCGGTAATCGATTGTGGCGCGTCCGGCTTAATGCCGGGCGCGCCTCCCTTTTTTCAACCCGCCTTAGTGCGCGGCCGCCGCCGATGCTCCCCCGCGGCTTTTCGCTGGTTTCATCATGAACATCAGCGGAATCATTGCCACGCACGCCCAAGACAGGATCCGGAACACGTCGATGTACGCCAGCATCGCGGAATGGCGCACGACATCGCCGTAAAGGATCGCGTGGGCCTGTGCCGCCGCTTGGACGGAATTGGAGCCGGCCGCTTGCAGCGCTCCCTGCAGATGTTCCAGGCGGCTGTTGTAGGCGGGGTTTAGCGGATTCAAATTTCCGGCCAGATTGTTTTGGCTCACCTGCGCGAAGCGAGTCTGAACGGCGGTCACCATCGATATGCCCACGCTGCCGCCCAGGTTGCGGGTCAGGTTGATCAGACCGGTGGCGTTGTTGGTCTTCTCGCGCGGGACGTAGGCGAACGCCATGACGTTGATCGGAACGAACAGGAACGGCATCCCCGTGCGGGAAATGGACCAGGTCAGAACGAACGTCCAGAAGCTGGTTTGAAGATTCAGCGAGGAAAGCTGGTACATTCCCACGCTCAGAATAACGAGTCCCACCACCACCAGCCAGCGGGGCTGGAAGATGCCGAGCAGTCGGCCCACGAACGGCATGACGAGCAGCGTCATGATGCCGCCGGGTGAAAGCACCAGGCCGGCCCATTCGGCCGTGTAGCCCATCAGGCTTTGGAGCTGAATCGGCAACAGAACCGTGGTGCCGTACATGACGACTCCGAGGGCGAACATCATGAATGTCGCCATGCTGTAGTTGCGCTGCTTGAACAGACGCAGGTCCACCAGAGGCTCCTTCTGGCGCAGCTCCCAGATGATCGCGCAAATCAGTCCCGCGGCGCCCAGCACAGCGCACCAGACGATGAAGTGCGAAGCGAACCAGTCGTCGCGCTCGCCCTTGTCGAGCATCACCTGCGTGAAGCCGAGTCCTACGCTGATGAGTCCCAGACCGATGAAGTCGATCTTCAGGCCCTGCTTCAAGGTCTTGCGAACAAGGTAAGGCGGGTCCTCCACCAGCGCGGTCGTCATCAATATACTCAGGATGCCGACCGGGACATTGATGAAGAAGATCCAGCGCCACGTGAAGTTGTCCGTGATCCAGCCTCCCAGCGTCGGGCCGATGATGGGCGCCACCACGACGCCCATGCCGTACATGGCCATGGCCATGCCTTGCTGTTTCTTCTTGAAGCTTTCGACCAAAATGGCCTGTGAAATGGGCTGTAGACCGCCGCCGCCGGCGCCCTGGATCACGCGGAACAGGATCAGCAGGAAGAGATTGGGCGCGAAGCCGCACGCGAGCGAACTCAGCGTGAACAGGATGACGCAACCGATGTACAGCCGCTTGCGCCCGAATAGCATCGACAGCCAGCCGGTTAGCGGCAAGATGATGGCGTTGGAGATCAGGTAGGACGTCAGCACCCAGGTGCTTTCATCCACCGTGGCCGAGAGGCTGCCGGCGATATGCGGCAGGGCCACGTTGGCGATGCTGGTATCCAGCACCTCCATGAACGTCGCCAGCATCACCGTTCCGGCGATGAGCCAGGGATTGACCCGGGGAACCCAAGCTGCGTGCGAATCAGGGCTCACTCGAGTATCAGCTACAGAGCCTCCCGCGACTATTCTACGTTAGCTTGGGCGCGGCGTGCATCAATGCGTCAAGGCGTAGGTGATGTAGTTCACGCCGATGCGGATGCCGAGCGCGGAGTAGTTCTCCGGGTATTTCGGATTGTCGGCGTGCTCCCAGGAATCGCCCAGATCCATGTCGTGGCAGATGGCCACCATGATGCGGCCTTTATCGTCGTAGATGCCGCGCCAATGGGGGACGTAGCCGTCTTTCTCATAGATCCGGTGCGTGTAGATGAACTGTTCGCCGGGCACCTGGTAGCGGTCGTCCAAATCGAAAATGGTGTGAAAGATAGGATCGCGGTTATCGATGTCGACGATGGGGCGGTCGGGGAAGACTCGCTTCATTCCGGAGACGAAAATGTCCCACTCCATGGAGCCGTGGAAATCGTCGCACATGAAGAAGCCGCCGCGCAGCAAAAAATCGCGCAGTTTCGCGGCCTGAGCGTCTGTAAGGTTCCAATGCCCCACTTCGACGCCGTACAGCCACGGCCAGTTGTAGACCTCATCGCCGTCATCCAGATTGACGGGCTCTTCGACCGCGCGCGCTTGAATGCGGGTCAGGCGCCGGACGGCTGCGGAGAGATGACGGTCCGAGCGGGGATAGTCGATGGTCCAGTCCGTCCGTCCGTCCCACCAGTCGGCGTAATAGGGCCGCGGATATTCACCGGGATAAAAGAGGTGCTGCGAAGGGTACATCAGGCGGGCAAAGGTCCATTCACCGGGCACTTGCCAGTCCGCTGGCTTGGGGAAATTGTAATACTCATATCCCGGATATTCGCGGAACGGCCGCTGGCCGAACGCAGTGCAAATCACGAGGGAAGCGACGGCCGCGGAAGCCAGCAAGAAGCGCCAACGGACGAAGATACTCATCGAGTCTGTCAGTTCCAGGATGACACAATTCCTTTTGCGGGCCGTATACTGATGAAGGAAGCGGCTCCATGGCAAATCGTTGGGGTTATCCGGACCTGGGATTCGGCATCGGGCTGCGCTCCGTGCATTTCGAGCACATCCTGAATCATCATCCGGCCATCGACTGGTTCGAGGTCCTCTCAGAAAATTACATGGATACCGGCGGGCGGCCGCTGTACGTGCTGGATCAGGTGGCCGAACGGTACCCGGTGGTGCTGCACGGCGTGTCGCTGTCGGTGGGCAGCACGGATCCGATCAATTTCGAGTATCTGAAGAAGCTCAAGGCGCTCGGCCGGCGGATCAAGGCGCATTGGATTTCCGATCACTTGTGCTGGACCGGCGTGGTGGGGCTGAATACGCACGATCTTCTGCCGATGCCCTACACCGACGAAGTGCTGCGGCACACCATCGGGCGCGTCAAGACGATCCAGGAATTCCTGGAGCGGCCGATCGCGCTCGAAAACGCGTCGACGTATCTGGAGTTCAGCGCGTCCACGTGGCCGGAGAGCGAATTTCTGGCGACGGTCGCCGCGGAAGCCGATTGCGGGATTTTGCTAGACGTCAACAACGTCTACGTCAGCTCATTCAATCACGGCTTCGATCCGAAGCAGTACATTGACCGCATTCCGCGCGATCGCGTGGTGCAGATGCACCTGGCCGGGCACACTCACAAAGGCACGCACATTCTGGACACGCACAGCGACTACGTGATCGACACAGTGTGGCAGCTCTACCGGCATGCGCACCGGCGGCTGGGCGGCGTCGCGACACTGCTGGAGTGGGACGCGAACATCCCCAGCTTCGACGTGGTTCATGGCGAGGCACTCAAAGCGCGCCGGTTCCGCGAGCAGGAAGACGCGCGGCCGGCGGTTGAGGGCGTTCCCGCCTATGGCGACTGATCCTGGACTCGAACGCATCCAGCGCTGGATGCAGGCCTGCATCCTGAAGCAGGGCACGCACGAAGAAGCGATCACGTCGGAAGCCGCCCAGCAGACGATTCCTGCCGCCGAGGCCCGTCAACTGGTGCTGCCGTCGCAGACACTGACCTCCGCCGAGCGGCTGGATATCTACCGCGACATGTACCTGCTGCGCATGGAAGAGGCGCTGGCCATCGACTATCCGGGGCTCAAGCACTTCCTCGGTGATGACGAGTTCCTGAGGCTGGTGGCGCGCTACGTGGATGTGCATCCTTCGCGCACCTACACGCTGAACCGGCTGGGTGATGATCTTCCAGGGTTCATCGGGACGCTGGACGATTGTCCAAAGAAGGAATTCTCTCAGGATCTGGCGCGGCTGGAGTATGCGCTGACGATGGTTTTTGACGCAGCCGAAACCAAACCGCTAACCGAAGCTGCCGTGCGCGCGGTGCCGCAGGAGGCGTGGGAGACGGCGCGGCTGAAACCGATCGAAGCCTTCCGGCTGCTTGCATTCGATTATCCGGTGAGCGCGTATTTAGGCGGCGTGGACGGTGAAAATGAGTTTCCGCGGCTCGGCCGGAAGCGCACCTGGGTCGTCGCCTACCGCCGCAACTATCAATGCCGGCGCATGGATCTGACGCAGCCGGCTTTCGAGCTGCTGCTTGCGCTTGCAGACGGCGAAGCTTTGGGCGAGGCGATCGAGAGCGCGCTTGTCCGCAAGCGGCGTCCGGCGGTTAAGGAAGAGCAGCTATTCGACTGGTTTCGCGACTGGATGGCGGCAGGGCTGTTTCAAGCGGTGGAACTGGCGGCGCCACCGCCAGCTGGCGCAGGGCCGCTTGGCGTGCCAGATTCTGCTCCCAGCGCCGGTGAGCGTAGCTGAATGCGATGCGGCCGCCCTCGAAGGCGCGCCAATACAGATTGGTTCGCAAAGCGTCGTTGCGCGCGCTTAGGATCTCGCGCCGGACGAAGCGTTGCACGCGGCGTCCGTGTCGAGGAAGCGGCTCGGAGTCCACGGTCTCGGTGGCGAGGCGCGGCGAAGGACAATCGGTGAGGCCGATGATGGCCACGCGGCCATCGGTGATCATGGGATCGCCAGTGCCGTTCCGGGAAACACGCGGAAGGTCAGGCCGCTCGGTCCAATCCAGCAGATCCGAGCAGGTGGTGAAGGCCAGGTCGTAGGCGACCTTGTCGCGTTCCTGATCGATATTTTCGTCGATTTTGTGTGTGAGGGCTTGGCCGGGGCGCAAATAGGCGAAGTCGATATCCCGCGTGGCCGCTCCAACCCAGAGATCGCGGCCGCGCCACGCGCCGGCTCTCCAGATGCGGACGTGGTGGCGTTTGGCGACGTCGTTGAAGCCCTTCTCCCACGACATGGCCGGCTCCACGCCATCGAGCGAGAGCGCCGACATGGGACCTGCGCGATCGCCGTGCAGTTCCGCGGCGGCCCGGATCAGTTTGATCCTCTGGCGAAGTGAGACGGAAGTGGCCGGTGCCCAGCCGGCCGCAGTGAACGCAGTGACAATATCGTCACGAGAGCCCAGCAGCAGGACGTTGGTCAGATCGGACGGCCGGCCCGAGCTGGGATCCACGGTTTGATCCGGCAGTTTGCTCATGGCGCCATTCAATTCAGCCCGTTCGGCACTAAACAGCCGCTCAGTGGATTCGGGCGCAGGGTCGGGTATATTCACGAGCAGAGGCTTTTTGAGCGTCAACGTGAGCTCGACACCGGCGGGGTAATAGATTTCCGGCTCTGGCAGTTCTGCGATCAGCGACTTGATCGCCCACTCGGCAATTTCGGCGTGGAGTTCCCACGGGAACAGCATTCTCAGATACCCGCTGACTCTGTAGCACAGGCTGTTGGTCGCGCGGATCCCGTGAATACGGCCGTCGGGACTGACGCGTTCGCGTCCGTTATCAACATCCGCTACGCGCGACGCGAGCGGCAGGCTGGGGCTGTCGGGGGGAGTCAGCCGGTCGAAGTTCAGATCCAGGCTGGCGGTTTCATGGCGGATCCCCAGGCCGACGCGCGTGACCGCTTTTACTTGGCCCGACAGTGTTGCGCCCGCCGGCACCAGCGTTACGCCGTTGACCAGGACTGGAGCGATCAAAACCGCGCGGATGGGCGAGCCAGGTTTGCTGGCGTAAGAGCCAACGTCGGAAGTCAGCCGCACGTGAAGCTGGGTGCCGGCCGGGACCAAGCAGCTCACCAGCGAACTGAGAGAGAACAGCAATCCGATCAAAGGATTATCAAGCGTATACCACGTTGTGGCAGGACGTGTCCAGAAGTTTTTGCGCCGCGCGGCCGCCGCGGTAAACTCGTAATGCCAGCTTTCGAGTTAACCGCGGGCGCGTAGCTCAGGTGGATAGAGCATCAGCCTTCTAAGCTGAGGGTCGCTGGTTCGAGTCCAGCCGCGCCTACCAACTTATTCTGCTCTCAAGAGTTTGCGGGTGTTCGCCCGGCACCGAATCTACAAGTACCTTCTGAGCAAGCTGCGCGTCAGTGCGGGGCTTAGTTCCGGCCTATGTGGGAAAGGTCCTTCTCATTTTCACTGCAAATATTTTCGAGAACGTCCGAGTCCGCGAGAAGTCGTTGAGTGAACTTGATGCTGAAGGGCCTGGTGTACATCTTGGGATCGTCAAGAGTGACCTCGACGTCCATGTGCCCGAAGTCACGGCGGTGGTAGCGCTCGACCACTCGTAAATCTTCACCATGCGGATGTCCCATCAAATCCAGCGCAGTCCGGTCATTGAATCCGGTCGTCTCGACGACCAATGTGTCGCCCTCCCATTTTCCGACGGAATAGCCTAGCCAAGTGGGCTCCGGGTCTGTGGGAAGCGGGCGGCCATCGGTGTGGATCTGGCGATGGCTGCCATCGGACTCGAACATCATCACGATTTGACGGGGAGCTTGAACGATTTCATCAGGTTCGGAAACCAGGTAGGTTAGTGGGATTCCGATCGGTGTGCAGCCGCCCAGATAACCTCTGCGGCTTCGGAGCAGCGCAGCGGTCTCGGGACGCATTGGGACATCGTCAGACTTGAAGTCGAGCAGAATATTGACGGCGTACTTCGAAATGGTATCGGCCTCCATGCCGGGGACGTCGAGTGTGGCGACATCGGCGCCAAACAGTTGTTTCATTTCGGCAAGAGAGGTGGGCTCAACGTGCCAGACGCCGGACAGGTCGGGCTTGCCGTCGGAAGTGCGCGGCGCCGGCGCGGCGAGGTTCGGGCTACCGTCGCGCAAACGGGGCGTTCCGGGTGCGTGGTAGCCCAGCCACTGGGCTGCCGCGTTGGATGTGAGAACCGTCAGAGCGAGCAACAGCTTGAGTGTAATGGTCCTGTTGATGGCGGGCCGGATCGCGTCCGAAACTGCCAAAGAAGTGCGACGTATCACCACATTGATTCCACGATGCATAATGGATCCCCGAGGAAATGTAGCTTAACACGTTGGGGCCGAGGCTCCAGTTTCGGTAGGTCGCGCTGGCTGCTGGCTTTTCTTGACCCCGGTAGGATTTGGCGGCTCCTGTGGCAAATCGTCGCAATTACCATTGACGGAGCACCACCATGTAGGAAGGAAGGTAGAAGATTATGCAGCAACACGATTTGACGCATCTTGAAACGAGCATCAAAGGCCTGTGTGACAGCCTGGCAGGCGTCGCCGACAGGAAAAGCTTTGACGAGTTCCTCACCATCATTCACAAGCCCGGCTTTACCACCATAGCCGAGGTCGCGCTCCTCCGCGGAGTGGTCGATTCGATGCATGAGCAAGCCAAGACGCTGGTAGGCCTCAAGCAGATCCTGCTGAGCGGGGCCTCCAAGGTGGAGCTGAATCCACAACCTTTGCCGCCAAAGGCCGGACGAGCGGGCGGGAGCGGAGACTAACATCGACCAAGCCGTCGTTTCTGAATCCGGCGTTTACTCGCCGGATTGTCATTTTCAGACTCCTCGAGTACAAGACCGAGGTATCCGTATCCTTGAGTCCAGAGGCGCCTACCAACAGAGCGTTCAGTCGCCTTTTGCATCTCTCCGTGTCTACAAACAGAACAATTTGGTTTCAAACGCCCACACGCGAGCCGTGGCAGCAAATCCTCTCGAAGGGCTGGAACGCGCCAAAAATCAAATACTTAGGGGAAAATCGGGAGGCCATCGCTGGATTGCTGCGGTCTGGAACCTGAAGTGCAATAGGTACGTCGTCAGCTTGGAGGACCGATGAAGACCCTGAGTGAACATCAACGGAACGTACTGGACAACCTTCGACGTGCCATCAATGACGCGATCTCCAATTCGGAAGCCGTCGGGGAGGCCATCGCTGCCTTGGTCGAAGCCGGTGTGAAAACTCCGGTCTCCATTGATGTCAGCCTTCTGGACGATCCCGTCGGAGTGGCTGCCCCAACGAAGGCGCGCCGAGGCGCCTACCAACCTGCGGGCTTCACCAAGTTCGACAAGACATTCTTGCACGCCCTGGGGATCGCTGACGAACAAGCCGGCTAATTCGCGGCAAACCCACCGGCACATCTTACAGTCGGCCTTCCGCTGAGTATACTCAGAACCATGCTCAGGACACTGTGCGGGATTGCGTTGCTCGCGCTCGCGACCAATGCAACGGCAGCCACGCAATATATCCGCCTGGGAAAGCTGATCGACGGCAAGGGCTAAGGTATGGACCGGCGTGGCGGTAGTGGTGGAGAACGATCGCGTCCGCAGCGTTGGGCCCGACACGGCGCCGCCGGATCGAGCCGAGGTTTGACAGGCACGATCGGCTCATTGCAGCGATGCGCGTACTGCTTCACGAGCGCGTGCGGTTGATTGCTGGCGCGCCGAGCAGAACCGAAGCGACCAACGAAGCCAACTTCGTCATATCGTCAGCCGCGACGGAGCGCCACGAGCAGTTTGCCGAATTATTGCGCGATCTGGAACATGGTCCAGGGATGCGAATCGAGGTCGCGGAGCACGGTCTTTTCCCAGGAAAACTCGGGATGGTCTTTGATTTCTTCGCCAGCGTGGAAGTCGATTCCGTCGGCGTGACCCATGGCGGCGGTGAACGACATGTGGGCGATCATGGCCGCGTCGGCGGCTTTGTTTTGCACCGTGCCGGCCGGGCCGTACGCGGGCTGCCAGGGCTTGGAGCCACGCGGCGAAAGGTCAATGTGGCCGCACAAGGTCCGTTCGTCGGGTTCGATTTTGTTGTCGAAGGTGTCATAATGATCGGCTAAAAACCGCTGCGCCGCCGCGACGTCGATGGCGCCTTTGTTTTCGCGCATCAATTCTTCCCAACGGACGTGGCGGGCGTTGGAGCTGATGCCCATGTCGTGGGCGGGATAATCAACGGCTTCGTCGCGAATCAGTTCCGGGTTTTCCGGGAAGTTGGAGCCGACGAAATAGCCGTCTTTAGTGCGCTTCAGCGTGACGTGCTTCAGGCCCAATTCCAGATCACCGGCTTCGTTATTCCGCGTGTCGGCGATCAGCCAGGCATTCGCGTAGCCGCCGTTATTGCCGTCCTCCATGATGCGCGCGAAGTCGTCGATGGAGGCCGAGTACTGCATGGCCTTGCGGGCGCGCACAAACTCGGGGATGCCGTTCGGATCGAAGCCCGCGAAGTAGCCGATGGTGGTCTCGGTGATCGCGATGCCGGCGCTATTGATGCCGAAATCGTCGCCGCTGTGGATCAGGCCGGGCATGCCATCCATGAGGATGCGATAGCCTTCCGACGGCTGGATATCGAAAATGATGTTCCAGCGCGAGCCTTCCTTATATTCGGTCCAGTTGTTGTGAGCGATGACGATCTTGCCGTCCTTGGTGTAGCTGCCGGTGGCGACGAACGCGCTGCAATGTTCCGGCACCGGACGCTTCCAGTAAGCGAGCTGGTGCTGCTTGTCGTACCAGCCGGTGTAATACGGGGAAAGCTCCAGCCAGGCGTTGAGCGCCACGACATCCCAGAGATCCAGCGAAGCCCCGCGCGCTTTTAGTCCTTCGGCGATGCCTTTCAGCTCGTCGCGATACTGCTGCTCGATGTGCGGCCACAGCACTTTTTCGGCGGCGTTGCGGAAGAAGGCATAATTCTTGTGGGAATCGTGCGTCAGGCCGAGCGCGACCACGCGCTGCGCGTCTTGGATTTCCGGCGCCAGCAGGTAGCCATGCTGGAAGCCGATCTCCGACGGTGTGCCTTCCAGGTGCACGAAGATCCAACCGTTGTTTTCGGGCCGGCGAAAAGCCTTGCTCAAACGGGGATCGTTTTGCGCTACGCGGGCAGGCGTAGCGGGCGCGGCCCAGAGTGCGGCAGCGAACAGGACAAGCAGCGAGCAGCGGCGAACCATGGCTAAGGATAGCAACATTTCACGCCGCCGGAACTAACGGCAGACGGGCCGCGTAGTCTAAGGATGAAGATGGGATCCATCGTCAACGACGTTCGATTCGCGCTGCGGTCCTTCCGGAAATCGCCTCTTTTCACGGGTGTCGCGGTGCTGTCACTGGCGTTGGGAATCGGCGCTAATACGGCCGTTTTCACGCTGCTCGACCAAGTGCTGCTGCGGCTGCTGCCGGTGAAGAATCCGCGCGAGTTGGTGCTGCTCAACATGCGCGGCTTTCATTACGGGAGTAACTGGGGTTACAACGCGCTGTCGTATCCGATGTACCGCGATTTCAGCGAGCACAATTCGGTATTCACGGGGATGTTCTGCCGGTTCGGCACGGACATCAGCCTGGGCTTCAATGGCCAGACTGAGCGGACCAACGCGGAACTGGTATCGGGGACTTATTTCCCCGTGCTGAGAGTGGGCGCAGCCCTCGGGCGGACGTTCACGCCGGACGATAATCGCGTTCCCGGCGGCCATCCCGTCGCAGTGTTGAGCTACGCGTTCTGGCAGACACGATTTGCGTCCGATCCGCACGTTCTGGGTAAAACGATCGTGGTAAACGGGCACAATTTCACGGTGGTCGGCGTGGCGCAGCAGGGGTTTGACGGCGTGGAACTGGGCTACGTCCCGCAGATTTTTGTTCCGGTGATGATGCGGCCGCAGCTGATGCCGCTGATGGACGAACAGCTCGACTTCAACAACCGGAGGACGCGCTGGGTCAACGTGTTCGGACGGCTGAAGCCCGGCGTCAGCCGCGAGCAGGCCCAGGCGTCGCTGCAGCCGTTCTTTCACGGCATGTTGGAGATGGAAGTGAAGGAAGCGGCGTTCAAGGACGCGTCGGCTGAGATCCGCACACGGTTCTTACAAAACGTCATCCAGGTGCTGCCGGGCTCGCAGGGCCGGCAGTACGTGCAGGAGAAGTTGGCTGCGCCGCTCTGGGTGCTGATGGCGCTCACGGCGGGCGTACTTCTGATTGCGTGCGCGAACGTAGCTAGTCTTTTGATCGCGCGGGCAACCGCCCGTCAAAAGGAAATCGCCATCCGGCTGGCCATCGGCGCGGGACGGTTGCGCATCATGCGGCAACTGCTGGTGGAGAGCCTGTTGCTGGCCTGCACGGGCGGCGTGCTCGGCATGGTCCTGGCCATCTGGACGGACCGGTTGCTGCTGGCTTTCCTGCCGCAGGACCAGATGGTGTCGATGAAGCTCTCCGCTTCTCCGGACCTCCGCGTTCTCCTGTTTACGATGGCGGTGTCGGTCGCCACCGCAGTGCTCTTCGGTCTGGCTCCGGCGCTCCGCTGCACGCAGCCCGACGTCGCGCCAACTCTGAAGGACACCTCCGGCGGCGTGGTGGGCGGCGGAATGCACGTGCGGTTTCGTAAGACGCTCGTGATGTTGCAAGTGACGCTATCACTGGTTCTGCTGGTGGGCGCCGGCTTGTTCATTCGCAGCCTCAGGAATCTGCGCGACATGGGCCCGGGGTTTCCGGCGGATCACCTGGTTTCCTTTCAGGTGGATCCTTCGCTGGACGGTTATACGTCGGCGCGCACCAAGATTTTCTACCGCCAGTTAACAGATACCTTGGCATCCATTCCAGGCGTGCACGCTGTGGGGCTCGCCTCCGTGAGAATCCTGGAGTTCAACGAGTGGGACAACTGGCTGACGATTGAAGGCTATCACCCCAGAAGCGGCGAGACGCCGGACGCCTACATGAACTCCATCTCACCGGGGTACTTTGAGGCCTTGGGCGTTCCCGTGCTGGCGGGCCGCGCCTTCAATCTGCAGGACACCGGCACGGTTCAGCATGGTCCGAAGCCCACGGATCTGTCGCCGCGCGTGGTGGTGGTGAACGAGAAGTTCGCCAAGAAGTTTTTTGGCTCGGCGGGTAACGCCATTGGGAGGCACGTGGGTTTCGGCATCGATCCCAACACCAAAACCGACATGGAGATCGTTGGCGTAGTGAAAGACATCAAGTACACCAGTCTCCGCGATGAGATTCCGATCCAGATGTTCATTCCCTATCTGGCAAACGACTTCGTAGCCGGAATGACGGTCTATTTTCGCACCAGTGTCGACCCCGCGCAGGTTGCGGCGGCGGCTCGATCGAAGGTGCGTGACCTGGACAGCAACCTGCCGCTTTATGGATTCCGAACCGTGGACCAGCAGGTATCGAACTCGCTCGTCATCGAACGGCTGATCGCAACGCTGTCGGCAGTATTTGGCGCCCTGGCGACTTTGCTGGCGATCATCGGTCTTTACGGCGTCATGGCCTACACCGTGGCGCGGCGCACGCGGGAGATCGGGATTCGCATGGCTCTGGGTGCGGTCGAAGGGCACGTGATCTGGATGGTGATGCGCGAGGTTCTCGTGCTGGTGCTGATCGGCGTCGTGTGCGGGTTGGGTGTCGCGTTCGCACTGGCGCGGCTGGTGCAGACTCAGCTGTATGGAGTGGCCGGGTACGACCCGTTGACGCTCGCGCTGGCGGCCGCTGGACTTGCGATTGTAGCCTGCGCCGCCGGATATCTGCCCGCGCTGCGCGCCAGCCGCGTGGACGCGATGAACGCGCTGCGCTACGAATGAGCCTTTAATTCTTGCCGAGCCAGGCGTCCATCGAGTAGCGGTTGTCGGAGCGGTTTACCAGCAACAGATAGTAGGTGATGGCGTAGATCATCTGGACGCCCACCGTGGTCCAATCGCTGCGCATCGCCGTGCCGAAGACCAGAACGGTCATCAACAAGCCGCCCAGTGTCAGCGACCAGCGCGTCAACAGGCCGAGTGTAGTCAACGCGCCCAGAATGGCCTCGGCGAACGGCACAAACACCAGGAAGAGATGGACCATGCCGGCCGGTAAAGGCGTCTTCGCGAATTCGACGGCAGTTTGCGCGGCGAAGCCTTCCGCGCCGGGGCCAATGATGCGCCCGGCCCCGTGAACCAGAATGTTGATTCCCAGCGTCAGGCGGAAAACCAGGTATGCCAGTTTGCGATCGAGATCCGAGGATGGGGCAGTGGGCGACATGGCGTTCCCCATAGTTTGGCATGAATCCCAGCGCTAGCAAAACGCGCCCGCTCAGACCGATGTGGAAGCTTCGCGTACCGGCTCGGCTACCGTTTTGTGCACCAGGCCCACGACTTCCTGCAGCAAGCGCGACTTCACTTCGTAGCGCTTGGGCGCGTGCGTGATGTAGCGGACTACCACATCCAGTCCGCCGGCCGATGGCCGGAGATCCACCATCGGCTTGGCGGAGAACGGCTGCGCGGCTTTGTCGCGGGTAGCGCGCTTCCAGTCTTCTTCGGCTTCGCGGGCGTCGGGTTCGGTGACGCGCTCCACCAACTCGCGAATCCGCTGTGAAAGCTGGTAAGGATCGGCGTTGGAGGGCAGCGAGATTTGTAATTCATCCCAGAGCCATTGCCCGGCTGTCGAGAAGTTGAAGTAATGGTCCTCGATGGCGAAGCTGTTGACGAAGGCGACGCGGCGGCCGGTGGGGCTTCCCGTGCTGCCCCAATTGCCCATTTCCAATACGATGGTCTTGAGGATTCCGATCTCGACTACTTCGCCGCTGACGCCCCGGATCTCCACCCAGTCGCCCACGCGGATGCCGTTGCGTCCCATCAGAGCGAACCAGCCGAAGAAGGCGACAATGAAATCGCGCAGTGCGACTGTTAGGCCGGCCGTCGCGAGACCGATGATGGTGGAAAGCTGGTTGGGAGGCCCGAAGATGATCAGAACAATCAGCGCTGCGCCAATTAGCTGAACAGCAACCGTGCTTATCAGGCGCAGGTGATGCACACGGCGGGGCTGGGCGTGACGGAGGAGTTTCCGGATCAGGCCGTCGGCCAGAACCACGGCCAGCACGATTGCAAGGACCATGGCCAGTGAATTGAGTAACAGATGGAGTACGCCGCGCTGCCGCGTGCCGAGGAGCGAGTCCCAACGAGCGTAGACTTCGGCAAGGTGCTGGGAGTCCTCGATCCGCTCGTCCAGATCGGCCATGGATTTCTTTTGATCCGATAAATGCTCGAGGCTTGCAATCAAAGCGGCGACGTCTTCCTGATCCGAGTCCGCGGAATCGCCGGAAGCGGGTGTCGCGGCGGTATCGGTGGCGGACGCTGCCGGCGGTTTGTGTGCGGCGAGGGCCTCCAGCGCGTCGTGCGCTTTTCGCAAAGTTGCGGCATGGGCTTTGGCCGCTGCTCCAGCCAGATCCACTTGCTGCTTGCGGTCGCGCAGTGAGAGCCATGCGCGCACCTGGTCGCTCAATGTGTTGGTAGGCGGAGGCGCCGGCGTTTTCTGCGTCGCCGCCGCTGCCTGGGCGGCTTCGTATTGCTCGAAAGCGCGCTGCAGGTCGGCCTCCTGATCGCCGCCCTGCCGCGCCAGGTCCTGCTGCGCATCGGCCAGCTCGTCTTGCGCCAACGCCAATTGAGCTTTCGCCAGCTCGAGTTGATTCGCCGCGGAGCTTCCGTTCGCGGGCGTAGTCTTGCTGAGCCGGCTGACTCGATCCTTATCGGCGGCAACCTCGGCACTCCACTTGGAAACGCGATCAGCCAAGGCTTTTAACGGGCCGGACCGTGGCGCGCTGGGCTGCCCGGCGTCACGGAGCGCGGAGGCGAATGCCTGATCCACTTCGTGATCGGCCAACTGCACGGCGTCGCGCCCCAGCGCCTGCTCGTCGGACATGTCGGCCAGCGCGCTCACGCGGTCGGCAGTTTGAATCAGGCGCTGGTCGACTTGCGCGGAGAGCACCGCTGCCGATTTCGGGGCCGGATTTGCGCCGGTCTGCCGCGTTACATACGCCGCTATGACGCAGGCCGCTAGCAAAAGCACCAAGGCGCAAGCCAGCAGACGATGGTAACGCTTCATCTCAATCCCCAACGCCTTAACGGCGTCGCTAGCTCCCTTCAAAGCATAGCCGGATTGCCGCCGGCATGGGGCCGCTATCGCCGGGCGCCGCGCTGGACTATGATGAGAGGCGAAGACGTACCGTGTCGGCCTGCCGGCCCCCGAAGGACCCTCATGAAGCGGATTCTAAGCTGGATCGCAATCGTTGTAGTGGTGCTGCTGCTGGCGGTGATTGCACTGCCGTTTCTCATCGATGCCAATCAATTCCGGCCGAGGCTGGAGGCGGAATTGAGCCAGCGATTGGGACGCGACGTGAAACTGGGGAATCTGAAATTATCTTTGCTCTCCGGCGGAGTTGCGGCGTCGGATATTTCGATTTCCGAAGATCCGAAATTCGGGCGTGCGCCTTTCCTGACGGCACAATCGCTGGCCGTGGGCGTAGACCTCGGCGCGCTCATTTTCTCGCGTAAGCTGGACGTGACTGGAGTCACAATTGACAAGCCGGGAGTCTCGCTGCTCCAGGACCCAGCAGGCACGTGGAATTTCTCCAGTCTGGGAGCCAAGTCCTCCGGGCAGCAGGAACCGGCGCAAGGCGAGGCTGGAACGTCGAATCTGAATCTTTCCGTCAAGCTGGTAAAGATCGCTGATGGAAGGCTGGTGTTGAGCCAGACCGCGGGGAAGGCTCCGCCCGAAGTCTTGAATAACGTCAACCTGGAGATTCGCGATTTTTCCTCCACTTCGCAGTTTCCGTTTTCGCTAACGGCCTCGGGCACGGGAGGCGCGCAACTCAAGTTGGACGGCAACGCGGGTCCGCTCAATCCAGCGAACACCGCGGCGACTCCATTTAGCGCCAACCTGCAGGTGACGCATCTCGACCTGGCGCACTCCGGATTCCTGGCTCCCGCGGGCTTCGCCGGGCTGGTTTCCATCGACGGAAAGGTGAATTCCACGGGGCACACGGCGACGGTCCAGGGGACCGTGAAGGCGGAGCAGTTGGTACTCGCCAAAGGCGGAACGGCGGCGCGGAAGCCAGTGAATTTTACATTCGAACTGGAGCAGGATCTGCAGAAGCGGGCGGGAAGGCTGCGGCGCGGCGATATTCACATCGGAGCGGCCGCGGCCTCGCTCACGGGAACTTATCACAGCGAAGGCGAAAGCACGGTGGTGAACTTTCGTCTGCTTGCGCCCGGGATGGCCATCCCGGAGTTGGAAGCGATGCTGCCGCCTCTGGACATCGTGCTTCCGCAGGGATCGTCGCTGCAGGGCGGCACGGCCAAAATCGACGTGACGGCAACGGGCCCGACGGAGCGCCTGGTGCTGGATGGTGCCGCCGGCCTCAACAACACGCGACTAGCTGGATTTAATCTGGGCGCCAAGATGGCGCTGGTTACTAAACTGGCGGGCATGAAGAACGGTCCCAACACCGACATTGAGACTCTCAGTTCGCACCTGCACGCCGATGCGCAGGGACTGCGCGCTGACAACATCTCGCTCGTTGCGCCGGAGATCGGCGAAATGAGCGGAAGCGGCACGGTGAGCGCCTCGCACGCGCTGGATTTCCAAATGACCGCGAAGCTCCGCGGAGGCGGCGTGCTTGCCGCGGTTGGATCGAACACCATCGTGCCATTCCGGGTTCAAGGCACCTCTTCCGACCCCAAGTTCGTGCCCGACGTCAAGGGCATCGTTGAAAACCGGCTGAAGGGGTTCGGCTCGAGCGACGCGGGTAAAGCCGCCCAAGGAATCCTCAAGGGTATACTGGGTGGCAAGAAGAACTAAGGCGGCCCGCGCTGGTGAGCCGCCCTGCCAAAGGAATTAGAAGATCAGCTTCATGGCAAACTGAACTTGCCGCGCGGAAGTGGTCCCGTCCGGCTGAGTGAGTGTGTTCAAGGAAAGCCCGAACGTTCCTGGCAACGACAGCGTGTCGGCATTCGCGTTGAGCTGGTCGAACTGGATTCGGTTGAACAGGTTATAAACCTCGGTGCGGAATTGCAGATGGATCCGTTCCGTGAAGCGAATGTTCTTGGAGAGATTCACGTCCGTATCGTAGTACCGCGGCCCGGTAAAAGTATTTCTCCCCAGACTGCCTGGTCTACCGAAAGGCTGTACGGCAAAGGCGGTAATGGGCGGCCCGATCTCGTTCCTCGGGGCATCGGACGGAATCGACGGATTCCCAACCAGGTCGGGCTTATTGGTCAGGCCGGTATATTCGGAATCCCGAGAGCTATACAGCGACATGGGATGTCCGCTCTGGAAAGTGGACAGCCCGGAAAGCTCCCATTCGCCCAAGACACGAGATGCAAAGCCGTGCTGGAAATATTTGTGGCCTTGTCCGAGGGGTATGTCGTAGAGGAAATTGACGATCAGCCGATGTCTCAAGTCGTAGTCGGAGCTGCCGCGTTCTTCCTTCAAATTGAACGAATTTCGCGCGATGTTGCGGTTGCCGCCCGGGGCAACCAGGGGGTCTGCCGCGTCGTCGATGGCATGGGACCAGGTATAAGCGGCCTGGAAGTCCAGACCCTGGCCAAATCGCTTGCGAAACGTGGTTTGCAAGCCGTTGTAGGTACCGTTTCCGATCGAGCGAATCACAATCGGCTCAACGAAAGCCTGATTTCCGGTCACCTGCGGCCCTCCGACTAACGGCAAAATTCTCAAGATGCCTCCGGATGTGGTGGTACTCAGCGAGCCGTCGGCCTGTGCCGCGGCTACTAACCAGGGCAGTGGCGGATTGCCGTCGACGGAACGAGCCAGGCGATGTGTGCCGGAACCTACGTAGTCCACCTCAATGGTCATGCCATTGCCTAATTCACGCTGGACCCCTACGTTCCAGGCCTGGGTATAGGGCGTCTTCAGATTCGGATCGAGAATCGTAATTGCGCTGAGGTAGGAACCGTCCGCTACCGATGGGCCCGGACCGGGTTGGGTGGGCGGCGCAGGCAACCCGTCCACTGTGACCAATGGTCCGGCACCCGTGGCGAAATCCAGATTCGGATAATTCTGCACGCCTGCAATAAAAGGCGGATTACCTCTCAGGTTTTCAAACAGATTCCCGAAGATGCGGTCATGGAAGATTCCATAGCCGAGACGGACCGAGGTTTTGCCATCCGAGAACGGGTCCCAGGCCAGGCCAACGCGCGGCTCAAAGTCATTGGAATCGTCACGGTAAAGCTGCCGCCCGGTTCCAGGTCCAACAGTCTGGAAGGTAATGGGAGGGGTGTCATTGGCTTGCTGGTTCAGCAGATTGGAAAAATTCCCATCGCGCTCGAAGGGGACACCGAAAAACTCGTAGCGAAGTCCGAATTCGAGTGTCAGGTTGTTCCGCGCTTTCCAGGAATCCTGCACGAAGGCTCCGTACTCATGCTGGACGAAACGCAAGAAATCCGTCGCCCGGCGCGTTCCTTGCGCATTGTAGAACTGAGTCTGAGACTGTATGCCCGGAACTCCGAGCAGGATTGCCGCCAGGGTTTGTAGTGTCTCGTCGTTGCCGCAGGCCCCGGAGCAGTTCACGATCGGAACACCGAAATTTCCGAAAGCGGTGAAATCGACCGTTGGCCGCGAACCGAATGCATCAAACCCGTTGTCGTAGATATAGCGGAATTCACCACCCACTTTGATGCTGTGCCGACCGACGATCCAGGAAAGGCTGTCCGCGATGTTCCATGTGCCAGCCCTTCGCGCCTGGCCGTTGCTATCTCCCAAAGCGCCGCAACCGAAGCCCGAAAGTAAAGATACGCCGGCAGAATTCGCGAACGCGTAATCGGTCCCGAACCCGAAAGGATCGAGTGCGCCGTTTTGGTTAATCGTGCTGACGCCATTACAGGTAAATCCGTCATCGGTTCTGTTCAAGCCACCGCGGAATTCATTCACCAGATTCGGACGGAGCGCGGCGATAAAATTGATCGCGCCGTTGTGACTCTGCTGGCCAGTGGCCACGCCGCCTAGGCCCGGAATGAACTCATCCAGAGAATTGCCGACCGACAGGCCATTGTAGATATAGCGCGCCGAGAGCGTGTACTTGTCGCCGATGCGCTGATCGACTTTGAAGGTGACATTGGCGTTGTTCTGCGGAGTCCCCGTGGGGAAGAAGTAAATCCCCCGGATGGAGTCTACGGCCGGTCCGTTCGGGTTTGGATAGAGGGACAGAACTTTCTGCATCGTCGGACTCAGCGGCAGGCCCAGCGCGTTGTTGGCCGATCCGGGATCAGCCAGATTGATTTGCTGGCCGTCATAGTTGAAGACACCAGTCTTGAACGCCGCTGTCGGCACCACAGCCTGATTCGTCAGGGTGGTGCGGAAACGGTCCCACTCACTGTTAACAAAAAAGAACGTCCTGTCCTTAACGACGGGGCCTCCCAGAGATGCGCCAAACTGATTCCGTACGAACGGATTCTGCGGGTCGGGCTTGGAGTTAAACCAGTCGCGCGCCGCGAGGGCATTGACGCGATTGAATTCGTATGCGTCACCATGAAACTGATTACTCCCGCTACGCGTGACGACATCGATGATGGCGCCGGTATTGCGTCCAAACTCCGGCAGGAAGTTATTTGTAATTACGCGAAATTCCTGCGTGGAATCGGGATTGATCGAGCTGATTCCGCCTGGTATTCCCGGCACCGAGGCGTCGTTGTTGTCCAGGCCGTCCAGTAGAAAGTTGTTGTTGCGCTCCCGTTGCCCGTTCACAGAAAAGCCACCCAGCGAGCTGCCGACTTGCTGGCTCCCGGGCGATAACAACACCAGTTGGTATGGATCCCGTGTAATCAGCGGCAGGTCCTCGACCCGCTTGGAGTCGATGACGTTGCTGATCTGCGCGTCTTCGAGATTGATCGGCGGCACAGTAGAGCCCACGACCTCCACGGTCTGTCTAGCGCCTCCGACCTCGAGCGTGCCGTTCAAAGTGAGGTTCTGCGCCACGGTTAACTCCACGTTGTTGATGTGCAGCGTGGCGAAGCCTTGTTTCTCCACGCTGACGTCATAGTTTCCGACCGCCAGATTCGGTATGGCGTAGGTTCCGGAATTATCCGTCGTCGCGGTACGGACGTTTCCGGTGCCCTGGTGAGTGGCAGTCACCGTGGCGCCGGACACGGATGCGCCAGTGGCATCCAAGATAGTACCCGTAATATTTGCGGTCTGAGCATGAGCTGTCGCGGCAGCCAACAACAAGAGCGAGCCGAGGCGGGCCAAAAGCGCTTTCTTTTGTGAACGCATGACATTCCCTCCGACGCTTGGATTTTGTGGTACCTACAAACTAGTTCTCAAACCCCTTGCCAGCGATCATAACGTAATCCGCAGGCGGCTAAGCGAGCCTCCAGAATCACGTCCAGGGCGGGTGCCCGGTTGCCGCCATTACTTTCTTGAGGGCAGGCTATAAACATAATTGATCGCCTGTGCTGTTGCGGCGCGGGGGATTGTCGTCGACAATAGCAAGTTGGCCTGCAGTGGTCCCTGATGCTGGCCCAATCAACTCAAGAGACAGACATGAGCACCGAACTCCAAGACTTTCTACATCTTTCTTACAGCGAACTGGAAGAACTGAACCTGCACGCCAAGGAGCAGCGCACCAAGCACGTCCCCATTGGCAAGATTCAGGAAGAGCGCCTGAAGTACCTTGCCGACGAGAAGCGGATTAAAGCCGTCACCGTGCTGTTCAGCGACCTGGAAGGCCGGCTGCACATGCTCGATTACGACAAGAAGTTCCTGGTAAAGAGCTGGGACAATCTGACGTTCGACGGCTCGTCCATTCGCGGCTTCACCGCGCAGCGGGAGAGCGATCTGCGCCTGGGCATCGACTGGGGCGCTTTCTATTGGGCGCCCGCGGATATATTCGGCGCGGGCAAGGTAATGGTCTTCGGCGAAGTGATCGACAAGGACGGCTCGCCCTATCCGGCCGACATGCGCGCCATGTTGAAGGCGTATGCGCAGCGATTGTACGAAACCGATGGGCTCACGTTAAACGCCGCCAACGAGATCGAAGGCTTCGTCTTCCAGGGCGTCGACGCCGAGAAGCGCTATGTCGAAACCGGCAAGTTCGAATACGTCAGCACGGGCGGATATTACCATTCTCTGCCGGGCGACACGCTGCGGCAGTTCATCGACAAGAGCGCCGAAGTGCAGCGCGCCATGGGCTTCCAGAACGAAAAGGACCATCCCGAAGTGGCGCCCTCGCAGTTCGAGATCAATTATGGCTACGCCGAAGTGGTGGCCGCGGCCGACCAGATCCAGATCTACAAGCTGATCTGCCGCCAGGTGGCCACCAAGATGGGCCTGACTGCCAGCTTTCTTCCGAAACCCGTGGTGGGTGTCAACGGCAGCGGCATGCACACCAATGTCTCCGTCATGAAAGACGGCAAGAATATCTTCTGGGATCCGAAGGGCGAAGAAAAAATGAGCGGTTGCGCGTGGGAGTTTGTCGACAAGATTCTCTCTCACGGCAACGATATCTGCCTGCTGTTGAATCCCAGCGTCAACGCCTACCGCCGGCTGGATCCGCACTTTGAAGCGCCCAATCAAATCAAGGCCTCGGCCACCGATCGCGGTTCGATGATCCGCATCCCGATTGGCAACGAACGCAGCGCACGTGTAGAGGTGCGTTCGGTGGCGCCGGATGCGAACCCTTACATGGTTCTGTTCTCGGTATTCCGCACCGGCCTGGAAGGCGGGAGGCTGGAGATCCAGGATCTGCGCAGCGCCGCGCGGTTCCTGCCCGACAATATCTACGATGCGCTGGAGAATTTCCGCACGGCGGAATGGACTACCGCGCTGCTCGGCGCCGACGTCAAGGCCCGTTACGCGGATCTCAAGCAGGGCTCCGCGGACCGTTGCGCCCGCCTGCTCGGCACGGTGGTCAAGCCGGCGGAAGTGCAGTTCCATCACGAAGTGTACAACCAGTTCCTCTGGAACCAGTTTTAATCGCCCTTGTTCGGAAGCGCATAGTACGCGGTCCGAATTGGCGCGCTACCGGATATCGCAGCCATCAGCCCCGCAGCAACTCCATGCGTGCATATAATCGTTAGTACCATCTCGTTCCTGCTCAAGAGGTCGAACAGGTCTAACGGAGAGATTTCGACAGGAGGCTTGCTTGAATCGGGTTTGTCTCGGTTTTCTTGCCTTTACGGCTGTGCTGCTGGCCCAGGTCACCGGCACGATCACAGGAAGAGTAGAGGACCCGTCCGGCGCGCCGGTACCGGCGGCCACGATCACGGTCACGAGTCTCGAAACCGGCGCCACCCGGGTCGTCACGGCGGACCAAAGCGGCAACTACCGGGCGCTTTCGTTGCCTCTGGGCGCACAGGAAGTCACGGCCGAGAAGTCCGGCTTCAAGGAAGCCATCCGAACCGGCATCGACTTGGTAGTCGGCCAGAACGCGGTGGTGAACTTCCGTCTGGAAGTCGGCGAATTGCCGCAGCAAGTTACGGTCACCGAAAACGTTTCCCTTGTGGACACCACCACCGCTTCGGTCTCCGGTCTGGTCTCGGAGCGGCAGATCAAGGACCTCCCCTTGAACGGCCGGAGCTTCGACAATCTGATCACTTTGAACCCGGGCGCCATCAACTACAGCGCGATGAAAAGCGCCGGGACCACTACCAGCGACGGCAACACATTCTCCGTGGATGGGCGCCGGACCTCGGAGAATCTGTTCTTGTTGAACGGCATCGAATACACCGGTTCCAGCCAACTTGCCATCACGCCCGGCGGCGTCAGCAGCGAGTTGCTGGGTATTGACGCCATCCGCGAGTTCAACGTCCTGACCAACAACTACGACGCCGAATATGGCAAGCGGGCCGGCGCGCAAGTCGGCGTGGTGACGCAGTCGGGCACCAACGAACTGCATGGTACAGTCTTCGAGTTTTTGCGAAACAGTGCCCTGGATGCGCGCAACTTCTTCGATCAGAACTTCGTTCCGCCCTTCCGCCGGAACCAGTTTGGAGGCTCGCTGGGCGGCCCGCTGAAGAAGAACAAATGGTTCTTGTTCGGCAACTACGAAGGATTCCGCCAGAGCCTGGCGGTTAGCAGCGTCAGCGTAGTCCCGGACGGCCAAGCGCGCCAGGGCCTTCTGCCGAACGCGTCGGGCGTGTATGTTCCCGTCGCTAATCTGAATCCGGCCATGCTGCCCTACATGGCCTTGTGGCCTCAGGCCAACGGCGCGGAGCTGCTGGCGAGCGGGCTGCCAACGGGAACCGCACTGGCCTATAACAATCCCAAGCAGACCGTTCGGGAGGATTTCGGTACGCTGCGAAGCGACTACAACCTCAGCGCGCGCGATCTCCTATCCGCCGCTTACACGGTGGACGATGGCATCAGTAACACGCCGCAGCAAGACCCCTTGTTTGGTTCCGCGGAAACGCTTCGCAACCAGGTGGCCAGCGTCGAAGAGACTCACGTTTTTTCGCCGCAGTTCCTGAACACGTTCCGCGCTGGATTCTCGCGGGCCGCTTTTAAGTTGGGCGCGTTTTCTACCCAGTCGTTTCCGGCCGATCTTTCCTTTGTCAGCGGACTTGCTCCGGGCGGGATCGTAATCGGCGGCGGAGTCACCACCACGGGCGTCGCGGCTCTTACTTCAGCCGGTCCGAACAACGCGGCGGGTAGCTGGAATCGCCGGAACCTTTTCACCACCACCGACGGTCTGCAAATCAGCCACGGGATCCACCAAATCAGCATCGGCATTTGGTTCCAGCGAGTGCAGGACAACCAAGACAGCGCATCGCGCCAGTTGGGGCAAGCCAGCTTCGCCAGCCTGCAGACCTTCCTGCAAGGCACCACCAGCAGCTTCCAGGTGATCCCGAATCCCACTGAACTCGGCTGGAGGAGCTTTTTCGGGGCTTGGTATGCGCAGGACGCAATCCGGCTGCTCCCCAATCTGACTTTGCAGGCGGGACTTCGCTACGAATTCACCACCGGCTGGAACGAAGTCGCCGGCCGCGCCGCCAACTACGTTACTGGCCCGAATGAGGCCTTGCTCACGAATCCGATCGTGGGCAGTTCAGCCTTTACCAGGAACAATGCGACACGCCTGCTCGGCCCCCGGGTCGGACTGGCTTGGGATCCGTTCAGCAACGGGAAGACCTCCGTTCGCGCTGGTTTCGGCACTTACTATTCCTTGATCGACGATCTCAGCTTCTTGCTGAACTCCCTTCCTCCCTATAACGGCAACGTTTCGTTCACGAATGTGTCGCTGCCATCCATTCTTCCCATCACTCCGGGCGTCCAGCCGGCGCCGGGCACCGTGTTCGCTCCGCAGGGTGTGCAGCCCGATGCCAAAACGCCGACAGTCCAGGAGTGGAACTTCACCATCGAGCAACAGCTCAGCCGCAACACGGTTCTGCGAGTCGGCTACGTGGGCTCCTTCGGATACCACGGGTTCCTCAGCGTCGATCCAAACTCGATTCCCGCGGCCATTTGTTCGAATCCTGCGGGCTGCACGGCCGGCGGCGTCGGCTCGTTCACCAGCACGGTCGGTCAGGGGACGCAGTATATTCCAGTCCAAAAGCGTCCCAACCCCCAGCTCGGGCCGGGATTCTTCTGGTACACCGATGGCAACAGCAGCTACAACGCGCTGCAAGTGGATGTCTCGCATCGCTTCAGCCGCGGCCTGCAGTTTCGCGGGAACTATACCTGGTCGAAGAGCCTGGATGTGAACTCGGGACTCACCATCGCACAGGCAAACAATCAACCGCAAATGGTCATGAATCGGAACGATCCGAAGAGGGATTGGGGCCCCTCGGCGCTGAATGCCGCCCACCAGGCCAGCCTCTCGGGCAGCTACGAACTTCCTTTCGGGCGCGGCAAGCGCTGGCTCGTGGGCGCCCAGGGCTTCGAGGACAAGCTGGTCGGCGGCTGGCAACTCAACGCAATTACCACGTTGTTGAGCGGCTTTCCCTTTACGCCGGAAATCGGCACCAACCGCTCCGGCGACGGCGACACGCGCAACCCCGACAGGCCCTCGCTGAACCCCGGGTTTTCAGGCCCGGTCATTCTGGGCAGCCCGAACCAGTGGTTCAATCCCAACGCCTACATCCGGCCCGCGGCGGGCACCTGGGGAAACCTGGGCCGCGGTGTACTCACCGGTCCCGGTTTGGCGGACCTGGATGCGTCGCTCTTCAAAGACGTTTCTTTGACCGAACAATTCCGCCTCCAGTTTCGTGCCGAATTCTTCAATGCACTCAACCACACCAACCTAGGGACGCCGAACGCGATTGTGTTTTCGGGAACCACGATCAGTCCTTCGGCCGGTTTGATCACCAGCACCGCCACGACTTCCCGGCAGATCCAGTTCGGACTCAAACTGATTTTCTAGCGGTGGGAAGCCGCCGGGGCCACGGAAGCCGCGCGGTCCACGGAGAGCAGGCGCGTGTTGCTTTCTCCCAATGTCCAGCCCGATGCGGCCAGCCGCTCGGGCGACGTGCTGAACACGATCTGGAACACATTGCGGTCGTAGGAAGCGGCCAGAGGCCGTCCGGCGAGTGGAGAGACAACGGCCAAATACTTGAGGATGGTGTAGACGTCGGCCTCTTCGGGAAGCTGCCAATCCACCTCCTGGCTGCAGAAGCGCAGCCGCGAACCGCGCTCGGACATGTTCCACGCCAGGAACGCGCACTGGTCGACGGCCGATTCAAACCAGGCCTCATGCTCCGGCGCGACGTCGAGATCCAGAAAGAAAGCCACCGCCTGCTCCTGTTCACGGGCGAATTCCCTCACCTGTAGGTCTCCGGTGTGGGCCGTGGCTTTCCAATCCACGTGATGGGCGCTTTCGAACGCTTCGTAGGGCCGGATACGGTAAAAGTCATGTCCTTGCCCGCGATAAAACGACGCGATTTCGCCCTGCAGCGATACCAGCAGATCTTCGAAGCCGGGCTGCGGATCGATGGAAGGGTAAACCAGGATTTCCCGCAGCAACGGCACATTGATGCGGCGTTCCGCGAAGCCGAACGGAAAGCGGGTCGAGAACCGGAAGCTGTTGTTCCGGTACGCGCCACGGCGGGCAAAGAACAGCTCCACCGGGGCTTCCAGACGCGCGCCGCCCGGAATCACCGGAAAGTACAAGGGAACCGACAACCCGCTGTCGGTCGATCCGGCCAGGTGAATGGAGAACGACGGCATCCACCCCTTGGTATTGCGGATCACGATCCGGCCCAGTAGCTTACGCCCGGCGCAGATGTGCTCGGGCAACTGAAAATCCAGTTCCAGTCCCGCCAATGACAGGCGGCTGATGAAGCCGGAGACCAGCAGCGTCGCCAGCAGAACGGCCAGAATCAAGAACAGCAGGTTATTGGCGGAGGCGAAGGCGCCCAGAGCTACTAACAGGGTGGTCAGCGTGAACAGAAGTCCCAGACGCGTCACCTGGGGACGGGCGCTGTTGTCAAAAGCCGAGTGAATCCGGGACCAGGGGTTGTGCACTGGTCCTACGATGACACAACCGTGCCCTTCCCGGCCGGGGAGCCTAAAGGAATACCCTTAGCCTGCCGATCTGCATGAGTACAAAGGTCCTTGTGCGTACCCCCCCGGAATCGTCCCTGGCGTCACTCGCCGACCGATTGTACGACGCCCAACAAACCAACTTGCAAAAGCTGGAGTCCGTAGTCCGCGACGCGCCCCTTGTGATGTTCACCTTTCAACCGGAAGGCCCGACCTTCATGACCGAGGGCACGCGGATTCTTTGGGGATACGAACCTGAGGACTTCCTTCGCGACAAGAACCTCTGGAAAACCTGCGTTCATCCGGAGGACCTTGCTCGGATCTTTGCCGGCCTGCCCTTGTTGCAGGAACGCGGCAGCCAGGCTTATGACTATCGTTTCCGCACCAAGAGCGGCGAGTACCGCTGGATGCACAACGAAGTCTGGATGATGGAGGATCGAGCCCGCAATTCTTCGCAGATTGTCGGCTACTGCATCGACATCACGGAACGCAAACTGATGGAAAGCGCGTTGCGGGAGAGTGAAGCGCGCCAAAAGCTGATCTTCAACGGCACGTCGGACTTGCAGGTGCTGTTCCGCGTTGAACCAGACGGCCGGTTCGTCACCGCGGCGGTGAATCGAGCCGTATCGGAACAGTTCCGGGCGAGGGTCAGCGGCGGGGAAGCAAGTGACTACGTTGGAAAAGATTTCCGGGAGCTGCTCACCGCTACCGGTCTAACGGAAGAACAGATCGAAGCCCGGCGCGCGCACTATCTGAAAGCCATTGAGACAGGCACGACGGTCACCTTTGACAGTCCGGCGTCGAGCCTTCGGGATGCCGTGGAAGCTACGATTTCGCCTCTTGTGGACGAGAGCGGAATCTGCAGCCACGTACTTTGGAACGGGCGCAGCCTCACCGAGCGCATGAAGGCCGAAGCCGGGTTGCGCGAGAGCGAGGAGCGCTATGCGCTGGTGACGCAGGCCACTCACGACGGCATCTTCGACTGGAAAATCGCAACGGGCGAATATTACCTCTCGCCCCGCTACAAAGAAATCCTTGGCTTTCGGGATGATGAGCTGCCCAACGATCCATCGTCATTTTTCGACCGCATCCACCCGGATGACAAGCCGCGAATCGACGAAGCCGTGGTGCGTTACAGCGCCGACTTGACCCGCGACACCTTTGGCGACGACCTTCGCCTTCGGCACAAGGACGGCAGCTACCGCTGGGTCTCCTCCCGGGGGCGCCAGGTTCGGAATGCCCAGGGAGCATTCCTTCGGGTGGTGGGCGCCATCAGCGATATCACCGAGCGCTATGAGGCCGCGGCGAAGCTGGCTGCCGGCGAAAAACGTCTGCGCGACATCCTGGACGCCTTATATGGTTTCGTCGGGCTCTACACGCTGGATGGCATCGTACTGGAAGCCAACCGCGCCCCCTTGGAGGCGGCCGGTGTGACGGCCGAAGAGGCCATCGGCAAGCCCGCTTGGGAGACCTATTGGTGGAGTCACAGCGCTCATGAACAGACACGGCTGCGTGAAATGATGGGCCGCGCCGCGCAAGGTGAAGTGGTCCGATACGAGGCGACGATTCGAGTCCGTGGCGGACGAAAGATCATTGTCGACGTCACCTTTGGACCTCTACGCGATCAGCACGGCGAGATCTCAAACATCATCGGCTTCGGAGTCGACATCACGCAGCGCAAGGAGGCCGAAGCCCAGCTCATTCAAGCCAAGGAGGCTGCCGAGGCCGCCAACCGCGCCAAGAGCGAGTTCCTGGCCAACATGAGCCACGAAATCCGCACGCCTATGAATGGCGTTCTCGGTTTGACCGAAGTGGTGCTGGATTCCCCCCTCAACGAAGAGCAGCGCGAATACCTGACACTGGTGCGCAGCTCCGCCGAATCCCTGCTCACCATCATCAACGACATCCTGGATGTTTCGAAAATCGAAGCCGGCAAACTGAGCCTGGAAATCCGCGATTGCGACCTGCGTGTGCTGCTGGAAGAGACCGCGAAGCGGCTGCAGGTTTCCGCCGCCGCCAAAGGCCTGGAACTGCGATGGTCGGTGGCGCAGGACGTCGCAGAAATCGTTCGATGCGATTCCGGACGGCTTCAGCAGGTCCTCACCAACCTGATCGGCAATGCTGTGAAGTTCACCAGCTCCGGTTACGTGGTGGTCAGCATCGAAAACTTCGCTGGAGATATCAATGTGTTGCACTTCGCTGTCAACGACAGCGGAATCGGCATTCCGCTGGAGAAGCAGGGCATGATTTTCGAAGCCTTCACCCAGGTCGACGGCTCCTATACCCGCAGGTTCGGAGGCACCGGGCTGGGCCTTACCATCGCCAGCCGCCTGGTGAAGATGATGGGCGGACGGATCTGGGTGGAAAGCAAAGAGGGCGAAGGAAGCACGTTCCATTTCACCGTCCAGCTCGCGCCAGTAGCGGAGCGACCTTCCAGTTAGGGCCTGTGAAACTATAAGCCGGTTTCTGTACCCCGAAGGGCGGCGGTCATTCCTCTGGGCCCAGCATTACTGCCAGGCTCTAGCGACCTACCCGGAAGTCGAACGGAGCGGGCCGCTCCTCCTCCCCTATTTGGTCTTGCTCCGCATGGGGTTTGCCCTGCCGGACGAATTGCTCCGTCCGCGGTGCGCTCTTACCGCACCTTTTCACCCTTACCGGAACGGACTCACGCCCGCGCCCGGCGGTATATTTTCTGTGGCACTTTCCGTGAAACCCGCTTTGAGCGAATCCCCCCGGCCGTTAGCCGGCATGCTGCCCTGTGGAGACCGGACTTTCCTCCCGCGACGCCGGCCGAAGCCTGCCCCGCGAGCGACCACCCATTCCACTGGCCCTGCTGTCTATTGTCTCATTCGTCGGGGCGCTCCTTCGCTTAGGTTTACAATTATTTTCACAGCATGAATTTCCGCATTGCTCTCCTGCTGGCGGTGTCGCTCAGCGGCTGGGCGCAGGTGCCCACGCCGGAAAGCCACTTCGGCCACCCGATCGGCGTCGACCGCGAGTTGCTGGATTGGGACCAGGTTGTCTCTTACTTTGAGGCGCTGGCCAAGGGCAGCGACAAGATCCGGGTCCAGGAACTGGGCAAGACCGCCGAAGGCCGCCCGTTCATCGCCGCCACGATCAGTTCCGCGGAAACCCTGCGCGATCTGGACCACTACCGCGACATCCAGGCGCGCCTCGCCGATCCGCGCCGTACCACGCCGGACGAAGCCGCGCGGCTGATCGCCGAAGGCAAGACCGTAGTGATGATCACTTGCTCGATTCACTCCACCGAGGTCGCATCCACGCATACAGCCGTCCAGTTCGTCTACAACCTGCTGACCCAGGACACGCCGAAGTTCCGCGCGATCCTGAACAACGTCGTTATTCTCCTGGTGCCATCGCAGAATCCCGACGGGGTGGACATCGTCACGCGCTGGTATCGCAAAACGCTGGGCACGCCGTACGAAGGCACGGCTCCGCCGGAGCTGTATCACAAGTACGTCGGCCACGACAACAACCGTGACTGGTACATCTTCTCGCAGCCGGAGACGCGGCTGACGGCTTCGCTCCAAAACGTCTGGCATCCGCAGATCGTCTACGACGTGCATCAGCAGGGCGAGTATGCATCGCGCATGTTCGTGCCGCCGTGGATGAATCCGGTGGATCCCAACATCGACGCGATCATCGCGCAGGAATGCAACTACATCGGCGCGGGCATGGCCGCGGATCTCACGGCGGCGGGCAAGACCGGCGTGGCCATCAACGCGCTGTACGATTTTTGGACGCCCTCGCGGCACTACATGGCCTATCACGGGGGGCTGCGAATCCTGAGCGAATCGGCTAGCGCGCTGCTGGCGACGCCCATTACCGTGCGGCCGGACCAGATCCAAAACACCGCGCTCGGCTTCAACCCGCGCGAGCGAAGCTGGAACTATCTGGAGCCGTGGGAGGGCGGAACCTGGCGCCTGCGCGACATCGTCGATTATCAATTAATCGCCTTCGAAAGCCTGCTGTACCAGGCTGCCACCCGGCGCGTCGATCTGCTCAAAAGCTTCTATGAAATCGGCCAACGCGCCGTGGCTCGGACTTCGCCTTATGCTTTCGTCGTTCCACGGGCGCAACTCGATCCCGGCGCCGCGCGAAAGATGCTGGAGTTGCTCAGTTTCGGGCTAGTGGAAATCGAGCGAGCCGAAGCGGCGTTCGATGCCGGCGGCAAGCAGTATCCGGCCGGGAGCTACATCATCCGCATGCAGCAGCCTTATGGCAGCTACGCCAAGACGCTGCTGGAACGCCAGCACTACCCCGACTTGCGGCTCTATCCCGGAGGCCCGCCGCAGCGCCCCTATGACGTCACCGCGCAGACTTTGCCGCTGCTGATGGGCGTCGCCACCGACACGATTGAAAAGCCGTTCAAAGCGCCGTCGCAGCCGGCGGCGAGTTTTGACTTCGATCTGAGCGCTCCTCGGCCGCCGGAAGGCGGGCTCGCTGCGTCTGACACGAGTTCATGGCGCGAAGTAAATCGCATATGGAATACCGGGGACAACGTATGGCGCGACACCGGGACTGGTGATTTCTATCCGCATCGGCCCGCGTCGGCTGGCGCGATCGAACTGAAGCAGCCCCGCATCGCTCTCTACAAAAGCTACGTCCCCGCGATCGACGAAGGCTGGACGCGTTGGCTGCTTGAAAACTTCGGCTTCGCGTATCAAAACGTGCTGAATCCGCGGATTGAAGCCGGCAACTTGCGCCGGAACTTCGACGTGATCGTTTTCCCGGATCAACCCGCCCCGCAAATCACCTCAGGATATGAGCCCGGAAGCATGCCGCAGGAGTATGTCGGCGGGTTGAGCACAAAGGCGGAGGCCAATCTGCGGGCGTTCGCCGAAGCGGGCGGTACGCTGGTTTTCCTGAATCGTTCCACTGACTACGCAATCGAAGCACTGCGTCTCAATCTGAAGAATCTTGTGGCGGGCGTGTCCAACCGGGACTTTTATTCGCCGGGATCGCTGCTCAACGTTACGCTGGACACCCACAGCCCGCTTGCCTACGGAGTGCCCGCGGACATCACGATCTGGAGCGAAGCCAGCCCTGCATGGGAGCGTCCGTCCGGCAACCACGACAGCTCTGTAGCACGCTACGCTTCGGGCCACGTGCTGGCGTCCGGCTGGCTGCTTGGTGAGAAGTATCTCGAAGGCCGCAGCGCGTTGCTGGAAGTACCCATGGGAACCGGACGCGCCGTACTATTCGGCATGCGCCCGCAATATCGCGCGCAGAGCTACCAGGCATTCAAGCTGTTCTTTAATTCACTGGTGCTCAGTTCCGCGAAAACAGCGGAATCCTCGCGGTAATCGCCTTGCGTGCGTCGGCCAGCGGCGCTTGATCGTCGAAGCTCACCCTGTCGCCCGCGACCTTCACGCCCAGCCGCCGCCAAAGTGCGCCGAGATCGGTGTGCACAGGCGTCGCCTTCATCTGTGTGTACAAGTCAACCAGCACGGTAGTGCCCGTGGCCTTATCGCCTACTTCCACCACGCGTTCGACGGACCAGTCCGTCAGGATGTTGCCGCCCGCATTCAGAATGCCGCGCATGGCGTCCTGGAGGCCTTTCCGGTTGTGCGTCTGCTCGCGAATCTGAACATCCGCCAGCAGCCAGAACAACGCGCCACCCCAGTAGGTGCGTCCCCAGGTGGGTGTGTGATCCAGGCCCTGATCGCCCGCCTGCGGTAATCCTTGTGGGATGTCGCGAACCAGGTCGCCCCACACTCGTTCCACGCCAAGCTGTCCCAATTGAGCACGCGCCACCGGCTCGATGTACGTTGCCATGCCCTCTTCCATCCAATGATGCTCGCGATTCTCTCCTTCCACATCGGGAAACGCCATGTGCGTCAGTTCGTGTGTCATCATCCAGTCGTCGTCCAATTGCTTTTGTGTGGTGAAATGGCCGAGAGAGATGCGCGTGAAGGCTCCGCGCGGCCCGCCGTAAGTGGTTCCGTGAAAAACTCCGCTGCGCCCTTCCGGCGGATGGATCAGTATGCGCGCATGCTGCACGGGGAAGCGGCCGAAATATTCGGAAACAGCTTCGGCCGCGTTGGTTACCCAAGTGATGACGCTCTGGCGCGGCACGTCGAGCTTGCCCGGTGCGAACGCTACCTCGATGGTCGCGCCGCCAGCGCTCACGGTGAACTGCGGGATCGCATCCTGTGCGGCAGCCCTGCCCGCCAGCAACACGGCCAGCCAAATTGTCATTCCACCCGCGCGCATGTGTCCCTTATCTTAGACAAGCTGCGGGCATCGCTCGATTCGGCCTCTCCGACGCCGGAAATGCTAAAATACCAAGTTGATGACCGCAGAGATAGAGCAGGTCACCCGCTTGCAATCTCTCGATTTGAAGATTGCTGAGCTAGAGCGGGAAGTCGCTACTCTACCAAAACATATCGCACAGATCGAGAAGGCGCTGGACTCGCACCTTCGCCGCCTGGAAGCCGATCGCGCCGCCTTGGCCGCCAATCAGAAGGAGCGTAAACAACTGGATGACGACATCAAGGTGGAGAACCAGAAGATTTCCAAGCTGAAGGATCAGATGCTGGGGGCCAAAACCAACGAGCAGTACCGGGCCTTCCAGAACGAGATCACCTTTTGCGAAAGCGCCATCCGCAAGGCCGAGGATCGCACCCTGGACCTGATGTCGGAAGCCGAGCCCCTGGAAGGCAACGTGAAAAAGGCCGAAGCTGCGCTGAAAGAAGAGAAGCAGCAAGTGGAGGCGGAAAAGACGCGCGCGCGGGAGCGCACTGCCGCCGATCAGAAACAACTCGACCAATTCAAGACCGAGCGGCAGGGCCTGGTCGCCGGTTTGAAGCCGCCGGTTTACAAAGAGTATGAGCGCATCCGCAAGAAGTGGCATGGCCACGCCGTCGCCGAAGTCACCGACGGCCGTTGTTCCGGTTGCCAGATCGTGCTGCGCCCACAGTTCTTCCAGGACCTCCGCCACGCCGATCACTTGCTGATGTGCGAAAGCTGCGGCCGCATCCTGTACTACAATCCTCCAGTGAGCTTCGAAGAGCACCTGGCCGCGCAGCCGCACCCGTAACACGCTAGCACGCCGCGGCCCGCACAGCCGCGAATTAACCCAATGTTAATTGTGCTAACATCCCTGTTTGACATTCCCAGTGGAGTGAAATCCAGTGAAAGTTTACGAAGGCACGGACATCCGCAATGTCGCCCTGATTGGCCACGGACACAGCGGGAAAACCTCCTTGGCGGCTGCGTTCCTGTATACCTCGGGCGCCACCAACCGATTGACGCGCGTTGACGAAGGCAACACGCTCACTGACTTCGACGACGAAGAAATCCAGCGGAAGATCACCATCTCGACGGCGCTCGCCTACGCCGAGTGGGCCAAGAAGAAGATCAATCTCATCGACACGCCCGGCTTCAACATATTTATCAACGACACCAAGGCATCGCTTGCCGCCGCCGATGCCGCTCTGGTTGTCGTCGACGGAGTAGCGGGCGTCGAAGTCCAGACCGAAAAAGTCTGGAGCTTCGCCGACGAGTTTCAGCTTCCCCGCGCCATCGTGATCAACAAGCTCGACCGCGAGCGTTCCTCGTTCGAGCGCGCTTTGGCCAGCGTGCAGGAATTCTTCGGACGCCAGGCCGTCCCCGTGCACCTGCCTATCGGCGGCGAAAAGGATTTCAAGGGCGTGGTCGACCTGATCCGGATGAAGTCCTACACTTACAGCAACGACGGTGACGGCAAGGGCAAGGAAGGCGATATTCCGGCCGATCTCGCCGACGCGGCGCAGAAAGCGCACGAAGCACTAGTAGAGATGGTGGCAGAAGGCAATGACGCTTTGATGGAGGAGTTCTTCGACAAAGGCACGCTGCCGGCGGAACATATTCTGGACGGCCTACGCCAGGGAATTCGCGAGCGCCGCATCTATCCCGTGCTGTGCGCGTCTGGCCTGCACAATGTGGCATCCGATCAGTTGATGAATTTTGTCGTCGAAAATTTCCCGGCGCCCACCGAACACCTACCGGTCGCCGCAAAGAACAATGGCAACGACGTTCAGCGCGCCATCAAGGATAGCGAGCCGGTTGCCGCGTTCGTCTTCAAGACGATCGCCGATCCGTTTGCCGGCCGAGTCACCTACTTTAAGGTAATGTCCGGCGTGGTCAAGAATGATGCCAACCTGACGAACTCGCGTAACAACGGCACTGAGCGCCTGGCCCACGTCGGCTGCCTGGCGGGTAAAACCATTCAGCCAGTGACGGATCTCAAGGCCGGCGACATCGGCGCGGTTGCGAAGCTCAAAGACACGCTGACTGGCGACACGTTGTGCGACAAGTCCTCGATGATCAGCTTTCCGCCGGTGCAACTGCCAGAGCCCTCGATCGCTTTTGCGATCTCCGCCAAAAGCCGTCAGGATGAGGACCGGTTAAGCAACGCGGTCCAGCGCATCCTGGAAGAAGACCAGTCGCTGCGCTTCTATCGCGATCCGCAGACCAAGGAGTTTCTGCTCGCAGGCAGCGGCCAGCAGCATGTGGAAGTCATTGTCAGCCGCTTGAAGAAGCGCTACGGCGTGGACGTCGAGCTGCACGCGCCCAAGATTCCTTACCGCGAGACCATTCGCGCCAAGGCGGATGTGCAGGGCCGTCACAAGAAACAGACCGGCGGACACGGCCAATTCGGCGATTGTTGGATCCGCATGGAGCCGCTGCCGCGCGGCGCGAAGTTCGAATTCGCCAATGAGATTTTCGGCGGCTCGATTCCAAGACAGTACATTCCGGCGGTCGAAAAGGGAATCGTCGAAGCGGCCGCCAACGGGTTCCTCGCAGGGTATCCGATGGTGGATTTCAAGGTCACCGTCTACGACGGTTCCTACCACGACGTCGATTCGTCGGAAATGGCGTTCAAGCTGGCCGCCCGCAAAGCCTTTAAGGCCGCGATGCAGCAAGCCAAGCCCGCGCTGCTGGAGCCGATCATGAACGTCGAAGTGCAGGCGCCGGTGGAATACGCCGGCGACCTGATGGGCGATCTGAACGGCCGTCGCGGGCGTATTCAGGGCATGGATACCAAGGGCGGCACGCAGATTGTTCGCGCGCAGGTACCGATGTCGGAGATGCTCACGTATCAAAACGACCTGATCTCCATGACGCAGGGCCGGGCTTCCTATTCGATGGAGTTCGATCACTACGATTACGTTCCCGCGCCGCAGGCCGAAAAGATCATCGCCGCCGCGAAGGCCGCCAAGACCGGCGAAGAAGAGGAAGAAGAGTAGTTTTCCTGGAACCCGCGCCCGGCGCCGCACGTACCTGTTCTCAAGGAGTGAATCCGCATGGGATACGTGTCTTCCAACGCTTCCACTGATTTGACTGGCGTGAGCCGGCCCATGGTCAAGGCCCTGTTTGTGGCCAGTTGCCTGCTTTCCATCGTCTCCTGGTACACAACCTACGAGGGCATGAGCCTGTACCTGTCGGTGTGGTTCTCGGTTCTTGCCTCCATCGGAGTGCAGACAGCGCTGGTGCTAGTGGCGTGGCTGATCGGCTTCAGCACTTCGTCACACACCGCTGGCCGGCGTCCGCTACTGATCGGCGTTTACATTGTGACAGCGATCATTTCGATCGCGTTCTCTTATACCAGCCTGTACACCTGGTTCAGCGCGCGCGAACGACCGGCGACGATTGAGCGGCGATTGTATGACACGTTGAACGATTCTGCGGGGCAGACGCAGAAGTTGCTCACCGCAGCGATCGACGAGCAGCAGAAACACGTGCTGGCTCTACAGGAGATGACCGAAGCGGAGAAGACGCACGGACACATCTCGCGCGCTCAGGATGCCGATCCGTACCTGGCCAACGTGCGGGAGGCTGTGGCTCGCGAGGCGCAGACCTACGAGGCGAATTACAAGGAAGGCGCGGGCGAAGGCGTTCGGTACTCGGCGTTTGACCGTTACACCAAGCTCGCCGAGCAATCGCTCACGCAAATGCAGAGTTCGCAAGCGCAACTGGCGAGCTTCCTTGGGGCGACCAAGCCGCTCGATCCGACCGAAAAGCAGTTGTCGGCTTACCGCCAGGTTTACGACAACGTGCCGTGGAACGATATCGAGCGGACCCTGCACTCCGGACAACTCACGAAACCGGCTGTACCGGCATACACGGATTTCGTTGATCGAACCGTCTCGGGGCAGGAAGACATGCTGGTGGCGTTCCAGGAGCTCTTCACCGCGCCCACGGCCCGTCACGTTTTCGCGCTTGCGCTGGCAGCGTTCATTGACGTCGTCGTGTTCCTGCTGGCTTTCGCGACCGGCCCGTATTTCTTCGGCGCGGCTGAGCATCGCTGGGTGTCGGCCGGCGCGGCGTTGGAGGGCCTCGATCATCAGATCTTCACGCGGGACTTCGTTCGCAAATTAACCCCTGGACCACGCGGCATGGCGCGCGTGGATGCATCGTCACTGACGCCGGGCGAGCAGCAACTGTGCCTGTTACTCACCGCCAAAAAAATGGCCGTGGTCGTTGAAGAAGGCGGGAAGCAATACTACATGCTGGAGCCGGGGATCCACGAACACCTACTGGAGACCTTGGCATCACAGCAATTCCCATTGCGGGCGGCCTCAGTGGCCTAGCTTACCTGCGGCGCTTCTTGCTTGTGCGCTGGGTTTCAACCAGCGAGAACGTCAGCTTGTGCTCGATCGGGTCGACACGATCGAGCATGACGTTCACGGTATCCCCGATACGGAACTCGCGCCTGGTGTGCTGGCCGACGATTCTGCGCGTGTTTTCGTGAAACATGTAGCGGTCGCCGGGCAGCGTGTCGATGGGAACCAGGCCCTCGACGAACAGCTCTTGTAACTCGACGAAGAATCCGAAGCGCGTGGTGCTGATGAGGAGCGCGGCGAACTGATCGCCGACGCGATCTTCCATGAAGCGTGCCTTCTTCCACTCCACCAGTTCGCGCTCGGCGTCGGCGGCGCGGCGCTCGGTTTCCGAGCAATCGTGTGCGATCAGCTGCAGGTGATCCGGGTTCAGGATACCTCGATGGCCGTCGAGTGAAGCGCCCAGGATGCGATGGACGATCAGGTCGGGATAGCGGCGGATAGGTGACGTGAAGTGGGTGTAGCTGCTGGCTGCAAGTGCGAAGTGGCCGTGATTTTCGTGACTGTAACGCGCTTGCTTCAGCGACCGTAGCATCAGATAGCTGAGAATGCGCTCTTCGGGCTTGCCCTCCACCTTCGCGATGAGCTTTTGATAATTGCGGGAGGAGATCGAAAGCTCCCCCGCCATCACGATCTCCTTCTGCACCCGGCGGCCGTCGCGGCCGCGCTCGGTCATCCGAAAGCGCTTTACCGGCAGCGCGCCGACCCCAAGTGAATAACCAAAGTGCGTCGCGATTTCTTCAAACTCCATCACGCGCTTGGGGTCGGGCGTTTCGTGAATGCGGAAGATGGAAGCAATGTCCGCCTGCTCCAGATGCGCTGCGACGGCTTCATTGGCTGCCAGCATGAACTCTTCGATGATTCGATGCGCGATGTTGCGCGGGCTGCGGGTGACCGCGGTCATCTCGCCGAACTCGTCGAACTCGATCAGCGGTTCGGGCATATCGAAGTCGATGGCGCCGCGTTGGATACGCTTGCGGTTGAGGATGAGCGCCAGCTCGCGCATCAGTTCAAAGCGGGGCGCCAGGCGCTGGTAGCGTTCGCGCAATGCCGCATCACCTTCCAGCAGCGCGTGCACGTCGGTGTAAGTCATGCGTTCGGCGCTACGGATCACGCCTCGCGAGAATCGCTGCGACAGGACGTCGCCGCGGCGGTCGATCTCCATCTGCACGGAAAGCACCAGGCGGTCGACTGAGGGCTTGAGCGAGCAGATCTCGGTAGAGAGCTCCAGCGGCAGCATGGGCACCGCGCGGTCCGGAAAATACACGCTGGTGCCGCGAAGGAAAGCCTCCTCGTCGATCGGGCTTCCGGGCTGGACGTAACGGCTGACGTCGGCGATATGGACATCGAGTGCAAAGTTGCCGTTGGGAAGGTGGTCAATCCAGACGGCGTCGTCGAAGTCGCGCGCGGTTTCGCCGTCAATGGTGACGATGTCCATGTGGCGGAAGTCTTGGCGGCCGGCGAACTCGTCCTGGCGGATGATGTTGGAGAAACTCTGCGCCTGGCTGAGCACGTCGGGCGGGAACTGATGCGGGATATGGTGTTTGCGAATGACGATCTCGACGTCGACGCCGAAGTCGTCGGGACGGCCCAGGATCTCGATGACGCGGCCGACGGCGTCTTCACCCTCTTCAGGAAATTCAAGGATCTCGACATTAACGATCATGCCGTCGAGATCTTCGGGTGAGCTGACTTCGATCGGCGTCACGCCGACACGGTCGCGCGTGGGGGTGGCAGGCGGCAGTTTCATGCCTTCCTGGATCGCAATCCAATGATGAATGCGCTCGTCGTGCGGCACGACGAAGTAGCCGCGCTTGCGGACGCGGAACTCGCCGACCACGGTCTGGTGCGCGCGGCGGAGGATCTTGACGATTTCTCCGTCGGCGCGGCCGTCACTGGCGATACGGGCGATGTGAACCACCACGCGGTCGCCGTGCATGGCAGTCTGCGCGGACTCGCGCGGGATGTAGATGTCGCCATGGAGACCTTCGATGGGGTGATCGGAAATCACGAAACCGTAGCCATCCCGATGCATATTGAGGCGGCCGGCGGCGTATTCGCGGCTGCGGCGCGTGACGACGAAGTGGCCGGATTTCACCTCGATCAGGTCGCCGCGATTGGTCAAGCGGTCGAGCGCGGTGTCCAATTCGCTGCGCGAGGCGCCGCGGGAGCCGAGTTCACGGACCAGTTGTTTGAAAGTGGCGCGCGCGTGAGGCAGCCGCGCGATGTGTTCCAGGATGGCGGCGTCGGTCACCTGCACCAATTATAGGGAGATCGGCGGCCGGTGGTCAGCGGCTGGTGACTGGCGAGGCTACTCCGCCAGAGCCTGCCGAAGGTATCCGGCCACGTCATTCAGAAAGCGGTGCACGGAGGCTTCGGCGATGCGGTAACCGACAACGGCGTCGACGGCCTTGCCCAGAGCGCCGAACGGCGGTTCGTAATTGCCCGAGAATTCCAGCTGCGTTTCGCTAGTGGTCAACGGATAGATGGAAAGCTCGGCCTTCATGAGCGGGAACAGGCCGGGCCTTTTCGCCGCCTGCCACTCCAACTGGAGGCGAGTGATAGGGGCAGCCATTTCGGGCGTCTGTTCCTCGACCTTTTTGACGGACACGATGATGTCGGCTTCGACGGCGATTCCGCTGATGTCCACGCGCAACTCGGAAGCGATCGACTGGGCGCGCGAACTGGCCGCTTTGGTCGCCGATTGAAACACCGCCGGCGCGTCCTTGCTCAAAACGTCGCGCACGCGTGCGTAAGGATGATTAACGTAATCGTAGTCACGGATCTCGCGTCCTTCACTCATCTTACGGGCACCGTCCGTCGCGCCAGCCAGCCTGCGGCAAAAATATGCATATGGCGATCGTATCCGATGTGACTAGCCGGATGCTACCCGCGGCGCGGGCTACTTGATCACCTTGGGATTTTCGAACATCACCATCTCGCGGCCGTCGGCGAGCTTGCAGCGCAGGAAAGTCCCACCGCGTTCGCCATTTTTCAGCGGAAAGATCGTGATGGACACGTGGTCGCCAGGCTTCAAGGTGTCCTTGGTCCAGCCGCGGCGGCCGAGGAAATTGGGGCTCATGCCTTCGATACCCCATGTCTCGGTGACGCCCTTGTCGTTGGTGACTTCGATCCAGGTCCAGGTATGCGGATTGGTCCACTGGAAATCTTTGATGACTCCGGTGAGGACAACCGTGTGGCTGTTATCGAACATCGTGAACGAGTGGTGCGCGCTCGCAGGCTGCACACAGAGCAAAAGAGCGGCCGCCAGGACCGCGAAGCCGCCGGCGGCGGATACCGGCTTGCTAAAGGCTTTCATCTTCATCAGTTCGATTACCTCTATTTGGGTTGGTTCAGATTGATTCCGGCTTTGCCGCTGGGATCCAGAGAATTACGATTGTTTTGCTGGCAGACGTATTCGTCGATGGTCCAGTCGCGATGGCGGGCGAATACCGCCTTGCGGACCCAGGGTTCGGCGAGGGCTTCGGGATCTTCGATGGTCATCACGAGATCCAGCTTGTTGGGGTCCAGGAGGTGGAACCGCTCGACGATATGCATCTTCGAGCTATGGCGCATTCCCATGTTCATGCCGAGAGGTGTGTCGGGCGTGAATCCGACCGTGTCCACCACCAACGTGTCGCCTTCCCAGTGCCCGATCGAGTTGCCGTTGTAAGTGGGGTCGGGATCGGCGGGATGCTTACGGCCATCGGTGTAAATGTGGCGGACCTGCGAGAAAGCCTCAATCACGATGGTCACCATGCCAGGCGTGTACAAAAATTCGATCGGATAAGGCTGAAGCATAATGCCGGGCAGACCGGGTGGGACGCAATTCGCCATGGGCGTGTCCTGATCAGGAGCTTTCTCATAGGCCTTCAGAATGGCCTCGTATTTCGGCGTGAATGAAATTTTTGCCGGTGGGCCGCCCACCACGCCCCCGAAAGTGATCTCCCACACGCCGTTAAAGTCCGGCAGCTTGGCGATTGAAGCCCAGTCGGAACCGGGCAGCGATCCATCGGCGGCCATAATCGGCGCCGCAGTGAGGGCGCATAACGCGAGACTAAATACGGCTTGCCGAGACATGGACGGAACTGCCTCCCATTCAGATATTCCAGTTGCATGATATCACGCGCGTTTACAGTACGGGACCGTTTCCGGTACCACCTCGCTGCGAGGTTTTGTGCTCCATGCATTAGGGGTTTCACTTATCGCAATTACGCACAAAAGGGGCGATGTTAAGGGAGAGCGCCTCAGGCAACCCGCTCAGTGGAGGATTGTGCGAATGGAGACCCAGCCCGCTGCGGCTGCGTTGAAAAGGATCTCGGCACGATCGCGCCTCTTCGTCTTAGTGGTGGCCGCGCTCGGTTTCGCGCAATTGGCCGTTCTGGGGTTTCGCCTGCACGGCGGAGATACGCAGCGCTTCCTTACTTACCTGACGCTCGTTACACTTGCGAGCTTCTTTTATCTGAACCGGACGGGGCGCGGCGGAGGTTTCTCGCTCAATCTGCCGTTTCTTCTGTTAAGTATTGTGCAGCTGAGCCCGCCCGAAGCGGTGTGTATCGGTTGCGCGGCGGTGTTGATCCAAAACCTGCGTTCGCCAGAGGCGTGGTCGTGGCGGCGGTTCCTGGTGAGCATAGGCGTGCAGGCCACGATCATCTCCACCGCGAGCTTCGTGCTGCACTCGTTGTTACCCAACTGGCTTAGCGACGAGTCCATCCGGTTGTTTATTGCGGCTGCAGCCTTGTTTCTGGCCAACACTTTTCCGGCTGCGATTCTTTCCCGCCTTTCGGGATCGCAGCGGCTGGGTAGCCTTTGGCAGGGCTCTTACTTCTGGGCTTTCCCCTATTACCTGGTAGCCGCGGCTTTGGCCCAGGTGATTCATTTGGGGAAGTCCGCGTTTTCGACGGGCACTTCGTTGCTTGTGCTTGCGGCTCTGTACCTGGCTTACCGGCATTACCGCGCGCAAAAGACCGAATGGAGCATGCGTGAGAAACACGCCGACGATGTGGCGGCGTTGCACCTGCGCGCTATCGAGGGATTGGCTCTGGCGGTGGAGGCGAAGGACAATCTCAATACGCGCGGGCACATCCGGCGAGTGCAGGTGTATGCCCTGGGAATCGGCAAGGCGATGGGGCTGACCGGCAACGGCCTCGAGGCATTGCGGGCCGGCGCACTGTTGCACGACATCGGCAAGCTCGCTGTTCCGGAGCACATTCTGACAAAGCCAGGAAAGCTGACGGCGGAAGAGTTCGCCAAGATGAAAGTGCATCCGCTGGTAGGCGCCGAGATCGTCGAACAGATGCGCTTCCCCTATCCAGTGGCGCCGATCGTAAGGGCGCATCACGAGAAGTGGGACGGATCGGGGTATCCATTTGGGCTGAAGGGCGAGAGCATCCCGATAGGAGCGCGCATTTTGACGGCGGCGGACTGGCTGGACGCGATGATTTCCGACCGCGAGTACCGCAAAGGGATTCCGATCGAGGAAGCGATGGAGCTGATCGTAGCCGAATCCGGCAAGAGCTTCGACCCGAGAGTGGTTGAGGTCTTGCGCCAGCAATACAAGGAGCTGGAGCACTGTGCCAAAGCTCAGGCGGCGCAGGGGCCGGTGCTTTCCACCGAGATTCAGGTGGACAAGGGGCTGGCGCCGGATGCGGGCCTGGATGTATGCGGGCTGCCGCAAGGCGCGCATGGGGACGATTTCCTGACGACGATCACCGCGGCGGCTCGGGAGGAACAGTTGCTTCGCGAAACCGCGGCGGCGGGAACTTCGCTGGACCCGCTAGAGACCATGACGCGCATGGAGTCAGCGGTGCGAGGTAAGATCCCTCACGAAGCGCTGGTATTCTTTGTCCGGCACGCGAATGTGCTGAAACCGGAGTTCGCCACCGGCAAGAACGCGCGGTTTCTATCCAGGCTGGAAGTGCCGCTGGGTGAAGGCCTGACGGGATGGGTGGGGCAGAACGTTCAGCCCGTCGTAAACGGGAATCCGGTGGTGGACCCGGGCTTTGAATGCGACTCGGACGAGCCGCTGCGTTCGGTGCTGGCGATGCCGTTGACCAGCAATCAGGGCCTGGTGGGGGTCCTGGCGCTGTATCGCAGTAAGAAGGACTCCTTCACGCGCGGGGAACTGCAGCTGCTGTCGGCGGCAGCGCCGAATATTGCGGGCACGCTGCAGAATGCCATCGCGCACCGGGAAGTGGAGCTGAGAGCCAACCTGGACACGCTGACGGGCGTACACAACCGCTCGCAGCTCATACGCTTCCTGGATGAAGAACTGGCGCGGGCGCGTCGCGACAGCCAGCCCGTGGCATTGGTGGTCTTGGAGTTGCGAGACTTCCGCGAGCTGGCCGAGTCGGCCGGTTACGCCAAGAGAGACCAACTGCTGGTTGCGGTGTGTAAAGGCTTGCGCAAAGCGTCGCGCGAATACGACCGGCTGGGGCGGCTTGCGGATAACCGGCTAGCCTTGGTGCTGCCAGGCATGAAGCCTGCGCACGTGAGTGCGGTCCTGCACCGGTTGCATGAGATTGCCCAGGAAGCCGGCGAGACGGTTTGCGGGCGCGAGGCACTGCTGGCCCTGGGCGGCGCCTTCTATCCCGACGACGGCGACGGCGGCAGAAACCTTCTGCAGGTAGCGGAGCGGAAGCTGGAGGAGCCGGGCGAGAGCTGGGAGGAAAGCTTGCGCGCGCTGATCGGTGGAAGCGATTCGCGGGTGGAAGCCGAAGCGTTCAGAAAGGCTGAAGCCGTCCGCTAGCGCTGGCTGGCTTCGCCGCTCTGGACGCGTTGGTTGAAGCGCCCCGACGCCCCGCGCGGGATACTTAGCGATTTCCAATCCTTGTGCTGCAGCTGTTTCGCGAGAAACACGATTTGACCACAGTGGTAGGCGTAGTGCGCGAGCTGGCGGTTGATGGCCTGCATCACGGAATGGCGCTCGCCACGAACCGTCGTCACTCCAGCCAGGTCCGCGCCGGTAAGCGGTTCCAGCGCGGTGAATACGCAGCTCCAGCCTTGTTCCCACATGCCCAGGATCGCTTCCCTGGAGGCGGGCGCATCGGCGAATTCGGCGTCGCGGTCGCGACTGGGCTTTTCGCCGTCGGCGGCCGGAAAATCCGAGAAGCGCGATAGCATGTTGCCGCTGAGGTGTTTGACAATGATCGCGATGGAGTTCATTTCCTCGTCGAAAGCGGCGGTGAGTTGTTCGTCGGTGACCTGCGCGATCGCCCGCTCGGCGAGCCCTTTGTAATAGCGGAACAGCGAGAGCGTGTCTTCCAGGTAGGACGTGGTGAACTGGAGGGCCATATTACGATTCTCCTATGAGTTGTTTCCATGAATAGCGCCAAAGATGCGGGAGTCTTATTAGTTACCGGCGGAGGCCGCGGCATAGGAGCAGCCACGGCGCGCCTGGCGGGGAAGCGCGGTTACCACGTGGCAGTAAACTATCTCCACCAGCGGGATGCCGCCGAAACAGTCGTGCGGGAGATCCGTGAGGAGGGTGGCGCCGCAATTGCGATCCAGGCGGACGTCAGCGTCGAGGCCGATGTGGTGCGGCTGTTTGAGGAAACGGGCCGGCTCGGCTCCGTAAGCGCACTGGTGAACAATGCCGCGACGCTCGAACATCAAATGCGTCTGGAGGAAATGGACGCGTCACGCATGGAACGCATGTTCGCGGCGAATGTCATCGGTAGTATGCTATGTGCCCGCGAGGCCGTGCGCCGGATGTCGCGGCAGCGCGGTGGACGCGGCGGCAGCATCGTCAACGTGTCGTCGGCGGCCAGCAAGTACGGGTCGCCCAACGAATATGTCGACTACGCGGCTACTAAGGGAGCGATCGACACATTCACGGTGGGGTTGGCGCGGGAGGTGGCTGAAGAGGGGATTCGTGTGAATGCCGTCCGCCCGGGCGTGGTGTACACGGACCTGCACGCCCAGGGCGGCGAACCGGGCCGCGTGGATCGTCTCAAGTCTTCCATCCCCATGCAGCGCGGCGGATATCCGGAAGAAATCGCCACCGCGATTCTCTGGCTGCTGTCGGATGAGGCTTCCTACGTGACCGGATCGATCCTGGACGTCGCGGGCGGCAGATAACCGGGAATGATAAACTCGCGTCGAGGTAAACCATGAATCCGAAACCTGTCGTCATCCTGGCCGCGATCCTGGTGATACCGGCCGGCGTGTTCGGGCAACGACCGCACGGCGAGAAATCATTTGCGGCACGCGTACAGCGGCTGGAAGATATTCAGGCGATCCAGAACTTGCTGGTCGAATATGGGCGGACGCTGGACGCTCACGATCTGAAGGCCTACTCCAACCTTTTCGCCAAAGACGGCGAATGGGCCGGAGGCTTCGGCAGCGCGAAAACGCCGGCGGGCATTCTCGCGATGATGGAGAAGAACCTCCCGGCGCCCGCGCCCGGTGCGAAGAAGCGCATCACGTACCATCTGATGTCGAACTTCAGGATCGACGTGCATGGCGACACCGGAACGGCCTGGTCGCGCTGGACCTTTGTCGTGCCAGGGGTGAACGATCAGCCGGAGGCGATGCACAGCGGTCACTACGAGGACACGCTAGTGCGCGAAAACGGGCAGTGGAAGTTCCAGCGGCGGGTCACGTACAACGACATCCCGTATCTGGAGCCGCCGTCGACCAAGTAAAGGCGCACGCAGTGAGTGAGCCGCTATTCGTCCGGCGGGAGATCGTCGCCGTCCAGATCGTTGGTCCGATTTTCGAACTTCGTGAACTCGCGCAGGAAGACCAGATTGACCCGGCCGGTGGGACCGTTGCGCTGTTTGGCGAGCAGTAATTCCGCCATGCCGCGCAGGTCTTCGCGGTCGGGCTTGTAAACTTCTTCGCGATAGATGAAAGCCACCAGATCGGCGTCCTGCTCGATGGAGCCGGATTCGCGCAGGTCGCTCAGCTGCGGGCGATGATCGCCGGGCCGCGTTTCAGGCGCGCGGCTCAGTTGCGAGAGCACAAGCATGGGGACTTTCAGATCCTTGGCTAGCAGTTTCAAGCCGCGGGAGAGAGTACTGATTTCCTGGTTGCGGTTCTCGAAGCGGCCGCGACCGCTCATCAACTGCAGGTAATCGACCACCACCAACGACAGGCCGTGCTCGCTCTGCAGCCTCCGCAGCTTGGCGTGGATGTCCATCAGATGCGTGCCGGAAGTGTCATCGATGAAGAGCGGCGCCTGCACCAGATCGGTGGCCGCCTTGGCCAGTCTGCGGCGTTCCTCCTGGTTGAGGTAGCCGGCGCGGAACTTCTGCTGGTCGACGCGCGCGCTCGCGCAGATCATGCGAGTGAGCAGCGATTCGCGCGACATTTCGAGCGAGAAGACCGCGACCGTCTGCTTCTGGCCTGGAAACATCGCGACGTGCTGGGCGACGTTGAGCGCCAGAGCGGTTTTGCCCATGGAGGGCCGCGCAGCCAGGATCACCAGCTCGCCTTCATGCAAGCCGCCGGTCATTTCGTCCAGCTTGAGAAAGCCGGTGCTCAGTCCCTTGATGCGTTTGCTGGGATCGAGGAAAGCATTGATGCCGCCGTCGAATTCCTCGAGGATGCGCTTGGGACTGGCAAGAGCGTCTTCGGCGCGGGTGTCGCCGAGCTTCAGCAGGCTTTCCTCGGCGCTGGCCAGGATCTGGTCGGGCTCTTCTTCGCCGACGATGCAGCGGTCGATCAGCCTTTGCGACGTGAAAATGATGCGCCGCAGAACGGCCTTGTCCTTGACGATGCGGACGTAGCTTTCCAGGTTCGCCAGCGTGGGCAGGCCTTCGTCGAGCGAGACCAGATAGCTGATGCCGTCGACGGATTCGAGCTGGTTCTGCTTCATCAGTTCGTTGGCGACGGTGACCCGGTCGATACGCTCGCCGCGCTGGTACAGTTCGCCCATCCGCAGGAAGATGCGGCGGTGCTTTTCCAGGCTGAAATCGTCGGCTTCCAGCACCCCGGCTACCTGAATGTAGAGCGCGTCATCCATCAGGACGGCGCCCAGCACGAAACGCTCCGCGTCGGGATTGGCAGGCAGTCCGCGTTCGAGCGCGATGTCAACAGTAGCCATAAAAAGCCAACCGTTCTACAGTAGCGGCGCGGTTCGCGTGCGCCAAGCGTTTTTCTGTGACGTGTGTTGTGAAGCAGATAGCTTGTGGAATTAACGGTGGAAAAGCCTGTGCGGGCCGTGGGGCGCCGAAATCATTTTGCAACATCGGGATGAAACACTTTTCCCACAGGATAGTACAAATCGCGCTAGTTTTGTTTGGAGCGGGAGGCTACGACGTGCGGGAAAACAGCGAGAGGAGGCCGGACAGCGAACTGCTCTTCTTCTGCGGCTCCACGCCACCGGCCAGGCGGTCCACCAATGCGATGACGCTCTTGCCGAAACTCGTGGTTGGGGCGAGCGGTTTGCCTTCCATCAGGGCTTTTTGGATGGCGTCGTAGTCCGTCGGCATGATGTGGTAGATGTCGGTGTGCAGGGCCGTCCCGATGACGTCTTTGCTGAGGCCGGCGTGCCGGTCGTATCGATTCACGATCAGCTTGATTTTGTAACGCTGCACGCCGTTGGCTTCCAAATAACCGAGCGCGCGTTGGACGGCTTGCAGGGCGGTAAGCTCATTGGTAGTCACCAGGAGAATTTCATCGGCCCGCTGGGCCTGGCTTAGGTTCCAATCGCCATAAACTCCGCCGGCGTCGAGTACCACCAGGTCGTACGTGCCGCGGGCGTACTCGACAATGCTGCTGGCGTTGGTCAGGTCGCTCATGCCCTCGGTCATGGCCTCGGGCGAGAGCAGCACGTCCACTCCCTGGCGGCTGGTGATGACCGCTTTCCACAAATCAGCGTCGATTTCGGCGGAACGCGCCAGCGCGTCCATGAAACTGTAGTTGGATTTGATCTTCAACAGGAATGACAAAGTCCCCGCCAGCGGGTCCAGATCGGCCAGGAGGATGCGTTTATCGCCGGTCCGCTTCAACTGATAGGCGAAATTGCTGGCAATGGTGCTGGCGCCGCAGCCGCCCTTGGCGGGCATAAAACAATAAACCTTGCCCGGTTTGGCGGCGTTGGCGGGCTGCAGCCGGGCGACCTTCTGCAGCGCCGCTTCCACCTGGTCGCTCGTGAACGGCTGAATCAGGAAATCGCTGGCGCCGTGGCGGAGACAGCGCAGGACCAACTCCGGGTCGTTGCTGTTCAGGACCACCACGATGGGAAGCTTGGGATCCAGGCGCAACAGGTCCGGAATCAGGCCCAGAGCCCGGTCCGGGGATTCGCCGATTTCGAGCAGGCAGAGGTTGGGCAATTCGGTGCTCAGCACCTCGGCCATTTGATGGCGCCCGGGATATGCATTCAGCTCATAGCCGCCGAGATTCGGCAGATGACGGTCCAGTAACGGAGCTAAGTCCCTGGTTATCTTCTGGTTAGGGCAGATAAACAGAGCTTTCCAAGTGCCAGGAATTTTCGGGACGTCAGACTGGGGCATGTGGCGCTGGACAGGACTTCTCCCTAGAGAGTCCCACCCGATCAAATCGGCTAGATCCGATCATAACATGAGAGCCTTGCGATTCCCGATCAACTAAATCTTCGAACGCTATCGCCGATAAGGCTTAGTTTGGTTCTGATTCCAACTGAGACCCCTTACGAACAGGCGCGCGTGACAGAAGGTCAAAATGAACGAACAATCGGCCAAGAAGACCGTTGCCGCGTGTGACACCCAGCCCATTACCGCCGAAGGATTGAGGAAACTCCTGGGCGAAACTGAAGATTTTCAGTTCGCGGCGGCACTCAGTTCTCTGGAGGCGGCCTTACACTTGGTGCCGGCCCAACCGATGGACATCGTCATCCTCGACAAGGGGTTCGGGATGCGGGCGGTGTTGGATTGGCTGCACGAGCTGAAGTTGACCGACGCCGGCCCGGCGGTCGTGGTCTGGGGCGTTTCGATGACCGAGGCGGAGGCGTTGCGGCTGCTACAGGCCGGCGCGCGCGGGATTATCCGCAAGACCGCGCCGGTGGAAAGCATCCTGGTCTGCCTGCGCGCGGTTGCGTCGGGGCGGAGCTGGATGGAGGACTGCGTATTTCGTGATTCCGCGCGACAGGACGGCTACCCACGCTCGGAACTGACGGCCCGCGAGCACCAGGTGCTGGAGCTGGTGGAACAGGGCTTTAAGAACAAGGAAATCGCATTGGAGCTCGGCATCCGGCCCGGCACGGTCAAGATTCACCTGAAGCACATCTTCGAGAAGACCGGCGTGCGGGGGCGCTACGGACTGGCCATCAGCGGGTTAAAGGATCGGGGCGTAGTGTCGATCGCTAGCTAACGCGGGCTTCCGCCTTTCGCTCACTGCTGTCCGCCGTCCCTTGCTATCCTGAGAATTCGTGCGCAGTTTCCTATCCTTGCTCGCTCTCGGCCTGCCGCTTGCTGCGGCCCCGCCGCCGACGCTGCTGGACCTCCTCAGCCAGGAATTGCAGCGCAACTTCACGATTCTCAAAGAAAAAGCCGATCCGCCGCCCTATTACATGTCGTACACGGTGACGGGGATTGAGAGCCAGTCGCTTTCCGCCAGCCTGGGCTCGCTTACCGCGCAGTCCAAGAACCGCGTCCGCTACCTCGACGTCACAGTGCGAGTGGGCAGCCCGAAGCTGGACAATTATCACGTCATCAACGGCCAGCGTGGTCAGTTTACCCCCGGGGCCATCCTCGCGCTGGACGACGTGCCGGATGCGATCCGGCGGCGTGTGTGGCTGGAGACTGATCGTACCTATAAGCTGGCGGCGCGGCGGCTGATTCAGATCAAGTCCGCCGAAGAGGTGAAGGTGAAGGATGCCGACGGCTCCGACGACTTTTCGATCGAACCGGCGTCGGTCTATCAGGAACCCCCTCCGGCGGCCGGTGACCTGAACGCGGAATGGGCGCAGCGTGTCAGCAAATGGTCCAAGCTGGTAGGCGACCATCCCGACGTCCTCAGCTCGAGCGTCAATCTCTCGGTGGAGCGCGAGACCAAGCAGATGGTCAGCACTGAAGGCACGCGGCTGCTTCACGGGCGCGATTTCATCAATCTGACCATCGTTGCCCGGGGGAAAGCCACGGACGGCATGGATCTGACGACGCTCGAAGATTTCCAGGCCAGCGACTTGGATCATCTGCCTGCGTCGGCGCAAATCGAAGCTGCAGCGAATCGAGCGGGTGAGGACTTGGCGCGGCTGGTGCAAGCTCCCGCAGTGGATCCTTTCGTGGGACCGGCGATCCTTTCCGGACGAGCCGCCGCGGTCTTCTTCCACGAAATCTTCGGCCACCGGATCGAGGGCCACCGCCAGAAGGACGAATCCGAGGGTCAGACCTTCACGAAAGCGGTGGGGATGCCGGTGCTGCCGAGCTTCTTGTCGGTAATCTTCGACCCGACCCGCCGAACGATGGACGGCGTCGACCTGAACGGCTATTACAGTTACGACGACGAAGGCGTGAAGGCGCGGCCGGTGACGATCGTGGACAACGGCATCCTCAAGACATTTTTGACGTCGCGCTCGCCGATTCAAGGCGTGGATCATTCGAATGGTCACGGGCGAAGGCAGCCGGGGCTGGAAGTGGAATCGCGGCAATCCAACTTGATCGTGGATTCGAAGAAGCAGGTGAGCGATCAGGAATTGCGGCAGATGCTGATCGCGGAGATCAAGCGGCAGAACAAACCTTACGGCCTGTACTTCGACCAGGTGACGGGCGGATACACGACCACGCAGCGGCGCGGCTTGCAGGCCTTCACCGTGATCCCATTGATGGTCTATCGCGTCTATCCAGACGGCCGGCCGGACGAACTGGTGCGCGGAGTGGACATCGTCGGAACGCCGCTGGCCAGCTTCGCCAAGATCCTGGCGACGTCCGACAAGCCGGTGATCTTCAATGGGTACTGCGGCGCCGAGTCCGGTCAGGTCCCGGTATCGGCCATCTCGCCGGCCCTGCTGGTCTCCGAGATCGAGATCCAGAAGAAACAGCGCGGGCAGGATCGGCCGCCGTTCCTCGGGCCGCCTCAGGATACCGGGGCTGGTCAATGAAGCGCGTTATCGTCTTCTGCCTCCTGCTCTCCGCCTTCGGCTTCCTGCCTTCCGTCAGTGTCGCCCAAGACAACGATGTATTGCTGAAAGCGATGAAGGACGAGCTGGCGCGGTCGAAAGAGCTCTTCTCGCTCGGCCTGGAGCCGCCTTACTTCATGGAATACCGGGTGGAGGACACGGTTAGCAGCGGCGTGGCTGCGACCCTCGGTGCGCTGGTGGAAACTCACCAGGACGCTTATCGAGTTCCGACGGTCCGGGTGCGGGTGGGCAATTACAATTTCGACAGCACCAATCACATCTACTCGCAGGTTTATCTCGGCAGCCGCTACGATCCCGAGCGCCTTCCCCTGGATAGTGACTACCTCGCGCTGCGGCGCGCGTTCTGGCTGGCGACTGACCGGGCTTTCAAGACAGCGGAAGATGCGATCGCGCGCAAGCGGTCGTCGCTGAAGAATATGAGCGTGCCGGACCCGTTGCCGGATTTTTCGAAGGCACAGCCCAATCAGGCGATCCTGCCGTTTCCGCACCGCGACGTTTCCATGGGGCCGTGGAAAGACAGAATCGTCAAGCTTTCCGCCGTCTTCTCCGGGTATCCGCTGGTGCTGACTTCGGGCGTCGAGCTCACGCAATCGCAGTCCGTGAACTACGTCTTGAACTCGGAGGGGACCACGCTGCGAACGCCCGAGGACGTGTCCTACGTTCGCATTGTTGCGCGCGGGTTGGCGGCCGACGGGAGCGACGTTCACGAAGCGCGAGTCTATCAGGCATTCGAGGCCAGCGATCTTCCTTCTGAAGACGAGCTGATGAAGGGTACGAAAGAAGTGGCGGATCGCGTCACGGCGCTGGCTCAGGCGCCGCTGGGTGAAGCCTACGACGGTCCGATGCTCTTCGAGGCGCCCGCGGCAGCCCAACTGTTCGGGCAACTTCTGGGTGACAACCTGAAGGTGACCCGTAAGCCCATCGCCGATCCGGGCCGCACCGTTCCCTATGTTCCGACCGAACTCGAGAACCGGATTGGATCGCGCGTCCTCCCGGATTGGATGAGCGTGGTGGACGATCCCACCCAAACTTCCTGGCACGGCCAGACGCTGCTGGGTCACTACCTGTACGACATGGAAGGGGTGGCGGCGCAGCCGGTCACGCTGGTTGACAAGGGCATTCTCAAGAATTTTCTATTGACGCGCACTCCCATTTACAAGGACTACCCCGGTTCGAACGGGCATGCGCGGCTGCCGGGATCGTTCGGCGCGCGGGCGCCTGGTTTCGGCAATCTGTTTATCCGTTCTTCCCAGACCACGCCGGCCGCGGACATGAAACAGCGGCTCATTCAGATGTGCCACGACCGGAACAAGCCTTACGGCATATTGATCCGGCAGCTGGATTATCCATCGTCGGCTACGATCCCCGAGCTCCGGCGTTTGCTGCAGGCTGCCGGGAGCGACCGTCCCGTGGCGCCGCCGCTGCTGGCCTACAAGGTCTACCCCGACGGCAGGGAAGAATTATTGCGCGGCGTGCGTTTTCGCGACGTCTCAACGCGTTCACTGAAAGATATCGCGGCGGTCTCCGATGAAAGTTACGTGTTCGGCCTGATCGATTCCGACGCGCCGTTCGCGCTGATGGGCGCGGGCTCCTTCATCACGACCGCGTCGGTGGTCGCGCCCGCCGTTCTCTTCGATGAGCTGGAACTGGAGCCTGTTCAGGAGGAAGTACCCAAGCCGCCGATCGTTCCAGCGCCTCCACTCTCAGGGCAGTCCGCCGCAGGCGAAGTGCGGAAAGCGGCGGGCGGCTGATCATGGGACTGCTGTCCAGAGCGATTTTCCGCGAAGTGGCCAACAGCGCGGTGCTCGGCACGGTGCTGTTCACGTTCGTGCTATTCCTGCAGCGCGTCGGGCGTCTGTTTGAGATTCTGGTGCGCAGCGCCGCGCCGCCGATCACAGTCGCTCACCTGTTTATCCTTGCAATCCCTTTTACGCTCAGCTTCACCGTGCCGCTGGGCGTGCTGGTGGGCGTGTTGATCGCTCTCAGCCGCATGTCCGCGGACGGCGAGATTACAGCCCTGCGGGCGTGCGGTATCCCTAGCCGCAAAGTGATCGCGCCGGTGCTCCTGTTTTCGGTCCTGGGGACGCTGGTTACCGCGACTGCTTCGCTCTGGCTCACGCCCTATTCAACCTGGAAGACCTACAAGATCCTCAATCAATTGGTGGCCGCTGAACTGACTTCCGAAGTCCAGGCGCGCGTGTTCGAGGAGCAGTTTCCTAACCGTATTTTGTACATCAATGACGTGATCCCCGGCGCGCAGACGCGCTGGCGCAACGTCTTTATCGCCGACGTGACGCCGGCCGACGAGCAGAAGCCGGGCGACCATGATCGCGGAGACGGCCCGCGCATCACGGTAGCTTCCGACGCGATCGCCATTCCGGACGTGAAGCGTAACGAGATCCAGCTTTCGCTCCAAAATGCCAACACGTACGAAGTCGGCAAGGACCCGACGGAATATTACAAGACGCAAGGCGGCACGGGTGCGCTTATTCTGGAAGCCACGAAGCCGAACGAGGTGCATGCCAAAGGCTTCACGGAGATCGACACGCTCCCGCTGTATCGTCTGGCGTATCGCGACAAGACGCTGGATCGCGACAGTGTGATACAGGCGCGCATCGAACTGCATCAGCGGCTGGCGCTCCCGCCCGCCTGTTTCCTGCTGGCGCTGATCGGCATTTCGCTGGGCATTTCCTCACGGAAAGGCGGCAAGTCGAGCGCGTTTGTTCTCACCGTCGCCCTCGCGTTTATTTACTGGATGGGACTGATCGCCGCCAATGGCTTGGCCAAGCAGCAAAAGCTGCCGGTGGGGCTGGCGATGTGGATTCCGAACGCGATTTTCGCCGTGGTCGGCTTGATCCTAATCCTGCGACTGGAGCGTCCCGGCGACCGGGATTGGATTGCGTGGACGATGGACTCGGTTACGTCTCTGGTGAAGCGAGTGCGGGGCGGTCTTCCTGTTGCAGGCGCGTCCGTACGGCTCCGCCACTCCTGGCGCTTCTTCCTGGCGCCACAGGTGATGGACGGTTACGTGCTCCGCAGCTTCTTGTTCTATTTCTCGCTCCTGCTCGTCAGCTTTGTCCTGATGACGCACGTTTACACGTTTTTTGAGCTGCTGAGCGACATTGTGAAGAACCACATCACGATGTTCCGTGTGTTCACCTACCTCTTCTTCCTGACCCCGCAGCTGATTTACGATTCAGCGCCCATCAGCGTGCTGGTAGCCGTGCTGATCGTGTTCGGCATCCTCACCAAGCACAACGAAATTACCGCCATCAAAGCCAGCGGCGTGAGTCTTTACCGGCTGGCGGTCCCGGTGCTGGCGGCCGCGCTTCTGCTGAGCGTCGGCCTTTTCGCCTTCGATCACTATTACGTGCCGGGCGCGAACCGAAAACAGGATGCGATCCGCAAAGAGATCAAGGGTCGTCCGGTGCAAACCTACTTGCATCCGGACCGCCAGTGGATTTTTGACCCCGGTTCGTCCGACGATCCGCGCATCTTCTATTACAAGTATCTGGATCCGGGTCAAAAAGTGATGGTCGGTCCGCAAGTGTACGAACTCGATCCCGCTTCGTTCCAGGTTCGGAAACACATCTCGGCGGAAAAAGCCCGTTGGGAGCCGGCGCTTGGCACTTGGATCTTCGAGAACGGCTGGAGCCGCGACTTCGCTGGACGTCAGCAGAAGTTCGACAATTTCAGCGGACAGGCGGCCACCTTCAATGAGCTGGACGAACGGCCCGATTACTTCCTGCAGGAGGTGTTGCAGGACCAACAGATGAACTTCCAGCAGCTCGCGGCCTACATTCGGGATTTGCAGCGCAGCGGCATCGATACGATCACTCTGCAGGTGAGCTTCTATCGCAAATTTGCGCTGCCTCTGTTCGCCTTGGTGATGGCGCTGATCTCGGTGCCGTTCGCCTTCTTAGCCGGAAACCGCGGCGCGATGGCCGGCGTGGGTCTGAGCTTTGCCATTGCCATCGCCTACTGGTCGGTAGGCAAGTTGTTCGAGCAGTTGGGCGATGTGAACCTGCTTCCAGCCGCGCTGGCCGCCTGGTCCCCCGACGTCCTGTTCGCGATGGCGGGCATGTACTTTTTCACCCGCATGCGCACCTAGAGGCGTCGTTTTTAAGATCATTTTCAGATTCGGCGGTTATCCTGCAGCTTGTCTGCCAAGGACAGCACACCGATGAAACCACTGGCTTGCCTCTCGATTTTCTTCACCTTCACGGCGCTCTGCGTCGCCGCCGAAGCACCCGGTTACAAGTTGACGAAACATTACCCTGTACCCGGCGACGGCGGTTTCGATTACGTCGTTTTCGACAGCTCCGCTAACCGGGTTTACCTTTCCCACGGCACGGAGGTGGACGTTCTGGACGCCGATTCCGGCAAGCTGCTCGGTAAGGTGGAAGACACGCCTGGCGTTCATGGCATCGCGATTGTTCCCAGCCTGCATCGCGGATTTACCACCAACGGCGGCAGCAATACCGTCTCGGTCTTCGACACAAACACATTCAAGACAATCAAGAAGATCACCGTGGACAAAGATCCGGACTTCATCCTTTACGACCCGCATAGCAAGCGCGTCCTGGTCTGCCACGGCGACTCCGCGCAAATCACTGCCATCGACCCCGCCAAGGAAGCCGTCATCGGCAAGGTCGACCTGGGAGGCGGCGCGGAGGCCGCCGTAACCGACGGCAAGGGGAATGGCTTCGTGAACCTGGAAGAGGAGGCCGAGGTCGTGCACTTCGATCCCCAGGCCTTAACCGTGAAGCACAAGTACCCGATCACCGGCTGCAAGACTCCCACCGGCCTGGCCATGGATACCGTCAACGACCGGCTCTTTATCGGATGCCGCAGCAAGGTTCTGGCGGTGATGGATGCTGCCAGCGGCAAGGTCATCACCACGCTGCCTATCGGCACGCGCGTCGACGCCGTGGCCTACGATGCGGACAACAAAATGATCTTCGCCTCAAATTACGACGGCACCATCTCGGTGATTCGCCAGAAGGGCCCCAACCAGTACGAGTCTGCCGGCGACATCAAGACGCAGGAGAGCGCCAAGACCATGGCCATCGACCCGAAAACGAAGCGCCTGTATCTCTCCGCCGCGCAGATGGTGCCTCCGCCACAGGGGCAAAAAGGCCGTCCCAAGCCGAAGCCCGGCTCCTTCACGCTACTCGTGGTCGAGCGTCAATAGCCGCCCGCCGCGAAGCGCGCCGAATTATGGGACACTAGCATCACCATGGTCAAAGTCAGCGTACTTTATCCGTATAAAGAAGGCGGTAGCTTCAATATGAACTACTACCTGCAAAGCCATATCCCGATGGTCCAGAAGAATCTTGGCCCCGCCTGCAAGCAGGTGACGGTGGAGCAGGGCATTAGCGGCACCGATCCGGGAACCAAGCCGGCCTTCGCCGTAACCGCTCACATGCTGTTCGACAGCGCCGACGCTTTCCGGGGCGCGTTCGGGCCTCATGCCGCCCAGATCCTCGCCGACATTCCGAACTACACCTCTCTCGAGCCGATCGTCCAAATCAGCGAAGTCAAAATGTAGCCCCGGCACACTGAGCCATGTCTGAAAACCCGCGCCACGTAGTCGCTGTGATCGGAGGAGCCGTCGCCGGTTCGGTTGCCGCCGAGATCCTGGCGGAGCATGGGATTGAAGTCGCCGTCTTTGAACAGAACACGCGGCCTTATGGCAAGATCGAGGACGGCCTTCCGCGCTGGCACAAAGAGCAGCGCAAGCAGGAGTACGAGCGGATTGACGAGCGGCTGAGAAAACCGGGCGTCCACTTCGTTCCTCGCACCAGGCTCGGCCGTGAAATCGAATTTGAAGAGCTCTGCAGCAAGTGCGGCTTCTCGGCCGTCATCCTCGCTAACGGAGCCTGGCGCGACCGCGAACTGGGCGTCCCCGGCGCCGAACAGTATATCGGCAAAGGGCTCGTCTACCAGAATCCCTACATTTACTGGTACAACCACAAGAACGAACAAACCTACAACGGCCCGCGCTACGAGGCTCCCGATGAAACGCTCGTGGTGGGCGGCGGGCTGGCATCGATTGACGTCGTCAAGATCCTCCAGTTTGAAAACTACGAGCGCGCGCTCCGCGAGCGCGGCATCGAAACCAACATGCATGAGCTGGAGAAGAAGGGCATTCCAGCCATCTGCAAGTTGCATGGCGTCCGCCCGGAGGATTGCGGCGTCAAAGGATGCCTGTTGATCTATCGCCGCCGCGAGCAGGACATGCCGCTCGCACAGCCTCCCGATAACGCCACGCCCGAGCAAATCGCCAAGACCGAAGCGATCCGCCAGAAGATGCTGCGTCTGGCCCGCGAAAAGTATCTCTTTCGGTTTCAGGATCGTCGGCTGACTACCGGCCTCGTCGTGGAAAACGGACGCGTGGTTGGCCTGAAGGTGGCTGAAACCAGAGTGGAGGGCCGAAAGGCCGAGCCGGTGCCGGGTTCGGAGCACGAACTACGGGCGCCGCTGGTGATTTCATCCATTGGATCGGTCCCCGAGGTCATTCCTGGCATCGCGATGAAGGGCGAATATTACACTTTCAAGGACGAGGCTTTGCCGCAATACTCGGCCAACGAACGCGTCTTCGGTGTGGGAAACGTCGTTACCGGGCAGGGAAATATTCGCGTCTCGCTCGTGCACAGCCGCGACGTGACCAATCGCCTTCTGGAAAGCTACCTCGGTCCCGCCGAAGCTCGCGGCGCCGCGCAGGCCGAGGCCGTCCAGCAGCAGATCCACGCGCTGCCGCCGCTATCCGCAGAAGAGATCGCCGCCGTCCGCGAGCGCATCCGCGGTCTTCAGCAACGCGCCGGCTACAACGTCGACTACGATTCCTGGATCAAGAGAGAAACTCCGAGCGATCTGGAGTAGAGCGGCGCACCCGGAGCCGTGGCCTGCTTATTTCGTTTCGGCCGGTGTCATCCCGGTCGGACCCATGCCGATGATTTCCAGTGTGAGACCATCCGGCCCGCTGCCGTCGTAGTGCGGCTGATTCGCGAAGTCCTTAATGACGCTGCCCGGCCCCAGAGCCACCGTGTTCTTCGGATCGAACTTCGTCCCCGTGCCGATCAGCATCGTCCCCTTCAGCACGGTGAGGTAGCGATCGTTCGGGTGCGTGTGCGGCCGGCTCCAATCGTTGGGGCCGCGCTTGAGCAACTGGACATACATGCCGGGCTTGGAAGGATCGCCGAACAGAACCGCTGTTTGATTGGGGGTTCCCGGGCGGCCCTTCCAGTCAACCTGGTCCAGTTCCCGGAAGTCCCGCGAGTTGCGGTTGAGCATCACGGGAGTCGCACCATAGACCGCCAGCACGTTCCGCACCTCTGGAGGAATCGCCCCCGCCTTTCTCGTGGTGGTCGTTGACGGGTCTAAAAGCACCGCCAAAGCGCAAATTCCCAAAATCATCATGGGTCGGCGAAGACCGAATCTAGCCAGGTTGGATCTCATCACGCGGGCTCCTTTGCTCGAAGAGTCAATATCAGCGTGACACTATCTTACTGCTTCGGCGCGTGCCTCATTACGCTGCGCACAAGGCGCCAACCGCCATGACAGGTTGCGTGGCGGTAAACTAGGGCAGTAGAATGCGGAGGCAGGAGACATGGGCATGAGGCTAAATAGACTCGTACAGAGCGTCCCCAAGAATGCCAGAAGGCTTAGTCTTGTCGGCATCGCAATGGCTTGCGCCGGCACGTTTGCGTCAGCCGAGCAAATGTATACGGTTTTGAATCCCACCGGCAATCCACCGCCAATCCAACTCCGCGCCATGGCGCCCCGCCCGGCGAGCCTCTCCGGCAAAACCGTCTACCTCGTGGACGAGACCTTCGATGGCGGCGACAAGTTTCTGCAGGAAATGCAGAAATATATGGCCGTGCACATGCCCGACGTCAAGACGGTATTCCGCGAGAAAAAGGGCTCCTATTTCACCGACGACCCGGATCTGTGGAAGGAGATCAAATCGGTCAATGGCCTCATGGTCATGGCCATAGGCCATTGAAGCACCTGCGCGCCGGCGGTCGTCGGCCATGTAGCGAACGTGGAAGCGAATTATGGGATCCCTTCGGTAGGGGTCATTATTAACGTCCTCCAGGATCTGGTTCACGACAAGGCGTATGAAGAAGGTATGCCCGGTCTCCGGCTGGCCTTCACTCCCACGCCCGTGGGAGGAAAGACGCGGACGGAGTTGGACGCGTACATCGCGGGCGACGATCCCGTCACCAAGCGGCCTTTCATGCAGGAAGTCGTCGACTACTTGACGAAGCCGCTGACCGACGAGGAGAAGAAAACCGGCCTCGTTCAGCGCGAGAAGAAACGCCTGATCGGCCCCGACACCGCCGAGAACATCCAAAAGTATTTTGATGACAGGTTCTGGACCGACCAGCTTCCCATCATCATGCCCACCGAAGAGCGCGTCGCGGCGATGCTCAAGGGCACTCATCACAAGCCCGACGAGATCGTCGGCAAGATGCGTGTGACCGGCGAACGCGAAGCCTGGCAATACACCGTCGAAACCGTCGCCATCAACGCCGTCATGGCCGGCGCTAAGCCCGAACTGTTCCCCGCCATCCTCGCCCTGGCCGCTTCGCAGACCAACGCCCACTCCAGCTCCACTTCCTCGATGGCCTCGATGGCCGTGTTCAACGGAAAGATCGTCAACGAGCTGGACATGAACTCCAGCACCGGCGCCCTGGGACTTTACAACAACTCCGATGCCCTCATCGGCCGCGCCTGGAGCCTGCTGTCGATGAACGCCACCGGCGGATCGGTGCCCGGCCACACCTACGAGGGCGTTCAAGGCAACCCCATGGCGGACATCCCCGCCGTATTCGCGGAAAACGTCGCCGGACTGCCCCCGGGTTGGAACCCGCTCAGCGTTCAGAAGGGTTTTCAAAAGGACGACAACGTAGTCAGCACGTTTGACGGTTGCCAGAGTCAGAACACCATGATGGTTCTGCAGGACGAGGACTGGCAGTACACGCTGAAGCGGTTTATCGGCGGCCTCGGTCCGCCGCAGCGCGGCGGCAAGCTCCTCCTCATCGATCCTTCCGTGACGCCGCCTCTGCTCCGGTTCGGCTTCGACACCAAGGAAAAGCTGATCAAGTGGGTGGAGGAGAACGTCACAATTCCGAAGGACCATTACTGGCTCGACCAGGAGGTCATCAACTATAAGCTCGGCTTGGCCCGCGCCGGAGTCCAGCCTTACGCCAAGTGGCTGAGCCTTCCCGGCGACGCGCCCATCCCGTATCTCAACAACGTCAACGTCGTCGTCGTCGGCGGCAGCGGCAACATCCGTTGGAGCGTCAACGAGTGCTCCTACCGCAAGAGCGTCAAAGTCGACGACTGGAGATAGAGTCTTCGATGCTCGCTCGTATCGCGATCGTGCTTGCCCTGTCCTGCGCGATCGCTGCGACATCCGGAGCCGCCCAGCCGGCCTGCAAGGCCAACGCAAAACCCGCGAATCTCAACTTCACGTTCCAAGACATCCACGGCAAGTCCGTCACCTTGTCCGCCTACAAAGGCAAGGTGATTCTGCTGGACTTCTGGGCCACCTGGTGCCCACCCTGCCGCAAGGAGATTCCAGGGTACATCGAGCTCTACAACACCTACAAATCGCGCGGCCTGGTCGTCGTTGGCATTGCGATGGATGACGCCGACGATCTCCCGGCCGTCAAACAGTACGCCGCGCAGATCAAAATGGACTATCCCGTCCTGCTTGGCGCCGGACGCGAGGACGACCTGAAGCCGGCTTTCGGCGAACTCCCGCTCCCCACGTCTTTCGTAATCGCCCGCGACGGCCGCATCTGCGCCCGGCACGACGGTCTCACCCCCACCGAGCAGGTGAAGAGCGAAATTACCGCCCTGCTTCAATAATTGTTCTAATAATAGAGGAGGTCATCATGAGGCAGAGATCATCCTTAGCGTGGTTCGCTCCCGTGCTGCTGCTCGGGCTCCTGGCCCCCGCGTCCGCCTCCGCCCAGGACTGCAAGAACGGAAAGTTCGTCGACGGCGAATGCGTCGAGGGCTATGTCTATGTCCCCGATTTCATGTCGCCTCAGGAGTTGAAGAAGGACATCGACCAACACGCAAAGGACATCGTGATTGTCGACACCGCCGCGCCTCCGATCTGGGAAGACGAGCACATCCCCGGCGCCGTAAACCTGCCTTATTCCAAGAACATTACTGCGCCCCCAGAATTGTCCCGGGAAAAAACGCTGGTTGTCTATTGCGCCTGCAAAGACGATGAGGACTCCCGCGACGTCGCGCAACAGCTGAGTCTCATCGGTTACCGCAAAGTGAAGGTCCTCAAGGGCGGCTGGTTCGAATGGCTGAAGCTGAAGTACCAGACCGTGAGTAAAGACGACGAGACGAAATCAAAAGGATGACCACTCTCCCGAAATTCGCGATCCTTTGTCCGCTGTTGCTTGGCGCCCTGGCGCCCGCGGCCGATATCGTCTCCGGCCCCGCCATCGGCGCCACCACGATGTCGATTCCCGTCTCCGATGTCACGGGGCCGTATAAGGGGACACTCGTGTGTTACGTGTGCGATTACGACAAGGCGCCGGACGTGCTTGGGTTTTTCCGCGACACTTCCGACGACACCGCGAAAGAGATCATTCAGCTCAATGATCTGTACTTGAAGAACAAGTCTCGCAACTTCCATGCGGTGGCCATGATCATTGCCGGCGAAAGTTCGAAGCAGTGGCTGGAAGACCTGAGCAAGTCCGCCCATCTTGAAATTCCGCTCACGTACTTTAGGAAGGGGCCGAAGGACCCTGCGGTGCGTGTTTATAACCTCAATCCAGCGGTCGCCAACACGTTCCTGGTCACGGTGAACCGTTCGGTGGTGGCCAATTTCTCCGACATCGAACCGGACCAGTTCAGCCGCGTTGCCGACGCCACGATGCAGATGCTCGCCGGCCGCAAGTAATCACGCCGCCCGCGACCCCATTCGCGACGCCAGAATAGAACAATGCTTGAAATCTGCCCAATATGCGGCTCTGCCTTTCCGACAAATGCCCGTGTCAATTGACGAAGCCTGAAAACCTGCGCGTGGCACTGGACGACACGCCGCCTCACCCCGCCCACGCCCTGATCCTCTCCGCCTCCCTCCGCCCCTGCGCCCGACCCGCCTCCGCCGCTGCCGCGCGGATCGACGGATCCAGCGGCCCAACCGCTCCCACCGTCGCCAGGGACTCATCGTCCCCCGCGATCAGCGCCACACGGCTGCCGCTCCGCTGCAACTCTTCCATATCGCTTCTGAGGCTCTGCGGCGCAGCCGGCATCCTCGCGCCGAACGGTGAGACGATCAATACCGCTCGCTCAGCGGGTGCCAGATGCGCATTCTCAGCGTTGCGCCACAGCCCCCCGTCCATGTAGAGCCGACCCCGGATGCGCATGGGCGGCCGCAGGCCCGGAACGGCGCAACTCGCCGCAACAGCCTCGATCAAACCAACCCCGCTTTGCGCGTTGAATACGCAGAGCTCGCAGGTCTCCGTATCCACCGCTGTGATCGACAAGGCTCGCGCCGGCCATTCGTTCGACGGAACGCCCAACCGTTCGGCGATCGCAGCTTTGCTCTCCGGCGCGCCCACTTCGGTGCCCCGCGATAACTCGGCGATCGCCCGCGTACGCGCTTCGGCGCTTTCCCATTGCCGCTGGATCAAAGCCATCAACGGCGCAAGACCGCCGGGCTGTTGCGAACCCTCGCGCGGCTGCTTGGCTTCAACCGTCTGGCGGGTAAACAGCTCCGCCGGCGAATATCCATGCGCGATCTGGCTGCCAACAATGGACCCGGCCGACGTGCCGATGAATGCCCGCGCCTGGGTCAGATCGATGCCGTGCTCCGCCAACCCCTGGATGATCCCGCTCATCCAGGCGACGCCCCATATCCCGCCGCCACCGAACACAGCTACGCTCTCGTTGATCATGTGAACTTTAATCATGTTTGCACAGTTCGTGTCCGCAGCCGGTCCAGGTCGCATCAACGCCGCCGCCCACCCTCGCCCTCGGGATTCCAGAAACCTTGACACGCCGCGCTACACTCGGATGAGGCCAAATCGATGCCCGCGGCTCACGCAAGGAAAACCAGAATGACTGCGCCTGCTCTGATTCTTGCGCTTGGGTTCTTCCCCGCGCTCACTCTCCCGGCCTCCGCGGCCGAGCCTTCCTGCTGCGGCCCCGTTACCGCTGACGGCCGGCGTCTCTTGGCCGTTCTGGATGGCACCAACGTCGAATTCTTATGGCTCGCGCACGAACATATCAACTGGGAGACGGGTCTGCCGGACAAGGACGCCGATTACGCCGGCCCCGGACGATCGACGCACTGTAGCGCCTTCGCCGCCTCGGTTGGAAAAAAGCTGGGCGTCTATATGCTCCGCCCACCCGAACACGGACAAATCCTGCTCGCCAACGCGCAGGCCGAGTGGTTCCGCTCTCCCGCTGGACAGAAGAGCGGCTGGCGCCCGCTCGCGACCGCAAGGGATGCCCAGTCCTTGGCCAATCGAGGCTCTCTGGTAGTCGTCGTCTACGAAAGCCCCGACCCGCATCGCCCCGGCCACGTTGCCATCGTTCGTCCTGCCCATCGCTTGCAGCGCTTGCTCGAAGAGAACGGCCCGGAGATTACGCAGGCCGGACAAAAGAACTATTTGAAGACTTCGACCAAGGTCGGCTTTCATGTGCATCCCGGAGCCTGGCCGGGCGGCGTCGCATATTACGCCCACCGGATCGATTGGTAGCGAACGTCCGCGCCGAATCCGCGCTGGCTGCACTGGCGAACTTGCCGGATGCGTCGGGCTCCGCCGCTTCGACGATCTGACCTGCGAAATGAAGCGGCTCTATGTTCGCCCTGCCCACCGCGGCACCGGACTCGGCCGGCGGCTCGCGCTCGCCATCATGGCCCAAGGCCGCGCGCTCGGCTACCAAAGAATGCGCCTCGACACACTGCCGCGGATGGCCGAAGCCCAGCGCCTGTATCGATCGCTCGGATTTAATCCGATCCCGCCCTACGGCGCGCACGACGTTCCAGGAACTCAGTTTTTGGAGGCGGAACTCGACCCGAGGTAGGGGAATGCAGCCGCTAACGCGCCGAGCACGGGCGCGGACGCCACTTCGTGCCGTCCGGTTCCTTCTTGAAATTGGAACTGGTGACGTAAGGTTCTTGAAGGTAAGTTGGATCTTGCACGATCGTAGTCACGACAAACCACGGCTGCCCGTTCCGCTCTGTGAACAAATCGAAATCTTCGTGGACGGTGGCGTTGGCGCTCAATGGAAAGCCGTTCTTGCGAAGATAGCCCGCCAGCAGATGCGTCGTGCTGACTTCCAGCGCGCGTCCCTTCGTTCCATCGCGCGTTGCTCCGAACCCGGGACGCGGCAAGCCGATCCCGCGCTCCGGCTCTTCCCAATGCGCCGCTGAGTATCCCTGGCGCGAGGACGTAACGTCCGCCGGCGGTTGGCTGCCGAACTTCAGCAATCGAGTTTGCTCTCCGGTGTCGGTCTCGATCTTCAAAGTGGAGTCGTCCTGCCAGGTGATATGCAATCTGCCTGGCAAACGCATGATCGTGGCGGCGCCATAAGCTTTGCAGACGTCGCCCGACGCCTCGTCCTTCGCCGGATCCCACAGTTCGCCCACCCGGCCGCCTTCGGGAGTGAAGGGAATGCCCGCGAAATCGCCTTTAGCGGGCGTGACCATGCGCCAGCGCCAATCCTCGGAAACCACGGAGACCCAATAGCCGGTTAAGTCGATGGGAGCGGCTTCCCGCGGGGAGAGCTTGGGGGCTGCCGGCCGCTGCGGCTGGCCAAACAACGGCGCCAGTGCCAGCACAAACAAACTGTATCGAGTCTGGACCTTCATTTCTTGCCTGCCACGGTCTTATAGATAGCTGTTACGAACGCGTCGGCGGACTTGGGATCGTACTGCGTATCGTAGTCGCGCGTGGGGCGCGCGGCCACCACTTGTTCCAGCGTCTGGTCCTTGCGCACAAGGTCGCGCACCCGGTCCCGCACAATCGTCACCATGTTGCGATACTCCACCACGTCGGCCTCATCGCACAAGCGCCCGCGCCCCGGAATCACGTAGGTCCCGGCCTCCTCATATTTCAATGGCACCGTAATCCGCAGAATCTGGTTCAAGGCGTCCAGCAGACCTTGAATCGTGCCGCCCTCTTCCAGATTGATTTTGGGGTAGAGGCCGGGCGTAAACACATCGCCGGTGGCCAGCACGTCGGAGCGGCGGAAATGCACCAGGCTGTCGCCGTCGGTGAGAGCATTCGGAACGTGGTAGACCTCGATGGCTTCTCCATTGAACGAGAAATCCTTCGTCGGCCGGAAATACTCGTCGTTGGGCCACAGCGGCTCGGGAATTTCAGCCTTCTTCTTGGTCACGCGATCGAGCACGTTCTCGTACGCGACAATGCGAGGTTGCTGCCTAGGGTTCAAGCCGCTGAGCCGCGGAAGCACTTCATTGCCGCCCATACGATCCGCATCGGCGTCGGTGTTCACAATCCAAAGAACCGGCTTGTCTGCGATCTTCTTGAGCGCGGCCGCCACTTTGGGAGCCAGGGCAGGCGTCGCAGTGTTCACCACCAGGATTCCATCGTCGCCCACCTGTGCCGCAATGTTTCCGGCGGAGGTCACCAACATGTAGATGTTGCCTTGGACTTTCAGAACGCCAATGTCTTCCACTGGCGCGTCCGTCTGGCAATATCCAGCGACGGCCGCGAAGGCCGCAATCAGGATCAGCGTGAATTCACGTTGCATTCGAAAAGTCCCAGGCATCGGCAATACCGCTCACAGTGTTCCGGCGGCTTATATCCCTTCAGCTTGTCTTGGTATTCGGGGTAGAGCGTCTCCTTGCCACCGCGCGTCGCTTCAAACGGCAAACCGTAATAGTCGGCGAACTCGTGCAGGAACGGATTCTTGCCGGGCAAAAAGTTCGGCACCGTGCCTTCCGGCTTCGGCACTTCCGGCTCGTATTCGCACCCGTAGGGTTGCAGGTGCTGCCCGGGGTCCAGATACCAGTTGGTGCTGCGCACCATCGGCTCTTCCAGGAAGACCGGATCTTCGGTGATCGTCACCACGGTCAGGACGTCCCCATGCCGGATCCAGTGCTCGGTGATGATCGCGCGATCGCTGCGCGGAAGGGCATTCCGGCGCATGTAGTTTTCCTTGAGGTGGGTCGTCGTGATGGTCAGCATGTTGCCTTCCCATTTGGCGGTTGAAAAGCCCTGCCAGGTATGGGCGGCGTAAGGGGGAGGGTGAGGCCGATCGTCGATGTAAATCGTCCGCTCATTGTCGTACGCCAGAGTGTGGCTGTGAAACGCTACAGTCCGCTGGGTGCGCGGGTCAAGCTCACGCCAGATGCGCAGGTTGCCCAGGCTGCGAAACCCGTAGTCCGGAGAATGCGGACGGCACTGATATTCTTCCACCACCGAAATGCGGTCGGCGTCGTAGCTGTCGGCCTGCATCCGAGCGGCGGCATTGATGGGCAGCTCTGTATAGTCACCCAATTCGGCGCCGGGTCCACGCTCCACCGGATCTTCGTGATAGAAGGGCGCCCACTCTCCGGTGAAATCAACCTGCCCAAGAGCCGGGACGCCCACCAGCAAAAGCGGCGCAAGCCACGCGAACCAACGTACGTTTCCAATGGGACTGCTCATGAATGTGTCTCCTGCTCAGCTGTTCGCACGGGGCAAAAAATGCTTTTGTATCGATCAGAAGATCGTCCCCAATTATACATCCGAGCCGGATGGCCACAAACCGAAACGATGTTGGGGTCGCAGGGACGTCCTTTGACCGTCCTGTTCGCGGTTCAGGCAGCAAGCGCAGGCGCCGGTCAGGCCAGGTTTGTCCCGCGAAGCCAGCGGACCAGGAAAAAATGGTGGCCGCAAAGTGAGCACCGGTAGGGCGAAAGGATCCAGTTCAGAAGGCTCTCGACGATGTTTCGGATACCCACGCTTCGGAAGTCGATAGACCCACAATGTGGACAGCGTGCTGATAACATGTCTCCTCGGAAACGATCCCAGTTTCAGGCGTCGGTCTTTGCCCCACTACCAGAGACAGATATCCTGCCTCGGAATGAAGGTGCGGTGCCATGCGGGTTCGACCCCATGCTTCGGCCGTCGGTGGCACGGCTGGCTTCCCGGGCCGCCCGAATTTGGTCCGGCGTCCTCAGGTCTGGCTCGGAGAGTTTTATGCGGGCCTTGGCGCGCGCAACCTGACGCTTATGTCTCTTCAATAGTCTCTTATTCATCCCTGCTCCTAAGTGCCAGCTACGGTTGCGGAGTCCGCCAAGCTGCGCCTCTGTTGGTCATCGGCCATCCACGGGGCACCCCTGGATATGCCGGAGGTGGGCCGACACGCTGACATAGAGGATTCTCAAGAACGACTTCGCTATCACTTCCGAAATCTGCAGGCAATTGCACTTCTGAAGCCGCACGCTCGCGATGATTCGCTGCAACGCTACCCGCACGGCCTTTTGTTGATCAAATCCGAAGGCAGTGGCCGTGATCTCCTCTGTTTTGAAATAGAAGATTGACCCGGCTTCCCTGATATTCCGCTCAAGCTGGCGGCGATCCGCGGGTTCGACGGACTTCCAACCTTCCACCCCCGGCGCGTTTTCCGGCCGCAAGGACTCGGGCACAAAGGCGCCTTCCTCGATTAGGATCGTCCCCGGCTGCAGCGCTCCCCACAGAATTTCGATGTTGTCGCAAGAGCGGTTCATTGGCGGAACCTGGCCTGGTTTGCTAGCCGGTTTCTTTTTCGAAGCGAGCGGGCAGAAGCGCAGACATTTACTATTATCAGTTAACCGATGGCTGGCGTCAAGCTATACTTGCGGACGCGGTTTACCGCTTATGGTAAAGTGCCGGGAACGCTGGCGCCAATCCGGCGATTTTCTTCACAACCTCAGGCACCGGGACTGGGCAGGGCATCATCATCCGGCCGGACGGGAACTTACGCGCAGCCTGGAACTCCCGCGCAAACCGGTGATGAGTTGCTGATCTACGCCGCGGGCTTGGGTGGAGACCGACCCGGAAAAGTTCAACGACCGCCAACTTGAGGTCATTCTATATGTCATGCTCAAGCGCGCTCACAATGGTCCTACGGCTAATCGAGGGCAGCTCGCTAGCCCAACCAGGCCACATGCTTCCCATAATGCACGGTTGGCTTTGGTCGGGCTGGCCGGGTTGGCCTTTGTGGCTCCGCAATATTCCCTTTCGGAACACGCTACCGTTCAACCGGCAATGGTCCGAAGTCCGGAGGCGGGCGGCGATGCCTGGTTGCGGCTTCGAACGCCGAGGCGATGCGGAAGAGCATGGGTTCATCAAACGGACGCGCAATGAAGTCGACACCCACGGGAAGGGCGGCCCGGACGGGGCCCACCAAGTGGGTGCCCCCGTCGGCGTCGCGTTCGCGATCCCAAATCTCGGTCGTAAAACCGGCGGGCACGGTGATTACCGGAAAGCCCTGCTGCCCGAACAATGACCAACCAATTGGAGATCGCCCGTTTGCGTTTGGTTCGCGTGGCGCGGTAAGCTTTCGCGGCGGTACCGTGGACATCGGAGAGACCAATGCATTCAATCGCTGCTCTTGCATGCACTGGAGGAAGAGATTCTGAAGCGCGAAGCGAGTCTGAAGCCGGGCCGAGGTGTCTAATGCAGTGGCGCGCTCCGCGGCTTCGAGGATCCGTTTGCGGTCCGGAAAGTTCGGATCCACGTAGAACTTGGCCTTTGCGATCAGATCTGCGATGGTTTTGATGTTGACATCACCGCGTTCTCGCAGATACCTGTTCATCATGTATTTGCTTTCGCCCTCGACGGCCGGAGTCGCCAAGCTGCGTAGCGAAAAACCTGTTGGAACGCGGGTCGGATCGGTGTGCATGTCGAGAAGCGTGGCTGTTTGATCCCACTGCGGCCGACCCGTGGCGTCGACCGGGAACAGATCCGGAAAGCGGCGCGTAAACGCGCTGTTTAGAAGTTCCGGCCCCGCGCGGGAGATGCAGCCTTGGAACAATGCGCCTTCCGGGCCTGGATCGATGATGGTTGCGCCGAGCTTACGAAGGTCCCCGATGGCGCGCTCGACGATTCCAATACTCTCCTCGTCGGCCTTCGCGAAGAGCTTTCTGGACATGTACTCACGGACGACGCCGATCCGAACGCCATCCAGCCTGCGCGCCGTTGCGAAGCTGGCGTAGGGCTGTGCCGGCCTGCGTCCTGCGCTAAAGACGGTTATCTCGTCGTTTGGATCGTAGCCGGCGAATACGTCCAGTAACTTCGCCGCGTCTTGCACGTTGCGGCAAATGGGACCGGTCCGCATGCTCAGGCCGGCGCCCATCATTCCTTTCCGGCTGACGAGTTCTTCCGTGGGCGCCAGTCCTACCAAGCTGTTGACCGAAGCGGGCCATCGGATCGACACTACGGTCTCCTCACCGATCGCGCAGGTCACCAGGTTCGCCGATACCGCAGTGGCTGAGCCGGCGCTCGACATGCCGGGCTCGCGCTCCGTGTCATACGGATTGCAGAAGGTTCCGCCAAAGGAACTACGTGCTCCGTCCGTTGCATATTCGGCCAGATTGGCTTTCGCCAGGATGATGGCTCCGGCCGCTCGCAGCCGTTTCACGAAGGTGGCATCTTCGGGAGGACGATCGCTGGCATAAGATGCATCGGCACCGGACGTTGTGCGCATATCCAACGTGTCGAACTGGTCTTTGATCGCCACGACGACTCCGTGCAGCGGACCAACGAGCCTGCCGGTCCGTTGGAATTGGCGATCCTGCGCAGCCGCGACCTCCAGCGCATCCGGCATCTTCGGATCGTTATCCAGCAGGTCGGTCATGCTGCGGGCCTTACGGTCATCGAAGCCCCAAGCCTTGCGCGAGGCCGGCCGTAGATTCAGCGTCGACAGGGCGTTGATCTGCCGCGCATGCGGGATGGTGGTAACAGGTCCGAGAATCCCCATCGGCTCGCTGACACACACGTTGTTATAAGCCTTAATCCGCTTCAAGTACAGTTCAACGAGACCTACACTGGTGATCTGGCGGGCCACAATTGCCTGCTGGATATCGCGAATCGAGGCTTCCTCTACATGAAACCTCTGCGGATGCAGTTGTGGGAAGCCAACGGTCGCGCTCGCAGTCAGGAGAGCCACCAAGAGGGCGGCCTTTCCGGGACTGGAATCAGGACATAAGATTCTGAAACGTCGGTTCATTGTAATGAGGAGTATATACCTGCGCCATACGCCGACTCTCTATCCGGAACCTGAACGATGGAGCGGCGGATCAAGGGCCCCCTCAAGGAAGAACACGCCCGATCCATTACTGGCATTATTGAATCATCGAAAAATTCCGAATATCGACTTCAATGAGGGAACACGATGAATAACCAGATGATACTTGTATTGGTGCTGGGCCTTAGCACGTGGGGCGTCACCGCGAACGCGGCGCAATCCGCCATCACCTGCGACCGCGAATGTTTGCGCGGCCACGTCACGCAACTGCTATATGCCTTCCTGAAGCACGATGTAAGCAAACTACCGGTAGCCGACACGCTGCGGGTGACCGAAGACGCGGTGGAGAAGCCGCTCGCAAAAGTCGGTCTGGTCAGGACCGTGACGCGCCTGCGCGGCTATCGCCAGGACATTATCGACGAGCGGGCCGGAGTGGCGGGCGCCGACGTGGTGGTGGAGGAGAGCGGAGCGCCCGTGCTGCTGGTGGTGCGGCTGAAGGTCGTTGCGGACAAGTTGACCGAGATCGAACTAGTGGCCACGCGCAGCCGGGCAGAAGGGCTTATCTTCGACATCGACGGTCTGAGCGCACCAAGCGAAGCGATGAACTACGCGCCGCGCCCCGAGCAGCTTTCGACCCGCGACGAGGCCATCAAGGCGGCGCTGCACTATCCGGCCGGACTCAACGCAGCCAAGACTTTCGCCGATGTGGACGCACCCTTTGCGGCGGATGCCTATCGCTACGAAAACGGCCAGCTGATGGCAGGTCCCGACTGCAAGTTTGCCCCGGGCTGCCAGAACATCTCGACCCAATCGCTGGCGATCTTCCATCGCCTCGGTAAAGTGCAAACACGCGTCGCCGCCGTCGATGAGCGCATGGGCATCGTCTGGCTGCGCATGGTTTGGGGGGTGCGCGAGCCAGGCGGTGACCAGCTCACGGTATGGGAAGCGTTTAAGGTCTACGACGGCAAAATCCATGCTGTGGAAGCGTTCATGAGAGTCCTTCCGCTGGACAAGCGCAACGGAGGGTGGGAGTAGCGCCTGCCCCGCCGACTTACTTCCATCTGGGAAAGCCGCGGCATTCGACTTTTGCCGCCAAGCCTCCGCCTTGGATGCTCAAATGGGGTTGCCGATTCCACCGACGCGCGCCAGCGGATCGATCGCATCAGCGACGCGGCCGAGCGGTAACGCGTTTCGCGCCGGCCACCTTCTTGTGTTATCCTGCGCTCGCATTTGGAGCGATCCATGACAAAAGTTCAAACGCCAATTCTGCTGTTGTCTTGCGCCGTTTCGCTGTCGTCCGGCCTATTGCTGGCGCAGGTCCAGAGGCCCGGGGAGTATCCGCGGGGCGAGAAGCCTTCTCCGATGATGAATTTTTTCGTGACGAGCGAACCCATCGGCGACGGCGGCAATCTCGGCGGACTGGCCGGCGCGGACGCACATTGCCAAGCGCTCGCCACAGCCGCAGGCGCGGGAAATCGCACCTGGCACGCTTACTTGAGCACACAGGCGCGGCCCGGCCAGCCGGCAGTGAACGCGCGCGACCGCATCGGCACAGGTCCCTGGTACAACTTCAAAGGCGAAATGATCGCGCCGGATCTCGCGCACCTGCACGGCGACACGATGGAACTGGCGCATCAGGGAAATAATCTGAATAAGCTCACCGGGTTGACGGAAAGAGGCCAAATCGTGCCGGGTTTGTATGACTATTCCGATCCACGCGACAACGACTGGAATTACGCCAAAATCACCCGGTTTTCGACTCGCCACGAAATGCTCACCGGTACTCAGACCGATGGCACCGCGTTCACCGATGGTGTCGATCACACCTGCGATAACTGGACCAGCGACAAGAGCCCGGCCCCGGGAACGTCGAACGGAAACCTGAACGCTGCCGATGGCAGGCCGAACGCCCAGATCGGTTTTCCCGACCGCAATGGCGGCGGCAGCGGTTCCTGGAACTCCGCTCATGGCACACGCGGCTGCGCCCAGTCGGATTTGACGAAAACCCACGGCATCGGACTGTTTTACTGTTTCGCGATTAATTAGAATGGCGAAAAGCATATGACCAAGCCACATGCTTACGTCTGGGGTACGTTAACGCTGGCCTCTTGCCTGATGCTGGCTCAACAGAACGCGCCGAATACCCAGGGCATCACGCCGCCGCCCGGTAGCCCGACGCCGACTCCGGCTCGAATGACCTTCTTCGTCACCAGCGTCGGTCTCGGTAAAGGCGGAGACCTGGGCGGACTTGCGGGCGCCGACGCACACTGCCAGGCGCTTGCGGCGGCTGTCGGCGCGGGCGGTCACACCTGGCACGCCTATCTCAGCACTCAGGCTCGTCCCGGACAGCCCGCCGTCAACGCGCGCGACCGTATCGGCACCGGACCCTGGTTCAACTGGTCGTTCGCGCAACTGGGGGCGCCGCAAAACGCCATCATTTCGGCAGACCTTGGCGAACTTCACGGAGACACGCTTGTGCAGGCGCAGCGCGGCAGCAATCTATTCAAACAGTCGACACGCAACGAGCATGGACAGGTCATTCACGGCATCGGCGATACGCCACCGATTCAGCACGAAATTCTCACGGGATCGAAGTGGGACGGCCGCGCTTACACCGATAACGCCGACCATACTTGCAACAACTGGACCAGCAGCTCAACAGGTTCGGCGCAGGTCGGCCATTCGGATCGAATCGGCAACGGCTCATCCTGGAATTCCTCGAACGCCACCAAAGGATGCAGCCAGGCAGCGCTGGAAAGCAGCGGCGGCGCGGGCCTTTTCTACTGTTTCGCAATTAACTGACATTCATTGGCTGGCCCATCCACTTTGCGGTTTGTCCCCTGGCGTTGCGTAAAATGCTCAGACTGCGCGCTCGCCGCGACCGCGAAGAGCGCAGGCCCCATGTTTCGGAACGAACATCGCAGTTCGAGAAGGAACGCCTTGGGTCGGTGACGAAACACTTCGGAGACAAGCTACTACTCCTCAAGGCCGGGCATCGGACTCTCTCGGCGCAGAGTTCCACGGCGTACTGCCGTGGGGTTGGATCGACAACCGGCCGTTCCTACGATGCATGAATGGCTTCGGGCTATGCCTTTGGCGTCTCGGCCGTTTCGACGAGGCTGGGCACGTTTTCGATCGTATGCTATGGCTGAATCCGTCCGACAACCAGGGCGTGCGCTTCCTGATCGATCACGTGCGGGCGAGAGCCCCCTGGGAAGGTAGCCGATGACTGGCTGTCGCGATACCTGCGAAGAGAGAACCAAGCACGTTTGCCGCCTGCTCCGGCGTTGGCTGCAGGCGTCGCAAGCCACGCCGGTGTACACCTCGACGTAGTAAGGCGCGATCGGGAACACAATTTCTCTCCTGCGGGCCGCACCTTAGCGGATGCGCGCAGCGTGCGGACGTCGGCTCCATTCGCGAGATTTAGGCTGTCCAGGACAGCATGGCGCTTGATGCCGATGAGGAAAAAGCCGTCGAGGTGAAGCGCGAGATGGTCGCCGGCCAGGAGCGCGTGGCGTGGAATCCCGCTATCCCGATTCCGGCGAAGGAACTCGAGTTCACCGGTCCCGAAGTCGCGTGCATCAAGGCAGCGATCCAGACTTGGGAATCGTAGGGCGTAAACGCCGATCTGCGTTGGCTGGAGCCGCTACTTTGCGCGCTCGTCGCTGCCGACCCTGTGAGCTGAAGTCCCTGTTGCGGAACTTCCGCGCCCGCGCCGGAAGAGAGCTATGCAGCCGTCATTCGGGTTCGGAGGCCCGGCCTGGCCTCCAAATCGAATAGAAGCTGACGAAACAGGTCCGACCGATGAGCTAAGTCTCACCGTCGCAAAGCGCATCACCGGGGATTTCTCGAAGAATTGACAAATGAAGTCCATGCCTGAAATGGGCCTTTGCCCGATACTCAAACGTCTTTCGTGATGCGGATTTGAGTCTACAAATTCCGCGCTGCTCACCCTCAACGACGAAGGTGCTCCAAGCTGCGGAAACTGGTTCTCCTTGCGCCTCCGAGAAGAAATCCTCGATTCGCCGACCGATGATCTCCTCACGTGGCTGTCCCAGAACCTTGCTCGCAGCGCGGTTCAGATCGACGAATCTCCGCTCATCGTCGACGATGAGAATCAGGTCCATGGCCTCATCTGCCGCGGCTTCGAGAACGCGTTCGCGTCTCCTCCCAGAAAGACCGCTGGGCTTCGACGTTTCCTGCCAGGTTCTTTGCAAAACGTCAGGCGTGACAATCGAGTTGATCCCCGCGCTGCGCGCCACGTCCCGCACAATGCGCTGGATTTGGCGAACGCCAAGCCGCACCTTGCGACCTGCGCCGACCTGCTCGCTGAGGAGCGAAATCACTTCTGGGGAAGCCGTTACTGGGGCAAGCCGGCCTGCGACTCGCAGTGTGCCCTCTCCCCAATTGATATCGCTACCTTCCAGTCGGATCAGCTCGTGCGCGCGTAACCCTGTTTCTATGAGGCCCAGAATAACGAGCTTTTGACGAGCATTGACGCAAGCTGCAATCAAACTCGTCACTTGGTCGGAGCGAAGTGGTTTCCGCGTCGAAACGTACAAGCCGTTGCCTCATTTGTTCTTATTGGCCGAAACAACGTGAACTCCAATTATATGACGGTGAACACCCGTGTGGGCGTATGGAGTGACGGCAGAAAAGGGGCAGCTTTTATGTCGCAATTTGTCACAAGATGCGAAATTTGCCCGATATGTGATTTGTCGGCAGGTTAAGAAAGTTTGGAGCCACAGAAAAAGCCAGCCGATGCCGTTTCGCAGCACACAAGGATCAGACCAAAGTGAGCGATACCGTTTTCAAATCGAGTTCTTTGCCTGAAACCGCAGAGGCGCTCGTCAATTGTTTGCCGCCTGATTCCGCGGAGAAGACGTGTCGGCGCGCGGCTCCCTTCGAGCGGGCACACGGTCCGAACGAGGAGGGCATTCCCCTAAAGATTACGGGTGCGCAGACCATCAGGACCGCAGACGAACTGCAGAAGATGCTCGCGGACTACCGCGATCGAGGTCCGGCTGTCGACGTAGATCTCTCCGAGATTGATGAGTGCGACGCTGCTGCGGTGCAACTGATCTATGCCTTACGCCGGTCGGCGGTCGAACGGAAACAACGATTCCAAATCACGGCAGTGTCCGCTGCAATCACCGAGACTGCCGCCGCGCTTGGATTGCGCATCGAAGAGCTAATGACTCCCTGCGAGCCGACAGCAGCGAGTGGCGATTGCGAAGTGGTGGGTAAAGACAGTGGAATATAATCCCGTCCAGACATACCTCACCGAGGCGGAAGAGCTCCTCGCGACTATTGAGCAATCCGCGCTCAGTCTGGCTGAGAACGAATCCCCCGCTGAAGCGGTGAACCAGCTCTTCCGCGCCTTTCACACGATTAAGGGGTCCGGAGCGATGTGTGGATTAGTTCAAGTCTCCGGCTTCACTCATCACGTGGAAACGCTGCTCGACAAGGTGCGCGAGGGCGCTCTCGCGGTATCACCCGAATTGGGCGATTTGGTTCTTTCGGCAGCCGATCAGATCAAGTTATTGCTGGCTGTCGAGCAAGGCGGCAAGCCGGTCGCCGCCGAGTCGAACCAGAGGCTCATTGATAGGATTTCGGAACTCTCAGATTCGGCGGTCACCCCGAACCATCCTGCAGTCAACGTTCCCACGCCCGAATCGGAATGTGAGGGCGGTGTAACAGAGAGAACATGGGCGATTCGCTTCCACCCGAACCCCAATCTTCTCGCGTGTGGCGGCAACCCAATTCTTCTGTTCAGGGATCTCAAGAAGCTGGGGCCGTGCGAGATCGTGGGGCACACGGAAACCGTGCCCGCGTTGGATCAGATTCAGCCTGAGCTCTGCTACTTATGGTGGAGCATCACTCTCGAGAGCACCGCCGACGCGAACGCCATTCGCGACGTGTTCCTGTTCGTCGAGGATGGCGCCAATCTCGATATTGAATCGCTGGGCGAAACGCTGCAACAGGCGGCCGAGAGGATCGCGCGAACGGAAGCGCCGGCCCGTTCCACCGCCAGTCAGGTTCGGGTTGATGGACCGGCGCCCGCCGGGGAAGGCATAAAGAAGGCACTAGTCAAGGAATCCACTGTGCGGGTCCCCGCCGCCAGGCTCGATCGCCTCGTGAACCTGGTGGGTGAGCTCGTGATGAATCAATCGCGGCTTGCCCAGGCAGCGTCCCAAGCGGGCGCGCAGGAGCTCGCCAATCCAGTACAGGAGATGGAGCGCTTGGTCGCGGAACTGCGGGAGGACGTGCTTGGTATCCGGATGCTGCCGATCGGCACCATCTTCGGCCGTTTCCGCCGCCTCGTGCACGATCTCTCGACCGAACTCGGCAAGGAAGCCGACCTCGTTACTGAGGGCGCAGACACCGAACTGGACAAGAGTATTCTGGACCAACTCGGCGAGCCCCTGGTGCACCTGTTGCGCAATTCCATGGATCACGGGTTTGGCTGCCCGGAGGAACGGACGGCTATCGGAAAACCGCGACGCGGCACGATTCGCCTCGCTGCGGAACATACGGGATCTGACATCGTGATTACGATTGAAGACGACGGGCGCGGAATCGATCGTGCAGCCGTTCGTCGAAAGGCGCTTGAAAAGCAACTCATTGCTCCGGGCGCGAACCTCAGCGATAAAGAGATTCTGAACCTTCTGCTTTTGCCGGGGTTCTCGACAGCCGCGAAAGTCACGAGCGTATCGGGCCGGGGCGTCGGAATGGATGTTGTCAAGAAGCAGATCGATGCGCTCCGCGGCTCCTTATCGATCGCCAGTGAAGAAGGGAAAGGCTGCCGGGTTTCGATCACGCTGCCATTGACCCTGGCGATCATCGAAGGCCTTCTCGTTCAGGTCGGCGTCGACCAGTTCATTATTCCCATGGCGGCAATCACCGAAAACGTCGAGTTGCATCGCGCCCAGAGGAACAGCAACAACGGTCGAAATGTCGTCGCCGTGCGTGGAGAGCTGGTTCCTTACATCGACCTTCGCAACCTGTTCCAGATGGATGGGGAAGCGCCGGCCATTGAGAAAATCGTTCTTGTCCGGCACGAAGACCAGCGCGTGGGGCTCGTCGTGGATTGTGTGCTGGGCACGCACCAGACGGTCATTCAGTCCCTTGGACACTTCCTCCGAAAGGTCAATGTGGTTTCCGGGGCCACCATCATGGGCGACGGACGCGTTGCGTTAATTCTGGACATCTCTGCGGTTGTGCGATTTGCCGAAGGTTACCGGGAGCATGACGCCGTCGGAGGTCCCCAGTGAATCCCGTCAGACTGTTTCTCGTTCTTGTATTGGCTTTCGCTGTGGTAGCCAGTGCGCAAACCTCCGAAAATACTGAGTCGGAGATCTCGGCGGACCGCCCCGGATTCGCTACTCCTCCGAGTGTGTTAGGACCAGGCTTAATACAAATCGAAGGCGGCTTCACCGTTTCTGTGGACTGCGCCGGCGATCGTCAGGAGCGCACCTTAACCTTTGGCAGCCCGGTCATTCGAATCGGCGTCGGGGAGTCCGTCGAACTGCGCGTCGCGGGAGACGGGCTTCTCTCTCGCAGCAACGATGGCGTGAGCGGCGACATCAATGGCTGGTCGGATCTGGCACTGGGCGCAAAGTTGGCTTTGGTCCATGAGCGGCGAATCTTTCCCGCGATCTCCCTATTGCCATCGATATCTGTCCCGACCGGCAGCCGGACGTTCACCAGTTCCACTTACAATCCCAGCCTGGCAGCAGCGGGGCTCAAAACGCTGCCTGCCGGCCTGTCCCTGGTGGGAACAGTCAGTGGCACAAGTATTTCCGAACAACGGGTGCGGCATGCCCGGTACACGTCCGCAATCGCCTTGTGGTTTCCGGCGCCGGCGCGATCGGCCGGCTACATCGAAATGTACGCCGTAACCTCCGCGGGGGCAGGAAGTGCATCTACCCGAATTTATGATGCTGGCTTAACCCATAACTTCGGATCCAATCTCCAGATCGATGTCGAAGCAGGGCGCCGAATGTACGCCGGAGCGCCTTGCTGGTTTGTCGCAGCGGGATTTGCGTTGCGGCACGCTCTATTCAGGCGTTGACGGTGCCGGAGCAAATCCATCCGGAACCGAACTATGTTATTGCCGCCGTCGTGCGGCACGCCGCTCGCGAGTGGTCCCGGATCCGGAGACCACGTCGCAGGCGACCGTTGATGCCCCTGAGGGCAGGAACGAGACTGAAGTTCAATACGAATTGAAGAGGAATACTTATGAACTGGTTTAAGAACCGCAAGACAGTAACAAAGCTGATGATCGGCTTCGGCCTCCTTGCCGCCATGCTTTGCTTCGTGGCCTATCGGGGGATATCGACCGCCCAGGACATCAATACCAAACTGACCACAATGTACGAACGCGACCTGAAGGGGCTCTCCGCGACGAAAGAAGCGAACATTGACCTCATCTACATCGGACGCGCTTTTCGAGCCGCCCTGCTGAGTGGCGACAAAGCCGAAATCGATAGATATCGCAGTGAAATCGAGACTGACAAGACCAAAGTGAATACAAACTTCGAGGAGGGTGCGAAAACCCTGGTCACGGTAGAAGCCAAACGAACGGCTGACGAGACAAAGGCCGCACTCTCAGCATATTATACGGAAGTTGACGAGATCATGCGGCTGGCGCAGGCGGGTGACGGTAAGGGAGCACTGGCCCGTTCCATCAGCGCCCGGCAGTCTGCCAACAAAGCCGACGACCTGCTGACCAGCGTTGCGAACATCGGAGACAAGCAGGCGGAAGAGGCTTACAAGGACAGTGCCGCGGCGTACGCCAGCAGCAGGTCCATGTTATTCACGATCGGTGCCTTGGGCACTATTCTCGCTCTCGTGCTGGGCTACATCATTGCGCAGATGATTGCGCGCCCGCTGGCCGCTGCCAATACTCTGGTCGGCGCCGTTGCCGAGGGTGATCTCAGAAAGAAAGTCGACGTGACATCCAAAGACGAAGTGGGCCAGATGCTCACGGCCATTAACCAGATGGTGGACAATCTGCGCAACACCGTGGCAAATGTCACGGCCTCGTCCACCAATGTTGCCAGTGGCAGTGAAGAGATGAGCTCCACGGCGCAGCAGCTTTCGCAGGGCGCCACGGAGCAATCCGCCGCCGCGGAAGAGAGCACCTCCTCCATGGAGGAGATGACCTCCAGCATCCAGCAGAACGCTGACAATGCCCGGCAAACGGACAAGATCGCCTCCAAAGCAGCAGAGGACGGCAAAACCAGCGGGGAGGCTGTCGCCCGTACCGTTCAGGCCATGAAAGAAGTCGCGGAAAAGATCAATATCATCGAGGAAATCGCCCGCAAGACCGATCTCCTGGCGTTGAATGCCGCCGTGGAAGCGGCGCGCGCGGGCGAGCACGGAAAGGGCTTCGCGGTCGTCGCCTCGGAGGTTCGCAAACTCGCCGAACGCAGTCAAACCGCTGCCGCGGAGATCAGCCGGCTCACCGCCGATGGAGTAAAGACGGCAGACGGGGCTGGACAAATGCTGGCGAAGCTGGTGCCCGACATCCAGAAGACCGCGGAACTGGTGCGCGAGATCGCCGCTGCCAGCGTTGAGCAGAGCACCGGCGCAACGCAGGTGAGCAAGGCCATCCAACAACTGGATCAGGTGATCCAGCAGAATGCCTCGGCTTCTGAAGAAATGGCGTCCACGGCCGAAGAGCTGTCGAGCCAGGCCGAGGTGCTTCAGACCGCAGTTGCCTTCTTTAAGGTGGATGATGCCCATCAAGTGCAATCACAGCAGATCAGGCGAAAGGTGGCGCACGTGCAGCCCCAGCGCAAGAGTGAGAGTCCAAAAGCGCCGAATTCTCATTCCACCAGCGCTTCGATAGCGCACTTGAATAGCGCCACCAAATCCGGCGGCGGACCCAGCATACAACTGGGCGACAGCAGCGCGGGCGCCGATTCACGGGACAAGGAATTCGCACCTTATCAGGGGTAAGCACGGAGGCGCAAAACTATCATGATTACCGAAACCAGTCAGTACATGACGTTCAAACTGGGCAACGAGCTGTTTGCCATTAATGTCGCCCAGGTCCGCGAAGTTCTGGAAGTGGCGCAAATAACCAAAGTCCCAACCGCTCCGCGGTATATGCGGGGCGTGGTCAATGTGCGCGGGCAGGCCACTCCGGTCGTCGATCTTCGCCTGAAATTCGGGCTTTCCGAAAGCCCGGACACGGTACACTCGCGCATCATCGTGATGGAACTGGAGCTTGACGGAGAGGCTACCGTTCTCGGGGGCATCGCCGACAGTGTGCATGAGGTGATCGAGCTCGAACCCGGCAGCATCAATCCGCCACCCCGCATCGCGATGCGCTGGCGGACCGATTTCATTCAGGGCATGGGCAAGCGGGGAGATGACTTCATTATCATTCTCGACGTCAATGCAGTCTTCTCTTCGGAGGAGCTGGCGGTGGTCAGCGAGGCTTCGTCCCCTAGGTTGGAGCCCGTTTCTGCTTGATCTGGGTGCGTCGCCGCTCCGTGTTTACTCGAAGGACGGATAGCGGTCGGCCGAAGAGCAGGGCTGACCGCGACGCCGGCCCGCGACGAACGGAGCCACCAGGACCACGCATATGCCTATAACCGATGTCGCCGAAGTCGGTGGACTTTCCGCAAAGACGTTTGCTCGATTCGCGGAATTCATTACGAGCGAGCTTGGCATCAAGATGCCGGAGTCCAAGCTCACGATGGTTCATAGCCGGCTGCTTCGCCGCGTTCGCGAGCTGCAACT
>DATJWO010000030.1:0-2153 GCA_035501155.1 Bryobacteraceae bacterium
CGCTTCGAGATGTGCTGACGAACCTCGCGAAGCCGGGAGCACGATCGGGAGCAGCCTTATGAGCCCGTTAACGCACAAGGTCGCGGTGATCACGGGCGCTTCGAAGGGCATTGGCGCCGGGATCGCGAAGGCGATAGCCACGGCGGGGGCAGCAGTCGCGGTCAATTACGCCGGGAGCAAGGAAGCAGCCGAGCGTGTCGTGAATGACATCGTCGCTAACGGCGGCCAGGCAATTGCGGTTCAAGGAAGCGTTTCGAATGCCACGGATATGAGGCGGCTCTTCGCGGAGACGAAATCGACATTTGGGGCCGTCGACATCCTGGTGAACAACGCCGGTATCGGAGAGTTCGCCCCCGTTGAAGCTGTGTCCGAGGAACTGTACCGGCGGCTGTTTGACACGAACGTGCTCGGCGTCATGCTTGCCGTTCAGGAAGCTCTCGGACACTTCGGCCCAAACGGCGGCAGCATCATCAATATCAGCTCTGTAGCCAGCGTCAGCCCGACACCCGGTTCCGGAATCTACGCCGCCACGAAGGCCGCGGTGAACACTCTGACTACTGTATTGGCGATGGAACTGGGTGCCCGCAAGATTCGAGTGAACGCCATCGCGCCCGGTCCTGTGGATACGGATGGCACGCGCGGGGTTGGGCTGATTGGCAGTGAACTGGAACGGCAGCTCATTGCGCAGACTCCGCTCGGCCGGCTTGGCCAACCGGAGGACATCGGCCGCATTGCGGTTTTCCTGGCATCGGACGATGCCCAGTGGGTCAGCGGCGCATGGATTCGAGCTTCAGGGGGACTGCAGTAGGAGTGATATGCACATCACGGTTGTAGGAGCTAGCGATTCGTACGCGAGAGGTTTTGTTACGTGGGCGGTTGCAGCTGGATATCACGTCACCGTTGTTGGACCGAGCCGCGGCCAAGCTGAGGCGTTCGTGAGGAGGATCGATGCAGCGATGGCGGCCGGTCCACACGATCCGATCGCCGACGATATCGTTTTTCTCGCCATGCCCTATACCTGCGTTCTGGATGCGCGCGATTTTTATGGCAGACAACTCGACGGGAAGACCGTCGTCGACCTGACCACCCCAATCGATCCCGAGACCTTTGAACCCATCCACCCGAAAGCGGGCTCAGCCGCGCAGGAGATCAAGAATGCTCAACCGGGGGCCAGAGTAGTAAAGGCATTCCACCCGAGGTTCGCCGGCCCCCAGGATGGGCGCCAGAACTCGACGGCACAGACTCGAGACGTATACCTGGCTGGCGACGATGCCGTGGCAAAGCATCTCGTCGCCCAGCTCTTCGAGTCGGGCGGTCTGCGAGCGATCGATGTTGGTCCGTTGCGGCGTGCACGAGAGCTGGAGGCCGCCGGGTATCTCGGCCTTGTCGCGCGCCTCACTCCGGAAGCGGCCTCAGGGTCAGTCCTTTGATTGGCGGTGCGTTCGGCGAAGCATAGGGATCAAGACCGCGCCGCAAACCCCATAGAGCACCGCAGCCATGGCCAGCTCGCGACGCATCCCGATTAGGTCGGTAAGGCGTGCGATGGCCAAAGCCGCGAATGGCGCCACGCCGGTAAAGGCCAGAGAATAGAGACTCATCACACGCCCTCGAAGAGCGTCCGGGACACTCTCCTGAACCATCGTCGACGAGACTCCGAGAGTGCTTGCGATCCCGAAGGAAACAATCCCGACCGCCGTCACAGAGAAGGCCAAATGACGAGACCACGCCAACGCGCATAGAGCGAGCGTGATCACGACGAGCGCGGTTGCGATCCAAAAAAGACGGGACCTGCGCGGAAGCACAAGTAGAAATACAGCCCCGAGGAACGCGCCAACGCCCGAAACCGCCATCAAAACGCCCAGTCCGCCCGGCCCAATTCCGAGCACGTGCTTCGCGTAATACGGCATCAGGGTCGCCGCGTTCGGGAAGACGAACGTTGTGGTCATGACGGTCAGCCCGAGCAGCGCCATGATCTGCGGCTGTTCCCGGACGTAACGCACACCTTCCGCCAGAGAAAGCTTCCTGTGTGCTGTCCCACCAATCGCGGCTCTCGGCTTTATCACCAGCAGGCTACCGATCACGGCGAGGAAGCTGGCGCCGTTTGCAAAGAAGGCGGCCGCCATGCCCCAGGCGGCAACGAACCACGAGGCGAT
>DATJWO010000031.1:0-2965 GCA_035501155.1 Bryobacteraceae bacterium
CGCCTTGGCTTCCCGGTAGGTGTAGATCATGCGGTGCACGACGGTCAGGTTGGACAGAATCGCGATCACCCACAGGACCTGGGCCATGCGGAGGAACAGAGCGCCGATGATGATCAGCACAATCCGCTCGGGACGTTCCAGAAATCCGACCTTGCACTTGGGAATGACGTTTTCGGCACGGGAGCGGGTGTAACTCACCATCACCGAACCGGTCATCACGATGGCGGTGAGCACGATGTAAGGGAAACGGTTGATGCTGGCGTAGTAAACCAGCAGACCCATGTAGAGCGCCAGGTCGGAGTAGCGGTCGAGGACGGAATCGAAGAATCCGCCGAACCGGGTGACCTGGCTGGTGGCGCGCGCCACCCGGCCATCCACCATGTCGAACACGCCGGCGCCGATGACCACCACGGCGGCCCACCGGAAGCTTCCGATGGCAAACAGGCAGGTTGCCCAGATGTTGATCAGGAGCCCGATAAAGGTGAGGACGTTCGGATGGATCTTCGACAACGCGAGCCAGCGAACAATGCGGTCGATGATGGCCCCAAAAAACCTGCCGATCCCGCCTGTAAACGTCATATCATTCTTCGTCGTGGATGGTGGTCAGTTTCAGGATCTCCAGTTCTTTCGTCCCGCCGGGGCTCTGCACCTTGACCTCGTCTCCGACTTCCTTGTTGAGGAGCGCACGGCCGATGGGAGAGGTGGTGGAGATCTTCCCGTTGGCCGCGTCGGCCTCCTCGCTGGTTACCAGATTGTAGGTTACTTCCTCGTCACGGTTCACGTCCAGGACCACAACAGTAGACCCGAGTCCGACTTTGCCGCGCGGAATCTTTGAAAAATCGACCATCGACATCTCGGCCACCCGCTTCTTCAACTGGGACAGCCGCGCGTTGACGAAACCCTGGCGGTCCTTGGCGGCGTGGTACTCCGCATTCTCGCTCAGGTCGCCGTGGGCGCGCGCCTTCAGGATCTCCTTTGGCAGCTCGACGTGCAGTTCGTACTCAAGCGCAGTGATTTCTTCCTGAAGTTTTTTCTTGATGTCGTTCATTCAGAGGGAACAGCCCCAGACCACATTATACCGGAGACGAACCGGCGCTTTGCCTTCAGTTGGAGCGCAGGGCGTCGGCAAGCGCGGGCTGCAGTTGAGAAAAGCGGAACTGGAAGCCAGCGGCTTCGGGCACCTTCGGGAGGACGCGCTGGCTGGCGAGGAGGATCTGGCTCATCTCGCCGAACATCAGCTTCAAGGCGAAGGCGGGTACCGGGAAAATGGCGGGGCGATGCAGGACTCCGGCCAGAGTTCGCGTGAAGTCGGCATTGGTGACGGGGTTGGGAGCGACTCCGTTGAACGGCCCGCGGGCGGCCGGGGTCTCGGCCGCGAAGCGATACATGGCAGCGAGGTCTTCCAGGTGAATCCAACTCATCCAGTGCCGGCCGTCGGCCAGTTTGCCGCCTGCGCCCATGCGGAAGGCGGGCAGCATGCGCTGGAGTGCGCCGCCGCGGGCATCAAGCACGATTCCCGTACGGATCGTCACCACGCGAACGCCGAGAGACTCGGCTGCTCGCGCCTCTTTCTCCCAGTCCGCGCAGAGTTCGCCCAGGAAATCCGAGGCGGGGCTTGCGGTTTCGTCAAGCACATCGGCGCCGCGCGAGCCGTAATAACCGACTGCGGACGCGCTGACCAGCACCTGGGGCCGGCGCGAAAGCTCTGCCATGGCGGCGACCAGGTTGCGCGTGCCCGTGACGCGGCTTTCGCGGATGCGGCGTTTGCTGTCCTGGGTCCACCTTTGGGCGACCGGCTCTCCGGCGAGGTGAATCACGGCGTCGGCGTCGCGCAGGCTTTCTTCGGGCGGCCGGCCTTTCACCGGATCCCAGACGCTCAGCTTCACGTTGGGTGGCAGATTGGTGCCCGCGTGCCGGCTGAGGACATGAAGCGTGTGCCCGGCATTGACGAGGTTTTTCAGCAGGCGGCGTCCAATGAGTCCCGAAGCACCGGAGATGGTAATGTTCATCGCTACAATAAGAGTATCTGATGAGGGCCTGGAACCGCGCCAAACTGTTGTGGGGCTATATCACGCGCCGGATCCGGCTCGACGCGCTGCCGGTGGAGTACATCGTGGAGACCACCGCCAAGTGCAACCTGTACTGCCCCATGTGCCCGCGGGAGACGCATCCCCAGCCCAAAAGCGATATGACGGACGAAGTGTTCGAACGTCTTGTGAGCGAGGCGGGAAAAAGCGCGGAGCATATGATGCTCATCGGGCTGGGCGAGCCATTCATGGACCGGCAGATCTTCAAGCGCATCGAATTCTGCCACCGCCACAGCATCTCGACGCTGCTCTCCACCAACGGCACGTTCCTCGACGAGCGCTGCGCCAAGCAGGTGCTGGATTCGCCGCTGGAGCAGATCACGCTCAGCTTCGACGGCGCGCAGAAGGAAACATTCGAGTTTTACCGGAAGGGAGCGAAGTTCGAGAAGGTTCGCGACAACTTCGTACGCTTCGCGCGCATGAAGCACGAGCGCAGCTCGAAGCTGCAAGTCGTTGTTCAGATGGTGAAGATGGAGGGCAACGCGGGCGAGGTGGATGAGTTTCTGCGGTTTTGGGGTGGAATTCCGGGGGTGGATCAACTGCGGATCAAAGCGGACGAGACCAACCTGATGCAGCCGGAGGCCGGGCACACGGGAGACGAGTGGAAGCATCCGTGCCACTATCTATGGCGCGGGCCGATGTACGTGAAGGAGAACGGCGACGTCTACCCGTGCTGCCAGAGCTACATGCTGGACGGCAAGCCGGTGGGCACGATCGGGCAGCAATCTCTGGTGGAAATCTGGAACGCGCCCGCGATGCAGGAGATGCGGCGGCTGCACGCGGCGGGGAGGGGCGGCGAGGTGGATATCTGCTCGCGCTGCTGCACCACGATTCCGCATCCGCTGCTGGTCACCGGGAGCCTGCTGCTGCACGGGCGG
>DATJWO010000032.1:0-217830 GCA_035501155.1 Bryobacteraceae bacterium
GGACCAGCCAGTTTTCACCGATTCGCGTTGAAAACCTGCTCATGCCAGGAGCCTCCTTTCCAGCTTCCGTGGGCTGGGTCAGATGTCAGATCACGCCAAATCCACTTCCTCGGCCTGCAAGCCCTTGGGCCCCCGTTTCACGATGAAGGACACTCGAGCACCTTCTTCCAGCGTGCGGTAGCCGCTCGCTTGAATAGCCGAAAAGTGGACAAACACGTCTTCGCCGCTCTCGCGCTGTATAAAACCAAATCCTTTGGCCGCGTTAAACCACTTCACGGTACCGTTTTCTTTCACATTGCCTCGTTTCTAGCCTTCCAGGGCGAACACATCGCGTGAACCGGGTTCAGCAGATATGCCAGGACCTCTGAGGACTCTATCAACCTTACCACGCCTGTGCCCGGGTAAACTCGCCGGCGGCAACGTAAAATGAGGTTGGTGATAGCGGCCAGGATGCTGCTACGCTTAAGATTGGAATCTGATTGGAAACTGAGGTGAGACCCATTGGCTGAAGTTCATCTTCACGAAGGCGAGAGCCTGGAGAGCGCGCTCAAGCGCTTCAAGCGAAAGGTCCTGCAAGAGGACATCATAAAAGAGATCAAGCGGCACGCTTTCTACCTGAAGCCTGGTCAGAAGAAGCGAGTTAAGGAAGCCCTGGCACGAAAGCGCAACCGTAAGAAGCGTTCGCGCGATGGCGAGCCAGACCGCGCATCTTGAGGGGGAATACCGGGCACGTCCGAGTTAAGGACACTATGGTGCGCCCGGAGTGATTCGAACACCCGACCTTCTGGTTCGTAGCCAGACGCTCTATCCAACTGAGCTACGGGCGCGCAGTGATCATTATAGCAGGCGGTGTCTGGCTCAGCCCTTGGCGACGATTCTTCCTTCGCGATCCAGCCGCAGCCGCTCGCGGCCCCACACCACCGTGTCGCCAAACAGTCCTGCGGCCCATACGCTGACTCCCCAGAAATCGCGAGCCGGAATCGCATAGCAGTACTTCCACACGATTGGACTGCGTAAAACAAACCAGCCGGCTCCGACCGCCATAGCGATCCGAAGCGCGAGCAGAGCCAACGCCACCCACCACAGCCCTGCGAGCGCTGCGGCCAGGCACCACAACGTCGCGAACGTCACCGGCAGGCCGAAATAACCTCCGCGCGAAAGCCGGATGGTTCTGGCCCAGCGCAATTGATGATCCCACGCCGCGCGCCACGAACCGGTGGCGAGGCGCGTGCTGACCACCACTTCGGAGATGACGTTGCGCAACCCTAGCCCGTGCAGCTTGCTGCCCAGTTGATAATCATCGGCGATGTAATCCCGGATGGCTTCAAATCCGCCAATGCGCGCCAGGTCGGACGCGCGGAACGCCAGCGTTGAGCCCAGGCCGAACTCGGAAACCCCGAACCAGCGCGCCACCAGCGTGCTGGGCGCGAACTCGGTCGCAATGGCTAGCGCCTCGAAACGGTTCGGCCAGTCGTGCGCCTCGGCGCGGTAAAGGCAAGTCACCAGGCCAACCCCGGCATTGCCGAGCGGCGCGGTGACGCGCTCGATGTAGTCCGCCGGAACGCTGATGTCGGCGTCGTTCACGATCAGGATCGAGTGGCGGGCCTCGCGCGCCAGGTCGATCAGCGATCCAACCTTCGCGTTGGGCGCTAGGGTCTTGCATTCGATCAGACGGATGGGCACGCCGGGAAACTCGCGAATCAGCCGCTCGATGTCGCCGCGCGCCGCGTCGTCCGGCTGCGCGACGCCGAACAGGATTTCAAAATCCGGATAGCGCTGTACGGCGTGGCTCAGGATGGCTTCGTAGAAGCCTGGATGCCGGCCGTGCACCGGCTTCAGGATCGACACGGGTTGAGCCGCTGGCTTGGGATAAGCAGTCTGACGGAGGTGGTTCAATGCCGCTGCGAGCGCGATGAACTGATACGCCGCGGCCGCGCAGCAGAGCGCGAGGATGATCCAGGTCACATCGCCAGCAGCGCCACTCCGCAGGCCACGCAGAGCGCGCCGGACCATCGCAGCCCGGTTACCGTTTCCTTCAGCACCAGCTTGGCGAGAATGGTCTCGATCACGACGCTCGCGGCGCTGACGGGCACAGCGAAGCTCAAAGCGGCCACCGAGAGCAGCTTCATGAACGCGAAAAAGGAAATGGCCATGAAGAACACGGCCACGATGAGGGGAACACGCCGGGCTAATCCCAGTAGCATGCCATACATCCTGCCGGGCCGTAAGTCTTCGGCGGCGACGCTGTGGCGCTTCATCTCGAAGCTCTGCAGCAGATCGGCCAAAACCGTCGCGCCCACGACGATCCCCACCATCAGCCACTTCATCGCGCAGACTCCGGTTGCGTGGTGTTCGCCGAAGTAAGTCCCACCAGCGAAATCCCAACCATGATCAGTACCGTGCCTGCCCAGTGCTGCCAACTCACCTGCTCGCCGAGGAAGTAGCGGCCTAGAAACTCGATGATGACGTAGCCGATCGATGTGACCGGCAGCACGTAACTCAAGTCTGCCCAGCCGAGCAGCGTCATCCGCGACAGTAGCCACAATATCAGCAGCGTGGTACCGACGAAGACCCATGGGCTGAAGATCAGCCGGATATAAGCCAGGGGAGAAACGCCCAGCTCGACAGCCTGGTGCTTCATTCCCCAGGACAGAGCGAAATTGCCCAGAACGTTGGTAGCTACGACAAAGGCGGTCAGCAGCTTTGTCTTGAGGTCAACGCGCCCCTTAGCTAGAAGCGCGGGCTTGACCAGATCTTCTACAGCCCGGCCGCCGGACATCTACGATGCGCTTTCCTCGGCACCCCGCAGAGCCGCGGACTCCTTTTGTTCCTTTACGAACTGCTTCCGCTTGTTGCTGACGAACAAAAACTCGCGCGCCTCCTTGTAAAGCCGCGGCAGGTCGTTGTTGGCGATGGCCTTCCTTACCACCCGCCAAGCTACCTTGGGGCGATAGTAATATTCCGAGTAGAAGCGATCCACCCATTCCATCAGTTCGCCTCTATCGAAGCCGGGGTACACAGCGTTGGGCAACTGGTGGCCGCCCTCGTCGGCCATTCCCTCGATACTCACCAGACCGTTGGCCTTTGCGTCCTCGTAGAACTCGGTTCCGGGGAAGGCGTGGCCGAGCGACACCTGAATGGTCTCGACGTCCAGCTTCTTGGCGAATTCGATGGTCTTGCGCAGCGTCTGCCGAGTCTCGCCCGGCAGGCCGACGATAAAATCGCCGTGGATTACCAACCCGAGTTTATGACAGTTCTCGGTGAAACGCTGCGCCATGTCGATGGTGGCGCCCTTCTTAATGTTCCTCAGAATTTTCTCGTCGCCGGATTCATATCCCACGATCAACAGCCGGCATCCGGCGTCCTTCATGGCCTTCAGCGTGTCGTAGTCGGTGGTGACGCGCGAGGTGCAGCTCCAGGTGAAGTCCAGCGGCCCGAGTTTACTGCAAAGCTCGATCGCCCGGGACTTGCGGTAGTTGAACGTATCGTCGTCGAAGAAAATCTCCTTCAGGCCGGGGAAACTTTCGAGCGTAAATTTGCATTCCGCTGCAACATCGTCGGACGACCGCAACCGCCAGCGGTGGCCGGAATGCGTTTGCGGCCACAGGCAAAAGGTGCACATGGCGGGGCAGCCGCGCGTGGTGTAGAACGAAATGAACGGATTCAGCAGAAACGGGACGTTGTAGCGGCGGAAGTCCAGGTCGCGCTTATAAACCTTCGTGGCCCAGGGAAGATCGTCCAGGTTTTCGATGACGCCGCCTTCGGGGTTGTGCACGAAGTCGCCGTTCTTGCGATAGCTGACGCCGGGAAGCTCGGAGAGCGGCGTGCCCTTGGCGTAATTGGCGATCTGATAGTCGAACTCACGGCGCACCACGAAGTCGATAGCCTTGGAAGCCTTCAGAGCCTTTTCCGGTTCGATGGTGACCGGCGGGCCGACAAACGCCACTTGCATTTTGGGGTTTACGTCCTTCATCATCTCCGCGATGCGGACGTCGACACCGAAGCCGGGGCTGGAGGTGAACAGCACAAGCAGTTCGAAGTCGTTGGCCATGGCCACGGTCTGCTCAATGGTGACTTTATGCGGCGGGCCGTCCACCAGCTTGCTGTCTTCCAGCATGCCGGCTGGGTATGCCAGCCAGACCGGATACCAGTAGGATTCGATCTCGCGCGATGCCGGCCAGCGCGAGCCGGCTCCGCCGTCAAAGCCTTCAAAGGAAGGTGGATTCAAAAATAGCGTTCTCATGTGCCCTCTTGAGCTTACGGTGTCGATCCCTTCAGAACAACTGAGAACAACCCCCGGGCGAACTACGCCAGCTAAATTGCTAGTTTATCAGGTTGAAATGCGCCGCTTGTGAGCTTTCGTTTCTCACCGAAGCGGGAAGCTACTGTTGATCGGCGGCCGTTGTTCCCACAGCGTCGGAAGAATCCTGCGAGACGGCCAAGTAGTCCACATTGAGCTCAACCGGTCCAAAGAAACGGGTTTCCACGCGGCTTTCTGTGCGTTGCGGTACGGATACGCCGTTTTGCAGATCGTATTCGCGCACGAACTGCATCCTCTTCAGCAGGAACGAAGGCGACTTCACAAACGAACCCGATTCCCGGACGGGCATGTAGGTCTCGGCGTCTAGCCACACCTCGCCTTTGAACAAACCGACCCTCTTATGCCGGGGGTTCACATGCATGACGTAGATGGTGCGGCCGTTCCAATCTTCCATGCCTTTGTACTTGAATTTGTAGTTAGCCGGCGTGATGGCGACATCGGTGCTGGGGCTTTGCGAGGACTGGATCTCCGCCTTCAGGTAATTGGCAATCACCTCGGTCTTCACCACGTTGTCGCCAATGAAGCCCAGGGCGTGATAGGTGATCTTGCCGAGCTTGGAGATATTCCTCAAGGCATGCAACTTGCCTTGTTTCTTGAACTTGGGTACGGCGGCAGCAATATCGACTTCCTCGGTCGCTCCGCGCAGCACGCTCTGCTGCTGCTGGGTAGCCTGGAGATAGCGGTTGACGATCTCATCCTCGGGAACCGGAGGCCTGGAGGGCTCGGCAATCGCCAGGAGCGAACTAACTGAAAGGATTAGAGCTATGGAAAAAACGGGCTTCAATCTCATCTTCACGAAAATCGACACAGTACCCCTAGCACTTTCGGGCCTGTTCCCTCTACTGTACCAGTTACGTATTCTTAACACAATCCCCTTCCTCTGTTTCGCGCAATTCTCAGATGCAGGACCTACGCCCAGAGGAACATGAATAAAGCTAACATCCATAGCAACTTAAGAATTCAGTGCGGGCCTTGCAGGACGCCGGCCAGCTCGCTGTCTATGGCTTTGGATATCTCTTCAAACGTAAAGCTCTCAATGAACGGGTGCCCATTTACAAAGACCGTCGGCGTACGGGCGACACCTCGGGCGGCGCCTTCCTGATAATCCTCTTCGACCAGATTGGCCAATCTTTGATCGCTCAAAGCCGTGGCCGCTTTCGCTGGATCGACGCCTTGGCGCTCCGCAAATTCTCTGAAGATGGGCTCGAAATTCGTGGTATTGATGTCGCCCAGGTTGGCCAGCAAAAATTTGCGAAAAGCCAGCCCGGCGCCGGAACGCGCCTCGTCCAGAAACCTGGCCGCAATAGCTGCCTTTCGGGCCCAGGGATGCTTAGGAAGGGGGAAGTCGCGATGCTCGAAGGCGACGGTAGTGGCATACCGCGGCAGGAGCCGTTCGTCGAGCATGGTGCGGAAGGTGGCGCAATCGGGACAAGCCAAGTCCTCGTAAACAATTACACGCACATGACTTTCGGCCGCGCCCTCTACCAAATGCGGCGTCCCGGCCCAGGCCGCCACCGATGTTATCGCGGCGGCGGCCCAAAAACGGCTCATAGCTGGATGGGCTGTTGCAGGGTGAAGGTGAGGCGGGTTTCGGACGGAATTTTCACGGTCTGGCCTTTGGTAATCACCTGAGCGCCTCCGCCAACGGCCGCGCCCGAAGCGGCTCCGATGGCGGCGCCGCGACCACCGCCGGCCAACGCGCCGATGATCGCGCCCAGGGCGGTTGTGCCGCCAACCACTTTGGCGGTGCGCGCGCCGCGCGAACCGCTGGCCTGCGAAACATCGGCCGTCGTGCTATCCACCATGCGGCCGTTGACCATCACCTGGTGCAGGACCAAGGTGAGCACCGTGCGGCCTTCGAATTTGCCGGACTGCTGATCCTCGACGAGTTTGACCATTGCATCGGCGCCGCGCGGAATGACGGTCTGGCCGTCCACCAGCACCGGCTCATCCACGCTGGCCCGGAAGGTTTGGCCGACGCGCGTGCGCTCGGAATCGATGCTGTCAATCATGCGCACGACGATCGCCGTTCCCGTCGGAATCTGGACGCCGGAGACCTGCGGGGGAGGCTGCTGGGAAGCAAATCCGTTGGGATCGCGGTCTCTGTCGCGGTCGCGATCCCGATCGCGATCTCGATCACCGGCTTGAGCCGGCGGGGGTGCGCCGCCATCGCCGAATTGGAGGTTCGTGATGTCATCCACATCGAAGGTCTCGACGCGGTCGCCGATCGCCATCCGCACGTGGCGCGCATCGCCGCCCAAGTACTGTCCGTTCACCAGCCTGCCGCTCCGCAGCGTAAGTGTGTCGGCTGAGCAAAGACAAGCGATTGCAAGTACAGCGAGAGTGAAGCGAAACAACATGAAGGCCTCCTGACGATAGCTTAGCGCAAGCGAAAATACACAGGTCCTCCTAACTCCGTTGACGAACTCCGTCCAGGAAAGTTGCGACAAATTTCCGGCCGCGCTCCAGGGCGTCCGCATAGGCCAAGCGGCGCTCGGAGCGGGTATAGCGTCGGCCGAGGCGGTAGTAGCGCTCGAGCGAAAGTCCCACGACGTACGTTCCGGCAAAGGCGATGGCGGCTTTGGGAACCATGCCGGCACCCCAAGGTATCTTGCCGACCAGTTCGCGCGCCAGAGCGCGCCAGCCGAACGCGCCCGCGATGATGGAGGCGATCTCGGTCTTCTGTTCGCTGTATCCGACCTCGCGATCGTTGGCTGCGGCCAACACGAAGGCCATGCGGATCTGGTTGGCGGTGAGAACCGCGGTGTCGGATGCAAATTCGCCCACTGCCCAGGGCAGGGAAATGAACGGGATGATGTCGGGGACCGCCGTCGCCAGGGCGAACAAGGCGTTCTCTTTGGCGACCTTCTTGATCATGCGCCGTGACACTTCTTCGCGAAACGGAGGAATGTGCAGTCCCAGGGGAATGGCCAGGTCGGGCCGCCGGGCGAGCACGTTCTGAATCATGTACCGAGGCTCGGCGGGAGAAAAGGCAAACGCATTGCCGGCACCGGCCGCGCGCTCGGGCGACTCATCAAAATAGATCTCCAGGTCTCCGGTGGAGGTTGGGACGAAGCCCTCCGAAGCGCGGTACACCTGGTGGCGGATCTGAAGACGCCGCGCCTCGGAGACATCCCGCGGGATGAAGAAATCCTCCATCTGGCGGTACTGGCCTTCGGTGTCGGCGTAAAGGAACAGACGCAGAGGGCGCTCGGTGTGCTTTTGGATTGCGTCGGGATTCAGGTTGCCGAGGGCGTCCCGGATATTTTTGAAAACTTGGATGGACATGGACTACCGGAGCGGAACATCACTTTCAGCTCCTTACGCCATTCTAAACCCACGCCGAGTTGCTCCACCGGGATCTGCGGAGCGAAGTAGCGCAGGATGCGCTCGTTGGTGGGATGGACATCGAGGGCTGGAGAAACCAGCAGAAGGCGCGGGGGCTCATTGACCAGCTCACGGCCGGGGAAATAGCCGTGCCTCGTGAATTCGCCGCGGCCGAGGTGCCACTGGACGCGCATCCAGTAATCCAGCGCCTGGAGCGGCAGGTGGACGTCCTGGCTGGCCTTGAGCTCAATGACGGCTAGCCGCCCGGCAAAATCGACAGCTAAAAGATCCAGCACGCCGCGGTGGCCTGCCGCGAACGCGGGAACCTGACCGTAAACCGGCGCGGGCGCCAAGCTGGCGTCGATTTCCTGGATGTGCCCGCGAACCTGGGATTCGAGCCACGCTTCGGGATACTCCAATGAAAACCGGACGCCCTTGGTTTGTGACGCGCGGGCCGCCTCCAGGCGCGTGTCCAGATTGCCGTAGTCCCGCAAATCGACGGGCGCCTCCAGATTGTCTTCGCCGTAAACGAAGGCGCAATATTGCGCAGCGCCAGGGTCCAGGAAAAGGAGCCGCAGACAGGTGGTCTTTTCATGGCCTGCAGGCAGATAGAGGATCAGGCCCTGGATTGCCAACGAAGGTTCGCGCATTCGCAGGTAGTCGAGCCAGATCAGGCCGAAAGTGAGAACGCCGTCGGGATTGGTGGCGTCGGGCGCCGCGCCGATGGCGGCCCAGGCGGATGTACCCTGACGTAACAAGGCGCGCGGGTACGCGGGCGAGAGGCTGTGTTCGAGATCTGCCTCAGTGGTCAGCTCGGCGAGCTTGTGAGCTGGGAACTGCCGCTGCAGGAAGCCGCGGAAACGATCTCGAAAATGGAGGCGCGAGCTGCGCAGCGTCACGTTTTCGCCCGCCGGGCGCTGCAGGTCGACCAGTTCCAGAGTGCCTGTGCGCTTGGCGAAGCGCTCCACAGTGAGCACCAGTCTGCCGCGCGTCTGGCGATCGATGCCAATCACCCGGCGCACCAGGTTGCGCCGTACATCCCAGGCCTGGAGGCTGAGAACTCCGCTGCGGGATTCCAGGACGAAGTTGTCGCTGGATATGTGGAGCGACTCCTCTCCGGGCTCGCACAATACGGGCTCGCGGCAGGCGGCCAGGAAGCCTTCAATAGTTTGGCGGATGTCGTCCACTGGAATGGGGTTGTAGCGGGAACTGCTACAAGGAGGGCCACGGGCGGAAGCCCGGGCTCGTCTTCTTCAGCTAATCTATTATCGACCTTTGCTGAAACAAAGATTAGAACAAGTGGAAGCGCGGATCTCGGCGGCCGCGGCGCGCACCGGACGCCGGCGCGACGAGATCCTGCTGATCGCCGTGACCAAGAAGTTTCCCGCGCCGGTGATCCGCGAAGCTTATGAGCTGGGCCTGCGCGAGTTCGGCGAAAATTACGTGCAGGAATTCGAAGTCAAGCGGCCCGAGCTCGGCCCCTGCCCCGGCGCGCGGTTCCATTTGATCGGTCATCTGCAATCCAACAAGTCGAAGAAAGCCGCCGAGATTTTCGATGTGGTCCAAACCGTCGATACGCCAAAGCTGGCCCGGCGGTTGAATGACGAGGGAAGGCCGCTGGATGTCATGGTCGAAGTAAAGCTGTCAGCCGAGGAAGCCAAGGCGGGCGCGGCGCCGGAAGACGTGCCGGCGCTGGTGGAAGCGATTCGGGGCTGCGGGAACCTTCGGTTACTGGGGCTGATGACGATGCCGCCGTGGTCAGACGACGCCGAGAAGTCACGGCCTTATTTTGCGCAGCTACGGGAACTAGCGGCCGCGAACGGGTTGCGGCATCTCTCGATGGGCATGTCGCATGATTTGGAAACGGCCATCGAGGAAGGCGCGACGATGGTGCGCGTCGGAACCGCGTTATTCGGGCCGCGCCGGAAAGATTGAACCTGTGAAGGTCGGATTTTACTCCCCGCTGCCGCCGGCACGTACGGGCGTGGCGGATTATTCCGCCGCTCTGCTCGGCGCGCTGAGGCCGGTGGGCGAGGTGGAGGTGAACGCGCCAGACGCCGATATCGCGCTTTATCATCTAGGGAACAACCGGCTGCATCGCGAGATCTACCAGCGGGCGCTGGATCGTCCCGGCGTGGTGGTGCTGCACGATGCCGTGTTGCATCATTTTTATCTCGACGCCCTGAACGCGCAGGAGTACGTCGCCGAGTTCACCCACAACTACGGCGCATGGAGTGAGGATCAGGCGCGCGACCTGTGGAGGCGCTGTGCCATCTCCGGCGCCGATCCGGACTATTTCCGGTATCCGATGCTGAAACGCGTGGCAGAGCGTTCGCTCGCGGTCATCGTTCACAACCCCGGCGCGGCGGCGATGGTCCGGGAGCATGCGCCCGGCGCGGCGATTTACGAAATCCCGCATCTTTTTGCGCCGCCCGCCGAACTGGCGCCGGACGCTGAGGTGATTCGCTGGCGCGCCGCGCATGGCATCGCGCAGCGCACGATGCTGGCCGGAGTCTTTGGCTACTTGAGGGAGTCCAAGCGTCTGGCCTCAGTGCTGCGGGCGTTTCAGCGTGCACGATCGGCATGCGAGATCGCGCTGCTGGTTGCGGGCGAGTTCGTATCCTCCGATCTGGAACGCGCGATCAAGCCCGTGCTCCGCTCCGATCCGGCGATCATCCGCATCGGCTATGTCAGTGAGCGCGAGTTCTGGCTTCAAGCCGCCGCTGTGGATGCTTGCATCAACCTGCGTCATCCGACGGCGGGGGAAACTTCTGGAATCGGCATCCGACTGATGGGAATCGGAAAGCCGGTGCTGGTCACGGCGGGCGAAGAAACCGCCCGTTTTGCCAATTCGGCGTGCCTGCGCGTCGATCCTGGTCCCGCCGAAGAAGAAATGCTGGCCGAATACCTGGTTTGGCTGGCGCGCTATCCGCAAGATGCCCGCGCGGTCGGCGAACGGGCAAGCGCGCATATTCGCGAATATCACGCCCCGGAACGCGTCGCCCGCCTGTACTGGCAGGCGCTTGCGGATTGCTATGATAGAAGCAATCTGACTCAAGCGATCGGAAACAGCACTGCTGTCCGGTAGGCCTGTAAGATCACTGTGGCCAAGGTTGCCCCCCTGCTGTTGGTGTGCGCGGGCTTTTTGAGCGCGACGTCGCCCAGCCCGTTCGAGAAGTTGCTGCACGTGCGCGTGGCGATGCGCGACGGGGTGCATCTGGATGCCAATGTCTTCTATCCTTCCGCCGGCCGCCGCTTCCCCACTGTACTTCTGCGCACGCCCTATGGCAAAGGGCGGGATTTGCCCGCAGGCTACCAGTCATTTTTAAACCACGGGTATGCGGTGATGCTCGAGGATGTGCGCGGCCGCTATGCTTCCGAAGGCGTGTTCGACATCTTCCACCAGGAAGGCCCGGATGGCTACGACACGCTGAACTGGATCGCCACGCAGCCCTGGTCGGACGGCGACATAGGAATGATTGGCGGCTCGTATTTAGGAATCGCGCAGTGGCAAGTGGCGTTGCTGAACAATCCCCACCTGAAGGCGATCTTTCCGGTGGTTTCGGGTTCGAACGATTACGTGGATCGCTACTATTCGACCGGTGGAGCGAGCAAACTCGGCCATCGCCTGCTGTGGTTTTCCGAAAACTTGACGGAGCCCGGAACCGTCAAGCCGCGGTTCGCCGATTATGTGAACCATCTGCCGCTGCGCACCGCCGATCGCGCGGCCACGCGGCGCACAATCGGGTTTTATCAGACTATTCTCGATCACCCGGCGTACGACTCGTTTTGGAAGGCGCTCAGCGTGCAGAACAGAATCGGCCAGGTCCACGTGCCCGTGTTTGCGGTGGGCGGCTGGTACGACAACTATGTGGAAAGCGATCTGGATGCGTTCGCGTCGCTGCACAAACTGGCCGGACGGAGCGACGGGCGGCACCGCATCATGATCGGGCCCTGGGCGCACAACATGTCGATTCCGTTCGCGGGCGTGAGCTTCGGCATCGATTCGTCAGCCCCCATTCGCTCCTATCAGATTGAGTGGTTCGATCATTGGCTGAAAGGCGAGCCGGAAGAAGCGCCGCGTTACACGCCGGAAATGTGGCACGAGACGCGCGGCGAAGTAGACCGGGCGCCGGTGCAGATATTCGTCATGGGCGTGAATCGCTGGCGGGACGAGCCGGAGTGGCCGCTGGCGCGCGCTCGTTATACGCCGATCTACCTGGCGAGCCGGCGCGGCGCCAACAGTCTCGGCGGCGACGGCGCGCTGGATTGGAAGCAGGGTAAGACCCGCTCGCGCGACCAGTTCACTTACGACCCGCGCAATCCGGTTCCGACGCGCGGGGGCGCGGTCTGCTGCAATCCCAAGATCTTCGCTTGGGGACCCATGGACCAGAGGCCGGTGGAAAAGCGCAAAGACGTGCTGGTTTATACCAGCCCGCCATTAAAGCGGGATCTGGAAGTGACCGGTCCCATCCGCGTCGTGTTGTATGCTTCGACATCCGCGCCGGACACGGACTTCACCGCCAAACTGGTGGATGTTTTCCCGGACGGCGGGGCGCGCAATCTCACCGACGGCATCCTGCGTATCCGCTATCGCGCGGGGCTGGACGACGCCGAGTTAGCGCGTCCCGGCGAAATCTACCGGTTGAAGATCGACGCGGGAGTCACCAGCAACGTGTTTCTGCGAGGCCACGCCATCCGTGTGGAGATCTCCAGCAGCAACTTTCCGCGCTTCGACCGGAATCCCAATACGGGCCGCGCTTTCGCCGACGAAACGGTACTGAAGAAGGCGCAGCAGCTGGTGTATCACTCCCGCCAGTATCCTTCCTATGTGCTGCTCCCGGTGATTCCAGAAAGTGAAATCGAAGCGCGGGCGTTGCACAATCAGGTGCGCTAGCCCTACAGGAAAAACGCGAACGACCGGAATTCGATACTGCGCCGCGTTGTTGCATCCGGGTAAGTTGGATCGTGAAACGCGGTGTGCGGGGTTCGCCAGGCGCGCGATTGATCCGAATCAAAGAACTTCAGCAACAGCACTTCGTCCCTGGTCATGTCGGGAAAGTACCACCAACGATGGTTCGGGTTGAAGTGAAACACCGAAGCCGAGGGCATTGCGTCTTCGCCTGCAAGCGGTCCATACATCGCCTCGCGGCTGGGCAGCGCATCCACGACGACCATGACGTTGGCCGTTCCTTCATCCGCTCGGACGCTTCGCCCGTCGCACACCGCGAGAGGCCAATCCTGCGGCGGATCGCTGAACGCTCGCCAGCAACTGGAAGCGATGAAGCGTTTGAAGCCGGGCCCGTCGGGGGCGTGCTTGCGGTAAACCTGCTCGGCATAGCGGACCGCCCGAGCCGGAGTGAAGTCGACGTGCGCGTCGCTGGCAGGCGGCTGGGATTGTGTCGATTGCGGCTTTGTCGGTGAAATCAGCGACGCGGCTGCGGTGCCCGGCGATGGTGAAGCCGTGAGTGTCCAGCGTGAACTGGTCTTGCACGGGCCGTCCATTGCGGATCAGCACGCGATGCGGTTCGAACCGGCCGGTATTCACATCAATGCCCGGCGCGACAAAGCGGCGGTTGAGCGTGGAATCCGGCGCCAAGTACAGAAGATCCGCCTCGACCGCATTTGCCGTTGGACTTGTGGCGCTCAACGGCCCGATGATATCACGCTGCGTTGGGAATTGACTTCCTCCGGCGTCGCGCGGTATGGTGCGAAGAGAGGTGCACCCCTTCCGGTGCAGGCTCTTCAGGCCCGGCGCGGTAGCCAAGTGGTAAGGCAGAGGTCTGCAAAACCTTTATTCGCGAGTTCGATTCTCGCCCGCGCCTCCAACACAAACGACGTACTCTCCGATTCTCCTACCGCCACGAACCTATTTCACGTGTCCGGCGATCCATTTCTGGAGCCGCGCTGCGATTTCGAGATTGTTCTTCTCGATCATGACCATGTGCCCATTGCCGTGAATGCCCTGTTCGCCCAGGCGCAAGTGCGTATTGGCGACGCCGGCTTGAGCCAGGAACTTCGCGGTGCAATGATCGTATGCCGCGTGGTAGGAAGCCTCGGCGGTGACGACCAGCACCGGGATACCCTGCAAATGGACCAGGCGGCGTGGCGGTCCCGCCTGCTCCCAGCAGCGCACCAAGTCTGGCCCGTCCGGTTTCGGCTCCTGAGTGATGGCAAGTTCGGCAGGACTTTTCACGGGCGGAGCGTAGGTGATGGGAATGTCCGTAGGGCCCCACACGCGGTTCTTGTTTTCATCAAAAACAGCATCGCGGAAGGGCGGTCCGCTCGGCTCCATCGCGATAATCGCCTTCACGGCTTTCGGGCGCGCATCGGCCAGCAGCCATCCGAACGATCCGGACTGCGAATGCGTGACCAGGATGGCCGGCCCGATCTTGTCCAGCAGCGCCGCGCCGGCCGCCTGCACTAAGGTCTCCGTTTCCACCGCGCTCGCCAGGCTCTCCACTTGGGTTGCGTAGAACGCATCGAACACCGGATCGCCTTTGCGCCCGCTTCCCGGCCATTGCGTGTGTTTTCGGGCCTGGGGCCACAGATGCGCGATCTCTGGGGCAGTGAACCGCTCCTCAACCCAGGAAGGCGGCCTCATCACCAGCGGGCCGTTCGCCCCAGGATGCCAAGCCGAGCGCCCACGCGCCGGCTGATCGACGAGATAAACAATGTAGCCCTGCTTTAGGAAGTAATCCGCCCATCCCGGACGGCCATCCGGCGTGCCCATCCAATTGGTCGCCGTCTGCCCGGCACCATGAAAGAAGACCAGCGGGTACTTTTGGAGGACGCGCTCCGGGCGCAGGACCTCGACATACATTTGCCCGGCCATCACTTCCTTGCCGGCTGGGCCGGTGTATTTGCCGCCGGCATAGAAGAAGTCCCGGGTTGAGAGAGCATGCTGGCCGAAAGCAGGGAAGCACGCGATCGTGACAAGGGCTAGAGCGGCAGGCCGAAGAATCATTTCGACATGATACACGCACCACCGGACCATGTATTCTTTAGAGTACATGGCCGCTCCTGCGAATCCTCCGCCGGCGGCAACGCCTCCCGCACCGCCGGGCGAAAAGACGCCGCAAAAAAGGACGATCGCCATTGTCGTCGCCGCTTATTTTGTCGCAGTCACGGCATTGTTTCTGATCGAAAACGTCGAGGAGCTGGCGCGGCTTCCCTTCGGCAGTTCCATCGCGAGAAAGATCGAGCATTTTGGCACGCTCTATCAATTTCAAATGAGCCTGGTGCCGCGGCCGCTCGAGAGCCACTATGTCAGCCTGCTGGACTTCGGTTCGGGACAGGGAAATTGCGAAACCCGCAGGCGGATCACCGATGCTCTGCCGAAGCTGGCCGCCGCGCGCCCCGCGATGATCGTGAGCGACATCGGATTCGCCAACGCAAATTGCATAAACGAACCGGACACCACGGCCAAGCTTGTGAAGGCCTTACGCGACGTTTCCCAGACCACGCCCCTGGTGCTGCCCGACCCCACCGAGTCCCTGATTGAAATGCCCGACCGCAAAGCCGATGAAATGCGAGAGAAAGGATTCGGTGACGATGACCTGCTGGCCATCGAACCGGTTCCGGTTCCGGATGCCCACATCGCCTACGGCGTAATCGAACTGAACGCCGACCGCCGCAAGGTGCCTGTGCGCTGGGGCGTGCACGCGACACCCGGCGCCCCGCTGATGTTCCGGGAATCTCTCTCATTTGCCGCCGCGAAATTGTACCGCAGCAATTTCCCGGATAAAGGCGAGCGCCTGGACAAACTCGCCGCGGCCGGATATCACCCTTTCACCAGCCTGCTTCGGGAGGCCGACTTTTCTACCGTCCCGGTGGAGCATATCAGCGAAGAATCCTCGATTGCCAAGCTCAAAGGCCGCATTGTCATTATGGGCTTCGGCGACGATCTGCACGACCTCTGGAGCACTTACGTCGGGAGGCTCCCCGGATATGTGCTCCAGGCAAATTACCTCGAAGCGCTCCTGGATGCCAGAGCGTACCGGCCCGTGTCCTTCCTCAATCAGTTGTTCATCGGCGCGCTGTGGTTTGGCGTCGTGGAATTGCCGTTCTGGTTCCACAAATTCTCAGATATTGGCGCTTTGCTGCGATCATTTGCTTTGTCCCTGATCATCATGTTTGTGCTGTATTATGTGCTCTTAGTGAACTTTGCGTGGTACGTCAGCGTCGCTCCCCCAAGCGCGCTGGCGATCGCGGGCCGTGTCCTCTACCAGGCCATGGAGCGTAAGTCGAAAAAGGGAGCAGCGCAGGAAGCTGCTGCGCCTGAGCAATAGCACGGAGAATGATATGAAGGCACGCGCTCTCGGGGTGGGCTGGATTTTCATGGCGTGGCTCGTGTTTGCCTGCTGGGCCCGAGCTGCGGATCTGGTGGATTTGAACACGGCGCGCGAAGACGCGATCGCGCAGCTTCCTGGCGTGGGGCCGGAGCTGGCGCGGCAAATCGTCGGCCACCGGCTCTATGGGTCGATGGCGGAGTTGAGCAAAGCGGGGTTGTCACCCGATCAGATCAAACAGCTATCGTCGGTTGCGACGGTCAAGCCGGTTCAGAATGAACCCCCGGGCGGCATCGGCGGGAACATCAGTCAGACGACGGGAGCTCCAGGGCCTCTGTTCCGTGCCTCGTACAATCCCGGTGAAAAGAAGCGCGTTGCCGTGCTGAATTTTGAATATGCGGCGGTTCCGCCCTCCGTCCAGAGGACCTTCGGATCGAACGTGGACATTGGCAAAGGTGTCGCCAACAAACTGGTCGACCGTCTGGAAAGCGACGGAACGTATTCGATCATTGCTCCCCAAGCGCGCGACAAAATCCTGGCCGAGCAAAATCTCTCGAACAGCAGTCGCGCCGACGCGAACGCCGCAGCTCACATTGGTAAGCTGCTGGGTGTGGACGCTATCATCATTGGTTCGGTCACCGCGAGCGACGACAAGAGCGGCGGTGGAGTCGGCAACGGCGGGTTGTTCGGCCACATCGGCAAGCCCAAATCCAAGGCTGTCGTCGAAGTCACCGCTCGAATGATCGACGTCCATACGGGTGAAATTCTGGCCTTCGCAGAGGGACGGGGCGAATCTAAGGTCGGCAGTGAAGCGACCAACGCGTCGGTAACCGACTTAGCTGCGAAGCTCGATCAGGCTGCCGGAAGCATTCCTCCACCCGCTACCGTTGCTGGCCTGGTTGCCGACGTGAACGGCGATAAGTTGGTGCTCAACGTCGGTGGCAGTAAGGGGCTGAAAGTTGGCGATGTGTTGCGCGTCGTGCGTTTGGACCGGGAGATCAAAGATCCCTCAACCGGCAAAGTGCTGCGCCGCGTCGAAACCGACCTGGGGAAGGTGACCATCACTTCGGTTGATAACCTATCGTCGGAGGGCGCCTATTCGGGTGCTGCAGGAGTGAGGGTCGGGGACCAAGTGAAGCAGAACTGACGCTTCCCGCCGCGCCCGAGGCGTTGGACAATTTGTCGCTGCGAAGACCCTCTCCGGCGCCAGGTCCCAGGGACAGGATGTCTCAGTACTAGGCTCCGAAGTTATTCATTTATAAATACTTGCCAATGGAAACCGGCTTGCCTAAACGTTCGCGATATGACCAAGCAAACCTTCGTGGTTTTGGCGGTGTTCCTGACGGCGAGCCTGTGTTTCGGGCAGCGCCGCGCGCTCTCGCCAGACCTCGCCGCGCGGGACCCCCAAGCTGTAGTGAACGTCATCATTCGATACAAGCAGCCCCCGCAGCAAAGGCACGTCGACGCGGTGGTGCGCAGAGGCGGACGCCATTTGGGCACGCTTGGGCTGGTGAATGGGGCCGTATACTCCGTCCCAGCCAACGCGCTCGCCGGGTTGGCGAACGATCCGGATGTCGCCTATATCTCTCCGGACCGCCCCGTGAAAGCCACCATGAGCGCGTCGACTCAATTGCCGCTCGACTACAAGCTGCAGGCCGTCAACGCTGACATTGCGCAATTGAACGGATACAACGGCGATAACATCGGCATCGCGGTCATCGACAGCGGGATCACCAACCGGCCGGACTTCCGCGAATCTGTGTATAGCGGGCCCATGCGCATCGTTCACTCGGAGAACTTGATCAACGGCGGATCTACCGACGATAGCTACGGTCACGGAACACACGTCGCTGGAATTCTGGGCGGAAACGGCAGCCAGTCGTTTGGCCTGTACGCCGGCATCGCGCCTTCCGCTAATATCGTTAACCTGGTGGCCTTGGACAGCACCGGTTCGGGTACCGATAGCACGGTCATCGCCGCGATCCAGCGGGCGATTCAATTAAGACGGCAATACAACATCCGCGTGATCAATCTCTCGCTGGGCCGGCCTGTGGTCGAAAGCTACATCGACGATCCACTCTGCCAGGCAGTGGAAGCAGCCTGGAACGCCGGAATCGTTGTGGTGGTGGCCGCCGGAAACGACGGCCGCGACAACTCCCAAGGCACCGAAGGCTACGCAACCATCACCGCCCCTGGAAACGACCCTTATGTGATCACCGTCGGCGCGATGAAGACGGAGGGCACCAAAACACGCTCCGACGATCTCATCGCCAGTTACAGCTCCAAGGGACCAACGGCGCTGGACCAGGTTGTGAAGCCCGATCTCGTGGCACCCGGCAACCTGATTGTTTCGGTGCTGGGTGACGGCGCCTTGCACGCGCAGTACCCGCAGAACGTCGTTGGCGCGAATTACTTCATCTTGAGCGGAACCAGCATGGCGGCGCCCATGGTGAGTGGCGCGGCGGCGCTGCTGCTCGACCAGTACCCGCGCATGACTCCGGACCAGGTGAAGGCGCGGCTGATGCTGACCGCCAGCAAGAACTTTCCGGTTTCCAGCACCGCCACCGACCCGGCCACAGGCGCCACCTACACCAGCTATTACGATATCTTCACGGTCGGAGCCGGGTATCTGGATGTCTGGGCCGCACTGAACAACAATTCGCTCGCAAACGGGTCAGCCGCTTCGCCGACTGCCTCTTACGATCCCAGCAGTGGCGCCATAACGCTCAGCAACCTCGCCGGGCAAAGTGTAATCTGGGGCACTAACCTGATTTGGGGTACAAACCTGATTTGGGGTACATCGGCGGTCTCCGGCAACAGCGTCATCTGGGGTACGAACCTCATCTGGGGCACTAGCACCGCGAGCAATCTAAGTGTAATTTGGGGCACAAATTTGATCTGGGGCACCGACGTCCCGACGAGCGAAATGAGCTCCGTCGCCATTCAGGGCGAGCAGTAGAAAGTGAATCTCATGAAAAACTTAGGGTCGTCCGATAGAAGCCCGATGGTCTTCGATTCCACGAATGCGGTTCACGCCGATATGGGGGCTGGGACCTCCAGCTGCGGGGGCTCGCAGGTCCTGAACTGGGGAAGCAGCACCGCGATCTGGTGGGCCCCGGAAATTACAAAACGAACCCAACCGTTCACCGCCATCTGGGGCACCTGTCCCTTCCGACCGCCACAGCGTCAACTTTGGAAGCAGTATTTCGGAGCGAACGGCTGAGTTGACTTGTTGGAGAAACGCGTGAAGCCCTCGCAGGGTCTGCCAAGAACGTTTATAGGTCTGGTGGCATTGATGGGGCTCTTGGCAGTCCTCAGGCCTCTCGGGGAAGCCAGTAGTGGGGTTTGGTCCGCGCGCTTCGCCTGTTATCTGCTGCTGGCGCTGCTTTCTTCGGGCCTGAAAGTATCGCTGCCGGCGGTAACCGGCACGTTGTCGGTCAGCTTCCTGTTTATCCTCGCCAGCATGGCGGAACTTGGTTCCTTCGAGACCATGGCGGTTGGCCTTGGTTCCGCCTTGGTGCAGATCTTTTGGGGAGCCAAGCGGCGCCCGGCGCCTTACCAGGTGGTGTTCAATCTGGCGTCGATTGCCATTGCCATCCAGTGTGCCGAACTGGCCATGCACGCGGCCGGGGCTTTGGGAATCGGCCTACCTTTCCGGCTCCTGTGCGCGACGTTGGCATACTTCATTACCAACACCGTTCCCATAGCGATCGCGATCGCGATGACCGAGAAGCGCGGACTGTACACGGTCTGGAAGGAATGCTATTTCTGGGCGCTGCCTTACTACCTGCTGGGCGCAACGATGGTCTGCGTCCTGCACTGGGTGAATCAGAACCTCGGATGGGAGTTCTCGCTGCTGGCAATGCCGGTGGCCTGGGTGGTGTACCGCTCTTATCGTCTGTATATCGGCCGGCTGGAAACCGAGAAGGAGCGCGTGGAGCAGGAGAAAGAGCATGTCGATGAGATGAACTCTCTGCACCTGCGCACCATCGAAACGCTCGCGCTGGCGATCGAAGCCAAGGACCAGACCACGCGCGATCATCTGCGCCGGGTGCAGCATTACGCCTACGAGATCGGCAAGGAAATGGGGCTCAGCGAAGCGGACCTGAACGGCTTGCGGGCGGCCTCCTTGTTGCATGACATCGGAAAGCTGGCAGTGCCGGAACACATTATTACGAAGCCCGGCAAGCTGACGCCGCAGGAATTCGAGAAGATGAAAATCCATCCCGTGGTGGGGGCCGAGATTCTGGAACAGGTGAATTTTCCTTATCCGGTAGCGCCCATCGTGCGGGCTCATCACGAGCGATGGGACGGCAATGGCTACCCGCTCGGCCTGGCGGGCGAAGAGATTCCGTTGGGCGCCCGGATCCTCGCCGCGGTCGACTGCCTGGACGCGCTGGCGTCGGACCGCCAATACCGGCGCGCGCTGCCGCTCGATGAGGCCATGGCCGTGGTGCTCGCGGAGTCCGGCAAGAGCTACGACCCGCACGTGGTGGAGATCCTGGCGCGGCGGTACCGCGAATTGGAAGAAGAGGCCGTCCGGCTGAACAAATCCGCCTCCAAGCTGTCGGTGGACGCTCGCATCGAACGCGGCAAAGCGCCCGCCACCGGATTCGCTTCTCCGGTGGGCCAGGACGAGCAGCGCGACTTCCACTCGCAGATCGCCGCTGCCGGCCGGGAAGCGCAATACACGCTGGAGCTGGTATCGGAGCTGGGCAGTTCGCTCGGCATGGCGGAAATGCTCTCGGTGTTAAGCTCGCGGCTGACGCAACTGATTCCCTGCGATTCCATCGCAGTCTACGAACGCAAAGACGATCTGCTGAAGCCGGTATATGTGGATGGCCGGGACCGCATGCTGTTTTCATCGCTGGAGATTCCTTTGGGCGAAGGGCTCTCGGGATGGGTGGCGAAGCACAACCAGCCGATTCTCAACGGAAATCCGTCGGTCGAACCGGGCTACCTCAACGATCCGAAGAAATTCAGCCTGCTGCGATCGGCGTTGTCGGTGCCGTTAGCATCGCAGGACAACAACGTCGGTGTGCTGACTTTGTACCGCGCGGAAGCGGACGCGTTCGCTCCCGATCACTTGCGGATTCTATCGGGAATCAGTTCCAAAATCGGTCTTTCGTTCGAGAATGCGCTGAAATATCAAGCGCTGGAAGCGTCGGCGACCACCGACTATCTGACCGGCCTGAATAATACGCGAGCGCTGTTCGAGCGCCTGGAGAACGAGCTGTCGCGCTCGCAATCGGAGCAATCGCCCCTGACGGTGATGGTGTGCGACCTGGACCGCTTCAAAGAGGTGAACGACCGGTTTGGCCACAGTGCCGGAAACCGTGTCCTGCAGGCATTTGCGAGCGGATTGGCGAATATCAACCGCGACTATGACGTGACGGCGCGCTTCGGGGGCGACGAATTCGTTCTGGTGCTGCCGGGCATGAGGGCCGACGAGGTGGGCGGCAAAATCAGCGCTTTGACGGCACTGGCATTTCAAGTTGGCCTGGCGGTTTGCGGCGAGAACATCATCTCGGCCAGCGTCGGGGTGGCGTCCTGGCCGAACGATGGAGGCACCGCCGATGAACTGCTGGCCGAGGCGGACCGGCGCATGTACGCGAACAAGAACAGTCTAAAACTGAAGCGCGCGCCTGCCCGCTCGATGGAAGGACTGGCGGCCGCTCTTCGGTAAGTACGGCGGGCCGCGCGTGGATTACGATCGCGCGATTCGCGTGCGGAACGGCAGTATCGCTCGCAGGCGCTCCTCGCGCAGGTAGATACCGGCCCAGGCGATCATGCTCGTGGACAGCGGAACCAGAACCGGATACGCCTCTCCCATCCGGACGTAGGACGCGATGGCGCCGCCCAGATAGCCGGTAAGCAGGACCGCGCCCAGAACCGACGTCCGTGGAATGAGGAACAGCAGCAGGCAGCTCAACTGAAGCAACGCGAGGCCATTCAGCGCGCCCTCCGGCCAGCCAATCCTTGCAAACTCGTGGACATAGAATGGGCTTCGCGTCAGCTTCCAGGTAGCGCTGGATATGATCACGAACGCGGGCCAGAGCGAAAGAACCCAGCCGGCCCACAGCATCCAACGTCTCCCGCTTTTTTCACGTACTGGAACAACGGCGGCATTCATGGGAATTGTTCCTCTTTTGGGTTTCGTTCTTTAGCAAATGTAGTATACGCGAAAATGGTCGGGATGCCCGAAGCCGGATATAATCGATCGAGCGTTCCGGTTCCTAAGGAGGAGTGCTGTGTTCAAGAAATCTGCTATCGCCGCCAGCGTTCTGGCATCACTGTGTGGAAGCGCCCTGGCGCAGGACGCCAAGACCGTGATCGCCAATGCACAAAAGGCATTGGGCGATCTCAAATCCATCACCTACTCCGGATCGGCGAAGGACGTGGCTTTCCAGCAGTGTGGGGCCAATTCCTCCGACATGCAGTGCCGGGGGACGCACGATCCCATGCGGCCGATCAACAACTATGTCCGGGTGATCGATCTCACCGCTCCCGCGTCACGGCACACGGGAAACACCGCGAACATTGGGCCCGGCGGCTCGACGACGATTACGCCCGGCGTTTTTTTTCAGCAGGTGACGCCGCAGCAGGCGGATGTTTCGCAACCCTGGGCTGGCTCGCTTGAGTTTTACATCACGCCGTGGGGATTTCTGAAAGGCGCGGCTGAGAACAACGCGACGGTGAGCCATCGCAAGGTTGGCGGGAAGAAATATGCCGTCTTGAGTTGGAGCCCGGCGGTGAAGGCGCCCTCCGGCAAAAACTACGTCATTAACGGCTACGTGAACGAGCAGAACATTATCGATCGCGTTGAGACGTGGCTCGGGGAGAACATCATGGGCGACATGCATATCGTCGCGACTTACTCGGGTTGGAAGGACTTTGGCGGAGTGATGACGCCTGCGAAAATCGTGCAAACGCGCGGCGGCTGGCCCTTCTTCGAAGTGGATGTGACCGCGGCAAAGGCCAATCCCGCCGATGTCGCGTCGCTGGTTCCTCCGCCGCCCGGACGCCGGGGCCCGGGTGGAGAGCCTCCGGCACCTGGCCCGTTGACCGTTACTTCCGAAAAGCTCGGCGACGGTCTCTACCGGCTCACCACCGGACCGGGCAGCTACGATTCGGTGATCGTTGAGTTCAAGGACTACATCATGATGCTCGAGGCGGGTCAATCGGAAGCACGCGCGCTCGCCTACGTTGCCGAAACGAAGAAGCTGATTCCGAACAAGCCCATCCGGTACGTTATGAACACGCACCCCCATTCGGATCACACAGGTGGGCTGCCTGTGCTGGTGGCCGAAGGCGCTACGGTGATTACCCAGCAGAACAATGTGGAGTTTCTCAGCAAAGCTCTGAACACTCCCCGGACGTTGCTGAACGACACGCTCGCCAGGAATCCGAAGAAAGCCAAGATTGAAGCCGTGGTGGAGAAGAAAGTCTATTCCGATGGAACCCGGGTGGTGGAGATGTACCACACCTGGCCGGTTCCACACTCGAACGGGCTGATCATCGCTTACATTCCCAAGGAGAAGGTGCTGTTCCAGGGCGATTTCTCGGTGATTCCCGGCGAGGCGGCGAATGATCATGTGACCGCGCTGGTTCCGATTCTCGAAAAGCTGAATCTGGATTTTGACCGGTATATCAACGTGCACACATCGGCAGCTCCGCAGAGTAAGGCGGACGTGTGGAAAGCCTATCAAATGAGGGTGGGTGCGCCTAACAAACAGCTGTAATCATGCACTCAGCATATTTGACAAACGACAACCTGATCGAGCACGCATGCTTGAAAGCTTTGCCCGTGCGTCGTTGATCTCGATTTGAATCCTTGTTCCCCAGGAGGACCTATGAATAAGATGATCGTTGCTGCTGCGGCAGTGCTTCTCACAGGCGTTGGCGTGTGCCTCGCGCAACCGCCCGGCATCACTCGCGAGATGATCGAGCGGTCGTTGCCGCTCGAAGGAGCGCCGCTCGCGGTGCCTGGACCCTATAAGGTCACATCGGAAGGCGCGTTCGGCTCGCCCGGCCTGATCGTATTTCGCCCGGCGGCGCTGGACGCATTTCCAAAGAAGGACAGCTTGCCCCTGATGGTATGGGGCAACGGCGGTTGTGCGATCGACACAAAGCGCTACTCGGGTTTTCTAACTACGATCGCCTCGCACGGCTTCCTGGTGATGGGCACGGTCCCTCTGGAAGGCGCAGCGCGGCGACAGGCGAATGCCGATGACTTGCGCGGCGCGATCGACTGGGCTGAAAAGGAGAACGCACGAACCGGCTCGCCGCTCGAAGGAAAGATTGCGCTGGACAAAGTCGCCGTCATGGGCCAGTCGTGCGGGGGATTTCTGTCGATCGCGCTCGGCGCCGATCCTAGAGTAAAGACCATCGGCGTGTTCAATTCCGGCGTGCAGAAAGCGCCGTCTCCGTTTCCCACCGCAGATGCCCTGCCGAAGTTGCACGGCCCGGTGCTGTTGATCAATGGCAGCGATCCAGACTTCATGATGGCGACGTCGCTGGCGACGTTCCAGATGATCAACCACGTACCGGCATTCTACGGCGCGCGGCATAACGCCGGCCATACCGCGACCGTTTTTCATCCGGGCGGCGGCGAGTTCGCCAATGTCGCGTCGAACTGGCTCTTGTGGACGTTCAAGGGCGACAAGAAAGCCGGCCGGATGTTCGTAGGCAAGAACTGCAGCCTGTGCACGAATTCGAACTGGGACGTGCAATCCAAAGGGATCAACAAATGAAATCGCGAGTGGCTCTCGCGGTAGTCGCCGGCTGCGCGGCGGCTGTGGTCTCCGCCCAGAGTCCTTCGTCCTGGTCTCCTGCTTCTTCGTTTCCTCGCGGCAGCAGCATGCAGAGCTGGCAGAATCCCGGATTCAAGAACGAGCTGGCGAAGTGCAAGAATCCGCCTCAGCCGTTCAGGATTCCTATTGCCGCTCAGTCGGCGAAGGCGAACGCGGAGCCGCCGGCTCCGATCCTTCCGCCCACGTCGGCAATTCCCGGCGTGCTCGCCGCGGGGCAGGTGTGGAAGGTCGTCTGGTCGTGGCAGGGGAATAACGTGGACGGCCCCATCGCAGGCGACAATGGCACGGTGTTGTTCGCGAACAACGATGCCAGCAACGTAATGCAGATGGACCCAACGACGGGCCTCGCCAAGATCGTTTACAGCGGCACGAACACCGGCGGCGCAGTCTCGCGCGGCAAAAACGGCGCGCTGTTCGTCGCCGAACGCGGGCTCGGCTCGGCCATCGAGCAGTTGGAGCCTCGGCGGAAGATGCTAGCGAATTCGTTCCATGGCGAGCCGCTCGATTGCGTCGGCGGAGTCGTGAACGACTTGATGGCCGATGCGCGCGGGGGCGTGTATTTCTCGGTGACCGGCGTCAGCGGCAGTGGAGTGTTCTATGCCGATCCGAAAGGCGTAGTCTCGCGGTACGGGAACGATGTTCCGCTCGCCAACGGGATTATCTTGAGCCCGGATGAAAAAACGCTCTACGTCACGAACGGCGCAGTCGTGTTTGCGTTCGACGTGAAGCCGGACGGCTCGCTCACCAATCAGCGCGAGTTCGGGAAACTGCGGGGAGGGGAGGGCGGCGACGGTTCGGCAGTCGATCAGCAGGGCCGCGTCTACGTCGCGACGGGCAAGTCGGTGGATGTCTTCTCAGCCGACGGCAAGTTCCTTGGCAGCATCCCAGGTCCGCAGGGCCTGCATGGCACGTTCTTCGGAGGGCGCGACAAAAAGACGCTGTTCGGCATCGTGTTTTACGGCGGATGGGGAACGCCGAGCGCGCGAAACCGCATCATCGCAATTCCGACGATCGCGCAGGGCTATACCGGGCGAGCGAAGTAGCTGGAGGAAATACCCAGCCCCCACCGCCTTGACGCGACGACGTGCTTTCGTGGACAGTGAGACGATGAGATTTTTCAACATTCATACCGCCATCGTGTTCGTTGTAATCATGAGCGCGACGGGATTATTCGCGCAGTGGCCCAGCTACCCTACGCCGGGTCCGAGAACGAAAGACGGCAAAATTGATTTTTCGGCGCCGCCGCCGAAGACCGCCGATGGGAAGCCCGATTTCTCCGGCTTATGGGAGCCTGCGCATGCGAAGGGGGGCCGCGGTGGACTCAATGGCACTGCGCCGTTGCCTTTTCCGATTCCCACTTCGCCGGATGATCCTCCCGTCGCGCAGTTCTTCAATATCGGCGCGGGCTTCAAGGACGGACTCCTTCCCTTCACACCTTGGGGCAAAGAGGTGCGGGCGCAAAGAAAAGGGAACAACAACAAGGACAACCCGGATGCGCTGTGCCTGCCGCTTGGCTTGACTCAGCTTCACATGCACCCGCAGCCACGCGAAGTCGTGCAAACGCCGCGCGAGATCGTCGTTCTTTACGAAGCGAACGGCAATGTCCGGCGGATTCTCACCGACGGCCGGCCTCTGCCGAACGACGATCCTACACCTTGGTTCTACGGTTATTCAGTTGGCCACTGGGAGGGCGACACGCTGGTGGTGGAGACTACCGGGTTTCGTGACGATGTCTGGCTGGACGTCGAGGGCAGCCCGCTCACCAGCTCCGGCAAGATGATCGAACGGTGGCGACGGCCCAAGTTCGGATTGATGCAGATCGATATCACCATCGAAGACCCCAAAGCTTATACGAAACCGTTCACGGTGCGCGTGAACCATCAACTCATGCCGGACACCGAGCTGATGGAGTTCGTTTGCCAGGACCGGGACGCAGGTCACTATGTCGGGAAGGGCTCGGAGAAATAACTCAGGCAGCCATCGTGAACCAGCGCCGCATCTCCGCCCGAGGAACGACGCCCGTTCGCTCGGCGATGATCACGCCGCCGCGCAATAGCAAGAAATACGGAATCGCCTGAACGCGAAACTGGGCGGCGAGGGTTGGGTTCTCCTCGGTGTTGACTTTAAGGACTAAGCCGCGTCCAGCCATCTCTTGAGCCAGCTCGTGGATTTCCGGCGCCGCCATCCGGCAAGGGCCGCACCACTCGGCCCAAAAATCCACCAGGACAGGAACCTTGGCATCGCGGGTGATCTCGGCGAACGCGGCTGCATCCACCTCGATGGGCTCGGAGACGGGCGGCAAGGCGCTTTTGCAGGAACCACAGCGGCCGGTGTCAGACAAGTGTTTCGCAGGAACGCGGTTGTTGGCGCCACAAGTGGGGCATGGCCGGATCATGTACGCTCTCTAGCTGTAAGCTACCACGACCGGTTGCCAACCGGCGCTCCAGCGTGTCATCCTCGGAGCTATCGTGATTTAGCCGCGCGGAGGGATTGGTGAGATTTCAGTTATCGGCTGCAGGCCTGATGCTTTTGGCGAATAGCCTAGGTGGCCAAGGCTTGCCCGTCACCAGCGATTTGGTTCGCCGCGAGTGCGGCGCCTGTCACCAGGTGGATTCCCAACAGCGCATGAGCCGCATTTCGTACGTGCGCAAAACGCCCGAGGGGTGGGAGGAGACCATCCAGCGCATGGCGCGGCTGCACGGTTTTCGGGCTGCGCCTGCGGATGCCCGCAAGATTGAGCAATACCTGAGCGCGAACCACGGGCTGGTGGCTTCCGAGCTGGCGCGAATTGCTTACTCGCTGGACGGCGAAGATGTGCAGGAGCAGGTTCCGAATGAAGCAGTCAAGAACGCCTGCACAACGTGCCACAGCTATGCGAAAATCGCGGGCCAGCGGCGAACGCGCGAGGAGTGGCTGAACCTCAAGGATTTCCTGTTAGCAATGTTTCCCACGCTCGTGTATCAGCACCGCTTCGAAGATTGGGTGGGATTGTGTGACCAGGCGCTGCCGTGGCTCGCCGAGCAATTTCCCTTGGATAGTCCGGAGTGGAGGCGCGAAAAGGATCAAAAGGCGCCCGGCGAAGGACGTTGGCTGGTCACGGGCCATCAGTTGGGCAAAGGCGACTACGTAGGTTCCATCACGTTTCGCGCCGCAGCGGATGGCGAGCTGGAGACTGAGATTTCCAGACACTTCTCCGGTGGTGGCACGTCCACGACGGAGGGCAAGGGCTTGTGGCTCGGCGCTTTTGCCTGGCGCGGAAGCGGTCGCAGCGGTGATGTGAACCGCCAGAGAGAGATCTTTCATCTATCCGCGGACGGTGAGACCCAGCGCGGCCGTTGGTTCCCGTTCGAACACCCCGAGCTGGGAGCAACCGAAGTGCGTTACCGCGTCGACGGCTCGCCGCAAATTTCAGGCGTTTTGCCGAAGGTGCTGCAGCGCCGGGCCACCGGCGTCGAGCTTCGCATCTACGGCGCCAATCTGGGGACATCGCTGGGACGCGGCGATATCGAGTTGGGCGATGGCATCATCGTCGATCAAGTCAGCGAGGCGACGTCCGACCATGTAGTTGTTCAGGCTCACGTGGCCGCCGACGCGAAGGTAGGCAAGCGGAATCTCCGGGCCGGGCTGGCTTCCAAGGCGGACGCTTTGGCCCTATATGACAAGGCTGATTACATCCTTGTCCTTCCAGAGAAGTCGATGGCGCGCCTGGGTGGAGTAATCGCCGTAAAAAGGTTCATCCAATTCGAAGCGCACGCTTTCAGCGATGGACCTGACGGAATACCCGGCAACTCCGACGATCTGGACCTTGGCATGGTAAAGGCTGACTGGTCTATCGAAGACCTTTCAACGTCCGCCGGCAATCAGAATGCTAAGTATGTCGGCGCCATCGATCAGAACGGCTTGTTCACGCCTTCGCAGGAAGGCCCCAATGCGGAGCGGCAGCGCAGCACGAACAACGCCGGCGAAGTTTGGGTGAAAGCGTCCTTCACCCCGCGCGGCTCGACTGCTCCCCTCAGTGCGCGCGCGTACGTGCTGGTCAGCGTGCCTGATTATCGCGAACTGGTGACGCCTTAATTGGAGATCGCATGAGCTTCGTTCCTCTGTCCAGTCTTCTCCAGGCGCCCACGTTGGCACCGATGGCGCACTCGTTTGCTCCGGTCGTCCTGGGTGACCATACCGAGAAGCCCGGAATTCAACTGAACGAGATCCGGCAATTTCGGGTTGCCGGGAAAGGGTACGTTTTCGTGCCCGCGGTGACGGCGATCTTCGGTCTGGACGAACTTGGCGCGGAAATTCTGGGGTGGCTTCGTCCGCTGGATTATCAATCGGCGACCGCCATCGAAGCCGTTCAAACGCCGGCGACGCGCCATGCGGTCCTCGGAGAGATTGTTGCGGCATTCGAGCCTCGCTATCACCGTTCCGCGATTGTAGGCGCCATCAAGGACCTTCGCGACATCGGTGTTCTACGGCTGGTGGGATTTCGGGAGGAGGGCCTCAAGGCACCCGCGCCGAAGCTGCCTCCCATGCCATTTCCGCAACGCACGCTGGTCCTCAACGTCGCCAACGATTGCAATCTTGGCTGCAGTTACTGTTTTGCGGCGCAAGGCGATTACGGTACGCCCAAGCGCATGATGAGCGAGGAAACCGCCCGGCGCAGCGTGGACTTTCTGCTCGGCAATTCCGGCGTTCACAAGTCCGTCACGATTGTTTTCTTTGGCGGCGAGCCTCTCATGAATCTGAAGCTCATCCGACGGCTAGTGGACTATGCGAACGACGCCGGCGTGAAGGCCGGCAAGGAAGTCGAATTTACGATGACCACCAATGCGACGTATCTGACGCCGGAGGTGATCGACTTCCTGAGTGAGAACCGCATTGGTGTCTCCGTGAGTATTGACGGCCCCAAGCAGTATCATGACCTGCGACGCACCTATAAGAGCGGACACGGGTCTTACGACTTCATTCGTCCGCGCGTACTCGAGCTTCTGAGCCGCCACAAGACGCGGCCCATCGCTGCCCGAGCGACGCTGACCCATGGCGTCACCGCCGTGCAGGAATGCTTTTGGCATCTCAAAGACATGGGATTTCACGAAGTCGGGTTTGCGCCGGTTACATCGGCAAGCCAGGATGAGTTCGCCCTGACGCGTGACGAGATGTGGCAAGTGCTGGGCGAGTTCCGCCAGTTGGCAGATGTGTACGTCGAAGACGCCCTGCAAAACCGGCACCTGGGATTCTCCAACGTCTCGAATGTTCTGTCGGAGCTGCACGCCGGTGTCGTCAAAGCTTATCCCTGTGGCGCGGGACTGGGATTACTGGGCGTGGGTGTGGATGGCGACCTGTTCCTTTGCCATCGTTTTTCGGAGTCGAAGGAACACCGCATGGGGTCGGTCCAGGAAGGGCTGGACACGGCAAAGCAGGAGCAGTTCCTGCGGCAGGCCCACTTGAGTCGTAAAGGCGGCTGCCAAGTGTGCTGGGTCCGGCACATTTGCTCCGGCGGGTGTCATCACGAGGCTTACACCCGTCATGGCGCTTTGCACGAACCGAATGCACACTATTGCGAATGGATCCGCACATGGATCGACCTGGGACTGGACTGCTACGCGCGGATCATGGACGGGAATCCGATGTTTCTTGAAAAGTTCATCGACAAGCGAGGGGCGTGACCATGAACCATGTCAGGGCGCTCAACAAGAAAGCGCAATTGCTGAAGGAGCGAGCGGAACAGTCCAAGGCAGCGCAGGACGAGGACGTCGTCGCTTTGCAGGGTTCGCCGCTAGGGTGTTCCCTCATTTTCGATCCGGGATGGGAGACCGACTCGAGCGGCAACGTAACAGGTCTTTGCCAGCCCGTTGAAGCGGACCTCTATGGCTGCTACGACGACTGTTGGTGGCCGGCCCAGGTCCCGGACCAATTGACGAACCATTTGAATTGGTCCGACTCGTGCGCATCGGCGGAACGCGATTGGCGCAAGCTGGATCTGATCTATCCCGAAGGCACCTGATGGCGGTCATGCACAAACGGCTTTTTCTTTTCTTCTTGTGCGTCCTCGCATCGCTTGGGAGCCGCGCGAATCGGGCGTTTGCGCAGGATCCGGAACTCTACGTTTTGGGAGTTCATCCTCACGGCATCGTCGTCTTTGATGGCACGCGTAATGAGATCGTCAATGTGATTCAAACGCGCGGCCGCGCGCCTAAAGAGCTTGTCCCATCGGACGACGGCAAGTTCCTTTACATTACTTCCGAAGGCCGCGCCGACTTGGAGGTTGTGAATCTCCAGACTCACACCGTGGACAGAGTGCTTCATCTTGCGCCACCAGGCTATCGTTTAACAATCTTCGGCGTCGCGCTCAACCACAAAGGGGATCGGATTTATGTTCACGTCAAACCGGTACGCGAGTTGATCGATCGCTACCAGGTGGATCCGCCGCAGGTGTGGTCTGTCGACGTAGCCACGGGCAAGACCAGCAAGATCGCGGAAGTCCCGCAGGGCGTCGTCGCGCTGGTTCTCACCGCGGACGAGCACCAGTTGATTGCATGGGGGCGGGACATCTATTACATTGACATTTCTCAAGGCCGCATTACGGGGACGTTTCCTTTGATGAATCCGGCGAATCCCAAAGAGGGAGCACTCAATACACTGGCACTCTTCATTCAATTTGAGCGCAGCGGCATTTTCAGCATTCCGTATTACACCAAGGATCCGATCACGAACAAAGATTTGATGGGGCTTGTGGATCTGGATGTGAATTCGGGCAAGGTCGAGACGGTTGAACTGGGCGATCCGATCCCGCTGTATTCTGCCGTCGTATCGCCGGATCGCAAGCGCGCTTATGCGGTGATGAACCAATTGGTCGCGGTCGATCTCGAACACAAGCGAATTCTCAAAACCGTCGACCTGGAGCGCACGCGCTATGTCGCGAACATTAGCCGCGACGGCAAGCGAGTATTTGTGTCGGGCGCCGCGCCATACATCCACGTGTACGACGCGGATACTTTGAAGCTGATCAAAACGGTGGACCTGCCGGGCGATCCTGGAGTGACTGGCTTCCGCGCGTTGCCTCCGTCGGCCGCGAGATAAATTACTTCCATGACTGGCTCCACGTGGCAGCGCTGGATCCGGCAGCCGCAGAAGATCTGGCTGCGCAGGGCGCTTTTTCAGGTTCACTTGTGGAGCGGCATCGCCGTCGGGCTTTACGTCTTCATGATCAGCGTGACCGGCAGCGTACTGGTCTATTGGAACGAGCTTTACCGGGCCGTGACCCCCGAGCCCGTTCTTTCCAGGAGTTCAGGTCCACCCTTGACCGACGGCCAGCTCGCCGCGGACGCCCAGCGGTTGTACCCGGGCTATCGGGTGACGAGAATCAGCCGGGCTCGGGTTTCCGATCAAGCCGTGGATGTGTGGCTCAGCCGCGGCGACAAGGTCAGGAAACGCCTGTTCGATCCGCGGAGCGGCGGCGATCTCGGCGATGCCATCCCCACAGGAATGTGGCTGGTGTCGAAGACCCAGGATCTGCACGACAACCTGCTCGCCGGACCAACCGGCCGGGAGGTCAACGGCACAGGCGCAGTGGCCGTGCTCGCGCTCGCCGTGACAGGACTAGTGATCTGGTGGCCCGGCATCCTGACGTGGCGCCGCAGCCTGACACTGCAACGCGGGCTGGGATGGAAGGGCTTGAACTGGCACCTGCACAGCATGATCGGCTTCTGGAGCCTCGGTTTCACGTTGATTTTCGGTGCAAGTGGGATTTATCTCAGCTTTCCCGACCAGCTTCAGGACCTCGCGGACCGGATTGAGCCTCCAACCGCGGCGAATGCCGGTGTACGCATCGTGGACCGGTTCATCTATTGGCTCGCGTATCTGCATTTCGGCCGCATTAACGGAATCGGGATTCCGTGCAGCGGCCCGGGACTGTGCGATCAGACGACGAAGGCGATTTGGGCGCTGTTCGGGCTGGCTCCCGCGGTGATGTTCGTCACCGGCGCGATTATGTGGTGGAATCGCGTCCTGCGGCCGCGTCTGGCCGGCGCACGGAAGCCGGGTGGTCACTTACCGTAGGAAAGCGCAAGCACCGAGTACGACGTTGCGGCGTCGATCATGAAGCGGCCCACGTCGGATGCAGGGTCGCGCTGTTTATTCAGTGAATAGGCGAGCCATAGCCCCGCGGTCTTGTCCTGATTTTGCGTCAGCCAAGCGAGAGCGTTCTGGAGAGCGGGCTGCGTTCGCGAAACGCCAGCCTGTTGGAGAACGAAGGCGGCCAAACCGGTTGCATAGCCGTCACTCGCGGTCTCGAGCGGCGTCCCGTCTCGCCGTTTCCAGGTTTGAACGACGATCGAAGGTGTGCTCCAGCCTCCATCGGGTCGCTGCTTGCCCAGGACCTCATCTATGATGGCCCTCTGCTGCTCGGGCTTGAGCATCCCCGGCACCTTCGCGGAGGCCCACAAAAGAAAGATGCGATTGATGAGCGACTGGGTCGGCAAGCCTTGCTGAAAGCATTCCGAGAGCAGCTTCAGATTGCCTTGGACTTCGGGAGTAGCGCGGTAATCCTCGGGTGCAAACCCCACCGCAAGCGCGCCCAGCGTTGCGCCCCAGAATTGGGAATCGTCGGCTTCCCACGGCTCATTGTGGAAATTGAGCCAGGTCCAGGCTCCCTTCGAGTCGCCGGTCTTCAGTTGCAAAGCCCACATGTTATCGAGCGCCAGGCGCGTATCGGCGCTGAGCTTGCCTCTCTCAGCGTCATAGTTCGCCAAGATTAAAGCGTTGAGCACCGCTTCGGTCCCGCGCGATTCTGCCGTTTTCGGCGCGCCGCGCTTTTCATCGCTGTAGAAAGGTTCCACTTGATTCCAAAGACGGACGCGCTTGGTGACGTTGGCAAGCAGCTTTTGTTCCGTCGCGGAAGGAGACTGCTCACCCAATGCGCCGCGCAGAGCTGGCCGTCCGAGCGCGTAGGGCAACGCCGTGTGGCACGAGACGCAGAAGGTGTCGTGATCCCGCGCCGATGTGGGCCAGGCCATCCACCAGTCCACGCGATGATCCAGGTATGCGGCGGCAGCTTTGCTGTCCCAAGAGCCTGCTCCGGAGCTGGCAGCCTGCGTCGCCGGCACAAAAGCAAACGCCAGCGCCGCGAAAACGGGAATCGTTGTTTTCATGAGTCACCTCAACGAATGTCCCTTGATGCGGCGTGGCAGTAGGGAATTGGAATTTCAGCGTCAACCTTACCATAATTGTGAGACTCTGCGATAACTTGGTACCATCGCAGAAACCATGAACGGGCGCGGGGCATCGGTAGTCTCAGATCCGGATACTTTGGGCGGCCTCAGGCAAAGCCTTGGCCTCTTCGACTCCACGATGATCGTCGCCGGTTCCATGATTGGAGCCGGGATCTTCATCGTCTCCGCCGAGATGGCGCGGCAGGTGGGCAGTGTGGGCGGGCTGCTGGCGTCCTGGGTGATAACCGCTTTGTTGACGATCGCTGCAGCGCTGTCCTACGGTGAGCTAGCGGCGATGATGCCTCATGCCGGAGGGCAGTATGTCTATCTGCGCGACGCTTGGTCGCCGCTGTGCGGCTTCCTATATGGCTGGACGCTGTTTATGGTGATCCAGACCGGTACGGTGGCGGCCGTAGGCGTGGGCTTCGCTCGCTATCTCGGCATTCTGTGGCCGCGCATCGCCGAAGATACATATCTGATCCCGCCGCTCCATGTCACGAGCGGTTACGCGGTATCGCTTTCCACGGCGCAATTGATCGGCGTCTTGCTGATCGCGCTGTTGACTTGGGGAAACGCGCGGGGAATCCATTACGGCAAGGTGGTTCAAAATACGTTTACCTCTGCGAAGCTCGCCGCCATGCTGGGGGTGATCGTAGTCGGTGCGGTGGGATGGAGTCTCGCGGGTAATACGAATTTTCGCGGCTTGTGGCATCCACGAGGGTACACTCCGATTGCGCCGGGCGTCACGCCGGAAACTGCGTTCGGGCTGGCGGCTGCGCTTTGCATCGCCCAGGTTGGCTCGCTGTTTTCCGCCGACGGCTGGAACAACATTACTTTCACCGCGGGCGAGGTCAAGAACCCGCGCCGGAACGTACCCCTCTCGCTTTTGTTCGGCGCGTTGATCGTGATGGCTCTGTATGTCGGCGCGAACCTGGCTTACGCGGCGGTGCTGCCGTTGGAGAAAATTCAGCAGGCGCCTTCGGACCGCGTGGCGGGCGAGATGCTGCGAACGGTCTTCCCGACAGCGGGCGCGGCGCTCATGGCCATTGTCATCATGATCTCGGCCTGCGGCTGTATGAATGGCCTGCTTTTGTCGGGGGCCCGCGCTTACTTTGCAATGGCGCGCGACGGCCTGTTTTTTGCCCGCGCGGCTGAGGTCAATCGAGCGCACGTTCCGGGCGCGTCGCTCGCGATGCAAGGCGTATGGGCCAGCTGCCTGGTCCTGATCCGGACCTATAATCCCGCGACCCACGCTTTTGGCAATCTCTACAGCAATCTGCTCGATTACGTAGTTTCCGCCGATCTGTTGTTTTACATCCTGACCATCGCGGCAGTGTTCCGTTTGCGGCGGCTCCAGCCCGCGGTTGAGCGGCCTTATCGCACCTGGGGTTATCCCTTCGTGCCCGCGTTTTATATCGTGAGCGCCGCCGCGATTCTCGTCGTGCTTTTCCTATATCGCCCAGCGACGACTTTTCCCGGGCTCGTAATCGTCGCCATCGGCGTGCCTATCTATTTCGCTTTTCGGCGTTCTTGATATGTCGAAACCAGCTTTCCTAGTCGCAGTGTTGTTGGCTTGCATCCCGCCGGCGACCCCGGCCGATTCGCAGATGCCCGTCCAGATCGAGAAGAACGTCCCCGCGGCGATGCGCGATGGCACGGTCCTGCGCGCGGACATCTATCGTCCGCGGGCGCCCGGACGTTACCCGGCGATTCTGCAGCGAACGCCGTATTCGAAGAACCCGCTGCACGCTTCCGACGAGTTTAGTAAGATCGCGAGCCACGGCTTTGTGGTCGTCATCCAGGACACACGCGGGCGTTACATGTCGGATGGAGTGGCCAGGCCGCACGACGAGGCCCAGGACGGGTTCGACACCATCGCATGGGTCGCCCAGTTGCCATACGTCAACCGGAAGGTGGGGATGTTCGGCGGCAGCTACCTGGCAACTACTCAGCTTTTAGCTGCCACGTTGAAGCCGCTGGCGCTGGCTGCTCTGTTTCCCGCCTCGTCCTACGCCAGCCGATACGACATGGTCTTTCAAGGCGGGGCTTTTTACTTGAGCGACGGCCTGGGATGGAATCTCGGACAGGCCGTTGACGTTCGCCGGCGTGTTCTGACGCCCGGCGCCGATCGCGACGGACCCATTGGCTTGAATGCCGCCGAATCGAAGGCGTTCCAGGAGCAATGGCTGTGGCAGGTGCCGCTCAAGAGCATCGACGCTCTGGAAATTCGCAAGTACGCTCCAGGGTATTTCCTGATGCTGGATCATCCCAGCTACGACGCGTATTGGCGCACGTTCGATATTGAGTCACGGCACGATCAATTTCAGGTTCCGGCTTATCATCTCACTGGTTGGTACGACACTTTGCTGACCGGCACATTGCGCAACTTCACCGGATTGCGCGCGCATGCGGCAACGGAGGAAGCGCGGCGGTATCAGCGGCTGGTGATCGGTCCATGGACGCATGCGCGGCCGACGCTCCAGAGCACGAAAATCGGCGAAGTCGATTTCGGGCCGGAGGCCGGTCTGGATTCTCAGGATTTGATGCTGCGCTGGTTTCAGTATTGGCTAAAGGGCGGAGATCGTGCGGTGATCGAAGGCGCACCGGTGCGCATTTTTGTCATGGGAGCAAATCGATGGCGAGACGAGCCGGAGTGGCCGCTGACTCGGGCACGAACGACCGCGTATTACCTGGGCAGCGGCGGGCGTGCGAAGACAGGTACCGGAAATGGAACGCTGGGGTTGAAATCGGGCGGCGGCGCGTCCGAGGACCGGTTTGTGTACGATCCTGCGAATCCGGTGCCGACCGGTGCGCAGCGTGGTTACTCGAGAACGCCGTCGGATCAACGCGAAGTTGAAAAACGTGAGGACGTTCTGGTCTACAGTACGGCACCGCTGCGAGAAGCGATCGAAGTCACTGGGCCGATCAGCGTGAAGCTATGGGTGGCATCATCGGCGCGCGATACCGATTTCACGGCCAAGCTGGTGGATGTTTTTCCGGACGGCACGGCGCGGGCGCTCACAGATGGAATCCTGCGGGCGCGCTATCGCGACAGCAAGACGCAACCCGAGCTGCTGACGCCCGGCCAGCCGGTCGAGATCACGATCGACGTGGGCGCGACCAGCAACCTGTTCCAAGCGGGTCATCGTATCCGGCTGGATATATCGAGCAGCAATTTTCCGCGCTTTGACCGCAATCCCAATACGGGCGGCGCATTCGGCGAAGACTCGAAGCTGTTGCGCGCCGGGCAGACCATTTTGCACGACGCCAAGCATCCGTCGCGTCTGTTGCTCCCAGTCGTGCCTGCGGAGGTGCATCCATGATGCGCAAATATTTGTTGTTCTGCGCCGCCACTTGTGCACTGTTTTCGTTGGTAACCGGTTGCCCTCGGAAGCGGGAGCTATCGGAACAGGCGGCAAATCCGGGTGCCCGTTTGGGCTTTTCCAGCCGCTCCATCATTCCGGAACGCGGTGCCGAGACCAAATTCACTGCTCAACTTTCAACCGATTCTATTTCGGAGTTCCATCGAGCGTTCACCCGGCGGCCGCACATCGCGGGCTCACCTGCATCCATGGCTGTCGCGGAGATGATTCGCAAACGGCTGGAAGACGCCGGCCTCGAGACCGAGGTTCACGAGTTCCAGGTTTATCTTTCGACGCCGCAATCGATCAGCGTCGAGCTAGTCGCTCCAACTCGGCAGCCTTTGAACGTGCGGGAGCCCGCCAATCCGCTCGATCCTGACTCGGCGAATCCGGAACTGGTGCCGGCATTCGTCGCGTACTCGGCCTCAGGCGAGGTGCAAGCACCGGTGGTGTACGTGGATTACGGACTGCCACCCGACTACGCCAAGCTCGACGCGGCCGGAATTGACGTGCGAGGCAAGATCGTGATGGCCCGTTATGCGAAGAGCCATCGAGCCGTCAAGATTCATACGGCGCAAGAGCACGGCGCGGCAGCCATCATAATCTATAGCGATCCCGCCGATGACGGCTACGCGAAGGGTTTGACGTGGCCGGAAGGCCCGTGGCGCGCCGATTTTCAATCACAGGACGGGAATGGGAAATATAGCTGGTTCTGGCATGGCGATCCGCTTTCGCCGGGCGTAGGCGCGCGCGCAGATTCGAAGGTGCTGGACCCTGCCACCGCGCCGACGCTTCCCCGCATTCCCGCCATTGTCCTTTCTTACAAAGAAGCCGCGAAGATACTCGCCCAATTGCGCGGACCTGGCGTACCGGGCGGTTTCCAAGGCGGTCTGCCGTTTACCTACCGCGTGGGTCCCGGCCCCGCCGTGGTCCATATGAAGGTGCAGATGGACGCGAGCCGCAGGCCCATTCACGACATCATCGCGCGCCTGCGCGGGCGGAACCCCGACCGCTGGGTGGTGCTCGGCACGCATCACGACGCCTGGACCTTTGGCGGAATGGACCCGGGAAGCGGTGCATCCGGTGTCTTCGAAACGGCGCGGGCTTTGGCGGCGCTCGCCAAGCAAGGTTGGAAGCCGGAGCGCTCCATCGTTTTCGCCTTCTGGGATGCCGAAGAGCCTGGCCTCGTGGGTTCCACCGAGTTCGCCGAAGCGTTTGAGCACGAGCTGCGCCAGAAGGCCGTCGTGTACATCAATACCGACCTGTTCATGCAGGGCCATTTTTTCGGGGGCGGCACGCCATCGTTACGTGATTTCGTCACCCAGGTGACGCGGGATGTGCCGGCGCTCAGCGGCCGCGGCAGCTTGTATGACGAATGGCGCGCCTACTCGTGGCAGAAGCAGCCACTCGCGCGGCGGCGCCAAGGCCCGAAGAATTTTGAAGTGGAGTTGGCAGCTCTGGGGAGCGGCGCCGATTTCGTGGCGTTTCAGGATTATCTGGGCCTGCCGACATTATCATTGCAATTTGATTTCGAAGGCAGCTACGGCGCCTATCATTCTAATTACGACTCGCGCTATTACGTAGAGCACTTCAGCGACCCTGGATTCCACGTCGCGAGGACGCTCGCGCAAGTCTTCGGCGTCACGGTGATGCGGCTGGCCGGCTCCGCCGTGCTCCCTTACCGCTACTCGCACTACGCACGCATGATCTCAGGGTTCCTCGACGATGCGAGCGGCTGGGCCGTCGATGACGACGGTAATCAGATGGTGCAACTGCACCTGGAAAACGCGAAAGCGCTGGCCAACGAGATCGCCACGCGATCCGCCGCGCTCGAACAGCGCATCGACGAAAATGTGGAGAAGGGACGCTGGCCGGATGCGTCGACGCCGGCGTTGAACGACCGGCTCACGCACCTGGAGCAGGATTTACTAGACGAGAGCGGCAGCCCCGAGCAACGCTGGTATCGGCACGTAATCTACGGCTGGAACATTTACTCGCTATATGACGGGCAGCCCCTGCCCGGATTGGCTGAAGGCATCCGATTGAAAGATCCGGCGCGTGTGGCGCAGGAAACAACAAGAATTGAGAACGCGCTTCGCCGCATGCTGGCGGAACTGCGTCAGGCGGGAGGTTCATGAAGAGCACGCAGGCTGTTCCTTCGTTGGATAAGTACCGCGAGCCGGGCGCGATGTCCCGGCAGCTTTACGAACGGGCATCCCGGGTCATGCCGGGCGGCAACACGCGGCACTCCGTCGCGCTTGCACCTTATCCAATCTACGCGCGCAGCGGCAGCGGCTGCCGCCTCACGGATGTGGAGGGTGAAGAGCGCGTCGATTTCCTGAACAACTACACGTCGCTGATCCTAGGGCATGCGCATCCGCGGGTGACAGAGGCCGTCGAGCGCCGCGTCGCGTTGGGAACCGCATTCACCATGCCGACCCCGGAGGAAGTGGAACTTGCCGAGTTGATCGCCGGACGCGTCGCATACGTGGAGCAGATCCGCTTCTGTAATTCCGGCAGCGAGGCGGTAATGCTGGCCATCAAAGCGGCGCGAGCGTTTACCGGAAGGCCCAAGATTGCGAAGTTTGAAGGCGCTTACCACGGGCTCTATGACTACGCCGAAGTCAGCGAAGGTCCAACGCCGGATGACTGGGGCGACGCCAACGCTCCCGCTTCCATTACCGAGCCCGGCACGCCTGCCAGCGTTGCGCAGGACGTCGTCGTGCTGCCCTGGAACCGGCCGGAAGCCTGTCGGAAACTGATCGAGCAGCACAAGGACGATCTGGCCGCTGTGCTGGTGGACCCGATGCCTCTGGGAATTGGAATGATTGCACCGCGGCCTGGATTCCTCGAGCTTTTGCGCGAAGAGACCGCTCGTCACGGAATTGTTCTGATCGCCGACGAGGTTCTGAATTTCCGGTTGGATTATCATGGCGCCTTCCGCGCATACGGCGTCACGCCCGACTTGGCGACCTTCGGAAAGATCATCGGCGGTGGGTTTCCGGTTGGTGGCGTAGGAGGCTCCCGTCAGGTGATGTCGGTCTTTGATCATACTGGCGCACTGAAGGTGCATCACGGCGGTACGTTCAACGCGAATCCGGTTACGATCGCCGCAGGCCTCGAAACCATGCGCCAAATGACGCCAGAGGCGTTCGATGGCCTCAATGGGTTGGGCGAGTATGTGCGGAATGGTTTGCGGCGCCTGTTTCGTGATTCAGGGAGACCCGCGCAAGTGTGCGGCGCGGGGTCGATGTTTGTGGCGCATCTGACACGGGAAGAATTAGTCGACTTCCGGTCGCTGCGCGGTTTCTCGCGAACTAATCCAATCTACGGCGGCCTCTGCCACAAGATGCTGCAATACGGCTTCATCCTTTCGCCGCGCGGGATTTTTGGCTGCTTATCGACGCCCATGACCGAGGCCGAGTTGGACGGATTTATGGAGGCGCTGGGCCGCGCCCTCCGCGAGTTGAGCTAGGCTCTTCGGCCGGCCTACATTCGGAGCAGCCGCTCGGCGTTTCCGTGCGCGATCCGCTCGCGATCGGCGGCGCTCATCGGCAGGCGATCCAGGAATGCGCGCGCCTGCGCCATCGATCCGTAGGGGTAGTCGGCGGAGAACATGATCCGGTCGACGCCCACCTGCAGAAGCAGATCCAAAAATGTCGGAGTGTAATTGAAACCGCTGAAGGTGTAGTGGACGTTTTCCTGGAGATAAGTGCTCACTGGCCGCTTCAGACCTGTGACGGACTGGGTCATGATGTCCACTCGGGACTGCATGAAGGGGAGCGCTTCACCCATGTGCCCGATGATGATCTGCAGCTTGGGATATCGATCGAACACTCCGCCCAAGATCATGCGCAGGACATGGACCGCAGTTTCGATGTGCCAGCCCCACCCGGCGGTTGACAGCATGTAAGTGACCTCGGCAGAGAAACCGCCATAGGAGGCTTGCAACACCGGAGCGGGCGGCTGTGTCGGGTGAAGGTAGATGGGAACGCGGAGCGCTTCGGCGCGCTCGAGGATCGGCCAGAAGAACCGGTCGTCTAAATAACGGCCGCGGTGGTGGCCGTTGATGATCGCGCCTTGGAAGCCCGCGCGGGCCCTCCGTTCCAGTTCATCCGCTGCTTTCGCCGGTGCACCGGCCGGCAATGTCGCGAATCCGCCGAAGCGCGATGGATTGCGTTCGATTGCAGCCGCCACGAAATCGTTCGCTTCCTCCGCCAGAGCGGCCGATGCGCCGGCGTCCTCCACCTGTTCGAGGCCCGGGGAGTTGAGCGAGAGCACCTGCATATCTATGCGGGCCGCGTCCATTTCCGCGATGCGTCTTTCGCTAACGTCGCGCAGCTGCTCCAGCAGGTTGGCCATTCTGTCGCCCGGTCTGGCAGCGCGTTCCAGCAAGCCACGGCCGGGACCTTCGAGAAATCCCGGCGTCACAAAATGTTCTTCCAGCGTTATAGTTCTCATGATTGCTTTCCTCCCCCTGTCACACAGATTTGTATATCATAAGGTTCTGTTTCGCCCTCTGGCACCGGAGAACCCATTTGCAACGACATGAACTTGGAAGACTCGCCTGCTTGATGCTGACGGCGCTCGCGCCACTAGCTGCGCAGGAGCTGACAATCACGAATGCCCGCATCATCGGTCCAAACGCCAGCGTAATCGATCGTGGATCGATTGTGGTGCGCGCGGGCAAGATTGTCTCTGTGGAGCCGGGCGCGCCATCCAACACCAGCGGCCAGGTGATCGACGCCAAAGGCATGACCGCCATGCCGGGTTTCATCGATGGGCATAAGCACATCAATACCGGACCCAACGAGAAGGCGCAAATGCAGGCGCTGCTGGAAGCCGGTTACACGACGATCCTCTCCGGTGGCGGGCCTGCGGAAGGAAACATCACGCTCCGGGATCATATCGACAAGGGGCTCATCAACGGACCGCGCATCATTCCTTCGGGCTCTATCCGGCTGAACAACTTCACACCCGAAACGGCTCGCGCTGAGATCCGCAAGATGGCCGCAATGGGAATCAAGTTTACCGGCGAGATCGCGCTGACTCCCGAGCCCGGGCCTACCGAACACGAAGTGGAAGTTTTGAAGGCCGTGGTAGATGAGGCGAAGAAGGCCGGCATCATGGTGCAGGTCCACGCCGTGAGTTCCCCGGCGATGATGGCTGCGGTGAATGCCGGGGTTCCGCTGCTGGTACACCTGCCGAATAAGGACTTTGTGACCGCCACAGACGCCAAGAAAGTGGCGGCCGCCGGCGTAAAGGTGCTCGGAACGGTAAGCTTCGGCTCGCCCGTGTTCGGCGTGTTCGCCGACGACAACAAACCGCGGTTCCGTGACGGAAAGCCCTGGCCGGAATCAATCCTCGGAGGAGATCTGCTGGACGGCGTCAAGGTGGGCCAGGAAGCCGGATACATGCCGGTGAATGCGCGCACGGTTTGGGACGCGGGCGTCACGCTGGGCTACTGCACCGACACCAGCTATGATCCGAAGGCCGGCCTGGATCACGAGCTGAAAATGTTGAATGTGATGTTTTCCATGCAAGACCTCATCAAGATGATGGGCTCAAATACGGCGTCCTACATCCAGATGGGCGATCAATTGGGAACATTGGAGCCCGGCAAGCTGGCCGATATCATCCTTCTGGACGGCAATCCTCTGGAAGGCTACTGGAACTGGCTGAAGACGAAATTGGTAGTGAAGGGCGGCGTCGTGGTTGTCGATAAACGGTAGGGCGCACGCCCGCAAAATCTAACGCCACGTGCACAGTGGGAAACTGGTGATTGGGAGTTGGCAATGCCCAAGAGCCTCAACAAGCAGCAGTGGAAGTTCACCATTGGTTATCTTCTGTGGGTTGTTCTGACCATCTGGTTCCTGCGCGAAATCTTTGCTCCTCCGCAGCCGAAAGAGCTGTCCTACAGCGAGTTCATGAGCGAAGTAAAGGCGGGCCATCTCGAGGATGTTCGCATTACGGAGCGGCAACTGATCGGGACGCTGAAGAAGGAACCGGTCAAGGACAACAAGAAGCCGCAGAATCTGCAGATTCAATGCACCCGCATCCCCGGACTCGACGCTGGGCCATTGGTGCAGGAACTCCAGGCGCAAAACGTGAAGTTCTCCGGGACGATTCCGAACGAGTCCTGGTGGACGGGCTTCCTCATTTCGTGGGGGCCGCTGCTGTTGCTGTTCGTCATTTACTGGGTGGCGATGAGCAGGATGCAAAAAGGTGGAGGACCACTGAGCTTCGGGCGGAATCGCGCCAAGATTCATGACGAGTCTAGCAGTCTGGACACGAGCTTTAGCGACGTCGCCGGAGTAGACGAAGCCAAGGGCGAGCTGAGCGAGATCATCGACTTCCTGAAGATCCCGCAGAAGTATCAAAAGCTGGGTGGGCGCATTCCCAAAGGCGTGCTGCTGGTGGGGCCTCCGGGAACAGGAAAGACACTGCTGGCGCGAGCGGTGGCAGGCGAAGCGGGCGTTCCGTTTTTCTCGATCTCCGGCTCCGAGTTCGTGGAGATGTTCGTAGGCGTGGGTGCTGCTCGCGTGCGCGATCTCTTCGATCAGGCCAAGCTGCGCGCGCCCTGCATTATTTTCATCGACGAGCTGGACGCAATCGGTAAGAGCCGCGCCAGCGGGCCCATGTTCTTTTCCAACGATGAGCGCGAACAAACCTTGAATCAGCTTCTGGTGGAGATGGACGGGTTCGATTCCTCGAAGGCCGTGATCATCGTGGCCGCGACGAACACGCCCGAAGTGCTGGACCCCGCATTGCTCCGTCCCGGGCGGTTCGACCGGCAGGTGATGTTGGACCGGCCCGACCTGAAAGAGCGCGAGGCCATCCTCAAGGTACACGCGCGCAAAGTTCCCGTGGCCGCCGGCGTGAGCCTGGAAAATGTCGCAGCCGCGACTCCCGGGATGGTTGGCGCCGATCTTGCGAATATCGTCAACGAGGCCGCTCTCAACGCAGCGCGGCGCGGCGCCACTCAGATCGAGCAGCGCGATTTCGAACAGGCGGTGGACCGGGTAACGCTTGGATTCGAGAAAAAGGGGCGGCTCATTAGCACCGAGGAAAAGGAGCGTGTTGCTTACCACGAGCTGGGTCATACGCTGATGGCTCTGTCGCTGCCGAATGCGGACCCCGTGAGGCGCGTCTCCATCATTCCCCGCTCGATTGGCGCGCTCGGCCACACGCTGCAGTTGCCGGCAAAGGACAAGTACCTGCTTACGCAACCCGAACTGGAAACACGCATCGCCGTTCTTTTAGGCGGCCGCGGCGCTGAAGACGTCGTCTACGGCGGCGTGGTCTCCACCGGTGCCAGCGACGATCTAGAGCGAGCCTCGGAACTCGCGCGGCAAATGGTCACCCGGTTTGCCATGAGCAAGAGCCTGGGCAACCTGACCTACGGCATTCCTCACCAATCGCGCTTTCTCAAGACGCCGTTCGCCAACGAAGAGCGCAATTACAGCGAGCGCACGTCCGAGCAGATTGATGAAGCGGTGCGCGGGATCACCGACCACATCTATGAACAGGTTCTGAGCATTTTGCACGCCAAGCACGATGATCTGAATCGTATCGCGGCGGTTTTGATACAAAAGGAGACGCTGGAGCGGGAGGAACTGGACAAACTGATGTCCGAGCCCGCAGAGCCGGCGCCGCCGGAAGCAAAAGGCCCCGGGGACATGGCTGTGACTGGCAAGGTGCGGGAATAGCCGGGCTGCTACCGGCGCAATTCCGCGTGCATTTGCAGATAGCCGAGCACGTGCGCGCGCGACAAAACACCGTCCAGATGATGGTTGGAGGTGACGGGCAACTGGTTCAAATCGTACCGGCTCATCGTCTCCAGCGCTGTCATCAGCGGCGTATCCGGCGCGACGGAGCGCAGGTCTTCCAGAGGGCGCATGATCTGGTGCAGCGTGGTAAAGGGCCATTTAGCCTGCTCCACCTCCTTCACCTCGTGGGGCGTAACCAGACCCGTCACTTCGCCCTTTTCCAGCACGACAAAGCAGCGTTGGCCGGTGCGTAGGAGATACTGCTCCACGAAATTCTGGACGTTCAGCCATCCCTCGACGGTCGGACAGTCCCGCGTCATTACGTCGGCTACGCTTACGCCTTGGAGCGCCTCGGCCAGGCTGACCTGCATATTGCTCTCTCGAGCTGCCTGAAACAAAAACCATCCAATGAAGGCAATCCACAGTCCGCCAACGTTCGCTCCGGCGAAGAATTCGAAGATTCCTACCGCGATGAAGCCGAATGCCACTACCTGACCAACCCTAGACGCCAAACGGGTGGAGCGGTCGGCGTTCCCCGTCTTCCACCAGATGATGGCCCGCAGAACGCGGCCGCCGTCCAGCGGATATCCCGGAATCAGGTTGAAGACCGCCAGCATAAGATTGATGTATCCGAGCCAGAGCAGCATGGCCGTCCAGGGATCGACCCTTGCTCCACCCAGGGCGCGGGCGAGTACGACGCAGATCGCTCCGAGGATGGCGCTGGTCAGCGGTCCAACGAAGGCCATCCAAAATTCCAGACTAGCGCTGGTCGGATTCTTCTCGATTTGCGAAACTCCTCCCAGAGCAAAGAGCGTAATCTCTTTCACCGGCAAGCCATGCGACTTCGCCACCAGCGAATGAGCCAATTCGTGCAGCAGTAGCGAGACGAAGAAGAGGATTGCGGTGGAGATCGCCATCATCAGGATGACCTGATCTCCCCAGGACGGGTTGCTGGCATGAAACTGCGCGGAGAGCGAATAGACGATTAGAAGGGCGATGAGAAACCAGCTATAGTGCAGGCCGATCTCAATCCCGAAGACTTTTCCGAGCTTGATTTGTGAGCGCAAGGCTTGTCTCCATTCGGTTAGCTAACGTACACGCGCACACTTCACTGAATGCTGCCGCAATCATAGCATCGTCTCGCCGCGAGTACGCCGTGCACGAGTGAAGTCGAGCCCGCGGCTTTCTTGTAGTTGAAATACGTTTCATCCTCCTGGGCATCCCGGCGAAACAGGAAGAGGACCCGGGCATTCGACTGCATCGCGAAGTGCTTTGGCTGCCAGATGCCATCGCCCACCGGCATCTTTTCGAGCTCAAAGCGGGTACCGGGCTGCACCCGCGCCAGAAAGCCTGCTATCGAGACGGGACGCACAACCTGTGCTTCGACCTTCACCCATTGATAGGTCCGCGTGTCGACCCACAAGGTGCCGCGCATTCCGGTGAGTACTTCGGAATCGGTGTTCGGCGGCTGGTAGCCGGGGCGCGGCGTCGCGTGGAGCACGTAGACGGTGAAACCTCGCTGACGGCGTTCGCCCACTAAGCGGAAATTGAATGCCTGCGTGAGTTGCTGCATGAGTATGTGATCTCGCTCCCGGTCCTGCTGGTATTTTGCGACCCGCTCGGTGCGATGGCTTGCGGACTCCGAGTTCCGCTGAGCAATCACTCTTTGTAACTCCTCCTGACGCTCTTTCTGATCGTGCGCAGAAAGCGGCTTTCCGTTCACCGCCACCAGTTGCCGGTATGGGGAACCTTCAATCATCCATACGCGGTAGGTCATGCTACCACTGGGCTTCCGGTCTCGTTCGGAATAATCGTAATCCGGAGCTGCCTTCCAGTCGGCTTGGTTGGCTTCTATGGACCGGCGCAGAATCGTAGCCACGTCCGGCGCCTGGAAACCTGAGGCCGCTGCGGCCCCTGCAAGCAGAATTACAAGCCCTCTGATCATTGGTACTCCAACGCCCCTAAATATTAGATGCACTGGACGCATAAAGAAAGGCGTAATGTCTTCTTTATCCGATACTTGTTTCCTGGCTTCTAAAATGGAGGAGGGGGAGTGTGTCCTGACGTGGCTCCAAGCCGGGAACGCGATCCGCTTTGAAAGCCACCGAACAGCGAATTGATTCAAGGGTTGATCTACTTGCCTGATCGCGGTCTATGGTATATTCATGGCGCCGATCGGATGGAACTGGGCGCTTTTCGTGTGGGGTTACGCACCGGCGTGGTTCCTCTTCAACGACCGCGTTAAGCTGGCGGCCTACAGCGTCTTTGAATCTGAAGGTGGTATCCTGAGCCGTTTCTGGCAAACTCACACGAAAGCCCGGTAGCGACGACAGCGAGGAGGCCAGAGTGAACTACCTGCAACGGTTTCGAGTACTGCCCGACTCCAAGGTCAAGCTCAAAGATATCGACCCGGATTTTAAAGATCATCACGCAAACCACGAACAGGCGCTAGAGGAGATTGCGCACTGCCAATTGAAGCTGCGCCAACTGCAAGAATTGCTCTATGTGGAGCGGCGGCGTTCTCTCCTGATTTGTCTGCAAGCCATGGACACCGGCGGCAAGGACGGGACCATCAATCATGTCCTGTCCGGGATGAATCCGCAGGGCTGCCGCGTCGCGGCTTTTCGACAGCCGTCAGCCGAGGAGCTGGCCCACGATTTTCTCTGGCGAGTCCACATGGCCGCACCGGCCTCGGGCGAGGTCGTTGTCTTCAACCGCTCCCATTACGAAGACGTGCTCATCGCCCGCGTCCACAATCTCGTCCCCAAGGAAGTTTGGTCGAGGCGCTACGAGCGGATCAACGATTTCGAAAAGAGTCTTGTGGAACACGACACGCACATTCTCAAGTTCTATCTGCACATCTCCAAAGAAGAGCAGCTTTCACGTTTTAAGGATCGGCTGGACGACCCAACCAAGCAATGGAAGATCAGCGAGGCGGACTATAAGGAGCGCAATTACTGGGACGAGTACGCGGCCGCGTATGAAGACGCCCTGTCGCGCTGCAGCACGGAACACGCGCCTTGGTTCATCATTCCGGCAAATCACAAGTGGTTCCGGAACCTGGCGGTTGCCCGCATTATCACCGAACACCTGGAAGACCTGAAAATGACTTATCCTAAGCCTACTGTCGACATGGAACACATTCGCCGGGAATATCACGCGGCGGAGAAAGCCTGAAGATGCGCCTTTCGAGCATGCACTACTTCCCGCTGGCCTGGCCCTTTATCCTGGCCTTCGCCCTTCTCGTCGTCATTGTCGTCGCACTCGTCGAGCTGAATATTCTGAAGTACGCGTATGAGCGGATGGGTATCCCGCCGCGCTATGTCTTGGCGGTGTTGCTGTTTTCTCTGCTTGGGAGCGCCGTCAATATTCCTCTCATTCAGCTCCCGCCCGAACAGGTCGTTTCCGGACGCACCGTGGACTTCTTCGGCATGGGATATGTCATCCCGGTGGTCCAGGAGTGGCCGGGAACGATTATCGCAGTGAACGTCGGCGGGGCCTTGATCCCGGTCATTCTTTCGCTGTACTTGTTGTTCAAAAACACGTTCTATCTGCGAGCACTGCTGGCGGTAGCCGTTGTTGCGCTGGTGGTTCACCGCTTCGCCTATCCGGTTCGGGGAGTGGGGATCAGCGTTCCTATATTCATTCCTCCCATTGTTGCCGCCCTGGCCGCGATGATTCTCGCATGGCGTCAAGCTGCGCCACTGGCCTACATCGCCGGATGCATAGGAACATTGATTGGCGCTGACCTTTGGAATCTGTATCGGATTCAGGGCCTCGGGGCGCCGGTCGCGTCGATTGGCGGCGCCGGCACTTTTGACGGAGTTTTCCTGACCGGGATTATCGCGGTTTTGCTGTCGCCCGTCGCCGGACGGCCGCGCGCGTAATGCAGTCCTTGGCATTGCTCGTGCGACTCAACCTTACCTGCCGAGCCGAATGGTCAGGTTTACTTTGCGGTTGCTGCCGGAATCGAACCGGCTGAAGGTTCGCGTGTGGCTCCACAAACCATCGTACTCGGCTCTGAGCTGATAATCGTCATCCGGATCGAGTCCAGCGAAGTGATATTCACCGCCGGACTGCGTGATGTAGGACCGGACCATCAAAGGCCGGTTGTTCTGGATTTGCACGACGGCGTGATCCTTGTGCCTGGGTTTCAAGGGGAGACTCGCAGATGGTCGGTCACGGATGCTACGCCCGGGACGCTGCTGGCCTGGGAGAAGGCCAGATTCTTGTCGTATTTGCCGTCCACCGTTCCTTCCAAGGTTACGTTGCCGCTTTTCACAACGATGTGGATCGGCGGCGCGGAACGCGTGGCGTATTGGCTCAGACCTGCGTCCCCATAGATCGCCAGATACTCCGCCAGACGCATCCGGCCGTCGCTGGCTGAAAGCGGCAAAACTTCTATTTGGTTGTTTACTCTCGCGACCCCTTCGATCCGTCTCACCGCGTTTTCGGCGTCGCTCTTCAAAGCCGCGCGCGTAACCTGCCCGAGCAGCGTTACGGTATCGCCCTCAATTCGAAAGGTCAAATTGTCGAACACGGTGTAAAAAGGCAGCGTTAACAGCTCGCGCTGAACCTCTGGGGTAATCCGGTTTCCGGAGGCCGGACTCTCGCGCCCGGTGGCTGACCACGCGGTCGACAAAACAACTCCGACAGCCAGCCACACGCGGAGCAGGCGGTGACCAGGACCTCGCTCACGTTCCCGGTGATCCATCAGTACTTCCCACACTCAGTGTAGGCGTACGGCGTAAGAACTGCGTAAGGAAAGAATTAGTGTTCTCTTTGTGCCCTTAGTGCTTCAGTGTGGACTCGATCCGGGCCATCAGATCCTGAACCGAAAAGGGCTTGGTCAGAAAGGCGCTCGCGCCCGCCGCCATGGCCTTGGCTCTTGGATTGGCGCGATTTCCGGTGATGATCACCACGGGAACATCCCAGGAGCTGCGGACGGCCTGGCACGTTTGTAACCCATCCATGTCCGGCATCTGCCAATCGATAAGGACGATGTCCGGAACGCTTGTCTTCAAGGACTCCATGGCTTGGGTGCCACTGGCGGCATCGGCGACCTGGTAGCCTAGCGAAGTTAGCGCGAGGCGCAGCGTCCTGCGGAACTGCGCGTCATCATCGACGATCAATATACGAGTCAAAAGGGATCCAACGGGCCGGATTAACGGTCACCCCAAAACATCCGATTCCTGAATGATCGTCTTCAGATTACCAGCAGCGCGTAAGGACGGGATAAAGAAGACCTTATGATTTTCCTGATGCTTTGGAGCGTGGAGTGAATCGGTATCCGGAAGCAGGTTCCGTGAGGATGTATCTGGGATGGGAGGGGTCCGGCTCGATTTTCTTTCGGAGTTGGTTGATGAAGACCCGCAAGTACTCCACTTCGTTGCCATAATCGGGCCCCCAGACAGCCTGCAGGATCCGCCGGTGCGAAATCACCTTTCCCGCGTTTTGGATGAAATAGTACAGCAGCTTGAATTCCTTCGAAGTCAGGTGGATCGCCTCGCCGTCCCGCTTCACCTCGTGGCTTTCCAGGTCGATCTCCACCGAGTCCAGCTTGACTACGCGCGAATGCGAAGCCACTGAGGGTCTGCGCATGACGGCGTGAATTCTGGCCACCAGCTCCTCGATCCCGAGCGGCTTCGTGACGTAATCGTCGGCTCCGCTCTCCAGCGCTTCCACTTTTTCCCTTTCGGATTTTCTCGCGGAGACAATCATGATGGGTACTTCGGAGGATTCGCGAATCAGCCGGCATGTCTCCAGGCCTCCAATGCCCGGCATTTTCAGATCGAGAAGGACGACCTCGGGAGCCTCACCTCTCAGCCGGATGAGAGCCTCCTCGCCGCTGCGCGCATCGGTGACCTCAAAGCCGTGGGCGATCAGAGCCGTGCGAAGGACGCGGCGCGCCTGGGGCTCATCGTCCACAACCAGGACCCTGGTGCTGTCCATCAGAGCGCCTCTCCGGCAACCGGCAATGAGACATGAAATGCGGCGCCACCTTCGGGAGGACTGGTTACCCAGATTTTGCCGCCGTGAGCCTGCACGATGTACCGGGCGCTGGCAAGGCCAAGGCCGGTTCCCGGCAACCCTGAACGGGCCGCGCGGCCGCGATAGTATTTCTCGAAGATGCGCTCCCGGTCCTCTTCCGCCACTCCCGACCCGTGGTCAACGACATTCATGACGATCGCCGCGCCGGTGAATTCTGCAGACACGGTAAGCGGCGTATCCTTGGGCGAATACTTCAGCGCGTTGCTGACCAGTTGTTTCAAAACGTGCATGATCATGCCTTTGTCGCATTCGGCCGGCGGCAAAGAATCCGGGATACAGACTTCGATCGGACGATGATCGGGCAGTGCACCCATTTCTTCAATGGCGGCCGGTATCAGCTCCGCTAGATCCAGCGGTTCCTTGTCCAGAGTGAGTTGGTCGGCCTCGACGCGCGCCAACTGGACCGCCTCATCGATACGACGGTTCAAGCGGTTAACTTCGTCATCGACGATGCTCAGTAATTCCTGGCTGGGCAACTGGCCGGCCGGACGGCCGGAGAGCAACGTCGTCACGGCGATTTTGATGGAATTCAGCGGATTCTTGATTTCGTGCGCCAACGCGTCCAAGACCGCGGACTTGAGTTCCTGCGCCCGGCGGGCAACCTCTGCTTCCTTGGCCTTCTCAGTGGCGTACATTTTGGCCAATCCCATTCCGAGCCGTCCTGCAATCCCTTCCAGTAGCGACGGAGAGAGTGCGGCGCCCAGGATACCGATGCTGCCGTATACCTCGCCGGAGTGCTGGATGGGACTCAGTGCGAAGGAAGGGCCAATATTTTGCGCGCCGCCTTTGTCGGCTAGCTCACGCAAGCCCTGATCTGAAATCTCTTCGGCGCGACGGCCGGATCGAAAAATCCGCCCGCTCGATTTGTCATAGAAAGCTACACCGTCCGCCTCGAAGATCTCTGCGATCACGCCTGCCAGATAGCCGACTCCAGAGTCACTCTTACTTCCCTCCAGCAGCGCGTTCACGAGACGGTTGAGCTTTTCCAATTCATCGCGTTGTTGGGTAGCCTCCAATCGCGCGCTGATCGCCTGCTTGAAAAGCCAACTGGCCGTAAGGGCGGTCGCCAGGAAAGCGGCTAACGCGACCCAGTCTTCCGTGGCCTCGACAGAAAGTCCATGCGGAGGCAGGAAGTAATAGTCAAAACCGATACCGGCAATGGCCGCGGCAACCAGACTTTCCAGCCATCCCCACCGGGCGGCTATTCCTAGGATGACCACTACCAGCGCGAGCGCTACAGTGGTCTCCTTGATGCGCGGTAGGTGGAGGCACAGGAGGAGGACTGCTACAACTAAGAGCGCCGAAATCAGGACCCGTGGGACGCCGCCGAGGCCCCTCGCTCGCATCATTCGCGCCTCGATTCCTACGTCTTCCATTATGCCATCGACAGAACGCCTCTCTCGGAGCCGCGCGGGCGAATTGCTGAAAGAACCGGAATTCCTCGCAACCATTCCAGACGTCCAACCAGATGAAGGCGTTTCATGCGAATTCACGTTAAGCTACTGGTTTGGAGATGGTTACCCTACCAGCGATCCGTTGGCAAGTAGTTGTAGATTTCTTGATCTTGGCTGCCGTGTTCTACGGTCTGCTGCGTTGGGCAAAATCTGCTCGAGCGCTGCGAATGGCTTTGGGAGTCGTGGGCCTGCATGCTCTAGCCTTGCTCGCGCGCAATTTGAATCTGGTGATTACCAGCTGGGTGCTGGATGCCTCCGCCATCCTGGCGATCCTGGTTCTGTTGGTAATCTTCCAGCCCGAGCTCCGGCGCGCCTTCATGCGCGTGGACAGCGCGCTGAGAAACTGGCCTCCACACCCGCAAGCTGCCGGAACAGAGGCGAACCGGGCGATCGCGACCGCGGCTTATTTACTCGCTCGAAACCGCATCGGCGCATTGTTTGTGATCACGCGGAAGGACTCCATCGGAGAGCTCATCGAGGGCGGTGTGGCGATCGGCGCGACGGTCTCACCGGAATTGCTGGAATCGATCTTTCAAAAGGTGTCGCCGCTGCATGACGGCGCCGTAATTATCGAGGGCGGCCGGCTGGCACGCGCTAACGTGGTCCTGCCTTTGACGCGCCGGCAGGACGTCCCGAGTTTCTATGGGACGCGCCACAGGGCGGCTCTGGGTTTGGCCGAACGCTGCGATGCGCTGGTGGTGGCCGTTTCCGAGGAGCGCGCCGAAGTTACGCTCATGGACGCCGGGAGGATCCGGCCCGTGAGAGACCCGGAACAATTGACTGACACCCTGGAGGGTCTGCTGAGCCATCCCGCCCCGGAACGTGTTGTCCCCAGGCTGCACCGGCTGTTGTTTGCGAACCTCCGTCTGAAGTTTGCGGCCTTGGGGTTGGCCGCGCTGATCTGGAGTATGTCGTTTCTGGCTTCCGGCACGATCATCCGAACGGTGAGCGCGCCCGTTGAGTTCGGCAATGTGCCGGCGGGGCTGCAGGTAGCCGAACAATCGGCCGACTCTCTGGAGATTCAGCTTCGGGGAAGTCCCTGGATCATGGATTCCATCAACCCAGGGCCGCTGGTGGCGCGTTTCGATTTGCGCGGCCAGCACGCGGGGTGGCAAACGCTGCGATTCCAGCCGGAATCGCTGGATCTGCCGCCGGGAGTGAAAGTAGATCGGGTAATTCCGGAGACGCTCCGCGTCGATGTGCTTCGGTCGGGGACGGCGCCTGGCGCTGCAACCAAGTGATGCTGCCAAGGAAGCTCAACGGCTTGCTCGGGCTGCTTTCAACTGTGATCGCAACGCGACGCGGGCCCGAAATTGACGCACCTTGGCAGTCGATTCGTTAATGCACAGCCGGGCGGCAACATCCCGGGCCGAGAGCCCTTGTAATCCCAATTGGCACGCCTGCCGCAATGGTAATGGAAGGGTGACGACCGCCCGCCGGAGGAGCACAGCTGCCTCGCGGTCCTCGGCGATCTCCTCGGGCGTGAGTTCCCGCACGATGAAAGACGTGAATTCCGATGTTCGTACCAGTTTTTCCAGACCCGACCGGGACGACCGCAGTGAACGCAGCCGCGCGATGCACTGGTTCATGACGATCCGCGTGATCCACGTGCTAAAGCGCGCCTCGCGCCGGAATCGGCCGAGATGCTGGATGGCTTTGCAATAGGCCGATTGAACGGCATCCTCGGCGTCGTAACTGTCTCGCAAAATGGAACGGGCAATGTAAGTCGACACCTTATAGTGGCGGCGAACTAACTCGGCCACAGCCTCCCGGTTGCCTTGTTGGCCGTGCTCGATCAACTTAGCTTCCTCCAACTCGGTCCAGTTGTGTTCGCCAGATGTATTTACAGGTTCGCCGGCCATGCATCAACTATAGGAGGAGCACCATAAGGAAGACATTACGAATTTCTTGATGGTGAATGGCGCTTGCGAACGGCTTCGCAGTGCGCTATCCAGCGGCCGTATGCCAGGCCGCAATTTCATGGTCCGAGGCTGCAGTTTTACGCTCGATCAGGGACAGTGCGCGGTCGACTTCTCCTACATCCGTCCAGGAGAGTGCTTTGCTGCACAACACGGCCAAATCGCTTGCGCACACCGAGAGCACATCGTGCGAAAAGCTGGTGGAAGGAAGGCTCAAATAAAGATCGAGCATGGCCGGTCCTTCTTCCTCCGTGAAAAGCGCCTTCCGAATAGACTCAAAAGACTCGCATAAGTCTGGAAGGGCCCGCCGGACGAGGCCAAGGAACACATCGACCCGCCCGGTCATTATAAAGCTATTCCAAAGGCAGCCGCGTCTTAGTAACTCGACAGCAGCCGTCCGGGAAGGCTTTTCCCAAAAGCGATTCACCGCGAAGATAAGACCCGGACCGTGAGCCGCCATAGGTTCGCCCGGCTCAATCCAGCCATATCCCTCTTCGGGCTGATCCGGTTTGATGCCGAGCAGGATCAGCTTCGACGAATTTGAAGCTGACTCGAAGGCCTGACTGACACAGTCCGCAAAGGCGTCGTCGTCTCCGAAATGGTGGTCCGATGGGAAGACGCCGACGAGGGCTAACGGGTCCAGCTCCCGGAGGCGCATCAAGCTGTAGACGATGGCGGGCGCCGTGCCCTTGTTGCACGGTTGAATGAGGAACGCAGCCGTGTTGAATTCCCAGTCTGCGCCGGAGTAATAACGCTCGTGCGCTCGCGTGACAATAGCGAACGTCCGGCGGGGGCTGACGATTCGCGCCACTCTCTGGCATGTCTGATCCAAGAGTGTTCCATCGCCAAAGACCGGGCAAAACTGCTTCGGACGATCGTCCCCGGAGATTTTCCTGGTGAGAGGAAGGAGGCGCTTGCCGTCGCCTCCAGCGAGTATAACGGCCCAGCGATGGCTCATCGTTTCCGCGCTCGATTCCTCAATGTGCATGTTATATGCACGAGGTTATCGAACAGGCGTTAGGCGCGAATAAAGAGATCGTTATGATTATCCTTATTCTGCGGATGTGAGTTTATGATGCTCTTGCGGCTCCGTGATCGGGAGTGCTCGACCCACGAGTCTGTGGCGCCGGCGCGACGTCTTGGACGTGGTCGGCAAGAGATGACCAGCCAGCCTCCGACGTCACCGCTACCAGGCGGTCTTCTGCCTCCAGTTTCAGGTCCAAATGCGGCCACAGCGTGCGGTCGCCGCGGAGAACCAGGATGACTCCCAGGTCGTCTCTTTCCACCAGGCCTGCGGCTTGGATCGATTGGCCTGCCAATGGACTCTTCGGACGCAGAATTCCAATTCGAATTTGTTTCCCATCCAGCAGTTTGACGGGTACTCCGGAAGTCAGAAACGAGATTAGCTCCAGGCCTCGGCCGTCCAGGGCGGACGGAAGGCCGCGCGTGCGAAGCAGGTCCAGGGCGATCTGAACCTGTTCCACAGAGTGCGCCGGCGAATAGGCCCGGGTGGGGACCTGGGCCTCGTACAAGCTCTTATATTTCAGGAAGGACGACAGGAACGACTGAAGCAAAGTGCTGAGTATGACTGCAAGTGCGGCGGCAACCAGCAGGTGATACCCGCCGGTCATCTCTGTGACCATCAGCAAAGTCGCGATCGGCACTCTGGCCGCGCCGCCAAAGACGGCCGCCATGCCCACCACCGCGAATGCGGCGGGCGGTTGATGGAAAAGCGTGCCGAGAAATCCTCCCACCATCGCACCAGTGAAGAGGCTTGGCGCGAAGACGCCGCCCGAGCCGCCCGAACCGATCGTCAATGCGAACGTAACGATCTTACCGAGGGCGAGAAAGAGCAGCAGGTCAGCCGGAATGCCGCCGTTAATGGCGGATTGAATCCAACTATAGCCTCCGCCCAGTACTTGGGGAAGAGCGAGAGCCACCAGCCCAACAACCATTCCCGCGATGGCGGGCTTGAAATGGGGGCGGCAAGGAATGGCGTGAAACAGGTCGCGCACAGTGTAGAGCGCCATTGGCAAGATCGTCGCGACCAGCCCGCACACGGCGCCGAGAATGACATACCAGCCATAGTCGGCCGCGCGCGGCGCCGCCAGGTTGGCCGGAACCTGGAACAGCGGCTGAAAACCGACAAAGAATCCGTTGACAGCATAAGCCACGATGGAGCCGAGCATGGTGAACAGCAGCGCCCCGGACTCGAATGCGGTTTCGCTGTACAGAACCTCAACCGCGAAAATCGCGGTACCGATGGGCGAGCGGAAAATCGCGGAAAGGCCCGCGGCCATGCCGACCAGAAGCAACATCCGCGTCTGTTCGTCCGAATAACCGCGTTTCCTCGCGTAAATCGAACCGATGCCGGCACTGATCAAAGCGGTCGGGCCTTCGCGTCCGGCGGACCCTCCCGATCCAATGGTGATGGCGGAAGCCACCATTTTAACGAACGGTACGCGAGTACGGATCGCTCCGCGCAGGTTGTGGAACGCGTTCACGGCTGCGTCCGTGCCATGGCCTTCCGCTTCGGGAGCGAAGGTGTAGACGATCAGGCCGGCTAACAGGCCGCCCAAGGTCGTGGAAAGCGGAATTAGCCAGACTCGGTGCAACTCAGAGGGCAGAAAGGTCGCGCTGCTTCCGGAAGCCAAACCCGGCTGTTGCGCCACCCAGCCCAGGAAGATCGTCTGGCACCAATGCAGCAGGAATAGGAACGCTTGCGCGCCCAGCGCTCCCACGATCCCCAGTAAGATCGTGTCGACGAGCAGACTGCGTTGTTGTTTGAACATCAGCCTCTACTCGGGTTCAGTGCTGTGCCCGCTCGCGGCCACCAGCCATCCATTTAGTAGACTGGCGGCCGGGCATTCCGTTATTTCGCAAAATGTCCGCCCGTTCTATCGCAAGCCGTTTCATCATCAAGTTAGCTCTACATCGGCCCCCAGCTGTTACGTCTGCAGGTTGTTGCCACCGGAGTGGACTTGTAACGGGGCCGAGTCGCTTCGCAGATGGAGATCGCGCTGGGGATAAGGAATTTCGATCCTGAGTTCCTTAAAGGCGCGGAAGATCGCAAAGTATAAGTCGCTCTTGAGAATCAGCGGTGTCTGCACTTGGGCGACGGTCCAGTACCGCAATTGGAAATTGAGGCTGCTGTCGCCGAAACCGGTGAAGATCACGTCGGGGGCGGGGTGAGACAGCACATCGCGATTCTGGGTGGCGACTCGCAACAGCACCGCGCGCACTTCTTCCGGGTCGCTCCCGTAGGAAACACCCACGGAAAGAGAAAATCGTACCTGCCGGTCCGTTGCGGTCCAGTTGACAACCGGCTTGACGATGAACTCCGAGTTGGGCATCACTACGATGATGTTGTCGTTGGTGCGCACCCAGGTACTGCGGGCGCCGATCTTCACGACGTCCCCGTTCAATTGAGCGATTTCGACGCGGTCGCCCACTTTGATGGGTCCTTCGAAGAGAAGCACCAGGCCGGAAACAAAGTTGGTGGCGATGGATTGCAAACCAAAGCCGACGCCGATGCCGAGTGCGCCACCCAGCAGAGCAAGGCTGCTGAGGTTCACACCGGCGGATTGGAGGCCGACCATCAAACCCACGATCACGATCAGATATTCGGTGGCCGTCTCCAGTGAGTATTTGTGCCCTTCCTCCATCGCCAACCGGTCCAGCAAGTAAACCCGGAACAAGCGCCGGCTCCGCCGCGCGACAAAGCCCAGCAGGAGCAAGAAAACGACAGCTTTAAGCAGAAAGTCGGGAGAGACCGGTAGCCGTCCCACGTGCAACAGAGGTCTTCCAAGAGACTTCTGGATGATGTCCACAGCCCGATCGAGAGCGGGGTAGCGCTCCCAGGGCACGGCGGCGAACACAACAGCTCCCACGACCAGGACCGCGATCAACCCCAGAATTCGTGAACGTTTCATCTCTGCCTTCCTCCATTAGTAAGTCCAGGTTATCGGGAGAAGGACGGAAATGCGGGGTGATGCCTGCTTCTCATTTCCCGATTCCCAGTTCGGAGAGTATTTTAGGGTCGGACTCCTGCACCGCCAGCAGATTGTGGCACGCATTGCAATCCTGGGTAATGGTCTTGCCTCCCTCGGCTGTGTGATTGCCATCGTGGCAGCGGAAACAGCCGGGGAAATCCGTGTGCCCGATATTGTTTGCGTAGGTTCCCCATTTGACTCGCATGTCGGGGAACACGTTTCTGCTATACACCTCTAAAACCCCTCGAGCCGCCTTGCGGACTTGTCCCGCATTGTGCTGATAGACGTCCGGATACTTATCCCGGTAAAACGCTTCCATGGCGGCCGGGATCTTCTGTCCGGCGTCCGTTTGGCTTGAGTAGGTTCGCTTGACAAGGTCCAGGGCTTCTTTCTTGACGAAGGGCAGAGACGTCGGGATGTCTCCGTTGGAGATTGCTTCATCCAGGGCCCGGTCGGGGAGTTCAAACGGATGGGATGGACGGTTATGGCAATCGATGCAGTCCATCTCGCGAACCTCCTGGGTGGGCTTCACGCCGGGCGTCGCATAGACGGTTGAATGGCCCATGGCATCGGTATACTCGACCCACGGAATCGTCTGCCGGGCCGCGTCGGAGGCGGCATAACGGATGTGGATGCCGGCGCCGACATGCGCGCCGTGAATTCCTGCGTGCGGGTTGCCTCCTCCCACCTTCATGAGCAGCACGGTTTCTGTCAAGGTGTTGGTGGCGTCGGCTGCGTATTCTGGGAGCACCACCAACTTGTCGAAATCGAAGCGCTGTGGCCAGTGGCAGACTTCGCAGGTTTCGCGCGCGGGACGGAGATTCTGAACTGGTACGGGAATCGGACGTGGGTACGTGTCGAAGATCGTATAGAACACCTGCGCGGTCCCCGAAAGCTTGCTGCGTACAAACCAGGAAGCTCCCGGCCCGATGTGGCAGGCCACGCAATCGACGCGCGCGTGCGGCGAGTTCTCGTGCGCTGTGAACTCCGGCGCCATCACCCGGTGGCAGGTCAATCCGCAGAATGTGGTTGTGTCCATGTAGTTCACCGCGCCATAGGCGAATTGGCTGCTGATCACCAGGTTCACAAACGTGGTAATTGCGACAAACAGCACCAGCCGCCGGAAATCCCGGTTCTGCAAGTTGAGTGGTGGAAAGCCAGAGGGACTCACTCCTCTCCGCTGGTCGCGGCGGCGGTGCAGAGCGATTCCCAGGGGAATTAGGATGAGCCCGCAGATGAACACTGCCGGGAGCACCAAAAAGATCAGGATCCCGATGTAGGGATGCGTGATCTCCCCGCGCAGAGTGAACGGCAGCAGGAACAGCCAGAACACTGTCGCGGTAGTCACGACGACCACCCCGGCCAAACTAATCCAGTTGTTCGAAAGATATACTAGCGGCGCGACGCGGTCGCCGGAAAAGATCGCCATGTGTCCATGATCCTATTTCTTTAAGCCGCGGACACCAGCGGCCACGTCGCGCATCTTCCGTCTTGCGCGCTCACCTTTGGGCCACGAGGGTCCATTCTTCCTTTGTTTCGACGGCGCCGAGAGACAAAACCTTCACCAGCATGCCCTCCCGCAGATTTTGGAGTAGAACCTGGTGCCCGTTGCGAAACTCAACCGCGTCGCGGTACGTGTTTTCCGCGGCGCTCAATTGCACGAACACGGCGGCCTCCTCGTCTTTGATTTGCCACTGGCGTTGCAAGTCTTGGGGCACATTCTTCAGAAGCAGGTGCGCACCTGGCGGCACGCAGACGGCAGTCACATTGGGACAGCTTGTCGAAACTTCGAAAGCGCTTTTCAGCCACCTCCAAAAGTTCCTGGGAGTGGCAGGCTCCCGCCGTTCCATCAGAGCCTGGAGCTCGGCCGGTGGCGCCAGCCCCTTGGAGCCGGTCCTAAATCGATGGACAACCAGTTCCTCACTTTCAACCGCTAACCGATTCGGCAATGCCGCAAGGGAGTAGTCACACATTTTTTGGCCTCCTTATCTAGGCGCTCATACTCGTTCCTAACGAAGCTTCCAACAGCAGCTTCGCAACGCTGGTTCTGTTTGCTGGCGTTGGCCAACGTAATTCATATACGACTCCCAGCCGAGAATATCAAGTACTAATTAAGTGAAGATTAAAGCGCCGTTATGAGTTTTCTTACGGAACGTTACGTAACGCAGCATGGAGACGGCGAAGACGATCGCCTCTGCGAATCGGCTATTCGCTTGCAACGAGAACTTTTGCTGGTATTCTGGGGTTGGCGCGCGCCCGCTTTCCCCGCGCCCTGGACTTCCAGTCTGGCTCCTCGTACAGCGCCAATTCAACCCTGTCTGTAACACGCATGTTCTGCGCCCGGTCCTGTCATGAAGATCACAAATGTTCCATACTCCAGAGCTTTCGCCGCGAATCTGACCTTGCTGCTTACGTGCTGCTGCGTTTTCGCACAGGCGCCGCAACCCGATGGCGGTGGCGTGCGGCCAGGCACGCTTCCCAGAACCTGGCGAACCGGCGGGCCCACTTGCGGCGGCGCACCGGAGTGGGAGATTCATGAATACAATCCCGACTTGTACATCCTTCGCGAGAACGGCTGCGTTAATTACGAAAAGCCCTTCCTCTATCTTTATTTTGGCAACGAGAAAGCGCTCTTGATCGATACCGGAGCGGGCCAGACGCACGTTGCTTCTGCCGTATCCGGCGTCATCGACGAGTGGGCCAAGCGCAATCATCGTGAACCGCCGCCGCTTATCGTGGGGCATTCGCATTCACACGATGACCACACGGCGGGCGATGCGCAGTTCCGGTCGCGCCCCAACACCACCGTCATTCCGCTGACGGTGGAGGCGACAATGCAGGCGTTCCAGATCGCCCATTGGCCGGATTCGATCGGCCAGATTGACCTCGGCGGCCGCATTCTCGACGTGGTTCCCATCCCCGGCCATGACGTCCTGAGCGTGGCCTATTACGACCGTCAAACGGGGATTCTCCATGCTGGTGACAGCCTGTATCCAGGGCGGCTTTACGTCCACGATTTCGCAGCGTTCGTCGCGAGCACTCAGCGGCTGGTCCACTTTACAGAAGGGAAGATCGTCGCCCACATTGTCGGCTGCCACATTGAGCAGTCCCGCACGCCTTACCTGGATTACAAGGTCGGCACGAAATACCAGCCGGACGAACATTCGCTTGAAATGGGCCGCGGCGAATTGTTGGAGTTAAACGACGCTTTGGCTCACATGAAATCGCCGGTGCGAAGGGCGTTTCGCGATTTCACGATTTGGCCGCAGTAGAAAGACCGGAATAAGGCATCGGATGTCCGCCAGCTATTTGCAGGTCCTTCTCAACCAGGTAGCGCCCACCGACACTGTTCTGCGGTCACCATCAGGCAGGAATTGAATCAGCACTGGCGTTGCGAGATCCTCTGCACGCGCACGGAGGATCGGCGCTTCCCCGTGGAGGAAGTGCTGGGACAGTCGATTCAGGTGAACGCATTCGACGACCTGGGCGCGCTGCACGTGTTGTTCTCCGGATTTGTTCTACAGGCCCCACTGGACTACGAGGTCGCCCGGATACGCCGAAGCCGTCGCGCACCAGAAAGCCGAAGCTCAGAAGATCCTCGAAGAGCTGGACGAGCGCTCTCAGCAGACCTATCTGCAGCCCATGTGGAGAGCCGCGCTGTACATGGGACTGGGCCAACCCGACCAGGCATTCGATCGGCTGCAAAAGGCCTACCAGGATCGCTCCGGCTGGCTGGTTTTCCTCCAGGTTGACCCGCTCTTTGGCCCTCTGCATGCCGATCCGCGCTTCGCCGCCCTCCTGTGAAGTATCGGCTTATCAGCCGGATCCGGCTCCTGAGGCGGCGCGCAATCCTCCTGTTTTCTTGCGTCTCCGCCGATATGTAATTAGAGCATTCCCCGATGGGCCGTGCCGTCAATCTCGCTGGTCTCCTCGTGTTGGCGGTTACCGCCGGCGAGGCGCAGCAATACGGTTTCCGCCACTACGGTAACTCCGAAGGGCTGCAAAACCTGGTTGTCCTTTCCTTGACCCAGGACAGCGCTGGCTACATTTGGGCCGGTTCGGAAGGCGGCTTGTATCGCTACGACGGAACGCGCTTCCAACTGATGGGTCCGGACAAAGGGCTGCCTTGCAGCGGCGAAGTGCAGGCCCTGCACGTCGCAAATGACGGCGCGCTGTGGGCCAGCACTTGTTCGCAGGTGTTCCGCTTCGATGGCCGCACGTTTCGCGCGGTTGCTGGATTGAACGGCATGCTGCCGGGCGCGCAGAGGATGGTCGATGCCCCGGACGGCCGTATGCTGGTGGGCACTTCATCCGGCGTGTACGAAGCTACGCCTTCCGGCAACGATGGCGATTTTTCCGCGCGGCCCTATCGGCTAGGCCCCGATCTTGATGGCCAGTATATCCGCTCTCTTTTTCAGCATGGTGCGCAGCTCTGGATCGGATGCGGGGACCGCTTGTGCGTCAGTGAATCGGGCCGCGTCTCCGTCTATGGACCGGAGCAGGGCCTGCCCGAGGACCGCTGGGACGGCATTGCCGTCACTCGAAATGGCTCCGTGTGGGTTCGCAGTCCCAACAAACTGTACCGCAAGCCGGCGAGCGAGAAAAGGTTTATACGAGAAGGCCCGGAGCTGGCGTCGAGCATGTTCTGGGGTGCGATGGAGGTGGACGGCGCCGGGAGTCTCCTGGTCCCCACCGACCGCGGGTTGGCCCTCCACACCGCTTCCGGTTGGAAGCTGATCGACGATCACACCGGACTTCGCACGCCGATGACCAGCTCTGCGCTGATCGATCGCGAGGGCTCGCTGTGGATTGGTTCGATTGGGGCCGGCGTGGCGCGCCGGCTGGATGTCCGTTGGGAAGCCTGGACCAAAGCGCAGGGCTTGCCATCCGACTTGATTTGGAATATACGCCGCGACAAGAAGGGTGCCCTCTGGGTGGGAACTGCGGCAGGTTTGGCGAGGCTGGACCGACGCGCGCCGCCGCGAGTCTGGACTGCGAAGCAAGGCCTGGGGGGCGACACCGTTCGTTGGCTGGGTGAGACCTCCGATGGCTCGATCTGGAGCGTCACGCGTCCGGGAGGCCTCGCGCGCATCGATGCCGCGGGCCATGCGCACACGGTCCGCGAGTCCGATGGCCTGACCTGCGGGACCGTGCACCGCGGCTTGGTGGACCACCTGGACCGCCTATGGATTGCAACGAGCTGTGGCATCTTCCGTAACGACCGGCCTACGGCGTCCCTTCACTTCGTGCGCATCCCTCAACCCGACTCTCTCGAACATCTGGCATGGGCGATCACCGAGGATCAAAAAGGAACCGTTTGGGTGACCAATCCGGACGGTTTGTGGAGATTGCGCGACGGCCAGTGGCGTCGCTATACCAAGGTGGATGGGCTTCTTAGCGACACTCCATATGTCGTCACAGTGGCTCCCGATGGCGCTCTCTGGCTGCGGAACCGGTATAGCGCGGGCGTGGAGAGGGTGGAATTTTCCGGTGACCGGCTAGTGCGCTCTACGCCGGCCGTGCCGGTCGATCCAAAGTCGGCCGAGGTCACGGCCTTCCTCGGCTTCGATGCGTTAGGACGCCTCTGGCGCGGTGCCGCCAACGGGGTATTTGTTTTGCAGGACAAGTCCTGGACCCACCTAACAACCGAGGATGGGCTGGTCTGGAACGATTGCGATGGAGAAGCGTTCTGGGCCGACGCGGACGGAAGCGTTTGGGTCGGAACCAGCGCCGGGCTGGCGCACTTTCAGCCGGAGAACGCGGGCCGGATCGAACCGCCGGTGACCGATCCCGTCATCACTTCACTCGAGATTCGCCATAATCCCCGGCTTGCGCGGATCGCTTTTTCGTCGCTGAGCTTCCGGAGCGAACAATTGGCGCGCTTTGCCTACCGGCTGGACAGTGAGCCGTGGACCGAAACCCTGGATCGAACCGTTTCCATTGCCGGATTGTCCCCCGGCCGGCATCGCGTAGAGGTAAAGTCCTGGGTACGAAAAAACACTTCCTTGGCGCGAACCGCCAGTGCCGAGTTTCAGGTGTTTCCGATGTGGTGGGAAACCTGGTGGTGCCGCGCGTTCGAGCTTCTGCTGGCGGCCGCAGCCCTGTGGGGCATCGTCCTTTGGAGGCACCGGGTGCTGCGTAGGCACAATCTCGAATTAGAAGGCGCAGTCCGGAAGCGCACCGCCGAACTAGAAGCGGAACGCGCCAAGGTGTTGGAAGAGAAGAAGCGCGCTGACGACGCCAACGATGCCCGGGGCCGTTTTCTGGCGCAGATGAGCCACGAAATCAGGACGCCGCTGAACGGCATCATCGGGCTGAGCCGCTTGCTGGAAGAGGTGCAGGATCCTGTCGAAGTGCAGCCCACCGCTCGCCTGCTGCGCTCGTCCGGCGACGCTCTCTTGCGAGTAATCAACGATATTCTCGACTTCTCCAAAATTGACGCTGGCAAACTGGATCTGGAGACCGCGCCCTTCCAGTTGCGGGAATGCCTCATGGATTGCGCTGGGCTCTTCCAGGGCAAGGCCGCGGAAAAAGATCTGCGTCTGGCCTGCGACCTCGCTCCCGAACTTCCGGAGTGGGTAGCCGGGGACGAGACTCGGCTGCGCCAGGTCATCCTCAACCTGGTATCCAATGCGGTGAAGTTCACCGGCGCGGGGGAAGTGGTGCTCTCCGCCGCCGTGGAAAGCCGGGACGAAGCATTCTATATTATCGGCGTCGAAGTTCGCGACACCGGCATTGGAATCGCGGGCGACGAGCTGCCCCACCTTTTCACATCGTTCACACAGGCGGATGCCTCCATCAGCCGGCGCTTCGGCGGTACCGGCCTGGGTTTGGCGATTTCCAAGTGTCTGGTCGAGCTGATGGGTGGCCGCATCGGGGTGGAATCCCAGCCCGGCCAGGGAACCCGGTTCCGGTTCACCGTCCGGCTCGGACAGGCGCAAGGGCCATCGCGCCCAACCCCGGTTCCCGCTTCCCTCCCTGACGCCGGAGACCTTAAGGTACTTATTGCGGAAGACAACCCCGTGAATCAGCGAGTTGTCCAGAAGCTCCTGGAGAAGATGGGTGTAAAAGCGGACCTTGCCGTGAACGGGCGCGAAGCGGTGGAGGCCGCCCGGCAAAACGATTATCACTTGATTCTCATGGACGCGCAAATGCCGGAGGTCGACGGCCTGGAGGCAACGCGGCAGATTCGAAAATTCGCCAGCGATGATCAACCCTCGATCTACGGTCTTACCGCCCAGGCCACCGTGGAGCATCGCGACCTTTGCCTTAGAGCGGGAATGAACGGGTATTTAACCAAACCGATTGAGCCGTCACAACTTCGGGAAGTGATCGCGGAGCTTTCGGCTCGGTTGGCGCGGAGCGACGTCTCCCTCCGTTAGGCGGCATTCCCTGTAGGTGCCCCCCTTGCATGCAAGACATTTTTTTGACATGATAGATAGCACGCCATGTGACGCGGCGGAGGGTAAATGACTAATAAAGCTATCCTCTGTTTAATATCCAGCCTACTGATTGTTCCGGCCTGCATGCAGGCGACCCCGCCCCCCCAAAACGAAGCCAGTTCCAAAACGGCGTCGGCCGCCTCCGAGCGGGCCTTGGTGACCAAGTACTGTGTGGTCTGCCATAGCGACCGGCTAAAGACCGGCGGGCTGTCGCTGCAGTCCATCGACTTTGAGAACATCCCCGCGGGAGCCGAAACCTGGGAGAAGGTGATCCACAAGGTCAGCCTGGGCGCGATGCCTCCCCAAGGCATGCCGAGGCCTGACAAAGCTACACTGGATCAATTCACCGGATGGCTGGAAACTTCGATCGATCATGCGGCTTCGGCGCATCCGAATCCGGGACGCGCCACCCTGCATCGGCTGAACCGCACGGAATACGCCAACGCCGTCCATGACGTGCTCGGCCTGACAGTCGACCCGGCTCCGCTGCTTCCTGCCGACGATGAAAGCTACGGCTTTGACGACATCGCCGATGTGCTGAAGACGTCTCCGTCTCTGCTGGAGCGCTACATGTCGGCGTCCTGGAATCTGAGCCGGCTGGCAGTGGGAGACATGGCCATCGCCGCCGACACGTCCACTTACCGCGCCAAGCCGGATCTTTCCCAAAACGAACATATGGCGGGCCTGCCGCTGGGCACACGCGGTGGGATGTCGATTCACCACTACTTCCCGCTGGACGGCGAATACGTCATCAAGGTCCGTCTGTGGCGCGCCACGGCGGACGTCATCAAGGGCCTGGAAGAGCAGCACCAGGTGGAGATCAGCGTGGACGGTACGCGCGTCAAGCTGGTGACCATCGGTGGCAAGGAAGACCAGGAATTGAGTTATCAAAACTCCGGCAAATCGGCCACGGAAATCGATCAGCGTCTGACTGTGCGGGTGCCAGTGAAAGCCGGCCCGCGAACGGTAGTGGCGACATTCCTCACCGACAGCGAGGCTCAGGACGATAGCATCCTGGAGCCGTTTGAGCGCGCCAATCTCGACGCCCTGGACTTTCGGGGCCTCCCTGTGGTCGACCGCGTGAGCATCACTGGTCCGCTGAAGCCGACCGGCCCGGGAGACACGCCTAGCCGCCGCTTGATTTTCGTGTGCCATCCGGCCAACCACGCCGAAGAACTCCCCTGCGCGCGGAAGATCATTACGCGCTTGGCCCACAAGGCCTACCGCCGCCCGGTTACCGACAACGATATGGAAACGCTGCTGAGCTTCTATCAGCGCGGCCACAACGAAGGCGGCACGTTCGATTCCGGGATCGAAGCAGCAATCCAGCTCATCCTGTCGAATCCTGAGTTTCTGTTCCGTTTCGAGCCTGATCCGGTCAATCTGGCGGCAGGCGCCATCTATCGTGTCAGCGATCTGGAACTGGCGTCCCGGTTGTCCTTCTTCCTGTGGAGCACGATTCCGGACGAGCAACTGCTGGACGTCGCCACTGCGGGCAAGCTCCGGCAACCGCCCGTGCTCGAACAGCAGGTTCGGCGCATGCTGGCCGATCCGAGGTCGAAAGCTTTGGTCGACAATTTCGCCGACCAGTGGCTGTACCTGCGCAACCTGAAGAACATCAATCCCGACTTCGAAACGTTCCCGGATTTCGACGACAATCTGCGCCAAGCCATGAAACAGGAGACGGATCTGTTCTTCGGCAGCATCATCCACGAAGACCGCAGCGTGCTCGACCTTCTGGACGCGAATTACACGTTCCTCAACGAGCGGCTGGCGCGCCACTACGGGATTCCGGATATCTATGGAACCGATTTCCGCCGTGTGACGCTGAAGGATCCCCGCCGCTTCGGCTTGCTGGGGCAGGCCAGCATCCTGACGCTGACCTCTTATGCCACCCGCACTTCACCCGTGCAGCGCGGCAAGTGGATTCTGACGAATCTGATCGGCATGCCGCCGTCGCCGCCGCCGCCCAACGTCCCGGCGCTCAAGGAAAAAGCTGACGCTGGTCATCCCACCTCGCTGCGCGAGCGCATGGAAGAGCATCGCAAGAACATGCCCTGCGCCGGGTGCCATCGCACCATCGATCCTGTTGGATTCGCCCTGGAGAATTTCGACGCGGTGGGCCAGTGGAGAACCACCGACGAGGGCGTCAAGATCAATCCGTCCGGCGTGCTGTTTAACGGCGACAAGATAGACGGGCCGGTGGCGATGCGCGAAATGCTGACCGCCAAGCCGGATATGTTCGCCGGCGTGCTGACGCAGAAGCTGATGACGTACGCTTTGGGCCGCGGAATCCAATACTATGACATGCCGGTGATTCGCCAGATTCTCAGCGAGGCCGGCCGCAACAATTACCGCTTTTCGTCGATAGTACTAGGGATCGTGAAAAGCGCGCCGTTCCAAATGAAGGAAAAGAGCGCTCCGCAGGCTCGCGAGACGGAGACCGCCAGCGCTCGTCCCTAGGCTTTATTATTGTTAACGCAGCTAAAGAGGAGACCGGAAGCATGATTATCACTAAGAAGCATCTTCCCCGCCGCACATTCCTGCGCGGCATGGGCGTCACCTTGGCTCTGCCTTTGCTGGATTCGATGTTGCCGGCGCAAACGCCGCTATCGAAAACAGCGGCGGCACGCATGCGCCTGGCGTATTGCTACATCCCGCATGGCGCCGTGATGAGCAACTGGACTCCCGTCGGGGAAGGCTCCGGCTTCGAGTTCACCCGGACTCTGAAACCCATCGAGCCGTTCCGCGATCACGTCGTCGTGGTTAGTAATCTGGCGCACAAGCTGGCCGGTCCGTTTGGGCCCGGCGACAGCGGCGGCGATCACGGCCGCTCGCCCTCGGTCTTTCTGAATGGCGTTCATCCCAAGCGCACCGAAGGCGAGGATGTGCGTGCCGGCACGACGGTGGACCAGACGGCCGCCGCGGTGATCGGCCAGGACACGCCCCTGCCCTCGCTCGAACTGGCGACCGAAGACATGACCGGACTGATTGGCGCCTGCGACGTGGGCTTTAGCTGCACGTACACCAACACGATCTCCTGGCGCACGCCCACTACGCCGCTTCCCATGGAAATCAACCCGCGCGTGGTGTTCGACCGCTTGTTTGGCGACGGCAGCAGCGCCACCGAGCGGCTGGCCCGCATCCAGCGCGAGCGCAGCATTCTCGACGCCATCACCACGGAAGTGCATCATTTGCAGAGCGGCCTGCCGCAGCACGATCGCGACAAGGTGGCCGAATACCTGGACAACGTGCGCGAAATCGAGCGGCGGCTGCAGTTGGTGGAAAAGCAGAACGCCAACAACTTGAAAGTGCCGTCCGCGCCGATCGGCATTCCCGAGGATCACGAAGTCCATTCCAAGCTGATGTTCGACCTGATGGCGCTGGCCTTCCAGGCCGACATCACCCGCATATCGGCCTTCATGATGGCTCGTGAGGTCAGCTACCGCACGTTTCCGCAGATTGGCGTGCCCGATCCCTTCCACGCCACTTCGCATCACCAGGACAATCCAGAAAAGCTGGAGAAGCTCACCAAGATCAATACGTATCACGTCAGTCTGATCGCTTACTTCCTCGACAAGCTGCGCTCCAAGCAGGACGGCGACGGGACGCTGCTGGATCATTCCCTCGTCCTGTTCGGCAGCTCCATGAGCAACAGCAACGTCCACAATCATGCGCCGCTTCCGGTGTTCGTAGCCGGCGGTGCTTGCGGCAAGATGAAGGGCGGCCGTCACATCAAGTGCCAGGAAGACACGCCCATGTCGAACCTGCTGGCATCCACGCTCATCAAAGCCGGGCTGCACGAAGAACACGTCGGCGATAGCAACGGCATTATCGATCTCTGATCCATTCCCGTCCAGGAGGGAAACGACACATGCGAATCGAACAATTGACCAAGTGGTCGATGGCGGCGCTGTTATCCGTCGCCTGTTACGCGGCTACCAATGGCATCACCGCCTTGGTAGACGCCGCCAAGAACCAGGATCAGGAGTCCGTCCGCGCCCTGCTTAAACAGCATGTGGACGTGAATGCGGCCGAACCGGATGGAACCACGGCGCTGCACTGGGCCGCCCATTGGAACGACCTGGAGATGGTGGATCTGCTGCTGAAGAACGGCGCCAATGTGTCCGCTCTCAACCGCTATGGGGCTACGCCGCTGTCGGAGGCCGTGCGGATCGGCAGCGGAGCGCTGATCGGCAAGCTGCTGGATGCCGGCGCCGACGCGAACACCACCGTAACCGCGCAGGGTGAAACGGTGCTCATGCGCGCCTCGCGTTTCGGCAATCTCGAAGCCGTCAAGGTCCTGCTGGACCACGACGCGGACGTCAACGCGAAAGAGAATTTCCGCGGGCAGACTGCTTTGATGTGGGCTGCCGCCGAGGGCCACGCCGACGTGGTCCAGGCTCTGGCCGCCAAAGGCGCCGATCTGAATGTGCGTTCCTTCGATCGCGACACCACCCTGCCGAAGATGGAAGCGGGCACGCCGCTCGCCCCAATCGCCCGCGGCGGTCTGACGGCGCTGCTCTTTGCGGCGCGCGAGGGGCAGATGGACGCTGCCCGCGCTCTGCTGGACGCCAAGGCGGACGTCAACGCCGTTGATTCCGACGGCAACAACGCGCTGGTCCTCGCGATTCTGAACAGTCACTACGATCTGGCCCAGTTCCTGATCGATCGTGGCGCGGATCCCAACATTGCAGCCAAGAACGGCAGGACGGCCCTGTATACGGCGGTCGAGCAGCATGACGTGGACTGGTCGCCTCGCCCGGCGCGCAAAGAGACCGACAAAACCACCAGCATGGATATCATCAAGTCGCTGGTGGATCACAAAGCCAATGTGAATGCGCGCCTGAAGGCTGCGGCGCCCATCTGGAAGCTCGCCCAGGACATGGGCAGCCGGACGCTGGCCGAAGGCGCGACGCCATTCATGCTGGCCGCCCGCAGCGCCGATGTCGACCTGATGCACTACCTGCTCGACCATGGCGCAGATCCGAAGCTGGCCAACAAGGACGGCCTCACGGCGTTGATGGTGGCGGCGGGCATTGGCTGGGATGATCACATCCGCGGCACCGAAGCCGAGGCCCTCGCAGCCGTGAAACTCTGCTCGGACCTCGGTCTCAGCGTCAATGGGGCTACGGACAAGGGCGAGACGGCGCTGCACGGCGCCGCGCACCGCGGGTCTGACTCCATCGTCAAGTTTCTCGCCGAGAAGGGCGGCAACCTGAATGCCCGCAATAAGAAGGGTTTCACGCCGCTCGATCTTGCCATGGGCAAGGGCGGCTACGCCGGCGGCCTTGGCCCAGTTCACGAAACCACAGCGTCGCTGATCAAGACGCTCGGCGGCACGCCCGGCCAGGAAGTCAAAGAAACCGCCAAGGCCGGCGAGTAACCTTCCAGTTCCACATCTAAGAGTTTGCCCGGGCCGATGTCATGGTCCGGGCATTGACATCCGCGGCCACTTTCTTCGATAATCGAACTATTGCAAAAACGAAGGACAGCCCGGCTGGAAACGCCCCTGCATGCGACGCCGATCGTCGCTCTGGATCGGCAATCCGGGCAATTGCTGGGCTATTTGGACGCGCTGTTCCAGAGGCTGGTGCTGCCGCGATTGCAGGCTGAAAAGCCCAGCGTCGAGTGCTCCCGCGAGGAGATCCGGGCTTTGATCCGTCTTGGGTCGAACGGGCGGATGATCATGAGTGACCTGGCCGCTGCCCTGGGGGTCCCGCTCAGCACCGCGACGCATACGGTGGACCGGCTGGTGGAAAAAGGTCTGGTGGTGCGAAACCGGTCCGAGCAGGACCGCCGCGTGGTGCAGGTGGAAATGAGCGACCCCGGCAAGGCACTCCAGGCGTCGCTGCGCTCCAAGCATCAGGCCATGGCGCGCAGTTGGCTGGCGCCGTTGAGCCCCGGGGAACGGGAAACGTTTCTGGATTTGATGGCGAAGATTTCCGCGCGGGCGAAACCAGAATCCGAACGCGGGATGGAGGAAACCGGATGAGCGAAACAGCGACCGCAAGCATTGCACACGAAACAGGCCGCGCCATGATCCGCGTGAGCAACCTGGTGAAGAACTATGGCGATTTCCAGGCCGTCCGCGACATCTCCTTCGAGGTTGCCGAAGGCGAGATCTTTGCCTTTCTGGGTCCGAACGGGGCGGGGAAGACCACGACGATTAAAATTCTCACCACGCTGCTGAAGCCAACCAGCGGCTCGGTGGAATTAGACGGCCTGAATCCCAGCGTCGAGCACAACGAGGCGCGCAAACGTTTTGGCATCGTATTCCAGGACCCCAGCCTGGACGACGAACTGACTGCCTACGAAAATATGGACTTTCACGGCGTCCTCTACAAGGTGCCCCGGAAGGTCCGGGCCGAACGAATCGAAGCTCTGCTCAAACTGTTCGAACTCTGGGACCGGCGCAACGACGCGGTGAAGCAATTCTCCGGCGGCATGAAGCGGCGCCTGGAAATCGCGCGTGGTCTTCTGCACACGCCGAGGATCGTCTTTCTGGACGAGCCAACGCTGGGCCTGGACCCGCAGACTCGCAACCAGCTTTGGACGCACGTCAAGAAGCTCAACGAAGAAGAGCGCGTCACGGTATTCATGACCACGCACTACATGGAGGAAGCCGAGCGCGTGGCGCAGCGTATCGCCATCATCGACCACGGCAAGATCGTCGCGCAAGGCTCGGCGCAGCAGCTCAAAGAGCAAACCGGCGGCGAGACTCTGGAGCAGGCGTTTCTGAAGCTCACCGGCTCCACGATTCGTGAAGAAGAAGCCGGTTCTCTGGATCAAATGCGCAACATGGCAAGGATGTTCCAACAAAGGAGACGGTAATGAGCGCCATCTACATTCTCTGGCTGCGGCAGGTAAAGCGCTACGTGCGCTCGAAACCGCGTATCATTGCGTCGCTCGGCCAACCGCTGCTGTTTCTGATCGCGCTGGGCTTCGGTTTCGGCCCGATTTTCCAGCGCGCCGGCCAGGGCAATTACATCCAGTTCCTCGCGCCCGGCGTCATCGCGATGACCATCCTGTTCACCGCCATATTTTCCGGCATTGAACTGATTTGGGACCGCCAGTTCGGCTTCTTGAAGGAGACCCTGGTAGCGCCGGTACCGAGAATCATGGTGATGATCGGCCGTACGTTGGGCGGCGCCACCGTGGCGATGATTCAAGGAGTGATTGTGGTGTTGATTTGTTTCGCCGCCGGTTTCCGTGTGACCAACTATCGGGCGCTCCCCTTGGCGGTTGTGTTCATGATCCTGGTCGCCGTCATGTTTACGGCGCTCGGCACTGCGATCGCGTCAGTGCTTTCGGATTTCCAGGGTTTTCAGCTCGTGATGAACTTCCTGGTAATGCCCATCTTCTTCCTGTCCGGAGCTCTGTTCCCCTTGGCGGGTCTTCCGAAGGTGTTGGACATCATCGCCAGCATCGATCCGCTCTCCTATGGCGTGGACGGCCTGCGTGTCGCGCTGGTGGGCATCGCGCACTTCGGCGTGACGCTCGATCTGGTGGTACTCTCGTTAATTGCCGCTGCTCTACTGGGCACAGGCAGCTACTTATTCTCCAAGATCCAGCTCTGAGGTAAACCATGAGTGCGCAAGAATTGGAATCGTTGATCCAGATGCTGCGGAGCGGAGGGCCGGACCTCGCGGCTCCGCTCCCGCAAGCGCGCCAGAATTTCGAGATGATGCTCGCAGGCATCCCGATTCCCGAGGATGTCAGCTTCGAGTCCGTGACGATTGCGGGGATTCCCGCGCGTTGGTCTATGACACCGGGCGCGTCGAAGGACAAGGTGCTGCTCTATCTTCACGGGGGCGGCTATTCGCTCGGCAGTTCGCTGGGGTACCGGCCACTGTACAGCGCTCTGGCTCGCGCAGCGGGCGCTAGCGGTCTGGGAATCGATTATCGCCTGGCTCCGGAGAATCCGTTTCCTGCCGCGGTCGATGATGGGCTTGCAGCGTATCGCGGGTTGCTGGATCTAGGAATCAAGCCTGGTTCCATCGCCATTGCGGGCGATTCGGCCGGGGGCGGGTTGACCGTTGCCACACTGGTCGCAGCGCGTGACGCGGGCCTGCCGATGCCGGCCGCTGCGATCGCTATCTCACCTTTCTCCGATTTGGCTTGTACCAGTGCGTCGACGACCACCAAGGCTTCCGAGGATCCTTCGCTCAACCGCGACGGTCTGCTGGCGATGGCTGCCACATACCTCAACGGCGCTTCGCCAACATCGCCGCTTGCATCGCCGTTTTACGCAAACCTATCCGGGCTTCCGCCGCTGTTAATTCAAGTCGGTTCGGCGGAGGTCTTGCTGAACGACGCCACTGGTTTGGCTGCTCGGGCGGGTGAGGCGGGAGTCGCCGTACAGCTCGAAGTTTGGCCGGGGATGCCGCACGTCTGGCATGCCTTCTCTTTCATGTTGAGTGAGGGGCGCGACGCGATTGCGTCCGCCGGCGCTTTCGCCGCCGCACGATTGCAAAAGCACATGACGGCTCATGAATAAAGTTTTTCCGAGTTCCAGCGAAGCTATCGCCGACATCCCGGACGGGGCCACGATCATGATGGGCGGCTTCGGTCTTTGCGGCGCGCCGGAAAACCTCATCCGGGCGCTGGTCCGGAAAGGCGTCAAGGGTTTGCATACGGTCAGCAACAATCTTGGAGTCGATGGTGTCGGCTCGGGCCTGATGCTCGAAGCTGGAATGATCGAGTCGCATGTGGGCAGTTACGCCGGTGAGAACAAGTTATTAGAGTCACTGGTGCTGGGCGGCAAACTGAACCTCACTCTGATCCCCCAAGGCACGCTGGCCGAGCGAATTCGCGCGGGCGGAGCGGGAATTCCTGCGTTCTACACTCCCTCCGGCGTCGGCACCGTGGTTGCGGACGGCAAGGAAGTCCGCGAGTTCGACGGGCGCAGCTACCTGCTGGAGCGCGCAATCACGGCGGATTTCGCGCTCGTCAAGGCCTGGAAAGGCGACCGTTTGGGCAACCTCGTGTATCGAAAGACAGCGCGCAACTTCAATCCGATGATGGCTACGGCGGCAAAGGTCACGATCGCTGAAGTAGAGGAATTGGTCGAGCCGGGCACGCTGGCCCCTGATCAGGTGATCACGCCGGGCATCTATGTGAAGCGCATCGTGAAGGGCGAGCACTATGACAAGAAGATCGAACGCCGGACCGTGCGGAAGGCCTCCCGATGACCGGCGCTCAAGAGCAGATGGATCCGCGCGAGCACATCGCCCGCCGGGTGGCGCAGGAACTGAGGGACGGCTTCTACGTCAACCTGGGCATCGGCATTCCGACGATGGTTGCCAACTACGTGCCTGCGGGAATGGAAGTCTTCCTGCAATCCGAAAACGGAATGCTGGGCGTCGGGCCCTATCCGTTCGAAGGCGAAGAAGACTGCGACCTGATCAACGCCGGCAAGGAAACCGTGACGGAGTTGCCGGGCGCGGCCTATTTTTCGAGTGCCGATTCCTTCGCCATGATCCGCGGCGGCCATCTTGATCTGAGCGTGCTCGGCGCCATGGAAGTGGACCGCGAAGGAAACCTGGCCAACTGGATGGTGCCGGGCAAAATGGTGAAGGGCATGGGCGGAGCAATGGACCTGGTGGCCGGCGCGCGCCGCGTCATCGTGGCCATGGAACACACCACCAAGGCCGGCGCCCCCAAGATCCTCGACAAATGCACGCTTCCGCTCACCGGCCTGCACGTGGTGGACACGATCATTACCGAACTGGCGGTGATCCGCATCACGCCGCAGGGGCTCGTGCTCGAGGAACTCACGCCGGGCGTCGCGCTCGAAGACGTCCAGCGCGTCACCGTGCCGAAGCTGATCGTGCGCTGATTTAGAACTTCTGCTTGGCGAGAAAAGCCAACAGAAGCCGGTTGAATTCGTCCGCCTTCTCCATCATCAGGAAATGGCCCGTGCCCGGGATCTCCACCAACTCCATGTTCGGAAAATGCGTCTTGCTGTACTCGCGGTTGGCCATCCTGGAGTTGTCGGCGTAGATCCCCAGAACAGGCACGGTGATTACATCGTCCTTCCAGGCGGCGGGATCGAACGCGGCCTGCATCGCGCCGGCTGCTGTCGATTCCGGAGCGCTCAACATCATCCTCAAAATGTGCTGTTGCATTTCGGGCGTGGTCGCGCCGGAGAACATGCTGCGAATCATGGCTTCGCGGGCTTTCTGGCCGCCCGGCCCTTTCATCTGATTCGGATCGGGTGGCTTGAAGGAGCCGTCGTTGGAGATGGTGACCGCCCCATCAACGAATACCAGTGCTGCGGTGTGCTGGGGAAACAGCCGCTCATACTGAATTACCACGGGTGTTCCCATACTGTGGCCGACCAGGACGACACGATCGGCCTTGGCCTCGCGCCGCACCGCTTCCACTGCGCGCGCAAACAGATCCATCGAGAATTTGCCATCTTTGGGTGATCCGCTCTGCCCGTGTCCCGGCAGATCGAGCGTGACCATCCGATAGTCCTTGGTGAGCGCCGGGATTTGCATATTCCAAGTGGTCTCGTCGCAGGTCCAGCCGTGCACCAGAATCACGGTCTTCGGTCCCTTGCCGGCAATGGTCGAGTGGATTTTGATGCCCTCGACGGATGCGGCCGTGAGCGGCGACGCAGCCAGCAGCAGACTCAAGAGGAATCGCATGCTCAGGATTATACGCTATTGACGGCCACTTACCGGGGCGGTATCTTCGAAGTGCCATGTCTTCCCAACATCTTCCATATCAAGCCGGGTTTGGGAACGAGTTTGCTTCCGAAGCCGTTCCGGACGCATTGCCCCGCGGCCAGAACGCTCCGCAGAAACTCGCGTTGGGCCTGTACACCGAGGAACTGAACGGCACTTCCTTCACGGCTCCGCGCGCCTCCAGCAAATGGACCTGGACATATCGTATCCGGCCTTCCGCAATGCACAAGCCGTTTCACGAGACTGCAAACGGATTGATTCGCGGTGGTCCGTTTCACGAAGTTCCCACGCCGCCGAATCAACTGCGCTGGCAGCCCATGCCGATTCCTACTACGCCTACGGATTTCGTTGAGGGCATCGCCACTTTGGGCGGGAATGGCGATCCTTCGCTGCAGTCCGGCGCCGCCATCCATTTGTACGCCGCGAATTCGTCGATGCGCGACCGGTTTTTCTATAACGCCGACGGCGAGCTGCTCATCGTGCCTCAATTAGGCGCGCTCTTGTTTCACACGGAATTGGGCGGCTTGGAGGTTCGGCCCGGCGAGATCTGCGTGATCCCGCGCGGCATCAAGTTCCGGGTGGAACTGTTGGACGATGCGGCACGCGGCTACATTTGCGAAAACTACGGTCCTCATTTCCGCCTACCAGAGCTAGGGCCGATCGGCACTTTCGGGCTAGCCAATTCCCGCGACTTTCTCGCGCCCATGGCCTCGTTCGAAGATCGGGAAGGCGACTTCCGGATTCTTGTAAAGTTTCTGGGAAAACTCTGGGAGGCTGAGATCGCGCACTCACCGCTCGACGTGGTCGCCTGGCGCGGCAATTACGTGCCGTACAAATATGACCTGACGCTGTTCAACTGCATCAACAGCGTGACCTACGATCATCCCGACCCGTCCATTTACTGCGTGCTGGCGGCGCCGACTGCCACTCCCGGCACATCCAACATCGAAGTCGGCTGCTTCCCTCCGCGCTGGGTGGTTGCCGATCACACCTTCCGCCCGCCTCCGTTTCATCGCAACATTTCAAGCGAATTCATGGGACTGATTCACGGCGAATATATCGGCAAGCGGGAGGGATTCGTTCCGGGCAGCGCCAGCTTGCACAATTGCATGGCCGGCCACGGACCCGACAACGACGCCTACGAGCGGGGCCAGCATGCCGAATCGAAACCGCAGTACTTAGACAACACGCTGGCGTTCATGTTCGAAACGCAGTTAGTGATCCGGCCCACGCGGTTCGCTCTCGAAGCCGACTTCCTGGAGCGCAACTACTATGAGCACTGGCAGGGCATCCAAAAGCGGTTCAGTGCCGAAGTAGAGTCGCCCGCGATTACCGGGCGCCGGAATTGAGCATCTCGGCGTAGTAGGAATCGTAGAACGCGAGCATCTTCGGATCGATCCCAGTCCCAACCATGACGGTGTCGCCAAGGACAATGGGTTTGGTGTTGCCGTTATCGGCGTAAGCCGGCCACTCGGGCAGGCCCTTGCCATTGGGATTCCCGGTAGCGGCGAAGTTCACCCAATAAGAGGACATGATATCGGCGAGCTTGTGGTCGACGTCGCTCCAGGTGACGCCGGGCGGCTGGTTGTCAAACATGTAGGCTAAGTCCGCCGTGTGCGTCGCGCCGCGCGAAGGCCGGCCGGGCGCCGACGGCGGGACGTGCGTGAAATAGTAGAGGTACGCTTTGCCCTTGCCGCGATGTGCTTGGAGCTGCGCCCAGGTCCGCATGTCCCAGCCGAGTTCATCGCGCATGGAGGCGAGCTGGGATTCGCCGGCTTGCTCGTTGGAACTCGCCGGATACAGGTTCAAGTAGTTGTCAGCCAGGTCTCCGAAGCGGCGCTTCGCCGTGGCCATGAACTGCTCCGCGTTTCCCGTGCCGGGCCGCATGAAGAACGTTCCTTCATCGTGGTTCGACCCCACCAGGATGTCGACATCGTTCTCTCGGTTGTGCTCGAACGTCACCGACAGATCTTCCGGAACGTACCAGCCGTCCACAACAATTCCCCAGAATCCACGGCCGTTCTTGAGCAACTCATCGGCGGGTTTGGCGCGCAGTTCGGCAATCGAGGAAGCGCTCATCGACTTGGCGAACTTCTCACCAGCCTCCTCGGCCTGTGAAAGCGGGGTCATGTGGCCAATGTTGATTCCCATCCAAGCCCCGCTCTGTCCGATAGCGCGCTGGAACAAACCTTTTCCTTCGGGCGACCCGACCATGACCGACGTCAGAATGGCGCCGGCCGATTCGCCGTCAATCGTGACGCGCTTGGGATCCCCGCCGAATTTCGCGATGTTCTTCTGCACCCAATGCAGCACCGCGGCCATGTCCATCATTCCGTAGTTACCGGATGCATGGCGGCCCGATTCCATGGTCAAATCCGGATGCGCCAGAAAACCGAAGACGCCCAGCCGGTAGTTGTAGGTGACCACCACTGCGCCTTTCACAGCCAGCGCCTCGCCGTTGTACATCGCGAGCGACCCGGAGCCGGAGGAGAAGCCGCCGCCGTAGGTCCAGACGATAACCGGGCGGCGTTCGCTCGCCGATTTCGCGGCTGTCCAGACATTCAAATACAGGCAGTCTTCGCTCGGCGCCGGACCGGACGTGTTGGCGCCGGGAAACCGGTTCTGCATGCACACCGGGCTGAATTCATCGGCTTTTCGCACGCCCTTCCATTTCGCCGGTGGTTGCGGCGGACGCCACCGGAGGTCGCCGACCGGCGGCGCGGCATAAGGAATCCCTTTGAAAACCTGGACTTCAGAATTGGAGCCGGCGGCGCCCGAAACCAGGCCGGTTTCGATGCGAATTTCACTGGGGAGCGCGGCGGCAGCGAGCGTGGCTCCCGCGAGGATCGAGGCAAAAGCGAGCGAAATTTGGCCCTTCATGGTTAGCCAGTATATCGCAGCTACCGTAGCGCAGGCCGCCTTTAGTCCGTCTCTGCTGGAGCGACGGCCAGATCGGCCTCGACCGCATTCGCAAAGGCCGCCGATCGCGCGGTCCAAATCATCGACCAGCCAAAGCCCCCGAACAGTAACACCGTGTAGAGATACGGCAAGATTGAATACGGCGGCGGCGGAACAGGATAGAGATTGCCGAGCAGCGCGGCGCACATCGCGCCAACAGCCAGAACGGAAATCCCGACGGCTTGCGGAGTCAGCCGGCCTTGCGACCGCAAATAAATGGGGGCGGCGGCCGAGACCAGGATATAAGCGGTCACAAAACCGAGCGTGGCCAGTGTGCCGAGTAGGCCATAAATCTCGAAGAGGTTCACGCCGCGTAAGGTCATGATGGCCGCAGGCAGCAGGGCCGCCACTGACGTGAACACCACCGCGATGTGAGGCGTCTGGTTCTCCTCGTGTGCGGACCCCAGGAGCGAGTGCAGAGCGCCGTGCCGGCTCATCAGAAAGAGCACTCGCGCGGCTGCGGTAATGCAGGCCAGAAAGCAGGAAAAGAAGCTGACGACAGCGCCCAAATCGGTGAGCGTTCCGATCAGCGGCGGCAGGCCGGCCACTTGCGCAACGACGTGCAGCGGCGCAGGGCTGTGGTCCAGCGTCAGGCCCGTGCCGCGGAATGCTAGAACCTCGGTATAAGCGCACAAGAAGAAGAAGATTCCTGCGAGAATGGCGCTCCACTTGACAGCGCGCGGAATGCTCGTCAGAGGATTGCGGGCTTCCGATCCGAGCGAAGTCGCGCTTTCGAATCCCACGGAGCTGAAGATGGCGAGCACCAGGCCGAGGCGAAGCTTTTCCGGCGTCACTCCTTGCAACGTTAGTTGGCCCAAATCCGGACGCCAGCCGTGCTGGATGATGACGGCGCCGGCCAAAATTGAAATCAATGCAACCGACGCCGCCTCCAGCCACAACATCAGACGCGCGGAGATCTGGACGTCGCGATAGGCCAACCAGCCGGCCACCACGGCGACGGCAACGGTCAACAGCACGGGAAACACTTCAAAGGCGAATCGGTCCCGCAGGATGACGTTCGCGTAGTTCGTGACGCCGGCGCTCACTGCTGAGGCGGTACCGATGTAGGCGATCAACAGCGCCCAACCGGCGAGAACGCCGAACGACGGATGCATGTGCTCGGCGATATAGGTGTACAACGAACCCGGAGAAGCCGAGATTCGGGCGAATTGATTGACGTTCAGCGCCACCAAGAGAATGCCCAGGGTCGCGATCAGGTACGCGATCGCCGCGCCCTGGCCTGCCAAGCCAAAAACCAAAGGGATGGTCATCACCGGAGCGCCGGTGGGTGCGATGAGTGCGATGGATTGGGCCAAGGTCTCAACCGGGGAGAGCGCTGCGGACTTCAATCCATAAGAATGAGATGCTGGAGACTCGGGCGCGGACGGGGCGGCGGGTTTCACCAACCTTGCCGAAGTATTGCCAAGTTCCATCCGATTATATTAGCATCGTAAGGAAGTGAACCTTCCCGGCTGGGACTACCGGCCACTTCCGCACTGGCTTACGTCCTGCCGTTTCAGCTCCGTCGCTGAACAACATCGCGACTCACTTCACGAGAGGCGGCAAAATGGCGACACCAACTGATGTCACGCACGAGATTCCAGAGCATGATGGGGCTTCCTCGCACAAGGCGTCGATGCCGGCGAGTCATCCGCTGGATCCACTGACAGGTTCGGAACTGGAAGAGACGGTAGCAATCCTGACGCGCGAAAAGTATTTGGGCGATGGTGTTCGCATCGTCTCGATCAACCTCATTGAGCCGGCGAAGAGCGTGGTGGAGCGATACCACCCGGGAACTTCATTCGAGAGAGAAGCGCTGGCTGTGCTCCTGGACCGTGGCCAGCAAAGCGCGCGAGAGGTAACCGTCGACTTAGTCAGCAAATCGGTTGGGCCGGTGAAGCAGTTGTCGAGCGGCATCCAGCCTTCCATCATGCTCGACGAGTTCGCCGAGTGCGAGCAAGCCGTGCGCCGCTCGCCGCTGTTTCAAGAAGCGCTGCGGAAGCGCGGCGTCACCGATCCGGACCTGGTGATGGTGGAGCCTTGGTCGGCCGGCATGTATGGCACGGAATTGCCGGAGGACCAAGGGCTGCGGCGCATGCGGGCGTTGTGCTTCGTGCGGTCGGAGGCGAAAGACAATGGCTACGCGCGACCAGTGGACAGCATGGTCATCGTGGTGGATCTCTACAAGATGGAAGTGCTCCGCATCGAGGAGTACGTGTCCGCACCATTGCCTCCCGAAAGCGGCAATTGGGCACGCGAATACATTCCGAACGTGCGGAAGGATCTCAAGCCTCTGGAGATTGTGCAGCCGGAGGGCCCGAGCTTCACCGTGGAAGGCAACTTGGTCCAGTGGCAAAAATGGAAATTTCGCGTTGGGTTCACCTCGCGAGAAGGTCTGGTGCTACACACCATCAGTTACACCGAGGACGGTATGGAACGGCCGGTGCTGTATCGCGCGTCCATCTGCGAAATGGTGGTTCCCTACGGCGATCCGCGTGAGCAATACTATCGCAAGAACGCCTTCGACATCGGCGAATATGGCCTGGGAATGCTGGCCAATTCGCTTTCGCTCGGCTGCGACTGCCTGGGCGTGATTTACTATTTCGATTTTCCGCTGGTGGACAGCCATGGCAAGATCGCGCCGCTGAAGAACGCGGTGTGCCTGCATGAAGAAGACTTCGGGATTCTGTGGAAGCACACGGACTGGCGCACCGGCCAAACTGAGGTGCGCCGGTCGCGCCGGCTGTCGGTTTCCTTCATCGCAACCGTTGGCAACTACGAGTACGCCTATTACTGGTATTTCTATCAGGACGGATCCATTCAGTGCGAGATCAAGCTGACCGGCATCATGAACACGACCGCATTGGCGCCCGGTGAGCGACCGCTGTACGGCACCGAAGTCGCTCCGCAGCTAAACGCACCATTCCATCAGCATATTTTTGCGGCGCGCCTGGTTCCCTGCGTGGACGGTCCGAACAATTCGGTCTACGAAATAAACAGCGTGGGTGTGCCGACGGGGCCAAGCAACCCGCATGGCAATGCATTCGTTGCGGAGGAGACTCTGCTTGGCACGGAACAATCGGCGCAACGCCGGGTCAATTCGGCCACGGCGCGTTTCTGGCGCGTCGTCAATCCGAACAAGAAAAACAGGCTGGGCCGGCCCGTCGGTTACCGGTTGGTGCCGGGCGAGAATTGCCCGCCGCTGGTGCAACCGGATGCTGCCGTAATGCGGCGCGCGGGGTTCACATCGAATCACGTCTGGGTGACGCCTTACAGCCCCGAGGAGCGCTTCGCCGCGGGCGACTATCCCAATCAGCATCCCACCGGGGACGGACTGCCGTTTTGGACGAAAGCGAACCGGAATGTGGATAACACCGAGCTTTCGCTCTGGTACGTGTTCGCGCACAACCACGTGCCGCGTCCGGAAGACTGGCCGGTGATGCCGGCCGCGATGCTGGGATTCCAATTTCGTCCTGATGGATTCTTCGAGCGCAGCGCCGCGATGGATGTGCCTCCTCCACCGCCCAAGGCGTGCTGCCATTAGGGCTGCGATAGAAAGGTTTATGCTACGAACACTTGCTTTGTTGGTGCTGCTTACCGCAGTGGGGCGAGCGGGAACGCTTTACCTTCCCGCTTATCCGAACGCCGTTTTGGTCTTCGACGAAGCCAAGGGCCAGATCGTGGACCGCATTCCGCTCACCACCGGCACACCTATGTGGATCCGCCTCTCGCCGGACCGCAAGCAGATCTACGTCACCACCATCGATCACAACGGCATCGAAGTGATCGACATCGCGTCGCGCAAGGTGGTTAATCACTTTGAGCTGAACACTCCCACCCAGCAATATCGTTTCCGCGGCGGCGGAATTGATCCCGCTGGCAAGTACTTGTACACGGTTATACAAGAGATCGACAAGCGTACCGAACACTACGACGTCGGCAAACCGAAGTACGCCGTGATCGACCTGGCGCAACAGAAGATTATCAAGACCGTGGACATGCCGCCCGAGGATCAGCTCATCAGCCGGATTTCGTTCGAGGTCTCTCCAAACGGCGAGTACCTTTATCAATTCGGCTCCAAGATCAAAATTTTGCGGACTTCCGATTTTTCGATGGTGGGCGAGGTAGACTTGTCGCCGCCCGATTTTCCGGGCATGGAGAACGTGCGCCTCGGGAACGATCTTGACCTGATCAGCAAGCCGGGCATGCACATTTCGATCTTCAATTCGATGGATCCGATCGTGCATAATCGGGTGTTTGGCCTGGCGCATCTGAATCTGGCCACGCGGGAGGTCGACTACAAGCCGATCGGTCCTGCGCCCAGCGGCATGGCGGGCCTGCAGATCACTCCGGACTTGAAGACCGCTTACACCGTGGTGGCGAACGGAGCGTTTGGCAACAAGCGCTGCGAGTTTTGGTCCTTCGATCTGGCGAGCAACCGCGTCACGCGTAGGGAAGAGGTTCCTTGCCGGACCCGCTTCAGCTTCGGCATGTCCGGCGATGGCAAGAAACTATACATCTACGGCGCCGGCTTCCAGATCGAGGTCTACGATACCGCTACGCTCAAGCTGGAGAAGGTCTGGGATCTGAACAACGACATCACGTACGCTGGAATCGTTGTGATGCCATAGCCGCTAGCCCTTCTCCGAATGGGCGTAGAGAATCCGGCCGCCCACGATGGTCATGTCCACGGGCATGTGCAGAATTTTGTCGGGCGAGACATTGAGAATGTCTTCCGGCAGCACGATCATGTCGGCCAGCTTGTCCGGCTCCAGAGTGCCCTTGATCTTCTCCTCGCGCGTCAGGAACGCGCCATTGCGCGTGTACATGGTGATAGCGTCTTTGATGCTGACGGCTTCGTCGGGGCCGTATACTTTGCCGCTCTCGCCCTTGCGCGTTACCGCCGCATAGAGGCCAACCATCGGTCCGATGGGCAGATTGTCGCTGCCAAACGCCATGTAAAGCCCGTGCTTGATGGGCGTGGCGAGCGAGTTGTTGGTGGCTAGGCGCCGGCCTTCCAGCGTCTCCACGTAGCGCCCTTCCAGGTTGTAGGTGAAATTGGGCTGCTGCGCGATGAGGATTTTGTCTTGTTCCATTATCTGCAAAGTGCGCTCCGGGGGAAGGACGGTGAAGTGGCAGAGATAGTGCCGGTGGTCGCTGCGCGGGTAATCGTGCAGCACTGTATGGTACGCGTCAACGGTCATGGCAATGGCCGCATCGCCGATGGCGTGGATGCCGAACTGCCAGCCGAGTTTGTGGCCCTCTTCGATGTTGGCGTGGATCTGTTCGGGCGTGAAGAAGGCCCGGCCGCGGAATCCGGGTTGGCCCTTGTAGTCCTCCAGCGACCACGCGGTCGGTCCCGTGAATCCGCCATCGGCCGGCATTTCGCCGATCGAGCCGATGCGCAGGCGGTCGTTTCCGTCGCCAGTCTTGCGGCCGAATTCTCTCAGCGTCGCTGCGCCTTCCTTGGCATGGCCGGCTGCCGACGGATATCCGATCTGAATAGACGCGCGTGGCAATTCGGTGCCGTGTTTCTCGTACAGCAGTTCCCATTCGGCCCAGGAACCCGCGACGTCGGGCCTCACCGTGGCGCCGGCTTCAATCACACTGGTGATTCCCAGCCGAAGTTGCGAGCTTACATCCTCAAAAAGGCTCTCGCGGACGTCCATCGGCTTGTCGGGGGGGACCAGGTGCGTATAGAGGTCGGACCGCTCGCGAATCACGCCATTCGGCTCGCCGTTTGCGTCTTTCTCGATGAGGCCGCGCGGCGGGTTGGGCGTGGCTTTGTTGATGTCGGCCAGTTCCAGGGCCTTGCTGTTGCCCACTGAACTGTGACCGCCGGCGCGGGTCAGCACAACCGGGTTATTGGGCGCAGCGGCATCCAGATCGCTGCGCACCGGCTTGCGTTGCTCGGTGAAATGATACTCGTCCCAATCACCGCCTGTAATCCACTCACCAGGACCCAACTCCTTGGCTTTTTCACTGACCTGCTCTTTTAGCTGGGTGAGCGAAGTTGTCTCACGGAAGTCGATGTAGCGCCGCGAATGGCCTCGAAGGTGGATGTGCGTGTCGAAAAAGCCGGGCAGCACGGTGCGACCGCCGAGGTCGATGACCCGCGCGGCCGCGTAGCGATTCCGAAGCTCGTTGCCGCCGACAGCCAGGATCCGGCCGTCCTTAATCACGATCGCCTGGCGGATCGAAAACGCGTCGTCCACGGTGACGATTTTGCCGTTAAACAAGATCAGATCCGCGGTTTCGCCCTGCGCCCGCAGCAGCGCCGGGCTGAGCGACATAGCACCTGCTGCGCCGATAAACTGACGTCGAGACCATTCCATTGGATTGCTCCTCTGAACAACCTTACAATAATCGTAGAAGCTTTGCCAAGGTGCTAACATCGGGTTCGCCAGGCCACGCATGAAGATCGCGATTATTGATAGCGGCATTCATTCCGGCCATCCGCATGTCGGCGAAATCGCCGGCGGTGTGGAGATCACGGCCGGGGGCGAGGGCCCCGATATGATCGATCGGCTGGGGCACGGCACGGCCGTGGCAGGCGCGATCCGCGAAAAGGCTCCGGACGCTGAATTGTACGCAGTCAAAGTTTTCGACCGGCGATTAGCGGCGAATATTGGCGCGATTCTGCGAGCTTTGGCTTGGTGCCAGGAGCACGGCATGGATATTGTGAACCTGAGCCTAGGCACCGAGAACCAAAGTCACCGGCAGGCTTTTATTGACGCGCTTGGCAGCGATCTGCTGGTGGTGAGCGCAGCAGGCCTCCTGCCGGGCGTGTTGCCGGGAGTCCTTGCTGTGGCGCCCGATCCGGAATGCCCGCGCAACGTGTTCCGCTACCGCGACGGTGTATTCCTGGCCTCGCCGTATCCGCGTCCGATTCCAGGAGTGCCCGTGACGGCGAATCTGCAAGGAGTCAGCTTTGCCGTGGCCAACATGACTGGGTTTGTGGCGCGCACTTTGCTGTCGGTTCCACGGGCAGAGCTTCGAGAAGCGCTCATTGCGGAGGCGGTGAACGCGGCTATGCTGTGAACGGAAGGTTGTGCATTCTCTTGCTATACTCATTAAGAAACAAGCGCGTCCGCCCAGCAGGGGCCACGTAGAGACAATCTTGTCAGAATTTTCTTCGAATTATTCCGCCAGCGCTTCAAAGCGCGACCAGAAGGCACCCCGGACATCCAGAAGGGTTGGTGAGGCGTTGAAAGTTGGCGCAGTTGCGAAACGCCTGGGAGTTTCCGCTTCCATGGTTCGGTCCTGGGAGAAACTTGGCTTGGCGAGTCCCGCGCGCAGCCAGAGCAAGTATCGTTTATATACCAACGACGACATCAGAGTCCTGCGACGCGCCATCTATTTGCGCCGGGTCCGGGGGCTGAATGCACCGGCGATTCTGCATGAGCTCAAGCAAGAGGGGCTGCTCAACCATCGCGAGCAAAGGACCACGCAAGAGGAGCCATCCATCGGACCGCGCTTCCGCAAACTCCGGCTGCAGCGCGGCGAATCACTGGCGACGGTGGCGGGAGCGGTGGGCGTTTCCATCGGGTTCTTGAGCAACCTGGAGCGTTCACAGAGCGGCGCGTCCGTCGGCATCATGCGCAAGCTGGCTCAATATTACGGCCTCAACATCCTGGATCTCTTCAATCCGATCGATGGCACGGGGCCGTTGGTTCGCCCGGGCGACCGAAAAAGCCTGGATGGCGGGCCGGGCGTGCGCATGGAGCTACTCGCCTCGGGAAAGATCACCATGGAGCCGCACCTGTTTCGGGTTTCTTCGGGAGCCGGCAGCGGCGAATCCTACTCGCATGATGGCGAGGAATTTCTCTACGTCGTGCGCGGACGGCTGGAGATCCGGCTGGGTGACGAAGAATATCACCTGCATTCCGGCGACAGCTTCTATTTCTCCAGCAAAACGGCCCATCGCTGGTGGAACCCGGGTAAGACCGAGACGCTGATCCTGTGGATTAATACGCCGCCCACCTTTTGAGCGGCGCTTCCGCTACTTCGCGAATGCGTGGATCTGGCTTTCGATGAGGCCCCGTTCGCGGACCATGGCCAGCGTGTCCTCCAGCGCAAGACCGAAACGCTCCAGCATCAGGTCGATTTCTGATTCGGTAATGATGATGGGCGGGCAGAAGGCGATGGAATCGCCGAGCGCACGGAGAATCAAGCCATGATGGTGGGTTCGGCGTGCCAGGAACGCGCCGACGCCATCGGCCGGATCGAATGGTTTCTTGGTTTCCTTGTTGGCTACTAACTCAACCGCGCCCACCAGCCCGATGCCCCGAACCTCGCCCACCAGAGGATGGTCTGCGAAGCGTCGCAACCCCGCCTGCATGCGCGGCGCCACCTTGCGAACGTGGGAGAGGATGTCCCGCTCCTCGTAGATTTTCAGCGTCTCGAGGGCCACCGCGGAGGTCACGGGATGCCCGCTGTACGTGAAGCCGTGGCTGAAAACGCCGATCTTCTCAGACTGTTTGCGAAGCGCATCGAAGATGACGGGGGAAATCATCACCGCACCGATGGGCATGTAGCCGGACGACAGCGCCTTGGCGCAGGTGATCATGTCGGGCTTCAGGCCGAACGTAGTGCTTCCCCACATCTCGCCCGTGCGTCCGAAGGCGGAAATTACTTCGTCGGCGATCAGCATCACATCGTATTTCTTCAGAACGGCCTGAATTTTCTCGAAATAAGTGGCTGGAGGAAGCAGCACGCCACCGGCGCCCATCACCGGTTCAGCGATCATCGCGGCCACGGTCTCGGGGTCCTCCTTGAGAATGCGCTGTTCCAACGACTCGGCCAAACGGCTGGCAAACGCCTCTTCGGTCTCACCGGGCTGTCCAAACCGGTAGTAGTGCGGGCACTCGACATGCGTGATGTTGGCAATGGGCAAGTCGAAATCGCGATGGTTATTCGGAAGGCCGGTCAGGCTGGCGCTGGCGACGGTCACGCCATGATACGCTTTGGCGCGGCTGAAGATCTTCTTCTTACGAGGCCGGCCGATCGCGTTGTTGTAATACCACACCAGCTTCACCGCTGTGTCGTTGGCTTCCGACCCCGAGTTGACAAAGAAGACCTTGGACATCGGGGCAGGAGCGATGCTCAGCAGTTTTTCAGCCAACTCGATGCCAATATCGTGCGCTTTGTGAGCGAAGGTGTGGTAATACGGCAGTTTCAACATCTGGCGGTATGCCGCTTCCGCCAAGCGGCGCTCGGAAAATCCAAGACTCACACACCACAGGCCAGCCAGACCTTCCAGATAGGTCTTGCCATCCTCGCCGCGGACGAATACGCCGTCGCCTTCGGTGATCACCAGAGGGCCTTCGGTCTCATGCAATTTCAGGTTGGTATAGGGATGAATTGAGGTGGCGACGTCGCGGCTCGCTAAAGGTGTCAGCGTGTGGGGTTGCTTCGATGTTTCCGGCATGGCTCGCTAATCAACATATCATAAAAAAGTCGTGAACATTGCGCAACCTTAGATAAGGTTGCATGAACTCGGGTTCAGGCGGCGGGGACTTCGGCGGAGGGGGCGGCTGTTGCGGGCCTTCGCAAATGCTTCCACTTTCGCCGCAACGCACGGTTCCAATACATCAGCAGTCCGGAGACCGTGAGCAGCGGGATCGCCAGGCCGGCGGCCGCCCAGATCACTTTGACGCCCAAGCCCCAATAGGTGCCGAAATGCAGCGGCACCTGCAGCCAAATGATCCAGTCGCCGAGAGTCTGATTGACGCCGTAACGCCAGGTAGAAATGTATTCGCCCGTGTACGGATTGAAGTATACGGTGTCATCGTATTCGCGGCCGGGCGCGTTGCGGCGATGCATCAACACGGCCAAAGGCGCGCGGCTGCCGTAGGGGAACTCTACTCCACCTAGCGTTGTCCCGGGATCGATCTGGCGGGCGCGAGCGACCAGGTCGTCGAGGCTGACATCCGAGGCCTTGCTCTCCAGCGGGACGGTGACGGACGGAGGACGGGCGGAGATCACTCGCGAGAGCGAATTCACGAACTGAAAAGTCTGACGCGGCCAGCCGAAGTAGATTCCGCTGACGGCCCAGATGGTCACGATGCTCAGAGTCCAGAAGCCGACAGCGCTATGCAGGTCGAAATTGATGCGCCTCCAATTCCTCCGCCAGTCGACTTTCAGGGCGCGCCGCCAGTTGCGGATGCCGGGCCACCAGACGACCAGTCCGGTGGCATTCAACAACAGTAGGATCACGGCGCCAACGCCGTTGAGCACGCGGCCGGTGTGCCCGAGCAGGAAGCTTTCGTGTAGTCCGCTCAAGACATCCAGCCAATTCGGTTGTGAGTGGAATTCTCCGAGTACCTGACCGCTCGAGGGGCCGGAGGCTACTCGAACTCGTCCGTGCCGGGTGTAGAGAACGGCGACGAAGGTGGGGTCGGAATCCGTGGGAGTCAGGATCGAAACGATATGACCGTCCGGGTACGCCGTTCTGACGTGATCGGCGACGGCAGCCAGACTGGCTATCGGTCCGTCGGCCCGCACGGAACTGTAGGGATTCAGCCCGTCCAGCCGTTCCAGCTCGGTTCGGAAAACCAGGATGGAGCCGGTGACTCCGATGAAGATCAGGTAGAGCGTCAGAACGATTCCAGCCCACAGGTGGATTTGAAAATTGAGCCTCCGCACGGCCACTTGCTGCGGCCGCCGGAAGAAGCGCTCGAGGACGTTCATTTACCGCGCCTGCGTATAGCGCGCGAAGGTTTGCTTGGAGTGAACGGTGCGGCCGCCCTGCATGGCATCCGTTTCGCTGATGAGCGTTTTACCGTCGGGCGAGACGGTGAGTTTGCCGAAGCTATCGGGCCGGTTGGGGCCTTTCATGACCAGCTTGTATTGCTCGGGCCCGGACGAGGTCATTTGGATCACGCCCATTTTTTCACCGCGGGCGTTCTTGATGTCGGCATCGCTACCGTCCAGGCGGAGCGTGTAGGTCATGCTGACGAAGTAAATGTTGTTCACCGGGACGGAGAACGCAAAGGCCAGCTTGTCGCCGTCCTGGGCGATTTTTAAGGTGAGGGCTTCGGAGTGGGAGGCGACGCCGTTGATTTCCTGCTGCTCGAGCCGCCAGGTTCCGACGAGCGGGGGTGGTGGCGCCGCGGTTGTCTGGAAAACGACAACCGCGGCGAAGATTGCTGCTCGCTGGATCGCGACATGCTTCACGGATTCAGCGTAGCACTACAGCTAGAACGTGAAACGGCCGGTCAACTGGATCTGCCGGGGTCCGGCGCCTTCGGCGCTCTGCAATGCCGAAATCGTTCCGAACCCGTCTAGTACTGAAGTGTTCAGGTTGCTGGGCGGGGCGTAGTTCGGATGGTTGAAGACATTAGAGACCTGCGCGCCGATCTCAAGCCGCATTTTTTCCGTGAATGGGATTCGCTTGAGCAGCGAGAGGGAAACAGCTTTAGTAGATGGCCCCTGGACCGCGCCATTTTGTGAATCTCCGAACCGGCCGATATTGTCTGGCGGATCGCTAAAGGCCGCGGGGTTGATCCATTGCTGGATGGATTGCCCCGCATAGGGGTTGGCGCCCGAGACAGTATCAGCCCGTCCACCATTGGCGAAAAGGAGATTGAAGCCGGTGCCGGACGGATCGTTGTAGGTGGATACGGTCAGGAACGGCCCGCTCTGGAAAAGAGCGATGCCGCTCAATACAAACCCTCCGACAATCTTGTCCAGCACCGGATTCACGCTGTTTAGGAAAGGTTTCCCCTTGCCGACCGGCAGCTCGTACAAGAAGGTCGCGAGGAACCGGTTACGGCGAGAAAAAGGCACGTTGCCATAGTCGAGAGTGGGATTATTCGTATCGCTAAGCTGGTTCCCAAACTCGTTCGCGAACCTGCGGCTATTGCCGTACCCTTGCAAGTTCGAGAGGTTGCGCGTAAACGTGTAGCTACCTTCGAATTGAAAGCCGCTGGCACGCTTGTGGACCGAGGCTGTGCCCGACTGGTAGTTCCCAAAACCGTCGCTGCGCGCAGTCTGGAAGAAAAACAACTGCGGGAACGGAATCTGCGCCTGGATCGAGGGATCAAAAAGGCCCAGGTTGTTTGGCTTGACCTGGTTGTTGTTAATCAGGGTCGGGACGTTATATTCGTGGTTGCCATCATAAGAAGCGCGCAGCCCCACCCCCTTTCCAAGATCGCGCTCCAGCGTAAGATTCCATTCCTCGACGATGGGATCTTTGAAGTTGATATCCGAGGCCAGATCGAAGAAATACGAACCCGGTTGTGCGATATTTGACGGGAAGGAATAGGGAAGCTGGAATTCAGGTTTCCCGTTGACGAGGTTGTCATTCGAGAAGGTCGCGACGTCGCTGGCGCCAACGGACCATCCATTGATCGCGCTACCGGTGAGAAGGCTCTCGATAAACCTTCCGTACCCGCCGCGGACGACTGTCTTGCCGCTGTTATCCAGCCGGTATGCGAATCCAATGCGGGGGGCGAAGTCCCTCTTGGAAGAAAAACGCAAGGCTGCTGGAACCCCGACTTTAGAGGCCAGGATGACCGGCGTGTTATCGAGAGACTCTACGAACTGCGGGTTGATGTTGGCAAACGCAGCCTGATTGGGGACGATAACAGCGCCATGGAGAGTCTGGCCGTTCACAGTGCTGGTGTAGTTGGGATACCAGTTGACCACGTCGTTGTTCTTGTCCTGGAAGCCCGGGTGATATTCCCAACGGAGGCCGAAGTTGATGGTCAGTCTTGTTGAGACCTTCCAATCATCTTGCGCGAAGAAGGCATAGTGCTTGGAATAGGCGTCAGTGGCTGGATTTACGACGGTCGCTGTGGTGGTCACGTCCGGGTAGCCAAGCAGAAAGGAGGCGAGCGGAACGGCGGACCCTGTACCGAGAAGCGCTTGAACCGCAGCACTCGAACCGCTGAAGTTATACGTACCCATGCGATAGTCCGCAAACACATTCGTGAACAGGGAGCTTAGATACCGGAAGTCCCCTCCGAATTTCATAGTGTGTTTGCCTTTAATCCAGGTGACCGTATCCAATGCCTGATAAGTGCCCTCGCTTGGATTGATATCAATGGTGTCGAGTGGGTAAGCTCCGAGAAATCCGGCGAGAGTGATCCCAGGAAAACTATAGCCCGGGGGAACAGGTCCCGGCAGGTTCGTCAGGCCCAGGATGTCGGCCGCGTGCTGCGCCGTGAGGGCGCTGCCATATCCCCTGCGAATCGTGCTGAATCCTCCGCGCAGTTCATTGACGACAGAGGGTGAAACAATCCAGTTGTAGGCGGCGGCAAGAGAGTTGTAGATCTCCGGCAGAGAGGTGCCTCCCGGGGTCGGGGAACCCGGATCTCCGCTTGAGTCTTTGGGATAATTCGTCAAGCGGCGATTTTTATACGTGTACCGGACGTACACCGAGTGCTTCGGACTGATGTTCTCATCCACTCGCGCGTCGAATTGAGCACTGTTGATTGGGGTTGCATAGCTTGCCAGGTAATTGTTGACAAAAGCTCCGGGAGCTCCCGTGTTTGGCAAGGGGTAGAAGAGGTTCATCATCTTCTGTGAGAAGGGATTGAGCTGGCTGGCGGGGATGATATTTCCCGGATAGACGGTGGCGCAAGTCCCGTCGGCGTTTGTCGATTGACAAAGGGGATCAGGATAAGCGGAGAGATCGGCGCCCGCGGGGTTGGGCTGGCCGTTCGGGAGGAGGCCGCGCATGGCCAGCGTTGGAACGTTTAACAGTTGAGTGGTGGACTTAGGGAGCCGCAGTACCTCGCCGCTAGCGAAGAAAAAGGTTTTATTACGCCCGTTGTACAGGTGCGGGAAGATCACCGGACCTCCCACGTACGCGCCGAAGTTATTCATCTTAACCGGAGTCACCTCGTGGCTGAACGTGTCCGAGGCATTGAAGTCCGTGTTCTGAACGTTTTCGAATAGTCCGCCGTGGAAGCTGTTGGTTCCCGATTTTGAGACGGTGGTGATGTCGGCGACACCTCCGTACTCGGCCGGATTCAGGGTTTCGCTGATCTTGATCTCTTCAATGGCGTTAAACGAAGGGAATAACTCGGCGAGGGCGCCCAGACTGCCGGGACCGACGGAACTGATCCCGTCAATCGTGAGGGATTGCTGGGACGGCAGAGCTCCGGCAACGATAATGTTGTTGTTGGCGTCCGTTTGTACCCCCGGCTGTGCGGTCAGCGTGGAGAAGGCGCTGGTGGAGCCCTGCGAGCGCGTGTAGATTGCAACCGGGAGGTCGGTCAGCTCGAGCGCGCCCTTGGTCTCGGCAACGTTAGAGACATCCGTCTGAATGGTAGCGACTGCTTCGACCGTCACGGTCTCGGCCTGCGTTGCCACCTTCAAGTCGATATCGACGCGCTTGGTTTCACGGGACGCCAAATCAAACGGCTGATATTCGGTCTTCTGAAAGCCAGGTGCATCGACCGTAATTTTATAGTTGCCGACGTCTATGTTTACGAACTGATAGTCTCCGTTTGAGTTCGTTTGAGCATTGCGCACGGCGTTCGTTCCGGTATTCATGAGCTCAACCTTCGCCATCGGCACGAAGGATCCCGACGGGTCTTTGACCGTGCCCAGCACGGTGCCGAAAGTCGATTGGCCGTAAGAGGCGCAGGCCAAGCCCAAGAAGCCGAAAACCGCGAGTGCCAGGTGGCGGCTAAGACGCGTCCAGCGGCGCCGCGAGAGCGCCAGGGAAAGCCCGTAGGTAGGGGAATATGCAGGCGACATCAAACTCTCCTTGTGAATTTCAGCGTCCAGCCGGCCCAGCAGGACCGGCATCGGAAAGCCGTAAAAGAACTCCATCAAAGTTTTCTATAGACCTTATGCACTAACAACTTTCGCCCGCTCGCCGGAGAGCTGGCGCCACTTGGGATCATGCTATAGAACCGCTCGATCCCCCCCGCGTGGTCCTGTCGCGGCTTGTGTCCTAAGCCGATTGCGTTTAGATTGCAACCAGTTGCATGAAGAATGCTGCTACTCGATAATCAAGGCTTGCGTCATCTCCGCTTGCCCCTGTCTTATAAAGAAAACCGACGTGGGTTCTATTAAGTTGGAAGGTAGTATAACCAAGCATCGGTTTGGAGTCAAGGAGCAACCTTGTACAAGTTGCGTAATGTTTACCTGGACCAGGTGGCCAATCCGGGCTATACTTCGAGTCGGAGAGAACACCCATGCCGATGCGATGGATCGCTCTTGTGGCTCTGGCCGTTGCTCCGGCGTTCTGCGCTGATTGGAACCCGAAGCAGGCAGAACATTATCTGGACGGACGCCAGAAAGAATGGGCGGCCTGGCCAAACGCGCTCGTGTCTGGCGTAGTGTGCGTATCCTGTCATACCGGGCTGCCGTACCTGGTTGCGCGCCCAGCCCTAAGGCGGTCGCTCGGCGAGAAGTCCGGGCCTACGCTGTATGAGGACTTGCTCGTAGAAGGCACGCGGGCCACAGTGTTCCGTACCGACGCCAAGGAATTGTTCGGCGGCCTCAAGGGCCGTCTTGTCGATCAAGTTTATGGAGCTGTGTCGGTGGTTTCGGCCGTGGTGATCGCGATGGAAGACGCGCCGCGCGGCAAACTAAGCCCAGAAGGCGAGAAAGCCTTCGAGCGGATGTGGTCGATCCAGGTGAAGGAAGGTCCGGCGCAAGGCTCCTGGCAGTGGTCCGACTACAATCTTGACCCGTGGGAGACGAAGGACGGCGTCTACTATGGAGCGGCGCTCGGGGCCCTGGCGACCGGCCTGACGCCCGGCGACTACCAGTCACGGCCGGAGATCAGGCGCAACGTCGAGTGGCTAACGGCCTATCTGCGGAGCGAGCAGGGACACACATCCTTGCACAACCGGTTGTTCCTGCTGTGGGCATCCTCGAAGCTGCACGGCTTACTCCCAAACGGCGACCAACAGGCGATTCTGGCTGAACTGCGGCGGAAGCAGGAGTCTGACGGAGGGTGGACCTTAGCGTCGCTCGGCCCATGGGCGAAGCACGACGCGGCGCCGCCTGCCGTCGGTTCGAACAGCTACGTCACCGCTTTGGCTGCGTTCTGCATGGAGCAGGCGGGAGTGAAGCCTTCAGATCCGTTGCTGTCGCGCGCGTTGGCTTGGCTCAGGAGCCATCAGAACTCGGAAGGGTATTGGGCGGCGGAGTCGATGAACCACAAGCACGCCAGCGGCACCATGCCGGAGAAGTTCATGAGCGACGCAGCCACCGGATACGCCACGGCTGCCCTCCTTGGCGCGGGCAGCGGGGGAATCCAGAGCACCGCCTTTAACGCGAAGCCGCGGCGTTAAGGCAGAACGACGATTCCTGCGTAGGTGACGTCGGTGTTCAAGTCCCAGGTCTTTTCGTACTTCAGGGTTGCGGCGTCGTACACCTCGATGTCAAAGCCGGCGCCATAGATGTATAGCTTCTTGCCGTCGGTGGAAATGCCCAGCGTGAACCGGGTGCGGCAAGGAACCTCGGCCGTCTTGGTGATGCGGTCGCTGGTGAGATCGAAGGCCCAGAATTCGCAACGCTTCGTTCCGTGGATTCCGGTGGTGACCACCGTGTAGCCCAACTTCTTGTCAGGCGTGACTTCAAAGCCGGCAACACCCGCCGGAGCCGGGCCGATGGGCTTAAAATCCAGGTGCCGAGTGTTCAGATCGAATCGCGCCAGTCCGAACACGCGATTGTGAACGATGGGATCGGACCAGACAAACATAGCGGTGTGTTCGCCGGGTTCGTTCACCAGGTCCAAGTCGCTGCCGAAGTGGAGATTCTCCATGCCAGGCACGTCAGGGCGGGACAAGTCGATGTGATCGACCACCTTGAAGTCCGAGGCCTGCAGAATCGTGATCTTCTCGCCGAACTGATACAGGTATTTGCCATCCGGCGACACGTCAATGGCCCCCATGCCGTAGTCGCCCTCATTGGCGGCTTCTTCCTCCTTGGGAATGTCCACCATCTTGACGATCTTTTGCTGTTGAAGGTCCACCAACGTGTACTTGGGCTTGGCGACTTCGAAATGCTCGGGGAACTTCGTGATCTCTTTTGTGATGGCGTAGAAGTACTTGCCTTCCGGGTCGGCGGCGCCATTGAAAATCCGGTACTGCTTGGTGGGCGTGTTTAGCTCGAAGTGATTGATTACCTTGCGCGTGGCGACGTCAATCACTTCAATGCCGTTGTGGTCGATCGTGGTGACGTAGATCCTCTTATGGTCCGGCGAGAGACGAATGCTCATCGGCGTTCCGGTAGCGAGCGGAATGTGGTCGACGATCTGAGCCTTGGCTTCGTCGAAGACCAGAACCGAAGCCGGGTAGGCGGGCAGATAGAGCGTGCCCGCATGGACAACAGTAGCTAGAGCCGCGCAGGCGGCGAATGAAAGCAAGAAATGTCGCATGGTTTTATGGAAATACCAGGTCCAGGTTGCGCCAGTCTTTGGTCGCAGCGGCGCACTTTGAGCTCCAGTCGGGAGCATTGTTCAGGTGATCGGGCACCTGGGACGGCCAGTAGCAACTGACAAAGCAATCGTAGATGTCGCGTTCCACAGGCTGACAGAGCCCGGCAGTTCCGCCGGCCGCATCTACTTCCCAGCCGGGCGTAAACATCAAGGCACACCCCATGGGGACGTGGGGGCGTTGCTGCTGGTTGGAAGACCCGTCCTGCATGGCGACGACATCGTCAATCTTTGAGGAGACGTAGCCGTCGATCCGGGCTGCCTTTTTGTTCAGCGGTCGCATGTGTCTCATTCTGCTGCTTTCCTTTCGGCGAACTGTTGTAAGAATGCGGGGTTCTTGGCGGCGATGGCGCCATAGATCTCCAGGCAAGTGTTGGTCCAATCCCGGATCCAATCGCAGTAGTGAAGATTCGGGTGGCCCGTGTCTCCGTAGCGTACGTACGCCTCGTGGTGGCAGCCGCCGGCGCACAGCGGGCGCGCCCAGCAGGTGTGGCAATCGTACTTGGAATCAATGTGGCCGCGGCGCAGGAAGTCAGCTTGTTTGGCTTTGTCGATGCCTGTTGAGATATGTCCGAGCGCGTGGACGTCGGAATCGACGAAGCGGTGGCAGGGCGCAATGTCGCCGGAAGGCCCGACGCCGAGCAACCCCAAACCGGCACCGCAAGGATGCGATTTGTTGACACCCTGGCACAACTCGGCCAGCGTGTCGCTGACGTTCGAAAACCCGTGGGCTTCACCGCGCAACGCGTATTCCAGGTACTCGTCCGCCAACGCATGGAACTGGTCCAACACGTTGTCCATTCCCTTGGCGCCGATCGTGTAAAGCTGATTCGCGGAACTGGTCACGGGCGCGAAGCCGACCTCGTGAAACCCGAGGTCGTTTTTCAAGTGCCGGAAGATGCGGATTACATCCGAGACGCCCGCAGTCAACGTGACGCGCGCCGTGATGGGCCGCGTGCGATGGTTCTCAATGAGTGCCCGAACCTTCGGCTCGATGATGTCGTAACTGCCTTTGCCGTTGGAGAACACGCGCAACTGATCGTGCATCTCCTTCGGTCCGTCCATGCTGACGGTGACGCCAATGTGGTTTTCAGAGAGGAACTGGATGATGGCGGGCGTCAACAGCGTGGCGTTGGTGGTGAGGCTGAAGTCGATGTGGCGGCCCTGCTCTTCCGCCTTCTGATTGGCGTAGGTGACCACCTGCTTCAGCAGCGGAAAGTTCATCAACGTTTCGCCGCCGAAGAACGTGATGTGAATGGAGCGCCTTCCGGCCGATTGTTCCAGCAGGAAATCCACCGACGTTTTTGCTGTTTCCACGTCCATGAACTTCGGCTTGCCTTCGGGCGTGGCCAGCTTGTCGGCGCCAAACTCGTAGCAGTATTGGCACGACAGATTGCACTGGTTCGTGAGATTCATGACCAGTGTCTGGATAGGGAAAACTTCGGGAAGGCGGGTTGGTTCTTCGACCGGATTATCGCCCGCCAGGATCACGTTGGCGTGATACATCTCCGTGATGAGTTCGTCGGCCTCGCCGGCTGCGACGCCGGATGCCGTAAGCGCCTCCATCAGCCCGCCATGCGACAGATCGCCACCACTCAGGCAATCGATCAGCCTTTGAACGTCCTTGTCCACGGCGAAGATCGCGCCCGCCGGCACCAGATAGAGAAACCGTGCACCTTCCGCGTCGAAGCGATGGAATTCGGCCAGCCGGTAGACTCGCGTATCGGCGGCCGTCATTGCCCAACCTCGGGCTGATCCCACTTAATGTAGGTTGGAACGGTAACCACCAGGTAGGACTTGCCGATCAGGGGCTTGCCCTCGGAATCCTTTTCGTTCTTCGCGGTTGCAACCACCCAGACATCGCCGTAATTGTTGCGGCTGAACTTGCGCTGTGGGTTGGGACCGTCCGATGACGGCGTGAACAAGCCGGCTTCGCTGAGCGAACCAACAAACTCCCGGTCGTCGTCGCCGTAGGTGGCGTAAAACTCCTCCATCGACCACCTCACGTCGATGGGGCCGAGCTCGACGTCGTCGGCTGTGTGCGGCTTGCCGTCGGCGCCGCGCTGATAGGCGATCGCCTCAAATTGCTCGTAGCCCTTGGGATGGACGTCGCTACCCAGGTGCGCGAGCGCGGAGTCCGGCGTGACTTTGATGTAATCAATGCGGTCGTAGACCGCGATGGCGCTGGGCAGCACCGACCGCCGGAAGGAAATGTCACGCTTGCCGGGAACTGCATCGGAGGCCACATCCACTTCGGCCACGATTTCTTTCGCGCTATGCGAGACGATGCGGCGGACCGTGACGCCAGTGCCGAAGTCCAGGTCCGCAGCGTCCACTTGCGCGGGCAAGCTCTCCGCGATCAGCCGAACACGATTGCCTTGCGTGCCGGCCTTCAGCGAGAGGCGATCGACAGTGACCAGGGTTGGATCGGCGGAGGGGCGGCGCAACGTCACGTCGTAGCCGAACCCCTGGTATTCACCCCAGAACCAGCGGCCCTCGGCCGAAGAGAGGTCGGGAGAATACGTGACCACCTCACGTACTTCGCTGGAAAGGTTGTCGGGAGCCGCGTTCGCCGGAAGGGGGCCTTTAGACCGGCCGCGCCAGGCATACCCGGCGTACACAATACCGTGACCCGTCCGCGTAAGCGTGGATCCATCCTTCACGGACGTCAGCTTCACGCTGGTCGTGAATTCGCTGTCGCTCCCGGCTACCGGCGTCACTTCCATTTCACCGTAGAACCTGCCATGACCGGGACTGTAAGCTGTCACCAGCCAGCGGCCGGCGATCCTGGGCGCACGCATCCGGGCGCGCCAGGCGGCCCACTCGGGCGTGTGCAGGGGCGCAGTCTTTGCCAGGTAAGCTAGAGCCACATCTACGGGCAACGGCGCGCCTGCTTCCCGGCGATGCCGGCTGTCATCGAACCCGCCGGCGTGGATCCCCAGACGGAAAGCTTCGTCGGCCTGCGGGTACAGCGCGACGTGCAGGTTAGCCAGCTTTTTCCAATCGTCCGCAGAGCGACGCCACGAAAGAGGCCGCGCCAGGGGATGGCAGTTGGCGCAAGCGCCGCGCACATCGTCATTGGGGATGTTGGTCTCGTCCTGAATCCGGTGTTCGGGGTAGTACAGGATCGGCTTGGCTTCTTCAGGCGCCAGGCCGTGATCGGTGGCAAGATACGCGAGAATGGAACGGGCGTCTTCGGGGGTCAGGCGGACGCCATTCAGACGCACCATGCGTTTGATCGCCTCTTCCCAGGCCTCCGGCGTGCCACGCTCCCAGGAAATGCGCAGCATGTTCCCCTTTTGATCGCGCGTGTGGCAAGCTCCACATTTCGAGATGACCAGTTGATTAGTGACCGGGATGCCCTCCTCGGGCGCCGGCTTAGCCGAGTCTGCGGACGTGGCAGCTTGCGGCTTCTGGCCCTGAGCCAATAGTGGAAGCGCCAGAATCGTTGCAAGCAGAATTTTCATAACCTTGTTCAAATATCATACACTGTCGCCTAGTACGGGGGAAGCAGAAAGTTTGTCCGCGAGCGATGGATGCCGGCAGTGCTTACGGGTGTCCGCTGCCCGGCGTGTGCTATTAAGAATGAATGACACCCGGACGCGGCGTTTTGATCGACGGGTATCGCCGCGCCCTGCGCTTTATCGTCCCCTATTGGCCCCGGCTGATCTTCGTGTTGCTCGCGGGTGTGGCTGCTACGGGGTTCGGGTTGCTCCAACCTTACATCTCCAAGCTCTTGATTGACGATGCGCTATTGAAGCGCAACTTCCGGATGTTGCTGGCCGTGAGCGGGATGATGCTTGGCGTCACGGTGCTGGGATTCGTGCTCAACATTCTCTCCAGCTACCAGTACGTGCGCGTTTCGGCCTCGGTCTTGTTTGACATGCGTCTGGCGCTGTACCGGCATTTGCAGACGCTTTCGCCGCGCTTTTGGGCATCCAGAAAGCTGGGCGACGTCGTCTCGCGCATCAATAATGATATCGCTGAGGTGCAGCGCATCTCGGCCGACAGTCTGTTGAGCGTGCTTTCGAACGTGGTGTTTCTCATCGGAAGCGCCAGCATCATGATCGCGCTCAGCCCGCGGCTGTTTCTAGTGAGTGTGGCGGCGGTCCCGGCCAGCATCTGGGCGCTACGGCATTACCAGCATCGTTTGGCGACGCGCGTACGCGCGGTGCGGGAGAGCAGTTCGGACATCGGGAGCTTCCTGCTGGAATCGCTGTTGGGCATTCGGTTGGTGGTCTCTTCGCGGGCGGAGCAGCGGGAAATGACGCGCTTCCGCGCGCGCAATCAGACCTTCCTGGACGCGCTATTGCGGATGCAGTTGACATCTTTTCTCACGGGCGCTGTTCCGGGAACTATTCTGACGCTATCGACGGCGGCTATCTTTCTCTATGGCGGATGGCTGGTCATTGAACGGGCGCTGAGCGTCGGCTCACTAGTGGCTCTGATGGCCTATCACATGCGGCTGCTGTCGCCGGTGCAGAACCTCATGAGCTTGTATACCAACCTGGTAACGGGCGGCGTGTCGCTATCGCGAGTCTTTGAGCTGTTCGATACGAAGGCGGAGATCGCCGAGCGCCCGGATGCACAGCCGCTCGCGGAGGTCCGCGGCGAAATCGAGTTCGACCGCGTGTCCTTCGGCTACAGTGGCGATGCAGTGCTGGAGGACATGTCGTTTCGAATAGCGCCCGGCACGATCTGCGCGATCCTGGGGCCGAGCGGGGCGGGCAAGTCCACGCTGGCCGATCTTCTGGTGCGGTTTTACGATCCCGGCTCGGGCGCGATTCGGCTGGACGGGCGCGATCTGCGCGATCTTCCCCTAGACGACCTGCGCCACAATATTCTCCTTGTGGATCAGGCCCCCTATCTATTTCACGCGAGCGTGCGGGAGAATATCGCCTACGCGCTGCCGGATGCCAGCGAAGAAGAAATCGTCCGGGCGGCGCAGGCTGCGTCGATTCATGAGCGAATCCTGGCTCTGCCGGAAGGCTACGCGACGATTGTGGCCGAACGCGGCCAGACGCTTTCAGCCGGCGAGCGGCAGCGCATCGCGATCGCGCGCGCGCTGCTGGCCAATCCCAAGGTGTTGGTGCTCGACGAACCGACCTCCGCCCTGGACGAAGCCAATGAGCGCGCGATCGCCGAGACGTTGGTCCGCGTGGCCGAGGGGCGCACGGCCATTCTGATTACGCACCGCGCAACGCTGGCACAGATTGCCCATCAGACCATCTTCATTGAGCCGGCGCGGCCAGTGGAACTCCAGGCAGCCGCCCGGGATTGACCCCCGGAACCACGCAGATTCAGCGTTCGCTCTGTGATGCAGCTTATCATTCACAGTGATCTTACGCTCCAGTTCCATTCGTTGCATGCAACTTGGAGTAGACTGGCAAATAGATGCTCAAGCGCGGCTTTACGGTGGGGCTGTGGCTGGTAGCGGCGAGTGCTGCATTCGCGGATTCCCCGTATCAAGCAGTCCTGAACAAATATTGTGTCGTTTGCCACAACCAGCGGCTGAAGACAGGCGGCCTGACCCTTGACAATTTGGACCTCGCCCAGGTCCCTGCGCACGCCGACGTTTGGGAAAAGGTGATCGGCAAACTGAGGTCGCATACCATGCCACCGGCGGGCATGCCGAGGCCGGACGCGGCTACCTACAGCAGCCTGGCCGGATGGCTGGAAACACAGATCGATCAGGCGTCGGAGCCTTACGCCGGCCGCCCGATCTTGCACCGGCTAAATCGCGCCGAATATGGCAATGCCATCCGCGATCTGCTGGCGCTGAACGTCGATCCTGCTTCCCTGCTACCTCCCGACGACTCGGCCTTTGGCTTCGACAATGTCTCCGACGCGCTGGGGGTGTCGCCCTCGCTCGAGCAGCACTATCTGGACGCCGCATTGAAAATTGGCGCCCTCGCGGTGGGTGATCCGAACATCGCTCCCGGCAGCGAGACCTGGCGGATCCGGCAGGATCTTTCGCAGGACCGGCACGTCAACGGTTTGCCTTTGGGAACCGTCGGCGGCACCTTGGTTCGCTACAATTTTCCGCTCGACGGCGAATATGCTTTTCAAGCGAAACTGTTTCGAACGAATCTGAACATCATGCGGGGCCTGGAATCGCCGCATCAGGTGGAACTGGCGCTCGATGGACGCAGGATTCATTTGGCGTCGATCGGCGGGCCAGCCGATCTGGCATCCCTGTTCGAAAAGCCGACCGATACCGGCGACGCGGTGGATGCGCGGTTGCGTGTGCGTGTTCCGGTGAAGGCCGGCCCTCACGTGGTGACGATCGCTTTCTTGGCGGATACGGACGATGTGGAACCCGCCCGTCTCCAACCATACATCCGCAGCTCGGTCGACAATTTTGACTGGTCCGGCTCGCCGCACCTGGAGTCGTTGACGATCGCGGGCCCATTCCACGCGGCTGGCGCGAGTGACACCCCGAGCCGGCAGCGGATTTTCGTGTGCCACCCTGGGCCGAAAATCGGCGAACAGGCCTGCGCCCGCCGCATCTTATCCACGTTGGCTCGCCGGGCTTATCGCGGCCAGGTCAGCGAATCGGATCTACGAACTCTGCTGACTTTCTACGATCAAGGTAAGCGCGACGGCGGTTTTGAGGCTGGCATCGAGCTGGCACTCGAACGAATCCTGGCAAGCCCGAAGTTTCTATTCCGCACCGAGCGCGACCCGATTGACGCGCGGGCCGGCCAAACCTATCGCCTCGACGATTATGAACTTGCCTCCCGGTTGTCGTTCTTCCTTTGGAGCAGCATTCCGGATAACGAACTGCTCCGTGTAGCGAGCCAAGGCAAGCTAAAGACCCCCGCCGTATTCGACGAACAGGTGCGGCGTATGCTGACCGACCCCAAGGCGCAGGCGCTGGTCGCTAACTTCGCGGGCCAATGGCTGCAGCTTCGCAACCTGCGCAACGTGCAGCCGAACACGGACTTGTTCCCGAATTTCGACGACAACCTGCGACAGTCCTTCCGGCGCGAGACCGAGCTGTTGTTTGAAAGCATCCTGCACGAGGATCGCAGCGTTCTCGACCTGATGACCGCGGATTACACGTTTGTGAACGAGCGCCTGGCGCGCCACTATGGAATCCCCAACATCTACGGGAGCCGCTTCCGCCGGGTGGCAATGACCGACGACGCGCGCCGCGGGCTGCTGGGGCAGGGAAGCATTTTGGCACTGACGTCGCACGCCGAGCGGACATCTCCCGTGGTACGCGGCAAATGGATCCTCGAAAACATCCTTGGCCAGCCCGTGCCGCCTCCCCCTCCCGGCGTGCCGCCGCTAAAGGGCAATCAGGAAGGAGAGAAGCCCAAGACCATGCGCGAGCAGATGGCTGAGCATCGCGCCAACCCGGTGTGCGCGAGCTGCCACAAGACCATGGATTCGATCGGCTTCGCCATGGAGAATTTCGATGCCGTGGGCGCTTGGCGCACTACCGATACCGGCAATCCCATTGATGCCAGCGGAGTGCTGGCGGACGGAACCAAGATCGACGGCGTGGTTTCTTTGCGGAACGCGCTGATCAGCCATCCTGACCTTTTTGCGGGCACCGTGACCAAGAAGCTTTTGATCTACGCGCTCGGCCGCGGGCTGGATTATCGTGATATGCCGACGGTGCGGGCGATCCTGCGCGACGCCTCGCACGACAGCTACCGGTTCTCCAGGTTGATTCTCGGCGTGGTCCAGAGCACGCCTTTTCAAATGCGGACCGCGCTGGGCGAGGGCGGCGCCGCTCCCATCCAATCGGCGAAAAATCGGGAGGTGAATTAGATGTTTCTGAGCAAGAAGTCGCTGTCGCGGAGGACAATACTGCGCGGCGCGGGAACTGCGGTGGCGCTTCCTCTGCTGGACGCGATGCTGCCGGCGTTTGTGCCGCTCGCGAAAGCCGATGCGAAGCCGCGGATGCGATTTGGCGCTGTCTACTTTCCAAACGGCGCCATTATGCAACAGTTGACTCCGAAGACCGTTGGCGCCGGCTTCGAATTCACGCCGATTTTGAAGCCGCTCGAAACGTTTCGCGACAAGCTGATTGTGGTGACCAACCTGACGCGCTCCCATCCGGGTAGCCAGTTCGGCGACCACGCCGTGAGCGCTGCGGGATTCCTGACCGGCGTATGGCCCAAGCGAACCGAGGCTGAGGATGTCCACGCGAACACAACCATCGATCAAGTGGTCGCGCAGCAAATTGGCCAGGACACGCCGTTGCCGTCCCTGGAAGTAGCAACCGAAGATTTCACAGGTTACGTCGGCGGCTGCTCGCCGGGCTTCAGCTGCTCTTATCTGAACACCATCTCCTGGAGTAGTCCGACCACGCCGTTGCCCATGGAAATCAATCCACGCGCGGTCTTTGAGCGTCTCTTTGGTGCTCCAGGAACGCCCGCGCAGCGCGAAGCCCGCCGGCAAAAAGAACGCAGCATTCTGGATTCGGTGGTTGACGAGGCGGGCAGCCTGGGACAGGGCCTGGGCCCGCGCGACCGCACGCGCATGAACGACTACCTGGATAACCTGCGCGAAATCGAGCGGCGCATCCAGAAGCAGGAGGCTCGCGGAGCCACTCGCGTAGACGCCCCCGCCGCCCCGATAGGCGTCCCGGATTCTTTCGACGAACATGTCGCTCTGCACTTCGACTTGATCGCCGCCGCTTATCAGTCTGACATCACGCGTGTGTTTACGTTCATGATGTCGCGCGAGCTGAGTCAGCGCACGTATCCGCAGATCGGAGTCACCGAGCAACATCATTCTGTTTCACATCATCAGAACAAGCCGGACAAGATGGCGCAGTGCGTCAAGATCAATACGTACTACGTCGGAATGTACGCGAAATTCCTGGAAAAACTGCGGTCTATTCAGGACGGCGACGGCTCCCTACTCGATCATTCGCTGGTGCTGTATGGCGCGGGTATGGCGGATTCCAATGTTCACGCGACGGATCCGCTGCCGGTGATCGCCGCGGGAGGCGCAGTAGGCAAAGGGCACCGTCACATTGTGTTGCCTGAGCGCACGCCGGTTGGAAACCTTTGGGTCGATGTCGCGGAGAAATTCGGCAAGCCGATGGAGCATTTCGGCGACAGCACGGGGAAAGCCGATGTTCTTGGGTAAGGCAGCGCTGTTCGCCTTGACGATGGCCGGATTGTTGTCCGCCAGCACGCTATCGGAAGCAGTTCAGTCGGGCGATCAGGAGCAGGTGCAGCGCCTCTTGAAGGCGCACACCAACGTGAATGTCGCCGACGCGGACGGCACCACGCCTCTGGAATGGGCTGTTTACGGCGATGACCTCGAGACGGCGCGGCTTCTGTTGCGCGCGGGCGCCAACGCGAGCACCCCGAATCGCTACGGCGTTACGCCGCTCTCGCTGGCCGCCACCAACCGGAATGCGGCGATGGCGGAAGCCCTGCTCAAAGCCGGCGCGAATGCGAACGCCAGGCTGCCAGACGGCAGCACAATGCTGATGGCAGCAGCCCGCACCGGCAACCCGGAAATCGTGCGTCTGCTCATCGAACATGGGGCCGATGTAAACGCCAAGGGAACCGAGTACGGCGAAACCGCACTCGTTTGGGCCGCTGACCAGAATCACGCGGAAGCAGCCCAGGCACTGATCGCGCACGGCGCTGATGTGGACGCTCGGACCGTCGCGTTGCAGCGTGAAAAGGATCGCTTCGGCCTGGAAGGCGTGCTCACCATTCTTCCCCACGGCGATTGGACGCCGCTCATGTACGCAGCGCGGCAGGGATCGCTCGATGCGGCGCGCGCATTAGTGGAAGCCGGCGCAAAGCTTAACCTGACGGATCCGGATGGGACGACGGCTCTGGAGATTGCAATTATCAACGGCCACTACGACACGGCCGCGATGCTTACCGAGAAGGGCGCTGACCCGAATCTCGCCGATTCGGCTGGAATGGGCGCGCTCTATGCCACGGTGGACATGAACACGCTGGGTGAAGTCTACGGGCGGCCCGAGCGCCCGCCAACGGACAAGTTGACCGCTCTCGATCTGGTGAAGATACTGCTCGATCACGGGGCGAACCCGAATGCGCGCCTTAAATCGCCCACGCTGCAGCGCGCCCATACGCCAGGCGATTTTACTCTGGGCGAAGGTGCTACACCCATGATGCGTGCCGCCAAGAACGGCGATGCCGCGGCAATCCGTCTGCTGCTCGCACACGGCGCGGACCCTAACGCGGTGGAGAAAAAGCATACGACAGCCCTGATGTTCGCCGCTGGATTGGGGCGCGGTACGGGCGCTTTCACCAAAGACTACGCGACTGAAGCTCAATTGCTGGAGGCAGTGAAAGTACTGGTCGCCGCCGGCGCCGACGTGAATGCTGTCAACGATTCCGGGGAAACGCCGCTGCACTACGGAGCCCAGGCCTCCGACGGCATCGTCAAATATCTGGCCGAAAAGGGCGCTAAGCTGGACGCCAAAGATAGGCAAGGACGGACGCCGGTTGAGATGGCTCTGGGCGTCGGCCTGCACGGACACGCCGGCGGGCCGCCCAACGTTCGCGAAGGCACGGCAAATCTGCTTCGCCAGTTAATGGCCATCAACGCATCGAAAAGTACCCCGAGATCCGAAACGCTGCGTTAGAATGAGCCGATCATGAGAATTAGGCTGTACCCAGTCATTTTCGCGTTTTCTTTTGCTGCTATTCCACATCTCGCCGCCGCCGGCCGCACCTTCGATGGACATCCCGATCTCAGCGGGATCTGGCAAACCATGAGCACGGCCAATTGGGACTTGCAGGATCATCCAGCGGCGCCAGGCCCGTTCTTCCAATTGGGCGCTGTGGGCGCGGTTCCATCGGGTCAGGGCGTGGTTGAAGGCGGCGCGATCCCCTACAAACCGGAAGCTCTCAAGCAGAAGGAAAAGAATTTCCAGAACCGCTGGAAAGACGACCCGGAAATCAAGTGCTACATGGCCGGAATTCCGAGAGCGAACTACATGCCCTATCCCTTTCAAATCGTGCAGACCCCCACCGCGATCCTGATGGCGTACGAGTACGCCAGCGCGAACCGGGTGATCAACATGACGAAAACGCCGCTGGAGGCATCGGTTGACACCTGGATGGGCACGGCGAATGGCCATTGGGAAGGCGACACTCTGGTGGTCGATAACACCGGCTTCAATGACCAGAGCTGGTTCGACCGCGCCGGCGATTTCCACAGCGATGATCTGCACGTGGTGGAGCGATTTACATTGATCGACTCCGATCATATGAACTACGAGGCCACCATCGAAGATCCCCAGGTGTTCACGCGGCCTTGGAAGATCGGTTTACCGTTGTACCGTCGCATCGAAAAGAATGCGCAATTGACCGAATTCAAGTGCGTGGAGTTCGCCGAGCAACTGCTGTACGGTGACGTCGCAAGAAAACCAACGAATAAGAAGTAAGCGAGGAGGTGTCCGATGAAGACTCGATCCGTTCTATTGGCGCTCGGTTTGGCGGCCGGAGCGGCCTTTGCACAGACGGCAGAAAGCAATTGGACCCCTCCGAAAACGGCGTGGGGCGATCCCGATTTGCAGGGCGTCTACACCACTGACGACCTCCAGGGCGTGCCGCTGCAGCGGCCGAAGGAGTTCGGCACGCGCCGTTTCCTGACTGAAGAAGAATACGCCGCCCGCTCTAAAGAAGTGAAGTCGGAGAGAAGCACGATCGATACGGGCATTCGTCCCACGACCGGATTCTGGGCTCGCGTCAAGGGCGTGGATGCGGCCGCGGCTCCCGCCCAGTGGATCGAGTACGCCCGCCACGCCTCTCACCTGACATCGCTCATCGTGGATCCGCCGGATGGCCGCCTTCCCGCGTTAACCCCGGAAGGTGAGGCACGCCGCAAAGCGCAGCCCAACTACTACAACCTGCGGCCGGGATCCTGGCTGGACCTGAGCACCTATGACCGCTGCATCACCCGCGGCGTCACTGGGTCGTTCTTCCCGTCAATCTACGGAAATGGGTCGCAGATTCTGCAGTCGCCGGGAGTGGTGGCGCTGCGCACGGAAATGATCCACGAGACGCGTATCATTCCGCTGGATGGCCGGCCTCACGACAGTTCCGGACTGCGTTCCTATATGGGCGATCCGCGCGGTCACTGGGAGGGCAACACGCTGGTGGTGGAAACCACCAATTTCATCGGCGGCAAAGTCGACGTTGGCGGTGTGCCTTACAGCGAGGACCTGAAACTGGTGGAGCGCTTCACCCGCGTGGCTCCCGATATCGTGGACTACAAAGTCACGGTTGACGATCCCAAGACCTTCAGTCGTCCCTGGACCGTCGAGTATCCGATCCGTCATGAACCGGGCTACCGGATCTTCGAATACGCCTGCCATGAAGGCAACCGGGCGATGCACAACCGTCTGAGTGCCGCGCGCGCCTTGGATCGCGAAGAAGCGGCGAAGGAAGCTTCCGGCACCCAGCATTGATCGGTTAGAGGATCCGAACGGCTCACAAAGTCGAGCTGTTCGAATCCTCGCAGTAGCAACTCAGAACGAGAACTTCATCGCCAGCTGGATGATCCTTGGATCGAGCGCGCTGGTGATCTGGCCGAAGGTCGGCGTGCCGAACGTGGTGTTCAGACCCGATTGGCCTGCCGCCAGACTGGGAGGCGAAATTCCCGCCCGGAAGCTGTTCGGCAGGTTGAAGGCGTCGGCCCGGACTTCGAATCGATACCCTTCACGGATCGAGAACTCACGCGAGAGCGACATATCGATCTGGGTGAAATTGGGCCCCGGAATATTGTTGCGGTTCAAAGGGCTGAACGTGCCGGGCGCGGGCGTGGCGAAGGCCTTGGGATTGATCCAACAGCTCGGACTGGGGTTCGCACACAGGGGGTCCTGCAAGACCTGTAGCGGCCGCTGGTTGTTGGTCGCGCCGGTCAAGGCGACGTCGCTCGAGAGATACGGTGTAACCCAATACGCAGAAGTGTAACGGAAAATTCCGGAGACCTTCCAGTCGGACAGAAAGACCTTTGTCCAAAGATCCTGGAACCTTGGTGTCTGGTAAACAACTGTCAAATTGAAAATGCTCCGGCGGTCGGACGAGAAGGTCCCGCCGATTTCGTTCGACTGGCAGTTGCTCCGGTCATAGCGCCGGTTATTGGCAATGGTGAGCCCTTGCCCGGCGTTGCCCGTGCTGTCGCCAATCGAAAGGTCGCCGATGCAGTGGGACCAAGTATAGTTGGCGTTCATCAGCAAGCCCTTGCTGAGCCGTTTCTGAACGGCGAGGATCAAGCCGTTATAGCCTGAGGTGGCCCCGTCGTCAAACGAGTCCACGTAGCCGAATGCAGGCGCGCCGTTGGCAAATAGAGTCCCAGGGTAGTTGTTGAGCACGAACACGCGGCGGTAGTTCTGGTTCGCTGTTGTGGAACACGGGCCAGGAGCTTTGAGGCCATACTGACCTGCTTGACAGGTGCCGGGAATGTAGACCGCTGGATTCACCTGGTAGGAGTCCCACAGGTGCGTCGTGTGGTTCCCGAGGTAAGTAGCCGATACCAGCCAATCGCTACCGAGCTGCCGCTGGACCACAAGATTCCATTGCTGCGTTTGGGGTGTCTTCAAGTTGGGCGGCAAAAAGATGTACGTTCCTGCCGGAGCAAATGGCGCGTTCTTGTCGACAGCGTATGGATAAATGTTGCCACCCGGGTTGCTGGCGAAAGGATCACTAAACTGCCCGGACCAGATTTCGGTCCCGCCATAGGGAGCCGCGTCGGCCGAATTTACCATCAACTCGCCAGCGACATAGTCGTAGGAAATTCCATACGACGCGCGGATGACAGTCTTACCCTCGCCGGTCGGATCGTAAGCGAGCGCCACCCGCGGCGCGAAAAGGTTCCACTGGTTCTGCTCGCCTGTCTTACCAATAAAGCCGGGATCGCCGGGATAGCTGAGGCCGGGAGGCGCGTTCACGAATTGAGTACTCTTCACGCCGGCGATCAGATTCGGCAGGCTGAAGTTATAGACAGAGCCGTTGATTTCCGCCGGAGGGAAGAAGGGTTCCCAGCGGAGCCCGAGATTTACGGTGAAGCGGGAACTCACCTTCCAGGTGTCCTGCACGTAGAAATTCATGAACCACTTTTGCTGCAGCAAATCGTTCGGCAGCGACATTGCGTTCGAGCTGAATTTTCCAAGCAGGAATTGCGGAATACTGGGGAAGGTCCAGAGGCTTTGAGCGTAGACGTTGCCATAGAACAACATCTTGGAGACTTCGCCACCACCGCCAAAGTTGATTTGATGGCGGCCGTGAACCCAACTTATATCGTCATTGAGCTGAAGCGGTGTGGAGTGGGCTGCCGCCTGCCCGCCGGTGCCGGGCCCAACGCTGAAAGCCCCCAGGACGGTGAAGCCGCTCTGGTGCGGTGTGTATCCGCAATAGAAAGGTACGCCCAAGTCGCAAACTGACACATAGTTTGGCGAGAAGCGATGCACGGCGATTCGGTCCACAGAGGCACGGACCTGATTCACCAGGTTCGGAGAAAACAAATGCGTTTCACCGACCACCCAGGACTGATCGGCATCGTTTAAGCCACCTTGCGCGGTCGAGAGAATGTTGTCCGGCGTGAAGCTGTAAGACGGGGGCCGGTAGAAGTGAGTGCGGATGTAGCGGCCGAAAAGGCTGTCTTTGGAGCTGATCGTATAGTCGCCGCGTCCGACATATTGATTCTCATCCACCTGGGTGATCAGCCCGAAACTCGTATTGCCGCAGGGCCCGGTACCTTTGGGAAGCAGGGCCGCTAACTTCAGCGCTGCCGGATCGAACAGCGATGGGCTGATCTTACCTACCGATGCTGTACTAGGGCACTGTGTGAAGTCGCCTTGTAGCATAGCGGCAGTTGGAACGAATATCGCTGTCGGATTCGCTACGGGATCCTGACGAGTGAGGGTGTCTTGATATCCAAAGAAAAAGAACAACTTGTTCTTCACGACAGGCCCGCCGATCGTGCCGCCAAACTGGTTGCGCTTGAGAGTATCGCGGGTGGGAGCAAAGAAGTTGCGGGCGTTCAAATCTCCGTTGCGCAAGAACTCAAAGGCATCGCCGTGGAATTCATTGCTGCCCGATCGGGTGACGCCGGTGACGGTGCCGCCGGCATGGACGCCATTGGCCGCCGTCAGCGAACTGGTCTCGACTTTGAACTCCTGGAGCGCGTCCGGGAAGGGAAGCGGCATGTTCGCGAGGTCCCACGGGTTGTTGTACACACTGCCGTCCAGCCAGAACGCAACGCCAAACGCCTGTCCACCGGCGATCACGAATTGCTGTGTCCCCGGATAACCCCCATTACCTGCGACGCCCTGCGGTATTGCCCCGGCCGTGTACTGGATCAAGTCTGTAGCCACGCGGCCGTTCAGCGGCAATTCCACAATACGCTGTGTCTCCATTACGTTCCCGACGCCCGTGGCTTCCGTTTCCACCAGCGCGGCATTGGCTTCCACTTGCACTTGCTCGCTGACCGCGCCGAGCTTCAGCGTCACATCAACGGTGGGATTGGTCGCCACCTGCAGTTCAATACCGGTCTGCACGTAGGTCGCGAACCCTTGCTTGCTGACTTCCATCCGGTAAGGCCCAATGGGAAGATTCGGCAACACGTATCTGCCATCGGCTCCAGTGGTGACCACGCGACTAACTCCCGTAGTGGTTTGCGTGGCGGTTATCTGCGCGCCGGGTACCGCCGACCCCGTTGCGTCCTGTACAGTCCCCTGTATTTGAGCTGTGTTTTGCGACTGGGCCCACATCGCGACCGCGCACAGCCATAGTGCTCCGATCGTTCTCAAAGTTTTCAAGACAACCCTCCTACTTGGCAGGCGACTATATCACAGCTCGGAACCATCCGCAAGGCCGGGGCTTAGCGGAGTTGAATCGAATTGCTGTTTCTAGCTCTTCTTGTGCTGCATATCCGCAGATTCGCGAAGGAACGTCGATTACACAACCGATGTGCTAACATGAGCTGTTTTGGACAGAAATGCCTCAAAAAATCAGGCGCCCACGAACGGTTCGAGCGCGCAAGCAACCCGAGCGTCGCGGATTGGCGGGCGAGGCCTATGCGAGCGTGCGCGAGCGGATTGTCCGTGGAGAACTCGCAATTGGCCAGGTCATCTCGCGGCGAAAGATCGCGGCCGAACTGGGAATGAGTTTTCTTCCCGTTACTGAGGCACTGATACGGCTGGAAAATGAAGGACTGCTGGAGAGCCGGCCGCGTGCGGGCACACGAGTGCGAGTTCCTACGCGCCAGGACGTGGAGGGCCACTACGTCGTCCGCGAGGCGCTGGAGGTGCAAGCCGCCATGCTGTTTTCCGAACGTGCCCAGCGGGAGGAGCGGTCAGAACTCATGAAGCTGGCGCGGCGCGTGGATGCGTTGTCGGCGCAATCCGACGGCGATCGTTTCGTTTACGCTGCTTTGCATGAGAAACTACACCAGCAGATCGCCGAGTTTGCGCGTTGTCCGGCCCTCACCGCTGCCATTAGCCGCACGTCCGCGATTGCCTCAACCTGGTTGTGCGCCACGCGGGCGTCGTCGCGAGCCAATCCACCCACGCACCACCAGGACCTCATGAAAGTGCTCGTTAGTGGAAGCACGGCGGCGGCATCCGAAGCCATGCGCGAACATATTCGGTTCAGCATGCAGAATGCTTTGCGGCGTCTTGAGCTCTATTTCAAAATCCAGAAGCAATATCCTCAAGAATATCCTAGAAATTCAAAGAATGTGCTTTTATTAGAATGGATTATTTCCGAAGCAGACGCCGAGTCGGTGCTGCCCTCTGAGAAACCTGCTTAACGCGAATGGTGCTCGATACTCAGGGCGCTTGATTCGAAGATTTCTCGAGGATCGGTGATCTTCCCGGTGATGGCTGCTGCCGCCACGGTCCATGTGGATCCCAGGTAATGCCGGGCATGGGGGTGCCCGTTCCGTCCCGGGAAATTGCGTGCTTGCGTAGAAACCATCACTTCGTCTTCCGCCATTGCGCCCATGTTGTACGCTTGGTTGGATCCGCAGCTCGGCGGAAAGATATTGGCGCCGGCGTCGTGAAGCACCTGAAATAAACCCTCCCGTAAGGCGGTGCCGTAGATGCCCCGTGTGGCGGGAACCACCTGAAGCCGTACGCCCGGATGCACTGTGCGGTTGGCGAAGCAGGCGGCGAGTTGGCGAATGTCGGAAAGGCGTCCCCCGGTGCTACCGCCGATTTCGGCGATGTCAATATGCAAGCCGCTCATTTCCTGTACGGGTTTGACGTTGCCGACGGTGGGCGGACAGGCGATTTGCGGCTCGATTTTGCTCACATCGATATCGATTGATTCTGCGTACTGAGTGCCAGGATCGTTGACAGGCATTTCAAAACTGCGATTGCCCAGTACCGAGCGGGCGAACTCGAGCGTCTTCTCGTCGGGATTGACGAACCCGCACTTGCCTCCGATGTCGATCGCAACCAGAGGAAAGAGCGCGCGGTCCTCGATCAAAAGCGACTGGATGTAGGGCCCAGCGTATTCAACCGCCTTGTAGACCGCGCCGTCTTCGCCCAATCGGCCGAGCATGACCTGGCAAACGTCCCTAGGCGCGATTCCCGGTCCGGTTTCGCCATGCAACCAAATTCGCATCGCCTCCGGTACGCGGAACCAGCTCAAGCTATGCGGGAATCCCAAAGCGGCCATGGAATTGTTGCCGACGCCCGTGGCGAACAGGCCGAGCGCGCCGTAGACCGGAGTGTGGGAATCGCAGCCAATGATAATTTGGCCGGGAGCCCACAGCCGCTCTTCGATAATGGTGTGATGAATACTGCCGTGGCCGCAATCAAAGAGATGTTTTATGCCGTGCTTAGCGGAAAACTTCCGGACTGCGGCGAGCGCTTCGGCTGCCGCCTGAGTCGCCGGGGCGAAGTTGTGGTCAAAGACAAAAGCGACACGGTCAGGATCCCTGATTGTCGCGCCGGTCATCTCGTTTTCAAAGACCTTCATCACGAAGTTCGCGCTGAGGTCGTGCATGATCATCAGATCCACGTTGGCAAGCACGACGTCGCCCGGCTGGACTTCTTTCTTTCCGCTCGCCCTGGCGAGGATCTTCTCCACCATGTTCATAAGAGTTCGGCCCCACCCGGTGCGCGCCAGCCGGTGTCACCGTAGAACCAGCGATGCTGCCCGGACCGTGATGCGATCTGCAGCGCAAACAGCGCCCCTGGCTCGATGGCGGATCGCTCGCAAGATTCGTAGGGGTATGGTCCGGACAGAGTCTCGACGTACACCGGCGTGTTCAGGTCCGCGCCTAGAGTCTTGACGGAGGCGCGGAAGAGGTTTTCCAACGGAGCCGCCACGCCGGAGCAAGGATGGGGCCTGGACAACTTGATCCAATGGCCGCGATATTCCAACGCAACGCTCACGGAAGACGATTCTGTGATTTTGGCGCCGTGCGCCGAATGGGGAACGGTTTCGCCGTCGGTGAAGAGAAGCACGAGATCCTCCGCGCCAGCGCGCCGGAACCTGCGCTCCAGACGGCCGGCAAATTCATGGTCCGTGCATCCGGCGGCTTCAGGAAATTCCTCGGTGAGGACGCTGCGGGCCAACTTCGCAGCGCGGCGGTGCATTTCCAGCTCCCAGTCGTCCGTCGAAGGCCACACTGTGCTAGATGGCATGTCCAGTGCCTCAATTTCTGCGGCCTGAATCGGGAGGAAGAGATCTTCGCTCAGACGGGAGAGGTCGAGAATACCAAGTTGCTTCCATTGTTTCTCAGTGCACATTTCAAGCAGCTTTTGTGTCAGATTGCCGCTGGGACGAATTTCATCGAGGATGGTGACCGAGCGAATCCATGCATAAACGCGAGGCGAGAGCGCGCACAACAACACGGGTGCGCCATCGCGCGGCAGGACGATCAGAGCGCGATTCCAATAGGGCATGAAGTTCGAGAAATGCCGTCCCTGATTGGATCGCCAGACGTCGGTGTAGATCACGAGTGCGGGCAGGTCGCGCTCCGCGAGGCTTTTTCGGACGCCGGCGAGCCGCGATTCAAATGCTTCCGGAGGGAGTTCCTTCCGGTCCCACGCAATCAAGCCGCGCTTCATCTTTTGAAGAGCTTCCTTTCCGCTTTATTGAAGGACGTGCAACCGTCACTTGTAACGAGCAGCGTGTCGCCAAAAACCATGTACCCGGCCAAGGGCAGATAGGTATTGGGGTGGGCGATGATCACCATGTTCTCTTTCACCGTGTAGTTAACGTCTTCGAGCACGTAGGGGCTTTCGTCCGGATGGAGCCCCAGGTTGTGGCCGCGGACGCGCGTGTACTTCGGGCCGGTGTACTCTCCGTAGCCGTACTTGCGAAAGACGTCATTCTGAGCCTTGGCGACGTCGGCGATGTTTACTCCGGGCCGCAGGATATCTTCCGCAGCCTGGCGGGCTTCCGCGAAAATGGCGAACGATTCACGCTGCTTCGCGCTTGGCTCGCCAAGAACAAGAGTGCGACAAATCTGTGCGTAGTAGCCATCGACCTGCGGTGTGAGTTCCGTGATAATGTGGTCGCCCGGTTCGAACCGGCGGTCTTTGGGAGGCGTCATGCCAACTACTTCGACGCCGCCCGAAGCGATCAACATAAAATTATCCTCGGCGCCGTTCTCCTTCAGGAAGGCTTCCGTTTCGGCGACCAGTTCGTATTCCGACATTCCTGCTTCGACGGTTTCCGCGAAGTGCAAATATCCGCGGTCAGCCAGATCGGCCGCCTTTTGTATCCGTTCGATTTCGTCGGGAGTCTTAACTCGCCGCAGTTCTTCTACTGCCGGACTCGCGGATACCGGCGGCCGGTTCGCGGATTGACGGACGGTATCGACGAAGCGGGCCTCCATGAGTTCCATCCCGCCAATGGCGACGCCGCCATCCTTGGACAAGGCCGCCAACTCTCCGAGCGCCTTGGCGAAGTCGCGCGCCAGGCACACGCCGCCTTTGAGCGCGGCCGATACGATCTCATAATCCCAGGGATCCATGAGAGCGATGCGAACATCCCCGGATCGGGAGAGCGCCGCTGCCGCATGGGCGCCGCTGAAATTCGCGTTGACGAGATAGCGAAAGAAATCTTTTCGCCAGCAGTGGCCGTACAGCAGAAGAAGGTCCCAACCTTGTTCGGTCATCAGGTTGGTCAAGGATTGGAGCCGCGATTGATTCAGCATCGTTGATTCTTACGGGGAAACATCCTCCAGGAACCACTCCACGGGCAACTCCCTCCCCAGTCCCATGGCCCTGGCGCGCTTCAACACGGCGGAGCCCACTGCGGCGAATTGCGTGCCGGCGCCCGTGTTGTTATTGAAGACGGTGATCTGATCGGGACTGCTGCGGCCCTTCACCTTGCCCGCGACGAGGTCCTGGATTTCGACAATGTCGTCCCACTGAACGATGCCCTTCCGGGCCGCTTCCCAAACGTCCGGTGATTCGTCGTTCTGAGCAACTTCCTTCGAGTGGACCACGTAAAGGTCGGCGCGGCGGAGGCACTCGTCGTCGATTTCTCGCCGTCTATTGCTCTTGTCGGCGCCGCCGATCGAGCAGATATACATGCCCGGCTGAACCAGGTGGCCGTCGAAGACGGGCTCCCATGCCGCGGTGGCAGCTTGCACAAAATCGCTGCCTTCGACGCACTCCGTCGGAGAATTCACTGGCTCGATCGGGCGGCCCAATTGGGCGGTCATTTTCCGGGAAAACTCGCAGCGGCTCTCCGGATTGGGGCTGTAAACCTTGATCCTTTCGAAATCGAAGCGGCGGCAGAGCATCTCCAGGTGGGCGCCGGCCTGCCATCCGCTTCCGAATAATCCCAACACTTTGGGTTTCTCGGGTGCCAGATACTTGGCTCCAACGACACTCAGCGCCGCCACTCGCACCTTTTGAATGATGCCGTCAGGCATGATCGCCACTGGTTCAATGCGCTCGATATCGAAAAGGATAATCAGGCCGCACCACATGTTGCCGGTTGCCGCACGCAAGATCCGGCGGCGTTTTACACCTGCCGTGAAGTCGACGCCGGCCATATCAGAGGTGACGCGCAAAGCCCAAACACCGCTCGCCGCGCCGGCGCCTTCCTGTGTCTTCATCCGATATTGAAAACCGGGGTGTTCTTTCGACTCCATCGGAAAATAGGTTTGCGTGCGGGGCCGGTTGACCGCTTTGTTTTCGGCTAGCTCGCGATAGATCGTCTCAGTGGCAACGATAGCCTCTTCGGGCGAGAGCGCCTTCTCGACTTCCTCGTTGTTCAGCAGCAGCACTAGCGCGGGCCTCCATAGCGTTCGAAGAACTTGCCCGCTGTGAGAAGAGGAATGAGACCACCCGCTTCCAGCATGTCCAGCATAAATTCAGACGGTGAATTTCCCTGCAACGATTTTCCGGTAGTGAGGTTTTCCACGACTCCGGTCTTAATGTGGACGCGCAGCCGATGGCCCGTCTCGACGAATTCGTGTATGCCAGAGGCCTCGAGAATGGGGAGGCCGATTTCAGCGGCGTTGCGGTAGAAAGTCCGGGAGAATAGTTCGGCCACCACACAGCCGATGCCGGTTGCCTGGAGAGCCTTCACGGCCAGAGCACGCCCCGACGAGCAGCCAAAATTGCGGCCGGCGACCACAATGTCGCCCGGCTGCCTCTGCTTCGGGAAGTCGGGATTCAGGTTTTCAAGAACATGTTCGGCCATGTCCTTAACGGTCTTGAACATGACCTGGCCGCCGATGAGCGCATCGCTCGGAACGTTGTGGCCGAACTTCCAACACTTTCCTTCGAAGATCATATCGGGCATAATCTCTACGACGAAGCCGATAGTACGGCTTTCGAGCTGATTTCCGATCGCCGCCGTGTAAGCCGGCCCGTGGCCAGCGCCAGCAGCAGCGCTACCGCGACAATTGCCAGGTCCACCGCGTGTGCGACAGACCAGCTATGGGTAGTGTCGACAATCTGAGCCGCCAACTCAGGCCCGGTAGCCGTGCCGAGTCCAAAGAACACATAGAGCCAACCCAGCGACGATCCTACTTTGTGCGTTCCGAAGTTTTCGAAGACGATCACCGGGACCGCGTTGAAGATTCCACCGTAGCCAAGGCCGAAGACGACTGCCACCCAATCGATGGCGGCGGAGTGAGCAGGTGTAGCCAGCAGTCCCAAGATGCCAAGGAATACGCAGACGATGCTGAAGATGACCGCCGCACGGGCTGAAATTTTGTCCGCAAGTATGCCGCTGATCACTTTTCCAAAGAATGCTGAGCCCAAGGCGATGCTCAGAATGGCGGCCCCCGAGGGCCGCGTCAATCCCTCGCTGATGAAATACAAGACCATGGGATTCTGCACTCCCACCATGGCGTGTGCAGCGCAGAAGAGGCTGACGCCGAAGGCCCAAAACATGGGCATGCGAAGCAGTTCGCCGGTGGTCGGAACTTTCACGTTGAGGCCGGCCGTGCGTTTCCGAGTTTCATTGGTCACGACCAGCAGCGTGGTCACGAATGGAATCAGCATCAAGCCCGCCAAAACCAGGAATGCGTGCGAGATTCCTGATGCGAGCACAGACTCCGAACGCGTGGCTGGAAGCAGCTTCGCAATCAGTCGCGGCGCCATGAATCCGCCCACACCGATGCCGCCATTGATGATGCCGACCATCAGACCACGCGACCGCTCAAACCACGGACCGATGAGGATCGAGTTGGCGAGAATCGACGATGCGCACCCGCTCAGGCCCAGCAACGCGCAGTAGAGATAGTATTCCGCGAGCGAACCTTTCAGCGTGGAGAGAAGCGCGAAGCCCAAGCTGGTCAGGAGGCATCCGGCTAGAATCACGGTCTTGGCACTGAGCGCGTCCACCGCCTTGCCGATGAAGGGCGATAGCACGCCAATCAGGAGCAGGATGATGGAATTGCCCGTGACAGCGTTTGTCCGGCTCCAGTGGAAGGCGATGGCGAACGAGTCATAAAAGGTGGTCAGCGAAAAGATCGCGAAAGAGAACGGCAGTGCGAGAACAAGAAACGTTGCGACTACTCCGAGCCATTGGCGCGCGGTCACGGGTTGGCGGCTCATCGGGGAACGTCCGATTGCGCTTCCAGGTGCGACTTCAGATAAGCCGCAAGGCCGCCGAGTTCGAGAATCTTACGGACCGACTCCGGAATTTTCTGGAAGGTGAAATCCTTGCCGCCAAGGTTGACCGTGCCGGCCGCGAGATCGATGCGGATTATGTCGCCTTCCTGCACGGCTTCGACCAGGGCGGGGCATTCGACGATCGGCAATCCATCGTTAATTGCATTGCGATAAAAGGTGCGGGCGAAGGAAGCAGCGACGACGGCTTTGATGCCGAGGCCCTTGATCGCTGTGGCCGCCTGCTCGCGCGCGCTGCCGCAGCCGAAATTCCGGCCGGCGACAAGAATGTCGAAATTCCGAAGCTTTGCGGGATAGCCGTCGCCGAGCATCTCGAACGCGTGCTGCCCCAGTTCCTCCGGATCGATGTGAATAAGATAACGCCCGGCAATGATGATGTCGGAATTGACGTTGTCCCCGAACTTGAAGATCTTGCCTTGGATAACGGATTCCATCAGACGAATTCTCTGGGGTCGGAAATGACGCCATGGATGGCGGAAGCGGCTAGTGTCGCCGGGCTGGCAAGGTAGATGGACGACTTATTGCTGCCCATGCGGCCTACGAAGTTGCGATTCGCCGTCGACAGGCAAACCTCGCCGTCGGCCAAAGTCCCTCCGTCTCCCGCGCAGGCCCCGCAACCGGGATTGGTAACCAGGCCTCCAGCTTCGAGCAGCGTCTGAAGGACGCCCGATTGCATCGCTTCCAGCATGATCTTCTTCGAACCGGGCGTGATAATCAGCCGGACATCCGGATGGATCTTGCGGCCGTTGAGAATTTTTGACGCGACCACCAAATCCTCATACTTCGCGTTGGCGCAGGAACCCAGGAAAGCCTGATCGATGTGCGTGCCCTTCACTTCACCGATCGGCTTGCTGTTCTGCACCTCGTGCGGGCAGGCGACCATGGGTTCGATTTTCGCGAGGTCAAGTTCGAGCACCTTCTCGTATTCGGCGTCAGGATCAGCGAAGACCGGCTCATACTTGTTCTTCGCGATGCGGCCTTCCAGATACTGTGCGGTGTTGACGTCGGGCGGGAAGAAGGCGCACTTCACGCCCATCTCCATCGATAAGTTGGTCACCGTCATGCGTTCGGAGACACTCATGGACTCCGCGCCGCCGCCGTAGTATTCGACCGATTTGTAGTTGCAGCCGTCCGCGCCCAGCGTGCCGATCAGGTGCAGCATCAGGTCCTTGGCGAAGACGCCTTGCTCGAACCGGCCATTTAAAACGATCTTCAAAGTCTCGGGAACCTTCATCCAGAGTTTGCCGGTGAGCCAGACGGAGGTCACTTCGGTATAGCCGATGCCTGTTCCCAGCGCGCCGAGGCTTCCGTAGATGGTGCAGTGCGAGTCCGTGCCCACGATCAAGGCGCCGGGCAGGACGTGCCCCGCCTCCATCAGCACCAGGTGAGCGATTCCTGCGTCGATGTCGTAGAATTTCTGGATGCCGAATTCGCGAGCGAAGCTCCGCGAGACGAGCTGATCGGCTGCGTATTTCTCCGTCTTGGCTGGCGAAATGTGATCCAGGACGATCGCCAGGCGATCCGGGTCATATAGCTTGGTCGCGCCGATGCGCTTCATGACGCTGGCCGATCTCCAGGTGGCTGTATGCGACATGACCAGATCGGGGTAAGCGTCGACGATCTGGCCCGGCGTCACGGAGCTGTTTCCGGACTTCGCGGCCAGGATCTTTTCGGCGATTGTTTTACCCAATCCGATGTCCTCCAGGCTGACTTAGCGCTTCTATTGTTCACCGCCCGGCGTGGAACAGGTGAAATTCGCCGCCTCGTCGGTGCTGCCGCTGCCCTTGTATTGTGCCTGAGCCGGGTAAGCGCAGATGGGGCGCGTTCGAGTGACTTGACCTTCTTTGTCTTTATGCGCGCCGGTCAGGGCCGTGGGGGCAATGCCTTTCTCCAGCCAGTTGACCATGGCACCCTGCCAATCGACGTTGCTGCATGCGGCCGCTCCGCCCTGGCAGTGGCCCATGCCGGGGACGAGAAAGAGCCGATAGAAACCGTCGGTATCCTTCGGCCCCATCGTGTTGCGAACCGATTCATAGTAGTGGATGGACATCTCCGGGCTGACGCCAGGATCCGACCAGCCGTGGTACTGCAGAATCTTTCCACCGCGCGCCCGCACCGCGCTGAGATCTGTGATGGTGGCGTCGATACGCAGGCGAATCGGCGTCAAGCGCGACCAATCTTTGTCGACATTGAACGTGTGGTAGTCCCAATTCGGACCTGGTGGCGGATCGAATGCCATAAATTGCATGAAGGACTTTGAGAGGCCGAAGCCTTGTGCGACGCCGCCGTTGCCGCCCGGAGGCATCCCGGGAAAGAGTAGCGTTCCATGGGCGTCGCGAACGCCGTCGTAGATTCTCTTCAGCGCTTCGATTTGCGTATCCGTGAAGCAGCCCAAGCCATCCGCGCCGGAACACCGGGGCAGATCCTTGGCCGGGTCGAAGCTGCATTTCATCGGATTCTCCACAACGCCGTCCTTCACGCCATCGGACGCGTCGCACTTGTCCAGATAATCCTTGTTCAATAGCGCGGCTTTTTCTCGCGTGATCTCGGCTGGCCCTTGGCCCGCGAGTTGGAAGTTGTAGACGGATTTTGCTTGAAGACCTGCCAAGTCAAGCACTGGTGCGCCGACGACGTACCCATCGAAGTCCTCGGGGTACCGCTGCGCTTCCATGAGACCCTGGCGGCCGCCGGTCGAACAGCCCACCCAGTACGAATACTTAGGATCCGCGCCGTAATAAGCGCGAATCATCCGCTTCGCCAGCAGACCTGTTTCATGGACGGCCAGGTAACCGAAGTCAATCACTTTTCGCTCGGCGTTGGGATTGTTCGGTCCGGGATATGCGAAGGAAGCGCCCGGCTCTTTATTGGCGTCGTGGCCCGTATCGGTAGAGGTTGCCGCATAGCCATCGCGCACCGCGTTGTCGACCTCACGGAAGCTGATCACGCCCGCCCAGCCGCCGTTTCCGACCATCTCGAAACGCTCGTTCCAGTTTGTGGGCAGCTTCAAGGCGAAGCTGTTCTCGGGCCAGATCACACCTCGGACGTCGCAATGCTCCGGCATCTGCGGCGTGGCGCCGATGAGCTTTGCGGAGGCGATTTTGACGTCCCGGCCGAATGGGATTGTGGCCATATCGGCGCAGTTCTTCACCGGCGCCGCGAAAGCGGAGAACGAAGCCAGAAGGAGGAGGACGGCGATTCTCATCGAAACATCCGTGCTACGCGGCGATTGTTTCACTTTTTGTCTGCCGGGTCTTCCACGCCGGACGAAGAGCCGAGAAACAGGCGCTTGCCGTCCTTAAAGGTGATATTGGCGCCGTTGGCCCGATTCTCTCCGTTCTTGGCCCGATAGCCCTCCACGATGATCTCAGTGCCTGGCAGCAACGACTGCTTCGTGAAGCCTTTCCGCAAAAGAATGTTGGGGCTTCCTCCTTCCACCATCCAATGTTCCACCTTGCCATCCGCACCTTTTACATCCAGATGAATCCACGCATGCGGGTTCACCCATTCCATTTCGGTGACGGTGCCGTGCAATGTGACCGGTTGCTTGATGTCAAACTCCGCCGCAAACGAGTGGTGCGCCCAAAGCGGCACAGTTGCCAGTGCCGAGAAACCTCCAAGAATAAGAACGAGAAACTTGCCTTTCATCTCTTTCATCTCCTGATAGAAATCAATCTGGCAGCCGGCTCACTGAACCGCTTTCTTTGCGGCCTCCGCCGCTTTCTTCTCCTCGGCGCGAGCTCCGGTGAGCGCGTTGTACATGTAGTAGTTCCCTTCATGACACGCGTACTCGTAAAGCTGATACTTCGGGTCCTGCTTCATGGGGAAAGCGATGGTCCAGGGCGCCGTCCAGGTCTTGGGATCCGAGATGGTAGCCTGATACTCCAGTGTGTCCGGGCTCACACGCGTGAAGCGCTCCACGACTCGCAGATCGTCGCTGGTGGGGACATTCGCAACGGGAATATGACCCGAGAAATTAGTTGTCTCCACCACCAAGGTGTTGCCTTCCCAATGGCCGCGCGAATCTCCCATCCAGCTGCGAACCTCGGGCGGCAAGTGCGGACGTCCGTCCAGCGGGACGACCCGTGCCTCGTGGATCATTTCATTGCGGATCACCACATATCCGGGCCCTTGGATGATCTGGTTGCCGCGGTCATATCCGCCAGGCAAGATTGATCCGATCAGCCCGCGCGTGATGCAGCGGTCCCAGAGGCTGTCGTCGGTCCAGGAATCGTGGCAGCCGGCGGCCGTGCCCGCGCAGGGACGAGCCTTACGCGCCGCCGCGCGCTCTGCTTGAGCCTGTTGCGCTTCCGCCGTCAACGCAGGCGTTCTCCCGTCCGGCGGGTCGACGATCAGCGACGCCTGCCGATTGGGTTGTCCTTGCTCATCCCAATAGCGCGGCGGCCCGATTCGAACGCCGTTCGCGCAGGTCTCCGGCGTGTTCCCGAGTCCGCCTTTCGAGGGGTCGCACTTCGTGATCGGGGTGACGAACTCTTGAGAATCTACTTCTTCCGTCTCATCGTGACCTGCGACTCTTCGGGCGTATTCCTGATCGTTCAGTACAGCGCGCGTCCCAAAGTACTTGGGCCGTTCCAGCGGCACGCCATTCATAGCCGTTCCAGGCCAGACTCCCTGTAAGTCCGGATCGCCCCACGCCGTCTTGGGCGGAGTGTATGGTCTTTCTGAGGTCGTTTTTGCAACTGCCGGAGCAGTCTGGCCCGCCGCGGCCACGGGCAGCAACATGGCAATCGATGCCACGACTGCCAAAGAGAAACCCGCGTTTTTGGATCGAGGTCTCATCCGACTCTCCTTTAGTCGCCTGTGTGCTTCTTATATTTACCGTAGAGTAATTCCTCGGAAAACGGCACACACTTGAAATCCAGCAGCTGCGCATCTTTCTCGATCCGCCGGTACAAAGGCATGCTGATTTTCCAGGGCCGGGTAAATACCTTGGGGTCTTCGAGAGTCGCCTCGTAAGTCATGTGATCCGCGTCCAGCAGCGTATAGCGCTCCACCACATGCAGATTGCTAGTGGCGTAGTCACCTGCCCGGTCCAACCAGGCCTTGCCATTGAGACCGGTAACATCGATGACCAGCGTATTGCCTTCCCAGTGACCGTTGGATGTCCCCATCCAGCTGTCGGCCCCCGCCTCCTGAAACTTGCCCATGTTGATCAGGCGGTTGGTGGTGGCGTATTCATATACAAACAGGATGTCGCTAGCCGATTGAACAATTTGGAAAGGGTAGGGCAGGTAAGCGGCACGCGGCACGCCCGGCATGTAGCACTTGGCTTCCGGATCCTCCTGGGGCCACTTGGAGGCATTCTCCATCTTGGTGGTGAGCGCCGCTGGTAGATATGGAATCTGGCCGCCTTCTACTACGCCTTTGCCGGGCGGAATCGCACCGATCGCGCCATACTGCCAGAACGGCCCGGCTTTCGCGGAGTGATCCTCGAGATCCCAATCGGCCGTGCCGACCGACTGCCAGATTCCGTTCAGGTTCGGTTTCCCGTCCAAAGTGCCGGGCCGGGACGTTTGTCCCCTGGCCGGGAGCGCGGCGGCCAGAACAACTGCAAATGCGATTCGGGCCGAGCGTTGATATATCATTAGCCAGCGATGATATATCAAAGATATTTGGGGTGTCAAGCTTCCAAACCCTTCCATTCTTGGGTTGTTCCACCGACTTCTTCTCTTCGGCCCGCGCCCCGGTGAGCGCGTTGTACATGTAGTAATTGCCTTCATGACAAGCGTACTCGAAGAGATGATATTGAGGATCGCGTTTCAAGGGAAAGGCAACAGTCCACGGGCGTGTCCAGGTCTGAGGATCGTCGACTGTGATCTGATACTCCAGTGTGTTTGCGTCGGTCAGAGCGAAGCGTTCCACCAGACGCAACGATTCGCTGGCCGGAGTATTGCCGACGAAAGTGTGATTCACAAAATTCGTCGTTTCGACGACTAGCGCATTTCCCTCCCAGTGGCCGCGTGAGTCTCCCATCCAACTGCGGATATCGGGCCCGGCATGCGGGCTGCCATCCGTTGGGATCACTCGCGCCTCATGGATCATTTCGTTGCGCAGCACGACATAGCCGGGCGACTGCACGATTTGGTTGCCCTCGTTATAGGTGTTCGGCACCACCGACCCCACCACTCCGCGCGTGATGCAGCGGTCCCACAGGCTCTCGTCCAGCCAGGAATCATGGCAGCCGGCGGCCGTCTTTCCGCATGGCCGAGCGGCTCTCGCTGCGGCGCGTTCGCGTGCGGCCTGTTGCGCCGCCGCCGTCAATGGAGGAATCCTGCCGTCGGGCGGATCCACAATCAGCGATGTCCGGCGATTCGGTATTCCACGTTCGTCCCAGTAATTCGGTGGTCCGATTCGCACGCCATTGGCGCAGCGTTCCGGGTCCTCTTCGCAGGTCAAGAACTTGTCGCCCCGAGCGAACAGAGGGTCATGATTGGCGAACTTGGCTGTATCAATCTGCTCTTGCTCTTTCGCGAACGCCTCGCGCTTGGCGAATTCTTCATCGGTCAGATACGCTCGGGTCCCGAACTGCTTCGGCCGTTCCAACGGCACGCCGACCATGCCCGTGCCGGGCCACACGCCTTCTAAATCTGGATCGCCCCACGGAGTCTTCGGCGGCGTCCAGGTCTCGCCAGCCGTCTTCGGAGCATCTCCGGCGTTCTGGGCAACTGCTAACGCCGGAATCAGAGTCCCAACCAATGCCATCATCGTTGGCAAAAGAAGCTCGCCGAACGCTCGAATTCTCATCGAGAACCTCCTTGGATCGCCTCGCTGTGCCCTTCTGCAGAAACGATATATCACAGTGCTCCCGATGGATCAACTACGGTAACGCGAACACGTGCAACGCTTCGTTGTCCGGCGAACTCCGGCTGGTAATGCCGGGATGGCCCATGGAAGTGACCACGGCGACATATTGTTTACCATTCTTGCCGAGATAAGTAATGGGCACCGACTCGGCGCCCGAGGTAAACTTCGTCTCCCACAGCTCCTTGCCGGTCCTCGAATCGAACGCGCGAAAACGGTGATCGTTGGTTGCGCCGATAAACACAAGGCCGCCCGCTGTCGCGATGGGACCTCCCGTACTCCTCCGGCCCGTATTCTTCTGGCCCTCGGGAAGCTCGTCGGTTACGCCAAGCGGCACCTGCCATGCGAATTCTCCGGTGGCCGCATTCACGGCTGTGAGACGACCCCAGGGCGGTTTCTGGCATGGCCAGCTCAGTTCCTCGTTCACGACGCCATTGGCATCCCGCACCGTCTCGCGGAATCGCGTCGTGCCACGACCCAGAAAGCTTCCCGCCTGATAGGGAATCCGGGCGCCGGGCTTGGCTCTCTCAACCCAGCCCACGTCGCCATAGTCGTTCGTGGACACAAAGACGTAGCCGAGCTTGGGGTCGGCGGCACTACCGCCCCAGTCGGATCCGCCAATCGGACCCGGGAACACAACCGTAGAAGCGGTTGGCGCGCCGGCTTCGTGGTACACCCAGGGAGTGAACGGGCCCGCGCTAATGAGACCGCCGCTCTTCTCCGCAAACTCGCGGCACGCTTTGGCATGCTCCTCAGTTGTGTCCTTAGCCGTCACCAGGTCCTTTATGCTGAAACTCATCCGGCCGAAGGGCGGAGGCTTCAACGGAATTGGCTGCGTGGGCGCGGTCTGCTCTCCCGGAACCTGGCTCTGAGGCACGGGCGTTTCTTTGAAGCCGAATATCGATTCTCCTGTGACCCGGTTCAGGATAAACATGTATCCGACTTTGCCGGCTTGCGCCAGCACCGGTACCTTCTTGTGATCAATCTCCACGTCCAGCAGGACCGGAGCGGGCGGCAGATCGAAATCCCACAGATCGTGATGCACCAATTGGAAATACCACTTCATCTTTCCCGTGTTGGCATCCAGCGCAACTACGGAATTGCCGAACAGATCGTTGCCTTTGCGGTCGCCGCCCCAATAGTCGTAAGCCGGACTGGCGAAGATCGTGTATACAAGGTTGCGTGCCGTATCCACAGTCATGGAGAAGCCCCAGTTGTGGATTCCGCTGCGCTCCTTCCAACCGTCGCCTTCCCAGCTTTCGTGTCCCACTTCACCAGGCTGCGGCACTGAGTGGAAATCCCAGATCTTGGTCCCCGTGCGTGCGTCGTACGCGCGCGTGTCGCCCGGTTCGCCGATGCCCTCGGCTTCCGAAGCGACGTTGGCGCCCACAAAGATGAGGTTCTTGTAGATCGTGGGTGGCGACTGATACGCGACCACCAGATCGACCACTCCTTCATTGCCAAAGCCGGGATCGATTTTGCCGGTTCGGGCGTCCAGCCCAATCATCCTCCGCCCCGCCGTAACGATGATGCGGGGCGGGTTGTCTTTATCGCCCGGCCAATAGCTGACTCCGCGGCGCGAAGGCAATCCGTTCGTCACCTTGTAGCGCCAGATCTCCCTGCCTGTTTCCGGTTCCAATGCCACGACGCTGTCTCCGGCTGGCAGATACATCACATCGTTCACCACGATTGGCGTGGCTTCCGACGATGGCATCTTCGCGGCCGCGTTTCCGGGCTGGTGCAGGTGAAACGTCCAGGCCTCGGTTAACTTCGAGACGTTTCCGGCGGTGATCTGAGCCAGCGGAGAATAGCGCGTACCGGCCAAATCGTGGTTAAACATCGGCCAGTCTGAACCGGAAGGCCGGCGCGTGTTCCGCGCTGGTGACGCTGCTCGACCCAGAAAGAGCGCCACTGCCGCGAGGGGAATGATGGCGAGGCGAGAACGCATTCACGTGCTCAGATGTATTGGATTGTACACGAGCGCGCTGCATGACTTCACGCTCCGGCGAATCCTGATCTGCGAAGATATGTTTAATCCCTCGCGAAAAGGGTAGCTTAGAGACGCGGCGCCAGTGCCGCGCCCGCGCCTGGGGTGATGACTCTTAGAAATGACAAATCAATCTGACGAACCGGCCCTGTCGAGAATCGGCCCGAAAATCGCGGTCGATCGCAGCCTGCCCTTCCACGAGAGCCTGGTACACATGTTTTGGCACGCGGTGGAGCGCAAGCCGGACACCGTGGCGGTAATTTATCAGGACCGATCGATCACGTATCGGGATTTCGGCCGCGCGACCAACGGGCTGGCGGTGCTGCTCGACTCACTCCGGCTGGAGCCTGGCCCGATCGTCGTCATAATGCCCAACTCCATTGAGATGGACGTTGCACTGATGGCGGTGATGAGCGTAGGCGCGCAGGTCGCTCCGGTGAACCCGTTTTTTCATGTCGCGGAAGCCTCGAAAGTGCTCGACGACTTTGACCCAAAGGCCATCATCTGCCATCCGAGTACGTTCGACAAAGCCCATGCCGTTGCCGAAAAAATGGGGCTGGCCCACGTGATCACCGTCGGCTACGAGACCTTGGCGCAGTGGACTGCTGATGCGCGCCTTGATTCACCTCGGGCAAAGATGCCCCGGGCCGATGACCTGGCCTTGTCGATCTTTACCGGCGGTTCCACCGGAGTTCCGAAGGGCGTCAACCACACTCACCGGGGCCTGATGTGGAGCCTGATTCAGCACGTCAGCGTATGGCCGATTCCGTTCGGGACCGGCGTCTTCCTGAATGTCGCGCCGATGTTTCATATCTGGGGTCTGGGCTACGCCACCTGGGTGCCGATTTTCACCGCTGGCACCTTGGTCATGATCCCTAAGTACGATCCGGATGAGGTTGTGAAAGGACTGGCTGAGCATCGCGTGAGTATCTTTGCCGGTGGGCCTGCGCCTATTTATATGGGTCTGCTGCGAAGCCCGCTGTTTGATCGGGTCGATCTTTCGGCATTAAAATACTGCCCCTCCGGCGGCGCGCCTTGTCCCGAAGACCTGCATCGCGAGTGGCTGAAGCGCACGGGCTGCCCGCTGCTGGAGGGCTGGGGGATGTCGGAAGGGGCTCCGTTTTGCCTCAATCTTTACGACGGCCAGCGCAAGCTGCTTTCGGTCGGCAATCCGGTCCCGGAAACCGAGGTTGAGGTGGTCGATCTCGAAACCGGAACGCGTGTGCTGCCGATGGGTGAGGCAGGCGAGGTCCGGGTGCGGGGGCCTCAAATGATGACCGGGTATCACAATAAGCCCGAAGAAACGGCGTATGCACTCCGCGATGGTTTCATGTATACCGGGGACATCGGTTATGTGGACAAGGACGGGTTCCTGTTTCTTGTCGATCGCAAGAAGGACATGGTTATTGTCGGCGGTTACAACGTCTATCCGCGGGAGATCGACGAGGTGCTGTTCAACCACCCGGCGATTCACGAGGCGGCGACGGTTGGCAAACGCGATGATCGTCTGGGAGAGGTCGTGGTAGCCTTTGTCGCCGTGAAAACCGGGGCCGAACTCGACGAGGAACAATTGTTTGCCTATTGCAGGGAGAACCTCGTCAAGTACAAGCGACCCGTGGAGGTTCATTTCATCGATGCCTTGCCCCGAACCGGTACGAACAAGATCGACCGGATCAAGCTAAGAGCGATGGCGGCCAGTGAGGACGTGGCAGGCAGCTTGTAGTCCGCGCTCTCGTGTACGTCATCCAACCTGCTGGTACTCTTAGTACAATTCTTTGCATCTTTAGGTGACGCAGCTAAAAGAAAAACCTTGTAATCGAGCAGACTCGGTGTATACTCGCGCCTAGCCCGGATTGACGTCGAAGCCCGGCCGGTGAAGGAGGAAAACCGTGCGTTGGCTAGCCCCGCTTTTTGTCTTTGCTCTCGTTCCCCTCGTACTCCAGGGAAGCAGTGAATCGTTTGTCGGAACCCTGACCGACCCTATCGACGTATTCGAGACTACCTTCACCTTGGCCGCGCCTACCGCAGGTATCACACTTCAAACGTATGGGTTCGGCGGCGGAACCAATGCCGCTGGCACCGTAATCGCTTCGGGCGGCACCGACCCTTTTTTGGCTATCTTCTCGGGAACCGGTGCTGGTGCAACCATGCTTACCGACGCTTCGAGCAATCCTTTCGGGACCTCTTTGGACCTCACAAACTACTCCAGCTTCCAGGGCTGCCCGCCGGCCGGAACGGTAGACATTGGTGGGGCGGTGTGCGGCGACATAACCATGGCTCTCCCGTCATTGGATGCCGGGACGTACACGGTGATACTGAGCGACGGCCAATATATTCCCTTCGCTGTTTTTGACAACGGGATGCTGGGCGAAGGATTCGTTGATCTCACTGGCGCTCAATTCTGCAACCTCTCGATTAACGGACTTTCCTGCCCCAACGATTCAGGCAACTATGCGTTGGATATCACCGGCTTGCCTGCGTCCGCCGCGCCGGTACCCGAGCCGACCGATGTTGGCTTGTCACTGCCTGTCGCATTCGTTATTGCGGGAGCGCTGCGCCGCGCCGGGCGCTTCCGGCGTTCCATCTGGCCGACCTGCAAACATCCTCAAGGAGCCAATCAATGAATTTTGCTAAGAAGCTTCTCATGGGCCTTGGCGCTTTCGCGCTCGGCGTCTCCCTTATGAACCTGGTTGCACCCAAGGTTGTGCAGGCGGCTGTGGCGGTGCTGTTCAAGAACATCGACGAACAGGCACGCGCACCGTACCAGGCCTACCTCCATGCTGTTGTGGGTCCAGGCAGTTCTTGCGGCACTAATTTCTGCGACTTTGCTTTTCCCGTCGTGCCCGCTAACAAGAGGCTGGCCGTGACCAATGTTTCGGTGCGAATCGTTCCTGATTCGACGGCCAATATAGAGGATGTGAAACTCTATGTCCTCGATAGTTCGTTCACTTTTCTGAGCCAATATACTCTGCAATTTAACCCCTTCCTGTACCCCGGAGACAACCTGGCGGTTAACACCGTGCGGACTTATGTGGATAACGAGCAGGTCCGGTGGTATCTGGAGGCCGGACAGATTCCGAGGCTCACGTTCCATACGAGCGGAGGGAATCTAGACCCGTTCGGCGAACAGCGGGTCATGTTGGTGGGATACCTCGTGGATCTGACACAGTAAGGGCGGAACTTTAGTCGGCGCGAGGCGATCAAGCGGAGCGCGTTGGCGGCCGTTGGGCGCGCAGCCGGTAACGGGCAGGCGAGTGCTGATCGTCCGAGGTCCTGGCACGCGCGAGGGCATATTAGCAGTTCGTTCCCCGGGGGGGTGCTCGGGGAGCACGAAGTGAGTTGGAAGGGGCGGAGCGCGGTCCGCTGAATGCCGTTGTTAGTGCGTATCTGACTCCTGAGACGAGCCGTTGCCCACCAGCACGGCCGAACTCGACGAGGAACAATTGTTTGCGTATTGCAAGGAGAACCTCGTCAAGTACAAACGACCCGTGGAGGTTCATTTCATCGATGCCTTGCCCCGAACCGGTACGAACAAGACCGACCGGATCAAGCTGAGAGCAATGGCGGCCAGTGGGAGCGCAGCCAGCGACGTGTAGTTACTGGCTAATCACGCGGATCGCCGGGGGGGCGGCAGGTCGCTTCCAGCCAACATGGGGCATCATATCGCGGACGGTGGGTGCTCTTCGCCGATTCACATAGCAGCGCAACAAATTGCACTCGTGTTATCAAGCCACTGCGCATGATTCGGCTTGCAGCGGATATATCTGCTGCTACACCTTGAGTCGTGAAAGTTTCCCGTGGAGAACAGCGACTCATGCGAAAGCGCCGTACGATTGTACTCTTGGCCAGCATGATTGGGGCGGCCAGCGCGCAGACCATGGTGGATTTGCGCACCCAAAGCAAGAGCGTCGATTTTTCCGGCGCCAACACTACAAAGCCTTTCAAGTCCGGGACGGTTCTTCCCGCGACGTGTGCGGTTGGAGAAGCCTTTTTTCAAACCAACGCTCCGGCAGGCTTGAATCTGTACGGTTGTACGACGGCGAATTCCTGGACGCTGCTTTCTGCGGGAACTCTAGCAGGAGACGTCGCCGGGACGCCGAACGCAAATGTCGTGAATCAGATTCAAGGGCGGCCCGTGTCGACGACAGCGCCAAACTCCGGGCAATCTCTGGTCTGGAATAACAATAGTTGGACTCCGCAGACAATTGCAGGGGCGCAGGGACCGACCGGCCCGCAGGGTCCCGCGGGCCCTCAAGGCGCGTCGGGGCCTCAGGGCGCAGCAGGTCCTCAAGGCGCCGCGGGACCTCAAGGAGCGACGGGTCCTCAAGGCGCAACAGGTCCTCAGGGTACGGCAGGTCCTCAAGGTGCGACGGGACCTCAAGGGCCGGCCGGAGCCAACGGTTCCATCGCTCGCGTTCAAAATTCCGGCACGAATTTGCCCGTGGAACCCACACTGAACTTCACTAGTGGTGGGTGTACAGATGATGCGGCGAACGGGCGCACCAACTGCGGTGGGACGGGAGGTTCCGGGTTGAGCATCGCTCTTAACGGCACAACGCAGGGCACGCAGGCGACATTGAACTTCAATTCCGGAACAGGCATTGTTCAATCCTGTACGAACAATACCGGCGCCTCACGGATTGATTGCGCTCCGTCAATCAATTCAGCTCTAGTACCTACGCACGACGCGATCCACAGCAACGAGAACTATCAGGCCAGCAGCAATGGCACGACGGCCATGACTACGACCTCGCCGGACAAGGCTCTGACAGCGTACCAGGCCGGACAGTGTTGGGACGTTGTCACTGACACTTCGAATCCTACGAGCTTGAACATCGACGGCCTCGGCGCGATAGCGCTGAAGTTGCAGGACGGAAACACCTCACCGTATACCGGAACGATCCTCGCCAATCGCTTCTTTAGACTCTGTTACAACGGCACGTCTTTTTTTGTTGCGAACGCGAACGCATTGCCGTCGAACGACCTTCTTGTCGGCGACGCGAATGGCAATCCGCAGCCAGTTACGCTTTCATCCTCTCTGGATTCCGGCATTGGCAGCACGCGGGGTTCAATCCTGTATCGTGGAGCAACTGGATGGGCAGCCCTCAGTCCTGGGACAAGTGGCTACTTCCTGCAGACACAGGGAGCGGGCGCTAATCCGGCCTGGGCCGCAGCCGGCGGCGGCAATCTCAGCACCACAGGCACCACCGCGGTAGGCTACCTTCCGAAGTTCGGATCGCCCACGACCGGTATCACTAACTCCCAGTGCGACGATGGCGTGACAACAGCAAATACGCTGACCTGCGCGGGAACAGGAGGCATCGCGGTTCCCAATGGCCGCATTTCCGCAGGCTCGGTATCCGTTCCGCCTCCGATTACTTGGTTGACAGGTGGCGGCGGCGTCGCATCGGTAGCAGATGGGACCTGTACGATCGGGGCCATTCCTGCGGGAGTCAGCGGGTTGTGCGACAAAAGCGGACTCCCCTATTGGGCGTCGCAGGTAAGCGGAAACAACTATCAGGCTCTCGCGTCGAACACCACGACCAACGCGAGCTACTACTTGAAGGCCACTTCCACGGCAGGGATTGGAACCTACGGCGCAATCGCCACGCCTGACCTGCCCGCTGACATTCGAACCCGGACCTGTGAAGTGGTTTGGGGGGGCACGGGCACGTCGAATGTCCTCCAATCGGGCGACGATGCCATTGCTAACAACTCCTGCTCGAATCAGTTGGGGATTACTGAGACAATTACCGCCGTATACTGCATGTCGGACGTGGCGTCGAACACCGTCACCATTAATCCGACGTTCGGCGCGACGGGCACTGGCACAGCGATTCTTTCGGGCGCTCTTACCTGCGGGTCCAGCTATGCCTACAGTGCCAGCGGCACCGTCTCAAGCGGAAGTGTGACGAGCGGTTCCGGTATCAGTCCAGGCATGGGCGGAACGCTGAACGCTCACTCGATTCACATGCTGGTGGTCTACACACTGCCATAGGGGATTGTCAATGAGAATAGCCCTACTCTTAGCGCTTCTCTCAGCGCTTCCTCTGGGCGCCCAGATTACGCTACTGGACCATAAGAGTGCTCGTTCAACGACGGCTGGCGGTACGGCTACGACCCCAGCGATGAATGGATCTTCCTGCACGAGCCTTTGCTTCATCGCGGTTTGCGCCGGAATGTACCTTCAGGACCCAGGTACCACTGGGACGCTCAGCACCTCTGGCGTGACCGGCGGCACAACGACCCACGGAGCCGCATACAGCACCACAAATCATGGTTATACGACTCTCTTTTATATATACGGAATCACCTCGATGACTTCCTCCGTCACGATCTCGCTTGCCCGCGCGAGTGGGACCGGCGGATACGCGCAAGTAGCCGCCGCAATATTTTCCGGTGTGGCTGCTTCTAATCCCCTCGACCAACAGACAGGACTAAACAGCGTAGCCGCCGGAACCGCGCAACCCGGCTCCTTGACTCCAGCCACTAACGGGGAGTTAGGGGTCAGTTGTGCCACGGTCCAAGCCACTGCTGGCTCACCAACAATTTCCGGCAGTTCATACTCGCTGCTAGACGCAATCCCTGCGGATGCTACCGTCGCTCTTACTACAGCGTCAGGGTACGTGATTCAGGCCACCGCAAGCGCAGCGAATCCAACGTGGACGTTCACGACACTCACAGGCAACACTGGAGGCGGGATTTTCCAGTCATTCTTCAAACCAGCCACTGGGTCCGTGGTTCGCCATCGAGCCTTGGTTATTCAACAATGAAGACCTGCGGCTTGAACCTCCTCTTCGCGCTCGGGTTTATCTTAGTTCTGCCGCTTTCTGCCCAGATAGAGCCCTTCGGTGGTGGCACCGGATCAGGCCGCTCAACATACATGTGCGTAGACCGCGATGGGGACGGCTACGGAGTGGGCCCGCTGGCGGTCGTCAATACCACGGCGTCCACCGGCATCGGTACGGGAGTGCAGACCGTCACACCGGCCAGCATGACAGCGAGCGTCCCTGGCGTGAATACAACGACGGGATCGGCGACGCTTACGGGCATCGCGAATCTGTATACGTTACAGGCCGGCGAGACCATTTCGGGCACGGGCATTCCATTCGGAACCACGATTCTTTATGTCACCACCGGCAGCGCCCCACCGACAGTGACAATGTCCGCCAACGCCACGGCCTCTGGTTCAGTGACCGTGCAAATAGGCATAGGAGTTGGAACGGTCCTGCGGATCGATACCGGATACAACATGGAGCGAGTCGTGACCACGGCGGCCACGTCCACAACTTTCACGGCGGCATTTGCCAGCGCCCACTCTTCGGGCGCTCTGATATCCGATCAAGGGTGCCTCGGCCCGGACGGTGACGATCTGGACGCCACTGTTCACAGCGCCTCGGATATTGCGAGCAAGTACGAAGGGGGCATAGCGAATACGACATTGCCCAACTTCCGGAAAAAACTAGCCAACGATATCCTGCTCGAAAATCCCGGTGGCGTCAGCGCCGACACTTCCGCTCAGGTAGCGACGCTCAGAAGCCCCATGATTATCTACTGGCTGGCTCCCTCTACCGCCTCGCCCGCGGGCAGCGATTCCAACAACTGCATCACAGCTTCTACCCCCTGCCAAACGATCTCAGGACTGCTCACTTCCGGCTCCCGCGGCGGGACGAACTACACTAGTTCCTCGACTGGCGTACTTGTTTTCTTCCGTGACGGATGGAACGAAGGTCAGATCACCATCTATAGCGGAACGTCGTCCAAGTACACGATCTACATGAGCTACCCTGGCGAGCAGGCGACGCCGAGCGGAACGCACTTCGTCAACATCCCCGACACCAGCTATGTACGGCTCGATGGATTCAAGCTCACCGGTGGAGCCTACATTTCAGCGGGAACGACAAATACCGGCGTCCCACAAGCATCAATTTCCTGGCACGATAACATTTACACTCACATTGACGCCACCGGGCCGTTTTCAGGGCTGGCTGGCCTGAACGGCTTTGGTCAAACCAACAACGTCTTTGAGGATTCCGCCTACCACGACAATTCGGCGGTTGGATCGCAGCACGGCATCTATATTGGGTCGCGGAATCTCCAATCAACGAACATTGTGCTTCAACGGCTCCTGTTGTTTCGCAATAACTGGAACGGGCTACACTTCAACGGGATGTGCTCCGGTTGCACCGTCACGCAGACAGTTGCCTATGCAAACGGAATTACCGGGTTGGATTTCGAGATGGGCTGGAACCACTCCACGGTTTCGAGCAATTTGCTCTTTGACAACGCGAAGCAGATTGTCTTTTATGACTATGAATCCGGCCAGTGTCCAGGGCGCACTCTTCTTTACACCTTCACGGGGACTACCGTGATGGGGTCGATGACCATCACCGGAATTTCCACGGCGGCGACCAGCAAATTCCAAACGGGCGATATCGTCTCTGGCCCGGGCGTTCCCTCAAGCTCGGCGATCACGAGTATCTCCTCCACATCGATCACGATTTCAAATAGCGCCACGGCCTCAGCTACAGTCACCCTCCAGGACGGCCTCGAGTACGTCGCCGGGACCGTGGTGATCTGCCCCAACGACGAGAACTACAACACAATCGAGAACAACACGATCTACGCAAGCGGCGCGGACAACTACCCGAGCTTCAACACCCCGCAGGCTGGATGCTCCTCGATCTTCGCTGACTGCGCTCAGTTCGCGTTCACGGTAAGAAACACTACCCAGGTAGATCCCACCAATCCGAACGGGCCACAGACGCAAGCTGGGAACTTCAGCAACTACACGATTGTGAACAATATTGTCGTCTCGAACGGCAAGAACAACACCCACGCTCCGATCGACTTCAGCCAGAACAACGGGGTGAATGGCGAAGCGTGCGATTCCACCTGCCAGAACTGGATGTCCACGTCCACGCTCGATCACGATGTCTTCTGGCAAAGTGACGGGAACAACGGGACGAACGTCATATCGCGGGCTTCGGGCATCAACGTCTACACCTGTTCAACTGCCGGCTCGGTAATCACCGTAGCCAGCTGCGCCGACGGCAATCCGACATTCGCGGATGTGGTTCAAGCCTCTTACTACAGCAATAAGTTTAGATACGATTTTCGCCTTCTTCCTGCATCAAACGCCCTGCATGCGGGAAGCACGACCGTGCCGAACTATGACCTCGTCGGTCGCGCGTTTGTCGAGAACACGCCCTCCATCGGAGGACTGGAGCGCAACTTATACCAACAAGGATGGAATACCCTGACCGGTGCAGGAATCAGCTCCGCTGTTGCGCCGGCTAACGGTGCTCCGCTCGACACGCTGACGACCGCGATCACGTCAACCACGCAGACCACAATCAACCTCACCGGTGGCGCTCCCAATGCCCAGGCCGGGAACCTGATTCTCGTAAATAACGGCTCAACGAACGAGCTGATGTGCATCAACGGAGTATCCGGAACTACGATTACGATAGGCGTTAATGCCGCGTGCTCCGGCACGGCTTCGGCCAACGGGCGTGGCTGGGGTAGCACAACGCCGGCGACGTTTGCAGCCACGGGCACGACGATCTATTACAACGCTTTTTCGGGTAGCGGAACGCTAGCCACTACGTCGAACGGCGTGTATCCTTTCCAGAGTCAGTTTCAACAAGCGAATACGGCCGGCGCTGGCACGGACGGCGTGGCTAGAGATGTAGTAGGAAAAAATAAGGAGCTTTGCGTTTGGGGCGGCGGGCATTCCAACTACGTAGGCAATGAGCTCTACTGCATCCGTCCGAACCTGACGCTTCCTACAATTACGCGCATCACCAACCCGAGTGTTTTCGCGGTTCCCGGATATGACACCATCAGTACCTGGGGAAACATCAGCCCATCATCAACGCTGGCGCAACTAAAAGATGGTAATCCCAACGCCGCCCATATTCAGTCAAGTCTGGCCTACAACTCGTGGGAAGATAAATTCGCTAAATTCGGAGGCAGCTACGCCGGAAACGGCAATCATTCCTACGATACGTTTGAGTTCAACTTTGGAACCAACGCGTGGGAGCGCTTCGCGGGAGCGTCTGGAGGCACGGACACAGATTGCGGCAATTACGGCACTGGCTTCACGAGTTGCAGTTTCGCGGTGGGTCATCAGGTTGACCCAATTGGCAACTATGGTACCGGTGCAAGCGGATTTTCCGGCTTAGCCGTCGCTGACCCGGTGACGCAGTCTGATTTCGAGTATTGGAGTGTAACGGGTGGAAACGGCGTTCTCACTCAGTATTACCCGGCTTATCATCAACATGTGCTACGGGCGAGCGGACAACCGACGCTCGCCTGCTGCGGGGCTATTCCGTTGGTTGGCATGAGCAAGGTCTTAATCAGCGACACGCGGCAAATCTTTCTCCAGACATGGAACTCCTCAACGCTATCGACCTATACGGTTGACATTTCTGGAATCACGTCGCTAACCCCAACCGCTTCGCCAAATCCTTCACTCGTCAGCGCGACCACGGATTTATCCTGTGACCCGCTGCTTAAAACGCCAAGCCCTGGACTGGCGTACATCCCAAGCATCGCCCGTGTAATCGGCTTCCCGGCAAATACAGGTGGTAACACGTATTACCTGATGGACCCAAAGAATTGGACCTGCACTTCGTACACAGTCACCGGTGGGCCGCCAACGTCGCCGATCAATCCATATATCGCTGGGTCGATGCAGTACTTCCCCTCTTTAGATGTAACGCTACTGGTTGATGATGTAGGCGCAAATGTCCCGCGAGTGTTGAGCCTGAGTCCTCCTGATCCAGCTGGCGCTTCTCCAACTACTTATTCCGGCGTCACGATATTCTGATGCGTTCACCTTTCTGCTAGCGTTCGCTCGAGCCAGTGTTACGGGTGCTGGACGCCGCTCCAACACAATTGCACGCCCAGCGTGATCAGCCAGATGGAGAGCGCAATGCGGAACGCGCGCTGCGGGGTGATGGCTGCGAGGTAGGTTCCGGCAAAAGCGCCGAAGACGCCGCCGATGATTAACTGCGTCAGCATCGCCAGATCGTAGTTTCCGGCGGTGAGCTGAAACCCGCCGCCGACCAGTGAGAGGCACAACCCGAAAAACAGGTCCGTCCCGACCACCCGCGCGGTGGTGAGGGGCGTCATCCACAGCAGCGCCAGAGAGCCGATCGCGCCCGCGCCGGCCGAGGAGAACCCGACTTCCGCTCCGATGGGCAGCGCGATCGCCGGCAACCAGCGCGACAAATCCCGCGAGTTGCCGCGCGGTGGATGCAGCCACATGCGATAGAGGTTCAGCGCCGCCATCACGACGATGGTGGACCCCAACGTCGCGTACAAGGTGCCGTGGGCGCCTCGGGTGTTGAGCTTGGCGAGAACAAACGATCCTGTCAAAACGCCGGGAATTCCTCCTGCCAGCAGATAACGCAAAATCCGGTAGTCCACCTGCTTGCGGTAAATCTGCACCGGTACGACGAGCAGTTTCACCGCGGTGCTGAACACGAGGGCAGTACCTACTGCTCGAGCCGGCGGGACGTGGAGGAATAGGATCAGGACTGGCGCTGTGATTACACCCGCGCCCACGCCGGTAACGCCGATCGCCACTGCAATGATAAACCCGAGTACGATCTCCATGCGCCACCTTTAGAACGACACCGGGCTATCGAGCTGTTGCGCGATGAGTAAGTCCACCAGGGCCATTCTTTCTCTAAAGCCGTTCGCCGCCGGTCAGCGATTCATCCCGCAGCAGCGTCTCCCTCTCTTCAAGAGTGGCGATGACGAAGGCAGCCGCCTCGGCGTCGCCCTGGGGCAGGTCCCAATCCGCGCATTCTGCGGATACCACCAAGACCAGTAAACCTGCGTCCTCCAGCGCCGCCAGCGTCTGCTCCGAAGCTTTTTCCACAACCGTGACCGCGCATCCGCGATCGAAGAGCTTCCGTTCCAGCAGCCAGGCGAGGGAGCGGCGGTTGCCAAGTGAGACCGCTTTGCCGTTGTGGCGGTAACGGGAAATGCGCTCGATGGGTGTGATGCGTTCGTCGCGGAGCACGCCGCCCTCGGGTCTCGGCCGCTCCCGTTCCGCCGTTACCGGCGCCAGAATCATGCCCGCGCCGACCGTGGCGTTGGTGGCGGGGTCAATGAGGATCAGGCTGCCCGTCGAGCGATTGTGCGAATAAGCATCGAAGTAAATGGGACGGCCGGTTTCGATGTGCACTACACCGATCTCGTTCATCTCCAGGCGGTCGGCCGGCTCATGCTCGAGCGTGGTCACGTCGACGCGATATTTCACCGCGGTCACTTCGGCGGGCATGCTTTGACAGGTGTGTTTCAGCAGGTAGGGGTGGGTCAAGTCGAGCGCCTGTTCATTCAGCCAGACCATGCTGGCATCGAACCGGCGCGCGGCGTGGGGCGGCCTTTGCGAGGAGGCCAGCATGTCGCCGCGGCTGATGTCCAGTTCGTCTTCCAGCGTCAGCGTTACCGAGAGCGGCGGCACGGTTTCTTCGAGCGGGCCGTCGAAAGTCTCGATACTTTTCACACGCGAGCGCAGCCCGGAGGGCAACACCAGCACGCTGTCGCCGGGGCGAATGCTGCCCGAGACCACTTGCCCGGCGTAACCGCGGAAGTCCTGGTTTGGCCGGATGACACGCTGGACGGGAAAACGAAAATCGGCCGCGCGGGTACCGTGATGAACCGGCACGCTCTCGAGAAATTCCAGCAGGCTGGGGCCCTCAAACCAGGGCATGTTGCGGCTGCGCCGCACCACGTTATCGCCCTCGAGTGCGCTGATCGGCAGGAAGTAGACGTGCGGCGCGGTCAAACGCTGCAGGAACTGGTGGAACTCGTTCTCGATGGCGCGGAACACCGGCTCGCGGTAGCCGACGGCGTCCATTTTATTCACCGCGATGGCGAAGTTGGGGATGCCCAGCAGCGAAGCGATATAGGCGTGACGGCGCGATTGCTGCAACACGCCGTTGCGGGCGTCGATCAGGATTACGGCGACATCAGCCGTGGACGCACCGGTCGCCATGTTGCGGGTGTACTGCTCGTGTCCCGGCGTATCGGCAATGATAAACTTGCGCCGCGCGGTGGCGAAATAGCGGTAGGCGACGTCGATGGTGATACCCTGTTCGCGTTCGGCCCGCAGGCCGTCGGTGAGCAGCGAAAAATCGATAGGCCCGGCGGAGTGGTTTACGGAAGCTCTGGCAACGGCGTTGAGCTGGTCCTCGTACACGTTTTGCGAATCGACAAGCAGCCGGCCGATCAACGTCGATTTACCATCGTCCACGCTGCCGGCCGTGGTGAAACGGACCAGATCCTTGGCGTGTTCGCGGGCGAGGAACTCCTCGATCGCGAACGACGTCGACTGTTGGGCCACCGCTGCCATTAGAAATACCCCTCACGTTTCTTGATTTCCATCGATCCTTCCTGGTCGTGATCGATTACGCGATTTTCGCGTTCCGAGCGCCGGAAGGAAACTAGCTCTTCGATGATTTTCGGGACGGTATCCGCATCGGAGCGGATGGCGCCGGTACAAGGGCTGCATCCGAGAGAGCGCATACGGCACCGCACCCTCCGGGACTTTTCGCCGGGCAGGAGAGGAATGAACTGCTGCTCCGACAGGATTAGAGAATCGCCCCGCACCAGCACCTCCCGCTCCTGGGCGAAATACAGGGGGACAATGGGGACATTTTCGGTATGGATGTATTGCCAGACGTCCATCTCAGTCCAGTTGGACAGGGGGAAGATGCGCAGGCCTTCGCCGCGCTGAATGCGTCCGTTAAACAGATTCCACAGTTCCGGCCGCTGGTTCTTGGGATCCCACTGGCCCCGATCATCGCGGAAGGAGAAGACGCGCTCCTTGGCGCGCGACTTTTCTTCATCGCGCCGGGCTCCGCCGATGGCCGCATCAAAGTTGCCCTGACGCAGACCGTCGAGCAAGGCCTTAGTCTTGAGCAGCGCGCAGCAGCGTGAGGTGCCCAGCTTGAAGGGGTTCGCGCTTTCGTCGATGGCCTCACGATTGGTGTAGACGATCAGCTTGACCCCGATTTCGGTGGTGTAGCGGTCGCGGAACTCGATCATCTCGCGAAACTTGTACGTGGTATCGATGTGCAGCAGCGGAAAGGGTATCGGGGCGGGGTAAAAGGCCTTTTGGGCCAGCCGCAGCAGGACCGAGGAATCCTTACCGATGGAATAGAGCAGCACCGGCCGCTGGAACTCGGAGGCGACCTCGCGCAGGATGTGAATACTTTCGGCTTCGAGCAATTGGAGATGACCGAGCTGCGACATCCTGAGCCGTGTAACACAGCAATCTGAATGCCTTAGCTATGCGGGAGGGGCGCGGGTCACCGTCCTTCGGCTGCGATATCCAGCCGGCTGGAATAGTTCTTCGCGTAAATCAGAAATGCCTTGACGTGCTCGCGGAAAGAACTGACCGGCGTCTTGTAAAGCGGTTTGTGATAGACCTGCTTCAGGTCGTCGATGGTGAGATTGGCGCCCAGAAAGTTGTTCAGGCTCCCAATTGTTTCCGATGGATGAACGATCAGATCCTCGTATCGCAAGGAAAGGTAATCCAGGCCATTGTCCTTCAGGAATTGCACGGCCGAATCCTTGATGTCCTGTTCATATCGCCGCGACCGCCGGTAGGTCACGATCTGCCGCCGCAACATGGTCGAGATCCACATCTGCCGGTAGTTCCGTTCCAGCACGATGAACTTGCATTCCTTCAGGTCCATCACGCTTTTCCAAAAGTGAACCGTCATCCACAGACGCGGGTCCTTCCACAACCAGGGTTCATGGGCGCTGCACTTTCTGATGAACGCGCGGCAAGCGTCCTCGCAGGATGGATTGCGCAGCCCGGCGGCGCGGCGGATGGCTTCCGGCGAGAATTGCACCAGATAATCGCCGCGGTAATCGATTTCCTGAAAGATGCGCAGATTCAGCTCGATGAGTTCCTGATTCTCGTGAGTGTCGTAGTCCTTCTTCTGGTGGGTTTTCTCCCCGGTCCAGTATCCGGCTCTCGCCAGCAAGCCTGCCAGAACGGAACTGCCGGTTAAGCCGGACGTGAGGATAATAACGTTGGGCCGCATGATCAACTTGTGAGCGTGAGCCGAGAACTCTTGTTAGTCCTGTAGCTGCTTTACCGCGGGGTTGAGCCTGAATAACTGAGTTCCCGCGGTCCACAAGCGCTTCAGGAACAACTCCTGGGTTGCTTTGGTGAGCGGACCCCAAAACGCCCCCGGCCCCATATAGTTAGAGCTCAGCGAAATGCTGGCATCGAGCGAGACCACCCAATGCGCCCATCCGCCCGGAACGAACACCGTGTCTCCCGGCCCGATGGTGCACTCCACCGGCCGTGCTTGCCTGAAGAGAGGGTATCGATCCAGGTCCGGCCGTGCCGGATCCACGCCGTAGTTATAGAGCAGGTGCCGCTGTTCGGGCGGGAATAGGATCCAACGTTTGCGCCCAACCAACTGGGAAAGCCACGCATGCGTGCCCCAAATATCCAGGTGCAGGGGCGTTACCGCGCCCTTCGGACCGATAAAAATGCGCGGATACCGCAGCCGCATGAATGAGGGCAGCAAACCGAACCAGTCAAAAAAGTATTTGGGGAGTCTGTAATCCGCCGCCAGTTCCGGATGGGCTACGAGAAGAGCCCAATTGTCGCGGACGTAATACGGGAAGGTTGTCCAATCGCCGGATATCACGCCTTCCACATAGTCGCCGAAGGCCATCTGCAGGGCATCGTTCGGCTTGTACTTCTCCCCAGTGTATCGATAGACCAGCGCCGTGGACGAGCCAAACTTCGATTTGAAGAAGTCGAACGTCCAAGCCGTGCGCGCCTTCCAATCGTCGATGGCGTCCGTAATGACAACTGGCTTCCTGTGAGACCTGTATTCTCGGTTAAACTCGCGGATGGAAAGGCCGGAGCGCCGGTCCACCTCGGGATAGCGTTCAGGGCACTCCACGACGGAAGTCGCGCTGCCTTTCGGATTCGATGTCATTGCGTTCGTTCCATGTACGGTTTTGTGCCGAACTGGCTGCTGCAATCGATGGTCCAGAATACGGCTTGCGAAAAGGGGGCTAGAGGTCCTCTGACGATGCCCGAAGTTTCGGCAAATGCGAAAAACTTTATCATTGCCGTCGTCGCTGTTGTCGTCGTCGCTGTTGTCAAAGATGCGTTGCCCGCCGGCGCCCCGGCCCTTATATCCAGCCCCGCAGCCAATACCATCCCAGAGCGAGGGTTTCATGCAGGGTGATCTCGTTCTGACGCAAAGCCCGCCAACCCGGAAGAACTTCGTCCCGGAAAGTCTCGAATTCGCAGAATTCCGAGGGCGTCGGAATCACTTGAATCGCCTCCTTGCGAAAACAGGCTGCCGCGCGGGGCATGCTGCTCGCATCCACCACCAATGCGATCTTTGAAACTCCGTGTTGGCGGAGGATTTGGGCGCTATAAGCCGCGTTTTCGTGGGTGGAGCGCGACGCTTCCTCGGTCCAGATCATCGAGTCCGGAACGCCTTCTTGCTCCAGAAGCTTTTTCATACTGATAGAGAAGGGATGCCGCCGGCTGCCACCTCCGCTGGTCAGCACCGGAACGGCCTGCCAGTGGCTGTAGAGCCAAGCGGCGAACTGGCAGCGCTGATACGTCTCGTAGTCCGCCAAAGGATAGGGGCGTTCACGCTGTGGCGGATCCACCGCCGAAGAAAGCACGACGATCGCCTGAGGGCTTTCCTTCGGATCGGGCAACCGTGTGGGATACCAAATCTCCAGCGGACGCGAGAAGACCCAATCCAGAGGAGGCCAGGTCACCAGGAATAGCCCCAGCAAGCCAAGCCACGCCATGGAGCGGGCTTTGGATGCCGGCACTCGGAAGAGTCCGATGACACTGATCGCGCACACCAATGCGAGCAACGGCTCTAAGTAGGTCATGGAAAGGAGACACGCAGCAAGCCGCGAGGCATCGCGGGAACCGCAATTCATCCGCCAGAGTAGTTAGCAGGCACGCGCGGGCAGGAAAAAATGTGGGATTTCCCGATTTTTGTCAACCACGTGCGCCGCCTCCCAGCAGTTTTTGGCACGCGGGTTGCTCAACTCGCGCGCACCCAGACTAATGCGAAAGATGTTCTTTCCGATCCAGGGTCTTCAGGGGGTATCGGTAGATGAGCTGTATTCAGATGGCGCGCTTGCATTCCTGTTTAGCATCGCGATGGATCGGGATGGGCTTTCTTCTTCTATCCATTCTTTTGACTCCGTCCCGCATCTACGCCCAGCCGCCCGCCTCCGGCTTAATCGGGTTGTGGACCTTTGATGAGGGAGTGGGAAACGCCGCGTACGATTATTCCGGCAAGAACAACAACGGAACCGTGAACGGCGCCGCTTGGGTGGCCGGATACGATGGCATGGCGCTGAACTTCAACGGCACCACCAATTCCGTCGTGACCAACAGCATCGCACTCACTCAGTCCTTCTCGATCTCCGCTTGGGTCAATTCATCGGCGGCGTCGCAAACCGCATTCGGACGGATCGCCGAAACGCAGTACATGCGCGGGTTCTACCTGGGTGCGAATGCCAGCGCGAAAAGCTACAAGTTCATCGTTAACGGCGCCAACGGGACCACGGGCACGTGCGGAGCGCAGTACGGCTGCGCCGAGGGCGGGACCATTTCGAGCGGTTGGCATCTGGTGACCGGGACGTATGACGGCTCCATGGCCGTGCTCTATGTGGACGGAGTGGAAGCGGCCTCCGACACGTTCACCGCGCCTGCGAACGTCAGTCTGCCTTTGTACATCGGGCGCTATTATGCGGCGAACGGATACGGCTGGAACGGGGCGATTGATGAGGTGCGCCTGTACAATCGGGCTCTGAGCAGCACCGAGGCCGCGGCCATCTATGGTTACGTTCCTTCCAACACGCCGCCGTCGGTGCCGGGAAACGTGCAGGCAAACGCGGTCTCCTCCAGCCAGATTACGGTGACCTGGTCGGCGAGTTCAGATCCACTCGGCGTCAGCGGCTATCAGGTTTATCGAGACTCTACGCTGATCGCGGCCACGCCGGGTCTCTCGTTCACCGACTCCGGCCTGACCGCTTCGACCACTTACAGCTACAGCATTGCCGCCTACGATCTGGGCGGGAACGTGTCGGCACAATCCTCGCCTCCGGCCACTACCACGACCCTGGGCCCCAGCAGCCCTCCGCCTACCGTTTCCATAACCCAACCATCACCCAACAGCATGCTGTCGGGCACTCAGACGGTGAGCGCCACCGCCTCGGCGAGCAGCGGATTGTCAATCGCCTCAGTGCAGTTCCAGCTGGATGGCAACAACCTGGGTTCGGCCGTAACGGCTGCTCCGTACAGCGTCGCCTGGGACACCACCACGACGCTCAACGGCAGCCATACGCTTACCGCCATCGCCAAAGATTCCTCCGGCAGTATGACCACTTCCGCCGGCGTGATGGTGACGGTGAGCAATCCGGTAGGCTCGCCTCCGACGGGCGGGCTAGTCGGATATTGGACCTTTGACGCAGGCGTCGGCACAACCGCGTACGACAGTTCCGGAAGCAACCACAACGGAACGGTGAACGGTGCGGCCTGGGTGGCCGGATACAATGGCCCGGCGCTGAAATTTAACGGCAGCACCAACTCGGTCGTGACCAACAATATCGCCTTGGCTCAGACTTTCTCCATCTCGGCATGGGTGAATCCAACGGTACTGACGCAGATCGCCTATGCCAGAATCGCCGAGACGCAGTACAACCAGGGCTTCTATCTGGGACTGAATGGCGGCGGCACTGGGTATCAATTCATTGTCAACAATGGCGCCGGGGCGACAGGCTCGTGCGGAGCGGCGTACGGATGCGCGCAGGGCGGGACGGTGAAGGCCGGCTGGCACCTGATCACGGCCACCTATGACGGGTCAACCGCGGTGTTGTACGTGGACGGAGCGCAAGTCGGAACTGAAACATTCGCCGCTCCTTTGAATGCGAATCTTCCGCTATACATCGCGCGTTATTACGGAGGCACCGGATACGGCTGGAACGGGGCGATTGATGAGGTGCGCCTGTACAATCGGGCTTTGACCAGCACCGAGGTTGCGGCCGTATATGACTACGTTCCTTCCAACACACCGCCGTCGGTACCGGGTAATGTGCAGGCCAACCCGGTTTCCTCGAGCCAGATTACGGTGACCTGGTCGGCGAGTTCGGATCCGCTCGGCGTCAGCGGCTATCAGGTTTATCGAGACTCTACGCTGATCGCGGCTACGCCGGGCCTCTCGTTCACCGACTCCGGCCTGACACCTTCAACCACTTACAGCTACAGCATTGCCGCCTACGATGCCGGCGGGAACGTGTCGGCGCAATCCTCGCCTCCGGCCACTACCACGACCCTGGGCCCAAGCAGCCCTCCGCCTACCGTTTCCATAACCCAACCATCGCCCAACAGCATGCTGTCGGGCACTCAGACGGTGAGCGCCACCGCCTCGGCGAGCAGCGGATTGTCAATCGCCTCAGTGCAGTTCCAGTTGGATGGCAACAACCTGGGTTCGGCGGTAACGGCTGCTCCGTACAATGTCGCCTGGGACACCAGCAGCACGCTCAACGGCAGCCATACGCTTACCGCCATCGCCAAAGATTCCTCCGGCAGTATGACCACTTCCGCCGGCGTGATGGTGACGGTGAGCAATCCCGCAGGCTCGCCTCCAACGGGCGGGTTAATCGGATATTGGACCTTTGACGCAGGCGTCGGTACAACAGCGTACGACAGTTCCGGCAGCAACCACAACGGATCGGTGAACGGCGCGGCCTGGGTGGCCGGATACAACGGCCCGGCGCTGAAATTTAACGGCAGCACCAATTCGGTCGTCACCAACAATATCGCGTTGGCTCAGACTTTCTCCATCTCGGCATGGGTGAATCCAACCGTATTGACGCAGATCGCCTATGCCAGAATCGCCGAGACGCAGTACAACGTCGGATTGTCACTGGGCGTAAGCGCGAGCGGAACGAGCTACAAATTCATCGTTAACAACGGCGCCGGGGCGAGAGGCTCGTGCGGAGCGTCGTTCGGATGCGCGCAAGGCGGGACGGTGAAGGCCGGCTGGCACCTGGTCACGGCCACCTATGACGGATCCACCGCGGTGCTGTACGTGGACGGGGCGCAGGTCGCCACAGAAACATTCACGGCTCCTTTGAATACGAATCTTCCGCTGTACATCGCGCGTTATTACGGAGGCACCGGATACGGCTGGAACGGGGCGATCGATGAGCTGCGCCTGTACAATCGGGCTCTGAGCAGCACCGAGGTCGCAGCCATCTATGGCTACGTTCCCTCCAACACGCCGCCAACGGTGCCGGGGGATGTCACCGCAAGCGCCGCTTCGCCCACGCAGGTTACCGTGAACTGGACGAACAGCATGGACGCGTTGGGAGTAGTGGGTTATCAGGTCTACCGGAATGGGACGCTGGTTGCGGCAACAGCCGGTCTCTCGTATATCGACTCTGGTCTGGTGCCGGGCGCGACTTATAGCTACACCGTTGCCGCCTACGACAACGGGGGCAACGTGTCGGCGCAGTCCTCCCCCGCCGCTACTGCGACGACGCCCGGCCCAGCCATCTCACTGCTCGCGGCCGAGTTCGTTACGCCATCCGGCGCCACCATTGTTTGGACGACCAACGAACCGGCCAATAGCCAGGTAGTATGGGGCCTGAACGCCAGTTACGGAGATGGTCCCATCACCTCAAGCAGCATGAGCACTTCCCACGGCATTCTGATCAACGGTCTTCAATCCGCGACCACATATCATTTCCAGGTTCAATCCACGGATCCTTACGGCAACACCGTCACCTCGGCTGACCAGGTGTTTACAACTGCTGCGCCTTCCCAATACGCGGTGGGATGGACGCAACTGCCGAATACGATGATGAACAGCGTTTGTCCTCCAAACGGTTTTCATGCGGCGCAGAATTACAACTATCCTTTCGCTACCGAGTGCTGGCGGCTTCTGGTGTGGGGCGGCGCCATCGCCGACACGCTGCGCAACCGCATGCTCATCTGGGGCGGCGGGCATGACAACTATTACGGAAACGAGATCTACTCACTGAACCTGAATGCCAACCCGGTTACGCTGACGCGGCTCAACGATCCCGGCCCCGTCGTCCAACCCGAAGGGAACAACTGTGCCACCACGCTCGCTGATGGCAGCCCGAATGCGCGCGAGACGCAGAACAACATCGTCTACATGGCGAATCTGGATCTGCTGTTTTCATTCAATGGAGCGCTGGCTTGCGAGCCCGGCACACATGCCAACGACACCTGGACGCTGTCGTTAGGCGCCCTGCAATGGCGAGCCATGGACCCGGTGAACGGGCCAATTAATGCCAACACGTACGGTCAGTATTTCTCGGTGGGAGGCTACGATCCGATCAATCAGAACGTGTACGAACAATGGCAGGACGCGCTGTACCTGTATACATATTCCACCAACACGTATACGCAATTGAGCACTGCCGGAGGCGCTCATTTCCCCACTTATGCGACTGGCGTTATCGATCCCAAGCGGCAGCTCTTTATTGCCTTCGGAACGGAGTACCAGGACAACCGACCGTATGTATACGCGATCGATCTGACGGGCGCCGGCAACTATGCCTCGGTTCAGTGGACTTCCCGGGTCACGGGATGCGATGGTTTGGCTAGCGCTCGATATCCGGGACTGGTGTATGATTATGCGCTCGATCAAATCGTCGGGTATCCGAACGCAGGCAATACGGTGTATATCTTCAATCCGGACACCATGAGCTGCACGACTCAGACTTTTGACAATGGTCCTCAGGCGACGCTCGAAAGCGACCTGCAAGGGACCTTTGGGCGCTTCCAGTATTTCCCATCACTGGATGTGTTCGCGATTGTCAACGCCGCCGACGATAACGCTTACCTATTGCGGTTGGCGCCCGTCCAGTAGCTCTAAGGACCGGTGGCGCAGGCTCCGCCGAGAGCCGCGTTGATCAGGCGCTGGACGTCGACGGCATTGCATTGTCCGTTCTGCTGCAGATCGGCAGTGGAGCAGACGGCGATGCCGAGCGCCTGATTGATCGCGATTTGCACGTCTACAACATTCACCGAGCCATCACCGTTCAAGTCGCAAGTCGGAGTAGTTCCGGTACCAGTGCCGCCAGCTCCTCCTCCGCCCCCTCCAGTCGAGGGCTGGATGGATCCGCCGCCTGGATCGCCCGGGCTCAGGTTCAACACTGCGGGAGCATTGGCGCCGACATCATTCACCACCAAGGTCACGTCCAGCGAATCGAAGTGCTGCATCTTGCCGATGATGTACTGGTTCAGCGGATTCGTCGCCGGGCCGCCGGCAAAGGTTCCAGTTGTGCACGTCCAGGTAGCCGGGTCCATGAGGTAGTAGGTGTTTCCACCGGTGCCTGCCGGATATCCGAGTATGCGACCCTGCAGGGGCAGGTACACCAATCCCGGACCGGGCGTTTCGAGAAGCCCGTTGCAGCTCGCGTCGGTAGTGACCGGCGCCATGCTTGGATTGGGTCCGGAACTGGGAGTCTGCGAGGTGGCGCCGGAAATATCGATAATCCAACTCCGGAGCGTGTTGTTGTACCAATCCGTCACGAAAATCCATCGACGATCGCTGATGAAGACGCGGGAGTTCTCGCCACCGATCGCGCCGCCACTCAGGGAAGGCTGGTTCATCGCGCGAACCACGTGCTGGTGGTAGGTAGGGTAGTATTGGGTCAGCACGGAGTAACCTCCGGCGGCGCCCCAATAAACCCAGTAGCTCTGCGTCAGCGGATCGTAAACATTGGAACCTTGAAAGCTGCCGTTGAAGCTGGCAATCGGGTCCACTTGTTGGCCCACAGCGAGGCCGCAGCCGGAATACCCGCTGCCGTGGTTAGAGCAATCCACGTCGTGGGTATTGGCTCCGCCACTGTTGTAGCGCTGCCAGGCATTCGTCCCGAAATCAAACTCCCAGCTGTCGTAAGTGTGGGCTCCGTTCCCCCCTGCGATGGCGCCGCCGAACAGTCCCATCTTGTCCGCCGTTAAGTTATAGGCCAGATTGCCGGGAGTGTGGCGTGTGCTGGCCGAGCCGTCGGCTAAGGCGGGCTGTGGGTTCGTATCCAGAACGAGCCAGGTCTGCAGCACTGTCAAACCGGGCGCGGCAAATGTACTGGGCCCGAAGATTCTGGCGATGGACGGCGCGACGCGGTTCAAAGAGATCGCATAAATTTCGTTGCCGATGTAGTCCGCGTGGCCGCCGCCAAACCAGACCAGTTGCTTGGGTGATCCGGGCTTCTCTCGTTTGATACCGTCGGTCCAGGCAGTGAACTCGCTGGTGTACTTGGTCGGAAAGGGGTAACCGTTGGGTGGGCACGGTGAGGCGTCCAGGCCGCTCTGGGTGAGACAGTTGGTGTTATTGGGATCACCCGTATTGGGGGCCACGGCGGGCGATAATCCCGCGCCGGTGAGCGTCGTCCAGCCCTGGGCGTATAGGTTCCGCTCCAAAGCTCCCAGGCTCGGGGCGCTCGATGGTCCGCTCTCGGTGTATGCCCTTCCGGCAGCGTCGTAATCGGGAACGCCCGCCGTGGATCCGGCGTGCAGCGCCGGCGACGTAGTGGATAAACGGAGGTCGAAAGAAGATTCGACATTCCAGTTCGCGATGTTCTCCGCGACAAACTCCGGGTCGGCGACCGTGCAGTTGGTGAAGGCCGCCGTGACCGAACCCGCCGTCGCGCAAGTGTACTTGGTCGCCGCCATCAGAAGCACGCTGGCGCCGCCTTTTCCGTCCGATTGCCAGAACAGATTATGGTCGAAGGTAGAGGTTTGCGCCCAGCCTTGGCACACCGATCCGCAAGTGCCGCTCGCCGTGGGATCACCAAACGCCACGCCGGGCTTCGCATCATTCCACCCGTACGCCACGATGATGTTGTTTCGAAACGTATTGCTTCCCAGATCGCCCTCTAACGGGCTACTGGCGTTGCTGATCTGAATGGGCGGCTGAGCGCAATGCGGATACCCCGTGGGGCACCCTGCGTCGGGATTACTGCCGGGATAACTGACATCGGCGTTCCCCGTCATATAGAGCGTGTTGTTCTCGATCAGGTTGTAATTCTGATTGCCCGGGCACAATTGGAACTGCCCGTTGTAGGTCCCCTGCGATTGGCAGCTTCCCGCGTAATTGTAAAAGACCATCTGCTTGACGTTGTTGAAGACAAGATTTCCGCGAATGAAGGAATGCGCCAGCCCCTCCTCGAAATCGAGACCGGTGATGCCGTTGTCGTACACCACGTTCTGGTCGATGAAAAGCCCCGTCGCATTGCCGTTCCAGTGCAGCCCGTTCCAGGAGTTCCGGTAAATCAGGTTTCGCCGGATCGTGGTGTTGGAGGATGCGATGGAATGCGAGCCGAGATACAGCCCATGCGGCGTATTGCAGTTGGACGAGCAGTTATCGTCGTGGAGCGCCGAATATTCCACCATCCAGTTGGTAATGCCGTTGAACCCCGAGATCGGCGAAAGCCCTTGGGAGCCGCCCTCGGTCCCATCGATGTGCTGGATCCAGACGTCGTGGTCGTCGCTGGCCGTTTGTGAGGGACAAACCGAGGTATCGATCGTGCCGCCCGCGATTGTCGCGCCGTTCCGAATTCGAAAACCGTCAAGAAATATGTAGTTCGCTCCATCCGGAGTGGCGCAATTGGTTTGCTGCAGAATTACCTGGTAGCCGCCGTTAGTACTGGCGTCGACGATAGCATGCTCGCCGGGATACGACATCGCGCCGTTAAATCTGGTTGCCGATCCAGAGTAGAACGTGAGGCGGCCATTCCAGCCGTTGCGAAGCAGAATCAGGTCCCCGCCGACTCCTGTGTTTGTATATCCCGCATATTTCACCAATCCGGATACCGTCAAGCAGGGCGACGCGGCGGACGTCCCACAGCCGCCTCCGTCGGCGCCCGAAGGCGACAAGTAATAGATGTGGGCCGGAGAATACAGAAGAGCGCCGACGGCAGTGGCCTCCGCTTGACCCGCGACGCTGTCGGCCTCGTAGGTTTGAATGTCGCGGCCCAGCTTGGCAAGAAATGCGTTCAGCGAACCGTACTTGGCGATGCCTTGTGCCGCGGTTTGTACGGTCGCATCCCGGTCGTCGGCGTCAAGACCCAGGCAGCCCGGATCGTCAGCCGGGTAGCCGGGGAAGAAGAGACTGCCATCGCCGTGGGTGCCCGCGGAAACCGACACTCCCGCGGCATGGGCGGCGATGAAATTCCCAGTGATCGTTCCGCCGGAGACCGCGGTGAGCGTCACGAATTCCAGATTGGCCCCGGTATCGTAACGAACGCGCTGCCCCACTACCAGACCCGTGGTAGCGCCAATTTGGACAGTCTGAAGACCGGGCCCCACAGCTGCGAACGCGGTCGTCATCAGATTAGCCGATGGCCCGGTGCCGTATCCGTCGCCATCGAGATCTACGCAGGTCTTGGAAGAAGATCCCAAACCGTTCAAGGTTTGGGCGCATGCTGGACTTCCTATCAGGATCGCCAGTAGCAGAATCCGCATTACTTAAACCTCCAAAGGCCAGGAACCCTACCCCTAATTCCGGCAACGCGGTCGTTCCGAAAGGATTGGGTCGAAGAATATTTGATGTTTTTGTTGAAGAAGGAGTGGTCGCTATTCGATTGAATGTCCGCCGTCTTTCTGTTTCTATTCAAATTGGAAGTCGCGCTGTGCTCACACTGTCTTGGATTCCAGGATAGGGGGCACGTGTTTGGATATATGTCGATCTTTGTCAAGCGGTTAGCTTTTCCGGCCGAACTCAGCGGTCCAAAACAATTTTCAGCTTACAACCTAGCCAGATCGGCGGTGCTGGACCGGTACAACAGGGCCATGCGACCTAATTGCGCCTGATCCGGTTCGGTGAGTGGCCCGAGTTTTATTTGACTTTTATTACTAGGGCGTGACCATTCAGGTTGTGAATCACAATACGATCCGGCTTTAAACGCTCCTCGTTTACGAAACAGGTGATCCCTACGCAGCTATGGAATCCGTAATCATCATAAACGACCATGCCTCCCGGAACGATCCGCGGCCACACCCAACTGAGTATATCTTTCGCAGAATCATATACGTCTACGTCGACGTGGCAAAAACGAAAAGTGCGTTCGCCGAGGGCTTCCGCCGTCTGGTCCGGGAACACACCTTCCAGGATTTCAACCCGATCGAGATTCAGCGAGCGAGCGAGATCGGTGACAATGGCCCGCTCCGTATCGGCGTGCTCGCCGCCCACGTAGGTCGCATCTCGCGAACCGGATTTGACCACCCCTCGGAACGTGTCGCAAAGAAAAACCTTTCCAGCGAGTCCCATTAATTGGGATCGCTTGGCGATGAGAGCCCCGGTGCCTCCGCGCCAGACCCCGATCTCGATGAAGTCGCCCGTTGGAAGCTTGGCCACTTCCGCGACCAGTTGCCACAATTCATAGCACCGGTACATGTCGACCAGCGTGTTGTTGCGGATGGTCTGGTACACGCGCTGGAACTCCTCGTCGGCAAGCCAGGGCGAATACGTAGCTGCCGGGAACACCTCAGCGTGACGGATTCCGGCGGAGTGCACTTGCAACTCAGCTCGCCGGCGAACCTCCCAACCCATCGCCCGGACAGCGGATTTGGCCAAATGTCTGATATTCGAGCGCATAGCTAACGGTCCTGCGATGTGAATCCTTCCGGGGTTGCAAGCGCCTCGCCACCGGTTGCTTGCCGGCGCAGTCCGAAGTTGTGCCATCTTTTCGGTTTTTTTCCAGATTCTTGGCAAGCCAGATTAGTTCGAGAACGGCCGCCAGAAACGATTCGATTCTTTGACGCAGGCGCGGATTGGAACGACGACTGCTTTTACCGACCTCGTGGCGGCGGCTGAAATCACCGGGGATATGGGCGGCAGGCTTCGGATCTTGAGTCTCAGCCTGGCTTTCCCTAATCCCGCTGAGCCCGGCCTAGGGACGTTTGTGCGTTCGCGGCTCCGGCATATGCTTCCGATGGCGGAGATCAAGGTGATGGCTCCGCTGGCACTTTTCGATTACGCCGCCATTTGGGCTGGGACGGCGAACGCGAATGTCCGCGCAGTGCCGAGGCAACGCTGGGACCAGGAAATGGAAGTGTTTCATCCTCGCTGGCTATATACTCCCGGGGCGGGCGCATTGAACACCGTCTATCTGGTGGCCTCCCTGCTGCCGAAAATCAGCCGCCTCCGGCGTGGGTATCGATTTGAATTGATCGACGCCCATTTCGGCCATCCTACTGCGGCCGCAGCAGCGTTGCTGTCCGCCGCTTTTCACTGTCCGTTCGTGGTGACGCTCCGGGGGGACGAGACGCGCCACGCAACCTACGCGCTGCGCCGATTTTGGATGAAGTGGGCCTTGCGCCGCGCGTGCCGCGTCATCACGGTTTCAGAGCGCTTGCGCCAGTTTGTGATCGGTCTGGGCGTTGCATCCGGGCGCGTTTGCACGATCCCCAACGGCATCGATGCACGGATCTATTTTCAACGCGACCGCGCCGAGGCACGGGCGAAACATCGAATTCCCGAGAACCGGCTGATGCTCCTGTCCGCCGGTTATCTCATTGAACGAAAGGGCCATCATCGGGTGATTCGAGCTGTTGCCGCACTTCGCAGGCAGGGCATCGCCGTAGAGCTCTGGATTGTGGGCGGTCCGGGGAGGGAAGGGCGATATGAGAGCACGCTCCACGAGCTGGTAGGTGAATTCGCGCTCGAACCGTATGTTCACTTTGCCGGTAACGTGCCAGCCGAGGTATTGGCCGAGTACATGTCGGCGACCGATGTCTTTTGCCTGGCTAGCAATCGGGAAGGCTGGCCGAACGTGGTGAATGAGGCGCTTGGGTGTGGCGCTCCGGTAGTCGCGTCGGACGTCGGAGGAGTTCCGGATCTGATCCCGAGCCCCGAATACGGAACCGTGGTCCCGATCGATGACCAGGCTGCGCTCGAAAGCGCGTTGCGAAGCGCCTTGCTGAAGACCTGGAACCGGCCTGCGATCGCAGCCTGGGGGCAGTCGCGTTCCTGGGAACAAGTGGCCGGCGAAGTGATCCGTCAGGCGCACCAGGGCATTGTCGAAAATCGCCGTTTAAGCGAGGTGTCATGAGAGTTCTAGTGACCGGCGGAGCAGGTTTCATTGGATCGCATCTGAGCGAAAAGCTGCTCGGACAAGGACACCGAGTGGCCATCATTGACGACCTCAATGATTTCTATTCCCCCGCCCGCAAGCGGGAAAACCTGGCGCTGATCCGGGAGGCCGGACCGGTGGCTTTCTACGAAGGAGACATCTGCGACGCCGCGGCCGTCACCCGCGCATTCGAAGAGCACCAGCCGGATGCCGTGATTCATCTGGCCGCACGCGCGGGCGTCCGGCCATCGCTCGAAGCCCCGCTGCTCTATGAGCGGGTCAACGTAGGCGGAACCATGGTTCTACTTGAAGCGGCGCGGAAGGCGGGCGCCGCAAAATTCGTTTTTGCGTCCTCGAGTTCGATTTATGGCATCGCCAACCGGGTTCCTTTCAGCGAAGCGGACCAGGTGAATCTGCCCGTGTCGCCCTATGCGGCCACAAAGATAGCAGGCGAGAAGATCTGTTTCACCTACTCGCATCTTTATGGAATCAAGACAGTTTGCCTGAGGTTCTTCACGGTTTATGGACCGCGTCAGCGGCCCGACCTGGCCATTCGAAAATTCACGGAACTGATGCTCGCCGGAAAGCGGATTCCGGTCTACGGCGACGGGAGCACTGGCCGCGATTACACCTTCGTTGAAGACATCGTGCAGGGAATTCTGGCGGCGCTGGCCTACGATTGCAGTTACGAGGTTTTCAATTTGGGCAACTCTAGTCCAGTGACGCTCCGCGCCATGGTGGAGACTCTGGAAGACTGCATCGGAACAAAGGCTCAAATTGCCCGGCTTCCGGATCAACCCGGCGACGTACCCATTACCTACGCGGACACATCCAAGGCGCGACGTCTGCTGGGATATGAGCCAAGGACGACGTTCCGCGAAGGGATTGCGAAGTTCCTCGCTTGGCACCAATCACGCTTGCTTAATACGAGATTTCTCATCGCTTCTGCCCTGTGAATGGCAACCCGGCTGCTATTGGATGAGGTTTCGTTTGCGTCGTTCTGAAATCGATGACTTATGCGAGGGAACATGTCAGCACGCAAAATAGTTCTTTTGGAGTTCAACGAGTTGTGTCCGAGCTTGCTCCAGAAGTGGATAGGGGAGGGTAAGTTACCAAACTTCCAGGCTTTCTATAACGAGTCTGAAGTTTACATTACTGAGGCAGATGAAAAAACTCCCCCTCATCTAGAGCCTTGGGTCCAATGGTACTCCATTCACACGGGGCTGAGCTTTAAGCAGCACGGCGTAGCCCACCTGACGGACGGTCCGAGAGCGGGGCATCCTGATATTTGGAGCATTCTATTAGGCAGCGGCAAATCGGTCGCAAACTGCTCCAGCATGAATGCGCGCGGATTCTCGGCGCCTGGTTCCTTCTTCCTGCCCGATCCTTGGTGCCTAAGCGAGGAGCCGAGCCCGTCGGAACTTCACATTTTCCACAGAGTGGTGGCGCGAATGGTGCAGGAGTATACCAACGACTCACCCGCGCTTTCGATCCAAGACTATAGCCGCTTCTTTCTTTTTCTCGCGTCCCACGGGCTGCGTCTTAAAACCGTCTCTGCTATAGCCAAGCAGATGATACTTGATCAGTTTATTGACAAAGAGGAGCGTTGGCGCCGGGCGGTGCTTCTCGACAAACTACAATTTGATGTCTTCCGCCATTACTACCGCAAGCTGAAGCTTGACTTCGCGACGTTCTTCCTTAACAGTACCGCGCATTATCAGCATTCGTACTGGCGCCATATGGACCCCACGCCGTTCACAGTCCGGCCATCGAACGAGAAGCAGCGGCGGTACGGGCGAGCCATATTGTTCGGTTACGAGCAGATGGACAAGCTCCTCGGAGACTTTCTTCGACTTGCAGGCGGGGACACCATATTGATCCTCGCCACCGCGCTCAGCCAGCAGCCGTTTTTGAGGGCTGAGGCCAGCGGGGGACAGTATTTCTATAGGCCCCATGACATCGATGCCCTGCTCGGGTCGTTAGCAATTCGTCCCCAATCGGTGCGTCCAGTAATGACCCACCAATATCTGCTAAGCTTCGCCGACGAAGGTGCGGCCGCGGAAGCCAGGCGTAAACTCGGGAGCATATCGTTCCAAGGCGACGCGGTATTAGAGATCGCCCCGTCCGAGCCGGGCACGGTCTACATGGGCTGTCAGCTCCACTCGATGATCCCTGCTGACGCTCTCGTGATGGTGGACGGTAGGCAGGCGCGGTTCTACGATCTCTTCTATCCCCTAGGCGAGATTAAGAGCGGCTGTCACCATCCGGACGGCGTATTTTGGGTCCGATCGGGCCAGCATCGGGTGCATACTGAAAAGTTGTCCATTCTGGAAATACTTCCGATGCTGCTCCGCCACTACGGAGTTGGGCACACCCAGAACGCTGTGCGGGCCTCCGAGCAGTGCGCTGTGGCTCCCTAAGAAGCGGCTTCTTCGGCGTGGGTACTCTATCTTTTTTGTTTTTTTCCACAGTTATGGCAACGAAACCCACGTTTCCTCACCCGCCGCAGCTCGCGCAAAGGCTTACCGGCAACTCGGGCCATTCGAGAAATGGCAAGGCATCTGCCTTGAATCTATTGGCACTTCGCTTAGGTCCGTTCAAACAGATGCTAGATGCCAATGACAACATGCGAGAAGGCGCACCACGAGGCGAGGAGGCCTAAGTGCGGGATATCTTAGTCCTGGGCTTTTTCCTGCCCAGCTTGCCCATTTGTTTCTTTCGACCATTTTACGGGGTCCTCCTGTGGACGATCGTGGCGTTCGTTAATCCGCAACACCTGGCGTTCGGTTTCGCGTCGACGTTCCCTCTGGCCGAGGCTGTCGCAATTCCCACATTGGCTGGATTCCTGGTATTTAATCGGGGATGCCGACGACTCGCTTCGCGGGAGTCGGCCATGATCGCGATACTGTGGGTCTGGTTCACGATCACTTCTTACGTCAGCGCGAATACGCCGCTTTTTGCCCATCACGCAGGCGACACTTGGTACCGGTGGTTCTTCGTTTCCAAAATTCTTCTCATGACCATGGTGTCCATATGCTTGGTCGACAGTTTTGCGAGGCTGCGGATTCTCGCGCTGGTTGTCGCGGGTTCTTTCGGTCTCTTCGTTGCCAAAGATCTGCCGTTTATGATCCTCACAGGCGGAGACTTTCGTTTGTATGGGCCGCCAGCATCGATGATCGCCGACAACAATGATTTTGGGCTTGCCCTGAACATGACGGTGCCCCTATTTTTTTTCCTGGCGCGAACGGAGTCAAACCGAAAATTGAAGTTTCTGCTATCCGGCCTGTTCCTTATCACCATCCCAGCGATATTTTTTACGTATTCACGGGGTGCCCTCCTTGGCCTGGTGGCGGTAGGCATCCTGATGTTCTTGCAAATGCGCAATAGGTTGGTGCTCGTCCCGGTGATAGTCATGACTGTGGTATTCGCGGTCATGTTTGCCCCGCAGGCTTGGCGGAATCGGATGTCGACGCTCGGTGAAGAAAAGCTGGATTCGTCCGCCATGAACCGCATCAACGCGTGGCACTTCTCATGGAACCTCGCCAACGACTATCCGATCACCGGAGGCGGGTTCGAAACGTTCACTCCTGATCTCTTTAAAATTTACGCCCCGAACGCTCGGGACGTCCATGGACCGCACAGCGTGTACTTCGGTGTTCTGGCCGAGCACGGCTTCACCGGTCTATTCCTCTACCTGGCGTTGGTTCTCTCGTCTATGTTTAGTGCTTTTCGCGTGGCTAGGCGCGCCCGGCAATATGACGACCAAGTTGCCCTAGCATACGTAAACATGTTCCGGCTGAGTCTCGTCGGTTTCCTTACTTCCGGACTATTCTTGGGCCGTGCCTATTTCGACTACTTCTTTCTGATCGTAGCTTGCATCGTCGTGCTAAAGCACATCTGCGAACGATCCTGGGCCGAAGGCTACGTCATTGGCGAAACGGCGCCGCAGGTTGAGGAAACGGCCGATGCCGGGGAACTGGCCTGGGCCGAGGAGCAAGCCTGAGCATGGCCGCATTTGCCGAAGCCACTGAGAGCCGATCGGCTGTAAACAGCGAAGTCCACATCGCTGTAAAGCAGAGCGCGGTGTGGGGTATGGGCGGGATCCTGCTCAAGGCAGCAAGTTTCGTGATGCTGCCGCTGTACACACACTATCTGGCCCCCAGCGATTACGGCATCTGGGAACTGCTGGATTTGACGATGTCGCTGCTCGGGCTGGTCCTGAACATCGGTCTCACCACCGCCATTCTGAAATACTATGCAGCCGCGTCCTCGAACGATGAGCGCCGCCGGGTGATCAGCAGCAGCTTCCTGTTCGCGTTCGTCACTGGCTCGATGGTCTACGGGATCGGCTGCCTGCTGCTCCCCGTGCTGACCCACGCGTTTTTCGGACCCGGCGTTTCGAGCGTTTACCTGTTCCTGTCTTTCACCTTTGCCGTAATGGCCTATGTCGCTACAGTGCCATATACGTTGATGCGAGCCAAAGATCAGGTGGGGCTGCTGGTGGCGTACGACACGGTGGGCTCAGTGGTTATTCTGGCGCTCAACATCTATTTCGTGGTGGTGCTGAAGTGGGGATTATTCGGCGTGCTGCTCAGCCCTCTGCTGGTCGGGACCTTGAAAACCATCCTGATCTTCTATTGGACGCGCCACGATATCGGCCTGCCCATCGACCCGAAATGCCTTCGTCAATTGCTGGTCTTCGGGGGTCCGCTGCTGCTGAGCAACCTTACGATGTTCGTGCTGAATTTCTCCGACCGGTTCTTCCTGCGCGAGTACCGGGGCCTCGAAATCGTAGGGATTTACGCCATCGGATACAAGTTCGGTTACATGTTGAACTTTCTTCTGATCCAGCCCTTCAACATGATGTGGCAGGCGCGCATGTTCGTGATTCACAGGCAGACCGATCACGAGCAAATCTTTCGGCACATGTTCGTGCTGTATTCCCTGATCCTCATCGCCGGCGGACTCGGCCTGGCGCTATTTGGCCCGACTGCGGTGCACATCCTGGTGGACCACAGATACTGGGGAGCTTCAGCGATCATTCCCATAATCGCGTTGGCGTACATTTTCCTGGGCGCCGGGTTCTTCCTGCAAGCCGGAATGTATCTCGCGGCGCGGACCGTGCTGATCGGGGTTGTGAGCGCGGTTGCGGCGATTGCGACTCTGATTCTCAATTACGCCCTCATTCGCCCATGGGGCATCACCGGAGCGGCGTGGGCCACGCTGCTGGGATTTTTCATTCTCGCCGCTGGGAGTTATATCTTCTCGCAGCGGGTCTGCGCCTTAACGCTCGGATTGGAGCGGGTGCTGAAGGCGCTGCTCCTGGCGATCGGCGTTTATGCGGCGTCGATCTGGATGGGCGTGTCCGGGTTGTGGGGTGAATTGCTTTGGAAAACGGCTCTGTTTGGCGTCTTCATGGGGCTGGTGTGGCTGACGGGCGTGCTTTCCTCCGATGAGATTGCCACTATCGAGTCGGTGAAACGCAGCGCATTGCGGGCGTCCTCCCGCTGGTTGAAGCCGGCCTGGCTGGGAAGAGTATGACCGCCATGAAGAAGCAAATCGAAAGCAAGCGCTTGCCGGCCGCCGTCGTGATGAACATGTTCTACACGGGCCTGGGCATCGCCCGCAGTCTGGGTGAGCGAGGCATTCGAGTCATCGGCCTGAGCGCGCACCGGGGCGTCTACGGCAATTTCACGCGCTACGCCGACATTCGCGGGTGCCCGGATTCGCGGGAGGATCCCGAGGGACTCGAGCAGTTCCTGCTCCGGCTGGGCGAGGAGCTCGACGGTTCCAAGCTTCTGTTTCCCACGCGCGACGACGATGTCCTGTTTCTTGAACGCCGCCGGGACAGACTGGGGGACCGATTCATGCCGGTTCTGCCATCGACCCAGGCTCTTACGACCTGTCTGGATAAATGGGCAACTTACAAGCTCGCCCAGAACGTGGGCGTGCCTGTCCCGGAGACCTGGAAGATCGAGACACTCGAGGAACTGCTGCCGCTGGTGGACGAAATTCATTACCCCTGCGTCATGAAGCCGCTTTCGGCGCACTTCTGGCGAAAAGGGGACAACTGGAAGAAGGTAGGAGCGCGGAAGGCGATCTGTCTCGGCTCGGCGGAAGGCTTGATCGAGGAATATAAGCTCGTGGCCGCTGCCGATCCGCGCGTGGTGATCCAGGAAGTGGTTCCCGGCGGCGACGACCAATTGTTCATCGCGGCCTGCTACATGGACCGCTCCGCACACCTCGCCGCCGCGTTCACGGCGCAAAAGGTGTTGCAGGTGCCCGAGGGATTCGGCACCGGCTGTATCGTCCAGACGGCGGACCGTCCGGAATTGATCGCCGAGGCGAGCGGTCTGCTCCAAGCGATCCGGTTTAGCGGCATCGCCGAAGTCGAGTTCAAGTGGGATGCGGTCTCGGCTTCCTATAAGCTCATCGAGATCAATCCCCGCCCTTGGGACCAGCATCGCCTGGGACATGCCGCCGGCGTCGATCTTATTTACGCCGCGTACTGCGATTTCGCGGGACTTGCCGTCGCGCCCGGCCAGCGCAATCCGGAACGCTGGAAATGGGTGGCGGAAGACGTTCTGCTATTGGCTTTGCTGCGCTCGCTCTGGCGGCGGGACGGCCGATTTTGGGCGCTGCTGCGTTTAGCCCGCGGCAAGAAGATTTACGCCATTTGGTCGGCGAGCGATCCGTTACCCTCGATCGTCTATACACCGAGGCATTGGTTGGGAAGCCTGGCTGCGTGGGGACGCGGCCGTTTGCGCTCCGCGCTGGGCTTGCGCATGCCGAACCCTCCGTCCCTGGAAGAAAAGACGGTGCCATGAAGAACATCTCAAGCCTCGCTTTTCATCGCAGTTCCGCCGTCCTGCGGGCCTCTTTATTCGGCGTGCTCTTTCTGACCTCCGCCGTAGCGGGCGACTGGCAAATCGGAGTCATCGATCCAGGTATCGGCGGAGAGTATTCGTCCCTGCGGCTGGACAAGTATGGCAATGCTCATGTCGCCTACGCCGACAGCGTCAATGCGAACCTGAAGTACGCATTTTGGGATCACAGCCTGGACAAATGGTTCATCACTACTGTGGACCGCACTCAGGGCTTTTGCTCGCTGATTCTGGATTCCCACCAATATCCTCATATCTCGTACTTGGATTACGGCACTGGCGGTATAAAGTACGCCTATTGGAACGGCGCTACTTGGCAGAAACAAAGGATTCAGATTGTGGCGAAACAGATTTTGTTCTATACCTCGATCGCGCTGGCGCCTGGCAACCTTCCCCACATCACCTATTACGAATATGAAGACGCAGAAGGCAATCAGGAACTGCATCTGCGCGATGTGTCCTGGATTGGAACGCAGTGGGAGGTGCGCACAGTGGATCCGACGCCCGGAAGCGGCAAGTTCAACTCGATCGTGGCCGACAGTTCCGGTACGCTGCACGTTGCGTATGGAAACGTGAAATACGAAGACGCCAGTCTTCGTTATGCGACTTGGAACGGACGGTCCTGGGACGTGGAAATCCTGGAGGGCGCGGGCCGGCCCGGTACCACCATGTGGTCCAGCACGCTAGTAATGGACAAGTTAGACCGGCCGCACATCGCTTACACCGACGTTCGTAACCGGGTGGTCAAGTACGCCACAAAGCCCGGCGAAGCCTGGAGCACCGAAGTTGTGGATTCGCTGGTGAAGGAGGGTTACCCGGATCGCAACGGAATCGCTCTGGATGAGGCAGGCAATCCGTATATCAGCTACTACGACGCCGGCGCGGGGCTCTTGAAAATGGCGCACCGGGTTGACGGTCACTGGCTGGTGGAAGTCGTCGACAGAAATTACGCCGGATTCACGAACTCGTTGCAAATTCATGGGCACACGGTTTGGATTACCTACGCGGACGAGAGAACCAAGGACCTGAAATTCGCCCGGCGCAGCATCGACGTGTCCCCGCCGCTTCAGCAAAGCACGCAGGTGATCCGAGAGCGCCTTCCGCGCAGTGAGAAGAGCGACGCCGGAGTGTTTCAGAAGAGAGAAGGAGTCTATCGCAATGATCGGCCACGTTAAGTTGGAGGAAGCGCGACAGACCGAGGGAAGCAAGCGATTCATCGATTGGTGCGACGGCCCATTCGACGAGCGGGGTGCGCACCCCGTGACGGCGCGGCATCGTCTGGATCAGCTCGATCTGTTCAGCGATGACGCGTTGATCGATCTGCTGGACCGCTATCCCCGCAAGCGCCTTCAGGCCTGGACCATGGGCACCGAACCGTTGCGCCGCGAAGATTGGCAGCCGGTGGATACTACAGGCGTGCCGGGCAAGGATCTGCTGGCGGCGGTCAAATCCGGCAGGCTCTGGTACAACATCCTGCGCCTGGATCTCTTCGACCGGCCGTATCGCGAAATCATCGATCAGCTTTATGAAGAGATGGCGGAAGCGTCGCCCGGCTTCACGCCGGTTTCCACTGTCGGCACGCTGCTTCTGTCGTCGCCTCGCGCGATGGTGTATTATCACGCCGACGGCCCGCCCACCACGCTTTTCCACGTCCGCGGCCACAAGCGCATGTGGATCTACCCGCTCGAGGAGCGCTTCGTGTCTCAGTACTTTCTGGAGGAGATCTTCGGCTCCGCCATGGATGAAGAAGTTCCCTATTCGCCCGAATTCGACCAGTATGCCGAGGTCTTCGACCTGGCGCCCGGAAACCTGGTGTGGTGGCCGCAAAACGCTCCGCATCGCATTGAGAATCTCGACGCGCTGAACGTTTCGCTTTCCACGCGCTATCACACGGAAGCCTCCGAGCGCCGCAAGCTGGTCTATAACGCGAACCGTTTCTTCCGCAAAAAGCTGCGTTTTCAGCAGCTCTCGGTTAGCGAAAACGGCATGGCGTCATCGATCAAGTGTTTCACGTACCGGCTGTGCCGACGCGCGGGATGGGATAACGCGACCGAGGGTTACGTTTACAAAGCCACAGTACGGGTCGATCCAAAGGGACCACTCGGCTTTATACCGCTGGCCGAGCCGGTCACGCCGCCGTTTTCACGATGAACAAGGAAGAAGCGATGGCCTTGAGCAACGCAGAGTATTGGCGCCGGTACGGCGACAACGTCCTGATGGCGATGCCCTACGCCGACCAGGTATTGGTAAAAGGCAACGATTGCATCGTGACGGATGCCGACGGCAATGAGTTGCTGGACCTTGCGTCCGGCATGTTCTGCTGCGTTCTCGGCCATAACCATCCCGCGTTTATTCGTCGCATCGTCGAGCAGACCCAGGCGTTGCTCCACACGGGAACGCAGTACCTGTCCCCGGCTGTGCTTGAGGCCGGGTACAAGCTGGCCGAGGTGGCCCGTGGCGGCCTGAGCAAAACGATTTTCCTGTCGACGGGCACGGAAGCCAACGAATTCGCTTTCCGGCTGGCCAAGGCATATACGGGCCGGACCGGAATCGTGGGGTTTTCGCGCGGCTACTACGGAACCTCGCTCGCTACCAAGAGCGTATCCAGCTTGTTCTCGCATGGCCTAAAGGATTCACTGCCGGTGGTCCCGGATTCTTACCGTCTGCCCATCACGTCGGAGTGCATCGGGTGTTTTACGGGTACTTCCTCCCAGACCTGCGACTTTCCGTGCTTGCGGTCCACCGAAGATTGGATTGGCGACTGGAGCAATGTGGCCGCGGTTATAGTCGAACCGGTGATGTCGGCCGGAGGCATGCTGATTCCTCCGCCCGGCTACTTGCAGGAGCTCAGACGAATCGCGCACCGGCGGGGCGCCCTGCTGATCGCTGATGAAGCGCAGACCGGGTTCGGCCGCACGGGAAAGTGGTTTGCTGTGGAACACCACGGCGTGGAGCCGGACATCCTGACCATCTCGAAATCGGCGGGCAACGGTTTCCCGGTGGCGGCGGTCACTACCACGCCCGAGATCGCCGATCGCGTGGTGAGATCCGGGTTATGGAATCTCACCAGCCACCAATCGGATCCGGTGGGCGCGGCGGCAGTTGCGGCGGTCATCGATATCGTGCGCGAAGAGAACCTGGTCCAACGCGCCCACGAGGCGGGGAACTATTTCATGGAGCAGCTTCGGGGGCTCGCGGCCAGGCACTCTTTTGTCGGAAACGTTCGCGGCCAAGGCCTGATGATCGGCTTCGATCTGTTGGTCCCGGACGCCTCGCAAACCGAAGAGATGGCAAATGATTTTATGTACGGCTGCCGCCAGCGCGGTGTTCATCTCACGTTCGGCTATGGAAGCCGGTCTTTCCGCGTGATTCCTCCGCTGACCATTTCTTTCGCCCACATCGATCGCGCCATCGAGGTGATGGACCAGTCCCTGGCGGCGCTGGGAACGAAGAAGACAAGCAAACGAGAAGATTGGCCGAAGAATCCCAGCACCCGTGAGCTGTATCGCAGCCGTCCGGTCCAGCGGGTGATTTCCGGATTGTGGCGGTCCGCCCCGGTGGACTGGGTGCGGAAGGCGAAGGAACTGGCGCGTGAGAAATAGGAATCGGCCGAGTGAAGACGTGAGCAGGAGGACAAGGCAATCCATGGAGGCGCCGCGTGGTTAAGGCTGTTCTTGCCCCCGAAAAGGGCCAACCGCCCATGCCGAACATGAACCCGGCTAGAAAACCGCGCGCCGCTTCGCTGGTTTCAACCACCATCGACCAGGCGCCAGGCGATCTTCTCGATCAGTGGCGCGCCTTCGCTTCGTCCAGTCCGACGCCGATGCACAATCCCGACTGGCTCAACGGATATTTCGCCGGCCAGAGAAGCAACTTGCAGGTTTACGCGCTCCTCGAATCGGGATCGCTTGCGGGCGTCGCTCCATTTCTTCGGCGGAATTGGCCGCTCAAATGGCACTTGGGTGAGTGGTGCGTGGCCAGTTTTCCACTCAAGCGTTTTCGACTACTGGGCGGACCGCTGGCCTTTCCGGAGGACGAGACGTCCTGCGATTTGCTTTTCCGCCGCGTGCTTTCCGAGGGCGGATTCGACGCGGTATTCATCGAAGAGGTCCCGGTTGATTCGTTCTTCTGGAAGTACCTGCACTCCAGCAGGCTCATCCGCGAATCCTTTCTGCTTTATCAACCCGATCGCGTTTCGCCTCACCCGGTTCTGCGCATCGAAGGAACGTTCGAGAACTATATGGGCAAGTTCTCGTCCAAGCATCGGAATACGCTGCAACGAAAGATCAGGAAACTGCGCGAAGCTGCTGGAGGCGATCTGAGGCTGCTCCGCTATGAATCACCTGAGCAAGTTGCGAGCTTTCTCGACATTGCGGTGGACATATCGCGGAAAACCTACCAATGGCAGCTGCATCAGAGAGGCCTCAGCGCGACCGGCCTGCTGCGGGAGCGTCTCAGCTTCGCGGCCGCGCAAGGCTGGATGCGCTCTTATTTGCTGTACTGCGGCGAGCGAGCCGTCGCGTTTATCGTGGGCTACCAGTACAACGGCACATTTCTGCTGGACGAGATCGGGCACGACCCTGACTGGTCGAAATATTCGGCGGGGGCGGTGCTCCAGCTTTTGACGGTGGAGGACCTGTTCAACTACAATCGCGCCCGCGTGTTCGATCTGCAGGACTACGCCCGGTACAAGGACGAGTTGTCCAATGAAAATTACCTACAGGGCCGGGTGTTCCTCTTCCGGCGCGGCGTCTATTCGTGCTTTTTGACCGCCGGGCACCGCGTCTGTTCTGCGGTCACCTTGTCGGCCTCCGCCGCGCTCGAAAAGATGGGCTTAAAGAGCAACGTAAGGAAGCTGATTCGACGCGTGGGCTCCAGGGCGGAGGAGGGAGCAAAGTAGGTTTGCGAGATCGTTATGTTTGAGATCGACCAATACGATCGCCGTTTGCACAGAGACGCACCCGCAAGCGCGGCTGCGCCGTATTCCTGGAGCGACGACGTCGCCGCGATTTCCCTGATGGTGTGGGGCGAGCACTGCACCGAGTGCGCAGCGCCGGCCTGCTACAAAAGCTGCGACCTTTTCGAAGCGCGGCCCGACACGCGCTGCCGCCGGTTTCGGTTCGGAATCTACCGGAACCGTCAGTTCCAATCCTTGCGAGGGTATGGGGCCGAGGTGGCATTCAAGAAGTGGGGTGTGCTCGCGGCGATGGGAAATACAGCCGTCGCGCCACGGTCACGAGTCCTCTGGCTGGAGCGCTTCGGCGGATGGTCCGCTCGTGCGCTGAACGCCCTGGGGCCCATGATCAGCCGCATGACTCAGGATGAGCGCTGGGTGTATCCCGCTTTCGGAATTTCCCGCAGACTCACCAGTTGGCTGCATCAGAGGAACAAGGGCCGCAGCAAACCGGACGCGTTTCTACTCGAAGTCTATAGTCCGTCCGAGCAAACAGTCCGGATGCAACTGGCTATGGACTATGCTCCCGAAGCGCGGCGCCAGAGCGCTGAGTTGGTTCAGATTCGGCCGCGGTTCCGTACAACCGTCGATTTCGCGCCGGGATATTCGCGGCATGAATTCGATCGCAAGTTGTTCGAGACCTTCGCCGAAACCGGACTTCCGTTCAACATAACGCTCACGCCGGAAGCCGACTCCGCCGTCCGGCTCGTCTTTCTGACCGCTGATTTCATCCGCTATCGCACGCCTAAGACTTCTGGTACCTCTTCGAGGCCCCCCGCCATCAAGTGCGTGGTATGGGATCTCGACAACACCCTGTGGGACGGCATTCTGGTGGAAAACGACGACGTTCGCCCGAAGGAAAACGTCCGGCGGATACTGGAAGCGCTCGACCGCCGCGGCATTCTGTGTAGCATCGCTAGCAAGAACACGCACGACTCGGCATGGCGGCGACTGGAGCAACTGGGGCTCGCCGAATATTTCCTGGTGCCGCAAATCAACTGGTCGCCGAAGAGCGAAAGCATTCGAAATATCACGAAGCGGCTGAATCTCGATCTCAACACCTTCGCATTCGTGGACGACAATCCGTTCGAGCTGAATGAGGTCGGCATGGCTATCCCGGAGGTAGAGTGCATCAACGTCAACGACGTCGACTCGCTGCTCGCCGGCGAACGTTTTCAAGGAAGCGACACGGCAGACGCGAGAAACCGCCGGCGCTACTACCAGGAAGCGTTCGTCCGTGAAGACACGCAGGCGGAGTTTGGCGACGATTACCTGCGCTTTCTCGCGCATTGCGAGATTCAGCTCGGAGTAAGAAGCTACCGCGAGGAAGACTTCGACCGGGTCGCGGAGTTGGTGCAGCGGACCAATCAGCTGAATTTCTCCGGCTGCAAGTATGATCGCGCGCAACTGCAGGAATTCCTCGAGGATTCTGGCCTGGAGAAATACGTGCTGGATTGCTCGGACCGGTTCGGTGCTTACGGCGTGATCGGATTCGGGATGGTCCGGCATTCCGGCGACGCGATCGAGGTCAAGGATCTGATGCTGTCCTGCCGCGTCCAGGGCAAATTCGTCGAACAGGCATTCTTCACCCATCTGGAGACGCACCATCGGCAGGGCGGCACCAGGCGGCTGGCGGTCAACTTCGTCGAGACGAAACGCAACCAGCCGGCCCGGCAGGCGCTTGAAATGGCGGGATTGCAAAGACTGGAGAATCGGGAGGGCTACGGACGGGAGATCGAGGAACGCGGCGCCGAAGCTGAGATCGTGCGCATCCACTGTGACTGTTGCTGCGAGATCCCGGCCGTTACATCTTAGACCATGCCGGAAACGATACAGCAACTCGCTTGGTATTGGAAGCAGGGCCGCACTTCGCCCAAGCACGCTCTGGAATTCGCGGTTCGCCGGGCGCTTCCTTTTGGGATCCCCTTCAAGGATCTGGAAGCTTACCGCATCAGCACCTGGCGTCATGGCCGTTTACCGCGTCATCACCTCACGCAGATATTTCCGGGAAGCGAAACCGTGCATGTGAACCTGGTGAATCTTTACCAGCGGAAGGTCGGTCTTTCCATGGACGCCGGCGAAGTGATGACTCTGTGCGCGATTGCGCAATTCCTGGGGGCGCGCAAGATATTCGAGATCGGCACTTACGACGGCAACACGACGCTCAACCTCGCCGCCAATGTGCCGGACGACGGCCGCGTTACGACCGTGGACCTTCCGCAGAACTGGGACCGGCAATTTGTCTACAACGTCCCGAACAACCATTGGAACGTAACGGATCGCAACCGGATCGGCATTCAGTTCCAGGGCACAAAATATGAATCCCGCATCCGGCAGGTGCTAGGCGATTCAGCCAAGCTGGATTGGACCCAACTCGACGGTCCGTTCGATCTGATTTTCATCGACGGCTGTCATTATCGCGAGTACGTAAAGGCAGACACGGAGAACGCGTTGCGCAACATCCGGCCGGGCGGCGTGATCGTGTGGCACGACTACGGGGATATCAAGGACGTCAGCAGAGTTGTGGACGAGGCAGCGCGCCGCATCAGCGTGCGCGTGGTTCGCGGCACCCGTCTGGCCGTGGGCTGGCAGGGCGCAAGCCCAATACGAACAGTATCCGAATAGCCTCTGCGCCCAAAGGTATGGCCGACAAGATCCGAGTTTATTTCACCGTGGACACCGAGACCTCGCTTGGCGGCGCCTGGAGAAACGCCCTGGGGCCGCTGCCCGTCTCGCGTACCATTCTCGGTGAGAACGGCTCCAGATTTTACGGTGTGCCGCTGATCATGGACATTCTTGAGCAGCACCGTTTCCGCGCTACATTTTTCGTGGAAGTGTTCTGTTCGTATCTACGGGGCGCGCAGGAAGTGCGCGACGTCTTCGACTGTATCCAGAAGCGCGGCCACGACGTACAGCTCCACCTGCATCCGGTGCAGCGGTTCTATCGCGATTTCGTCGAGGGACGCGGCCGCCGCGAGCAGGATTTGATGTTCCAATTGTCGCCCGAGGAGCAGAGGGACCTGATCGGAGAAGGGGTCGCCCTTTTCCGCGAGTTCAGCGGCGTTGCGCCGCGCGCGTTCCGTGCCGGATGCTATGGCGCTTCGGAAGGTACGCTCCGGGCGCTGCGCGAAAACGGCATTGTCATTGACTCCAGCTACAACTTGGCGTACCTCGACCGCACGTGCGGATTCCGCGAACGTCCGCTGAACGTCCCGCGAGTCCTGGAGGGCGTCCACGAGTTTCCGGTCACCAACTTCCAGTCCGTCCGTGCCGGCGCCTACAAGAATCTGGAGATATCGGCAGTCTCGGTGCGTGAGATTCTGGAGACGATCCGGCTTTCCAAGGAGTCCGGTTGCCGCGATATTGTTCTGGTGTTCCATTCCTTTAGCTTTCTCAAAAATCGCGACGTTCGGTTTGAAAACGTCCGTCCGGACCGGATCGTGATGCAACGGTTTCGCAGGCTCTGCGCGGAGCTCACACAAATGCACGACCAGGTAGAAGTGTGTGTGTTCGGGGATCTGGATCTTGCACGCGTGGACCCTGGCCAGCGCAATGTGGTCCCGGCGCTCGGATGGTTCCCGCAGGCAATCAGGAAAGCAGTCCAAGGGATCGATCACATCCCGTGGATTTGAGAGGAACATGATGCGACCAGTGGTGGAAATGAAAGCTCCGGCGAACGAGCATCGGCTCGGCGGCCTGGATCAGGCGAAGGCCGCAGCGGACGCGGTCGCAAACTCGATCGCATTTCGCGCGTTCGTCGAAATGGTTCGCGAGATGTACCCATGGCGCTTCGATCGGCTGGCTGCCGATGTACTGCAACGCGATTATCTCCGCATTGTGGACCATCATCTAGCGCATCTGATTCCGCTCGTGCAACCCTGTATCGATTCATCCGTCCGGCGCGTGCTCGATTTCGGCTGCGGGTCGGGCGGATCGGCGATCGCGTTAGCCCTCACGTTCCCGGATTTGCGCTGCTGGGGAACCGACATTGACGAGCAAGAAATCTTCGTGGCGCGGGAACGGGCCAAACTTTACGGCGTCGCAGACCGTTGCGACTTCCAGCACGTTGCCCCCGGCGTGCCTCTGGCTTTTGATGAAGGTTTTTTCGACTTCAGTCTCTGCTCCTCAGTGATCGAGTATGCCACCGAGAAAGCAATTCGCACTTTCTGCATTCGCGAAATGCTTCGCCTGGCAGCACCGGGCGGTCTTTTGTTTTTTTCCATCCCGAACCGGCTTTATCCGTTCGAAATCCACACCGGCAAATGGGGATGGAACTACTTCCCAAAACTGTTAGGAGCGCGCACGGTGGATTCGAGTTTCTGGGAGATTCGCAAGCTCGCCCGGCCCGATGTTCTCGAGTTGTACCGCACGCCGGTGGCTCAGCTCTTCCGGCCCTGGTCGAACTTCTGCGTTCGTAAAGTCGCCAGAAGTTAATCGTCGGTAAGTTGATACCAATCCAATTTGTGCGCGAAGAGCGCCTGCGTTTCTTCCCACGGCCCCCCGCGCTTCAACAGCATGCTGTCGGTGGAGCCGTAGTTCATGCCCCAAATTGTAGTGACGGCCGCGCGATATCCGGCGGCTCGAATCACCTCCCCTCCCCAGGGACCGACGTCCTCCTCGCGCCCATTGGGATAAGCGAAACATTCCACCGGGAGCTGCAACTCGCACTCGATGCGCCGTTTGCATTCCGAGGCTTCCCAGGATGCCTGGTCGCGCGTGAGGCGCGAAAGAAACGGATGGGTAACCGTGTGCCCGCCGAAAGTGATGCCACCGGAACTCATCGCTCGAGCTTGATCCCAGGTCAGCATTTTGCCGCGTCGTTCTGCGTCGCCGTTAAGGTCAAGCTGCTTGCAAATCCGCGGCAGCCACTCGCGGCGTTTGACATCCGGAAGATCGCGCAAAACGGCGAAAATCCCGTTGTTGGCTTCGAGCCGTTCGGCTTCGGTGCGTAAGGAGAAGCGGCGGGGAATGTCGATTTCAAGATCAAGCTGCTCCCGCGATGTATTTTTCACGGCCTCGGCCAGCTGTTCAAACCAGATCGGTTCGGCGGAATCCATCGTTCCGGTGGCTAAGAAAACAGTGGCGGGTAATCCGTAGCGCCGCAGAATCGGAAACGCATTCTCATAATTGTCGCGGTAGCCGTCGTCGAAGGTGATGGCCACCACGGTTTCGGGCGGGCCGTCCTCGAGATGCCGAATCAACTCTGGCATGGGCACCACTTTGTAGTGCCGGGCCAAGTGGCGCATTTCCTGTTCGAACAGGCGCGTGGAAATCGCGGGAAAGAAGGCATCAGCATCGTCGTTCACGCGGTGGTAGTACAGAATGCGGGCGGACGGCTGTCGACGGCGCGTCAGGGACAATTTGGATCCTCCGCCCGATGTCGAGACCTGGAAACGCTCTCGAAACGGCCGCACAAGCGCCGGAAAGCCGAGGTTGAAATATGTAGTCGCCATGGCGCGCCGGCGCCAGTTGATCACGGTAGATCCGTTCGTGGCGGAAGGTTTCTCCGCGTGCCCGTTTGCCGGCTGAGACGCCGCAATGAATTTGCGGAACGCCGCATTGCTCAGCAGCTTCCTGGAGCGGTCCCTCCACGTCCCACCGCGGCAGAAGACGAGATTCTTCCAGTTGTCACGCGCCAGCACGACTCGCTTGCTGTACTTGATTTGTGCTCCCCAATCGGTCTTGTGACGTCCCATTCCGCCGAGAAAATCGTACTCACGCACACCCTCTTCGATCATGGTCCGGATGGACCAGGCGCGCAGTCCGACGCCGCAATTGAAATGCGCGGACGCCGGTTCATAGCCTTCCTGCAACTGCGAATAGGTTCGGTTGTAGACAAACCCGTATTGGCACGCGAGAATCCGGCCGTTCCACTCCATCCAGCTCAAGCGCAGACGGCCGCGGTCGAGTAGAGCGGCCGAAAGAGTGTGATAGAAGTCGCGCTTCCCTTCACGCGAAAACACACCGGACACGCCCTCGGCCGCCCACCTGCGCGTGTGCAGATCGAACAAGGCATCCAGCAGCCGGTCGAGCTCGCCGGCGCTATCGCAAAATCCGAATTTCACTTCCGGACGGTTTTGCAAGTTACGCAGCACCGAACGGATGTGCGTCCGAAACCTTGGCTTCAACAGTCCAAGGTAATCGTCCCAGCTGGCGGGCAACAGAACGGTGCCGCAAGGCACGTCGGTTTCATTCCAAAGCATGCCCTCGCGCTGAGCGAGAGATTTGAGAATGGGCAGGTTCGGTGAAACCGCCGGGACCTCATTCAACACCGTGACTGAGGTTTCGCACGATGATCTGGTCCAGTAGGCACGGAACGCGTCGAGCACAGGTTGCTCATATCCGCGCTCGATAATGAAATCGAGATAATCCGAATCGGTTGAGCCGTCGCCGAGGAAGACCAGTGCGTCGACGCTCTGTCCGGAGCGGCACAGCCTTTGAAGACGCAAAGGAGCGATCCCGCGCAACACGCCCGCATCGTCCCAGGCAGTGAGTATTCGCAAGTCACCCGGCTTGCCGAAGCTCGTCCACCAGGAGTTCAGCCATTCATATGTGAGGAAGATCGTGTCGGCGGCGGAGCGGCCCAACAGCTTCTCCCATTCCGGGCGCAATCGCTCGAGGCCGGCCTGCTCGCGAAATTCCACCACCTTCACGCCGATACCCTCGCCAGCTCATCCACGACGCGACGATGCCATAATTCCAAAACCAGGAAGGTCCACAGCGTGTCGCCATAGAACGACGTGGAGTCAACCTCGTGCTTGCGGAACAGATTCTCGATGAAGGCCTGCTTGAAGTATCCCCGTTCGGAGGCGCGCTTGGAGAGCAGTGTGTCGCGTGCGAGCTCCCGCATGCGGGTGTCGGACCGCATCCAGTCCGCCACGGGGATTCCGAATCCATGTTTCTTTTTGCGGACGATTTCGGCCGGCAGCAAATTACGGAACGCGCGTTTGAACAGATAACGCTTCTCGAAGCCTTTGACTTTCAGATGCGCGGGGATGCGGCCAGAGAACTCGGCCACGCTGCGGTGCAGGAAGGGAAAGCGCGCGCGGATGCCGGACATCTCCGACATGCAGGTAACCTTGGGCAGGTCGCTGTCGGCCAGCGTGATCTTCACGTCTACATAGAGCAAGCGGTCCAGATGATGAGACGCCGGCGCCATGGCGTAGTGGCGCGCGGGAATGTCGAGAAAGGAATGATCCCCGAGCTGCTCTAGAAAATCGTCTTCAAAGACCTCCGCGATGGTGTGGGTGGCGAGGAATTGAAACGAACAAAAGCGCTCCATCGGTTTCATCTTGGCGCGGCGTACGTAGCGTTTCACCCGGCCGATGGGTCCGCCATTGCCCGGGATCAGCGCGAGAACCGGCTCGATCAGTTGCTTGCGAAGCACCGGAGGAACATCGCCGTAGACGTGAAAGATTTTATCCGTGCGGTAGCGCTCGTTGCCGCCGAAGAGCTCGTCGCCGCCATCTCCGGCCAGCAACATCTTCACGCCATGCTGTGCGGCCAGGCGCCCGCAGAAGTACGTTGCGATCGCGGAAGAGTTTCCGAACGGTTCATCGAAATACCGGACCATGCGCGGCAAGACGTCGAAACAATCCTGTGCGTTCACGTAGTACGTGTGATGCCGCGCTCCAAACGTTTTTGCCGCTAACTCCGCGTACTCCATTTCGTTGAAAGGCTGTTCCTGGAACCCAATGGAGAACGCCTGAACGGGACACTTGGCCCATCGGGACATCATGCCGAGAAGCGTGCTGCTGTCCGTGCCGCCGCTTAAGAACGATCCAACCTGATCCGGCGCCGCGTTCGCGCAATTGACCGCAACGGCCTGTTCAACGATCCGATCCATTTCGCGGCAAAGCGTTGCTTCGTCCGCCGGGCCATCAGGGATATACCGCATGTCCCAATATTGCCGGACGCGAACGCCGCCATCGCGGCTGACGAGCACGGCGCCGGCAGGTAACCGTTGGATCTCTTTGAATACTGTGTCGCTCCCGAGAATCGTAGTGAAGTTCACGACATTCGCGATGGCGCCCGGATTGATGTTGACTTCAATATCCCCAACTCGCGTGATGGCGTCGATCCGCGATGCCACCAAGAGCGATTTTCCATCGTGGTAATAGGCCAGCCGGTGAATGCCGAAGCCATCCACCGCAGCCAGCAGAATGTGCTGGGCGGAATCCCAAAGAATGATGGAGAATGCGCCGCTCAGCTTTTCTATGAATGCCTCGCCGAAGCGCTGGTACAGGGTGGCAAGAAGAGCCGCGGTGCCGATGTTTTCCCGGGAGATCGCTCGAGCCAAATCGTCGGCATTGTCCAGATCGCAGTCGCAGGCGACGAGCAGCTGCGAGTCCTGATAGATCTGCTGGGTCTCGAAGCCGCGGCACACTCCGACGCCCGCTGGACCAGAGCACCGTATCTCTACACGCTCAGAAGCCAGGGTCAGGCCGTGCGTCATTGCCGTGAGCGAACGGGCTATCGGTCCGCTGCTCCCGGCGTGTTCATGCCATATGCCGCAGATTCCGCTCACGTAGATTTGTAAACTTCTTGCCAGGTGCGGAACATGAGCGTACACCATAACAGAGCAGACCAGTCCCGTTGCCGGCGTTGATGCTGTTTCCAGCAGTTCGTCAGGAAGGATTGATTCAGCAGTCCATCTTCTCGTTGGAACAGCATTTCGTGTGCGAACACCTTGAGCTCGCCGCGGAACCATTCCGCTACGGGCATTGCGAAACCCCTCTTGGGGCGTTGGACCACTTCCGCCGGAAGTATGTTCTTGAGAGCTCTTTTGAAAATATACTTGCCCGTTCCATTGCGGAGTTTCAGGTTGGATGGGATCTGCGCGATCAACTCCATCAATTTGTGGTCGAGCAGCGGACAACGCACTTCGAGCGAATGCGCCATGCTAGCCCGGTCCACTTTTACCAAGATATCGTCCACCAGGTAGGTCTTGATATCAACATACTGAATGCGGGAGAGTGGGTCGGAAGTGCCGGCCCGATCGTAGTGGTACCGCAGGACGTCCAGCGAGCTATAGCCGTTCAGCTCGCGCACCAGATCCTCGCTGAGGAGGCGGTTCTTCATGGCCGGCGGACAGCACGAGATCCCGTGGAAGTAGCCTTCGATCGGATCTCGCGCGAGGCTCTGAAACGTGGACTTGGCTCGGAAAACGCGGGGCGCCCAACCGAGTTTGGGATAAACCGCGCCAAGAGGGCCGAAAACCGTGCGACGGACTGGTTCCGGAACATAGGAGCGCAGCCTGTTCTCCAGTTGATCGAATTTGTAGCGGCGATACCCAGCGAAGTTTTCGTCGCCGCCATCGCCCGACAACGCGACCGTCACGTGCTGGCGCGCCACCTGAGAAACGTAGTAGGTCGGAACGGCGGAGGAATCGGCGAATGGCTCGTCGTAGTGCCAGGCGAGTTTCGAAACCAGATTCAAGGCCTGCGGCCGCACGATCTGTTCGAAATGCCGCGCGCCTAATCGGCCGGCGAATTGGCGTGCTTGGCCTGCTTCATCGTAGGTCTCTTCAGTGAATCCGATGGAGCAGGTGGTGACCGGGCGCTGGAAGCTGTTCATCACTGCGACCACGGACGACGAATCGATACCGCCGCTCAAGAACGCGCCAATCGGGACGTCGCTCACCAGGCGGAGTTTAACGGCCTTACGGAATTCCTCGATCAACGATTCGCACCATTCGGATTCGGTTTGCTCGCGTGTCTGGTCAAAACGGAGATCCCAATATGCGGTCTCACGGACGCCGGAAGCGTCAGCGACCATGTAGTGCCCCGGGCGAAGCTTTCGCACCGCACGGTAGATGGTTTTCGGCGCGGGAACGTATTGGAAGGTGAAGTAGTCCGAGATGGCCGCCGAATCGATGTCGCGCGATATGCCGGGAACTGTCAGCAGAGCCTTGATTTCGGAGCCGAACACTAAACGCTGCCCGTCCCAAGAATAGAACAGCGGCTTCTTGCCCACCGGATCGCGCGCCAGCAGCAGCTTCTTGTTGCGGCAGTCCCACAAGGCCAGGGCAAACATGCCGCGTAACTCGGCGAAACAGGCCTCGCCCAGTTCTTCGTATAAGTGAACGATGGTCTCTGTGTCCGACCGCGTCCGGAAGGTGTGCCCCGAGGACAGATAGCGCCGGTTGAGCTCGTCAAAATTGTAAATCTCGCCGTTGAAGACGATCCAGACGCTGCCATCTTCGTTGGAGAGCGGCTGATGTCCGCCGGCCAAATCCAAAATCGACAGTCTCCGGTGCCCGAGGCCGATGCCCGGGGCGCAAAAATAACCGTCGTCATCCGGACCACGGTGGCGAATGGAATTCGCCATTTGTTGCAGTCGGCAGTGCTCGATGGGAGTGTCGCGCCCGGGTTCAAAGATGCCGCAAATGCCACACATGTTGCGCTTATACCCGGTTGAGGGCCTCCTGCGGAGTAATCGCCGGCGCCAGAACGCTCTGGTAGAGCAATTCGTATTTGCGGACCATTGACTGGATCGAGAACTCGCTTCGCACTCGCGATAGAGCGCTCTCGCCCAGACGACTGCGCCACTCGCTATTCTTTTGAAGCAGGAGGAGCTGTTCGGCCAGGCGCGCGTCATTGCCGACCGGAAACAACAGCCCGGATTCGCCGTCGATTACCACCTCGGGCGTGCCTCCCGCGGCGGTTGCAACGACGGGCAAACCAGTGGCCATGGCCTCGAGAAGTGAATTGTTAATGCCTTCGGTCAAAGAGGGCAGAACATGGACATCCAGGGCATTCAACACTTGCGACACGGAACTGCTTCTTCCGAGGAACAGCACGCGATCCTTCCACACCGGGCGCCGATCAACGAACGCGGTTAACTTCGGAAGCTCGGGTCCAGCACCCACAACCAGGAGCCGCCAAGGACCGGCGTATTCGGCGAAACGATCCACGGCACGAAACAGCGTAAGATGGTCCTTCACCGGAATCAGGTTCGCCACGCATCCTATGCAAAACTCGTGATCCGCTATCCCAAATTCCCTGCGAACCAGCTCGCGCTCTTCTGGATCCGGACGGAATTGAACACTATCGACGCCGTTGTGGATCACCTCGATCCTGGTTGCGGGGAACCCGGTCCGATGGGTGTGCACGTCTTTCAATTGCTGCGACACCGAGATAACGCGATCCGCCATTTGAAACGCGAGACGGCGGCAGAGAATTCGACGCCACGATTCCTTTTCAGCGCTGTCCCAATCCACGCCGTGCTCGCTGTGAACGCGGGCGCATCCGCCCACTCGAATTGCCGACCACAGCGCTTCAAACGTGCCCCAATTGCGCGTGTGAACGATGTCCGGTTTCACTTCCCGAACTTTGCGCGTGAGCGCGGGCGCCTGGACAAGGCTCCGCGCTTCCCGGCGGGAAAGGCTGATCAGCCGCACGGGTCCGGCTGGCAGGGGTTGCGCATTCACAGGATCAATCGGCCGCATGGCGCAGATCACGTGCTCGAAGAGCGATGGATTCATCCGCTCGATCAGATTCGCCAGCCCGCGCTGCAGTCCTCCGACGGCCCAGCTATCCACGACGTGCAGGATGCGAATCGGCATAATTACTAGGCGCCCAAACCCTCGGCCGCCGCCATCGCGAGCTTGCCCACAGAGTCGGCGGGAGGTTGCGTTAATCCCGGCAGGAAACGCGAATATTCGGCGTGCAGCACGACCACACCGCGATCCCAGTTCATGGACGTACGACCGAAATGCCAAGCGTTGACCGCCATGGAATCACGGGCGCGCCGATCCGCCAAGACCTCAAAGGCCTTCAGGATCTCGGGAACATTGTATTCGGTGAGAACGATTCCGCAAGCAGCCTCGCGGACTACGTCGGCGATTTCACCAAAATCGCCGGTGATCAAAGGACGACCCGCGGCGACGGCTTCGTAGAGCTTATTCGGTGCGCTAAACCGCGCGTTGGGATTACCCGGGTCGAAGCCGTAGTAGATGACGTCGCCCGCGCAGGTGTAATCGGCGATCTGTTTTCCCGAAACAAAGCCGGCGAAACGAATGCGGGGGTTAGCCGACTTTTCGCGCACCAAGTCCTCGAGTATGCCTTTGCCGCCGATGATCAAGTAAACGTTGGGGCTGAATTCGACCGCCTCTAGCAACGCTTCAATTTTGCGGTCCTTGAGCAGCTGGGTGATGCAGACGACCAGGAGCGCGTCATCGGGGATGCCCATGTGCCGACGCAACTCGAGGTTTTCGCGAGGCGTGCGAGAGAAGTCGCCCAGGCGCTTCCAATTACCCACAACCACAGAACGGCGCGCGCCGCGCTCAGCAAAATGTCTGCGCAGCTTTTCTCCGACCGTGATGAGCAGGTCAACGCGCCGGATCAGGAAATTCTCAAGTAGGACAAGTGCGCGCTGAACCGCCCGCGGCACATTGCCCTCCAGCATATCCGGAAAGCTTTCGTGGGAGTCATAAACGATTGGTTTCCGCTTGAGCTTCCCCAATACGAAACCGAGGGGCAGGGTATCCAGGTCATGGCAATGAATCGCGTCGAACGGCGTTCGCATGCCTCGCCAGAACATCTTGAGAAATAGCAGCGCGTAGAAGAAGATCTGCGTGACGCCGCGGCCGTGGGAGGAAGCCAGGAACACGCGTTCCACCTCCACCTCTTCCATCCGCTCGGAAGCCGGAGACTTCAGATCTCGGTCCCATGCCAATATGCGAACTCGGCACCCCATGCGGGCCAGGGCGACTGCCTCCTGGCGGACGCGCGGATCGGGATCGTAGGCGTTCGTCAGCAGCATGAGAACAGTTCTCGACGTCTCGCCTCCCGTCTGATTTACCTGAGGCTTCATGGATGCTTTGAGGGCGAGGTTGCTAATGCAATTTGCCTTCCGGAGCCGCTCCCGGTGGTGGCTTGATGAGCTGCCCGGACGCCCGAAGGAGGCTTTACCGAGGCTCCCGGCAAACCGTGCTGTGCATCCTCAACTAGGCGGCAGAGATAATCCATGGAGCGTTCCCAATTGTATTCAGCGCTCACGCGCAGACGGCCCTCCCTCCCAACACGGCGGCGCAGCGCGGGGTTTTGTAATAGCTGTATTACGTGCGATGCGAGTTCTCCGGGCATATCCCCCTTGGAAATCACAGCGGCCACGCCGTCCGAAAGGCCCTGTAATGTGCGGGAAGTCGCAACCACGGGCAGACCGAATGCGAGGGCTTCCAGGATCTTGTTCTGAATTCCCGCGGCAATCGAAAATGGCGCGACGGAAACGTGAGCTTGCGCGAGGAAGGTCCGCACGTCGGGAACGCCGCCGGTTACCTCGACTCCGGAGATCCGCCCCAACTCCAGAACCTTACGGGTGGGGTTTCGTCCCACGATCAGGAACCGGACACCCGGAACCGCGGCTCTCACTAAAGGAAGAACCTGGCAGGCGAAGTATGTGACGGCATCCTGGTTCGGGAAATAGCTCATGTCGCCGACGAAGGTCACCGTCGGGACAGACTCATTGGGCTCAGACGCCGGCGGCTTGAAATACTCCGTGTCAACGCCGTTGTGGACCACGTGGAGGTTGCGGGCGTCGTAGATCTGTTCGAGCAACCGGGCCTCGCGATCCGTGCTCACTATGGCGCAGGACGCTCGCTCGCAAATTCGTCTTTCATACTCCCGCAGCCGGTTCGCCTCCCGGTTGTAAATCAGCGACAGCGGAAGTGGGCTCACGGAAGCGTACTGACGCCATTTGTCGGAATCCACATCCACCAAATCGATGAGCACGGGCGGATCGTCAAAATCTACAACATACTGGGCCACCGAAGAACAATACACAAAGATCCGGTCATAGGATGTCTGGCGCAATGCCCCCCGGATTTCGGCAGCCAGTTCGGAGCAATAGAAGTAGGGCAAAGTCGCGGGTTGGCGCGTTGCCAAGGAAGATATCGCGCGCACCCGGGCCCGTGTCCGATTGAGCTTGGCGACAGTAACACGTCCGCAGTACGCTGACAAAGCGGATCGATATTCCAGGTCCGCGGCGTCGTCGGCCAAGGTGAACAGGTCCACCTCGTGCCTGGCCGAGATGGCCTTCAATTGATGAAAAGCGCGCAGTTTGTCGCCTTTGCTGGGAGGGTATGGAATCCGGTGGGAAAGGTAAAGAACTCTCATGGTTTGTGAGTTGGTAGGCGCAGCAGGATTTGAACCTACGACCTCCCTGGAGTTTAAACAGGGCGCTCTAACCGCTGAGCTACACGCCTATGCCTTGCCTTTACATCAAATCGACGGAATCCAACGGATCAACCGCGGGCCGATCATCTTGGTCAATGGAAACGGGAGGTTCTTCCACAAAGACACCGGCCCCTTGAACTTCGCGTCCACCGGGCTCATATGCGGGACCTCCTTGACCCGGACCAAATGGTAACGATAGGGCAGATCCGTCATGTTCATGGACCAAGCCGACTTGAACTTCCAGGAGCCCGTCCCACGCTTGCTGCGGCCGAAATCGAAAGACCGGAAGCCTTCGGCGCAGCTCTGCGCGAGGAGACTCCAATACATGAAATTGTTGGGCGAATCCGCAAAATACTCTTGTAGCGCTCCCGAATAATACGGGATCACTTCGTCGCGGAAGTAGAACGTCATTACACCTGCAATCGCCTTGGTTCCTTTGCGAACGCCGAACAAGCGGCATTGCCGGGGAAAGATGCTCCGCGCAACGGAGAACAACTGCCTCGAGAAGACCGGCGTGCCCAGTCGGTGCACGTTCTGCGCGTAGAGTTCGTAAAACTCGCCAAGCTGGAGATCTTCGGTCCAAGTGAGCCCCGCCTTGAGGGATTTGCGAACCGCATAACGGGTATCGCGAGGCAGCCCGGCCATCAGCTTGTCGGGGCCGGAGGTCAGATCCTGGGTGAAGGTGACATAAAGATCGCGCCCAGGCAGTGTGGTGCGAAACGGCTCCGTGTGATTGCGCATTTCGAGGTACTTGACGCCCAGGCGATTCGCTAGTTCGCACCCGGCCTCCAGCAGGCCCGAATAGGCATCCTGGTCGCTCGCGCAAATGCCGCCGTATACAGCCAGGGGTAGCGATACGAGACAGTCGCCAAACAGAGGATTCCGAACCAGGCTTATCGGAAAGACACCGGTGATCCGCTTGCCACGGCGGGCCGTCAACAGGAACGACTTATGCCGGAGGGTTTTTTCGACCAGCGTCTTCCACCCGCACAGATGAAATAACGTTCCGTGGGGCGACGACAACACAAAGCGATCCCACTCGTCTTCGTCTCCCGGCTGTAGCGCACGAATTTCCGTGGCGGGTAGTGGCTGAGGCTCCGCACTGTCGCGGCCCATCCCGAAAGCAGTCATGGTCGGTGACATTTAGTAATACCCTGAGTAGCGATGATAGTTGGAAACGCGCGCCCCGCCGTTCAAGATCGTTCCGATAATTCGATTCTCGGGGAGATCCTCAACGGCCCGCTCTACCGCCTTTCGAGTGCTCAAGAAAGCTCGAACCACCAGGAGCACGGCGTCGCAGCTTGCCGCCAGCAGCTGCCCGTCCGTGATGATGTTGACCGGAGGCGAATCGATCAACACCAGGGAATACCGGTCCATCAACCGCTCCATAAGCTCGCGCAGGTGCGCGGATTGCAGAAGCTCCGCCGGGGGAACCTTGGAACTACCACTGGGCATGAAGCTGATCGGCACCTCGTCGAACGTCCAAATCACATCCGACAACTGAGCGGACCCGTCGATGAGGTTGCTGAAGCCCGGACGTTCGCGGGCACCTAACCATTTGCCTAGGCTCGATCGCCGCAGGTCGGCATCCACCACCAGGATTTTGTAGTCGTAGAGGAGACCAAAGCTCATGGCCAAGTTGAGCACCGTCACTGTCTTGCCCTCTTCGGGATTCGGACTGGTGACCATCAGGCTGCGGAAGTGCTGCTGCTCCTGGAGTTGGATGATTTTGGTTCGAAGCCTTCGATAGTGTTCCATGACCACCGGATCCACGCCATTTCGGATCAGCGCCTTGCGGCTGTAGGAACCCGCCAATGGCAAATGGATCGGGCCGATTTCCGGAAGCTTGGGCCTGGATTCGCCTGCCGCCGATTCATCCCCGCCGGAAATGATGCCATTGGCGGACTCTGGCTGCGTGGGATCGAGCGCAATGTCCGTGGTACCGTTACGCTCAGGGATCCACTCCAGGTCCGGGATCGCACCATCGCGCCGTAGGTGCCCTGCCTGTCGTAAGGCATCGTAGAATCGGCTCATAAGTAGAAGGTTGGTCGCGTAGTCGAAGGCAGGTGGAGGGCCACAATTGATCCGAAGCCGGACGCCAGCCTTGACCTGCGGCGCTGACAAAGCACGCGTCAAGCGATTCCGGAATCGCAAGAGCGAGAATGCCGGCAGGAGACTTTTGGGGCAATGTTCCCACATTTTGGCCAATTTGGACGGCGCCCCAGCCGTGACGGGAAACTCGGGCGAGGTCCAATTTTCTTTCACCGCCCGACTATCAATTTGGACAGGAAGCCCAAGCTCTTCTGGCGAGTGGCGTAGTCTTCCAGGATCGAGGGCACTGCGTAGGAGTGCCGCGAAGCTCCAGCCTCGGCTCCGGCTGCAGCGGCTGCGAGGTGGACTTTTCCGTTGGAAGCCGGATGGCCCGTCAGGTCATCCGGGCTCAGGTCCAGGTCCCGCGCGGCCTCGAGAATAATGCTACTGGTGATTTGCGGCGAACGCAGGCCGAAACCGGTCTGCAGCGCACTGTCGCAAATGCTGTTCACCAGCCTGGGAATTCCTTTGGTGCATCGGAATATCGCGGGGATGGTTTCCTCGGGGAACAGCGTCTGGTTGGGCAGCCCGGCCAGCGTCAGCCGATGTGCGATATATTCCCGCACCTCCTCCAGGATCAGAGGCTCGAGCTTGCACATGCAGCTTACCCGCTGCTTCAGCTGCCGTAGTTCGGGACGTCTCAGGATGTCGGAAAGCTCAGGCTGTCCGATCAGAATAATCTCCAGAAGTTTCTCACGCGGCGTCTCGACATTCAGAAGCAAGCGAAGCTCTTCGAGCAGATCGAAGGGAAGGCGCTGCGCCTCATCGACGAGCAGAATCGCGCTCCGCCCCTCGGTCCGGTATTGAATCAGCCTTTCCTGCAGGGCCACGAGCTGCCGGTTTTTCAAAGCCGACGAGCACGGCACGTCGAACTGCTGCAGGAGTAGATCGAACAACTCTTCGCGCGTCAACACAGGATTGGTACATAAAGCACTGACGAAGCGCTGGCTGTCGAGCCAGCTGCGGAGCACATACAGCAGCGTGGTTTTCCCTGTGCCCGCCTCGCCGATCAGAACCGTTAACCCGGGGTGCTCACACACGCTGTAAATCAATCCAGATAACGCCTCCCGGTGTTGTGAGGTCAAGTAAAGAAAGGAGGGATCCGGCGTCAGCCGAAACGGACTTTCTCGCAGGTTATAAAATGCGTTGTACAGGGCGCGCTCCTTAGAAGAGCTCCGGACGAATGTGATAGAAAAGCACTAAGGTTCCGCAGACTAGCGCTCCCGCCGCTACCGCTCCAGCAGCCAGAATCAGCAGCCGCTTCCAGAAGCGCTTTTCGGCGCGTGTGTTGATCAACGGAATTACTTCTAAGACGGGCACATTGACTAGTTCTGTTATCTGCTCGGCAGATGTAATGGACATGCCGAGGAACTCTGTTGTCAGCGCGAGAAGCAGCCCGAGGGCCAAGCCGCCTACGGCACCCACCCCGTCGATGACGGCGCGTTTGGGCTGATCAGGCCGTTGGGCGGGCTGCGCGGGATCGAGGATGGAAAAGCGTTCGCCCTTCTGGCGGATCTCTAGTTGGGTTGCCGTATCCGCGGAAAGCTTCTTCTCGAGCAGTTGACTATAGCGGCCCTTGGAGATTTCGTAGTCCCTGACCAGGTCTGTGATCTGTTGCTCTCGAACAGGAATCTCCTCCAGCTTCTTTTGATACTCGCCGACCACTTTTGAGAGACGCTGCCGTTCGACGCGATGCTTTGCGACCTCGTCGTCAATCTGCTTCAACTGTGCCTCAAGCACCGGATTGACATACCTTGGGGGGCGCGCCGGTTTCGCCGCATGCGTTTCGGGATCGGCTGCAGGGTTCGCGGGTGACGCGGGACTGGCGGGCGTGGATGAGGCCGCGGAGGCGCCGTGAGCTGTGACGGGCGCAGGTGGCGGTGGAACCCCCTGCAGCAGCTCTTCCACTTCGATCTGTCTCTTGAGCCGTTGCACCGGAGGATACTTTTCCGTAAAAGTCGTCAGTAGCTTTGCAAGCTGTTCCTTGTGAAGCTCAAGCGGCGTCTTGGGGGCCTTCTTTTCGGCTTTGGAAACTGCGGGCTCGGTGTCGTCCATATCGATGACCGGACCGGCGGTGCTGGTGGCCATCATCGATTCAATATAGGTCCGCTGCTGCTCGGCTCGCGACAGAGCATCGCTTTCAAGCTGCATTTGCGACTGCATTTGACCCAGGATCTGAAGGTCGGCCGTCTGCTGTTCCGGCATCTCGCCGATATGCTGCAGTTTGAAGTTTTTCAGCTTGGCTTCGTCCGTCTCGAGAGTCTTTCGCATCTCCTCCAACTGGCTGTTCAGGAACTCTTCGGTGCCCGTAGCCTGCTCTTCGCGCGCTTTCAGGTTCTCTTCGATGAACAACGAAGCTAGCGCATTGGCGACCTGGGCAACCAAGCGCGGATCCCGACCGCGGTAGGTGATCCGAAATGCCGCCAGGTCCTGGCTTCCCCCTCCGTCGCCCACCATGTTGACCGCGATGTCGGACCTCATTTTCGTGATGACGTCTTCGCGCGCCTTGGTCTTGCGCTCCTTGGGGTAAAGGTTCATCGTGTCGATAATCCTCTCCAGCCGCGTGGCGCTCAGGATTTGCTGCGAGAGAGTGGTGAGGCGGTTTCGAACGTCGCCCGTGACCGTGGCTTTTACGTAGGAATCCGGGACGCGCTGCGGATCCACCAGGATGACTGTCTCGGATCTGTAAATGTCCGGGAGCATGTAGGCGACGACAGCGGTGGCCGCCGCCACCAGGACAAACGTGGTGAGGACCAGCCATTTCCGGTGCAGAATGAGCGCGAGGTAATGATCGATGGAGACTTCAGTGCGTTGCGCCTCCACCTTTCGAGTCTTCTGACGGTTTCCGCTGCCAACGGTCAAAGTTGCCATGAAGGAGGGAATTCTGCAATCCAGGAGCCAAAAAGAGAGTCCGGCGGCTTGCGATGCCGGCAAAGAAAAGCTCTTTTGGATACAAGCATAAAAAGGGCCCGCTCAACGGCGGGCCCTCAACTCCAATGACGAAGCTCTGTTGTTTCGGCCTACGCTTTATTGCGACGCATCCGGTAGCGGCCCATTGCAGCCAAACCGAACAGCAGAGTGCCGAACAGGGTAATGCTGACGGGCTCCGGAACAGCACTTATGGTTCCATTCAGATTGAATGCGCCCCCGACACCCGTCGTGAAACTGGTGGCAAGTTCGAGACTATATGGTGCTCCCGGAGCAGGACAGGTTGCCCCTGTTGAACTGTTTCCGGTAGGTCCAGTAAGAGTAAGGAGCGGACCGCAAACTGAGAGACCGGTCGTTGGGTTTGTAACTCCGCTGCCGAGAGGATTCACGGCTCCCGAAGTCGCATAAGCTTGCTGCGTGCCAGTGAGTCCCGTCTCTCCGGGCGTGCTAAATCCTACGATCAATCCGGTCACACCCGGAGGATTAAATCCGGTTGACGCGAAATACATGTCCAGTGTTGCTGTACCGCTGGAGATGTTGGTCGCAGTGATATTTGTCGTGTTCAAGCAGCCTGGCCCATTCATGCCCGCACAAAGAGGTGTGTTGCTGCCGCCCGTTGTTACGGTAATTGAGTAGCCGTCATAGGTAATGCCGGCAAGGGTGATGGCCCCTGCAACCGAGTTTTCGTCCGTCGGGATTCCCGGACACGCATCTGCGCCGGTGCAAACGATTGCACCGTTATCCGAGACATACAACGTGCTACCGTTATTTGGATCAACCAGTTCCAATGACGTGTCCGCCAATGCGCTAGTTGCGAAGCCCACAGTGAAGAGCGCTGCGGCCGAAATCACCCATAAATAACCTTTCATTCGTGGTCCTCCTTCGGGCCTGTCATCCGAGACTCGTTAAACAGCCAGCTTTTCGGTTCTAGCAAGGCGTCATGCCCTAGGGCACTTCGGTGCCCATTCAGTTGATTCATGTTTTTCAAACGAATGCGGACGGTTCATGCCTAAATTCGTTCCCAAATCTCAGGAAGGAATCAAAACCATTTGCCGTGAGGTGCCTCTCAATGGGACTGTCCAATCACGCGCTCGGCAAGCTTCGCCTCTGGCAGCGCGGGATTTAGTTTCAGCGCCGCAGTCAAAGTGCTCTGTCCTCGCGCACGATCGCCTGCCTTTGTGTAGGCCATTGCAAGATGATATTTCCAAACCGCACGCGTATTTTGGGCAGTGGCCTTTTCCAGGTATTTCACGGCACCGTCGTAGACGCCCTTCTGGTAGAGAATCCAGCCCAAAGTATCGTAGTAGGCGGGATGCTCGGGAGCGAGTTCGACGGCCTCTTGCGCATACTTGAGCGCCGTATCGGTCTGGTTGCCACTCTCCGCGAGAAGGTAACCTAGATTATTCAGAGCTTGCGCGTTGTTGGGCTGAGCCTGCACCACTTTTTGGAACTGCTGGACAGCCGCGGCTTTGCTCCCCTTCATGACATCCAGATTGCCCAGCCACAACTCTGCGGTGACGTTATTCGGTTCCCGGGATAGCACGCTTTGCAGGCGGCCGACGGCATCATCGAGGTGGCTCGCTGCCACGTCCAGTTGCACGAGCGAAAGGTCCGCCCCTGTGAACCGCGGGTCGGAAGCTTTGGCGGCCAGGAAAGCGGAACGAGCGCCCTGAGCGTCGCCGTTCCGCGCCAACAGAACGCCCAGGAACTCCTGGAGGGGAGCCGATTTGGGCTGCTTGGCCGCGTATTCTTTGACCGTCTGCAGCGCCAGCGGCGCATTCTCGGGATAGCTTTGGCTCAGCGCCTCCAGCGCCAGCAGGTCCGACGGATTGATGTTGAGCGCCTGCTCCAAAGACGTTCGCGCGCCGGCGGAATTCTTGGACCGCAATTTCCAAAGGCCCTCCTGGATCAAAAGGTCGGGCGTCTTTTGCTGTGCCAGCCCTTGATCGATCCCTTTCCGCATTTCGGCCATGTCGCCCAAAGCCCAAGAGACCCAGTTGCGCTCAACGATGAAGGACACCGTCTGTTTTTGAGCGTCCGGTGCGGCATTTAGAACATCACGCGCCGCTTGAGCGCTCTTGGCGGAAATGTAATCCTGGGCCAGTTCCAGGCGAACGGCAAGAAGGGTCGGGTCCAAGCTCAGGACTTCCGACAGTTCCTGCCTGTAGGTCAGCCTATCGCCGCGGTTTTGGTCGAGTTTGGCGATGGCGTAATGAACCGCCGGGGAGTTCGGCAGTAGCTCGCGGACCTTATTAAGATCGATAGCTGCTTCGGCGTACTTGCCCAGGTCTATATACAGTTCGCCACGAGAGAGCAGCGCGTCGGAATCCTTGGGGTTCCTCTTCAAAGCCGCATCGAGCACTCGGTTCACGTCGCCAATCCGGTTTTCCGACCCGTAGGCGAGGATCAAGTCCGAACGAAACACGCGATTGTCAGGGTTCTGCTTAGTGAGCTTCTCGAATTCGGCGATCGCTTCGTCACGCCGGCCTTGCTGAAGGAGGAAAAGACCGTAGACGTTCTTGTAATTTTCAAGTGCCGCCACTTGCTTGAAGGTTTGTTCGGCCTCCGGCTTGCGTCCGAGTGCCAGTTCGAGCCGGCCAAGGTCCATCTGGGTTGCGCCATTCTTGGGGTCCAATTGAAGCGCGCGCCGGAACGCCGCTTCCGCCTCTGGCGCTTTGTTTCGCTGCGTGTAGAAGTCCCCGAGAAGCCGGAGAGCATCGGGGGACTTCGGCAGATCGCTACAGGCTTTCTTGAGAACATCTTCTGCCGCGTTGGCATCATTTTGGATGAGCTTGGCCTCGGCCAGCATGGCGTAAGGGGCCAACTGTCCGGACGATTTCGATAAGGCCTGCTGCAGTTTCTGAATCGCGTCCGCGGTATTGCCCAGCTTCATTTCCGCGAGCGCCAGCGTATCCAGCATCTCGGTGGTAGGCGCGTTGGTCTTCAACAGATCTTCGAGCTGCGAGCGGGCGTCCTTCAGAATCGATGCATCGCTGGTTTGGGCCATCAATTCGGAGAGCCGCAGTTTGGCCGGAACATAACCCTGATTCACTTGCAGCGCCTGCCGGTAGGCCGTGATCGCAGTCCTCAGATCCCCCAGATCCTCCGACGCTACACCGATCTCATACAGCGGTTCGGGATCCTTAGGCGCCGTTCGCGCCGCATTCTTGAAAGCTAGAACCGCGCGCGAATAATCGCGTTTCTTCATGTACTCTTTGCCGCTCGCAAGGTATCGGTCTCGAGTGGCCTCCCGCGATTGTCGGCAGGCGCACAATGCGGCCAGAGAAAGCAGGATCACAGCGCACACTCTTCGCATGTTCTTCATGGCCGAGTCCGCAAAAATAGGGCGCATCGTTCTGTAATCGCGGCTGGGGCACGTGCAGGGCCAATTTCGTCCGATGCGGTCCACCGCGCTTTTGCATACTCAGATTGCCGTATGGCAGCCGGCTTACTCGTGCGAGCTGGAGAAGCGCTGCGATTGAAACACCACAGTGTTTCCGAAAAGGCGAAACTTTTGCGTTTGGTACTTCGCGGTTCCCCATTTGGATTTTTAGCGGATTGTAATGGAAGCCAAAGTGCTTTGTTTACACAGGATCGATTGATGGCAACAACGCTGATTCCTGAACGACGGGGGGGATCCATCGCTGCGTTGCCGCCATCACCCTCCTATGGCAGGTGGTTGCAGGTCGGCATCGTCGTTGGTCTGATGGCCTTCCTCTTCGTTGGGGTTCTGGCGAACATGGCGCACGACTGGTGGACCGATCCCGCCTGGTCGCAAGGCCTGCTGCTGCCGCCCCTGGCCTTCTACGTCGCCTGGATTCATCGCAGCCGAACATTCAGCGTGCCCGCGGAAATGGATCGTAGGGGTCTGTTTGTGACCGCGTTCGCCTGCCTGTCGTTCCTGGCCGGCAGACTGGCTTCCGAGGAGTTCACGACGCGCATTTCGTTCGTTGTGTTATTGACCGGAGTGATCTGGACATTTTGGGGCTTGAAGCGTCTGAAGACTCTGGCATTTCCAATGCTGTTACTCGCTACGATGGTGCCGCTGCCGGCGCTGCTGTACAATTCCCTCGCGGCGCCCTTGCAGCTTTTCGCTTCCGATCTCGGATCGCGGGTCGCCCAAGCCGCCGGAATTGCATTGTTTCGCGATGGGAACATCATTCAACTGGCCAATATTTCCCTGGGGGTCGAGGAAGCCTGCAGTGGCTTGAACTCGTTATCGGCGCTTTGCGTGGGAGCTCTCCTGTTCGGTTACATCAACTGCTCGCGCCTGGTTAACCGGATCGCTGTGTTCCTTCTGGCAATCCCTCTGGCAATCGCCATCAACGTTTTGCGCATTGCCGGCACGGCGATTCTGGCCGATTACAATCAGGACTTCGCGATGGGCTTCTATCACATGTTTTCGGGATGGCTGGTGTTCGTGGTTGGCGCGACGGCGCTTTATCTGTTCGCCCAGGGGCTGCACGCGGTCAGCGAGCGTTCGTGAGTTGAAATGGCACGCATTTCTTTTCCCTTTCTCGGCACTGCGTCTCTCCTGGCGGCCACGCTCGTTTTCAGCGGCATGTCTACCCGGCGAAAGCCGGAGCCATTGGCCGTTCCGCTATACCGGATCAGTTCGCAAATTTCGGGATGGCGTGCCACCGGCAATGTAACTCTGCCGGAGGCGACCTTGCACACGCTCAACGCCACCTCCTACCTTTCGAGAAACTACGCAAAAGGGCCGATGCAGCTGGAGCTGTTCATCGCTTTCTACGCGCAGCAACTCGCGGGAGAGAGCATGCATTCGCCGAAACATTGTTTGCCCGGAGCCGGTTGGGAGATCTGGAAGTATGATTCGGCTGTGGTGCCGGTAGACGGCAGATCAGTGAGAATCAATAAGTACTCCATTCAGAACTCCGGTACAAGAATGTTGATGTTCTATTGGTACCAATCCAAGAGCCGCATCTACGCCAGCGAGTACTTGGGCAAGGTGTTGCTGGCAAAAGACACGATGCTGACCGGACACACCGCCGCGTCCATCGTGCGAGTGTTGGTGCCGGATCGTCCCGGCGCAGAGAAAGAAGGCCTTGCCTTTGCCGCTTCGATCATTCCCGAAATGCAGCGTTGCTTAGGATCGGACCCCCGCCGACCGTAATCCCCCGCACCTCGCCGCCGCACTTCGGCTGCCCGCTTGCAACGATTCGCCCGGGTTTCCATGGCTCACCAGTCCGGCCTGATCGCGAAGGATACCGCGGGATCTTCAAGCGCTTCCGAGCGAAAGACTCTCCTTCGGTTCTTGATCTGCGGCGGCGTGGGGCACGGAAAGAGCGCTGCCGTCGGCCGCCTGCTTTACGACTGCAGGACCACACCCGCCGATGCGGCGTACTGCTTTTTCTCCACGGACCGGCGGTCCTTCCAGGTGTTCGATGTGCCCGGTCAAGAATCGTATACGCGGAATCTGTTGACGGCGGCCGGAACTGCGGATATGGCGGTCGTGCTGGTGGATGCCTGCGAGGGACTTGGAAGCGAGGCCCGCCGGGATAGCTACCTTCTCTCGGCCCTGGGCATCCGTAGGGTAGTCTTGGCGGTCAACAAAATGGATTTGATCGGTTATCGGCGTGAAGCTTTCGAATCCATTTGCGTGGAATACCAGAACTTTGCGAATCAGATTGGATTAACGCATGTCATTGCAATCCCGTTGTCGGCTTTGCGTGGTGACAACGTGACCAGTTCAAGCTCGAACATGCTTTGGTATGACGGGCCAACACTGCTGGAATCTCTCGAATCCATGAAGGTGACTGTCAGGCTTGCGCCGGAACGCGACGGCGAGCTCAATTCAGGCGACGTGCAGGCCTCCCTCCACACTCCGTCGGCAGTGGGAGATCAACTTCAGGCCACCGTTATCTGGCTGCACAACGAGCCGATGCTGCCGGGACGGCCCTATGTGATGAAAATCGGAACCAGCACGGTGGGCGCCACGATCACCTCGCTGAAGCACAAGATCAATGTCAGTACGCTCGAACATCTGGCTGCCCGGAAGTTGGAGATCGATCAGATCGGCGTCTGTAATCTGGGGCTCGATCGGCGCATCGCCTTCGATGCTTATACAGAAAACCGGGAAACTGGCGGATTCGTTCTGCTGGATCGGCTCACGAACGAGATTTTAGGCGCGGGGCTGATCGATTACGCATTGCGGCGCGCAGAGAACATCCACTGGCAGGCACTGGATGTCAATAAGTCTGCACGCTCCGATCTCAAGCGACAGAAACCCTGCATTCTTTGGTTCACCGGCCTTTCCGGGGCCGGCAAATCCACCATTGCAAATCTCGTCGAAAAGCGCCTCTTGTCCACCGGCAGCCATACCTACCTGCTGGATGGCGACAATATCCGGCATGGACTCAACAACGACTTAGGATTTACCGAGGCGGATCGGGTGGAAAACATACGGAGGGTGGCGCAGGTTGCCCGCCTGATGGTGGACGCAGGACTGATCGTGTTGGTGGCCTTCATTTCGCCCTTCCGCTCCGAGCGTCGCATGGCGCGTGAGCTGGTGGCCGCAGGCGAGTTTGTCGAAGTATTTGTCGACACCCCGCTCGCGGAAGCCGAACGGCGCGACGTCAAGGGCTTGTACCGCAAGGCCCGGCGGGGCGAGATCCTGAACTTTACCGGTATTGATTCGCCGTATGAGGTCCCCGAGAATCCCGAAATCCGAATCGACACGGTATCCACAAGCGCCGAACAGGCCGCCGCTCTCATCGTGGCGAAACTCGCCAGGATGGGTATCTTGAAGGAAGGTTGCGACCGGTTAACGGCCCACGCCAAATAACACGACGCGAACGGTGCGGAATACGATAGCAAGGTCAAACAGAATGGATAAGTTCTTCAGGTAGAACAGGTCGTATTCGAGTTTCTGGTAGGCGTCCTCGACGCTGGCGGTGTAGGTAAATTCAACCTGGGCCCATCCGGTGATGCCCGGGCGCACGGAGTGCCGCTCATCGTAAAACGGAATCCGTTCGCGAAGCCGCTCCACGAAGCAGGGCCTTTCCGGCCGCGGGCCAACAAAGCTCATCTCTCCGCGGATCACGTTCAGAAACTGGGGGACCTCATCGAGTCGATATTTGCGAAGAAAGCGCCCCACGCGCGTGATGCGAGGGTCATTTTCTTCGGCCCATTGAGCTCCCTGGGTCGCTTCCGCGTCGACCCGCATGGACCGGAATTTGATAAGACGAAATACCTTGCCGGCGGCGCCTACGCGTTCCTGGCGGTAAAAGATCGGCCCTTCCGAATCCAGACGCACCGCGACCGCAGTCAAAAATATCAGGGGCGACGATAATACCAGACCGATCAGCCCGAAGGATAAATCGATCACCCTCTTCACCAGCAAGGTCAACTTGGAACGCTCGAATCCGGTAGAGAAAACGAACCAGCTGGGACGGACGGTGCGTAGCCAGACCCGGCCAGTGAGAGCGGCCAACGCGGAGTGCGCGTCTTCAATTTCGATCCCTTGTACGCGAAGCCGCACCAGGTCGCGGGTCGGGAGAGTGCCTCGGAGGTCCTCCAAAGCCACGATGATCTTGGAGACGCGCTGTGAAGTAGCGATCTCTTGGAGGGCTCGCTGATCGCCGAGTACCGGATGCCGCAAGAGTTCGTTGAACGGACGCTGATCCGGGGTAACGAATCCGGCGATGCGGAAGTTCAGATCCACCCGCCTTTCCATCTCCCGTGCGGCAGCCACCGCGATTTCGCCTGCACCAAGAATTAATACGCGCCTCTCCGGCGTGGTTACGTGCCACACCCAGTCCATCGCAATTCTCAGCGAGACGACAAAAGCAGTAGTCAGCGCGAGAGCGGTAAAAAGCATGCCGCCGCCGACCAACAGGCCCGGAAGCATGTAGTAGAGAAGGCCAAGCAGAAGGCAGCCCGCGCCCAACGCCTGTGCGAGGCAAAGAAACTGCTCGCTGCGGGGCCGAATGACGCTTAGGTCGTAGAGGCTGTTGTAATAACAGCAGGTTTCGAGCACGAGCAGGACCGTGATCACCTGCAGCAGGAAGCTGGTGGAACCGGCGTAGATGAGGAATTGGTCTGGTTCGTCCCAAAAACGCAGCTTGGCCGCCAAGACGAACGAGAGCACAATGACGAAGCTCTCCACCAGGATGAGCAGCAGGCTTTTTACCGACACGTACTGGCTGAAGACGCGAATCACTGTGGCGCTAAGAGCCCCTGAGAAGTGCAATCCACTGCCCAAGGAAGCAATGACGACGTTGCCGCTGCGCCGCCACGATTGTGGATCCAAATCCCAAAAAATCGCCTCTCGGGGCCGAACACGGGCTCCCCAACATTCCAGGAACACCCTGCTGGACATGGACATTGGCCAGCAATTTGCACGCGACGGTGAACGCCCGAAGTTTTTCTAGGGTCATGGATGAACAGAAAGAGAATGGGTGTTGATCACGCCGCTGACTTATGCAACCAGTAACAGTCACCATTGCGTCCGAGCTTCGTGAGAAAATCCAGAGCCGAAGGGCTCGAGTAGGAATCGTAGGGCTGGGGTACGTCGGGCTGCCGCTGGCTACCGAGTTTGCGCGGAACGGCTTCGATGTCGTCGGCCTGGATGTTCTGGAACATAAGACCGAAAGCCTGAATATGGGCGTCTCCTACATCCAGGACGTGCCGAGCGAGACGCTGGAATCGCTGGTCAATCAAGGCAAGTTTCGCGCCACAACGGATTTTTCGGTGATCTCCCAGCTGGACACCATCAACATCTGTGTCCCGACGCCGTTGCGGAAGACGAAAGATCCGGACATGAGCTATATCGTCTCGGCGTGCCAGGAGATCGCGAAATATCTACACCCGGGCATGCTGATCATATTGGAATCCACCACCTATCCCGGCACCACCGATGAGTTAGTGCTGCCCATGCTGGAGCGCGCCGGCATGCAAGTGGGCGAAGACTTCTTTTTGTGCTTTTCGCCCGAACGCGTGGACCCCGGTAATACCAAATTTCAGACGGTCAATATACCGAAAGTGGTGGGCGGCGTAACCGCAGCGTGCACGGAAATGGGATCGTTGTTCTATCGCCAAGCCTTGGAAAGCGTTGTTCCCGTAAGCTCGTCCAAGGTGGCGGAAATGGTCAAGCTGCTCGAAAACACTTTCCGCATGATTAACATCGCGTTGGTGAATGAACTGGCGATGATGTGCGGGCGGATGGATATCGATGTCTGGGAGGTGATCGCGGGCGCTGCCACCAAGCCTTTCGGCTTTATGCCGTTTTATCCCGGTCCAGGCTTGGGCGGCCATTGCATTCCCATCGACCCCTTTTACCTCTCGTGGAAGAGCAAGCAGGCGGGTATCGAGGCGCGGTTCATCGAACTCGCCGGTTATATCAACGGTCAAATGCCGCACTTTGTGGTGAGTAAGGTTCAAGACGTGTTAAACAACCAATGCAAGTCCGTGCGCGGTGCGCACGTGCACGTCCTCGGCGTTGCGTACAAGCGCGACATCGACGATTGCCGGGAATCGCCCGCGCTCGACATCATTCATCTCTTGAAACAGCGGGGCGCTAAGGTGACCTTCAGCGATCCCTATGTGACCAGCGTGCACATCGAAGGCGCTCTGATGAATGCGATCGACGAAGCCGAAGGGCGGCGCCAGGCCGATTGCGCTGTGATTGTTACAGATCATTCCAATTTCGACTACGCGGGACTCGTGGTGGAGGCGAAGTCGATTGTCGACACCCGGAATGCCCTGAACGCTTACACCTCTGAAAAGATCAGCCGTCTGTAGCCGCGGAGGCCGCATCGCTTTGGCGACGCGTCGTAAGCCGGGCTCGGATCGAGGGTCGCTGCGAGGATACCCAAAGTTTGGGATTGTTTGCCGCATTTCGGCAGCCTGGGTCTCCGGCATTGCTTTGCAATTGCACAAAAAGTAGTCTCTCCTTCGGCAGCCCAATTGCCACCTAGGACATCGCCACTTTGATGCTGCAGCGAGGAATCGATTACTTCACCCTTGTCACGGTATCAGTGTGCCTGTCGGCGGCCGTAGCGCTGCTCCGGCGCTTCCGGCCCCCGCAGAAATGACAAACGCCTTCAGTATTGATTTAGAAGACTACTTCCACCCCAGCGAGGTTGGCAGCAGGATAGCGGATTGGTCCAATTTCAGGCCGCGAATCGAAGTCGGTACCGACTTTCTTCTCGATTTGCTCGCCCAGCGTCACACCCGCGCCACGTTCTTCATTTTGGGCTGGGTGGCCGGGCGCCATCCGGGATTAGTTCGGCGAATCGCCGCGGCGGGCCATGAGATCGGCTGCCACAGTTACTTTCACAGGTTGGTCTACGATCTCACACCGGCCGAATTCCGCCAGGACACGTGCCGCGCGGTGAGCGCGATAGAAGACGCTTGCGGCCGAAGTCCCAAGCTATATCGCGCGCCGAGTTATTCCATTGTGGCGAGGAGCTTGTGGGCTCTCGAGATTCTTGCCGAACTCGGGTTTACCCATGATTCCAGCATTTATCCCATCCTGCACGACCGCTACGGCGTGCCGGATTTTCCGAGGCATGCGCATAAGATCGACACGCCCTCAGGCTCAATCCTGGAAGTTCCGATTGCGACAGTGCGCGTTCTCAAGAACCAGACTGCGCCGATCGGAGGCGGGGCGTACCTGCGCTTGTTTCCCTATCGCTACGTGGCCGCGGGTATCCGGCGGCTGAATCGTCTGGAGGGACAGCCCGCCTGTATCTACACGCATCCCTGGGAACTGGATCCGGACCAGGCGCGCATCACCCGGGGCTTTGTATCCGCAGTCCGCACCTACGGAGGACTGGGGAGTATGCGGCGCAAAATGAACCGCATGTTTCAAGAATTCAACTTCGGCGCCTTAGGGGACGTTTATCCCTGCGGGGTCCGGAGGGCGGAGGCCTTGGTATGAGACTTGCTTCGCTCCGTCTTTCAAACCTCGCTGCCAACGGGATGAGCACTTGCGACGGGCTTGTGGGAAAGGAACTATGATCTCCACAAAAATCTGCGTGGCCGGCTGCGGACATTGGGGAAAGAATCTGGTCCGCACGTTCTCTTCGCTGGGATCTCTCGCGGCCCTCTATGATCCAAATATCGAGGGTGCGCACGCCCTGGCTGAGAAATATCCCGGCACTCGCACGTTGAACACCTGGCCAGAGGTGCTGCAGGACCCGGAGACTACCGCCGTCGCCATCGCCAGCCCGGCCGAATATCATTTCGAGCTCACCATGGCGGCCCTGCGTGCGGGCAAGCACGTGTTCGTCGAAAAGCCCCTGGCGCTCGAATGGGAAGACGGAGCCGAGATGGTGGACCTGGCGCGCGAACGGAACCGGATTCTAATGGTGGGACACCTATTGCAGTATCACCCTGCCGTGGTCCAGTTGAAGCAACTCATCCGTGAGGGAGTGCTGGGACGCCTCGAATACATTTATTCCAACCGGCTCAGCATGGGCAAAATCCGGCGCGAAGAGAACGCTTTGTGGAGTTTTGCGCCGCACGATATTTCCGTGATCCTGGCGCTGGTGGGCCAGATGCCAATGCAAGTGGCCGCGACCGGCGGCGCGTATTTGCAGCCGAATATCGCCGACGTCACCGTATCGAACCTGTTGTTCGATCGCGGCACACGCGCCCATATTTTCGTGAGCTGGCTGCATCCTTACAAGGAGCAGCGGCTGGTGGTGATCGGCAGCAAACAGATGGCGGTGTTCGAGGATACGCAGCCGGATCGCAAACTCATGCTTTTCGACAAACATATCGAGCTGAAGAACGGCGCCTTGGAGGCGCTGCGTCCGCAAGGCACAGTCGTGGAATGTGAGCCCGGCGAACCGTTGCTCCTCGAGTGCCGGCATTTCCTGGATTGCGTCGAGCATCATCGCCAGCCGATGACACCCGGCGAGGAAGGCGTACGCGTGCTGCAGGTTCTGCAGGCCTGCCAGCGATCGCTACAACTGAGCGGCGAGCCGGTGCAAGTGCAGCATCTGCGCCAGAAAGTGATGGCGCTCTAGTGTCGCCGGCGCCGAAGCCTTCCTATTTCGTCCACGAATCCTCCTACGTGGACCAGCCGTGCGTCATTGCAGCCGGAACCAAGGTCTGGCACTTCTCGCACATCATGAAAAACTGCCGGATCGGCGAGAATTGCAACATCGGCCAAAACGTGGTGATTTCGCCGGACGTCGTCATTGGTCGCAACGTCAAAATCCAAAATAACGTTTCGGTGTACACCGGTTGCGTATTGGAAGACGACGTATTCTGCGGCCCTTCCATGGTCTTTACCAACGTGATCAATCCGCGCAGCCACGTGGTTCGGCGCGACGAATACAAGACCACGCTGGTCCGCCGCGGCGCTTCGTTGGGTGCCAACAGCACCATCGTCTGCGGCATAACCATCGGCCAATACGCGTTCATTGGCGCCGGCAGTGTGGTGACGCGGGACGTTCCCGACTACGCGCTCATTTTCGGCAATCCCGCGAAGCTGCGCGGATGGATTTGCGCCTGCGGGATTAAGCTGGCGCTGGGCGTGAGCGGCGGCCCGGAGACCGCGCAATGCGCGAGCTGTGGCAAGCGTTACGAGCGCACGGAGCTGACGGTTAGAGAAAGTCCTGCATAATATCGGAGAAATACAATCATCATGGCGACTGCAACACAGGCAAGCGTTCGAAACATTCCACTGCTGGATCTGAAAGCCCAGCATGCTCTGATTCGCGGCCAGGTTCTGGCTGAAGTGACGCGAGTGATCGACTCGCAGAAGTTCATTCTCGGCGATGACGTCAAGCATCTGGAGGGCGACATCGCGAATTATTGTTCGGTGCAGCACGCGATCGGATGCGCCTCAGGATCGGACGCGCTGCTGTTGGCGTTGATGGCGCTGGAGATCGGCCCGGGTGATGAAGTGATCACCACTCCCTATACATTTTTCGCAACCACCGGATCGATTACGCGATTGGGCGCGACTCCTATTTTCGTGGACGTCGAGCCCGATACCTTCAATCTGGATGTGGCGAAGGTGGCCGAAGCGCTCGGCAAGCATTCCCGCGTGCGCGCCATCCTGCCGGTGCACCTGTTTGGCGCCTGCGCCGACATGGACGCGCTGGGTGGCTTGGCAGCGGACCGGGGCATTCCCATCATTGAAGACGCGGCTCAATCGATCGGATCCGAGTACAAGGGACGCCGTGCCGGCAGCATCGGCCAGATCGGGTGCTTCAGCTTCTTCCCGAGCAAGAATCTGGGCGCGTACGGCGACGGCGGAATGATGACCACCAACGACGACGCGCTGGCGGAAAAACTTCGGGCCTTGCGCGTTCACGGCACCAAGCGTAAGTATTATCACGATTTGATAGGCGTAAACTCCCGCCTGGATGCCCTGCAAGCCGCGGTGCTGCGCGTAAAGCTGCGGCATCTGGACTCCTGGACCGCCGGGCGCCAGCGAAACGCGAAGCTGTATCGCCAAAAGATCGCGGAGCTGCGCATCCCGGTCGCGGTTCCGGTAGAACAGCCTTACCAGACACGTCACATTTACAATCAGTTCGTGATCGTCGGCGACCGCCGCGACGAGCTCCGGCCCTATCTGAAAGAACAGGGCATAGGAACCGAGATCTATTATCCGCTTCCGATGCATGTTCAGACCTGCTTCGCCTATCTCGGTTACAAGGCGGGAGATTTCCCGGTGGCCGAGCGGCTGGCGAAACAGTCTCTTGCTTTGCCCGTTTATCCGGAATTGGATTCGGAGAGCATTGACTACGTCTGCCAGGCGCTGAAGCGCTTCTATAGCTGACGAAAATCCGGTGGCGGGATGCGTATCGTATCGGTTGTCGGCGCGCGGCCGCAGTTTATCAAGCTGGCGCCTATCATTCGCGCCGCCGCGCGGATCGAAGGATTAGAGCATCGTGTGGTCCATACAGGCCAGCACTACGACGACGCGATGAGCGGCACGTTTTTCCGCGAGCTGGAAATCCCCGAGCCAAGTCACAATCTCGCGGTGGGCTCGGGCTCCCACGGGCAGCAGACTGCCGAGATGATCCGCCGTCTGGAGCCCGTGCTCGAGGCCGAGAAGCCTGATTGGGTACTGCTCTACGGAGACACCAACTCCACCGTGGCGGGAGCCTTGGTGGCGTCCAAACTGAAGCAGCGGACGGCGCATATTGAAGCCGGGCTGCGCAGCTTCAACCGCGGCATGCCGGAGGAAATCAATCGCATTGTCGCCGACCATTTAAGCGATCTGCTGTTTTCCCCGACACAGGTCGGCGTCGACAACCTGTGCCGCGAAGGCCTGGAATCGCGTGCCGTGTTGAGCGGCGACGTGATGTACGATGCTTTGCTCGCGAACTTGTGCAAGGCGGAGAAACGGACGGATTCGCTCGCCTATCACTGGCCGGAAGGCGGCTATGCGCTGGCAACCGTCCATCGGGCCGAAAATACGGATGACCTGACAAGGCTGCGCGCGTTGATCGCCGCGTTGGAGCGCGTGGCGGTGGAGCTCTGTCCGGTGGTGCTGGCGCTGCACCCGCGAACACGCAAGGTTCTGGATGCAAACCACGTGGGCATCGAGCACGTCGGTATCATCGGCCCGCAACCTTATTTTGACCTACTGCTGCTGGAAAAGCGCGCCCGCATGATTCTGACCGATTCGGGCGGCGTGCAGAAGGAGGCGTATTTCGCACGTGTCCCCTGCGTCACGCTGCGAGACGAGACCGAATGGATCGAGACGCTGGAGAACTCGTGCAATCAACTCGCGGGCGCCAGCGATCCGGAGCGAATCGTGGCCGCGGCGCGGGGCGCCCAGTCGGCGGGCCCATGGGCCTCGCACTATGGCCGGGGCGATGCCGCGCGAGTCATCATCGAAGAACTGATTAAACGAACCGGGCAAACCGCCACCGGCCGCAGGGGGCGGAAACACGCTCACAAGCGCGTCAGCAGTTGACGCGCCTCCAAAGCCTGTTGAAAATGGGGATCCAGCTTGAGCGCATTCACCAAAGCCTGTCGCGCTTCCTCCCGCTTGCCGAGCTTTAAGCAGGCCATCGCCAGATGGTACTGGAAAACCGCGTTCTGCTGGTCCTTCTCGGCGGACTCCTTCAAGTATTGCCAGGCCGTTTTGTAAACGCCCTTCTGGTAGTAAACCCACCCGATCGTATTCGTGATCTCCGAATTGTCGCCCAGTTTTTCTTCGGCCTGCTGTGCCAGGTTTAGCGCGACATCGATGTTGCCGCCATGCTCCACGATGAGCCAAGCCATGTTGTTTTTCGCGATGGCATTGTCAGGATCCAGCTGGAGCACGTGTTCATACGCTTTGCGGGCGTCTGTCCATAGGCTCAGCTTCTCGAAAATCATTCCTGCGCGAAGCCACAGACTGGCGTCGCCGGGGTTCTGCCGCAGGGAATCCTGCAGCACCTGCGATGCGTCCTGCACCTGACCATCAAAGGCATACTCGGAGGCCAGCAGGATGGAACTGTCCGGCATCCCAGGATTCAGTCCGAGCGCCGTCTTCAGCGCGCTGATCGCCTGCGGCCGCTTCTTCTCCAATAGAAGGACTTGAGCGAGCTGGTGGTACAACAGCCCGTCCTTGGGGTAACGCTCTATTTCCTGTTGCAGAAATGCGATTGCGGTGTCGGGCTGCCGTTCCGCGAGATAAACGCGGAGGGTGCCCTCCAAAAGAAGTTTGGATTGCGGATCGAGTTCCCAAGCCCGCTCAAACTGCCGGCCCGCTTCCGGCAGATCGTTCCGGATCAAAGCCAGCAGGCCAAGTTGCCGATGCAGTTCCGCGGTGCCGGGAGCGCGTTCGACGACCAGCTTCAAGACCTTGTCCGCGTCGGTGTAGTTCTTTTTCGAGATCAGAGCCTGACTGTAGATCAACATCGCGCCCACATCGCCCGGATTACTCTGCAATAGGCGTCGAGCATTCGACAAGGCCCCGTCGAATGCTCCGGTGCGGTTTTCGAGTTCTGCGAGACTTCGGCGCGCGGCCTCATAGTTGGGGTCGTATTGGACCGCGCTCTGAAGCTCCTGTTGAGCGTGCGCGAGTTCTCCGCGCCGTAGGTAGGCCTGAGCATACCAATAGTGCAGGCTCGGCAAGTCGAGTTGATACTTTTTGGTCTCGTTGAACTCCAGCATGGCCTTATCTACGTCCCCGTCAGCGAGAAACAAGCGACCCCGAACCATATGCGCGATGGCATCTTTTGGGTTCTTTTTCAAAAGTTCGTCATTGAGTGCCTCAGCCGACTTCCGGTCATTCAGATTCAGTTTTACTTCAATGACCTTGTGCAGCAGAGCTATATCGCCCTTGTGGACTTGTAGCAGCCGGTTGAGTTCGCCGTCTGCTTTGGCCCATTGATTGGTTTGGACGTAAAAATCTGCAAGTGCGCTCCAATGGCTTGGGTCTTTCGCTCTCGAGGACTGAATCTGCCGCGCCACGCGTTCCGCTTCGGCGAACTTGCGAGCGCCCAGATAATATCCCAGTTGCGCGTCCAATATCTCGACGTTGTTGCCGCTAATCCTAAGAGCTTGCACAAACAGAGGTTCGACCTCCGCCGAGCGGCCTGCAACGATATCCAGCTTGAGCAACGCTAAGTAGACCGCCACCGAGCGCGGATTTTGCTCCAGCGCCAGCTTGAGATACCTCTCCGCGGCGGCGTTATCCCCGGCATCCTTCTTCATCGAGGCCAAGGCCAGGAACGCGGAGACATTGCCCGGATGAAGCTCGAGAATTCGATTGAATGTGCCTTGGGCTTCCTGGTATTTCTTCTGCTTGGTCTGCACGGCCCCAAGATTCAAGAGTGCTTCAATGTCATCCGGCGAACGCTGCAGGATGTAATTGGTCTCTCGCTCCGCATCGGCGAGCTTGCCGCTCAGACGGTAGATCTGTGCCAGCCCCTTGTGCGGTGGAAGATAGTCTGGCTTCGCCGACTCGGCCTGCAAAAGCAGCCCGTATGCCTGCCGGTAATCTCCCTGCCGGAAATCGAGTTCGGCTAAAACGCTGGCGGCTTCCGCGAAATTGGGGTCGATCTTAAGCGCATTCATCAACTCGAGTGTGGCCTTCTTGACGTTGCCCGTTTGGAGAAGCTCCATCCCGCGGTTGTAGAATTTCTGCTTACGAATTTGCGGGTTCCTTTCGCAACCTGCGGTGATCGCCACAGCCGCGACGGCCAGAAACAGCAGGAACGAATGGCCGCAGGATTTTGAGCACATATACAGCAAAGCGCCGGCGGCGGGACGTTCACCCGCCGCCAGCGCCGACCTTTCCTTTCTCAACTTTCTAACCTTCTTTCACCTTGTGTGCTTTACGCCCGTTGCTCCTTTTCAGCAATACGCCGGCACCGAGCAGCGCCGTGCCCAGGAGCAGAAAACTCGCCGGCTCCGGCACGGTCGACGGAGGCGTGGTCCAGGTGATACTGACGTTGTCGACGCCGATCGTCGCCGGCCAGTCCAGGAAATCGAGCTCGGTGTTGCCGTTGAACGTTGCTCCAGCCGTCCAGGTTCCGATGTATTGGTCGTACGTGGTCGAGTGAACTTTACCGTTAGGCGATGAGATCGAGTTGCCATTTGAGGTACCTGGCTCTACGCCGCTCTGTACGCCGTTGGCGCCGAACGAACTGACCACGCCGTCCACGCCATTCGTATTGTTGCCGGCTTCGAAAGTCATGTCCGGCGGTGAGGTGCAGTTCCCGAAGCCATTGGCGCAAGGGAAAATCTCGTAGTCGAAACTGTTAACCGTGAACGTATCGCCGGTGAAGCCCTTGAATTGGAGCGTAATCTGGTTGGATACTTGCGAACTGCTGTCGCTGGTATTGGCGAGGAAGGTATCGTAGGAAGAATCCAGGGACGAGTTCGTATTACTCGCTGTGGCGCCGTTAGAATCGCCCAGCGTCAGCGACTTTGAAATCTTGCCCTGCCAGTTCGGGGTACCGGGGCCTGTAACATATCTTTCGCCATTATAGGTTTGGTCGGCGACGGCCCCCTGCGAGTTTCCGTCGCCCGAGTTATCTGTGGGAATGACAACACTGCAGCCGACGCAGCCGGCGGCCACCAGAAGGTTCGTCATGTAAGTGGCGATTTGACTGGCCGTTGCGCCCGAACTCAGACTATCGAAGGAGAAAGTGACGGTTCCCGCTTGGGCCGATACCGCCACGCCGCAAACCACAAGCATTTTGAGTAGAACGCTTCTGCGTTTCTTGGAGCCGGATACCCAACTGCTGAGGTGGGACGAACTCATCATGTTAGAATTCCTTTCTAACCTGCAGGCGTTTTGGGCATTTGCAAACCAGGGTCCATTCGCAACTCCCAATTGAACTTGTTGAAAATAAAAAAGAACCAGTTTCTGTTCCCGCCTTTGGAGTCCGGCTTCAGTAAGAGGTTGTGGCGTAATGTGAAAGCAAATCGGAGCCGACAGCGAGGAATCGGTGCACTGAACGTGTTCCCAAAAGATTCCATTGTGAGTGCCCGTGCGGTCAAATTCCCCCGTTTCGGGAATGTTTCAATCTAAATGGGAAAGTGAAGCTTAAATCACGCAAGCTTTATGGTCCTCCTGGTCCCGAGAACAACTGTGGTAGCCTTCGAGCTGGCATCCGATGCCAAACGATCCTTCGTCGCCAACTTGCTCCAGCCGCACCACGCGCACCGTGCACTCCAGCGTCAGAGTGTGACTTCTTCCGCGATATGGCGAGGGTATCCGTAACAGGCAGGTGAGAGACTCACCGACGGTTAGCGGCATTGGCGATCGACAATAGAATCCGGCGCTGCTTAAGTCCCGCGTTACGCCTTCGGCAACTGGGTGCGAGGACTTGCGGAAGAAAGAGACACAGCAGCACAGCGCATGCCGAGTATTCTTGCGCCGCTCGGTTGTGGCCTCCATCGTGAGTTTGATGGACCTAGGCAAATTCGTTTCCAACCCGACGCTCCTTGAATGTCTGCGCCAAAAATAGTACTGTTAGAACTGTTAAAATCTGCTATTACGACTTTTTAGGATTGACTTGTCATTTATAGTGGTAACCTAAATTCTGTTCCTGAACCGATTGACCTTTTGCCGCGCATTCTGCTGTTGCGCGCACTGAATGGAGTGATTTCCTGATTAGTAGCAATGCACATTACAGTCGGTTTCAGCTGGTGGAATGGATTGGGTTGCCAGGATGGAACTCAGGGTCGTTTCGAAGGATAGCGAACTCGCGCAACGTTGCGCAGCGATTCTCGCCGAAGTTGTAACGCCAGACCAGCCTTGGTCAGTTACTACCGGCGACGGCACGGGAGAGGCCGCCGATTTGTACGTTTGGGACTTCCCGGGCGAGGTCCCGCCCCCGGAGCACGTCTCCTGGACGTATTCGAACTTGATCGTAGTGGTCCATCGCCAGGATCTGGCGGAAGTCCAAAAGTCCTTTGGTTTTGAGCCCCACATCGTTCTTAAGCCTGCAAATCGAGTCACGCTTTCGGCGCTGATCGGTCTGGCTGTGTCGAGCCAGGCTGCGGTCTCTCTGCGCGATGATCGGGATCGTATCTTCCAGTGTCTGATCGAAGCCAATCTGAAACTGCAGGAATACGACCGTGACCGGACCAACTTCTTGATGCGCGTGGTCCATGACCTGCGGACTCCGATGACTGTTCTGAACGGATATTGCGGCTTGCTGCTGTGCGATTCGCTCGGTTCGCTGAACGAAAACCAACTGGAAGTTATCCGGAGAATGCAGTATAGCGGCAGGCGGCTGTCGCGCATGGTTTCCTCCATGCTCGAACTGGGAATGGACCGCGCCATGAGGAAAGGACCGAATTTGCAAAAAGCGGATCTTCTCAAGAGCCTCGGACAGGCATTGCAGGTAGTCTCCTATCTCGCAAAAGAAAAAGATATCCGAATCGATTCCCAGATGGAGCCGTGCGAGGAGGGTCTGTATTTCGACCCCACGCAATTGGAACAGGTGTTCGCTAATATTCTGGATAACGCTTGTAAGTTTGCGCCGCGCAACGGGTTTATCGAGATTCGCGGGGGCCCCCACTTTTGGGAGCGCCGCGCCCGCCGACCGTCGGCCGGGCCGCTTCCCAAGGAGCGGCGATTTTCCGATCTGACAGCGCCCAACAGCTATCGGGTGGAAATCATTGATTCCGGATCGCCCATTCCTCCCGAACATCTGGAGATCATATTTGAAGAGTACACTTCCTATTCTGGCGGCAGGGACCGTTCCGGCGGCGGGCTCGGCTTGGCGATTTGCCGCACGATTCTGGACCAGCATCGCGGACGCATCTGGGCCGAGAACACCGACAAAGGGCCTATGTTTTGTTTCGTTCTCCCGATGCATAAACGCATCGGGCAACAAATGGCCGCAAGCCATCCTGCAAGCGCAAATCTGGAGGTACAGGCGTGAGTACTGAAGGGGTCAAAACAATCCTGGTTGGAGAAGATGAGCTGGAAGTGCTCTGCTATTTCGACATGGCCCTGCGAAGCCTCGGCTACAACGTTGAAACGGCTCAGGACGGTGACGAGCTGCTTGCGTGCCTGAGATCCTCGCGCTCGGAGGTCATCGCGGTGCTGCTGGATGTCTTCATGCCCAAGCGGGACGGCCTCGAGACCCTGCGCGAGATCCGAAAATTCTATCCCGCCATGCCGGTGATTGTGGTGTCCGGAGTGGCCTCTTCTCAGAACATCGTGACCGCCATCAAGAACGGGGCGACGGACTTCTTGTGTAAGCCAGTGCCGCATGAAGATCTGGATCGAGCCCTGCGGACCGCGCTCGAAACCCGCAGTGCGTTAGGTAACGCGCCCATGCGCCTGAACTCCGGCGGGCCCGATGCGTTCGTCGGCAGAAGCCCGAGAATGAAGGAAATCCAGGAGATTGCCAGCCAGGTCGGCTGGTCGGAAGCTCCCGTGCTGATTCAGGGCGAAACCGGTACCGGAAAGGAAGTCCTTGCCCGCCAGCTGCATGCCGAGTCGCCTCGGGCCGAAAAACTGTTCCTGAAGGTGAATTGCGCGGCGCTGCCTTCCGAACTCGTGGAGAGCGAGCTGTTCGGTTATGAGCGCGGCGCCTTTACCGGAGCGGTGCAAAAGAAGATCGGCATGTTCGAGATGGCCGATGGCGGCACCATCCTTCTGGACGAAATCGGAGACATGGATCACCGCCTCCAGGCCAAGCTCCTGCAAGTGCTTCAGGACCATGAGTTCCGGCGCATTGGCGGCAAGGAGATTGTTAAAGTCGATGTCCGGGTCATTGCCGCGACGCATCGCGACTTGGAGAAATCCATTCTCGAACAGAAGTTCCGCGAAGACCTCTACTATCGCCTCAGCGTGGTTACGTTACATGTTCCGGCGCTTCGCGACCGGAGCGAGGACATCGTCCCTCTAGCGGAATTTTTGCTTGCCAAGTGCTCCAGCAACACCGGGTATCCGTGCGCCCTCGGGGCGGAACTGAAACGCGCCCTCACCGAATACCATTGGCCCGGCAACGTGCGTGAACTGGAGAACTATATGCGCAAGCTTACGATCATGGGCGACGGAAACTTGATCGTCCGCGAGCTGCATGCCCGATCCCGAGCGAGCGTTATCGCCCCCGAAGTTCCCGCCGAGCTGCCCGCCGATCCGCCCGATTCCGAGGAGCAGGTCCCGATCTTAGAGCAAGTGACCAATGCCAAGCATCAGGCGGAAAAAAAAGCGATTCTCAGCGCGCTGGCGAGCACACACTGGAATCGAAAGCACGCCGCTACTTTGCTGAACATCGACTACAAAGCGTTGCTCTATAAAATGAGGAAGTTAGGCATTCATGAGCGGCCTGGGAGCATTTCAGTCAAGCCCGAGACCGCGAACCCGGTCATCGCCCGGGCACAGGCCAGCGGGAACTGAGACTCTGGTTCTCGGTGAAAAAAGGCTTCGTTGCGCTCGCGATTCAACGAATGCGAATGTTAATGTCCACGTTGGCCATGGGAATTCGCTGGAGGTCTCTTGATACGCCGATCACTTTTTCCATCTCCACTTCGGCTGGAGCGCCTTTGAGGTCCCATTTGGCGCGATACTGGACCTGAGCGATCGGGCCGTTGACGAGTGGGCGCTGGCCGCCAGCGAGAATGCACGTGTATCGAATTCTGCGCGAAGCTCTCTTTGTTTCTCGCAGGGCACAGGTAAGCGACTTGCCGGCCGCCTGCGCGGCTGTGCCGATCGTAATATCCCCAGTGCGCACCGCGATCACGGGGGGAATCGACAAATCCCACTGCATAGCCAGGGGTGCCCGGTCCGGCGGCACATTCAGGAGCACCTGGAAAGTGCCAGGTGCATTCAGGCTTGTTTCGGATGGAGAAACGCTTAAAGACTGGCCGGAAAGCAAGGCCGCCGAAAAGCAAGCGATCGCTACAGATGTCTCAAGCCGCATCGATCAGTCAACGGTCTTCTAGCGAACCGATTGTAGCCTATTCTTATGCAATTCACGCGCCAGCACATGTACTCGGGAGTGCCGTGGCCGACCGCGGCGCAAGCAGTTTCAATGGTTTATCGATTTTTAGTCCTAGGGAATCTCTGCGAGACAAATAAAAAGTGCGCTCATAGTATCCTAACAATGCATTACGGATTCCAGCCCGATTCGGGTGAAATGCCGTAGTACATCGTCGGATCCGCGTCGCCAAAACCTCAATATTTGGAGCGCTGGGTGTTGCCGGAGCTGAATCGCTAAGCCCGTGGGCCGCTTTCAAAAAGCAAAAGAGCTTCATTTCTAGTACTCCCTAGGGTATCTTCCGGAAGTACATTTCCAACGGTACCATCCGATTATCGTTTATATGAAGTTGTGGCTTTTCATTCTGTTGGTACTGGTTTCGTGTTTTTCTACTCTCGCTGCACAGACGGTTTCCGTGGGTCTCAGTTCGACATCGGGCGCGCCAGGCGGCACCGCGAATCTGTCCGTTTCGTTCTCAGCCAGCAATGGTGCGCAGCCGGCCGCATTTGGGTTCACGATCAGCTTCCCTTCCAGCATCACCTCGGCGAGCGCGACCGTCGGTGCGAAGGCAAGTGCGGCCAACAAATCGCTCCAATGCACAAGCGGCGCCGGCTCACTGACTTGCCTGGTAATTGGCCTGAACAATAACGTTATCTCGCCGGGCGATCTTGCCGATGTCACCCTCCAGGTCGGAAACACGGCCAACGGCACAATTCCGGTTTTCTTATCAGGTGTGTCAACCTCGGATCCATCCGGACAGGCGATTTCAACAACCAGTTCGGGCGGGACGATCACAGTGCCCGCGGCGGTTACGGTTACGGTCAGTGCTCTCAGCTGCACACCCTCGACTGTAACGGGACCGGCAACCTCGAACTGTACGGTAACGATCAGTGGAAATGCCCCCACCGGCGGCACGACGGTGACGCTGTCGAGCAATAGCTCGAAGGTCACTGTGCCCGCGAGCATACAGGTTCAATCGGGGCAGAATTCGGCGGCGTTCACGGCGTCGGCGGCCACAACCCAGTCGGCCGTGAACGCCACTCTCACCGCGTCGCTGAACGGAAGCACGGCCACGGGCGGTCTGACGGTGTCGCCGCAGCCACTCCGAGTGACCGCTTTGAACTGCACCCCAGCCACTGTCAGCGGACCGGGCACTGTGGGCTGCACGGTCACGATCAGCCCGGTTGCGCCAGCCGGAGGCGCCATCGTATCGCTGTCCTCCAATAATGCCCTGGTGACGGTTCCGACGTCGGTCACCGTGGCGGCGGGCCAGGACCGTGCGGCATTTACGACCTCGGCCGGATCAACCTCCACCACGGTCAGCATCACGCTGACGGCGGGACTGAACGGAACCACCGCCACTACGCTGCTCAGCGTGTCGCAGCCGCAACTCCAGGTGACCAGTCTAAGCTGCACCCCGCCCACGCTCCTGGGTCCGGCCACGGCGAGCTGCACTGTCACCATCAGCCCGGCCGCGCCTACCGGAGGCGCCACGGTTTCGCTGTCCAGCAATAAGCCGGCCGTGACCGTTCCGCCCACCGTCCTGGTGAATGCAGCGCAAAACAGTGCCACCTTCATGGCCTCGGCACAGGCAACGACGACGCCGGTTAGCGCCACCTTGACGGCCGAAATGAACGGAAGCTCGGCCACCACGGGATTGACCGTTACGCCCCAACAATTGCACGTGGTCAGCCTCAGCTGCACTCCCGCCATTGTGACCGGTCCGGCGACCAGCGGCTGTACGATCACGCTTAGCGGCAATGCGCCCGCCGGGGGAAGCTCCGTCGCCCTGTCGAGTAGCAGCTCCAAAGTGAGTTTGCCGTCCAGGGTGATGGTGCCGGCGGCACAGAGCGCCGCCACCGTTGCGGTCTCGGCACAAAGCACGGACACCACTGCATATGTCACCATTACGGCGGCGTTCAACGGAAGTACAGCGACCGCGGGCTTGACGGTGTCGCCGCAGCAACTGCAAATCACCTCTCTCAGCTGCGCCTCGGCAGTTCTGACAGCGCCCGGAACGAGCGCATGCCAGGTGAGTATCAGCGCGGCCGCGCCCACTGGAGGCACGACTGTCCGGCTGTCCAGCAATAACCCGAACGTGACGGTACCTGCCAGCGTAGCGGTAGCATCCGGACAGATCAGCGCGATGTTTGCCGCCTCGGCCGCCGCTATGTCCAGCTCCGCCGTGATCACCCTGACGGCCTCCCTGAGCGGAGGCTCAGTGACCGCCACATTGAACGTGCAGGCTCCGCAAATGCAGCCCTCCACTTTGAGCTGCTCACCGGCAACGGTGACGGCACCGGGTAACAGCGCCTGCACCATTACAATCTCCGGAACGGCGCCGGCGGGTGGTATTGTCCTCTTACTGTCGAGCAGCAATCCGAACGTGAAGGTTCCTCCCAGCGCCACCATAGCCGCCGGCCAGAGCAGCGTCACCTTTATAGCGGTCGTAGCCGCGATTAGCGACACCGAATCGGCCGTCATCACCGCCCAAGGCAATAACACACCGGTGTCGTTCGGGCTGGATCTTTCGCCGGGGTTCGTGATCGAAGAAGCTGCCAATTCCGCCAGCTATGACACCGACCTGGTTTGCAGCCCGGGTTCGCTCGCTTCGGTATTTGGAATCGGATTCACTTCCGGCACGATCGACCAAGCCTTGGCCGTGCCTTACCCCAAAAAGCTCGCGGGTGTGGAACTGGCCGTAGGTGGCGTCCCCGCATCGCTGTTGTACGTTTCGGACCGGATGATCAATTTCCAGTGTCCCAACGAGGATTTGTCTTCACCGGTCATGGTCGCCGTTACCCGAGCCAACGGTGACACAGTCAAGTATCAAGTGGCCTGGGACAAGGTCTCGCCGGGTATCTTTACCACGAACATGACCGGCCACGGCCAGGGCGTCGTATTTGTGGCTGGAACCCAGCTGATCGCAGGGCCGGAGGCAGCCGGCTCGCGCCCGGCGCATCCGGGAGAATCTATCGAGATTTTCGCCACTGGGCTGGGCGCCGCGCCGCCGCAGCATTCCCGCAGACGGCCGCTCGGCGTGCCGTTAGTACTCAGTGTCAGCCTTGCGATCGGAGGCCAGCAGCTTCCATCCGCGCAGGCCGCACCTGCGCCGTCCTTCGACGGCTTATGGCACATCACGGCTCCGCTGCCTTCCGATATTCAGACCGGAGACACCGTTCCTTTGCAATTGAACGTCAGGCTCTCCGACGGAAGGGTGGTGAGCAGCAACGTGGTCACGATCGCGATCCAGGCCGCGGCCGCGAGTGGCTCTACCGGAGAATGATCTTGCCGGGAAAAGGCGAATGCGGCCCGATGTGCCGGACGCATCGGCAGGCGGACCGACACCATGTCACGAACTGGAGTCGCCTTCAGAGCTACCTCGCGGGTTCAGAGTATTTTCTCTGCGATTTTGTGCGATTGGAGCTGGCGGAGGGACTTGAACCCCCGACCCGCAGTTTACAAAACTGCCGCTCTACCAACTGAGCTACGCCAGCACTCGCCTATCGCCGCTGCGCCGAAGGCGCCCTGCCGCGCCGCTAGGCGCCTGGAGCGGGAGACGGGAATCGAACCCGCAACCAACAGCTTGGAAGATTGACCGTAGTTTGAAAATAAACAACTTTTGCGCCCAAGGCGCTGAATCCTGGCTACTGGAACCACTGAGTTTTCAACCTTCCTTCCGATCGCACCCATTAATAGAGTAAACGGAGTAACGGCAGCTACGCAATCCAGCCTCACGCCTCGGCGATAGCACATAAAACACCAACGGCGCGCCGTTCGCAGCGGCGCGCCCAGTCGGAGTATTCGAAAGGAACGAACTTGACCGGCAACCCAAGTCTACGCCCTAGTGTGCCTAAAAACAAGAGTGCGCAGCCCAACCAGATCAGTTTCACTTCCACAGCTGAGATCATTGACCGCGTGCAAATCACGTGCGTCGCCGCGGCGCTCGGCGTGAAAGTTCGCAGCGGGCGCTGTGTGGCCGTCTGGAGGAAGGACGCGGACGGCTGGAATGTCGCATTGTCCGACGCGAAGAGCGTCTGGTTCGACCACGCCCGCGGCGAAGGTGGCGGCATTTTAAGCTTCGTACAACGTGTTCGCGGCTGCGATCGTCGCACCGCGCTGCAATGGCTCGCCGACTATGCCGGAGTGCCGCTCAATCATCAGACCGAGGCCAACCGTCGCGACTGGGCACGACGAATGGAGGCTGCCAAGCCGGAAGCCGAACTGCTGGTGCGCTGGAAGTTGGAGACACTCGAGGATTTGCGGATCCAGCGCAATAAGCTTCAAAGGACCTATCACAACGCTGTTTACTTCTTCCTCAGTCACGACGCCGAGGAGTGCGTCTGCCGTGGGGATCTCCGATACGAGCTCGCGCTCGGTATCGGCGAAACCTACTGGTCACGCGTCGAGGAGCTGGACCAACAGATTGATCGACTGGAAGCCGCCTCGTACCCGGAGCTGTTGCTGCGGTTCCGCGGAGGAGCGGTCGCTTGAATCCCCTCTCAGAGCAGGAAATAAAGAAGGCGCAGCACGCGATCGTCGAAGCGACCGAGCCCCAGCGAATGAATGGAGGGCATAGGAGTGAGTCACAGAGTGAGTCCGACCCGAAGGGGCCTGAGTCACAGAGGCTAACCGATCTGGTGGAGGCTTTTCGCCAGTGGTTGTACCTTCCGGATCCCGGCGCGCTGATAACCGTGCTGGCCACTGCGGTAGCTAACCGACTACTTGGCGATCCCGTATGGCTTCTTATTGTCGGCCCGCCGGGTTGTGGAAAGACCGAATTGCTACAACCTCTGGCAGGGCTGCCGGAATTCCACCAAGTTGCGACATTGACCGAAGCTTCGCTGTTGTCGGGGACCCCAAAAAGAGAGCGAAGCGACGGCGCCCACGGCGGCCTACTTCGCACGATCGGCCAATCAGGTACTATCCTGCTCAAAGATTTCGGAAGTATCCTCTCAATGCAACGTGAGGCCCGCAGCGCGGTCCTTGCGGCCCTGAGAGAGGTGTTCGATGGCGCATGGACTCGTCATCTCGGAACTGATGGAGGGAAGACTCTAGCCTGGACCGGCAAGGCTGGCTTAATCGCTGGTTGCACCCCTGCGGTGGACTCACACCACGCGGTCATGGCGAGTCTGGGCGAAAGGTTCTTGCTTTATCGGCTTCCAGCGGCAGATGCCGACGAGTTGGCAGACGCGGCACTTGCGCACGTAGGCTCCGAACGTACCATGCGCGCTGAACTCACGCGTGCCGTAACGCTCTGGTTCGAAGGGATTTCGATGCCGGCGGCGCCTATTACAGTGGAGGGCGATGACCGTAAGTTTCTCATCGACCTGTCGACGCTAGTTGTCCGTTGCCGGAGTGCCATTGAGCGCGACTACCATAACCGAGAGATTGAGTTCGTACCCGAAGCGGAAGCACCAGGTCGATTCGCGCGGACGCTGGCCCAACTTGTCGCCGGAATGACCGTGTCCGGCGTTACACCTGGTGAGCGACGGAGGCTTACCCGGAAAGTTGGGTTAGATTGCATACCGGCCCTTAGGCGTCGAGCGGTTGAGAGTCTGGCAGCGAATGCAGGAACCAACTCCACCGCAGACATCGCTGGAGCGTTGGACCATCCCATTTCAACTGTTCGCCGGGCGCTCGAAGACTTGGCCGCACATCGGGTCATCGTGCGACATTCGCAGGGGCCCGGAAAGAGTGACTTCTGGGAGTTAAACGGTTGGACCCGTGAGAGATGGGAAGCGGTCCGATGAGTGTTCCCGGAACGTTGGGTATTTATAGATATTCCTTCCCAACGTGTAAGACGACATTCCGGGAAAGGTCGGTCAACTTGCTCAGGCGTTTGCACTATCGAACGGAACTGAAAGGCCGTTTTCGTTGTGAACACTGCCCCGGTCCACTCATCGGGAACGAGCCTGAAATTCGCTTGACCTGTTGAATACCCATGCGGCATCATCGCAATTGAGGCACACAGAAATGTCATCCAGCCGCAAGCGCTACAGCGGTCATTCTGACAAAAACTTACACCAACGGCAGTTCCTGGAAGCTTTCGCGGTATGCTGCAGCGTGCAAAAGGCCGCTAGGTGGGCGGGCGTTCACAGACAAACCCACTACGATTGGCTGGATGAGGATCCCACCTACCCCGCGCGGTTCGAGGAAGCGCGTCGAAGAGCTGGCCAAACACTCGAGGACGAGGCGGTTCGCCGGGCGGTAGAGGGTGTGCGCAGACCGGTGCTCTACCGCGGCAAGCAGGTCTACATCCAGGGTGAGCCTCAGTACGAGGTCGAGTATTCGGATCAGTTACTGATCCGGCTCTTGGAAGCGATGAATCCCGAGAAGTACCGGCACCATCACGAACATTTGCAAATCGCGAAGCTATGGGAGTTGGAGCCGCAAAAGCTTACAGACAAACAACTTCAAGTGCTCGGTGATTACCTGGTCAAGAAGGCCGAGGAAGAATCGCGGCTTCAAGTTGCGGCCGGCACGCGGGTCATCGATGCCCAGTCGACCGCGATCGAATCGACCTAGCCCCCCAAGCGTTCTACTTTCCCCCAAATCTCCTTCAGCTTCGACTTGGCGACTTGCTCGTTGGGGCTCTCTTGGCCCCGCGATCGAGCCAATTCTGTAGCTTCCCCACGCTAACGATATGCTCGGTTTCGGGCTGCCTGACGTGGATGGTCAGGCGGGTCGCCGGCCCAAATGCAACCTCGCAAAATCCGCACCTGCGAAATTCCGCGAGCGCAAGCACGGCAGCCTCGAAGACCGAGGCTGCGGCGACTTCAACCGCGCGGTTGGATCCGGCGACTGGCTTCGATCGAGTAATGATCCTCGCGCTCCAAAGGCCTCCGGGCGTTCCTTCCATAAGTTTGGTCTTGCTTGACGCCGCAGTAAATGCGCTACGAAGCGGCGGAGCACAAGTAGAGGTCATACGTCCCGATGAAGATACCCTCGCGGCGCTCGCCTCGGCTGGCGGCGTCATGAACCCGGCAATTTCCGCGCCCGCCGCGAGGGCAGGGCGCTTGCAAGGCGGACGTATCATAAGCGAACGTATCTCGTCGTTTTGGAGGTAGAGAGCGCCAGACTGTTCGGCGACCGCTCCAGGAACTTCCGGAAGGTTGGTGGGGAGGTCGATCACTCGCGATCAGTCGAACACTTTTACTAACATCTTCGGCAGCCGACCAAGGCTCCGGGCGAATACGGGCGATCTGGAAATTGGACCGAAAGTCTTCAGCCCGGCAGCGATCAGGGCGTCGGTGAGAGCGGATGCCATCTTCGGAGGTATGTACCGGGGATGGCCAAGCGTCCGGCCCGCTCAACGCTTGCGTGGAGTCGCGTAGACCTCGATCCATGAGACGTTGGAGCATCCGGCAGTACCGTGTCCACCG
>DATJWO010000033.1:0-5058 GCA_035501155.1 Bryobacteraceae bacterium
GTCGCGAGAAGTGGGCGGCCGGGGCATCACGGTCAACAACGTTCAGCCGGGGCCGATCGATACGGATCTCAATCCCGCGTCGGGAGACTGGGCAGAGCCCCAGCTGGCGAATACCGCTCTGGGGCGCTACGGCAAAGTTGACGAAGTGGCGGCTCTGGTCGCGTTCGTGGCGGGTCCGGAGGCGGCGTATATTACCGGCGCCAACCTGACCATCGACGGCGGAACGAATGCCTGATGGCGGATCGAAGCTTTTGACACTGCGGCCTGCCCCTACTGCTTCGCAACCGGCAAAACAATCTGCGACGGCATCTGACTTGAGCAATAGACACGCTGGGTCGCAGGCACGTAGTCGGCAGCCGCCGCTTTGTAAATGCTCGGGACGAACTTCTGAGGATTGCGGTCGATCACAGGGAACCAGGTGGATTGAACCTGGACCATGATGCGATGTCCTTTGAGAAAGACATGGTCGTGATCGCGCAACGGGATATTCCACACCACTGGCTTGTTCGCAACCAGCGGCTGTGCAGATTCAAAGCTGCGCAGGTAGCGGCCGCGCCGGACTTCCATCGCAATGGGCAGTTCATATCCATTTAGCGATTCGGCGTAGGGGAGCGGCTTCTCGGGTGTCGCCTGTTCGGCGCTCTTCTGTCCAGATTCCGGATATACATCGATGAGCTTCACCACAAAGTCGGAGTCGGTACCGGAACTCGAGGCATAGAGCTTCGCGGCCAGCTGCCCGGTGACAATAACGTCCCGATCGAGAGGCGTGCTCTCCCAGGTGAGCACATCCGGCCTGTTTTCCGCGAATCGTTGATCGGCGACTTCCCATGTTCTCCACTCAGGCCGCGGATAGGTTGGCGAAATCGGGCGTGTCCGATACGGCACGGGGTTGCCGGGATCCGAGACATACTGACGATAATTGGGGCCGTTTCCGGTTGGCGGTTCGAAGGAGAGCATTCCGTCGCAGTGAAGATAGAGGCTTGTCGGCGTGGAATTCGCAGGCGGCCACGCGGCGTATTCGTGCCAGGTGTTCGACCCAGTCTGAAATGTGGTTGCCTTCCACTTTGGCGCGTCGCCTTCGCCGTGCAGGTAGTAGCGAAAGAATGGCGCCTCGATGTTCTGGCGGAATTCCAGGGCGGTTTTGTGACCTCCGAAGGGGACAAGGCCGATCCGGTCTCCTTCCGGCGATTGCCATTCTCCGTGGAACCACGGTCCTGCGACCATGAGATTCGTGGCTGAGACTCCGTTTTCGTCTGCATGCCGAAAGATCTGCCATGGGCCCCAGGGATCTTCCTGGTCCCAGAATCCAGCTACGTTGAGATTGGGAACCGGAGAGCTGTGCAGCTGGTTCACCCAGGCTTCTTTCTTCCAGAACTCGTCGTAATCCGGGTGCTGCATCATCTCGTTCCAGTAAGGGATCGAGCCGTGAAGGTAGCTGGCGTTGCCCTCGGAGAGCGGACCGAGCCGCAGGTACCAGTCGTAGGTGTCATAGAGGTCGAAGTCAAAGTGTGTGTTCTGGTTCTTGTCCGCCTGTTCGAGGACGGAATACTCAAAGGCATAGCTTTCGCGCAGCGCCCCGTAACGATGCATGTCGTCATTCATCCACTGGTCAACGGGCGATGCCTGTTCGCTAACAGCCTTGAGGGCCGGGTGTGGATGCAGGAGTGTCAGCCCTGCCGTGAGGCCGTCATACGAGACACCGTATATGCCGACTTTTCCATTGTTATTCGGCACGTTCTTCACCAGCCATTCGATGGTGTCGTAGGCGTCATTTGTCTCGTTGGGCTTCGCCGGATCGTATTGGGAACTCAGCAGGAAAGTGCCTTCGGACTTGAAGCGGCCGCGCAGGTTCTGGAAGACGAGGATATAGCCGTCGGCGGCTAGTTCCTTCCATGAGGGCGGAGTCCAGTCAGCTCCGTTCTTCCCCGCCATCTCATCGAATTCCTGCTGCTCAGGGACTCCATACGGGGTGCGCTCGAGCAGAATCGGCAGAGACTGGCTCTGATCGGTGCGTCTGACAATCGCCGTCTGCAGCCGGATGCCATCGCGCATGGGAATCATCACTTCCTGGACCCGCCAGACGCTCTGAACCTTAGGAGGGGTAGAGGCTGGAGCCGGGTTCTGAGCGAGTAACGACGACGGGAGAATCAACGCGACTACGATGAGCAGCGCGAGTGGCTGAAGCATGAAGCCAGCTCGTGCAGAGGAGGTTCGAGCGGCACGGCGCAGCAGCGAATTTTGTAACAATCGCAGTTCTATTCTCATGAAAATACCGATCCCGCATCATTTCACGTTGGCGGGGTAAATTTTCTAAAACAAAAGTAATCTGGCTGGGATGGTGCGCCGGTTCCATAATGGGCCAACTTTCCCGTTCCGAAACTGACCCCAGATTTTTGCACGTTGCTGTGCTCAAGCAACACCACGCGCCGTGTGCAATGAACCTGGGCCCGTTCTTCGGCGGGCGAAGGGGAACGGCGCGTGACCAACCGGAATCGACTGATACTCGGACTGTGCGCATGGCTGGGGCTCTGGACGGCAGCCGCCGGCCTTGATGCGCAGAGCACTTCGATAAAGGCGCGGGTTCGGGATTGGCACGCGCCGGCTCAGAAGCAGAGGTCGGGAAGATTCCTGGCGCGCCGGGGCATTGGAGCGCGACGTTATTCGCGGAGCGCTGCCGAGATGCTGGCCGAGGCCCGGGCGCAGCATCATGCGCTGGAGGTCCAGAGAGACGCGAGCGGGGGAACCACATCGCTCACGGCTCCGTGGCAGCCGGTTGGACCGGCGCAGGTGATGACGCCGGCTTTCGGCACGGTGACGGGAAGGGTGAGCAGTATCGCCGCCGATCCGTCGGACCCGTCGGGCAACACCGTCTACGTTGGAACGACCGGCGGAGGCGTGTGGAAGTCGGCGAATGCTGCGGGCGACCCCGCACAGGTGACGTTTACTCCCCTGACCGACACGCTGGGCGCGTATACGGGGGCGCATATCGCATCGCTGAGTATTGGCGCGGTAACGGTGCAGCCGGGCGGGACGGGCGTGGTTCTTGCCGGGACAGGCGATCCCAACGATGCGACGGATTCCTATTACGGCGCCGGCGTTCTGCGGTCCGCTGACGGCGGAGTGACGTGGAACCTGATTCAGAACTCGTCGGATTTGAGTAACGGAGGTCTTGCGAACTTCAAGCTATCGGGCAATGGCTTCGCGGGATTCGCCTGGAGCACGGCCAATCCAAACTTAGTGGTCGCGGCAGTGTCGCAGGCGGCCGAAGGCGTGGAGGTGAACGCCGCGCTCTCGGGCACCAGCATCATGGGGCTCTATTATTCGCCGGACGCGGGGCAGACGTGGTACCTGGCGACGATCTCCGATTCCGCGTCGAGTATTGTGCAGTCGAACCAGACGAAATTTCAGACGAACGGCAATGCGGCGACGGCGGTGGTGTGGAATCCGATACGGCAGATGTTTTACGCTGCGGTCCGCTTTCACGGGTACTATCAGTCGCCTGACGGCATCAACTGGATGCGCATGGCGAACCAGCCGGGCGCAGGGTTGACGACGGCATACTGCCCCACGAATTCGGGGTCGACGGGCTCGCCGGCATGCCCGATCTTTCGCGGGGTGCTGGCGGTCCAGCCGGTAACGGGCGACATTTTTGCCCTGACCACGGACATCAATAATCTGGACCAGGGATTGTGGCAGGATGCCTGCGCGCTGAATGCGGGCGCTTGCTCATCGGCGGCGGTGACGTTTGCCAATCAGATCGCCGATGGTGCCCTCGAGGCCGGGGGCGGCGACGCTACGATTCCGCAGGCGGACTATGACCTGTACCTGGCGGCGGTTCCGTCGGGCCAGGACACGCTGCTCTTTTCCGGCACTACGGATATCTATAAATGCAGCCTGGCGAATGCCTGCGCGTGGCGCAACACCACTAATGCCACAGGATGTGCGTCGGCAGAGGTGGCTTGGGCGCAGCACGCTGTGGATTCGACTCTGGGTGCGCAGGGCCTGATGTACTTCGGCAACGATGGAGGCCTCTGGCGAACGACGGATGCGGTGAATCAGCAGCAGGCGACGTGTTCGGCTGATGACGCGACGCACTTTCAGAACCTGAACGGTGCACTGGGATCGCTGGCGGAAGTGGAGAATCTGGCGACCGATGCGACGAATCCGCTGAACATGATGGCATCGCTGGGGGCTCTGGGAACTGCCGCGGCCACGCCGGGCGTGGCGGCCGGTGCGTGGCCGCAGGTCCTCGATGGAGAGGGCAACTATGCTGCGATCGATCCTGCGGCAGCAGCTAACTGGTACGCAACGTCGATCTTCGGTGTATCGATCAATCGATGCACCGAGGGGTCGGGCTGCAACGAGGCAGGGTTTCTGCCGGCGATCGGCACCACCCAGGTTGGGGGAGACGGCGATCAGCAGACGATTCCCGCGCCGTGGATTCTCGACCCGCAGAATACGGCAAACGTCATTGTGGGCACCTGCCGCGTTTGGCGCGGTCCGGCGACGGGCGGCTCGGCGTGGACGAACAATAATCTGCTTAGCTCGATGCTGGACGGCGATCCGGGGCCATACTGCGATGCAAACGGGGAGATTCGGTCGCTGGCGGCGTCGGGTAGCGCGACGGACGCTCCGGGGACGCCGGAACAGATCTATGCCGGAATGGCGGGACTGCTTGATGGTGGAGCGACGGTTCCGGGGCACATCTTCACAGCTTCAGTAACGAACTCGTCAGGCGCAACCACGCCATGGGTGGACCTGTTCCATCGGCCGGTAGTAAACGGAGGCGCTCCGAACGGGCAGTTCAATCCCGGCGGATTCGAAATTTCGAGCATCTACGTGGATCCGCACGACCCGACCGGCCAGACGGTCTACGCCACGGTGCAGGGATTCTCGGGCAATGGCATTAACGAGGCCGAAGTGTATGGATCGACCACTGGAGGAGCGGTGTGGTCGAATCTGGCGGCCAATCTGCCGAATGCGCCGGCGAACAGTATTGTGATTGATCCAAACGATGCGAACACCGCGTACGTGGCGCTGGATACGGGCGTCTACGTC
>DATJWO010000034.1:0-416321 GCA_035501155.1 Bryobacteraceae bacterium
CGATAGTAACCGGCGGAACGCTAACGACACTGAACGGCGGGACGATCGGGGTAGCCAACCTTTTCAACGGGTTGGACAACGTCACCATCAGCAATGGCAGCCTGGTTTCAATGCAGAACTTTTCGGACATGTCGCTGCAACGCACCATCACCAACCAGGGCACGATCGCGATGAATTCCAGCAGCATCGATCTGATCGGCGACGTCACTCTGACCGGCGGCGGCACGCTACTGATGAGCAACAACACCGCCAACACAATCTTTGGGTTCAACTCCACCCTCAACAACGTCGACAACACCATTCGCGGCGCTGGCACGCTGCAAGGCACCGGGCTCGCCATCGTCAATGGCGGTACCTTTATCGCTGACCAGTCCAACCCGCTCATTATCAACTCGACCACTTTCACCAACAACGGCACGCTCCAGGTGAATAGCGGCTCCCAGCTGCATCTCCAAGGTGCGCTCAGTAACTTCAGCGGCGGCACGCTCGCCGGTGGCTCCTGCATCCTCAACGGCGGCACCATGCAGGTCGACGCGTTCGGCAGCGCGGGCGGCGGCCTCACCGCGCTTGGCGACGGTGTCCATTCAACCGTCCTGACCCTCAACGGTACGAACGCCACGACGCAACTGCTGGACAGCGCGGGAAAGAATGCTCTGAACCTAAGCTCCGTCACTGCCAATGCCAGCCTCAACCTGATGAACGGATACCAGATGAGCAACTCCAACGCCTTCACCAACGCCGGAAACGTGCTCATCGATGGAACCAGCTCGCTGAGCGTCGCCAGCTACGACCAGACCGCCGGCCAGACAGTGATCCAAGCCGGGGGCACCCTCGACGCGAATACAGTCACCATCAGCGGCGGCGCGATGACTGTTGACGGGACCCTCGACCCTGCCAGCATCGAGATCCTCACTGCGCTGGACGGCACCGGCAACATCATTGGCAATGTGACCAATGACGGGACCGTCGAGCCGGGCGATTCCGGCACACCTGGCACCCTGACAATTACCGGCAATTACACCCAGCACTCCACCGGCATCTTGCTGGAAGACATCCTCGGAACGTCGAGTTATAGCGTGCTGGATGTAAGTGGCGACGTAAATCTCGATGGCACCATCAAGGTCAACCTCCTGGACGGTTTCACTCCCAGCGACGGCGAGACTTTCGCGTTTCTCACCGGTTTCAACTCATTCATCGGTTCACTGACGATCTCCGGAGTGCCGGACCCCCAGGATTGGAGTATCTTCCAGTCCGGCGATAGTCTGGACCTGCGGTTTGGCCAAGCTGGAGGCGCGGTTCCCGAACCCCGTTTTGTAATCCCTGAGGCTGCTGTTCTGGCGTGCGTCGCTTTCGCTTGGCGCCGCCGCCGCAAGGAGGCCTCGAATCTCCCGTCATGAAAAACGCAATCGCTCTCGTGGTCGGATTGATTGTCGGCGGTGCCGCTGCCTGGTGGGGCGCTTCGCACCGGGCGTCGGCACAGGAACCTCGCTTTGATGTTCCCTTCCAGGCCGTTCTGCTGGACACCGGCTTAGTCTACTTCGGCAAAATTAGCGGCCTCAATACCCCTTATCCCGTTCTACGCGACGTGTATTACATTCAAAGTGCCACGAATCCGGAAACCAAGCAGACCAGCAATATCTTGATTCGCCGCGGCAGTGAATTTCACGCACCGGAGTATACTGTGCTTGAGGCCCGTCACATTGTGATGGTCGAGCCGGTGGGTAAGAACTCCAAGGTCGCGCAGTTGATCGCGGAGCAAGAGAAGAAGAAGTAAACCGCCCTGCATCCGGCGAACGGCCTGCCTCATCAAACGAACAGCTCTGAGTGTGTCCTCCGGTCTGGCACACTAGTTATATAGAGCCAGTAACCTCGGGTCATTTCGCTTGCGCCTAATCGTCTTGGAGCTGTCTGTCCGTGTGGATCGTTAACATTGCGCTGAAGCGCCCGTACACGTTTATCGTGATGGCGCTATTGATCTTAATCATCAGCCCGCTGGTGATTCAGCGTACGCCTACCGACATTTTTCCCAACGTCGACATCCCGGTGGTCGCCGCGCTCTGGAACTACACCGGGCTAAGCGCTGAGGAGATGGAGGAGCGCATTACCTCGCCTTATGAGCGCTCTCTTTCCACCGTAGTCACCGACATCGACCACATCGAATCACAGACCGTCAACGGCCGCAGCATCATCAAAGTTTTCTTTCACCCCGGAACCAGAGTCGACCTGGCGATGTCCCAGTTAACCGCTGTGGCACAGTCCACCGTCCACTCGTTGCCGCCCGGAACCGCGCCGCCCTTCATGCTGGTGTACAACGCTTCCACCGTTCCAATCCTGCAGCTGGCGCTCTCCGGCCAGGGACTTTCCGAGCAGCAGCTATTCGATTACGCCGCCAATTTCATTCGCACCCAGCTGGCGACGGTCAAAGGTGCGGCGGTCCCCTGGCCGTATGGGGGCAAGCAGCGTCAGATCATGATCGACATCCAGCCTGCGTTGCTCCAGGCCAAGAGCCTCTCGCCGGCCGACATCGTCAATGCCGTCAGCAATCAGAATCTGATCCTGCCCACCGGAACGTCCAAGATCGGCCAGTTCGAGTACGACGTTGGCCTGAACGCCGCACCGGAAACCGTGCAGCAACTGAACGACCTTCCGGTGAAGGCGGATGGCAACACCACCATCTACATCCACGACGTGGCGCACGTGCGCGACGGTTTTTCGCCGCAAACCAACATCGTTCGGCGCAACGGCCAGCGCAGCACCCTGTTGAGCATCATGAAAATCGGCGATACGTCCACGCTGGATATCGTGCGGGAAGTCCGCGGCATGCTCCCCAAAATCGCCGCCGCTCTGCCGCCGGCCCTGCGGATTGAGCCCATCGCCGATCAGTCGCTGTTCGTGCGGGCCGCAGTCAATGGCGTCGTGCGCGAAGCGATTATCGCCGCGTGCCTGACAGCCGTGATGATTCTGCTGTTCCTGGGCAGTTGGCGCAGCACGCTCATCATCGCCATCTCGATTCCCCTCTCCATTCTCACCTCCATCTGCATCCTGAGCGCCCTGGGCGAGAGCATCAACATCATGACCCTGGGAGGGCTGGCGCTCGCAGTTGGCATCCTGGTGGACGACGCCACGGTAACCATCGAAAACATCGACCGGAATTTCGACGAGGGCAAGAACCTGCACGATGGCATCATGGACGGCGCCGCTCAGATTGCCCTGCCGGCCCTGGTCTCCACGCTGTGCATCTGCATCGTGTTCCTGCCGATGTTCTTCTTCACGGGGGCGGCGCGCTATCTCTTCGTTCCGCTGGCCGAAGCGGTGGTCTTTGCGATGCTCGCTTCCTACGTGCTTTCGCGGACTCTGGTGCCGACCCTGGCCATGTATCTTCTCAAGGCCGGCGGCCATCATCTCGGCGAACCGCGGGATATCGGCGCCCGGATTCAGCACGCCTTCGAACGCGCCTTCAATGCTTCCCGCGACGCCTATTTACGGACCCTGGAGGCATGCATCCGCCGCCGGCGTCTGTTCCTGCCCGTGTTCTTAACTCTGTGTGCCGTCACGTTCTTCCTGGTGCCCTGGCTCGGCCAGGACTTCTTTCCCACTACCGATGCCGGACAGTTCAATTTGCACTTCCGCGCCAAGACCGGTACGCGCATTGAAGAAACCGCCCGGCTGGGCGACATGATCGAGACGTCCATGCGGGAAATTATCCCGCCTTCGGAATTGTCCAGCATCATCGACAACATCGGACTGCCCTATAGTTCCATCAACACGGCATACAGCAACTCGGCGCCGATTGGCACCATGGATGCCGACGTGCTGGTGACATTGAAGCCCGGCCATCGCCCCACCGACTTCTACATGCATGAGATTCGCCGGAAACTTCCGCGCGAATTTCCGGGCGTCTCCTTCTATTTTCTGCCCGCCGACATCGTGAGTGAGATTCTCAACTTCGGACTGCCCGCGCCCATCGACATCCAGGTGTCTGGGCCGGACCTGAACGCCGACCATGCCTTCGCCACCAATCTTCTCCACCAGCTCGAAACCGTGCCCGGCGCCGTGGACCTGCGCATCCACCAGCTATTCGATTTGCCGCGAATTCAACTGGACGTGAACCGCACCAAGGCCCTCGAGAGCGGTTTCAGCGAACTCAGCGTCGCCGACAGCTTGCTGGTCTCCTTGAGCGGCAGCTTTCAGACCACGCCGACTTTCTGGTTGGACACAAAAACCGGTGTCACGTATAACGTCGTGACCCAAACGCCTCAGTACGCCGAGTCGTCGTTGGAGGATTTGCAGAACATCCCGATCAGCGGCGAGAGGGGTTCGCGCCCGGAGATCCTGGGCGACGTGGTCAACACCACGCGGCGGGCGGAAATGGCGGTGGTCTCGCATTACAATATTCAACGCGCCATCGATATCTTCGGCAACGTGCAGGACCGGGACCTGGGCGGCGTCGCCTCCGACATCGAGCGTATCGTCGACGCCAACCGGAGCAAGCTTCCGCGCGGCGCGCAACTGATCGTGCGCGGGCAGATCGACACCATGCAGTCGTCGTTTCAAGGATTGTTGAGCGGCCTGCTTCTCTCCATTGTCCTGGTGTACTTGCTGATCGTGGTGAACTTCCAGTCCTGGCTGGATCCGTTCATCATTCTGACTGCGCTTCCGGCAGCCATGGCCGGCATCATTCTGATGCTGTTTGTCTCTCGCACTACGCTCAGCGTCCCGGTGTTGATGGGCGCCATCATGAGCGTCGGCGTGGCTACGGCCAACAGCATCCTGGTGATCAGTTTCGCCAAAGATGACCTGGCCCAGCATGGCGACCCGGTCCATGCCGCACTGGAAGCTGGTTTCACCCGCTTCCGCCCGGTCCTGATGACCGCCTTCGCGATGATCATCGGAATGGTCCCCATGGCGCTGGGCCTGGGCGAAGGCGGCGAGCAAAATGCGCCTCTGGGGCGCGCCGTGATCGGCGGACTGATCTGCGCCACCATTGCCACCCTTTTCTTTGTGCCGACGGTCTTTAGCTTGTTGCACCGGAGGCGTTTGAGGACCGATGCTGGATAGTGAACCCATGATTGAGGCGCCTTCCGTCAAAAGGCCAGTCGAGCCGCGATACGTGTCTGGCCGCTCCCGTACGGCTAAGGTGTTGATTACGCTCGTGATTGCCCTGTTGGTAGCCGCCGCCGTGATCGTCTGGGGCATCACCACCCGGATCAAGGCCGCGGCCGCCGCCAAGGAAGAAACCCTGGAATTGGCCGTCCCGTCGGTGTCCGTGATCCACCCCAAGCCTGGATCGCCTCACGATGAAATCGTATTGCCTGGTAATATCCAAGCCTTCACCGATTCGCCCATCTACGCCCGCGCCAGCGGCTATTTGAAGAAATGGTATGTGGACATCGGCGGCCACGCGAAGGCTGGACAAATTTTGGCGCAAATCGACGCCCCGGAACTGGACCAGCAAGTGATCCAGGCCAAGGCTAACTTGCAGCAGGCCCATCAGAGCCTGGAACAAGCCATCGCCAACCTGCAGCAGGGCAAAGCCAATGAAGACCTGGCACGTGTGACTGCCCAACGCTGGCAGGCGCTGGTGGCCAAAGGCGCGGTCTCGCGGCAGGAGAACGACCAATACCAGTCGCAATACCAGGCCCAGGCCGCGAGCGTGCAGTCACTCGGTCAGGCGGTCGCGGTTGCACGCAGCAACATCGCGGCCGACGAGGCCAATCTGATGCGGCTCCAGGAACTGCAGGGTTACGAGATCGTCCGCGCGCCGTTCGACGGCATCGTCACTGCCCGCAACATCGACGTTGGCGCCCTGATCAACGCCGGCAACGGCGGCCCGGCGCAGGAACTTTTCCACATGGCGGCCACCGCCAAGCTCCGCGTCTACGTCAGCGTGCCGCAGATGTATTCCCGCTCGGCCGTTCCCGGCCTGACGGCTGACTTGACCCTGTCGGAATTCCCCGGCCGCCGCTTCCGTGGAACGCTGGTCCGCAACGCCGAAGCCATCGATCCAACCACCCGGACTCTGCTCGCCGAAGTGGATGTTGACAACGCTTCCGGAGAGCTGAAACCGGGCGCGTACGCCGAAGTGCACTTCATGCTCCCGCCCGGCTCGCGATCCTTGATTTTGCCCGTCAACACGCTGCTGTTTCGCAGTGAGGGCCTGCGCGTGGGCGTCATCCGCGAAGGCAATAAGGTGCAGCTGGTGCCGGTCACTCTCGGCAAAGACTTCGGCAACGACGTCGAGGTGGTGGCCGGCGTCAACGCGGACGACTCCGTCATCGTCGATCCGCCGGATTCGCTCACCAGCGGCGAAGTCGTTCAAGTGATTCCGAGCGACTCACCTGCGACCACTAGTAAGTAATCGACGGTAGGAACGCGCCGGCGGGCTCTTTGTACAGGCCGATTGCCATCAATGTCATCGGCTGGACCACGCGGAGACCGTTCGCCAGGCACCACCGGAATAAAACGGAGTTCCGCGTCGGCACCAGGATCCCCGGCCCTTCGAAGCCTTCCGCTGCTGCGATGAGCGCCTGTAAGTCCGCATTGCTTTCCGCCACGGCGTGTCCGAAGAAAGCCAAGGCGCTGGCGTACCCGGTGATCCGCCCGTTGCGCTCGACCACACGGGCCGTCCCAAGCGCGATGGCGTCCGAGATTTCTCCGCCGCGGTCGTGGCCGTGGACCTGGTGGCAGACCGTGTTGCAGCCATCCAGATCCGCGGATTGTGCCCGGCGAACGCTGAAGCCTTCGATCCGCTTTCCCATGGCCGGCCCTTGCATCACCGACAAAGGTTCCTTTGCGTCGAACCCCAACTTTGTGTAAAGCGAAAGCGACCGGTTGTGGAAGGCCGCCTGCACCAACCGCACGCTGGCGGCGTTGCGCTCAGCGGCCCGCTCCAACACGGCTTCCATCAGCTTTTTCCCGACACCGCGATTCTGCACGTCCGGATCCACGGTGATCGGTCCAATGCCCGCGACGGCGCCCCGCTCGTCCATGCAATTGCTTCCGGCGATCCGCCCATCGGCTTCGGCTACCACGCAGTAGAACGCCGGGTGTGAGAAGCAACTCGTCAAAACGCCGGTCGCCGCTTCTACGGACGGGAGGTCCGGCGGAAAATTGTGATCGGTATTGATCTTGTGGAAAGCCTGGTAACAGATGGACCCGCAGGCGGGCAGGTCTTGCAGCGTGGCTTGGCGGATGGAGACGGCGCTACGAGGCGCCGAAGCACTGGACATTCGATCTCCTTACAGCTTCAGCAGAGCCCGTAACCGCTTAGTCTGCACGCGGCTCACTGGAATCTCGGTCTGCTTCTTGTCATCCATCCGCAGCTGGAAGCTCGATTTGAACCACGGAATCACTTCCTTGATGCGATGGATGTTCACCAAAAACGACCGGTGGACTCGCCAGAACGTGTCGGGATCCAGATTGGATTGCAGTTCTTCGATGGTCCGGTAGTTGGATTCGCCCTCCACGCCGCTGGCCACCACGGTGATCAACCCGTCTTCAATGGTCGCGTAAATCACCTCTTGCGCGTCCACGATAAAGTTGCGGTTGTTATTCTTCACCAGCAGCTTGGTGCGCTGCGTCGCGGATTTACCGGCCGTCAATTCGGGCGCACTCGCGGGCGCCGTCTTGGCTTTCTCCATGACGGCTTTGCGCGCTCGTTCCACCGCCACCGCCAGCCGCTCTCTCTCAATGGGCTTCAGCAGGTAATCCAGTGCCTCCCAGCGGAAGGCTTCGATGGCGTATTGGTCGTATGCCGTCGCCAGGATGAAATGCGGCAGCGGGACGTTTTTCTCGCGCAGCTTCTGAATCACCCCGAAGCCGTCCAGCCCCGGCATCTGGACGTCCAGGAAGACCACGTCCGGCTCCAGGTTCTCAATCAGCTTCACTGCTTCCAAGCCGTTCCGCCCGGTGGCCAGGACCTCGACGTCGGGAAACTCCTTCAGCAGGTAGGAAAGTTCCTCACGCGCGAGCTGTTCATCCTCGATTAAAATCGCCGAAAGGGTGCTCGTCGCGCGTTCCGTCATAAAATGTTAGTATAACGTAGGATAGGCGTTTGCAGGTCCCCTTTTTGAGGGTACATTTGAGCATCCCCGCGCCTCCCAAGGAGATTCGCAGTTGTCTACTACAGGAAACACCAGGATTGCGCCCGCCGATGGTAAGTTAGGGGTCCTGATTCCAGGCATTGGAGCCGTCAGCACCACCTTCATGGCAGGAGTGGAAGCCGTGAAGCGCGGCCTGGGCCAGCCCATCGGTTCGCTCACGCAACTCGGAACTGTTCGCCTGGGGAAGCGCACTGAAGGGCGCAGTCCGAAAATCAAGGATTTTGTTCCACTGGCCAATCTGGAGAGCCTGGTGTTCGGCGGTTGGGATATTTTCAACGACACCGCTTATGAGTCGGCCGTGCACGCCGAAGTGCTGGAAAAGTCGCTGCTCGAACAGGTCCGTGAGCCTTTGAGCGCGATCAAGCCCATGCAGGCTGTTTTCGACCCGGACTACGTGCGCCGCCTCAATGGTCCCAACGTCAAGCAGGCCGGCTCGAAGATGGACAAAGCGGAAATGCTGATGGAGGATATCCGGCAATTCCGCGCCAATAACGGCGTCGACCGGATCGTCATGATCTGGTGCGGATCCACCGAAGTGTTCCACAAACCCTCGGCCGTGCACCAGACGTTGAAAGAATTCGAGTGCGGCCTGCAGAAGAACGATCCGGACATCGCTCCCAGTCAGATTTACGCATACGCGGCGCTCAAAAGCGGCGTGCCCTATGCCAACGGTGCGCCCAATCTCACCACCGATACTCCGGCGCTGCTGGAACTGGCGCGCGACCGCCAGATTCCGATCTGCGGCAAAGATTTTAAGACTGGCCAGACCTTCATGAAGACGTTAATCGCGCCGGGCTTCAAGGCGCGCATGCTCGGCTTGTCAGGCTGGTTCTCCACCAATATTCTGGGCAACCGCGACGGCGAGGTTCTGGAGGATCCCGGCTCGTTTAAATCCAAGGAAGAGACCAAGCTGAGCGTGCTCCAGCAGATCCTGCAGCCGGATCTTTATCCGATGCTCTACAAGGACCTGTATCACGCCGTTCGCATCAATTACTATCCGCCGCGCGGCGACGCCAAGGAAGGGTGGGACAACATCGACATCTTCGGATGGTTGGGTTATCCCATGCAAATCAAGATCAATTTCCTGTGCCGTGATTCCATCCTGGCCGCGCCGCTGGTGCTGGACCTGGTTCTATTTCTCGACCTGGCGCAGCGCGCCGGCATGAAAGGCATCCAGGAATGGCTGTCGTTCTATTTCAAGGCTCCGATGACGGCTCCGGGCTTGTATCCGGAGCATGACATTTTCATCCAACTGATGAAGCTGAAGAACACGCTGCGGTGGATGCGCGGAGAGGACCTGATTACACACCTTGGGCTCGAGTACTACGACTAACGGATCCAAGCGCCAGGAGGCGCCCAAGCGGAAAGTCCTGGTAATTGGCGGGACTCTGTTTATCGGCCGGGCGCTCGTCAAGGAATTAGTGCGCGCAGGCCATGAAGTCAGCGTCCTGCACCGCAAGCACCGTCACAATCTGGGAAAGAAAGTCGCGAATATCCAGGTCGACCGGAATGACCCGGAGGCGCTGAAACGCGCGCTGGCCGGCAAGAAGTTCGACGTCGTTTACGACGACGTGTACGATTGGGAGCACGGCACGACGGCCGCGCACGTGGAAGCAACCGCACGGGCCTGTGGCGGCGATCTGCACCGTTACATCTTCATGTCCAGCGTCGGCGCCTATGGCGACGGCCTGAACCATCACGAGGGCGACGCCCTGGCCCCGGACGATCATCCGGACCCCTACGTGCGCAACAAAGCCATGAGCGAGCGCGCCCTGTTCCGCATGCACCAGCGCAACGGCTTTCCCGTTGTCACGTTGCGCCCGCCATTCATCTATGGTCCCGAGAATCCGTTCTATCGCGAGGCCTTCTTTTGGGACCGTCTGCGCGAAGGCCGCCCCCTGATTCTTCCCGGCGACGGCCGGCGGCTGATGCAATTTGTGCATATCCACGATCTGGTGACCGCCTGCCTGCGCGTCATGGAGGCGCCCGAAATCGCCGGACACGCCTTCAACATCGCCAATCCCCGGCCGCTGGCACAGGTGGAGGCGGTGGAAGCGTTCGCGCGCGCCGCCGGCAAGGACCCCACCTTCGTGCGCCTGCCGCGCGAGCGGATTCTGCGAGCCGGCGGTCATCCCATGGGACCGAGGCTCTATTTCGGCATGTATTTCGACATGCCCGCCATCACGGTAGTGGTGAATAAGGCCCAGCGCGTTCTGAAATTCAAGCCCGTGGATTTCAACGTCGGTTTGAAGGAAACCTACCGCTGGTACGTACGCCACAAGTTCCCGAAGCCGGATTACTCGTTTGAAGACGCGCTGATCGCTTCCGCGCCCGCTTCGGCTTACTCCGCGCCGGTGGACTAAGGCTCTTCGGCGCGAACCTGAGTGAGCCGCTCGCGCAGCGCCTCGGGCAAACCGGCTTCGATTTCCGGTGTGATCAAGCCCACCGAATCCATGTCGATGAGATGCGTCTTGTCTTTAAGCCGGAAACTCGTCAGCTTCATCCGCACCAGGTCCGCAACCGGCGCCAACAGGAAGCCCTCCACCGTTCGAGTGGGTTCAGAAAAATCGGGAATGGCCGACAAATCCTGAGGGCGGACCCTCTCGCGGACGAATACCAGGTGGACCGCACTTCTGGCCTTGGGATTTTCGGCGCTGACCAGCATATCTACTCCAGCCACGTGCCGGTAGCGAAACCCGAACTCCTCGGCCGCCTTGGCGATCCGCTCGAGATCTCCCCGCCTCACGGCGATGTTAACATCCCTGGTGAAACGTGCGGCGTCGGGGTCGCGCGCGCTGATCTGGAGAAATACGGCCATTCCTCCGATGAGGCGGTATTCGATCTCCGCCTTGTTTAGCGCCAAATGAAGGCGCTCCAGTAAATCAAATAGTTGCTGCACGTGGAGATCCAGCGATCTGGCCGTGATCATGCGGATTGCTGCTTTGATTCTTGCATAAGAGCCGCCCGGTGATGTTTGGTGGCCCGATAATGCTTGCCCCTACCGTGGGCACGCGGCGGCGGCTCCACTGCGGCCGGCTGTTTGTTCGCGCGCCGGTACTTCTGCACTGCGCGATTGTGCTCCTCGATCGTCTTCGAGAAATGGTGCGTACCGGATTCGCCGGGGTTGGCCACGAAATACAAATAATCCGTCTCGGCCGGATGGAGCGCCGCCCGCAACGACTCCAGGCCCGGGTTGGCGATGGGACCTGGCGGCAGGCCCGCGTGCTGGTAGGTGTTATAGGCGTTCGTGCTGTTCAGATCGGAGCGATAGATCGTGCCACGATAGCGCTGGTCCAAGAGCGCCGCATAAATCGTCGTGGGATCGCAATCCAGCGCCATTCCCCGCTTGAGCCGGTTCTCATACACCGAAGCGACCACGGGCCTTTCGGCTGGGACCGCAGTCTCTTTCTCAACCAGTGAAGCCAGCGCCACTGTATCGTTGACGGACACAGGGTCGCCGGTAGTCTGCAGTTCGCGCCAATGCTTGCGAAACAGGTCTGTCATCATCTGGCAAAGCTGCTCCACCGTGGTCCGGCGCGTAATGCGATAGGTGGACGGGAACAGGTAGCCTTCCAGCGTCGGGGCGTTGGGGGCCAGATCGCGGATCAACGAAGGATCGCGCGCGGCTTTCACGAAGTCGTCGGGCCGCAGGAAGTCGAACCGGCTCAGATTCGCCGCGATATCAAAGATATTGCTGCCTTCCGGCACGGTCAGTTCGTAATAGAAAACGTCGCCGCGCGCGATGCGGTCAAACACGTGCCAGGGCGTGTCGGCGCGCGTGAACTGGTATTCGCCGGCTTGCAGGCGCCGCCCGGGGTTCAAAGCCCGCACGGCCAGGAATTGCCAGGGATAGCGAATCACCCCGGAACGGGCCAGTCCGGCAGCCATGGCGGACGTGCTGGTCCCCTTCGGAAAGTCGACAATTACTTCATTTTCAAAGCCTTGGAAGGCTGAACGCAGAGAGAAAAAAACGAAGCCAAGGCCGGCTAACGCAAGAAGAAACGCTGCCGCCAGCAGCCGCAAAAACACACGCCCTCGCGGGGAACGTTGACGCTTCATTGCCGGGAGTCGAGGTAGCTTTCCAGAAGGATCACGGCCGCCAGACGGTCCACCGCTTTGGCGCGCTTTTCGATACTGACACCGCTTTCGCGCAGCACCCTCTGTGCCTGAACCGTGGTTAGCCGTTCATCCCAATATTCGACCGGGAGGCCCGTTGCGGCCTGCAGCCGGGCCCCGAACTCGCGCGCGTGCCCGGCTTGCCGGCCCTCCTGGCCGCTCATATGCATCGGATTGCCAATTAATATCAAGGTGACGTTCCGTTCGGCGGCCAACTCCGACAGGCGCGCCAGGTCTTCCCGGATTTTCGTACGCTCCAGCGTCGGCAGGCCTTGTGCGGTAAGGCCGAGTTCGTCGCTGAGCGCCAGCCCAATACGCCGTTTGCCCAAATCGAGAGCCAGGACCCTGCCGTGATTCATTAAGGATTCGGAAGACTTTTTCGATTGCTTGTTCTTCCGATTTCATTTCATCATAGAAATAGGATTCGGAGCACGGATGTCCACGCTCACGCCTACGCCCTCGCCCGCAGTACCGGTTCGCAGACCTGCGCAAACCGGCATCGCCGTTCTGGCTTTTGCCGCCAGCGTGGCGCTGCTGTACTACGGCCGGGTGTTTTTCATCACGCTGGTCATCGCCATTACCATCGCCTTCCTGCTCGATCCGGTGGTGACCGCCTTCGTGAAGCTCCGCCTGCCGCGCGCTTTCGCCAGCTTCATCGTTTGCAGCATCGCCTTGCTCCTGTTGTACTTGATGGGCCTCGGTCTCTATACCCAGTTTTCCCGGTTTGTGGACGACCTGCCCAGCTACAGCCAACGAATGAACGACCTCGTCGATAGCGTCGCGTCACGGGTTGATGACGTGGAGAAGCGGACGTATCAAACCATCATCCCCAAGCGCTTCCAGAACATCCAGCCGGTTGTGCCTGCTCCGCCGCCTGAAACCGGCCGGCGACGCAGGAGTGCCAAGCCCGAAGAAGTGACCCCACCCGCGATTCAGGAGGTGCGCATCCATCAGGAGCCGACTCCGCTCCTGACCTACGTGTACGGCTACGTCCGGTCCTTTTACGACGTCTTGCTCATGGCCAGTTTTGTGCCTTTCCTGGTTTATTTCATGCTGAGCTGGCGCGATCATGTGCGCCGGAGCTTCCTGTATTTGTTCCGCGGCCCGGAACGCCAGGTGGTCGGCAGAAGCTGGGAGGGCGTGGCGGGCATGGTGCGCGCCTACGTGATCGGAAATTTCATGCTGGGACTGCTGATGTCCTTCCTCAGTTCGCTGTTCTTCTTCGGGATCCGCCTTCCGTATTGGCCGCTCATCGGTCCCTTAAGCGGCTTCCTGAGCCTGGTGCCCTACGTGGGATTGCCGCTCGCCATGCTCCCGGCCTTAATCGCGGGCTTGATCGTTTATACAAAAGCTGCGATCTACGTCATGATCGCCGTTGTGGTCGCGGTGCTGCATCTGGTTTCGATGAACCTGCTCTATCCCAAGGTGGTGGGCTCGCGTGTCCATTTGAATCCGTTGGTGGTGACCATCGCGCTGATGTTCTGGGGCACGTTGTGGGGCGGCATCGGATTGTTGCTGGCCATCCCGATCACTGCCGGGATCAAGGCGGTGTGCGACAACGTCACCAGCCTCTACGGATACGGGAAACTGCTCGGAGATTAGCGGCTCGCAATGGACAAACGCTTTCTGATTTTCTTCGGCGCCGGAATCGTGGTGATCGCCATCGCGGTGAGCGCGGTGCTGACGTCGAACAAAGGCTCGCACCTGGTTCTGAAGGGCGACATCCTCAAGGTGCGTTCGGGCGCGCTGGACGCGCAGAACAGTATCGCGGTGCTGGATTTCCGCCTGGAGAACCCGTCGAATGTGCCGTTCGTGGTCAAGGATGTCGTGGTAACTCTGGAGAAAGAAAAAGGCGACCCGGTGGACGGATTCAACGTGTCCAAGAGCGATCTTCGACGCCTCTTTCAATACAACCGGTTCCTGGGCGACCAGTATAACGACGGGCTGTCGCTCGAAGACACCATCCCGCCGCACGGAAAGGTGGACCGGATGGTGGCCACTCGCTTTGAAGTGAGCCACAGTGAACTGGAATCCGCCAAATCCGTGCGCTTGCACATCGACGACGTCGACGGTCCGATGTTCGAAACCACCTATAACCTGAAATAACTTGCGGCGTCTTCTGATCCGTCCAGGAGGCATTGGCGACTGCATTCTGTCTTTACCAGCGCTCGAATATTTGAAGACGGACTACACCGAAGTGTGGGTTCGTTCGGAGTTCGTGCCGCTGATCCGCTTCGCCGATCGCGTGCAGTCGATCGCATCCACAGGGCTTGACCTCGTCGGCTTGCCAAGCGTGGAAGCGCCGCGCGGCGCGATCAAGCGGCTGCGCTCGTTCGACTCCATCGTTTCCTGGTACGGTTCGAACCGTCCGGAGTTTCGCGAACACGTGCGGTCGCTCGGGTTGCCATTCGAGTTCCACCTGGCGCTTCCGCCGCCGGGTGAAAACATTCACGCGACGGACTTCTTTCTCCGCCAAGTTGGAAGCACGGGCGCGGCGCTTCCGCGAATTCCCTGCACGCCGGCGGCTCCAAGCGATGTCGCCATCATTCATCCGTTCTCTGGTAGCACGCGCAAGAACTGGCCGCTCGATCGATTTCGGGAGCTGGCCGCACGCTTGCCGCTTCCAGTGCGATGGTGTGCGGGACCGGAAGAATCGCTCGCGGACGCGGTCCGGTTACCGGATCTTTATGAGCTCGCCTGCTGGCTGGCAAGCGCGCGCCTTTACATCGGCAACGATTCCGGCATCACGCATCTGGCCGCGGCGGTTGGAACGCCCGTGGTGGCAATCTTCGGCCCGACCGATCCGGCGGTATGGGCGCCGCGCGGCGAGCACGTGCGGGTGGTGAGCGGCGAACTGTCCGAGATCCGCGTCGAACAAGTGCTCCGGGCATCAATCCAGGCGCTTGCGGAAGCGCAGTGAACTCAGTGTCAGAATGACAACGCCGAAAACGGCCAAGGCCGCCATCTGCGGCCATAGAACATCCACGCCGCTGCCCTTCAAGAACAGCCCGCGCACGATTTCCATGAAGTAGCGCACCGGGTTGAGCAGCGTCAGGATCTGCACCGCCTCGGGCATATTGCGGATCGGGAAGGCGAAGCCGCTCAGCAGGAAGAACGGCTGGAAGAACATGAAGGTGGTCATCATGGCCTGCTGTTGCGTGCGTGAGATCGTCGAGATGAACAGACCCGCGCCGAGCGAGGTCATCAGAAACAGGCTGCCACAGAAGAACAGCAGCAGCGCGCTGCCGCGAAATGGAATGTGGAAAAGCAGCAGAGCGGCCACAACCACGAGAATCGTGTCGATCAAACCCACCAAAGCGAACGGCAGAGTCTTTCCGAGCATCAACTCGATGGGACGGATGGGCGTGACCATGAGCTGCTCCATGGTCCCGATTTCTTTTTCGCGGACAATGGCCATGGCCGTGAGCATCAACGTCACCAGCATGATGATGTTCACCACGATTCCCGGCACGAAATAGTTGCGGCTCCGCAGATCCGGATTGAACCAGACGCGGCTTTGCATCTTGAGCTGCGGCACGTGGAACGAAACCGCAGCCGGCGCCTGCCGGGCCTCCAGGCGCGCGCGGCTCTGATCCTGCATCACCCTGCCGGCGAAGGTGGTGATGATGGACGACGCGTAGCTCGAAACAATGGAGGCGGTGTTGGAATTGGCGCCATTGATGAGAACCTGCACCGAGGTGGCGCGGCCACGCTGGAGATCGCGCTCAAAGCCCGGCAGAACGCGCACCACCACGTCGGCTTTGTTGGAATCGAGCAGGCGCTGGACATCGCGGTCACTCGAAGGCAGGGCGACGACGTCGAACCGCCCGGAACCCTGAAACGCCGCGAGCAACTCCCGGCTCTCGTAAGTCTGGTCGCCGTCCATCCAGGCTAGCGAGGCATGGTCCACGTCGAGATTCACGGCGAAGCCGAAAACAAAGAGCTGGATGAGCGGCGGCATGAACAACATGGTGCGCATGCGCGGCTCCCGGAAAGCCTGCCTGAATTCCTTTTGGATGATGCCCAGCAATCGTTCGCGCATGATCAGGCCACCTTCAGACGCATCTTGCGCGAAGCGCCGAGAAAGACCAGGCCGGCGTAGACAGCCAGCATCAGCACTTCCACCCAGAGCACCTCGATCCCCACGCCCTTGAGAAACACGCCGTTCAAAATGGTCACGAAGTAGCGGGCCGGCACGATGTAGCTGATGAGTTGGATCACCTTCGGCATGTTCGCGATGGAGTAAATGAAACCCGACAGGAGGTATCCGGGAAGAAAGGAGCTGAGCATGCCCATTTGAAACGCCATCAGTTGGGAACGCGCGCTAGCGGAAAGAAAGATCCCCCAGGAGAGCGCGCCGAACAGGAACAGGCAACTGGTGAAGAAGAGAAACCCGACGTTGCCGCGGAACGGCACCTGGAAGATGAAAACGCCCACGATGATCGAGATCAGCATGTCCACGATGCCCAGCAGAAAGTACGCGATCAGCTTGCCCAGCACCAGCTCGCCGGGACGCACGGGCGTGGAAAGCAACTGCTCCATGGTGCCGTTCTCCCATTCGCGCGCGATGGTCAGCGAACTAAGCATGGACGCGATGATCATCATGGTGACGGCGATCAGCCCGGGGACGATGAAGTTTTTCGATTTGAGGTCGCTATTGTACCAGACACGAATGCGCGGCTCCACGGGCACTTGGAGCGCCTGCCCGCCGTGGCGGACTTGCGCATTCGAGCGAAGCTGGGCAGCATAGCTCTGCACCACGGCGTCTGCGTAGCCAAGCGCGATCGACGCGGTGTTGGAATCGCTGCCGTCCACCAGAAGCTGCACGTCGGCTTCATCGCCCGCCAGCAGATGGCGGGAGTAATAGTGCGGTATGACAACGCTCAGCAGAATGGTGCTGTTGTCGATGGCGCGATCAGTGGCTTTGTAGCCATTCACGGAGTCCAGGATCTGGAAGTAGCGCGAGCCGCGGAGTTGGTTGATCAAGTCGCGGCTTTCAGGCGTCCGGTCCTGATCGTAGACGTAAGTGGGAATGCGGTCCACGTCCAGCGTCAGCGCGTAGCCGAACAGCAGCAGCATGACCAGCGGCAATGCGAGCGCGAGCCACAGGCTGCGGGAATCACGCACGATGTGCAGCAGTTCTTTCTTCGTGACGGCTTTCAACCGGCGAAAGCTCATGCGGCCTTCCTTTCTTCTTCTTCGATCATGGCGACGAAGACGTCTTCCATGGAAGGCTGGATTTTCTCCAGCACCGGGACCTTGATGCCGGCCTGCTCAAGTGCGGCGCGAATCTCGCCCGGCGCCCGGACGTCGTCCAAGGCGGTGACATGCAAACCTCCGCCGAAGACGGCTACGTCCGAGAGGCCGGAGATCTTTTCCAGCGTCCGCATGCTGCCGACCAGATCGGAGACCTCCAGATGAAAAATGTGGTGCGAGGCGAGCGACTGCTTTAGCTCCTCCGGTGTTCCCAGCGCGATCACTTTGCCGCGGTACATCAGCGCGATACGGTGACAATACTCGGCTTCGTCCATGTAATGCGTGCTGACGAAGATGGTGTGACCCGAGCCGGACAGCTGATAGATCAACTCCCAGAAGGTGCGGCGGGCAATGGGATCGACGCCCGACGTCGGCTCGTCCAGAAACAGAATCGGCGGTTCGTGCAGGATCGCGCAACCTAGCGCCAGGCGCTGCTTCCAGCCTCCGGACAGCAGGCGAGTGAGGCTCTTGCGACGTTCCTCGATGCCGGCCATGCGCAGCACATATTCCTTGCGCCACTGGCGACGCTCTTTCGGAACGCTGTAGATGCCGCTGAAGAAGTCAATGTTTTCTTCCACCGAAAGGTCGTCGTAAAGCGAAAATTTCTGCGACATGTAGCCGATGTGCTGCTTTACTGCTTCTGATTGCGTGGAGATGTCCAAGCCGCCAACCGTGGCGTTCCCCGAAGTCGGCTTCAGCAGGCCGCACAACATGCGGATCGTCGTGGACTTCCCCGCCCCGTTCGGACCCAGGAATCCGAAGATCTCGCCGCGGCTGACGTTCAGATTGACATGATCCACGGCGACGAAATCGCCAAAGCGCTTTACCAGGTCGTGGATTTCGACGGCATTAGGCTGCATCTTTGTCCGCCTTCCGGATCAGGCCGATGAATACGTCTTCGAGCGATGGGACGATCTTGCGGAACGTCGTGACCGTATTGCCGTGCGAAGCAAGCGCGCTTTGTAGAGCTTCCGGCGTAGACCCTCCGGGCGAAAGAAAAAGGTGCAGCTTAGCGCCATAGGGCTCCACGGCGAGCACACCTGGCTCGTGTTGCAGCAACGCGCGGGCGGCGCTCTGGTCGGCCGTCACGATTTCATAACAGGCTTCTTCGAGAGTGTGCTTCAGGGCCTGCGGCGATTCGCAGCGGATCATTCGGCCCTGGTTCATGAAACCGACGCGGTTGCAGCGCTCGGCTTCGTCCAGATACGCAGTGGTGACGAAGACCGTCAGCCCATCGCGAACCAGTTGGTACAGAATGGCCCAAAAGTCGCGGCGCGACACGGGGTCCACACCGTTGGTAGGTTCATCCAAGAAAAGAATCTGTGGGTGGTGCAGCAAGGTGCACATCAGCGCCAGCTTCTGTTTCATGCCGCCGGACAGATTCGCGGCCTGGCGTTTGCGGAACGGCTCCATGCGAGTCATGCGGAGCAGGCGCTGGATCAACGGCTCGCGCTCGGCCTTCAAGAGCCCGAACAGATCGGCGTAGAAGTTCATGTTCTCGTCGATCGTGAGATCGCCGTAGAGCCCGAAGCGCTGGGCCATGTAGCCGATCTGATCCTTGACGGCATCCGGCTCGCGAGCCACGTCGTGTCCTGCCACCCAAGCCTGACCCTCAGTAGCGTCCAGCAGGCCGCACAGCAGGCGCAGCGTCGTTGTCTTGCCGGCGCCGTCCGGGCCCACCAAGCCAAAAATCTCGCCGCGCGCCACTTCGAGATCGAGATGGTCCACCGCCGTTAGTTCGCCGAAGCGGCGAGTGAGGCGTGTCGCGCGGATCATGGGTTCAGCGGGTGTCAATTGAGTTGAATCTCCGCGTCAACCGGCATGTTCAGTTTCAGTTCGCCGCTCTGGTTGTCGACGTCGATCTTGATGCGGTAAACCAGCTTCACGCGTTCCTCCTTGGTTTGAATCTGCTTGGGCGTGAATTCGGCTTCCGAGGAGATGAACGAAACGCGGCCCGGATATTTCTTGCCGGGAAACGAATCGGTGGTCAGGTATGCCGTCTGGCCAAGTTTGACTTTCCCGAGGTCCGTCTCGTTGACGTAAGCGCGCAGCCAGGGATGGCCGAGGTCGCCGATGGTGACTACCGTAGTGCCGGCAGCCAGCACTTCACCCACCTCGGCCGATTTCACCAGCACCACACCGTCTACTGGCGAAGCGACCACAGTATCTTCGATCTGCGTCTGCGTAATGGCGACCTGGGCGCGGGCGCGAGAGACATCGGCGTGATGCGCCTCCAGGTCCTGTTGAAGGCGCTTCAATTCCAGTTCGTTGGCTTGGCTGGAGTGCAGAGCGGCTTCAGCTCGCGCCACCTGAGCGCGCGCAGCGTCGATATCCTCCTTGCGCGGGCCTTCCACTACCAGGGCGAGCCGCTCATTGGCTTGCCGCAGCAGCGCCGTCGTACTGTCCAGCTTGGTGCGGTATTGATCGTACTGCTGGCGTGAAATGTCGTCGTTCTTCATCAGGTCCTGCACGCGATCCCAGTCCGATTTGGCCTGGTCGTTCTGGGCCTTGGCGTCCGCAACCGCCGCGCGCGCCTCCTGGATTTCCTGGGGACGGGAGCCTGCCACCAGTTGGGCGAGTTGCGCCTGCGCCGCACGCAGTTCCGCCTGGTGGAGCGCGATGTCGCTTTCAACCGTCCTCCGCTGCCATTGCAAGGACGTTTCCGATTGCTGGTACTGCGATTCGGAAGCCGCCAGGCTGGCTTCGTCGCGGCTGCGCTGCTGCTCCACCTGGTCGCGGTCGATGCGCGCGATGATGGTGCCTTTCTTGACGAAATCGCCTTCGTCCACATTAAGCTGCACCAGCTTGCCGGGGACCTTGAAGGAGATGTCCACTTGCGTCAGTTCCAGGTTGCCGGAGACGCTCAGCGTGCCTGTGGACTTGGGATGCAGCCAATCCGACAAATACACCGCATAGGCCGTCGCGGCAACGGCTAGCAGAACGATGGGAATCACGATTTTTCTTTTCATGAGAGCCTCACTGGATCATGCTCTGGATCGTGCCCGTGGCGGTGCCCAGGTCGATGCGAGCGAGGTTGTAGTTATAAAGGGCGCTCACGCGGTTGTCGCGCGCCCGCGCTAGACGCGTCTGTGCGTCGGTGACTTCGATGCTGTTGGTGACGCCGGCCTTGTAGCGGCGTTCCGCCTGCGCCAGTTCGTTTTCTGATAGCTTTAAGCCTTCTTCGGCGGTTTTTACCTGCGCGTCGGCCGAGCGCAGGCTGTCGATGGACGTTCGCACGTCCAGGTCGATCTGATCACGCAGGTCTTCGGTGCGGATCTTCTCGCCGCGGTACTGCGATGCGCTTTCGGCGCGGCGGGCGTCGCGTCGTCCACCATCGAAAATCGGAATCCGGACGGTCGCTCCGACGCTCCGCGTGGGCAGCGCACTGAAGGCGCTCGAACCCAGGTCGCCGTAGTTGGCGAAAGCGCTCACCGAAGGAAGACGCTCCATCTTAACGGCGCTGTAGTTGAGCCGTGCGGTTTCCTCGCGGCGACTCTGGGCTTGCCACTCGGGACGGTTTGCGCGCGCCGTGGCCAGTTCATGCGCCTCATCCACAGCGTCCATAGGAATGTAGGTGAGCCGGTCCGTCAGCTCCACAGGGTTGTCCAGCTTCAGGCCGATCACCTTGAGGAGTTGCAGGTGCGTGCGATCCACGTCATTCTCCGCCACCAGAAGCTGCTGGCGGTCGTTGGCAAGCTGAACCTCGGCGCGCGTAATCTCGATGCCCGTGCCGGTGCCGGCTTGCTTTTGCGTCTGCGCGAGCCGCAGTAAGGCTTCAGAAAGGTCCACGTTGGCTTGCGCGGTCTCGAGCGTCGCCTGCGCGCGGAGGCCTGCCAGATAAGCGCGCGCCACCTGATCGGTCACCTGGTTCCGCGTGCCCTCGTTATCCGCCTTGACCGCTTCGATGGCCACTTTGGAAGCTTGGTAGCGGCGGATCGTGCTGAAGTCGAACACCGTCTGGTTGACACTGGCGCGCACATCGAAAACCCCGAACGGACCCACGAACGTGGGGATACTGAAGCCGGGAATGGGAACTTTTGAGAAGTTCGCAAAGTTGAACCCGAAGGCCTTCAGGTTGTTGGTTTCGTTTTGATATTGGGTGTAGCTTTCGAAGTCGGGCAGCAGGCCGGCCCGCGCCTCGTCGGCCTGCGACTGCGCCTGCTTCAGCGCCTCTTCGGCCAGCTTGACCCGCGTGCTGCCTTCTGGCGCCAGCGCTAGTTCCACGGCCTGCTTCAGGCTGAGCTGCAACACTTGCGGCCGTGTTTGTAATTGTTGTGCCAGCGCCGGAGCGGCTAGTGCCAGGCTGAGCAAAAGTTTAGTGGATTGCATGATGATGCACCTCCGCGGAGACGGGCGCCATCAGCCCCGCCACGATGAACGCTTTCATGCGGCGCAGAGTTCCTTCCGGGTCGCCCATGGGATCGCACCGTCCGCCGGACATGGCCCGCAACATCTCACCGGCGCCCATCGTATGCGCCATCACACCAATGGCAAAGTGGATGCGCCAAACGAGTTCGGCAACCGGAACCTCCGGCAACGCTCGCTGCAACGCGGGAATAAAACGGCGAGCGAGCGGCTCGAACTGCTGTTGATAAAGACGCTCAGAGAAGCCGCCCGGCTCGGTGTATAAACGCCCAACCAACGGAACGAATTCTTTGGCGTGCCCGCCGGCGATCTCAATCACCGGACGCAGGAAAGCGTCCAAAATCTTCTCAAGCGGCACGGGCTCGCCGCAGGCCTCTGCCTCGTAGCCGTCCAGAAGCGCCAATCGTTGCTGGTTCACCGGACCCATGCGCCGGCCGATCACCGCCTGCACGAGCGCCTCTTTGGATTGGAAATGGTAATTCACCGCCGCTAGATTTGCCTGAGCTTCCGTGGTGATAGCGCGCAGCGAAGTTGCCTCGAAGCCGTCGCGTGCGAAGAGGCGCTCAGCGGCGTCGAGGATCCGGTCCTTAGTAGTCATACGTATGTTTCAATTATACGTATGAAATAAAACGTGTCAAGGACTAGAGAAGCCGACCGAAGTCAAAATGAGCCCGAGCTTCCGGTTATCTCCTTGCACGGAAAAGGATTTATCGATTCTGATCGTCACCGTGACGCTGTCTCCACCTGGATTCTGTGGTGCGCTGGAGAGTACATAGCTGCCCGGCCTAGAGTAGATTTGCGACGCAACCGGATGGCCATCCAGCTCGACCCACACCTGGCGGGCGGGCGCAGCATCGGGAATTACAAAACGAACCCAAAGCGGCGCGGGCTGGCTCGGCGGCTTGAGCAGGATGGTCGCCGACTGGCTCATCCAGCGCCACTGGCCGCTCTCGAGTTGATAAATCCCGCTGACGATCTGCTGTTCAGCTTGGGGAGCATTCATCGGCAGGTCGGTGAGTTCGGGTTTACGCGCGAGCATGACTTCAGCGCGTACCTGGTCGATCGGTGCGAGCGAGAGATCGAACGGGCGGAGGCCGAACATCGTTGTCGAGTATGCCGAGCGGCCGTGCAAGGCGACGAGCCGCAACGGAACGCGGGAGGTAATGATGCGTTGCGCCGTGGTGGCCAGAACGCCGCCGCCGGTGGTGAATGGAATGGGATAGCTGAGTTCGCTGGTGACCACCATTTCGTTCGGGTGAATGGCTTGGCCCTGCCGCAATGGCAGTCCGCCTTCGGATTCGAAGTAGTAGCGCAGGCCCCATTCGCCGTTGATCCAGGTGCGCTTCGCTTGGACGTCCTTTGCGAGCGTGCGGGCGAATTGGCGGTAGCCGTCCCAGTGCTTGTAGTTCACCCAGGCGAGAGCGATGCTCAGGACAAATCCGCAGGCCAAGCTCGTTTGCAGCAGGCGCAGGCTCGCGCGTTGCGTTGCCAGGATCGCCATGGGCAGCGCGACGGGAAGCAGATAGCGTGCCGATCCGGCAAAGAAGATCACCAACGCGCCAGCGAAGAAAATCAGCACCCATTGGGCGGGAAACTCGCGCCAGTGCTTAGCGCTCCAGATCAGAATGCCGACGCCGATCGCGACCGATCCCCAGAATAGCGGGTTCGCATCGTAAAAGGCCGCGCCGATCGCGACGGGCAGAGTCATCAGCGGCGGGAGCCAAAGCGTGGGGAAGACCAACCAGGCCAGGTGCGCGGTGAGAGCGACGGCGCTCTTAAGCTTTTGCCCGGCAACTTCGAGGCCGTAGCTTTGCATGTATCCCGCCAGTACGCCCGCCGGCAGTGCGCCGGTGGAGAAACGCTCGAACACTTGCCAGGCGCCAAGAGCAGCGATGGGCGTGATCGATGCGATGACGGCGGCGCGCCATTTTCGGCCGTAGAGAAAGAGGATGGGAGTCAGCAAGACCGACTGGTACGCGCAGATTCCCGCCAGCGCCATCGCGAGCACGGAAGCAGCCAGGACGCGCGTCGAGCGATGATCCACGGCCCAGATATAGAGCGCCGTCGCCGCGAGCCATAGAGCCGCGAATGGCACGTCGGCTTCGAGCGACGTTCCATTAATCACGAATACAGGCGTGGCAATGAACAGCAGCGTCGCCAGCAGCGGATGCGGGCTGAAGCGCCGCGCCAGGGCCAGCGCGCTGAAGGCGGCCATTAGCGAAAACAGAATATAGGCGGCGTGGAAAGGAATTTCGCGGATGTCGCGAAACGCCGCCAGAAGCACCGCGAGAACCCAGGCATTGAGCGGCGGGTGCGATTGCCCGCGCATATCGATCTCACGCCCCATGAAGACGTAATCGGTGTGCTTGGGGTGAAGCGGCTCGATCTGTGCGTGTTCGGCTTCGGTCAGATAAAGCACATCATCGCCCTGCATCGCCTGGTTGAGGAATGGAACCCGGAGGGCCAGGACGGCCAGGGCGACGACGATCAGTTGGCGGCGCAAGGATCAAGATACCGCGCTGGGGGCGGTGGCTGGTGATTAGTGGCTGGAGGCTGGTGGTCAGCGCAACACGACTGGTAACCTACGCCGCTAGCGCTCAGACAATTGAAATAATATGGCGATGACGATGAACGTTGCTGAAATTTGCAAGCGGCACCTCCGCTTGATCCTGGCCGCAACCCTGGGGATTGCCAGCGCGTGCGCACAGACTCAACAGACGATTCAAACTACCGCCGACGTCAACTTCAGCGGGACCGTGACGCAGCTTGCAGTCGCGTCCGGCAATGCACCCCTGGTGCTTCTTGGTACCGGCACTCTCGGGACACTCGGAGCTGCCGGCGTGTATATCGACGTAGAGCAATCCAGCAATGGAACCTCTGGCGCTGTGAACATCCGCTTTTTCAACATCGGCAAGGGCGGGCAGCAGGAGAACGCGTCGCTTCCCTATCTCTTTGCGAATACGGCCAACGCCAAGCGCACCGTCCCGAAACCGGGTGGCTTCACCGAAACCGCTACCGGAACCGCCGATATCGCCAGCGGCAGTCAGGTGTTCCTGGGCGCCACAGGCAGCTTTCCGTTCAGCATGGCCATCACCGCGGGCGCCATCAACGCTCCCATAACCTTTACCCTCACCGGGACCGCCACCATTAACCTGGACACTTCCGTGCAGCCGCCGGCACAGGTTCTTACCAGCACTACAGGTTCGCCCGTTCGGTTCAACGAGGCCCTCTTGCTCGGGCCGCAAATTAAGGAGTACTTCTATACCGTCGAAACCAATGATGGCGGCTCATGGCTTACCATCGTGTCGCCGAATCCGGATCCCACTCCGCCCTTGACCCCCGGGACGGCGACCGGAGAAGTCAATCCAAGCGGTATGAGCCCCGGCGTCTACCAGGGCTCCGTCCAGGTGACCACCACATCGGGCGGAGGCAGCAGCCAGCTTCGCTCTCCTCACGTCGACCAAACAGCGACCGGGCCCACAGCCACCGTGCCCGTCACCATGATCGTGCCTGCGGCTGCACAGCTTGTGGTCTCGCAGACCGGCGTATCGTTTCAGACGATCGCGGGCACGCCGTCTCACGCCGCGCAATCCGTGTCAGTAAGTAGTTCGGGGGCGGCCCTTGCGTTCAGTGCCACTGTTTCCACATTGGGCGGAGGCGGCTGGCTGACTGTCTCGCCCGCTAACGGCTCGGCAAGCGCCACCGCGCCGGTCAGCGTCACCGTCGGCGCCAACCCCACAGGCCTCGCCCCGGGCACATACTCGGGCCGCGTTGACTTCGCGTCCGCCGCAGCGAGTAATTCGCCGCAATCGGTTTACGTAACGCTTACCGTTCTGAGCAGCACCGCAAGCACCGGCCCGGTAATCGCCCCTTCCAGCCTGATTTTCGTGGCGGCGGAAGGATCGAATCCCGCGCCCCAAATGCTAACCATATCGAGCGCCTCGGCCCAGTCCATCGATATTTCGAGTCTCGCTGACGCGGCGAATCCGTGGTTTTCGATCAGTCCTTCCAGCGGCGCGATTACGGCCGCCCAGCCGCTGACGCAGAGCATCTCGGTGAGCACTACGGGCCTCGCGCCGGGCGTTTATCAAGGCCATTTGAGCGAGCAGGTTTCGGCCGCGACGGCCTATCTCGTCCCCGTGGTCCTGGTGGTGACGCCCGCCGGTGGCGCGTGCACTCCCACGCGGTTGGTAACCGTACTAACCAACCTCATGGACAAATTCCAGGTGATCGCAGGTTCACCAACGCCGCTCCAGGCGGCGGTGCTCGACGATTGCGGAGTTCCGCTCACGGCGGGTTCAGTGATGGCGATGTTCAACACGGGAGACGCCCCGGTCGCCATGGTTCCCACCGGCGCCGGCGATTGGGCCGGCACCTGGATGCCGCACAACACACCCAGCGGAACGGCGACCGTCACCGTCAGCGCACATTCCACTGCTTCGGTCGCAAGCAGCTCGGCGGTAGCTGCGGGCGGCGTTACAGAGAATAAATCAGTGCCCATGATGGCGCCGGTTTCGCCGGTTGTGAGCGCGGCAAGTTTCACGTCCGGCCAGCCGCTCGCGCCCGGGACCTTCGTTGCCATATTCGGTCCGAATGTCGGGCCGGGGTCGGGCGAGCTGGCTTCCGTGCCCTTCCCCAAGGTGCTAGCAGGAGTTCAGGTCCTGCTTGGTGGCGAGCCGATCCCCCTGCAGTATGTGGGCGCAAATCAGATCAACGCCGTGATTCCCTGGGACGTACCATTGAACGCGACGCTCCCGCTGGCGGTACAGTTCAACGGCATGTCGTCAATGCCTGTGGGGGTGGTAACCGCGCCCGCTACTCCAGCGGTCTTTACGCAGAACCAGAGCGGCTCCGGCCTGGGCAGCATTCTCATTTCGAAAGCGGATGGAACGGTCGCGGTCGCGGGGCCATCGGCGTCAGCCCGCACGGGCGACGTGCTGGAAGTTTATTGCGCGGGGCTGGGAGCCGTGAATTCGCCGCCTGCGGCAGGAGAAGCCGCCTCGTTGACGAGCCTTTCGCACACCGTACTGCCAGTCACCGCGACCGTTGGCGGCGTAGCGGCTGAAGTCCCGTTTTCGGGCTTAGCGCCCGGGTTCGTAGGACTCTACCAGGTGAATGTTACCGTCCCCGCTGGAGTCTCACCCGGACCCGCCGTCGCGGTGGTGCTCAAGGAAGGCAGCTTCTCCAGCCCGCCGGTAACAGTACCGATTCAGTAGCGCGACCCGTTTTTGCTCGCGTCTATTTGGATTTCGATTCTGCCACGTGCTTTTCGTAATCCGCGGCCGACAGCAGATCCTGAAGCTCGGCGGGAGCGGATAGCCTGATCTTCACCAGCCAGCCGTCGCCATAGGGATCCTGATTGAGTTTTTCGGGCGCAGAGGCGAGCGCGCCGTTGACTTCCACGACCTCACCCGAAACCGGGGCGTAGATGTCCGAGACCGCTTTCACGGATTCTACCGAACCGAGCGTGCCTCCGCGCTCGAAGCGCGCTCCCGGCTTGGGAAGATCGACATAGACGATGTCGCCAAGCTCCTCCTGCGCATGGTCGGTGATCCCGATGACGCCGGTGTCGTGTTCGATGCGGACCCACTCGTGTTCCCTGGTGTACTGCAAGTCGGATGGATGCATTATTTGGCTCGCTGGTAGAACGGAGTTGGCACCACCACTGCCTCGACGGGCTGGTTACGAATCATAATCTGGATCGGCTGGCCAGGAACAGCTCGTTCGCTTGGAAGATAGCATAGTCCAATGTTTTTGTTCAGAGTAGGCGAAGGACCGCCACTGGTGACCCAGCCCGCTGGCGAGCCGTCGATGTAAACCTCGCAGCCGTCGCGCCCGATGCCGCGTCCGGTCATCTCGAAACCGGCGAGGCGGCGGGTAATTCCCTGCTGCTCTTGATGCGCGAGCGCCACCCGGCCGATGAACTCGCCTTTGTCCGGCTTCACGATCCATCCGAGGTTGGCTTCCAGCGGGGTGATGGCGGCATGGATTTCGTGGCCGTACAGAGCCATCGCGGCCTCCAGGCGCAGTGTGTTGCGGGCGCCGAGTCCGCACGGCTGGACGCCGAACTCCTGGCCGGCGGCGAGAATCTCGTTCCAGACGCGCTCGGCGTGCTCGGGCGCGAAGTAGATTTCGAAGCCGTCTTCGCCGGTGTAACCAGTGCGTGCGATGCGGGCGGGAATGCCCGCGACTTGGGCATCGCTGAAATGGTAGTAGCGGATGGCTGCCAGATCCACCGCGGCTAATTTCTGGAGCGTCGAGAGCGCTTTCGGCCCTTGGATCGCTAATTGGACATAGCGGTCGCTGGTCAATTCCACTTGGGCGTTCACGCGGTTGGCAGCAGCGATGTGTTCGTAGTCCTTCTCCTGATTGGAGGCGTTCACGCAGAGAAAGTAGTGATCGGCGGCGACTTTGTGAACCAGGATGTCGTCCACGAATCCGCCGTGTTCGTAAAGGAGCCCCGAATATTGCGCCTGGCCGGGTTTCAACGCTGCGACGCTGTTGGTGGTGACGAAATCGGCGAGCGCCGCCGCCTGCGCCCCGCGAATCTCGATTTCACCCATGTGGCTGACGTCGAATAGGCCGGCGGCATTGCGCACCGCGCGATGTTCTTCGAGAATGCCGGAATACTGCAGCGGCATTTCCCAGCCCCCGAAGTCGACCATCCGCGCGCCCAGCTTGCGGTGAATGCCGTTGAGGGGCGTGGCTCTGAGTGTAGCGGCCGTCATCGGCTACGACCCGAAGCTTTTGACGGCGGACTCTTCGTCGTTGAAGACTTCAAACATTTGGTACAGCTTGGTGAGCTGAACCAGGTCCTTTACGCGCGGCGCCAGCTTCATCAACTTCAGTTTGCCACCCTGGTGCTGCGTAGTGGTGTACGCCGCCACCAGTTCGCCCAAGCCGCTCGAGTCCATGTAGTAGACCTCGGCCAGATTCAGGAGAATTTTCTTGCGGCCCGTGGCCAGCGTGTCCTGAATGATGTCGCGCAGCTTCTGCGTATCGCGGCCCAGAGTGATGTTGCCTTGCAGATGCAGAACGACCACATCGCCAACCTCCCAGTCGAAGTATTCCAGGGCCATGCAGCGACCTTATCGCGGCGTTTGCGCGAGTGTCAAATGACGGTCGACGGCGCGCACTCGGACAATTTACGCTGCAGGAAGCGGCGCTCGGGTTCCGAACAGCGCAGGGCCAAAGCCGCGCGGAAGCAGGTGGCAGCATCGTGGGGGCGCTCCAGCTCCAGCAGAAGATGGCCGCGCACGGCGAGCAGGAGATAGTAGTTGCTCAAACGGGGACTCTCCTGTAGCTTTTCGACGGCGGCCAGAGCCTCGGCGGGCCCGTGGACTTTGGCAAGCGCAACGGCGCGGTTCAGTTCGACCACTGGCGAGCCGGTGAGCGCCAGCAGGTCATCGTAGTGGTTCAGGATCGCGGGCCAGTCGGTTGACTCGAGACTCGCGGCGCGCGCGTGCGTGGCGGCGATGGCGGCTTGGACGTGATATTCGGAGACGGCAGCGCCGGTGATGGATCGATCGAAGTAGTGAAACCCGAGGGCAATGAGCTGCTGGTCCCACCGGCTGCGATCCTGGTCTTCGAGCAGGATCAAGTCTCCCGCCTCATCCACACGCGCCGGTAAACGCGCCGCCTGCAGAGCCATCAGCGCGACCAATGCGTCGGCCCGGGGAACCCCGAGCGAAGAATCGGCCAGCAGCCGGCCCAGGCGCAGTGCTTCACCGCAGAGGTCCTGACGGATCAGATCCTCGCCCTCGTGCGCGGCGTAGCCTTCGTTGAACAGGAAATAGATCACTTCGAAGACGGAGTCCAGGCGCTCACGCAACCCGGGGCCTGAGGGGAAGTCGAGAGTGAGACCGCGCGCGCGAATCTGGCGTTTGGCGCGCACCAGCCGCTGGGCGATGGCGGCATCGTCGGCCAGAAACGCACGGGCGATTTCGCGCACGCTGAACCCGCCGGCGGTTTTGAGACTCAAGGCGACGCGCGCATCGTGCGGAATGTCCGGATGGCAGCACATGAAGATCATGCGCAGCTCGTCGTCGCGGAGTTGCTCTTCGAGCCGCGGATCTTCGGGCAGAGTAGTAGCAGACTGGTACAGCTCGGCGACCACTGCGTCGGCTTGCTGGCCGACGAACCGGCTGCGGCGGACCGCGTCGATGGCCGCATTGTGCGCCACGCGAAAGAGCCAAGCCGCGGGATTCTCCGGCACGCCGTTGTACGGCCATGTCTGGAGAGCCCGCAGCATGGTCTCCTGCACGGTTTCTTCCGCCAGATCGAGATGCGCCGGGCCGAGTAGCCGTACCAGGTGTGCTGTCATGCGGCCGGCCTGGCGACGGAACAGGTGTTCCAGCAGGACCGCGGTCTGTGCGGAAGCGCTCACGATCCGAACACGTGCCTCACTTCAATTGTGCCGTCGTATTCCAGGTGAGGATGAGTGAGCGAGTGTTTCACCGCGTCGTCGTAGCTGGCGGCTTCAATGGTGTAGTAGCCTCCCAGGAGTTCCTTGGTTTCTCCATAAGGCCCGTCGCTCACGTGCGGCTTGCCGCTTTGCGGGCGGATGATGCGGCCCGAATCGGGCGTCAGACGTTTTCCATCCTTGGCGAACGGCAGATTTCTCCAAGCCATGTACTTCTCCGTGGCTTTCTGCATCTCTTCCGGGCTGAGACGCTGCATGTTCGTCGAATTGTCATACAGCAAAAGCATGTATTGGGGCATCGTTTCTTTCTCCTTTGTGACCGAATCCGGTCTTTCGGACCTATGACGAACGGGACCGCTCAAAATCGACACAGGCGAGACCCTCTCACATTGTTTCAAAGCCCCGCCCAGGACTAGTTCGAAGGCGGGCCAGATGACTCCCAAGGTAGAATAAAGATTACGCCTCCTGCATCCGGGAGCGCGCGCTAAGTCTCTAACAAACATGTCTACAGCTTATATTTGTGAAGGTGTCCGGACGCCCATCGGACGGTATGGAGGAGTGCTTGCCGGGGTGCGCCCGGACGATCTGGCCGCGCACACGCTGAGCACGCTGCGGGAAAAGTTCGCCAAAAGCGACTGGCAGACGGTGGACGAAGTGATCCTGGGCTGCGCGAACCAGTCCGGAGAAGATAACCGGAATGTGGCGCGCATGGCTCTGCTGCTGGCGGGCATCCCGCATACGGTTCCGGGCGTCACGGTGAACCGGCTGTGCGCCTCGGGGATGGAAGCCGTTTCGGTGGCCTCCCGCGCGATCGCCGCGGACGAGATTTCGCTCGCCGTCGCCGGGGGCGTGGAGAGCATGAGCCGCGCGCCGTTCGTGATGGGCAAGCAGACCGCGGCCTTCGGACGGAATGCGGAGCTGTTCGACACCACGCTGGGCTGGCGCTTCATCAATCCGTGCCTGCAGCAGCGTTATGGCACCGATTCGATGGCCGAGACGGCGGAGAACGTTTCCGAAGACTACAAGGTGGACCGCGAGTCACAGGACCGCTTCGCGCTGCGCTCGCAGCAGAAGGCCGCGGCAGCTCAGAAGTCAGGATTTTTCGCCGAAGAGATCGCGCCTGTGAACGTTCCCGGGCCGAAGGGTAGCGTGAAAGTAGTTGCTGATGACGAACACATCCGGCCGGACTCCACCTTGGAAGGCTTAGCCAAGCTGCCGACGCCGTTCCGCAAAGGCGGCACAGTGACGGCGGGCAATGCGTCCGGGATCAATGACGGCGCGTGCGCGATGTTCGTGGCTTCCGAAGCCGCGGCGGCGCGGTTCGGGCTGAAGCCGCTGGCGCGTATCGTGGGCTCATCGTCAGCGGGCGTGGAGCCGCGTGTCATGGGCGTGGGACCGATTCCCGCGATCCAGAAGCTGCTGGCGCGGCTGAAAATGTCCATCGCGGACGTCGATTTTCTGGAACTGAACGAAGCATTCGCAGCGCAATCGCTGGCGGTTACCCGCGCGCTGGGCTTACCGGACGATTCCGAAAAAGTGAACCCCAACGGCGGCGCCATCGCGCTGGGGCATCCGCTGGGAATGAGCGGAGCGCGGCTGGTGCTGACCGCGACGCACCAGTTGCAGCGAACCGGCGCGCGCTACGCGCTGGCTTCCATGTGCATCGGCGTCGGCCAGGGCATGGCAATGATGCTGGAGCGCGTCTAGCGGGAGGACCGCAGCGCGTCCAAGAAAGCGCGGCCGTCGGCGATCTCGTCTTCGCTCACAATGTGCGGACGTCCGTGATAGATCCTGCAGTGGACGTCCGCGCCGAGTTCGGTTAGGACCCGTTCTGTTTCGCGCGTGCTTTCCTGCGGCACCCAATCGTCGGCGTCGCTGCCGGTCAACAGAACGCGCAAGCCGTCCAGACGCGGCGCCCAGGCTTTCCAATCCGAGCCCGGCGGACCCATCATCGCACCGGTATAGACGATGATGGAAGCCACGCGTCCGGGATGCCGCAGGGCATACTCAATCGACAGGCAAGCGCCTTGCGAGAAGCCAACCAGGACGATGCGTTTCGGGCCAAGCCGGCCACGTTCGGAGGCTTCTTCCACCGCCTCGTGGCAGCGCTCGACGGCTTCACTGAGGAATGGTTCGTTGGATTCGCGGGGATCCCAGTAGCGGCCCGGGTACCAACTGCCGGGAGTTTCGGCGACGGGTACCAGCCAGCGAACGCCCGGGAGGTCGCCGAACCGGGCCGCCAAATCGATCTTTTCTTCGGGGGTCTTGCCGCGTCCATGCAGCAACACGCCGGCCAATTGAGCAGCGCCCCGCGCCGCACCTACTTCGCGGACACGGGGCGCAGTGACATCACTACTCACAACTATTGCTTCTTCGGAGTGTCTCCGCCGATAAAGACAGCCTTGCGCCGGGACGGCCCGATACCCACCGCGTCGGCGGCGGACGGAGTGCTGCCAGGCACGGAAGCGGGTACGGCAATGGCTTCCACGTGATGCGGGAAGTTGTTCTCCGGAATGGTGATGGGGTCGAGCATCGCCATGATTTCATCGCGGCGCGCTTCGAACCAATCCGGCAGCAACAACTGATGTCCCAGAGCGTCGTAGGGCTCATCGCGCGCGAATCCGCCTTCCGCTGTGGCGGCGCATTCCACGAGAATGCCACCCGGGCAACGGCAGTAGATCGAATGGAAGTAGTTGCGGTCCTTGATTTCCGAGCAATCGGTGTAGCCCAGCTCTTCGTAAATTCCCTTCTGCTCGGCCAGTTTCGCATCGGTACCCGCGTCGAGCGCGACGTGGTGGCCGGTGCCGGCTCCGAAGGTCCAGCTGCCGGCGGGACGATCCGGCTCATGCACCAGAACGATGGTCCGGTTGGCGCCGCCGCCGTCCAGTTCCAGGCGGTGGAAGTTACCCTCCACGCCGGTTTCCTTGAAGCCCAACGCGTCGATGAAGAAGCGCTTGGTTTCCGCGGTTTCGCGCACCGAAAGCACCGGTCCATGGAACCCGTGGGTAGCGACGTCAGGGGTGATGTCGTTCACGGTCCAAGGCTTGCGGTCGTCGGTATTGTCTTCGATGACTTCCAGCTGCAGCCCGGACGGGTGGCTGAAGCGGATGAACTTCTGGCCAAAACGTTCCTGAATGCCGCTGTGCTTCACCTTGTGGCGCGTTAAGTGCTCGTTCCAGAACTTGGTGGCGTCCTTCTTCACGGTGTAGGCGGTGGATTGAATCTGGCCTGACCCCGGTCGCCCGGCGACGCGCTTGTACGGGAACGTGGTATAGACCGACCCCGGTTCCGCGTTGGCGTTCGCGTAATACAGATGGTAGTGGGCATAACGGCCGTCAAAGAGAATGGTTTGTTTGATCAGGCGCTGCCCAAAGACCTGCGTCAAGAAATCTACGTCTTCCTGGGCTCCCGCGGCACAAACGGTGACGTGGTGAAGGCCCGTTACCAAAGACATGGTGCTATACCTCCGGCGGAATTATATCAATGTGTGGTTTGACCTTTCCACAGCCCCGAAAGAGTGTGAAAAAGCCGCATTACGCGGACCGAAATTAGAGTTCGATGGCGTGGTTACACTATATCACAGCCGAGCCTGCATGCAAGACACAAACGGGCCAAATTGCTAGCTTTCGGCGCGTTCGTAGGCGGGGTCGGGAAGGCTCGCGGGCCACAGCCGGCGCGACCATCGGGCGTGGAAGGCGACTTCGCAAAAGTAATTCACCAGCGTCACCACCGGAACGACAAGCGCGAGCGGGGCGAGCAGCGCGGTCCAGGGAGTTTCGCGAACCAAGCTGGCGGCGATTCCAAGCACGGTATGGGTTAATCGGACGTAGCTTCCGTTAGCACCTCCGACGCGCGCGCGGCCATGCCGCAGGTCCTCCAGGAACGACGGGATGTCGCGGGCAGCCGAGGCTTCCGTGTACGTCAGGCCCAAGGCGGCGGTGGTGTGGGCATCGCTACCGCCCAGCGGAGCTTTTCGCCAGTCCTCGGCCAGCCGGGCGGCGGAACGGTTGTTGGCCACAGGGATGTGCCCGTTCAAGGTCTCCATCGCGGGAAATAATTCCGCAAAGAGCGGAAAGTCGAGTTCGTTGCGGCGGCCCGTCAGACTGGAAAAGACGTGGTTGATGCTGAAGAAGATTCGTTGCTCGCGCAGATAGGCGGCCAGCGACGGAACGTCTTTGCGGCGCCTCTGGAGTTCGACGTGGTGCCGGTCCTCAATGCCATACACGCCGACATGAATTTCGGTCCCGCTGGGCGTAATGCAGGTGACTTCCTCGCTCAGGAAGAAATCGGGATAGCGGCGGAGCTGCTCGGCGGCATCGATGGAATCATGGTCGGTGACGGTGACCAGGTCCATGCCACGGCGCTTGAGAGTCTGATAAACAGCCTCCGGCTCGCTGTAGCACTCGCGGCAGACGCGGTTCACCAGGGGGATGGTGCACATGCCCGAATGGCGCGTGTGAACGTGCAAGTCGCACTTCATGGCCCCTTTGTAACGCGCCTGCGGTTACATTCAGTTGAATTGTGGAAAAAACATCTGTGACAGGAAATGTCATCAAACAGAAATGCATTGGTTTGTTGCGCTCTTGCCAGGCGGACACGGGAAATGTTTCAAACAAATTAGCATTCCATTGCCGGGGTGTTACGCGGGCTTGACGTGGCTGGCCGGTTGGGTATACTGGCTGAATCTTTGGAATGCCTCACCCGAGGCGGCAGTCCAACGGCAGAGGAGGAAATTGATGTCGTTCATTGCGTGGATCGTTCTGGGATTGCTCGCCGGATTCATTGGCAGCAAGTTGGTGAACAAGCGCGGCGAGGGGCTGATTCTGGACATTTGTCTGGGCGTGGTGGGCGCGATTGTCGGCGGCTGGTTGTTTCGGACGTTTGGCGCGAGCGGCGTTACTGGCCTGAACTTGTACAGCTTGCTGGTAGCCGTAATTGGCGCAGTTGTGGTCTTGCTGGCATACCACGCCTTGCGGCGCGCTTGACGCCTCAGTCGTTGGGGCGGCGAAGGCTCAGTGTCCGGCCGGCGAAATAACCAACCACGACGGCGAAGATAAAACCAAGGACGAGAGGCGAGGGATTTTCCACATTCTGGTTATCGTCCGAGACGGAAGCTGACTTGAGGATTGCATGGTGACGAAAAAACAAAGTTCCGCTAAGAAGCACCGGCGCCCGCGGGTGTCGTTTAACCACGCCATGATCTATGTTCGGGACGTAGCGCGCGCGCTGGACTTCTACGAGCGCCTGCTTGGTTTCGAGACCATCGAGACCGTGCACGGCGGCCCACGGCTGGTTTACGCCCGGCTGAGTTCGCCGGTTGGAACGGCGACCATCGCGCTGCATCAGGTGGAGGCCGGGCAAGATCTACCACGGTTCGACGCCATGCGGCTGTATTTCGAAGTCAGGGAGCTGGACGCATTTTGCAAACGGCTGGCCTCCGAGGGTGTCGAGATTACACAGATGCCCAAGCCGATGCCCTGGGGCTGGACTCATGCCTATCTGAACGATCCCGACGGGCACGAGGTGAGCCTCTACTGGGCAGGCGCGAAGCGGTTGCGGAAGACCGACCTGGACAAAATGCGGCGCGCGGCGGCCAAATAGCAAACGACGGCAGCGGCGGCGAATGCTACCATGGAGACGCGAATTCGCACGCCGCGCCCGTAGCTCAGCTGGATAGAGCGATTGGCTTCGAACCAATAGGCCGGGGGTTCGAGTCCCTCCGGGCGCGCCACACACGCAATCGCTCCTCATTACGACGAGTCGTCGGTCTTGCCGCCGCATGTACCATCGCACTCCGGCGTGCAGCCCGGGTTCTTGCACACCAGGAATTTCGGATTAAATAGGCCATCCGGCTTAAACTCCTCTGCCGCCCACGGTCTATCTTTGGGGAACGCGACCTCGGCGAAGTATCCGTCGGGCAAATGCTTGCATCCCACGACTTCACCGCGTAGTTCGCAGCTCCGGCAGTCGATACGCACGTTCGTCCCTTTCCGCAAAGGACATTCGAGCGACACAACCGCGCCGGTGCGCGAGATCTCCTCCAGCAAACCTTGGTGCTCGCGTGGCCGGCCTGATAACGGAAGAACTTTGGCAAGATGTGCGCAGAGCAGCGTCGGCCCTCTCGCCTTGCCATCCGAAGTTCGAGCTTTCGCCTTTCGTAGAGACATGGGAGCCTTATCGGCTCGGCGCATACAAGTCTGAGCGGCAGCCGCTCGATTCCTCTCAGCGGAAGATGGCGCAGTGCGCCGTGTCGGGTAGCCCAACGTCCCACCGAACTTCGTCATCGCAACGTTGATTTGTAAGGACTTACTCTCTCAGATGCGGAGCTCTACAATTGCTGGAACCCACACGGGAAGGGATTGACGAATGGCCGCCACGTTTCGCGCATCCATGTGTCTTGTCTATGCTGTCTGCGGGGCAGCGTTGCTCGCGCAGAGCATCAGCCAGCCGAGCGGGGTGGCCATCGCTGTCACCAGCAGCGGAGATTTCAGCATTCAGTCCGGCTCGCCGGCCTGGACCTATTCAGGAACGGTTCAGGGACAGGTGATGGGGATCACGGGGCCGCAGAGCGGGTCGGACAACAACCAGATCTCCACCAACGGACTGTTCGATGAGTTCGCCGTCAATTATGTAGACCCCGCCGGCACGCCCTGGCTGATGAAGCTTCGCGCGTACCGCGACATTCCCTCAGCCACTATTTGCTTTAGCCCGCTCGCCGCGACGCCGAACAGCGGGCCGTACGCCGTGCTCACTCAATTTCCCGTGACCGCGCATCACTATTCCAATGGCGGCTGGAACCGGAGCTTCGGGCCATTGGGTTGGATGTACCGCGACAGCCCCTGGCTCTTTTTCGACGATCAATTCCGGGCGTCAATCCTGTCGGCGGCTTCGCGGCCGATCTCGCAGCGGCAACACTGGATGTATGACCGCAACTCTTACGGCAAGATCGCGCTCGAAATCGATTCCAGCAATGCCGTACTGCCGGCGGGCGACGTCTACACCCACCTGATCACCTTCGATCAGGGTATCGGAACCACCTTCGCCAGCTGGGGAGGCGCTCTCACGAACATGCTGGGACGACATCGAACCGGCAACCAATCAGACTTGAGCCTGATCATCCCGATGTTGTCCACCGATGCGGGCGCTTCCTACTACTATGTGTTCAACTCCGCGCTCGGTTACGAAGGTACGCTCGCGGCCGCGATCGCATCCGCGAAATCGGCCGGCATCCGGTTTGGCATCATTCACTTCGATAGTTGGTGGTATTTGAAAGGCGGAGACTGCAACGCGCCCGGCAACGCGTCCGGCGCGGCTTGGAACAACACCAAGAGCGGCGTGTGGAAGTACGTTGCGGACCCGGCTATGTTTCCGCCGATCAACCCGGACGATCCGGAGCAGGGTTTTGTGCAGCACCTTGGTCCCGGTATGGCGCATGGCAGGTGGATGGACACGTGCAGCCCCTACCGGGCGCCGATTCTGGACGCGTCCGGAAACGTCGCGGTCGCACAGCCCGTCTCCGGCAATGTGATTACCGATCTCGGCCTGTGGCGGCGGATCGCGAACGCGCTGAAGCAAAGCGGCATGATGATCTTCGAACAGGACTTCCTCTCCGACGACGCCCGCGCTGCCAACACCTTTGACGAGGAGAAGTTCCTGGACGCCCTGGCCACGGCGACGGGCGAACAGGGCCTCTACTTGCAGTACTGCATGCCCATGGCGCGCCACATGCTGGCCGCCTTTCAATACCCACAGGTCCACACGATCCGTGTGAGCGGCGATCGCTTCGGCTGGCGGCACTGGGAGGAGGAGCTCTACGGCTCCATGCTCGTCAATGCCGGCGGCGTCTGGCCCACCGTTGACAACTTCCTGACTACGGAGAAACGCAATCTTCTAATGGCTGTCCTGAGCGCCGGCCCGCTGGCGCTGGGCGATAAGATCGGTCAGTTTGTCCCCATCTCCGAGGCCATCCGCGCCGACGGCCTGATTCTTAAGCCGGACGTATCCATGGCGCCCTCTGACGCCAGCTTCGTCGCAGAGGCAACGGCCATCGAACAGTTCTACGGGGTGAATCCGAACGGGAGCAGCACCACCAACCCGATTAGCGGAGGTAAACCGGCGCTCCCGCCGCTGGTCGGCTACACCTATTCCGATTTCGGATCCAGCAGAGTCGCGTACGTGTTCGCCTACAGCCGTGACCTGAACCACCTGGCGCCGGTGAATTTTGCGCCGCAGGACTTCGGCTTCACCGGCCAGGTCTATGTCTACGATTTCTTCAACCAGACCGGGCATCTTCAGCCGGCAGCACAGAGCATCCAGGCATCGGTGGATAGCCAGGGCTCGTATTTTGTAATTGCTCCCGTGGGCCCATCGCAGTTCGCTTTCCTTGGCGACCTGTCCAAGTACGTTCCGGCGAGCAGGCAGCGGGTGGCGAGCCTGTCCGATAACGGGCAAATCACGGCTACATTGCGCTTGAAGCCGGGTGAGACCGTGCCGCTTTGGTTCCTGGCAGCCTCCCAACCCGCCGTCTCCTCCGACCAGGCGGCCGTCAGCGTGCCGGCGTTCGACTCGGCCAGGGGTCTCTACCAGGTGATGGTGTCTTACACCCAAAACAAGCAGGCCACCATCCGCATCCGCGCCGCAGGGCAGTAATCCGCCGGCCCGGAAGGGCGCTCGTAACCTTTCGCCGCCCGGCTACGCCTGACTGATAACATAGCGGAATGGCAGGCGTTAGTGTTTTTGTGTCTCCGTTGGGCGCCGCCTCGCGAGCTTAGGCATGAACGTCACCGAACTGTTCATCCGGCGCCCCGTGATGACCGCATTGGTCATGGGCGGCATCCTGTTGTTCGGTGTGGCCGGGTACCGCTCGCTGCCGGTCAGTGATTTACCCAACATCGATTTCCCTACGCTCCAGGTACAGGCCAGCCTGCCCGGCGCCAGTCCGGAGACCATGGCGGCCTCAGTGGCGACGCCGCTCGAACGTCAGTTTTCTACTGTTCCGGGCCTGGACAACATGAGTTCGTCCAGCGCGCGGGGTAGCACCAACATCACCCTCCAGTTCGTGCTGGACCGCAACATCGACGCCGCGGCGCAGGACGTGCAATCGGCCATCGCGGCAGTCTCGCGACGCTTGCCGCCGAACATGCCCGCCCCGCCTTCGGTGCAGAAAGTCAACCCAGCGGACCAGCCCGTCCTGTTTATGGGGCTCAATTCGGTTTCGGTGAATCCGCACCTGGTGGATGAATATGCCGAGACGCTGATTTCTCCGGCCATTTCCAGCCTCAACGGCGTTTCGCAGGTGAACGTTTTCGGCGCGGCGAAGTTCGCCGTCCACATTCAACTGGACCCCAGCAAGCTGGCCGCCCGCAGCATCGGCATCGACGAAGTGGAAGCGGCGGTGCAGCGTCACAACGTAAACCTGCCGTCGGGCACGCTGTGGGGACCGCACCAGGCCTTCACCGTAGAGGCCAACGGCCAGGTGCTCAGCGCCGACGCCTATAAGCCGCTGGTGGTCACCTATCGCAACGGAGCGCCGGTGCGTCTGGAAGATCTCGGCCAGGTGATTGACGGCGTCCAGAACGACAAGGTCATGACCTGGCTGAACAACACGCCGTCCATCATGTTCCAGGTGATGCGGCAGCCGGGTACCAACACGGTGGATGTAGTGGATCGCGTCAAGGCATTGCTGCCGGGATTCCGCCAGCAGCTTCCGCCCGCCGTCAACATGGAGACGCTCTACGACCGGTCCGTTTCCATCCGCGACTCTGTCGACGACGTGAAGTTTTCGCTCGAACTTGCCATGGTGCTGGTCGTTCTGGTGATCTTCCTGTTCCTGCGCAACTTCTCGGCCACGCTCATCCCCAGCCTGGCGCTGCCTCTGTCGGTGGTGGGAACGTTCGCGGCCATGTCGCTGCTCGGCTACACGCTGGACAACCTCTCGCTGATGGCGCTCACGCTCGCGGTCGGCTTCGTGGTGGACGACGCCATCGTCGTGCTGGAGAACATCGTGCGGCACATGGAGATGGGAAAATCGCGCTTCCATGCCGCCATTGAGGGAGGCCGCGAGATCGGCTTCACCATTCTCTCCATGACGCTGTCGCTGGCCGCCGTCTTCATCCCGGTGTTCTTCATGGGCGGCATTATAGGCCGTCTGTTCCACGAATTCGCCTCGGTCATCATTGTTTCCATTCTGATATCCGGCTTCGTTTCGCTGAGTCTCACACCGATGCTGTGCAGCCGCTTCTTGGCGCCGCCTACGGAACATCATAATGCCTTGTACCGCGCTAGCGAGCGTGTGTTCGACGGCATGCGCGATTTCTACCGCTGGACCCTGGCCGGCGTGATCCGCCACCGGTTCGCCACTTTGATGGCCGCGGCCTCCACCTTGGTCCTGACCATTTATCTGTACGGTTTCGTGCCCAAGGGCTTCATTCCCAACCAGGACACCGACCAGTTAAGCGGTTCCACGGAGATGCCGCAATCGGCGTCGTTCGAGCAGCAGCTTCACTCCCAGCAGGCAGTGGCCGCCATCGTCGGGAAAGATCCGAACGTCGCGGCGTACTTTTCTCTAGTCAACGCCACCAGCGGCAATCAAGGATCCGCGAACACAGGCCGCCTGCAAATCCGTCTGACGCCGCGCTCCGAGCGCAAGCTGACGCCCGAACAGATCATCCAGGAGCTGCGCCCCAAGTTGGACCAGATTCCCGACACCCGCACGTATCTCCAGAACCCGCCTCTGATCCGCGTAGGCGGTCAGCAGAGTCGAACGGTGTATCAGTACACACTGCAGTCGCAGAACCTGGATGAGCTTTACCGCAGCGCGTCGAGTTTTGAAAAGCGGATGCGCCAGATCCCTGGCCTGTTCGACGTGAACAGCGACTTGCAGATCGCCAGCCCGGAAGTGATCGTGGACATCGATCGCGATCGCGCGTCGGCGCTGGGCGTGACGGCCGATCAGATTGAAGACGCGCTCTACGACGCTTTCGGCGAACGCCAGGTGTCTGACATCTACACGCCCACTAACGATTATTGGGTCATGATGGAGCTGCTGCCGCGCTACCAGGCTGATCCAAGCAACCTCCACTTACTCTACGTCCGGTCCGCCACGGGTAAATTGATCCCGCTGGACGAAGTAACGAAGCCGCACGACACCGTCGGCCCGCTGTCGGTCACGCACCTGGGTCAGTTGCCTTCCGTGACCATGTCGTTCAATCTTGCGCCGGGTGTATCGCTGGGCGATGGGGTAGACCGGATCGAAAGCGCCGCGCGGGAATCACTGCCCGCCGACATCCGCACCACCTTCCAAGGCGTGGCCGCGGCCTTCCAAAGTTCGCTGCAAGGCATGGGATTCCTGCTGATCATGGCGATCCTGGTGATTTACATGGTGCTGGGAATTCTGTATGAGAGCTTCATCCATCCCATCACCATTCTTTCGGGACTGCCTTCGGCCGGCCTGGGCGCGCTGGCCACGCTGCTTATTTTCCGTGACGAACTGAACATCTACTCCTTCGTCGGAATCATCATGCTGATCGGCATCGTGAAGAAGAACGCGATCATGATGATCGACTTCGCGCTGGAGGCCCAGCGCAACCAGGGCCTATCGCCGGCCGACGCTATATCGGAAGCCTGTCTGGTGCGCTTCCGCCCCATCATGATGACCACCATGGCGGCGCTGGTGGGCACGCTGCCCATCGCTCTCGGCCTGGGAGCCGGGTCCGAAGCGCGGCGTCCCCTGGGACTCGCCGTTGTTGGCGGCCTGGTGGTCTCGCAGTTGCTCACCCTCTACATCACGCCGGTGTTCTACATTTACATGGAGCGCTTCCGCGAGTCGATGTCCAGGCTGCGCCGGCCTCGCAAGACGCAGTTCGCGGTCGTGGGCGAAGCCGAAACAACGTTGAAAGGCTGAAAACAGGAAGGGGCCATGTCCTGCCATCCATCGAGCCGCCGTGAAATGCTGGCGCTATTGGGCGCCGGCGCGTTGATTCCGCGTTGGACGCATGCTGCTGAACCCAGTCTGCATTTCGAAGCCGTCGACCATGTCGGCATTACTTTTTCCGACCCGCAAAAATCCGCCACGTTTTACGCCCGAGTCTTCGGCGGCGCAGTCTACAAGAACAACAAATCATCGCAGCGATATTTGAAGCTCGGCCCTACTTATATTTCGATCCGGCAGGCGGGGCCGCAATCCAAAGGCTACGGCGTGGACCACATCTGCCCCGGCATCGTGTCCTTTGACGCCGCAGCTGTGAAGGCGGCACTGCAAGCGAATGGCGTCAGCGCGCGTGAAATTCCCGGCTTCGGCATGTTTGCCGAAGATCCCGACGGAATCGAAATGCAGCTTTGGATGGCGGATTCCTGGGGTGAATCCATTCGTGCCGCGTCGCCCGAGCCATATCCCGCAGCCGGAGAGCCCGTTTTCACCCCCACGGGCATCGACCACATCCTCTTGAACGTCACCGATGTCGGCAAATCCGTGGCCTTCTATGAGAAGCTCTTGGGCCCGGTGACACGGCGCGGCAACAACCGCACCTGGTTTCAGGTGGGCAAGTCACAAATCGGCTTGTTGGAGGTCGCCGATGGGCGGCATCCGGGAGTGAATCACTTCTGCGTCGCGGCGGCTCAGTTCGACTACGACGCTGCCGTGAAGCGCCTGGCCGCGGCTGGCGCCAAAATCGAGTCCGCCGAAGTCTCCGGCGCACCCGAGTTCCGCGATCCCGACGGAATCCTGGTGCAGGTGATGACGCGTCGCTAATCCGTATGAATTTCTCCGGCCCCGTGTCGATTTTTGCCTTCCCCGTTCGTTACTAGATCGACTATAACGAACTCCCAAGGAGACGAACCAACATGCACGCGAAGGAACTCATCCAGTTCGCGCTGACCGCTTCGAATGCGGCGGTGCTCGGCGCAATCGACAAATTGAGCGACGCCCCCACGACGTTTCCCACGCCCAATGGCGGCTGCCATCCGCTCTGGGTCCTGGGTCATCTGACGGTGATTGAAGGCATGATCCCAGCCGTGATTTTCGGGGACCAAAACGCTGCAGCCGCTTGGGAAAAATACTTCGGCCGCGGCTCCCAGACTGTCGGCAATGCCGCCGCATATCCCTCGTTCACTGAGGTTCGAAAGAAGTACCTCGAGTTGAGGGAACGGAACCTGAAGCTTTTGGAGTCGCTGAGCGAAGAGGATCTCGATCAGCCGGTGAAGGCGCCTCCGAAGGGCTTGGAGCAGCTGTTCGCTACCGTTGGCCTTACGTTTCTCTCGCTGGCGACCCACCAGATGATGCACTACGGTCACGCGACGGACGCGTTGCGAGCAGCGGGTCGGACAGGTGCCGCGGCACAAGCGGCCTAGGCGACGAGCCCGGTCCCGAGAATCGCTTTGGCCGCGGCCTCCAGGCACTTACGCGTGCTGCAAGTGGCCCTTTGGGGCTTGTTTTGTTGCCTGATCCAGCCAGTCTTTGAGACGCGTTTCGCCGAGTCGCGCACTATCGTCTGGAACCAGCGCCCTCTCGGTCACCGCGATGCCGTAGTAGCGCGCCTGCGGGTCCGAGATTACCTCGCGCGGATCGTGAAATGCCGCCAGCTCCTGCCGCACAAGTTCATCCAGACGAAACTTCTCCGGCCCCCCGATTTCAATGGTGCCCTTCACGGGTGAGCTCGTCGCGACTCTGGCTAGTGCGCCGGCTACATCATCGGCCGCCATCGGCTGGATGAGCGCGGGAGGCAGACGTACCTTCTTGCCCTCCGTAGAAAGGTCTGCGATGCTCTTGATGAACTCGAAAAACTGCGTCGCGCGGACGATGGAGTAGGGAATCGAAGAGGCCTTGATCAAGTTCTCCTGAGCAAGCTTTGCGCGGAAGAACCCGCTGTCGAGCAGACGTTCCGTCCCCACGACCGACAGCGCAACGTGATGTCCCACCTTCGCGGTGGCCTCATGGGAGAGGAGGTTACGCGTTGATGTCTCGAAGAACTTCAGCACTGCCGCGTCTTCCCATGAAGGGGAGTTGGTAACATCGACAACCACCGCAGCCCCTTTCAGCGCATTTGCAAGTCCCTCGCCGGTTATGCTGTTGACGCCACTATTGGGCGCCGCGGCCACCACTTCGTGTCCAAGGTCACGAAGCTTCTTGACAAGCTTCGATCCAATGAGTCCGGTACCGCCAACCACTACGATTTTCATGATGGTTCTCCCTTTTTTGACCGAGGCATTTCCAAACTGCCTCTCTCACTCGCTTAGGACCGGACAGCCCCTTAGTTCGTGACATTGGGATCCATCGTCTTCCATGTGCTATCAGTTACCGATCGGTTACGCTGTAACCGTTTCGCCTCCTCCAAACCAAGCGCAGCGGCGTATCATAGTCCAGTGTGGGGCTCAGAGCGCACGTCGACCCGCTCCCGGAATTTGTCAAAGTGCGCCGTCGGCTCTTCGCCATCGTATACGGCATTCTCGGAAGCGCTGCGGAGGCCGAGGACATCGTCCAGGATGTCTGGTTGCGGTGGCAGTCCACGGACCGCAGCGCAGTCGTCGATGCGCCGGCATACCTCGCGACATCCACAACGCGATTAGCGATCAACGTAGCTCAGTCCGCGCACTCACGGCGCGAAACCTGTATTGGGCCGTGCCTTCCGGAACCAGTGGATACGAGCCCCGACCCCTACCTGGGAGCAGAACGGGGTGAGGCGCTGGAGTTCGCCGTGTTGCTGCTACTCGAAAAACTCTCGCCTAAGGAACGCGCAGCTTATGTTCTCCGGGAAGCGTTCGACTACCCGTACCGGCAGATTGCGGAAATCCTGCAACTCGAGGAAGCGAACACTCGCCAACTGGTGACGCGAGCCCGTCATCACATCGCAGAGAACCGCAGCACTCCCGTGAATTCAGCCGAGCAACGCGGCCTTCTCGAAGCGTTCGTTGCGGCGGCCCAGAACGGAGACCTTGCCGCCCTGGAGGGTTTTCTCTGCGTGGGATGTTGACGGGACTGGCGCCCGTCATTCGGTAATTAGTGCACCAGCGTGCCGTTGCCCTGACTGCCTTGAGTCCGGAACTCGTACTGGTGAATCTCGATCGCTGCCCGGCCCTCTTCGGTGCGGACCACGCGGCCACGCGCCACCAGCTTCAGGGCGATCTTGCTGTTCAGCTGGGCGGGCCAACTGATGGCCACTTCCAAGCGTCTCCCCGGAAGCAGCATGCGATCCGTGGTGAACAGCACGCCATTGCTGCTCATGTTGATGGTCACGCCGGCGCCTTCTTCTTCGCTGCCCTTTCGGTTCAGGATCTTGAAGCGCACTTCGCGCTCGATGGGGAAGCGGTCCGAACTCCGGCGGTCGTCTTTATCAGTATTCGAGCTCATTTTCACACCCGGCAACATGCGTTTCCTGTTCCTTTCCTCTCTGGGCCAGTTCCAGATTGCAATGGGCGCGAGTGCGCAACAATAGCAGAGTTTTCCTAATTTCCCCTGGTACTGCGCTTCCTGGGATTAGTACCTTTGGTTCAGCCCGGGGATGTTACTTTGCGGGGATCGGCGGCGTTTCCGGAGGGGGGCTCTTGCGGGTACGGATCTGTTCCAACCGCTCAGCGATACGCTGCTCGAAGCCCCGGTTGGTCGGCTCGTAAAACCTGCTTCCGGCTAGGGATTCCGGCAAACACTCCATGTCCGGCAGAGCGTCTTCGAACTTGTGCGCATGCTGGTATCCGGCGCCATAGCCCCACTGCTTCATAGCGCCCGTCGCGGCATTACGCAAATGAAACGGCACCGGCTCGGCGCGGCGGCTTTCCACTGCCTCCATCACCCGGCCCAGGGCCCGGTACGACGCGTCGGATTTCGGCGCGATCGACAAATAGATAGCTACTTGCGCCAGCGCCAGGTCGCCTTCGGGGATGCCGAGGAAATGCACCGCTTGTTGGGCGGCGATGGCCTGTTCCAACGCGCGCGGGTCAGCCAGGCCGATGTCTTCGATCGCCATGCGAACCAGCCGCCGGGCGATGTACAGCCGGTCCTCGCCCGCTTCCAGCATGCGCCCCAGCCAGTACAGCGCCGCATCCACATCGCTTGATCGCACGGATTTGTGCAGCGCCGAAATGAGGTTGAAATGCTCCTCGCCCGCTTTGTCGTAGAGCAACGTCTTGCGCTCGAGTGTGTCCTCGACTGCCTGGTTGGTGAGCTGGCCGGCGTTGGCCGCAGCGGCCGCCAGCTCCAGAACGTTGTACGCCGTGCGCGCGTCGCCGTTCGAATACACGGCGATTTGCCGTATCAAATCTTCGGGCGCCGTCACGCTTATCAGAGGCAGCGCTCGCTGAAGCAGGCCGGCAATCTCGTCCTCGCTCAGCGGCTTCAGCATGTACACCTTGGTGCGGGAGAGCAGAGCCGAGATCACTTCGAACGACGGATTTTCCGTAGTGGCGCCGATCAGGATGATGTCGCCGCGCTCCACGTATGGCAGAAAGGCGTCCTGCTGCGCCTTGTTGAAGCGGTGAATCTCGTCGATGAAGATCAACGTGCGCCGGCCGACGCGCCGGTTGCGCTCGGCGTCCGCCATCACTGCCTTGATTTCCTTGATCCCGCTGAGCACGGCGCTGAACGGGACGAAATCGCAGTGCGTAAGCCGCGCGATGATGCGTGCCAGCGTGGTTTTGCCGACGCCTGGAGGCCCCCACAGAATGATGGAGCTGAGCTGATCGCGCTCGATCTGCGCCCGCAGCGGTTTTCCAGGCCCGAGGATATGCTGCTGGCCGACGAATTCTTCCAGCGTCGACGGCCGCATGCGCTCGGCAAGTGGACGCTGGTCGTCCTCCCTCATGCTGGCCAGCGGATCTGATTCGAACAGGCTCATGCCGACCCCATTCTCTGCTTCCGCGCCGCGTAGAGCGCGATGCCGGCCGCCAGCGCCGCGTTCAGCGATTCCACGCCCACGGTGGGAATGCGCACATCCATCGCGTGGGCGCGCAAGCGTTCGCCCACTCCCCGCCCTTCACTGCCCACGATCAGCGCGCATTTGCGATCTAGCTTCGCCCCGCCGATCTCCACACTACCTTTGGGCATCAGCGCGAACAGTTCCACCTGGCGTTGCTGTGCCGCGGCGAGAAGAAGATGCTGATCGAGAGCCGCGACCAGCGGCACCCGAAAAACCGATCCCGCGGATGCGCGCAAGCACTTCGGATTGTACGGGCTTACGGTCCCTTTTAGAAAAGCCACGCCCGTGGCGCCGAAGGCCTCCGCGGCACGCAGGATCGTTCCCGCATTTCCGGGATCTTGCACACCGTCCAAGACAACCGCGAGCGCATGGCCCCGAAAGATCTGCTCCACCGTCCATTGGGGCGGACGCGCCAATGCGATCACACCTTGGCTCGATTCAGTTGCGGCCAGGCTCTGAAACACATCGTCGGCCAGCACGACCACTCGAATCGAGCGCAGCCCGCGCACGTGGCTCTCGACCGCCGACCGCACAGATTCCGCTGCAAACACAGCGGATACCTTGCAGTCGCTACGCAGCGCTTCCTCCAGCAAATGGAATCCCTCGGCCACCACGAACCCCTGGTCGGTAGCCGCGCCGCGCGCAATGGCCTTGCGGATTTCCTTCAGCACGGGATTGCGCGGACTCGTCAGCGTTGGCATACAGTAGACTTAGGCTTCGCCTGCCCTATCTAATCATGAAATGGATTGTCGCAGTCGCGCTAGTGGCGGCAGGGTTGGCCGCCGCTTATGTGACGGCGAAAGTGGTTCACGTAGCGGCGGAGATCCAGCAGCAGTCGACCATTGACGAGGCCCAGGCCGCAGACGCCATTATCGTCCTTGGCGCGGCCGAATACCGCGGCCGGCCTTCACCGGTGCTCGAAGCGAGGCTCAATCACGCGCTGTTTTTGTACCTCCAGGGCCTGGCTCCGCGGGTCATCACCACCGGTGGCGCGGGCGGCGATCCGGTGTTTACCGAAGGCTCGGTGGGGCGCACTTACCTCACAACGAGGGGCGTTCCGCCGGAAGCGATCGTCGTGGAGCGGGAGGCCGAAAGCACCGCGCAAAGTGTTGCCGCCGTGGCGGAAATCATGCGCCGCATGAACCTCCGAAGCGCCATCGTGGTGAGCGATGGTTACCATATCTTCCGTGTGAAGAAAATGCTCGAATCCAGCGGCTACCGGGTTTATGGCTCGCCACGGCCCTCGGTGCCTCCCGGCGAGTGGAAGGAACGCTGGCTATACTTCCGGCAGGCAGTGGGTTACCTGCTCTGGCGCGTGGGAATCGCGGTCTAGTCCGGCCGCTCCCGGCCAAGTCATTAACCGATCGGTTAGCGCACTAAGCAAATTGTTCTGCCTGAATTGCATGGTGCTCTACCCAACCCCTTGCAAGTGGTTGATTACAGGTCCTCAACTTCCGCGAATGTGGCGGACATCGCCGCGGTCAACCGCTTGCATTAGTTGAACGCTGTAAGAAGCGGCAGTATCGAGGACTCAGTCAAGGGATGGAGGAGCTGAGAGTAACATGACGATCGAACGCCGGTCCAAAATGCGGTATCCGCTGGAGCTGAATGTGCGCTACCAGACACTAGAAAGCAAAACCGCAGGTGCCGGGGCAGGCCAGACTGTGAACATGAGCAGCAGCGGGCTATTGGTAACGTGCGATGCGGCTCTGCGCGAGGGAACACGATTAAGGCTGACGGTGGAATGGCCCAGTCTCTTAAACGGCAATACACCGTTACAATTGGTGACGGTTGGCAGTGTGGTCCGGGCTACCGAATCTAACTTTGCAGTCGCGTTCGAGAATTACCAGTTCCGAACGATGGGCCGCAAGGTGAGAGAAGCCGAGACCGTACTGGAGACACGCCCATTGCCGAAAGTGGCAGTCGGCGGAGTCGGCCTTCCACCCGTGGCGGATACACGTCTTGCTTCGCCGTACGGCCGCGGTCTGACCAGAAGCCTGTCGCTGGTGCGAGCTAAATCCTAACCCTGGAGGAAGCTTCGCGCTAGGCCGGAACGAGAGACGCCCGAACTGGAAGCAGCGCGCCTTGACGCCACGCATATTCGGTGTCCGTTGCGGCGTGGACTACCTTAACGATGTAGCCCTCCTGCATCAACTCGCGGCTCATCGCCTCAGCGGCGGAGACGCTTCGTGCCAGATAGCGGATTCCCGGCGATTCGAGCGAACGCCAGAAGTAAAGGTAGAAATGCTCGAAGAGACCCTGTTGCCCCACGTTCCATTTATCGGCCGCAAGGTTCAATGACATTAGGGATCAAAGGAACGAAGCCAGCATGGAGCAGAGCTTGCCCATGGCGTCGGAATTGTGGGAAACGCGGATCCAAGCCACACGTGCGAGCTCCCCGTTGGCGCAGAACAACCCCACGCCGCCCGTCTTCAAGTGCGCGTCGGACCAGTAGTCGACCAATTGGCCTTGAAGATACAGCGTGAACGAATCCCCCTGGACTCCTAAGTGAACGCGGTACAACAGGTCCGGCTGATATCCGCCGGGATAGCGAACCCGAACCGGCTTCGACGCTTTGCCGTCCACAACGGCGTAGTGCTCCAGCATCAGAGCCGGCACGCGATTGGAATTGTCAACTAACAGCCGCGCCGCCTGGTAATTGCGCACTCCGGAAGCCCGGAAAGCCACTCCGATCCCCTTGGCCTCGATCTGAAACAGCCCATCGACGTCGTAATCCGCCATCGGCCGGCTGCGCGCCAACAGCGACATCGCGCCGGGATTCACGAATCCGTTGTTGTCGTAGGACCATGTGCTGGCGCCATGATTGCCATCTTCCCAAGCGTCCAGTCCCGAGCTGAAATCGTCAAACAGTTCTACCTGCGCCCGCTTGGCAAGGCTTTGCTTGAAGCTGGCCCATGCATCCGGAGACGCCGCGCCTGAGGGTTTCAGTACAACCGCTCCCGCAATAGCGGCGACCGCGAACAGGGCGAACAAGCCTCGAACTTGCCACGGAGCCGCCGAACGCTGGAAGACAATGCGCCGTCTCGGTTGGAGCTTCATGGGCTAATCGCGGAAGAAGGTCCGGAGCTTCATGCTGAATTCGAGCCGTCCCACCCTCTTCGAGTATGCGGCGAACGGAGTTGAAGAAAAATGCAGGAATCAGCGCGTTATTCCTGCGATTGGGCCCCAGTACTGGTGGCCCTCTTGCGCCTAGCAATCGGCGCGTTGACGTACTCCCTTAGGGGTGGACGGGCCCAGGTTTGCCGAGCTTGAAGTGCTTTGCCTTCTTAGGGGTATAAGCCAAATCTCGATGGGGAGCCTTGTGTGAGTCGGCGGGATGCGGCTTCTGCTTGATGGCGGCGTGCGCCTGGTGCTTGATGACCAGCGGATGAGTAGCCTTGCGGGTGACGACTTTGGGTTTCGCGTAGGCCGCCAGGCCCAAGCCGAACCCGAGCGAGAAGATCAGCAAACGTCGCATCACAGACTCTGCTAGGAAGTTCGGCGGACTCGCGAGTTGTCTTTAGTACCTCTGCTGTCCAAGGCCCATTCCGCCGATACTTACCTAGGTGCGTGATGCTCACCATTAATCCCGACAGTGTTCCCGATTCTCCTTCCCCTCCGGCTGCTACACCGGAAGCGCCGGCAGCCGCGGCGTCGGCTCCGGAGCCCCAGAACCTTGAAGCAGAGGCAGCCACGGCGGAAAAGCCGGCACCGGAACCAAAGAAACCCATTCCAATGGCATGGGTCCCGGCCACGCTCGGCGTTGGCCTGCTCATCGCGGTGGTTTACCTCGGTGGCCGCATTGTGACTGCCAAGGCGCACACTGCGCCGCGGGCCCCTGTGGTTGCGCAGAAGGTCACGCCGGCGACGCCGCCCGCTCCGGTGGTCCAAGCTCAAGCCCAAATCCAAGCGAAACTCGATCCACCTTCCCCGCCGGTTATAGAGTCCAAGCCTTCTCCGCTCACTTATCCGCAGCCCGTGCAACAGCACGACGCGAAGCCTCCGGTCACCGAACCTGCAAAAGCGGTGGCGGAGCCAAAACCCGCGCAAAGCGCGGCTTCGGAAGACCTGGCAGATCTCCCGACGATCACACCGCAAGCCGGCGAGCGCTACGTCCAGATTGGCGCGCTGATTCCGAAGGCGGCGCACCGTTACCTGGGCCAACTGCATTTGGCTCAACTCAAGCCACAAATTGCTCCCGGACCAACGCCGGATCTTGTGCGCGTTGTCGTGGGGCCTTTCGATGATCGGGATGTGCTCGCCGCCGTACAGGCGCAACTCGACGCACAGGGCATTCCGAACTTCATCCGCAGATACTGATTCCGGCCCCGCGTCCCGGCTAGTAAGCTGGACGTGTGCGCACCATCATCGAGCCATTCCGCATCAAGAGCGTTGAACCGCTGCGGAGAACCACGCCCGCCGAGCGCCAGGGTTTTTTGGAAACCGCCGGCTACAATCTGTTCCAGATCCGCGCCAGCGAGATTCTGATCGACCTGCTGACCGATTCCGGAACCAGCGCAATGTCCACCGAACAGTGGGCGGCCATGATGCGCGGCGACGAATCCTACGCCGGCAGCGAAAGCTTTTACCGTTTCGAACAGGCGGCGCAGACGCTCACCGGCTTTCGCTACGTCATTCCCACGCACCAGGGCCGCGCCGCCGAACGGATTCTGTTCACCGTTCTCTGCAAACCCGGTCACGTCGTGCCGAACAACACGCATTTCGACACCACACGCGCCAATATCGAGTTCCAAGGCGCCCGCGCTGTGGACCTGCCGCTCCCCGCCGCCGCAGACACGCAGGCGCGGCTTCGCTTCAAAGGCAACCTGGACGTCGAAGTTCTGGAAAAGCTGATTCAAACCGAAGGCGCGGTGAAGATCCCGTTGGTGATGATCACGATCACGAACAACTCCGGAGGTGGCCAGCCGGTTTCGATGGCCAACATCGAGGCCGTGCGGGCCATAACCACACGTCACGGCATCCCTCTGTACCTGGATGCCTGCCGCTTTGCCGAAAACGCGTGGTTCATCAAGCGCGATGAGCCAGGCTACGCTGGCTGGACGCCGCGCGAAATTGCGCGCAAGATGTTTTCGCTCGCCGACGGCTGCACTTTCTCCGCCAAGAAGGACGCTTTCGCGAACATAGGCGGATTCCTGTGCACCAACGACAGCCGGCTGGCTGAGCAGGAGATGAATCTGCTGATTTTGACCGAGGGGTTTCCAACTTATGGCGGATTAGCCGGCCGCGACCTGGAGGCCATCGCCGTAGGGCTAGACGAAGTCCTGCATCCCGACTACCTGGAATACCGGATCGCTTCGACGGCTTATCTGGGCCGCCACATCGCCGATCAGGGCGTGCCCATTGTCGAACCGCCCGGCGGCCACGCGATCTACATCGATGCCGGGCGCATGCTGCCGCACATCCCCCGCAGCCAGTTTCCGGGCCAGGCTCTAGCGGTGGAGTTGTATCGGCACGCCGGAGTGCGCAGCGTGGAGATCGGAACGGTGATGTTCGGCAATGAGGCGCGGCACGAGTTGCTACGGCTGGCCATCCCGCGCCGGGTCTACACCCAAAGCCACATCGATTACCTGGTGGAAGCCATTCTCGAAGTGAACGACCGCCGCCACCAGATTTGCGGCTTCGAGATCATCTCTCAGCCGCCGTTCCTGCGGCACTTCACCGCCAGATTCCGTCCGGTTTAGCGGCGGCCGCGGGCGAATCCGCCACGCACGCCTCCGCCAAATCCACCACCGCGGAAACCGCCAAATCCACGTCCGGCCACCGCGCCACCCGCAAAGCCGTGGCCAGCAAAGCCGCGACCGCCGAAGCCGCCCCTGGCGAAACCGCTGTTAATGTGTCCCGCCCCGAATCCACGCGACCGCAGGCCGGGAGTCGGCAGGATCGCATGATGTCCTACGAATCTCCTGCCGTAGGGATAATACCCATACCCATAGAACGGTGCTTCATAAACCATCCACGGCGAGAAGTACGGCCATCCGAATGGACTGAACCAGATGCCGTCACCTGGAATGAACGAATACATATCCCACCAAGGATTCCAATACCATCCCGGGCCGCCCCACCAAGCGCCCGCCCCGTAGATGTTCTGGGCCGATTGGATGCTGGCTTGGGCCAGATACTCCGAGCGGAGATTGCTGAACGCGTACAGCTGGTCGGAACCCGCTGCCGTTTTAGTATCAAAGTGGGTGGCCTTGAACGGCCCGTTGAGCGCGACTTCGCGCCCCTTTTTGAGCTTCACCTGTTGGTCGTCTTCGCGGACCACCGCCTTGCCGTCGAACACCCGGACCGAGCCGGTATTGGCGTTGAAATCGAAAAGCCCTTCCTTGGTCAGTTTCGTGGTGGAGTTGCCCACTTCAACCTGGATGTTATTGTCCTTAAAGATCTGGGTCGCTTCGACGATGGCTTCGCCACGGAGCAGCTGAACCCGGGTATCTTCCAGGTTGGGCGAGACCATCCGCAGCGAGCTGTTATCGCCGACGCGCAGAAAAACGCCCGGAGTAAGAAGAATTTCCGCCCTGCCTTGCGAAGTGCTTACGTTTTGGCCCGGTTCCAAGTTGACGGCACCGACCGACTTCGCTGTTACCGGCTGCCCGTTCATGGAAACCTGCCCTTCGACGTAATTGAGTGTTCCCGGAATTGCATTACTCGCGGCCGCGGCAGGAAGCTCACCAAGGCTTGCGGCGGCGAGCAGAAGCAAAGCGGGCTTAAGTTGGCTAAACATAACCTTTTCTTCGACTTGTCCCGTTATTTGGATGTTCCCCGTGGTGCGGGCGTTGCGACTACTGGTCTACCGTCTTCTTGGTAGGCTTGGTGCTAAGGCGATTAAGGCCGGAACCCTAGGGCAACACTCCATACTTGCTGTGCTTCCGCCTGCCGTTTCTCTGGTTTGGGGCCACAGGTGTGTCCCGTGGCCGCACAGGAGAACACTATCGCGATGAAAAGAAACATGCTCCCATTACTCGGCATTGCGTTTGTCGTGGCCATCATTTCCACCGGGGTGTTCTACGGGCTGTTCGCGGGCAAGTTGCAGAGTTCATCCGGCGACTTACCTGGCCACGCGATCGTCGTGGCCACGCACGACCTGGACCGCGGGACGGTCCTCGGAGCCGGCGACTTGCGGCTGTCGGTGGTGCCGGGAGCGCTGAGCGGATCGTTCTCCAAAACGGAAGATCTGGTGGGAGCCACGCTGCTCGCACCGGTGAAGGCCAACGAAGCGCTACTCGAAGAACGCGTGGCGTCGCGCGAGCCGAAGCCGGGTACATCCGGCGGCATTGTTCCGGCCGGCATGCGGGCGGTCTCGCTTCGCGTCTCCGAATCCGACGGCCTGCTCAGCCTGCTGCGGCCTGGCTCGCGGGTCGACATCGAAGGGGTCTTGGAGCGCAACGGCATTGTGGAGCTGCACACCGCTCTGCAGAATGCGGAAGTACTATCGGTTAGCCCGCAGACGCAGCAGATCGGTAATCGCGGCCCGGTGTCGATCGTGACGGTACTGACGCCCGCCAGCGAGGCCGACGCAGTGGCGCTGGCGGACTCGGGCGGCCGCATCCGCCTGGCACTTCGGAATCCGCTGGATAAAGGCACAGCCGCTCACACGGGAAGTTCAACGTCGCCCGCGGCACATGCAACCAGTTGGGATCATCCGGTGCAACTGCACGTCGAGGTGCTGCGCGCTAGCGACGCCGCGCTGGGCGAACTCGCTTCCCAGCTCAACGATCCTGCCGCGGACGATTCGCTCCGCGTGGCTGCGTTTCATTCGGCCGGCGACGCCGAACACCTGGTCCGGAGCCTGGAAGAAAAGCACGAAATCGAAGTCGTCTCGCGCGAACGTCTGACCGCGGGCGTCGGGCGTCCGATCAGCTTTCGGGCCGGAGCGAAGCCGTACCAGATGCGCCTGCAGTTCTCGCCGGAATCCGCAGGCGGCAATATCAGGCTGCGGGTCAAGCCGGAAATCAGCCTGCCGAGCGGCGCGGGGATCGCGACGCGCAAGTACGACGCCGGATTGCCGGAGGGCTCCAGCTTCCTGGTCCGGGGTTGGCTCAGAAACCCCGCGGATTCAAAGACCCTGGATCGGCTGTTCCCGGGTAACTCCTGGGAGCATCGCCAGATGGTGGTGTTGGTGACGGCCAACCGGGTGCGGTAAATGCTGGCCCTTTCTTCGATCCTGGTCTTTGTCACTACGTTTCTGGCGGCCGGTCTGGCCGTGCTCATCGGATGGTTTGCCTTTCAGCGAATGGGCGCGCAGGCGCTGGCCGAGGACGTCTCCGAACACCTGCTGGATGAAACTCCAAGTCTCCTGCGGGACGAAAAACTCAGCACTATCTCGCCTTGGGCGCATTTGTTGGAACGGTCGGATCTGGTTCGCATCCTGCAGCGGCATTTGCTGCAATCCGGACTGACCTGGTCGGTCGGGCGCTTCACGCTATTGATGCTGCTGGCCGGCAGCCTGGCATTGGGCGTTGCGATGCAATTCGCATGGATTCCCGGATGGGCAGATTTGGCAGTGGCCGCTGCCGTGGCCCTGATTCCTTACTTGTACATCCTGCGCACTCGAACCAAACGCTTCCACCAGTTCGAGGAGAACTTCCCGGATGCGTTGGATTCGCTGGCACGTTCGCTGCGCGCGGGCCATCCTTTCGCCGTGGCGATGGAGATCGTCGCCGAGGAATGCGAAGCTCCGGTTGGCGCCGAACTGCGCCAAGCCGCGGTGGAGGGAAACCTGGGCACATCCTGGGAGCAGGCTTTGAACAACTTGAGCGAGCGGGTCCCGCTGCTGGAGGTCAGCATGTTCGCCTCGGCCGTCCAACTACAGAACCGGACGGGCGGCAAGCTGAACGAAGTGCTGATCAAGATGGCGGAAAACATGCGCGAAGCGGTGGCGCTCAAAGGGGAGGTCCGTGCGCTGGCCGCGCACGGCAAGATGACCGGGATGGTGCTTACGGTTCTGCCCATCGTCATCTCGGTGGTCATGTTGGTGGTGAATCCGTCCTACATGGCGATCCTGATTCACCATCCGTATGGCAAATATTTGATTTCGGCGGCGGTGGTTTGCCTGGTGCTGGCGCACTTCGTGATTCGCCGTGTGGTGGACATCAAGATATGAATGAGATCTGGCTGGGCGCGGCGTTTTTCGCCTTCGTGCTGACGGCAGTGCTGGCCGCTGGATATTTCTTTCTGCGTGCCGCCGAGCAGCGACGCACACAAAGCCCGGTGGCGCTTTCGCCGCGCGGCGAGTTAGCCGGACCGCGGTCGGTATTCGCGGACCTGTTTCAGAGCATCGGCGAGAACTTTCCCGCAGCCAAGAACGAAAACAATCCCCAGCGAGTCAAACTGGCCGCGGCAGGTTACCGGTGGAGGGAAGCGATGCCGATCTTCTACGGGATCAAGTGCGGCAGCTCGCTTTTTTTCGCCGGTCTCTTCGGCATCCTGACGCTGTTCGACAAAGGCGACCCCTCGCTGACGCCGCTTCCGATGATCTGCGGACTCGCGATTGGTTTCATGCTGCCGGACCGCATTCTGGCTTCGCGTGCGCGTGCCCGAGCGCGCCGCCTGCGAGGTGCCATTCCTCCGGCACTGGACCTGATTGTGCTCGCCATGGAAGCCGGTCAATCGCTGGATCAGTCCATCGCTGACTCCAGCCGGAGCCTGAAACGCACGCATCCCGACTTAAGCACGGAATTGGCACAGCTTTATCTGGAGCTGAGAGCGAGCAGCAGCCGCGCGGATTCGTTCCGCGCACTGGGCGCGCGCAACAAGGAGCCGGAACTGCGCAAGCTGGCCAACTTGCTGGTGGATAGCGACCGCTACGGCGTCAGCGTCGGTCCGGCGCTGCGTTCGCACTCCAAGTATCTGCGCACCCGTTTCCGCCAACAAGCTCAGGAAAAGGCCAGGAAGGTGGGGGTGAAGCTCATCTTTCCCGTATTTTTCCTGATTTTCCCTTCAGTGCTGTTGGTGACGCTCGGCCCGGCCTGCATGATGATGTATCAGCAACTCCAATCCCTGGTGCTGTAATTCGCGGCACGCTATTTCCCGGAACGGATACCATGAACTCATGAGGCGAGTTCTGATCCGATCCCTGGCGCCGTTGCTGATCTCCGTCCCGGCTTTTGCGCAATACAAAGCCGGTCCAGCCGGACCACCGCCTTCCGGGATCGCGCCCGCGATCGCGCAAGTGCTCGGAAAGACAGGGTTTCAAATCAGCGGCGCGAGCGGGCCCTATTGCGAAATTTGGTTTCGCAGCAGCCTGCCGAGCGGTCCGCCCACGAGCGAGCAGAATGTCACGCTGCCGACCGTCCCCGTGGGAACGCTGCTGGGCGTGATCCGTTTCGATGGCGACGGCGCCGACCGCCGCGGCCAGACCATCAAAGCCGGCGTGTACACCCTGCGCTACGCGATTATGCCCACCAGCGGCAACCACGAGGGCGCCGCGCCCCAGCGAGACTTCGTGCTTCTGGTTCCCTCTGCCGAGGACCCGAATCCCAGCTCGTTACCGAAGTTCGATGATCTGCTGAACATGAGCCGAAAGGCGTCCCGGACTCCGCACCCGGCCGTGATGAGCATTTGGAAAGCGGACACGGACGCGCCCGGCTTCAGCCAGCAGGGCGATACCGACTGGGTGCTGGAGACCAAGATCGGCGACACCCCGATTGCGATCATTTTGGTAGGAGCGGTCTCGAGCTAAATCCCCAGCATTCGCCGCATCCCTCAACCCCGGCTAAAGAAACGGCGGCAGTTCCGATAAGGAAAACAGGGAGGCCCGAAACAGAGTGCTGGACGTTCTCATCGTCGACGATTCTGCCGCGATTCGAAAGATTTTGCAGCGTGTCTTGCGACAGACGGAAATACCCATCGGTACCATCTATGAGGCCGGAGACGGCCTGGAAGCACTGGCCACGCTGCAGGCGAATCCCGTTGGTCTGATCCTGTCTGACATCAACATGCCAAACATGGACGGCCTGGAGTTGCTGAGCAAGGTGCGGGCCGAGCAGGCCTGGCAGAGACTTCCGATCTTGATGGTCAGCACGGAAGGCACTCAGGCTAAGGTTCTGGAGGCCGTGGAGCGGGGCGCTTCCGGCTACGTGCGGAAGCCCTTCACCGCCGAGCAGATCAAAGAGAAGCTGGTGGGGTTGATCTAACGGAAGCCAGGAGACGACCAGAATGGAAACGACGACGAACCCGGAAGTATCCGCATTGAGCCATCAAGAGATGGTGGAGGCCATTCAGTCAGCCACGCATGAAGTGTTCACGACCATGCTGAACCTGGATCTGACCCGAGGAAACCCGCCCAGCGAGAAAGTGCCCCTGGAGCCAGGCTCGGGCGTCGTGTCCCTCATCGGACTGGCAGGAGCCTGGGTCGGCTCGGGCAGCTTGATCCTCACTTCGCAGTTTGCCTGCAAAATTGCTTCGCAGTTGTTGATGGCGGAATACCAGGAAATCGATGATGACGTGTTGGACGCCGTGGCCGAGGTGACCAACATGATCATGGGAAATGTTAAGACGTTCCTGGAATCGCGATTGGGCGTGATGGGCCTCAGCATTCCCACGATCATCTATGGAAGAAATTTCCAAACGCGCAGCGCCGGAAAGCAGGACTGGACCCTGGTCCCGTTTCTTCTGGGCGATGAGAAAATGTGCGTCCAGATTTGCATCGCCCCGAACGTGAACACCGACAAAAGAACCATCCGGCCGCTGTTCCCGATCCCGCACCTGGTTCGCCTCTAGCCGCTCCCGCGCCAGACGCCGAACTATCGCAAGCTCAATAGCAGCACGCTGTCACCGGCTGGTGGTGCTATCCTGGGATTTCCCATAGTTCCCCAGCGCGGAGTGTCAAACGTGAAGAAGCTGAGCTACAAAACGCCGGGTGGAATCACGGTAACCCGCCTTGCGTCCACAATCCCCTATCACAAGGGCCTGAAACCTCTCCTCCACAAGCTGGACCGGCGGCGTGGCATTTACCTGTCGTCGGGCTATGAGTACCCGGAACGATACTCGCGTTGGGATGTGGCGGCGGTTTGTCCGCCGATTGAGATCGTGGCGACGGGGCGGGAGATCGGCTTCCGTCCGCTCAACGCGCGTGGCGAGGTTTTTAACCGGATTCTGTTTCCGCTGCTGGAGAATCATCCGCATTGGGAGGAGTTTGGCTTGCGGGATGGAGCGCTCGAAGGCCGGCTGAAGCCGCTTCCCGCGCTGTTTCCCGAGGAAGAACGCAGCAAGCAGCCTTCGGCGTTTTCGATTCTGCGCACGCTGATCCAGGAGTTCCGCAGCCAGCAGGACTCGCATCTGGCGCTAGTGGGCGCGTTCGGCTACGATCTGCTGTTCCAGTTCGATCCCATCGAGCTGAAGCTTCCGCGCGACGGGCACAAGGACCTGCACCTGCTCCTATGCGACGACATTTACTACATGGACCGCAAGAAGGAACAAATCGAGCGCTACCGCTACGAATTCGAGCGCGGCGCCGATTCGACGGCGGGCCTGGAGCGCACGGGTACCGCCATTCCGCGGCCGCCAAAGCGTCCGGACAACGAAATCACCTCCGATCACCGGCCTGAAGAATACATGGCCGGTGTGGAGGCGGTGCGCGAGGGCATGCGGCAGGGCGAATACTACGAAGTGGTCCTGCGGCAGACTTTTCAGGCGAACTATTCCGCCAGTCCTTCGGAATTGTTCCAGCGGATCCAACAGGCCAGCCCGAGCCCGTACGAATTTTTCCTGCAATTGGGCGGCGAGCAACTGGTGGGAGCGTCGCCGGAGATGTTCGTCCGCGTGGAAGGCAATCGCGTGGAGACCTGCCCGATCGCGGGAACCGCGCGGCGTACGGGCGACCCGCTGCGCGACGCCGACAGCATCCGCGAGCTGCTGAATTCGACCAAGGAAGAATCCGAGCTGACCATGTGCAGCGACGTGGATCGCAACGACAAGTCGCGGGTGTGCGTGCCGGGGTCGGTGAAAGTGATCGGGCGGCGGTTGATCGAATCCTACGCAGGCGTGTTTCACACGGTCGATCATGTGGAAGGGACGCTGCAGCCGGGCTTCGATTCGCTCGACGCGTTCCTGACGCACATGTGGGCGGTGACGATCATCGGCGCGCCCAAGAAGGCCGCCGCGCAGGCCATCGAGAACCTGGAAAAGGACGCGCGCGGCTGGTACGGCGGCGCCGTCGGCATGTTGTCGCTGAACGGCGACATCAATACCGGCATTCTGATCCGGACCGTTCATTTGCGCGACGGAATCGCGCGCTACAGCGCCGGCGCGACCCTGCTGTACGATTCGGTTCCGGCCATGGAAGAGCAAGAGACGCGGCTCAAGGCTACCGGGTTCTTCCGGGCGCTCCGCGGCGCAAAGCCGGCCTCAGCCGCGGTTGCAGCGCCGTCCAAAGCCGGCCAGGGCGTGAAGCTGCTGCTCGTGGACAACGACGACTGCTTCATCCACACGCTTTCCAATTACGCGCGGCAGACGGGCGCAGAGGTTGTGACCTACCGTGCAGGCGTTCCGCATGAGCTAATTCTCAAGATCGCGCCGACCCTGATTCTGATTTCTCCCGGACCGGGGCGCCCGGCCGATTTCGGCGTTCCCGATCTGGTGAAGTTCGCCGCGCACTCGGGCATTCCTGTTTTCGGGGTTTGCCTGGGACTGCAGGGCATCGTGGAGGCGTTTGGCGGCGAGCTGGGAGTGCTGGACTATCCGATGCACGGCAAGCCGTCCACGGTCGTTCACCACAACAAGGGAATTTTTGAGGGCCTGCCGGAGCGCTTCCGCGTCGGCCGTTACCATTCGCTGTTCGCCAAGAAAGAGACCTTTCCGGCTTGCCTGGAAGTGACGGCGGAAACCGAAGACGGAGTCATTATGGGCTTGCGGCACCGCGAGTTGCCGATTGAAGCCGTGCAGTTCCATCCTGAATCCATCCTGACGCTGGACGGCAATTGCGGTCTGAAGCTGATTGAGAACGTCGTGGCACACGCGTCGGCTTCCGGCGCTCAGACAGTTCATTTTGGCTAGTACCAGAGCCGGGAATTGGCTAGTGTGGTAGCCTGAGGATTAGCTTTATAATCTTCCATCAGGCAGAAAAACGCGTGCAATTCGATCCATCCGACATTCTGTTCATCGCAGTTGTGTTGTCCATAGCGATCCTGCTGATTAACAGCGGAGGCGGAGGCGGACATCGCGCGCGGGTTCCTGTCGCCTATTGATCGTCGAAGCTCTCCTGACGGGTTAGAGCACGCGGCTCATTCATGCCCACAGCAATCGTGATCGGGGGAGGCCTTGCGGGCCTCGCCACAGCGGCCGCTCTGGGCGGGGCCGGATTCCAGGTAGACCTGTTCGAATCGCGCGGGTTTTTGGGCGGGCGTGCCACGTCCTATCCGGTTCCGGGCGCCGGCGATTCGGGCGAAGTCATCGACAACTGCCAGCATGTTCTGCTGCGCTGCTGCGTCAACCTGCTGGACTTCTACCGGCGGCTGGGCGTCGCAGATCGAATTCAGTTTCACAAGAAGTTTTACTTCATGGAGCCGGGCGGGAGGACGTCGGTGCTGGAGGCTGGCGCGCTGCCGGCGCCGTTGCACTTTACCGGGAGCTTCGCGAAGCTGAGCTTTCTGGGCTTGGCCGACAAGATTGCCGTCGCGCGCGGCCTTCTGGCGCTGCGGAGCGAACGTGAACGGCGCGGCGATCTGGACCGCATCAGCATGCTGGACTGGCTGCGCGAAAAACGTCAGACCGAGCCGGCGATCCGCCGCTTTTGGAGCCAAGTGCTGGTCAGCGCGATCAATGAAGACCTGGACCGCATGGCGGCGAGCCATGGGTTTCAGGTGTTCTGGCTGGGGTTTCTGGCCCGGTCCGATTCCTACCAGATGGGAATTCCCGCGGTGCCGCTGGGCGAGTTGTATGGCGCGGAAGCGTGGAAGCGGATCGGCAACGTGCGGTTGCACCTGCGTGCGCCGGTGGAGCGGTTGATTGTCGAGAATGGCGCCGTTCGCGGCGTGGCGTCGCAAGGGGTAGCCCGCACGGCCGACTACTACGTCTCCGCGCTGCCGTTCGAGCGGCTGCCTGCCGTGGCGCCCGAAGTGGCGCTGGACCTGGATGGATTCGAGCACTCGCCGATCACCGGCATTCACTTGTGGTTTGACCGCAGCCTTACCCAGATGCCGCATGCGACGCTGCTGGATCGAACCATTCAGTGGATGTTCAACAAGTCCGAAGGCCGCTACCTGCAACTGGTGGTGAGCGCCTCGCGCAGCCTGCTCGATATGCCGCGCGCCGATGTGATCGCGCTTGCGTTGAAGGAGCTAGCCGATTTCTTTCCGAGGGTGAAGGAAGCACAGCTCGAGAAGGCGCACGTGGTGAAAGAAGTGCGCGCGACGTTTTCGGCGGGGGCCGGTTTGGAACAGAGGCGGCCGGCGAGCGCGACCGCGTTCCCGAACTTCTTCCTGGCCGGCGACTGGACGCGCTCCGGATGGCCCGCCACGATGGAAGGCGCGGTCCGCAGCGGATATCTCGCGGCGGAAGCTGTGGCGCATGCAGCGGGACAGACGCCAAGATTCCTGCTGCCGGATATCGCCTAGACGACGGCGATGGCTTCGATCTCCACCAAAAACTCGGGCAGAAATAAACCCCGCACGATGATCACGGTGGCTGCCGGCGGATTGGCGGTGTCGACGTACTGGTCGCGAACCGCGCGATAAGCGAAGAACTCGGACCGGTCCACGCGATCGACGATGTAGTAGTTCAGCTTGACCACGTTCTTATAGGTCGCGCCCGCGGCTTCGAGAGCTGTATTCAGATTGGCGAAGACCTGCCGGAGCTGAGCAGGGTAGTCGTCTTGTCCGACCAGGTTTCCGGCGGCGTCCATCGCCACTTGTCCGGAGATATAGATGAGTTTTCCCGAGGTGACTTCGGCGACGTGAGAATAGCCGACCGGCTTGGGGAGTTGCGCGGGACTGTGCACTTTTAACTTGGGTTCCATGGCTTGGTGTAGACTTCCGATTCTGCCACAGCGGCGGCGGCCACGAGCTTCTTGATCTGATTGCTGTGGTCCACAAGATGCATGCGGCAGAACAGCCCGTACTCGCGCCATCCCAGTTCCACCACGAACCTCTGTGGCGCGGTCCGGCCGTCGTCGAGAGTTCGGGTCACCACCACGACGGCATCAACGGTTGCCCGCGGAGCCTGGGCGGAACTTAGCGCGGCATCCAACACGGCAACGACCTCGTGATTGGCGGCGTGGAGTCCTTCCAGCAACTCGGGCCAGGGCGCAAATTCCGGCGCGCCCGACCGCAGTCCTTCGTACACGGGAGGGAAAGGAGGACGTCTGCCTGCCACGAGATGGCGCAGTTCCTCCGCCGAGCGGATTTGTGTCTGAGCCACGTGATCCACAATTTCGGCGATGCTCCACTTACCGGCGATGGGGTGCGAGCGCGCTTGTTCTTCCGTCACGGCGGCCGCGTTCTCGAATTGAGTGGCCGATGCCCGCACTCGATCGCGGATCGCCTCCGGCGTCAGAGTGCCGGTGCGCGTCTCCAGGTATTCGACGATCCGAGCGCCCTCGACGGAGAGCGGCTCTCCGCCGAGCGTAGTTACCTTAAGGCCAGCCATCTTTCCAGCGTAAACACTATGCCAAGATCGCAGCGATGGCGTCGATCTCGACGCTGACGTCGCGCGGCAGACGCGCGGCCTGCACGGTGGAGCGCGCGGGCGGGTTCTGATTGAAATAGCGTCCGTAGACTTCGTTCATCCTGGGAAAGTCGCCCATGTCTTTGAGGAACACGGTGGTCTTCAAAACCGAATCGAGCGACGCCCCGCAAGCTTCCAGCAAGGCTTTCAAGTTTTCAAGCACCCGCTCGGTTTGGGCGGTGATGTCGCCTTCGATCAGTTGATTGGTGACCGGATCGAGAGGGATCTGGCCACTCAGGTACGCGATCCCGCCGTGCACGATGGCTTGCGAGTACGGCCCGATGGCTTTCGGGGCTTTTTCAGTGGCAACAGGTTTTCTCATAGCTTCAATGTTCGGATTAACTCCCGGACGTTGTCGATCTTTTCTTCTTGAAGGAACTCATCCAACTCGCGCGCGATGCGGCAGGGCGCTTCCGGGTCCCAGAAGTTGGCGGTGCCAACCTGGATTGCCGATGCGCCGGCGATCAGAAACTCGGCGGCATCTTCGCCGGTCCGGATGCCTCCCAGGCCGATGACCGGAATGCGGACGGCTTTCGCCGCTTCATATACGAGGCGCAGCGCGATGGGCTTGATGGCCGGCCCGGATAATCCGCCGAATCCGGCGCCGATATGGGGTTTGCGCGCTCGGGCGTCGATGGCCAGTGAGACGAACGTGTTCACCAGGCTGATGGCGTCGGCTCCAGACTGCTCGGCAGCCTGCGCGAGCGGCTCAATGCGCGCCACGTTGGGCGAGAGCTTCACGATCAGCGGCCGATGTGCCAGAGGCCGAACGAGCCTTACCAATTCGCCAAGCAGCACCGGGTCGCTCGAAAAGTAGATGCCGCCGTGCTCGGTATTGGGGCAGGAGACGTTCAGCTCATAACCGGCGATGCCTTCGGCGTCCTCCAGGATGCGGATCACTTCGGCGTAATCGTCCGGCGCATATCCGAAGACGTTGGCGAAGATGGCCGTGCGCAGTTGGCGCAATCGCGGCAGCTTCTCAGCGACGAACGCGCGAGCGCCGATATTCTGCAGGCCGACCGAATTGATCATGCCGCCCTCGGTCTCCCACAGCCGGGGCGGCGGATTGCCTCGAATCGGCTCGCGCGAGAGCCCCTTCACTACCAGGCCGCCCATCGCGCTCAAGTCGGCCACGGTTTCGAACTCTACGCCGTACCCATAGGTTCCCGACGCGGCAATGACCGGATTCGAGAGCTCGACGCCGCACAGAACAGTGCCGAGGCGACTCATTCCATCCTCATTCCGTCCAAGAATAGCATTGGTCCTTCGGGCGGCAGCGCGCAGGAGGGCACGGATCTAAGGTGAATCCCTGATACAGCCCACCTTAGAATTGCCGATCAGAGGGGATATGGCACAGGCGTCGAAAGACGACCAGGCAGTGGCGCGTCCCCCGGCTCTACGCTCGTTAGCCTCGAAGTTCTCGATACTTACGGGCGCGCTGGTCTTCTGGATGGTGGCCACGATCGTAGCCTACGACCTGCGGCAAGGCTCGCTCGACCCCGGCAAATGGGTTCTGCTGTGCGCCATCGTCCTCTTAGTCGCGGCGGCCATTTCGCGCTTCACCATCCGCCTGCTGGCGCGCCCGCTGGCGCTGCTCGAAGAAGGTATCGCTTCGGTCCGCAAGGGCCGGCTGGAGCCGATCCAAGTGAGCAAGACCGGGGACGAGCTGGAGTTCCTGGGTGAAAGCTTCAATCAGATGATCGAAGCTTTGGCGGCCTCCCGGAAAGAAGTGCAAGACAACCAGGAGCTGCTGGAGAAGCGGATTAAAGAACGGACCGATCAGCTGGAGGAAGCCTCGCGCGGCGCGCAAGCCGCCAATGACGCCAAGAGCGATTTTCTGGCCAACGTGTCCCACGAATTGCGGACGCCGATGAACGGAATCATCGGGATGCTGGATCTGGCGATGGATCATAACCTGCCCGCCGACGTCTCCGATCAGCTGACTACGGCGCAGCGGTGCGCGTTTTCGTTGCTATCGCTGGTCAACGACCTTCTGGATCTATCCAAGATCGAGGCGGGAAAGATGACGCTCGAGAAGGTGCCGGTGGACATCCGCACGGTGCTGGACGAATGCATCCAAGCAAGCCGACCCAAGGCGGTCGAAAATTCCGTGGAGTTGCGCGCCGAGACCGCATCCAACGTACCTGGGCGGATTTCGGGCGACCCGCTGCGCATCCGTCAGATCATCGGCAACCTGGTGAGCAACGCGGTGAAGTTTACAGAACACGGGTCCGTGGTCGTGCGGCTGGGCGGCGAGTTCTCCGATCCGCGGGATTTCACCGTGCGAGTCGTAGTAGAGGATAGCGGCGCCGGAATTCCGGCCGATAAGCTATTGTCGATATTCGAAAAGTTTACGCAGGCGGATGGCAGCGTCACGCGCCGGTACGGCGGTACGGGATTGGGTCTGGCCATCACGCGGCGGCTGGTGGAGCTGCATCGAGGAGACATTCAAGTGAAGAGCGAACTGGGCCGTGGCACGACATTCACGGTCACTCTGAAGAGCCAGGCAGTCGGAACGGAGGAGCAGCACGCCTCTCCGCAGGCAGTGCCGGAGGCCTCCGTGGCGGCGCCCCCTCATCCGGTTCGCATCCTGGTGGTGGAAGACAATCTGGTGAACCAGAAAGTGGTCACGGCGGTGCTTCGAAAGCGCGGATTCTCCATCGAACTGGCCAACGACGGCCAGGAAGCCCTGGCGAAGCTGGGTCGAAGCCCCGTATTCGACCTGGTTCTGATGGATGTGCAGATGCCCGTGCTGGATGGGCTGGAAGCCACCCGCCTCATCCGCAAAGATCAACGCTGGAAGAAGCTTCCGATCATTGCCATGACGGCGCATGCCATGAACGGCGACAAAGAGCGCTGCCTGGATGCCGGCATGAACGGCTACATCTCCAAACCGGTTCACCCTTCGCTGCTGCTCAGTACGGTGGACGAATTCCTGACACAGAAGGCTCGCTGATTCAGGCAGTCGTGCGGATAGACTCCTGAATCAGTTCCCACACCTCTTCCAGATCTTCCCATTCAGTGAACATGTTGCCGATTGCCAGGCGCAGCACGAACCGGCCGCGGAGGACGGTGTGCGACAGAAAAGCCTTCCCTGAAGCATTGATGGCGTCCAGCAGCGCGCGATTCTCCTCATCACTGCCGCGGTAGCGAAAACAGATCAGCGAGAAAGGCGTGGGCGCGGCAACCTCAAAATCGGGATGCGCGCGAATGAGCGCGGCGAGCCTCTGCGCATACTGCATGTGCGTGCGGATGATTTCGGCGATCCCTTCGCGTCCAAAGTGCCGCATGATGAACCAGAGTTTCAAGGCGCGGAAACGCCGGCCGAGTTGGACGCCGTAGTCCATGTAATTCACTGCGCGGGGATCCTCGGCGGTTCGCAGGTATTCGGGGACCAGCGAGAAAGCCTGGCGCAGAATCTCCGGCCTGCGGGTGTAAAAGGCGCTCAGGTCGAAGGGCGTGACGAGCCATTTGTGCGGGTTCACCACGAGCGAATCGGCGCGCTCGGCGCCGTGCAAGACGCTTTGGAACTCCGGCGCGACGGCCGCCGCGCCGCCGTAAGCCGCATCGACGTGCAGCCAAGCGCCGCATGCTTCGGCCACATCGGCGATTTCGTTTACCGGGTCGATGCTGGAGGTCGAGGTGGTTCCCACGGTCGGGACGATGCAAAAGGGCTTTTTGCCGGCGAGCTGGTCCGCTTCGATGGCCTCGCACAGCGCATCCACACGCATGCGAAACGCGTCGTCCACTGGAATCTTGCGGAAGTTATCCTGGCCGATACCGAGCGTGATCGCAGCCTTCTCCACGGACGAATGAGCGTGTTCGGACGTGTACATGACCAGTCCACCGGAATTGCCGCGCGTGCGCGTCTGCGGATCAGCCATCTCGCGAGCGGCCGCCAGAGCGTGCAGCGTGCTGACCGAAGCGGTGTCGTAGATGATGCCGAAGAACTCAGCAGGCAGCCCGATCCACTGGCGCAGCCATCCCAGCGTGACCTGTTCCAGCTCGGTCAGCGCCGGGCAGCTCTTCCACAGCATTCCATTGACGTTGAGGGCCGCGGCCAGCATCTCGGCCAGAATTCCCGGCTGCGAGGCGGAGATGGCGAAATAGGCCAGGAAGCGCGGGTGGTTCCAATGGGTGAGCGCGGGCACGATGGCCTGCTCGAAATCCTGGAGGATCGCGTCCATGCCTTCGCCGTATTCGGGTGCGCGCGCCGGCAGGCTATCGATCAAGTCGCCCGGTTGTGTCTTCGCTAAGACCGGGTATTGACGGATGTTCTCCAGGTAGTCGGCGATCCAGTCCACCACCTGGTGTCCGTAGTCTCGAAATTCCTGGTTAGTCACCGGTCTCGATGATACAACGTTGGAACGGATTGGGGATCTCAGGAGATGGCTTGCTCGCAGTTGATCTCCCAGGGGATGCCGAACCGGTCCACCAACACGCCGAAGCGCACGGCCCAAAATGTCTTTTGGATCGGCATCAGGACCTTGCCGTTCTCGGCCAGCGCCTGAAAGACGCGTTCAGCTTCCAGCGGGTCCTCGATCCCGAGTACGATGTGGAAGCCTTTCAGCTCCTGGTACTGGTTGGGAAGGACGTCGGTGCCCATCAGCACGCTGGTACCGGTTGTGAGAGTGGCATGAAGGATCTTCTCGCGCCACTCCGGCGGGACGTCGTTGGCCATGGGCGAATCAGCATACGTGAGCATGGTTACGATCCGGCCGCCGAAGCATTGTTCATAGAACTGGAAGGCGGCCTGACAGTCGCCGTTGAAGGAAAGATGTGCATTCCATTTCATCGCGGGTCCTCAGGCTTTTGACAACTGTATCGTAATCGAACGGGACAGGTTGGAAGCCGCAGTCTCCTGTTACAATCGCGGTGCATGTTCGGAAAGGTGCTGGTGGCCAACCGGGGCGAGATCGCGGTGCGGATTGTTCGCGCTCTGCGGGAGATGGGAATTCGCAGCGTGGCGGTCTTTTCCGATGCGGACCGCGCGGCGCTGCACGTGCGGCTGGCGGATGAAGCCGAGCACATTGGTCCGGCGCCGTCGCCGGAGAGCTATCTGCGCATCGACAAGATTCTGGAAGCGGCGAAGAAGCACGGCGCCGAAGCGATCCATCCCGGCTACGGATTCTTGAGTGAAAACGCCGACTTTGCCGCCGCGTGCGAGGCAGCGGGGATCGTCTTCATTGGGCCGCCCGCCGAGGCGATCCGCCGGCTCGGCTCCAAGACTGCCGCCCGCGTTTTGGCGAAGCAGGCCGGTGTACCGGTGGTGCCGGGCAGCGAAGAGTCCGCAGCGAATCTGGATCAGGCGCGCCGCGTGGCAAAGCAGCTAGGCTATCCGGTGCTCCTCAAGGCGGCCGCGGGCGGAGGCGGCAAAGGTATGCGGCGCGTGGGGTCGGAGGACCAGCTGGAATCGGCCATTCGCGATGCTTCAAGCGAAGCCGAGCGCGCCTTTCACAATGCCGAGGTTTACATCGAAAAACTGATCGAAAGCCCGCGGCACATCGAGATTCAGATCGCGGGCGACCGCTTCGGAAACCTGGTCCATTTGGGCGAGCGCGAATGCTCGGTGCAGCGCCGGCATCAGAAGATCATCGAAGAGTGCCCGTCGCCTTGGGTGGCGCGGAACCCGGAGATGCGGGCGGCCATGGGCGACGCAGCGCTCCGGATCGCGCGCGTGGCGGGCTACTACGATCTGGGCACGGTGGAGTTCCTCGCCGACCAGCACGGCAACTTCTATTTCCTGGAAGTGAACACGCGGCTGCAGGTGGAACATCCCGTCACCGAACTGGTGACCGGTTACGACCTGGTGCAGCTGCAGTTGCGGATCGCCGCCGGTGATGCGCTGCCGTTCGGGCAGGAAGATGTCGCGTGGCGCGGCTGGGCGATGGAATGCCGCGTTTGCGCCGAGGATCCGGAGAACAATTTCTTCCCCTCGCCGGGCAAGATCGTGCAGCTTCGCGAACCGAGCGGGCCCGGCATCCGGTTGGACTCGGGCGTCTATCCGGGATGGACGGTGCCTCTCGACTACGATCCCCTTCTGGCCAAGCTGGTGGCGTGGGCGCCGGACCGGCCCGGCGCCATCCAGCGGCTGCGGCGCGCACTCGACGAGTACGCGGTTAGCGGAGTGGAAACCAACTTGAAGCTGTTTCGCGAGATGCTGGAGGACCGGCAATTCCAGCAAGGCAACCTGTATACCGAGTTCGTGGCCGACTTCCTGGCGCGCAGGGGACCGCGGAAGGAGCCAGGACCGGAACTCGCGTTGGCGGTTGCTCTGGCCGCTGTTGCGCACTCGAGGAACGGTAAGCCGGAAACGCGCAGCGAAAGCCGGGAACCGACGCGCTGGGTGTCGGAGGGGCGAGGCCGGCTTCTGCAATGAAGTGGCAGATCCTGGTGGATGGCCGGCCGGTTGAGGTGGACCCAGAACGTCTGGAAGCCGTCGTGCAGGTGGAACGCGGCGTCTATTCGGTGATGCTGGACGGCGCGAGCTTTGAAGTTCGCTTGCTGGCCGCGCCGGAGGGCCTTAGCGCCGAAACGGCAGAGGGCCGCTTCAGCGTCGAAGTAGGTGATCCCCGCGATGCCCGGCGGGGTTCCAAAATGTCGCAGGGCTCGGGACGCCAGAACATCGTGGCGCCGATGCCGGGCAAGGTGATTCGGGTTCTGGTTCAGAAAGGCGATCGCGTGGCGGCCGGGCAAGGACTGGTCGTGGTGGAGGCTATGAAGATGCAAAACGAGCTGAAGGCCTCCCGCCCTGGCGAAGTTGTCGACGTCCGCGTTCAGGCGGGCGGCACGGTGGGAGCGGGCGATACGCTGGTCGTGTTGGGGTAGATTCTGGGAGAATGGGAATTGCCGCTTGAGCCAACGCCTTTCCAAAGCAAAGTCCAGGCCAGCCCGAGGTTCTTATGAGCCGCGCCAGAAGCGGACTGGTGCTCCTGTTGATTGCGGCGGCGGCCATCCTGGCTTGGCTCCTGGCCAAAAGGGCCACACCGCCTCAAGTTGACTTTGCGAAAGTCACGCGGGAGACCCTGGTCAGCACGCTCAGCACCAACGGAAAAGTCGAACCGATCGAGTGGATGCCGGTGCGGGCGGAACGCGCGGGGGTGATCACACACGTCCTGGTCACGCGCGGCCAGCAGGTGGTCAAGAGTCAGCCGCTGGTGGAACTGGATACGCGGGTTGCGAACGCAGATCTTGCGAGAGCGAAAGCCGCAATCGAGGAAGCCAAGGCTCAGGAGCAGGTGCTGAATCAGGGCGGCAGACTGGCGGAGCGCCAGCAGATCGAATCGGACCTCGCGCGTGCGCGCTTGGATCTGGGCGCCGCGCAAAAGAACTACCAGATCCTGGACCGGCTCGCGGCCAAGCAGGCGGCCACGCGGCAGGATGTGGATGCGGCGCACCAGCTCACCGAGCAACTGCAGTTGAGAATTCAAGCGCTGGAGAAAAACAAGGCGGCCCTGGTAACAGGCACCGACAAGGAGATCGCTAAGGCGAGGCTCCAGGAGGCCGAATCGGCTGCGGCAGTGGCCCAGACCAGCTTGGATCTCAGCGTGATCCGCGCGCCGATGGATGGAACGCTTTATGACTTCGATTTGAAGCAGGGCGCGTACGTGAATCCGGGCGATCTGATCGCGAGAGTAGGAAGACTCGATCGAGTTAAGGTTACCGTCTATGTCGACGAGCCCGACCTGGGCAAGGTTCGCAAAAGCGAAATGGTGACGATCACTTGGGACGCGCTGCCCGGGCATCAGTGGAAGGGCGTGGTGGACAAACTGCCGACGCAGATTGTGCCGCTGGGCACGCGCGAAGTGGGCGAGGTGGGCTGCATTATCGAGAATCCGGATCACGATCTGCTGCCGAACGCCAATATCAACGCGGATATTCAGGCGTCCGCCGTGGAAGGCGTCCTGGCGATTCCCAAGGAAGCGGTCCGGCGCCAGGGTTCCGAAACCGGGGTGCTGTTGCTCGAAGGCGACCACGTGGAGTGGCGGAAGATCAGCCTGGGTATGTCGAGCTATACCAAGGCGCAGGTGCTGTCGGGCCTGATGGATGGCGACGCCGTGGCACTGCCTTCGGAGAAAGTGATCCAGAGCGGGGCGAAGGTGGCGCCGGTGTTTCCGTAGCGCGCCTGAGGCGAATGTACTACTGATACATCCGCCGTTCGCGGCGCAGGAAGGCCGGAACTTCAATGTCGTCGACCGGGATGGCCGGCTCCTCGACTTCCGGCTCGGGCTCAGGCTCGAGTTCCGGCGGCGCGGGCGGAAGGTCGCGGAAGAGCGATCCGCTGCTGAGTGCGGGCTCCATGACTGGCGCAGGAGTTGGAGCGATCGGCTCAGGAATGAACGACTCGGCGCCAGCGGCGGCCCGGCGCGCCAGTTGCGGCATGCCGTCGCGCTGGAATCCGGTGGCGATCACGGTGATCTTCACGGCGTCCTTCAGCGCTTCGTTCAGCACGACACCGAAATTGATTTGTGCGTCTTCGTTCGCCGTGGCGCCGCGAATCAGCGAGCAGGCCTCATTGACGTCGTGCAGGCTGAGCTTGCTGGAGCCGGTGATGTTGATCAGCACGCCGCGCGCGCCCTTGACTCCGCCTTCTTCCATTAGCGGAGAACTGATGGCTTGGCGGGCGGCCTCGATGGACGCGTTTTCGCCGGAAGCTGACGCCGTGCCCATCATGGCGTAACCCATCCCGAGCATGATGGAGCGGATATCCGAGAAATCGCGATTGATGAGGCCGGGCGTGGTGATGATGTCGCTGATGCCCTGGACGGCCTGGCGGAGAATGTCATCGGCGATGCGGAAGGCTTCGAAGAAACTGGTGCCGCGTGGGACAAGCTCGAGCAGGCGGTCGTTGGGCACGGTAATGACGGTGTCCACGGTGCCGCCGATTTCCGAAAGCCCGCGGTCGGCTTGCTTCATGCGCCGTGGTCCTTCAAAGGCGAAGGGCTTGGTCACGACTGCGACCGTGAGCGCGTTCAGCTCTTTGGCCAGCGACGCCACGACGGGCGCTGCGCCCGTTCCGGTTCCACCGCCGAGGCCCGCGGTAACGAAGACCATATCCGCGCCTTCCAGGATCTCGATGATGCGCTCGGTGTCCTCGAGTGCGGCTTGGCGGCCCAAGGCGGGATCCGAACCAGCGCCCAAGCCGTTGGTCACTTTCGAGCCGATGGCCAGCTTGTTCGGCACGGCCGAGGCGTTCAAAGCCTGCACGTCGGTGTTAAGAATGTGAAATTCGACGCCCGTGAGTCCCTCATTCATCATGCGGGCCACGGCGTTGGAACCGCCGCCGCCGACGCCCACAACTTTGATGCGAGTACCTTCGAGAGCCTCTTCTTGAATGGCAAACTTCAGTGCGTCCATGGAAAGCCTCCTGTGTGCTTGGAACTCATCGGAACAACATCCCCATCAAACCGGGAGCTCTGCGCTTGGTCTCCCGGCTGGTCTTCAAGCGCGCCGAATAGCGGGCCAGGCCGGCGGCGGTGGCCCACGCCGGATTACAAAGGTCTTCGGGCAGATCCTGGATGCCCTCGGGCAACGCGTTGCGCGCGGGACAGTTCAGCGCGCGCTCGGCCATATCGCACATGCCGTTGAGCAACGCGCCGCCGCCGGCGAGGATGACGCCCTCCAGCAGCTTCTGTTCCATGCCGATGGTCACCAGCTCCGAGCCGACGTGGATGAACAGCTCTTCGGCGCGCGCCTCCAGGATCTCGTTCAACTGCTTGCGCGGGGCCTCGCGCGGCTGGCGTCCTTCCTGCGACGGCACCTCGATATAGCTGTTGTCGGACGTGAGCCCCAGGATCGCGCAGCCGTATTCGATCTTCAGACGCTCAGCATCGTCGTACTGCACGGTCAACCCGACGGCGACGTCACGCGTGAAATGGTCGGCCGAAATCGCCAGGCTGCGCGATAGAAGCACAGCCTCGCCGTCGTAGACCACCAGGTCCGTGGAGTGCTTGCCGATGTCCACCACCGCCACGCCTCGGTTGCGGTCTTCGCGATTGATGGAAGCATAGGCAGTGGCGACAGGCTCGAACATGGTCTCTTCGACGGCATAGGATGCCTGGTGCACGGCGGCCAGAATGGAGTGGTGCTCTTGCTCGGAAAAAGTGACGATGTGAGCGTTGGCTTCCAGGCGCGAACAGATGGAACCGCGCGGATAGCGCTTGCCCGAGCGGCCGTCGAGGGTGAAATCCTGCGGGAACAGGTGCAGGATCATGCGGTCTTCTTCCAAACGGACCTGCTCACTCCGTTCGACGGCATACGCCATGTCGTCCAGCCCGATGGCGCGCGGCCGGCCGAACTCATAAATGCCGCGGCTGTGGCAGCCTTCGACGCTCGCCCCGCCGACGCCTAGCACGAGCGCGTCCACGGAGACGCCGGCTTGCGCTTCGGCAGCCTGCACGACATCGCGGGTAGAAGCGGAGACTGCCTCCTGATCCGCCAGCCGGCCCTTGTGCCACCCGCGCGATGGAGTTTCGCTATGGCCCAGGTAGCGGAGGCGTCCGTTCGTGATCGACAAGATGAGGCAGCGGGTCCGCGCGCTTCCCAGATCCAGCCCGACGGCGATGTGCGAGTTACTTGCCATCGTTCGGTCCCAGGCCGGTGATCCGGTCGTCCAAGCGCAGATCGAAGCTGGCTGCTTGTGGCATCCTGCGGTGAATATCCGGATAGGCATCCAGGAAATTTCGCAGGCGCGAGGCAAAATTGCGGTCTCCCAACATCAGCGACACAGCGCTGCCTCCCACTTGTTCGGTGATTTTCAGATTGTCGAGGTCCGCCACGTCGACCTCCGACACGTTGTCCGCCATGGATCCGAGCTCATGCATGAGCCGCTGCATGCGGCGCACGCGGACTCCCCGGCGATCCTGTTTTTCGGCGCGCAGCACGCCGGTCAGGACTGGAAGCTTGAAGGGGGCCTTGGGCGGAGGATCCAAAATGACGCCCTCGTCGTCGATGAGAGCCCAGCGCGCCATGCCGTCAGCGGGCAATTGGATGAATGCGGCGGGCTTGCGCTCGCTGATCTGGACGACGACGCGATTGGGCCAGATGCGCGCGATGGACGCGTCATGAATCCCGCGCAGGTTCAGCAATTGCTTGCGGCGCTCGGCCATGGGAAACAGGTACAGGCTGCGTCCGTAATCGGACTCGAAGATGTGCAGCACCTGCGCGCGCGACGTATACCGGACGCCGTGAACTTCGAGATTGGGGCTCTCCAGCCCGTAATCGAGCGGCCCGGGCAGGAAGAAGCGCGGATCGCGAATCAGGAACTGCTCGAATTGCTGCGAGCCGTAAATGGCGCCCGTCAGGAGCAGACCCATGCCGATGGCGAGAGCGGTATAGCGCACGACAACGCTGGTGGACGAACGCTGCTTCTTGCTGTCCGCCGGCATCTAGGCAGCCTCCCGCAATTTATCGAGCACGCGGTCGCCCGCCTGCCACACGTTGCCGGCGCCCAGAGTCAGGACGAGCTCCTGATCCCGGACTTGGTCAACTACTGCGGTCACGGTTCGTTCGATGGTCCCGGTGTAGTAGACCGAGCGGTGACCAAAATCGCGAATGCGCTGGGCGAGCGCGGCGCCGGTGACACCGTCGATGGCCGGCTCGGATGCCGCGTAGATGTCCAGCACATAAACCACGTCGGCCTGATGGAAGCTCTTGGCGAATTCGTCCATGAGGTGTTGCGTGCGCGTGTAGCGGTGGGGCTGGAACACGACGTGAATACGCCGGAAATTGCAGAGCTGCGCGGCGGCCAGCGTGGCGCGGATCTCGGTGGGGTGATGGCCGTAGTCATCGATGACAGTGACGCCGCGGACCTGGCCGCGCACCTGGAACCTGCGGTCGACGCCCGAATAGCTGGCGATGCCTTCGCGAATTATTTCGAGTCGGATGTCGAGTTCCAGGCCCACCGCGATGGCAGCCGTGGCATTGAGCACGTTGTGCGCGCCGGGAACGCGTAGATGAAATACGCCGAGACTCTGGCCGCGCATGCGCACTTGAAACCGGCTCTCGAAAGCTCCGCAATCGGCCTCGGCGATTTGCAATCCAGCCTGATGGCTGCAGCCGTACGTGATGGTCCGGCGATTCACCAGCGGAAGAAGCTGCTGGATGTTTTCATCGTCCAGGCATAGAATGGCGGCGCCGTAGAAGGGGACTTTCTGGATGAATTCCAGAAACGCGGCGCGGATCTCGACAATGGATGGATAGTGGTCCAGGTGTTCCTCGTCGATGTTGGTGACCACGGCGAGGATCGGGCTGAGCTTGAGAAACGATCCATCGCTTTCGTCTGACTCCACTACCAGAAAATCGCTCTGGCCCACGCGGGCGTTCGATCCGCCCATGGAGGCCGCTTTGCCGCCGACGACGACGGTGGGATCGAGCCCCGCGACGTTCAGTACAGTGGCGGTCATCGAAGTGGTCGTGGTCTTGCCGTGGCTGCCGGCGATGGCGATGCCGTATTTCAGACGCATCAGCTCGGCCAGGAGTTCGCCGCGCGGGATCACGGGGAGGTGTAATCGGCGCGCTTCCTGAACCTCGGGGTTTTTCGCATCCACGGCCGAACTCACGACGACGGCCTTGGCGCTTCCGACGTTCGCGGCCGCGTGGCCCTCGTAGATACGCGCGCCTAACTTCGCCAGCCGGTCGGTAGTGGGGCTGAGTTTGAGATCCGAACCGCTGATTTGATAGCCCAAATTCAACAACACCTCGGCGATACCGCTCATGCCGATGCCGCCGATGCCGATGAAGTGCAGGTGTTGGGGCCTAAAAAACATTTTAATCTTGTATTGTTTCGGCTTTGCGCAGGAAAGTCAATGGGCGACAGCTCCCTCCAGCACGTCGGCCGCGCGGCGGGCCGCCTCAGGATGCGCAAAAGCGCGGGCACGATCGCCCATGCGCTTCAGCAGGTCCGGCCGGGCGCGCAGTTTCCCGACCTCTTCAAAGAGTCTCCCTCCGTCCATGTCCTTGTCCAGCACCAGCACGGCTGCGCCGGCCTTTTCGAACGCTTCCGCATTACGCAATTGATGGTGGTCGGCCGCATGCGGCAGCGGCACCAGAATTGACGGCTTGCCCGCGGCAGCGAGTTCGGCCACCGTCCCGGCTCCGGCGCGGCATACCACAAGATCGGCTTGCGCGAAGGCGGCGGGCATGTCGTCGATGAATGGCAGGACCTGCCCTTCCACGCCGCTTTCCGCAAATTTCTTGGCCAAAGCCTCGTGGCTGGCCGACCCGGTTTGATGAATGAACCGCACGGGCATCCCGGCTTCGCGGAAATATTGCCAACTGCCGCGCGCAGCTTCGTTCAACGTGCGCGATCCCTGGCTGCCGCCGGTGATCAGAATGGTGAGCTTGGCGTCACGAGCTCTCGGAGCGATCGCGAAAAACTCGGAGCGGACTGGCAAGCCTGTAATCTCCGACCTGCCCTGGGGAAAGAATCGCGATGCGTCGGCAAAACTTAGCAGGGCGCGGCTCACGAAGCGGCCGATCTGGCGGTTGGTGAGGCCTGGCATGGCGTTCGGCTCCATCACTACGAGTGGAATGCGCTTCAGCAAGCCCCCCAGCACAACCGGGCCCGCGGCGTAACCGCCCAGGCTGAAGATGGCCTCGGGGCGATACTGGCCGAGCAACCGCAACACGCGGAGGATGCTCAAGGGAAGCTGCGCTAGAGTCCGGGCAGTGCGCACGATGCCGACACGTTTCAAGCCGCCAATCTCAATGAACTCCAACGGAAAGCCGGCGGCCGGCACGAGCTTGGCTTCAAAGCCCGTCCGCGTGCCGATGAAGACGCACTCGTGTCCGCGCGCTTTGAGCTCGCGCGCTACCGCCAGCAGCGGAACAACGTGCCCTCCGGTTCCGCCCCCTGCCATCACGATGGTCGCCATCCGTTCATCCGGAGTGCTCGCTCACACTCAATAGCATTCCCAGGCAAATCAGCGTACTCATCAAAGAACTGCCGCCCGCGCTGATCATGGGCAGCGGGATTCCCTTGGTGGGTCCCATCCCCAGCACGACGCTGATGTTGATCAGCGCCTGAATCACAATCGAAGACGCGACGCCGAGCGCCAGATAACGCCCGAAATCGTCCGGAGCGAGCCAGCAGAGCTGGATTCCGCGCCATAGGACGATGAGAAAACCGGCCAGAACGGCGCCGCAGCCGAAAAATCCCAGCTCTTCGCCGACTACCGCGTAGATGAAATCCGTGTGGGCTTCTGGCAAGTACAGGATTTTCTGCTTGCCCTGCATCAGGCCCAGGCCCAGCACGCCGCCGCTGCCCACGGCGATCTTGGATTGCCGGACCTGATAGCCGGCGTCGCGCGTGGTCACCGACTGGCTGATGTATTGCTTGATGCGGCCCTGGCGATCGATGAGGTCGATCCATTTGTACGTTGGGTCGACAAATCCCACGACGCGCGCCATCCGGTAGGGCTTGGATACGACGAAAACGGCGGAGAACACGACGCCCGCCAGCAAGGCGCCCACGACGAACTTCCGCTCGAGTCCGGCAACATAGAGGACTACCGCCGCCGGAATGATCAGGACCACCGCGGTACCAAGGTCGCCTAAGCCCACGGTCGCTGCCAGAACCGCAAGGGCAAGCGAAGCCGCCAGAATCGCGCGCCGGGTGTTGATCGCGGCCTGTCTGGCGGTCGCGAAATAAGCGAAGAAGATGATCAGCGCGGGCTTGGCGAACTCCGACGGCTGTAATGAGCCGATGCCTTCCACGCGGAACCAGCGATGCGTCTTGTTGTCCAGGAAGAAGACGAGGATTTGCAGGAAGAGCACCACTCCCAGCGAGCCGAAAGCCCACGCCGGGCTCTGGAGCGCGCGATAGTCGCGCCGCTTGAAATACATCAGCGCAAAGAAGGAAACCACGGCCCAGACTAGTTGGTGCGCGGCGTAATAGAAGCTGGAATTGATGTGCGGATTGAGCTCGGCAGTCACCGAGGAGGCGCTGTAGATCATGATCAACCCGAAGCCGACCAGAGCGACAACGGTGGAGAACAGCAGCCAATCCGTTTTCAGGCGTTGCGCCATTTATGCCTTTCCCCCCGCCAAATTGTTGACCAGTTCTTTGAAGACGCGTCCGCGATGTTCGTAGCTTTCGAATTGATCGAAGCTGGAGCAGGCGGGCGCGAGCAGCACGGTATCGCCTGGACGGGCCGAGCGGTGCGCCTGTTCGACGGCTGCCTCAAGCGTGCCGCAGCGAATGACCGGCACGGCGCTCTCCAGGTGACCAGCGATCTTCTGAGCGGCTGCGCCGATAAGCAACGCGGCGTGGGCCTTGGCCCGTAAAGGTTCGCGCAGCACGGTGTAATCGCTGCCCTTGTCTTTGCCGCCCAGGATAATCCAGAGGCCGCCCGGGAACGCATCGATGGCTTTGAGTGTCGCATCCACGCTGGTGGCTTTCGAGTCGTTGTAATACGCGACGCCGCCAATTTCGCGCACCGGCTCCAGGCGGTGTTCGACGGGCGCGAATGCCGCGGCTGCCTGGGCAATCTGCGTTAGCCGTGCACCGGCTCGCTCCGCGATCAAAGCCGCGGCCATCACGTTTTCGTAGTTGTGCCGGCCGCGCAGTCGAAGATCGCGAACGTTGAGCAACTCCGCGCCGCGGAGGCGGACCGTATCGCATTCGATCCAGGCGCCGTCAACCACGCGAGTCCCGCTAAACCAGTCCTTCTCGGCGGACGTGCGTTTGGCGAACCCGACGGTCACAGGGTCGTCGGCGTTCAGGACGGCGAAATCGCCGGCGCGCTGGGTTTCAAACAATCGCGCCTTCGCGTTGGCATAGTTATCGAATGTGTGATGCCGGTCCAGATGGTTTTGCGTCACATTCAGGCAGGCCGCGATTTCGCACCGGAAGGTCTGAATCGTCTCGAGCTGGAAACTCGAAAGCTCCAGCACATTCCATTGGTCCGGGCGCGACGACCCCACCATCGCTGCCGGGGGCGTGCCGATGTTGCCGCCGACCTGACAGGCAAGTCCGGATTCGCGCAGGATATGGCCGGTCAGCGCGGTAGTTGTGGTCTTGCCATTCGTGCCGGTGATGCCGATTGTCTTACCCTGAAGGAACCATCCGGCCAACTCCAGCTCTCCGATCACAGGCACACCGCGCGCGCGGACCTGCTGGAGCAGGTCCAGGTCGGCGGGGACGCCCGGTGAAATGACCACCAGGTTCGCGTCACGGAACGCTGCTTCGGTCTGCGGTTCGATTGTCACGCCTTGCACTTCGCCCATTGGCTTTTCGTCCACCGCTCGGACTATGGCGCCTTTCTGGCGCAGCAATTCGACAGCCGCCACGCCAGAACGCGCCATTCCCACCACGACGACTTGTTTGCCCGCGAGTTCCATCTCAACGCAGTTTCAAGGTGGTGAGAGCGAACAGCGCCATCACCAGCCCCGCAATCCAAAACCGAATGATGATCTTCGATTCGGTCCAGCCCAGCGCCTCGAAATGATGATGAATCGGCGCCATCCGGAAAATCCTTTTCTTCCGCAACTTGTAGCTGCCCACTTGCAAAATCACCGACAATGCTTCGATCACATACACCCCGCCAATGAAAATCAGCAAAATCTCCTGCTTGATCAGGACCGCCACGACTCCCAGAGCGCCGCCGAGCGCCAGCGATCCGACGTCCCCCATGAAGATGTCGGCCGGGTGCGCGTTGTAGTACAAAAAACCCAGCGACGCACCCACCATCGAGCTGCAGAAGATCGGCAACTCCGAGGCGCCGGGCGAGCGCGCCAGATCCAGGTACTCGGCCAAACGCGCGTTGCCTTCGACGAACGCCAGGACGGTCATCGCACCCGATGCGATGATCATCAGGCCGATTGCCAGCCCGTCCAGGCCGTCGGTGAGATTCACGGCGTCGGATGAACCCACGATCACCAGAATCATGAACGCATAAAACCCGACGAAGGCCAGCGGGTACGTGTACCAGTTGTGCTGGAGTTTGTCGATTAGCAGATCGGGCTGGAAGGCCTTGAAGAAAGGGACATTGATGGCTGTGGAGTAAGCCTTGCGAGCGTGCAGCAGCAGCAGAAAGAAGCCGACGATGAGCGCGGCCACAATCTGCAGGCCGAACTTTTGCCGGACGGTCAAGCCGAGATTCTGCTTCCGGCGAACCTTCGCGTAGTCGTCCCAGAAGCCGATCAGGCCGAAGCTCACCAGACCGAACAGCGCGATCCAGACGTACGCGTTGCGAAGATTGGCCCACAGCAGAGTGGGGACGACGATGGAGATGATGATCAGAATTCCGCCCATGGTGGGCGTGCCGGCTTTCTTCTGGTGCGATTTCGGCCCCTCTTCGCGAATGTATTGGCCGATTTGAAACTCGCGCAATTTGGCGATCAGCCAGGGCCCCAGCACGATGCATAGGAACAACGCCGTCATGCTTGCAAACGCCGTGCGGAACGTGGAGTATTGGAACACGCGGAACGGCGTGAAGACGCGAAACAGCTTTTCGTAGAACAGCCAATAGAGCATTTAATTCGGCGGCGCGAGTAGCTTCTCCAACGCCCGCTCGACGTGCGTACCGCGCGAGCCCTTCATCAAAATCACGTCGCCCGGCCGGGCGACCCGCCGGAGATAATCGCCGGCCTCTGCGGCTTCTGGGAAAAAAAACGCGGCGTCGACTGCCTGGCCCGCTTCCATGGCTGCGTCCACGAGAAAGTTGGCCGCGCCGCGTATCCCTACAAGCACATCAATTCCGCTCCCCGCGGCGTAACGACCCACGTCGCGATGAAGGGACTCGGACCAGCGCCCGAGCTCGAGCATCTCCCCCAGCACGGCGATGCGCCGCTTGGCTGGTGTCTCCCGGAGCACGTCAAGCATGACCCGTGCCGCGTCGGGATTGGAGTTGTAGCAATCGTTCAAAATCAAAATGCCGTCGTGCAAAATGCGCTCCCCACGCATCGACGGGGCCTTCAGTTCTTTCACCACACTGGTTAGACGCGCCAGCGCGATGCGGAAAACCGAAGCCACGGCCAATCCGGCCAGTATGTTCAGCACGTTGTGGCGGCCGAGCAGGGAGCTCTCGAAATCGACACCACAGCACCGGAAGCGTAGGCCTTCGGAAAGAATTTCGACGCGCTCGGCGCGAAAGTCGGCGCCCGGGCCGAGGCCGAACGTGATGGTTTTGCCGGGATGCGCCCCGCGGAACTTGATGACCAGGGGGTCATCGGCGTTGAGCACGGCGATACCGTCCGCCGGTAGCGAGTCGATCAGCTCGCGCTTGGCCGCGGCCACGCCTTCGATGGAATCGAAATTTTCGACGTGCGCCCGCCCGACGTTGGTGACGACGCCGATCCGCGGCCGGGCAATTGCGCACAGGTCCCGGATCTCGCCTCCGTGGTTCATGCCCATTTCGAGCACGGCCACACGCGCCCCCCGCGCGAGCCGCAAAATCGAAAGCGGCACGCCGACGTGATTATTCAGATTCCCGATGGTCTTGCCGGTGGGCATCGCCGACGCGAGCATCGCCGCGATCACATCCTTGGTGGACGTCTTCCCCGCGCTGCCCGTCACCCCTACTACATCCCCGCCCCACTGGTCGCGCGCCCACGACGCCACGCTTTGCAGCGCGACGAGCGTGTCCGCGACCACGAGAATCGAGCCTTGCGCAGGCTCATTGGCGATGGCCGCCGCTGCTCCTTTTCGAAGTACTTCTTGCACGTACGTATTGCCGTCGTTGTTCGGCCCTCGCAGCGCAAAGAACAGGTCGCCCGGCGCGATGGTGCGCGAATCGACACTCCAACCCGTAATCCGAGTGTCGTTCTTCACGGAGACCCCGACCACCGCGCCGATCTCGCTCACCGTAAACTCCACTCGTCACCCGTCACTAGCGTCCACCGAAGCCCAACTCGCGCAGCGCCTCGCGGGCCACCTCGCGATCGTCAAAATGTATGACGCGATCCTTCAAAATCTGATACGGCTCGTGGCCCTTTCCCGCCAGAATCACGATGTCGCCGGCACGCGCCTCGCGGAGAGCCGCCCGGATCGCTGTAGCGCGATCGGGCTCCACCAGATGGGGCGTGTCGAAGCGACGCAGGCCCACCAGCGCGTCGTTCATGATTGCGAGGGGGTCCTCCGAGCGCGGGTTGTCGGACGTCAGGACCACGAAGTCGCTGGCCTCGCCCGCCGCCATGCCCATCAGCGGGCGCTTGGCGCGGTCGCGGTCGCCGCCGCAGCCGAACAAAGTGACAATCCGCATGGGCTTCAACTGGCGCGCCACGGCGATGGTGTTGCGCAGCGCGTCGTCGGTGTGGGCGTAATCCACAACTACCAGGAACGGCTGGCCTTCATCCACGCGTTCGAAACGGCCCGGAACCGGCGGACATTCCGCAATGCCGCGCGCGATCGTCGGCCAATCCAGGCCGTAGCTCAACGCCGTGCCGCACGCAGCCAGGATGTTGTAGGCGTTGATCTGTCCCATGAGCGGCGAACGTAGCGGGATCTTCTGCCCGGCGTGCTCGACAGTGAAGCGCAGACCATCAAAGTTCATTTCCAGGTCTGCGGCGCGCAAGTCGGCGCCGTCCTGCAATCCATAGCGCAGCACCTGGGATTCCGGCTGGATCTGGAGTCCATATGGATCGTCGTGATTGATCACGGCCCACCGCGGAGGCGGCGCGCCTTCAGGCACAAACAAAAGCCGTTTGGCGGCAAAATACTTTTCCATTGTTTGGTGGAAATCGAGATGATCCCGGGTGAGATTCGTGAATACAGCGGTGTGAAACGTAATGCCGTAGACTCTGCCCAACGCAAGCGCGTGGGACGACACTTCCATTGTGGCATGCGTCCCACCAGCTTGCTCCAGCTCGTCGAAGATGCGGTAAAGGTCGAGCGATTCAGGCGTCGTGTTCACGGCCGGAAGCTGCTTCCCCGCCAGCCGGTACTCGATGGTGCCCACCATCGCCGTGGTCTTGCCGGCCGCGCGCAGCACGGCGTCGATCAGAAAGGTCGTCGTGGTTTTGCCGTTGGTGCCTGTGACGCCGGTCAGTCCGAGCCTCTCATCCGGTTTCCCATAAAAATTCCGAGCCGCCAGAGCCAGCGCCTGACGGCCGTGTTCCACTTCAATCCACGCCCCGCGAAAGCCTTCGGGCGCTGGAAGCTCGCTGGCCACCGCGAGCGCACCCCGCTCCATCGCCGCAGAAGCGAACTGGCGACCATCCGCGCGCGCTCCGGGAAACGCGAAGAACAGGAACCCGGGCGCCACCCGGCGCGAATCGTATTCCAGCTCCGCCACCTCGGCCTGCGCCAGTTCCGCCGGAAACGCCCCTCGGAGCTTCACGCCCCGGAGTATCTGTTCAAGCGTCATTCCAAACTGCTAGCGGCCGAATCGAATCCGTACCGGCTGTCCCGAGGGTAGAATCGCACCCGCTAGGGGGATCTGCGCACGCGCCACGCCGCTCCCGCTGAATTCCACAGGGATGCCCATGGCCGCCGCCTTTTCAATTACGGATCGCACCGTCTTTCCTTCAAAATCCGGAACCCGTGGCCCCTCCAAATCCCGCGACGGGTTGCTTCCCGCGTCCGATAAAAGAACCCGCTGGTCCAAAGCGCTAGCTGCGGAAGCTGCGGGTCGGTCAGCCGCGGCATCGGCATTTCCCGCTTGGACCAGCGGGGGAGGGATGGAAGAACCAAGGCTGGCGATGGACACGTCGTCTTCGTCGGCCTGATTGGCCTTGTCGCCAGCATCATCGGGAAGCATCTCAGGCAAATCTTTGGGCACGTCCATGACGCGCAGCCCGGCGGCGGCCACCTCACGGAACACGGGAGCCGAAGTCGGTCCGCCATAACCCACCGTTCCTTCCGTTCCGTTGATGGTGACAACCACCACGATGGCGGGGTTAGTCACGGGCGCAAAGCCCATGAACGAGGCGTTGTACATGTGCGTGTATTCGTGCAGCCGTGTATCGTAGATCTGCGCTGTGCCTGTTTTCCCGGCCGAGGTGTAGCCCAGTAGCCGCGCATACTTGTGCCCCGTACCGTAGGGCTTGATCACCACGCCTTCCATCAGGCTTCGCATGGTGATGGCGGTATCGGGCCGCAGGACCCGGGCCGGACGTGCCACCGGTGTATCCAGCGTCAAGCGCGGCTTCACGAGAAATCCGCCGTTGGCAATCACCGAACAAGCCTGGGCGAGTTGCAACGTTGTCACACCGATCTCGTGGCCCATGGCTACCGAACCGATGGAACTCTTCTGCCAGAGACGCAGAGGCCGAACCATGCCGGCCGATTCACCCGGCAGCGGCACTCCGGTTTTCTTGCCGAAGCCAAAGCGCTGAATGTACTTATAGAGATTCTGATCGCCTACCTGCAGGCCGATGTTGATGGCGCCGATATTGCTGGAGCGCGCCAACACGTCCGCCATCGAGAGCGCAGCATAGTGGCTGTGATCGTGAATGATGCGGCCGAACAGATTGATGCTGCCGTTGCCGCAGTTGATGATCGAATCCGGACGCAGGCGCGTAGTTTCGAGCGCCGCCGAGAGCGTGATGACCTTGTAAACCGATCCCGGCTCAAACGGCGCCGTAACAGCCAGGTCCTCGTGCGCGGCCATCTCGCCCGGCTTGGGCCGTTTGTTGGGATCAAAGGTGGGGAAGTTGGCCAGCGCCAGTATGTCGCCGCTCTTGGGATCCATCGCCACCAGACTGCCGGATTTGGCGTGGCGCTCCTCCACCATTTGCGCCAGCTCCTGCTCGGCTACGTATTGAATTCGCGAATCGAGGGTGAGGTGAACGTCCTGGCCCGGCTCCGCCTGGCTTTCCATCTTGGACGCGTAGCCACGCTGCTGGACGTCCTCGGTTACCAGCATCTCGCCGGGCTGCCCTTCCAGTAGTTCGTTGAGGCTCTGCTCGACGCCGGCGTCGCCGTGCTCTTCGAAGTCGACGCCGCCCAAGACGTGCGCCGCCAGCATCTTATTCGGATAGAAGCGCTGGCTCTCGGTGCGGAATTCGATCCAGTCAAGCTTCAGGTCGCGCAGCCGCGTCGCTTCCTCGGGAGTAATCTTGCGTTTCACCCACAGGAAGCCGCGCTTATTGGCGACGGCCGATTTGAATTTCTCCAGCAGGTCGCTGGAATCCAGGCCCAGAATCTTCGAGAGGATGTCGGACGCTACGGCCAGGTCCGGCACACGCAGCGGATCGACGCAAACCGATTCCACCGGCAAACTCATCGCCAGGCGCTGGCCATAACGGTCCAGGATGGCGCCGCGCGGCGCCCGGATCTCTTCCAGACGATCCTGCTGGCGCAAAGCCAGGCTCGCGTACTGGCCGTGTTGGACGACTTGCAGTTGGATGAGACGCCCGACAATCAGCAAGGCCCACACAAAGGCCAGCCGCACCAGAATGTGCACACGCCTTGTTGCCAGCGGATCCATTGCACAAATCCTCGGGAAGCCGTTACTTTCTGGCCAGAATCGGGCGATCCAGCTTGCTGTCGAGATATACGACCGCTTCGGGCGCCGGATCGACGAAGCGCTGCATGCGCGCCAATTCTTCCAGGCGCGCCGGGCTCAATAGCTTGGTCTCCTGAAGCTCGAGCGCGGAGCGGTCCAGTTGCAGGCGCTGGCGCTCCTGACGCAAAGCTTCCAGCTTGTAACCGGCCATCAGGCTGTCGACCGAAGGCAGCAACAGACCGATCACCAACGCGGCAAAAGCAAAAGAGGAAGCGATCATCTTCCAGCACACCTTGCGTGCGGCTGGATCGGCTTCTCGCACCACGCGGGAATTGTCGATGCGCTTCACATAGAGATAGACATCCTCGTTGGGGAAACGGGGAATCACGAACGGATCCTCGTTGTCCAGCGTGCGCATCCGCGGTGTGTCCGCCGTGACGGCTCTCGCCGCCGTGAACCGGTCCATTATGTTTGCCAGCGTTGCCATGTTTGGTCTCTACGACTGCCTGATCTCCACCGCCCGGAGCTTCGCGCTCCGCGAGGGAGGGTTAATCCTGATTTCCTCTGACGACGGCCTGACGACGTGCCGGGTAAGAATGTCCGCTTTTCCGGCTCGCGCCAGCGCCTGAAAGCACTGCTTCACTTTTCGGTCTTCCAGCGACATGAAAGAAAGAATGACAATGCGCCCACCGCTTTTGACCATTTCCGGCGCGAGCGTAAGCAGGCTGTCTAGTTGCCCTGGCTCGTCGTTCACCGCCAGACGCAATGCCATGAACGTCTGGGTAGCCGGATGTAACTTGCTCGTCCGGGGCACGGCCTCTTCGATCACACGCGACAAGCGCTGTGTCGTATGGATCGGCCGTGCCCGAACGATTGCTCTGCTGATTCTCCGCGACCTCCTTTCCTCGCCGAATTGATAGATCAAATCGGCCAGCTCTTTTTCGGAACTGAAGTTGACTATCTCGTCGGCGGTCCGGCTTTGGCTGCGATCCATGCGCATATCCAAGGGGCCTTCGGCCATGAGTGAGAAGCCACGTTCTGGTTCCGTCAGTTGATAACGGCTGACTCCCAGGTCGGCCAGTAATCCATCCACCTTCTGAATGCCGAGCCCGGCGAGCGCCGCGGGCAGTTCGGCGAACGGTCCGCGGGTGTAGCGGATTCGCTCCGCCCAATGGGCCGTGTTGCGCCTCGCCATCTCCAGCGACTCCGCATCGCGGTCGTTGGCGATCACAAAACCGGTGCTCAATCGCTCGGCAATGGCCCCCGTATGGCCCCCCAAGCCGGCTGTCGCATCCAGGAAAATACCACCCGTACGCACGCTCAGGAACTCCAGGCACTCGCCGAGCATCACTGGAACGTGCATACATGACCGCTACTTGAACCCTTTCAGTTTGGCGGCTCTCAGATTCTCGGCCATCTTTTCTTCGGACTGCCGCTTGCGGGCTTCGTATTCGGTCTTGGAGTAAATGCTCACGCCGCCCTGCGAACAGTCCAACCGCACTTCCTGGTTCTCCAGACCCAACTCCCTCCGCAGATCCGTGGGCAGCGTCACACGCCCTTGGGCGTCTATCTTGCCATCCGCTCCGTAGTGGTTGGCCATGAACATAATTCCTTCGGCGGCAGCGGGTTCCAAGGCATTCAACTCTTCCAAAACTTTTAGGTTTCCATTCCACACCGAATTCGGGTAAATTCTAGCTATGCGCCCGTCGGTGCTGGTCACAAATATCCCGGTGTCGTCCACTGCGTTCAAGTACGTCTGGAAGTTCACGGGAAGCTTTAGTCTGCCTTTGTCGTCGACGTGTGCGGAAAAGAAGCCGCGAGGGGGCTCCACGGGCGTCGCCTGAGTCTTCTCTTCCACGTTGGTCCACTTCTGGCCACTTCTGGCCTCGCCAAGGATTGTGACACGAGTGCCGAAAGGAATGCAAGCACTTTTTCGCGCTTGGCCTTACCCTACATAGGTTTGGCTATGCCACCACTAAGTTTTGGGGGCATACCCACAAATGACCCTGCCTGCGGTGTAACGATCGTTACTTGGCGGCGTCGCTGAGCCGCACAATCGCGGCCGCTGACATGAACTTTACGCCTGGATGTGCGTCGGACAAATTCCGCTCGAGCGTCGGAATCGCGTCCGAGTTATGGCACTTCCCCAGGGCTTTTGCGGCGGCGGCCCTGACGGCCCAGTTCTTGTCGTTTGTGCAAGCCTTTTCAACTAGTTGCAGCGTGACTGCATCGCATTCCTGGGCCAATAGGCTCACGGAAAGCACGCGGGCGCTGGCCGTTCCGTCCTTGAGGGTGTCCTCGGCAGCGACCAGGCCCATGTTGAACGGCCCCAGCAGCGCACCCGTCGCCTCGCGGAAACCCATCATGGCCAAGGTTTTCGGCTGGTGCATCTTCTGCTTGGCATCGCGGACGGCGCCGCTCACCACGCCCGGGGAAGTCTTCTGCTGGCCGGCGACGACATCCTCCAGAAAGGGGCGGCTGGACCGGTCGCCAAGGTCCCAGAGCGCTTTGGCAGCCGCGAAAGCCACCTCGTTTTCATCATCGAGAGCGGCTCGGAGGACCGGGATGGACTGCTTAGATTTCATGTCCCCGAGTTCGGCCGCCGCAGTTTCGCGAACCAGCGGATCGTCGTCGTGCAGTGCATCCTCCACCAGCTTGATGGCTTCCGGGGCCAGACCGATGGAGCCCGTCGCCGTAACCGCTTGCCGGCGAACGTCGGGGTTCTTGTCCTTGAGCCCCTCTTTGAGAATCTCCCAGGACGTTTTCTCGGGCTGAGCCACCAGAAACGTTCCGGGAAGGACCAGTGCCATCGCCAGTCTAAGCAGCATGGGATTATTTCACCACGATATTCACCAGCTTGTCGGGTACGACGATGACCTTGACCACCTGCTTGCCATCGAGCATAGCCTGGACTTTGGCGTCGCCGAGGGCGAGTTTCTCCAGCGCCTCACGAGGCGTGCCAAAAGCGGCGAAGATGCGCGCGCGCAGCTTGCCATTGACCTGGATGACGACTTCGGCCTCTTCCTCGCGCGCCAGCTCGAGATCATAAGCCGGCCACGCCTGGTGGAACGCAGGCCCTTGGCGGCCCTGTTCTTCCCATAGCTCTTCGGCCAGGTAGGGAGCGAACGGCTCCAGCATCAGCGTGAGCTTTTCCAGAACTTCGGCCATCACGGGCGCGGAGATCTGTTTCTCGACGCTGGTAAGAATGTTCATCAGCTCCATCAGACCAGCGATGGAGGTGTTGAAGTGCCAGCGGCTCTCGAAATCGTCGGTGATCTTCTTCAGCGTCTGGTGGAGTTTGCGGAGGACTTTTCTGTCCGCTTCGGCCGGTTCTGTTTGGCCTTCACCGATATTGCGCGTGACGAACCGGTAGACGCGGCCGAGGAAGCTGTACGCGCCGTTGGCGCCGGCGTCGGTCCAGTCCATTTCTTTTTCGGGCGGCGCGGCGAACAGCTCGAACAGGCGGCCCGTGTCGGCGCCGAAGCGCTCGATGATCGCGTCGGCGCTGACGACATTGCCCTTGGACTTCGACATCTTGGCGCCGTCCTTGATCACCATGCCTTGCGTGAACAGGCGCTTTGTCGGTTCGTTGTTCGAGATCAGGCCCAGATCGCGCATCATCTTCGTCCAGAAGCGGGAGTAGATCAGGTGCAGGATGGCGTGCTCGACGCCGCCGATGTATTGGTCGATGGGAAACCAGTACCCGATTTTCTTCGAATCGAACGGCGCGCTGGAGTTGTGCGGGTCGCAGTAGCGGTAGAAATACCAGGACGAATCGATGAACGTGTCCATGGTGTCGCTCTCGCGGCGGGCGTTGTTGCCGCAAGTGGGACACTTCACGTTCATGAATTCGGGCACGTTTTCGAGCGGCGAACGGCCTTTGCCAGTGATGGAGATATTAAGCGGCAGCACGACCGGCAGATCTTTCTCCGGCACCGGCACGATGCCGCAATTCGAGCAATAGATCACCGGGATAGGCGTGCCCCAGTAGCGTTGGCGCGAGATGCCCCAGTCCTTGATGCGGAACGTAACCGCGGCTTTGCCGAAATCTTCGGCGGCGGCCCTCGCGCTCATGACGCGCCGGCCCTCTTCACTGGTCAGGCCGGTGTAGGGACCGGAGTGTTCCATGATGCCGTCGTCGCCGAAGGCCTCTTTCAGCGCGTTGGCATCGGCCAGCGCACCGTCTTTGGGGCGAATGACCGGTCGAATCGGGATGCCGTATTGCTTGCAGAACTCGAAGTCGCGTTGATCGTGCGCGGGCACGGCCATAATAGCGCCGGTGCCGTAGCCCATCAGCACGAAGTTTCCGATCCAGATCGGGATCTCTTCGCCGCTATAGGGATTCACCGCGTACTGGCCGGTGAATATGCCTTCCTTCTCGATGTCGCCGGGGCCTTTGGCCGCGCGCTTGTCGATCATCTGCTTGACCTGCGCCTTCAGTTCGACGCTCACTAGCTTGGACACCAAAGGATGCTCGGGGGCGAGGATCACGCAGGTGGCGCCGTAGATGGTGTCGACGCGCGTGGTGAAGACGCGAATCGGCTCGCCACTGCCTTCCAGATGAAAATCAATTTCGGCGCCCTCGGAACGGCCGATCCAGTTGCGCTGCATCAGCAGCACACGTTCGGGCCAGCCGTCTTCGAGGTCTTTGATGGCGGACAGCAGTTCGTCGGCGTAATCGGTGATGCGCAGGAACCACTGCTCAATGGAGCGCTGCTCCACAGGCGTCGCTTCGTGGCGCCAGCAGCAGCCGTCGACCACCTGTTCGTTCGCGAGCACCGTGCCGCACTCGTTGCACCAGTTCACCAGTGCGTTCTTGCGGTAGGCGATGCCGCGCTCCAGCATCTTGAGAAAGAACCACTGGTTCCAGCGGTAATATTCCGGCTCGCAAGTGGCGACCTCGCGCGACCAATCGTAGCTGAAGCCCATGCGCCGGTGCTGCCGCTTCATGCTTTCGATGTTGGACATGGTCCATTCGTAGGGATCGCGCTTGTTGGCGATGGCGGCGTTTTCGGCCGGCAAACCGAAGGCGTCCCAGCCCATGGGATGGAGCACGTTGAAGCCGCGCATGCGTTTGTAGCGGGCGAGGGCGTCGCCAATGGTGTAATTGCGGATGTGGCCGATGTGCAGCGTGCCGCTCGGGTAAGGCAGCATTTCGAGCACGTAGAACTTGGGCTTGGTGGAATTCTCCTCGGCCTCAAAGAGCTTGGCGTCGGCCCAGCGCTGACTCCACTTCAGTTCGATCTGGTTGTGGTCGTACTGCTTTTCCGGCATAGTGTCTTCGGCGTTTCGGTGTTCCCCAACTCGTCGGCGTCTTAAGAGATGAAAAGCTCACGGCTCGAACGTAAGAGATTCAGGGATCTTCTTTCAGGTTAACTTACCGTGAAGGCTTCTTCACGTACCTAATGACACGCTTTGCGCATGCGCCTAGCCACGTCGTAAAACCGTTTTCGTCGAGAACCCCCGCAGCGAGGTTTAGCACTGCCTGGGTCGCGTCTTCCTCCGACGCCGTGAAGCGATAGCCGTTCGTCTCCAGAAATAGCACGGCAATGACGAGCCCAGTGCGATTGTTGCCGTCGATAAAGGGATGATTGCGCAAGATACCGGCGGTGTAGGTGGCTGCCAATTCGATCATGCTCGGAGGGTCGACGTAAGCGAAGAGTTGCCGGGGGCGCGCCAAAGCCGATTGCAATAGACCTTTGTCGCGCTGGCCTGACGCACCGCCGTATAGCGCCAGCAGCCTCGCGTGGACCGCAAGCGCCACGTGCTCTTCTACCCAATTAGGCTCCTTCACTTCGCGAGCGCGCGGAGGGTGTTGCGATAGCGGTTCATGATGTCCTCGGCTTTGGCCATTTTCTTGGCGAAATCCGGATCGTAGGCTGTCAGTTCATACCCGCCATCGGGCCCTTCCACCAGAAACAAGCGCTCGCCTTCGGCGGTGCGGAGCCGCTGGATGACTTCTTTAGGAAGGACGACTCCTAAGGAGTTGCCGAACTTGCGAACCTTGAGCTCCGGCATGTTATTACTAGTGTAATAACTTGAAGCCAGCCGGTCAAGTCGCGCGTTTTCGCGACAGTTTCCGCAGCATCTCCATGTTCCGCTCCTCATCGCCTTCTTCGTCGAACGGCGTCTCCAAAATGAAGGCTTTTTCCCGCAGCTTGGGATGCGTGAGAATCGCGCGGAAGCCCTTCTCACCGATGTGGCCCTGGCCGACGTGCTCGTGCCGGTCGAGGTGCGAGCCGAGTTGGCCTTTGGAGTCGTTGGCGTGCATGACGGGAATGTTGGCGAGGCCGAGCACGCGGTCCAACTCCGCCACGGTCCTTTTCACCGCGGCGGCGGAGGAAACATCGTAGCCCGACGCCAGCAAGTGGCACGTGTCGATGCAATAGCCGATCTTCAATTCCGTCAGCTCGGCCGCGAACTGGCGCATCACCGCCAGTTCCTCCAACCGGCTGCCGAGCGCCGCACCCGATCCCGCAGTGTTCTCCAGCAGCACAGTGAGCCTTTGCGTGTCCAAGCCAGCGGCGGCTTCGGCCAGCGAACGAATCACGGCATAAATGCCCTGCTCCACCGAATGCCCCTTACAATTGCCGGGGTGCGCCACCAGGTACTCGGCGCCGATGACGAGCGCGCGCTCGATCTCGCCGCGAAACGCCGCCACGGACTTCGCGCGCAGCGGCTCGCTGCACGACGCCAGGTTGATTAGATAATTATCGTGAATGACCAGCGGGTACAGGTCGTAGCGCTCGCGGGCGCGCATCAGCAGCTTCACTTCGCTCGGCGCGGGCGGCGACGCGCGCCACATCCGCGGGCTGGCCGAGAATATCTGGAATGTGTTTGCGCCCACCTTCGCGGCCTTGTGCGCGGCGTCTTCCAGCGATTTCGCGATGGATGTGTGCAGCCCCAGGCGCAAGAGTGAACTGATGATAGCAGGTTAGGAGTACAATGCCACCATGTTCGTCCCCCTGACACCCATTCGGTGTCTGCACAACGCGGTGGATCTGTTTCCGAACAAGATTGGAATTGTCTCCGGAACGCGCCAGTTCACCTACAAAGAATTCGGCGAGCGCTGCGAAAAACTGGCCACGGCGCTGCCCAAACACGGCATCCAGCACGGCGACCGCGTCGCCTATCTCAGTTTCAACACCAATCAATTGCTGGAAGGCTATTACGGAGTCATCCAGGCGCGCGCTATCGTCATGCCGCTGAATGTGCGGCTTTCGCCGCTGGAGCTGACCAACATCCTGTGCCATTCCGGCGCGCGAATGCTGCTGTTTGAAAACGATTTCGCGCCGCTAGTGGAGCAACTGAAGCCGGCCTGCCGCGAAATTGAGCGCTTCGTTACCCTCAATGACAAAGTGCCGGTGGCGGACTTGACCTACGACGAACTCCTCGACCAGGGACACGCCGAGCGCGCCGACATCACTTCGGTCGACGAAGGCTCCATCGCCGAGCTGTTCTACACCAGCGGCAGCACCGGAACACCAAAGGGCGTCATGCTTGGCCACCGGACACTGTATTTACACGCCCTGGCCGTGGCGAACATCTACAAGGAGCCGGAGACTCTGGTCGATCTCCACACCATCCCACTGTTTCATGCCAACGGTTGGGGGCGCCCACAGGCTTCCACCATGATGGGCACCAAACAGGTGATGGTCCGGCGTTTCGAACCTGCCGGTGTCTTCAAGCTGATCGCCGAACATCGCGCCACCGATATGGCGCTAGTGCCGACCATGGCGAACGCACTGCTCAACTCGCCGGACCTGGGAAACCACGACCTTTCGAGCCTCCGCACGATCGTGTTGGGAGGGGCAGCTGCGTCACCGGAGCTGATCGACCGCATGGAGAAGGCGTTCCACTGTGACGTGTATGCCGGCTATGGCATGACCGAGACTTCGCCGCTGCTCACGTGCTCACGCTCAAAACCCGGCCTCACGTATACCTCCGACGCCGACCGGCATCGACGCCGCGCCATGGCCGGATGGGCCGTCGCCAACATGGAGGTGCGGGTGGTTGACCCCCATCTGCACGACGTCCCGCGCGACATGCAGACCATCGGCGAGATCGTCACCACCGGCGATCACGTCATGGAGGGCTATTTTCGCGAACCCGACGTTACGGCGTCGGTGATGAGCGGCCGCTGGTTCCATACGGGCGACATGGCCGTCTGGGACGACGAAAGCTTCATTCATATCGTGGACCGCAAGAAGGAAATCATCATCAGCGGCGGCGAAAATATCTCGTCGCTGGAAGTGGAAAAGGCTATCTTCGCGCATCCGGACGTCTACGAATGCGCGGTAGTTTCGGCGCCCGACGACACCTGGGGCGAGATTCCGGCCGCGGTGGTGGTCCGCAAGCCCGGTTCCACGCTCGATTCGGATGCCCTGCTGGAGTTCCTGAAGTTGCGCCTGGGAAGATTCAAGCTGCCGCGTGTCATCGAGTTCACGGATGAGCCGCTGCCCAAGACGGGAACCGGAAAAATTCGGAAAATGGTATTGCGGGAGCGGTTCTGGGAGGGCAAAGAGAAGCGGGTGCAAGGTTAGCTCGCTGTACCCGCCGGTCGCAGAGGGCCGTCTAAAGGAGGACCCATGAAGAGCGTGCTACTGGTCTTGATTTCGGCCGCGACGTTAGCCGCGCAGTTCGGTAGTCCTTTTCCTGGACAGTACCCGAGCCGCTTCCCTGGCAGCGGAGGCAGCCAGCAGCCGGGCCAGCGCGGTTCCGGCCGCACTTCACGTCAAAGCCAGCCGGCAGCAGTTTCTGACACCGTCAGCGGGATGATTCGCAAGCTGGACGCCAAGTCCATGGAGGTGGAGGCGCTGGATACACGGTTCCTGGAGATCCAGCTCCTCGACAGCACCACGAAGCCGGCCGATCTCCGTATCGGCGACGGCGTCGATGTGACGCTCACTCGGGACAAGGACGGCCTCTTCCAGGCCACTGACATCAAGTTCAATCGGGAAGTGGCGAAAACCATCCTAGAGAACGACCGCATCCCCGAACCAGCGCCACAACAGGAAGAGGGCCGGACTGCCCCACCGCCGACCATTCTGGTCCGCCCAGGCGCGGAGCACGACCCCGGCGATTCCGGCCCGCCCGTACTGAAGCGCGACAAGCCGGCCCGCGCGTCAGACTCATCGTCCGGCGATGCCATCAACGGACCTTCCGCCGAACCCGTGCCGGTGGCGCCGCGGCCCACGCCGGTCGCAGCCCCGCGCCAGTCGCTGGTGGATGAAGCGCGCGTCGTCGCGGCGAATTTCCTCGAAGGACTGCCTAATTATGTCTGCCAGGAATCGACCACGCGCTACGCGAGCGAGACCCGCGAGCCGAATTGGCAAGCTTTGGATGTGGTCTCCACCGAAGTTGTGTTCGAGGAAGGCAAGGAGCGCTATCGCAACCTGCAGATTAACGGACGGCCCTCGAAGAAGCCGCCTGAAGAATCGGGGGCCTGGTCGACGGGTGAGTTCGGCACCATCTTGGGCGATCTGTTTTCGCCGGGCACCGCGGCCGACTTCAAGCGCGTCCAGGACGATACCATCGAGCACCAGCCCGCGACCATTTACGACTTTCGCGTTGACCGGCGCCGGTCGGCCTGGCGCATCCATGTGCCGGGGCAATACATTCTTCCGGCCTATAAGGGGTCAGTCTGGCTCGACAAGAATTCCGGACACACTTTGCGAATCGAGATGCAGGGGAAGGATATTCCTGAAGCATTCCCGCTGATCAGCATCGAAACGGCGGTGGACTATGACTATGTCACGCTGGGCGCCACGGAGAAGTTCCTATTGCCTGTACACGCGGAGATCCTGAGCTGTGAGCGAGGCTCTAACGTTTGCGAGCGCAACGTCATCGAGTTCCGCAACTACCACAAGTTCACGGGCGAATCCACCATCAAGTTCAACGATCAGTAGCAGGATCGACGCCAAAGAGCTGTAAATATTGCTCTGGAAGCTTCATCGGCCGCATGTCCGGACCGAGGAAGATGTGGCGCGTCTCGCCTTCAGCCACCTTGTCGCCGGTGGCGGCGTCGCGAATGCGATAGTGAAACTCGACCATTTTCCGATTCGACCGCGCCACCCACGTAGTAACCGCGATTTCTTCGTCGTAGCGCGCCGGGCGCACATACCGGCAATGCGCATCCACCACGGCCAAACGCACACCATCGCGCGCCTCCATGTCTTTGTACCGGACTCCCGCGGCGCGGCAATATTCCGCGCGGCCCAGCTCCATCCAGACGAAGTAATTGGCGTAGTAAACCACGCCCATCTGGTCCGTTTCGGCGTAGCGAACACGGAAGCGCGTCTCGTGCGTGGGTGCGCCAGGCGTCATGCGTTCTTGCGCAGGCGCCCCAGATCCTTTGGGCTGAATACCATGTCGCGCGGGGCGCTGCGCCGCTCGCGGCAGTACGCCAGGTAAAGATAGCCGTAGCTGCGCGTGATGTAATCGCTGCGGGAGAAGCCGAGCGCGCGCGCCGTTCGGTCGATCCAGCGCGGGCTGCCCTCGATCTCCAGAAAATTCCCGATCGGCGTTTCATCCAGCAGAACTTTACCGTGTGCCGGCGGCTTCGCGTACTCGGTCCGGAACTTTTCGTACCGGAACACGGGATGATAGCCAATCTGGTTGAAGATCTCTTCCATGCTGGCGGCATCGGGCAGGTGGAACTCAATTTCGCGCCGCTTTTTGTACTGGCTCTGCTCCGACGGCCCTTTGAAAGTAAGTAGCATGTGCGGGCCTACGCGCCGCACGCGGATCAGCTTGCCGCTCTTGCGCAGCGTCCGCTTGGCGTTATCGAACAGGACGTTGGATTCGTACAGCCTGCTCTTGCTGACCCGGAATCCCATGTCGCGCAGAACGCGGCGGATCTTTCCCAGCTTGCCGGGAAGGCGGAGCTTGATTTCGATTTCGAACTTCAACGCTGCAGACCCAAGCCTTATATGAAAGCAAAGTTGGCAGGCTTGTCACAAGCCGCCGGATTTGTTTTGGCGGCCGGATGGCGCCGGAAGCCTCGGTATACTTGTGCTATGAGCGGTCTGGTGCGGCTGGCGGCGCCGCGCAAACTCGACGTCAAAATCCTCAAGGCGAAGCAGCACCAACTGTTTTCGCTGTTGAAGCCCATGCGGCGCGTCATCGTGGCATACTCGGGCGGGACCGACTCAGCCTACCTCGCCTGGGCCGCGAACCGCGTACTTGGGCGCAATGCGATCGCGATCACTGCCGATTCCGCCTCCATCCCGGAGTCCCATAAGCGCGACGCGGAAGCCTTTGCGCGCGAGTGTGGCTTCGCGCACGAGTACATCGAGACGCATGAGTTCGACAATCCCGACTACATCAAGAACGACCCCAACCGCTGCTTTCATTGCAAGGACGAACTGTTCACCCGCCTGGAAGCGCTGGGGCGCGAGCGCGGCATCGAGCATATCGTCTATGGCGTCAATGTCGACGATCTGGGAGACTATCGCCCCGGCCAGAAGGCCGCCAAACTGCATCAAGCCAAGGCGCCCCTGGTGGACGCCGGGCTGACCAAGGCGGAAATCCGTGAGCTGTCGCGACTAAGCGGCCTGACCACCTGGGACCGGCCGGCATCGGCCTGCCTGAGTTCGCGCATCCCATATGGAACTCCCGTCACTTTAGAGAATGTGAAGACTGTGGAACGCGGCGAAGAAGCGATTCGCGCGCTCGGTTTCCGGCAATTCCGTGTTCGCTTTCACGGGCAACTGGTCCGGATCGAGGTGGGCAAAGACGAACTGGAGCGGGCGCTGACCCCGGCGATGGCGCAGGCCTTCGTCGCGATCTTCAAGCCGCTCGGATTTCATTACGTGACCATCGACCTGGAAGGCTACCGGCAAGGCTCATTGAACGCGGCTATAGGACGCTAATGCGTTTTAGTTGCGCGTTCCGATCGTCTCGGTGCGGCCTGCCAGCGGTTTGACGATCCCGCCGCCGCATACTCCGACGCCGATGTTCAGCAGCGCGTTCAGCAGGTTGTTGAGAACGTTGTAAACCACCTGCTCGTTGACGGGCTGCTTGCCCGGCAGACGAAAAGAAGCCGGCAGTTCCTTGGCGATCTGAAGCCGGACGGAGTCGGGACGCGTGTGGCCGGACCGGTCCTTCTGGTTGGCCAGTGTGATGGGAGTCTGCAGTACCGCACCGGTTTTGCCGTCGACATAGAACTGGCAGCGCGAGAACCAGCCCAGATTGCCGGGATCGGCGGCGTCGAACAGCAGCAGCGGAGCCTGGCGTCCGGCGGCCAGCAGGTCCAGCGACAGAAAGCGCCTGGTGTCGTCGATCCTGGCCTCGAATCCGGCCTGCTTGGCGATGTTCTCCACCAGGTCCGGGTCGAGTTCGAGCAGCAGGAACTTGTGGTCGCCCGCTTGCAGCACTTGCATAAAGGATCATTGTAGCGGGTCGGCGGGCTGGTACCGCGACAAAGTTCCGTTATAATCAGAAGGGAGTCTATCCGCTTGACCATCCGAAGCTTTTTGCGTCTGTGCACGCATATTCAAATGCTGCCTGTGCTGGAAAACGGCGAAGAGACCACGCTGGTGGGCGGACAGGCGGTCATGGAAGGCGTCATGATGCGGGCGCCACACAGCTATTGCGTCGCGGTGCGCAAGTCGAACGGCGAAATCGTCACCCAGGAAGCGCCGCTGCCCAAAATCTCCGAGAAATACCCGATCTTCAAGCTGCCGCTGCTGCGCGGATTGGGCACGCTCGGCCACGCGATGTATCTGGGCGTGAAGGCGCTGCAGTTCTCGGCCAACGTCGCGCTGGAGGAGGAGGGCAAGGCCGCTGAGAAACCAGCCGAACTAAAAGGCTGGATGATGGCCGTGCCGCTGGCATTTTCCTTGCTCTTCTTCCTGTTCATGTATAAGTTCGTGCCGCTGCTGCTGGCCACGGAAATCGGAAAAGCGGTCCCCGCCATGCACGGCCGGCTGGCCATCAACCTGATGGACGGCGTCATCCGCCTGGCGATTTTCCTGGCATTCCTGTACGGGCTGTCGCGCATGAAGGACATCCGCCGCATGTTTGAGTTTCACGGCGCCGAGCATAAGGTGGTGTTCAATTTCGAATCCGGCCAGCCGGTGAACGTGGAAAACGCGCAGAAGTTCGTCACCTGGCACCCGCGCTGCGGCACCAGCTTCCTGCTGCTGGTGATGGTGGTCGCGATTCTGGTTTATTCTGTGCTGCCCTTTGACGGGTTCGTCGCTAAGCTAATCAGCCGTATCGCGCTGCTCCCGCTGATCATTGGCATCAGCTACGAAATGATCCGTTACGCCGCCAAACACCGGCGGGGTCTTATGGCCGCGCTGACCACTCCGGGCCTCTGGCTGCAGCGCATCACCACGCAGCCGCCCTCCAACGATCAAGCCGCGGTGGCCGTCCATGCGCTAGAAGGCGCCATGGAACTGGAAAAGGCGCAGGGCGGCGAACTGGTCATCGCTTAACGCGATTGAGCCCACCCGAGGCCCTGCCATGCAATATTCGCAAAAACTCGACGACATCGAAGCACGGTTTGAAGAGCTGACCCGCCAGATGGCGGATCCCTCCGTCATTGCCGACGCCGAGAACTATCGCAAGATCTCTAAGACGCGCTCCGAGTTTGAAGAGGTGGTCAATAAGTACCGGGAATACAAGCAAGCCAAACGCGAATACGACGACGCGCGCCTGATGCTCGACGAAACCGACCCCGAGCTACGCCAGATGGCCACCGATGAAGTGAGCCGCCTGGAGCCGGAGCTGGCCCGCATTGAAGAAGATCTGAAGGTTCTGCTGCTGCCCAAGGACCCGCTGGACGAAAAGAACGTGGTGCTCGAAATCCGCGCGGGCACAGGCGGCGACGAAGCCACGCTGTTTGCGGCTGAAATCTTTCGGATGTACTCGCGCTACGCCGAATCGCAGCGCTGGCGCGTGGAAGTGACGTCGCTCAGCGAATCCTCCGTCGGCGGCCTCAAAGAAGTGATCGCGCTGGTCAGCGGCAACAAAGTCTACAGCCGGCTGAAGTACGAAAGCGGCGTGCATCGTGTGCAACGCGTGCCGGAGACCGAGCAGCAGGGGCGTGTCCACACCTCGGCCATCACCGTCGCTGTGCTTCCCGAAGCCGACGAAGTCGAAATCAAGATCGATCCCAAGGACGTCCGCATCGATACGTTCTGTTCATCTGGACCGGGCGGCCAGTCCGTGAACACCACGTATTCGGCCGTGCGGCTGACGCACCTGCCCACCGGCCTGATCGTGTCCTGCCAGGACGAAAAATCGCAGATCAAGAATCGCGCCAAGGCCGAGCGCGTCCTGCGGTCACGACTGTACGAAATCGAGCTGGAAAAGCAGCAGCAGCAGATCGGCGCCGAGCGGCGCAGCCAGGTCGGTTCGGGCGACCGCAGCGAGAAGATCCGCACCTACAACTTCCCGCAGAACCGCGTCACCGACCACCGCATCGGCCTGACGCTGCACCAGCTCGACCTGATCATGGAAGGCCGGCTCGATCCGCTGATCACCGCGCTGACCACCTACTACCAAACCGAAAAGCTGAAAGAGCAAGTCGAAGCGGCGTAGCCGTGACGATTCAAACCGCGCTTCTCCAGGGCACGAAGCTCCTGGAAGAAGGAGCAATCGCTGCGCCGCGTCTCACCGCCGAAGTTCTGTTGATGCACGCGCTGCGCAGAGAGCGGTCGTACCTTTACGCCCATTCTAATGCCGAGCTGACCGAAGTGGCCTGGATCCACTATGGCCGCTATCTGCACGAACGCCTGAAGGGCAAGCCGACCCAGTACATCACCGGCCACCAGGAATTTTACGGCCGCGACTTCCGCGTCACGCCGGCCGTATTGATCCCGCGGCCCGAGACCGAGCACCTGGTCTCGGCGTGCCTCTCGCGCATCCGCCCGGGCGATCGTGTGCTCGACATCGGAACCGGCTCCGGCGCGATCGCGGTCACGTTGGCGCTCGAAACCTCCTCGCGCGTCGTGGCGGCCGACATCTCGATACCCGCGCTTGGCGTCGCCGCCTACAACGCCCGCCGGCTCCAGGCTGACGTCACCTTCTTGGCCTGCGATCTGGCCTCCTCCTTCGCGGATCGCAGCTTCGACGTCGTCGTGTCCAATCCGCCTTATGTTCCAAGAACCGATGAGGCGGGCCTCCAGCGCGAAGTCCGCGACTACGAACCTCACGTCGCCCTCTTCGCCGGACCCACGGGTCTTGAAATCTACGAACGACTCATCGCGGACGCGGCTCGCATCCTCCGTCCCGGCGGCTGGCTGCTGGTCGAACTCGGCTACAATTCGGTTGAACCGGTACGAGCGGTGCTCAGGACTGGCTGGAGCGAAATCATCGTGGAACAGGATCTGGCCGGCCTCCCGCGCGTCCTCGCGGCCAAGCTTCTGCGTCGCTAGGCAGTAGAATTGGTTTATGACCACCGCCCGTTATGTCCGCTGGCAAGACGGCGACATGTGGCTCGGTTATTTTGAGCAGTTCCCCGACTATCTGACGCAGGGCGAATCGTTGAGCGCGCGCGCGCGCGCGAGCTGGAAGAGAACCTTCGTGATCTGTACCGGGACTTAACGAGTGGTGAGATTCCCGGCATCCGCAGCGTTGCCGAGCTGGCTGTGGAATGAAGCGGATTGACCTAATGGGTATTCTTCTACACATCCAAGCTTTATCGCGAGACGGGAGATTTCAAATGTGCGCTCGGAGGCAATGGCCCGCTAATCGTAGACCGCCGCGATGGCATCCTGCTTCTGACGGGGACGGCCCATCCCATTGAGCACTACGTCGAACAGTATCGGCGGACCCGAGCGGTCGAACAATGAAAACCTTCTTCCACGTCGACATGGACGCCTTTTTCGTCTCCGTCGAAGAACTGTTCGACCCGTCGCTCAAAGGTAAACCAGTCGTCGTCGGCGGGCAGGCTGACCAGCGCGGTGTCGTCTCGGCCGCCTCCTACGCCGCGCGCAAGTTCGGCGTGCACTCCGCCATGCCGCTCCGCACGGCCGCGCGCCTCTGCCCGCACGCCATCTTCGTCGACGGCCACCCCAAGCGCTACCGCGACTACTCGCACAAAGTCTACAAAGTCCTGCAAAGCTTCTCGCCGCAGGTCGAAATGGCCTCCGTTGACGAAGCCTACATGGACATCACCGGCACCGAACGCCTCCACGGGCCGCCGCTCCAGGCCGCCGACCGCCTGCACGCGGCCATGAAACGCGAAACGGATCTCAACTGCTCCATCGGCATCGCCGCCGCGCGGATGGTGGCCAAGGTCGCTTCCGATCAAGCCAAGCCCAACGGCATCCTGTGGGTGCTGCCGGGTCAGGAAGCCCGCTTCCTCGCGCCGCTCGACGTCCGCAAAATCCCCGGCGTCGGCAAAGTCACCGAAAAGAACCTGGCAGCCTGGGGCATCCGCAAGGTCGGCGACCTGGCCGCGCTCGACGAGGACTTCCTTGACCAGCACTTCGGCAAATGGGGCCTGGCGCTGGCTGGAAAATCGCGCGGCATGGACGCTGGCGGCTGGTTCGATGGCGAAGTTGGCGAAGACTCGAACCCGAAATCCATCAGCCACGAAGTCACCTTCAACGAAGACACCGCCGACACCGACACCATCGAATCCACGCTCGCCCACCTGGCCGAAATGGTCGGCCGCCGCCTGCGCGAACACCAGCTTTACGCCCGCACCATCCAGCTCAAGCTGCGCTACTCGGATTTTTCGACGATCACGCGCGCGCATTCGCTCGACCACGCCACGCAGCTGGACACCGAAATCTTCCAGCAGGCCCGTGCGCTGCTGCGCGAGAATCGTAAGCCCAAAGCGCTCGTCCGGCTGCTCGGCGTGCACGCCGGTGGCCTGGAATCCGGCGAAGGCCAGCTCAACCTGCTAGCCGAAGACAAAACTGACCGCTGGCGGAAGGCGCTGACCGCCGTCGATCACCTGCGTGACAAGTTCGGCGATAACAGCGTTTCGCTCGCCACCGGTCTGCGCGGCCGATTCCGCGAGCGCGTGCACGAAAATCCCGCCGGCCTGCCCGGCAAAACGCCGCGCGACGACGAATCCACGCCAGAGCGCTAAACTACAAACAGGCACACCTGGAAATGAAGCAACTAATCGAAGACATCGCGAAAGCTCTTGTGGATTTGCCCGACCAGGTTATTGTGAAAGAAGTGCAGGGCGAGCAGGTCACCGTGTTGGAGTTGCGGGTCGCCCCGACGGACCTGGGTAAGGTCATCGGAAAGCAGGGCCGCACGGCGCGCTCCATCCGCACGCTGTTAGGCGCCGCCGGAATGAAGCTGAACCGCCGCTTCACGCTGGAGATTCTCGAATAGAGCCGCCCAAGCTCGTCACCATCGCCCGACTGCTCCGGGCGCGCGGCAACAAGGGAGAAGTTGTAGCCGTCCCCCTCACCAACCAGACCGAGCGCCTGCGGCGCGTATTCGTCAACCACATCCCCATGGATGTGGAACGCACCTGGATGCACGGCGATCAGCTCATCTTCAAGTTCGCCGGCATCGACACCATATCGGACGCCGAGCGCCTGGCGGGCGCCGACGTCGCGATCCCGATCGAAGAGCGCGCCGAACTCCCGGAAGGCGAATATTTTCAGTCGGACTTGATCGGCTGCGAGGTCTTCGACGCCACCGGCCGCTCGCTCGGCGTCGTCACCGATTTCGAAGAGACCGGCGGCACGCCACTCCTGCAGATCGGCTCGGACCTGCTGATCCCCTTCGCCAAATCGATCTGCACGCAAATCGACGCTCAGAACAAGCGCATTGTCGTAAATCCGCCCGACGGCCTCCTGGACCTCAATCAGCCACCCAAATGATCTTCCACATCCTTACCATCTTCCCCGACTTCTTCCAAGGCCCGTTCCAATTTGGCGTGGTCGCCAAGGCATCGGAAACCGGCCTCATACAGATCCGCCTGCACGACCTTCGCAACTGGACGCACGACCGGCACCGCACCGTCGACGACCGCCCGTTCGGCGGCGGCGAAGGCATGCTGCTGAAGCCGGAACCCATCTTCGACGCCGTCGAAAGCATCTGGACCGAGCGCACGGCGAGCCAGCGCCTGGTCCTGCTCTCAGCCCAGGGCAAGCGTTTCGACCAGACCGCCGCCCGCCGCCTCAGCCAATACAGCGAGCTCTTCCTCGTCTGTGGCCGCTACGAAGGCGTGGACGAGCGCGTCGCCGAGCACCTGGCTGACGAAGAGCTTTCCATCGGCGACTTCGTTCTGAGCGGCGGCGAACTGGCTGCTGCCCTGGTTGTGGACGCCGTCGCCCGCCTGCTTCCCGGCGTGCTCGGCCACCCGGACTCGGCCGTCCAGGAATCCTTCGGCGAGCCCGGCCTTCTCGATTGTCCCCAATATACCCGCCCCGCCGACTTCCGCGGCTGGAAGGTTCCCGAAACGCTTCTAGGCGGTAACCACGAGGAGATCCGCCGCTGGCGCCAGAAGGCCGCGCGGGACAAAACTGCACGTAACCGCCCGGATCTACTACAATAGAAATTCAAGGATTTGTCACATGCCCAACCCCTTACTGACCAAAGTTGTCGCCAAACAGCAGCGGCAAGTACCCGATTTCCGCCCCGGCGACACCATCCGGGTCCACGTCAAGATTAAGGAAGGCGACAAAGAGCGCCTGCAAGCTTTCGAAGGAACCGTCATTGCGCGGAAGAACTCCGGCGTGGGTGAGACCGTCACCGTCCGCAAGGTCAGCTTTGGCCAGGGCGTTGAGCGCATTTTTCCCATCCACGCGCCGGTGGTGGATCACATCGACGTGGTCCGCACAGGGCGCGTCCGTCGTGCCAAGCTCTACTATTTGCGGGAGTTGAAGGGCAAAGCAGCCCGTCTCCGCGAACGCGAGTAACGGCGCGGTTTCCCAGTGGACTCCCGTAAGTCCCCGAGCGACGCGCTGCGCTTCTATCTGGAAGAGGTGGCCATTCCCCAGCAATGAGATGCCAGGCCAAATACGAGCGGGAGGCCCAAGCGCTGGGCTTCTGCCACGTCGCCGGCGTCGATGAAGTGGGACGCGGCGCGCTCTTTGGGCCGGTATTCGCAGCCGCTGTGGTTCTCTCGCCGGATCGGCCGATCCGTGGCCTGCGCGACAGTAAGCAACTAGACCCCGAACGCCGCCAAGTGCTCGCCGCGCGGATTCGTGAGCGAGCGGTCGCTTGGGCGCTTGCCGCCGCCGACGCGTTCGAAATCGATCACATCAACATCTACCAGGCCTCGCGCTTGGCCATGCGCCGCGCCGTGGAGCGGCTCAACCCGGCTCCGGACTACCTGCTGATTGACGCGGTAACCATCGATCTCCCGCTCGCGCAACGCTCATTGATCAAAGGCGACGCGCTTTCCCAATGCATCGCGGCCGCCTCCATCCTGGCCAAAGTGGAACGCGACGCGTGCATGCGCGCCTGGGACGCGGTCTTCCCGCAATACGGCCTGAAGAATCACAAGGGCTATTCCACCGACGAGCACTGGCGCGCGCTGGAAACCTACGGTCCGACCACGCTGCACCGCTTCAGCTTCTGGCCGGTGCGCGAGCATTGCCCGGACACTCTTTGGACCGGCTATCCGCAGCAAGGCGAGCTGTTCCAGAATGATGCAGCTCCCTCCGAGTGGACTTTCGAAGATCAGGAAGTGGCCGCATGCAACCGGTAGAGCCCCAGACGCACGTCGAAGTAGCGGAAGCGCCCGCGAGTCATTCCTGGATCCACAAACTCGGTCTGCTGCTGTTCATCATCGTGTGTTTCGAAGTTGGCGCCTTTCTGGTTGTCTTCCCTTGGACGCAGCAGTGGGAAACCAATGCGCTAGGCGGCCTGACTCCCTGGCTGCACGACCTCTGGATCAACTCCTATTTCCGCGGCGCTCTCACCGGCCTCGGCCTCCTCAACATCTACATCTCGCTGACCGAGGTGTTCCGGCTTCGCAGGCCGCCGGCGGATAGAGTGCCTGATAGACTGAAGGTATCGACGCTATGAAACCGTTCTCAGAACGTGCGAAGACCGCCGTAGCGGAGCCGTCGTCGGCCGCCTCGGCCACCGCAAAACCCGAGCCGCCGCGCGGAACCATCGCCGAATGGACCATCACCATCCTGCTGCTGCTGTTCGGCACCACCACGCTGGTGCAGGCCTTCGTCATCCCCACCGGTTCGATGGAGGACACGCTGCTGATCGGCGATCACCTGCTGGTGGATAAGCTGGCCTACGCTCCGGGCGGCAACTTCAGCAAGTACGTTCTGCCCTACGAAGAGCCGAAAGATGGCGACATCATCGTCTTCCGCTACCCCGTCGACATCAGCCAAACCTTCGTCAAGCGCGTTGTCGGCAGTCCAGGCGATCATCTCAAGATCATCAACCAGGTGGTCTACCGCAATGGCAAGGCTCTGAAAGAACCATACGTCATTCACAAGAACCCCTATCCCGATTCATTCCGCGACAATTTCCCCAGCAGTGAACCCAATGTCACTCTGCTGGACCGCGGGCGCGATATGCTGGCCAACAACGTCGTTAATGGCGAAGTGGTCGTACCGCCGCATTCTTTCTTCGCCATGGGCGACAACCGCGACAACTCGCTGGACAGCCGCTACTGGGGTTTCGTACCGCGCCAAAACATTATCGGCAAACCGCTGATTATTTATTGGTCGTACGACGCCAGCACCGAAAGTCTCGCGAGCTCTTCGGTCGACACTTTGGCGCATCACTTCGTCGATCTGGGCGAGCATTTCTTCACCAAGACCCGTTGGAACCGGACGTTCCGGCTGATCCATGGCTACTACAACTACAACTGAGCCGGAAGTTCCGGCGTCGGAGGCCAAGCCGCGCAACTCCGTAGCCGAGTGGGCGCTCACCATTCTACTGCTGCTCTTCGGCACCTCCACCATCGCGCAGCCTTTCGTGATCCCAACGTCCTCGATGCACAACACGCTGCTCACCGGCGATCATTTAATCGTCGACAAGCTGGCCTACGCACCGTCGGATGGCTTCAGCAAATATCTGCTGCCCTACGAGGACGTCAAGCGCGGCGATATCATCGTGTTCCGCCACCCCACGCTCGTCAACGTGGATTACGTGAAGCGCTGCATCGGCATGCCGGGCGATCACATCAAGCTGGTGAACAAGCAGGTCTTCGTCAATGGCAAGCCTCTGAACGAGCCTTACGTCATCCACCAGGACAACTCCTCTTACTATCGCGACAACTTCCCGTTGGGCGAGCCCGAATATGTTTCCGATCCGAAAATGGCTGAGCGCGCCTACAAGATGCTGCATGACGACGTGGCCAATGGTGAACTGGTGATCCCGCCTGGATTTTATTTCGCCATGGGCGACAATCGGGACGACTCGCTGGACAGCCGCTACTGGGGCCTGGTGCCGCGCGACAACATCATGGGGAAGCCGCTGCTCATCTTCTGGTCTTACGACGCGCCTACCAGCGATCTCGAAGACTACAATCTGCATCACATGCTGGATCTGGGCCTGCACTTCTTCACCAAGACCCGCTGGAACCGCACTTTCAAATTCATTCACGGATATCCTCTCGGTTGATGGCGCGAAAGAACAGCTATTACGGCCTGATCCTGGCCGGCGGCCGTGGTACGCGCTTCTGGCCCCGCAGCCGGCGGACGCATGCCAAACAGGTGCTGCGCTTCCTGGGAGAGCGCTCGCTGATCCAGCAGACAGTCGACCGGCTCAGCGCCGTCATTCCTCCCGACCACCTTTGGGTTCTCACCAACGATCATCTGCGCGCGGAAATCGTGAAGCAGTTGCCCGAAGTGCCGAAGGCGCAGATTCTGGCCGAGCCTGCGCAGCGCAACACGGCTCCGGCGATAGGTCTGGCAGCGCACATCTTGCAGTCCATCGACGCCAACGCGGTCATGGGCGTCTTCCCCTCCGATCACGTCATCACCAAGCCCTCACGCTACCTGCAGTTCGTCCGGCCGGCTTTGCGCGCCGCGGCTCAGGGCGGCATCGTCGTCCTGGGGGTCCAGGCGCGCTGGCCGGAGACCGGCTACGGCTATATTGAATTCCCTAAGAGCGCGCGGCCGGGCTCCCGGGAGCCGCTTACAGTGCGGCGTTTCCGTGAGAAGCCGGATCTGAAAACCGCCAAGCGCTACGTCCGGGCCGGCAACTTCTTCTGGAATGCCGGCATGTTCTTCTGGAAGACCTCCGTGTTACTGGACGCCCTGCGCGAGTTCCAGCCTAAGACCGCGACCCTGCTGGCCAGCCTGCCCGGATTCAACGAGCGCGGTTTCGCACCCGCACTCCAGCGCGTCTTCCCGAATTGCGAAAACATTTCCATTGACTACGCGGTGCTCGAGAAAGCACGCAACGTCGTCGGATTCGCCACCGATGATTTCGGCTGGAACGACGTCGGCAGTTGGAACGCCGTTCATGAACTGCTGCCGCAGGACGAAAGCGGCAACGTGTGCCGCGAGGTTGTGCTCGCGCAGGCTAGCTCCGGCAACTACGTCGATGCGCCCAAGAAGCTGGTCGCCCTACTCGGCGTCAAGGATCTGGTGATTGTCGACACACCCGACGCGCTGCTGGTAGCCGACCGCGGCCGCGCCCAGGAGGTTGGCGAGATCGTCAAACTGCTCGAAAAGCGCGAGCGGCACGACCTGCTGTAGTCCCGCGCGTTACGGCTTCTCAGCCGGCATGTTGTCCTGGAACCACTGCGCCAAGCGCTCAAAAACATCCCGTGAGTGTTTTGGGTCGTGAAAGCCGTGGCCTTCGCCGGGATACAGCACAAACTCCGTCTTCACATCCAGGGTTTTCAGCGCGTGCCAGAATTCGTAGGATTGCGGCGGCGGGCATTCTGCATCGCGGTCGCCAACCACGATCAGCGTCGGCGTCTTCACGTTCTTGATGAAATTGATCGGCGAGCTCTTCGCGTACACCGCCGGATCGTCATACACCGACGCGCCGAAGTATGGAATCATCCACTGATCGATGCCGTTCTCGCCGTAGTAGCTCTGCCAGTTGGCGATGCCGGCGCCGGCAAACGCCGCGCGAAAGCGGTTGGTCTGCGTCACCGTCCACATCGTCATGAAGCCGCCGTAGCTCCAGCCGGCAATGCCGATGCGCTTCTCGTCCACTGGATAGTTCTTAGTGACGGTGTCGACGCCCGCCAGAATGTCGCGCAGATCGCCATAGCCGAAATCCTTCACGTTGGCCCGCGTGAACGCCTCGCCTTCCCCATAGCTGCCGCGAGGATTGGGCTCAAAAACAAAGTAGCCCTGAGCGGACAGCAATTGCAGCGGCAGGCCCGGACGCGGCCACGCCGCATGCGACATCGAGGCCGGCCCGCCGTGGACGTCCACGATCATCGGGTAGCGCTTTGCCGGATCGTACGGCTCCGGCAGCAGCAGCCAGCCCTGCACGTGAAAGCCGTCGTTGGTCCATTCGATGCTCTTGGCATCGCCCCACTCGGGATGCGCCGAAGCGTTCGCATGTGTGATCTGCTGCCACTTGCCCGTCGCACCGGCCCAGACTTCCGGCGCTTGTGTGAAGGACTGCCGCACAACAGCGCTCGTCGAGGCATCGCCGGAAAACCTGATCGCCTCCGCCCCTTTCCATAACGTCTCGGTCGTAAGCGTGCCCAGATCCAGCGTCGTAATCGCCATATCGCCCGAAACATTCTCCGTCATCAGAATCTGCGACGACGACGGCATCCAGCGGAACCAGTTCGGCGAAGATTTGCGGTTCGGCGTTAAATCGCGCGGAGCACCGCCTTCCGCCGACATCGCGTAGATATCCCCTCCCGTGACGCCTTGATCGCTCATCAAACCGCCGATGAACGCGATGTTCTTGCCGTCCGGCGACCAGCGCACGTTGGCTACCTGCATGGAAGGCTTCAGAATTTTCTTCGCCTCGCCTGTCGCCGCTTCCACCCGGTACAGTTCGGCAACAAACCAATTGTCGTCGCCGGAGCCCGGCGCGGCCAAGTAAACCAGTTCCTTGCTATCGGGCGACCAGTCGAACTCATACGCGTACATGTTGGCAGGCGACAGCCAGCGCATCGCGCCATCGGCCGGATTGACGATGGCCAGCCGCTGCTCGGCGAAGGACGCTGCCACCACGCCGGAATCGGGCTTGGTCGCCTCGGTCGGCCCGGGAACTCGCGTGCTGCTTTCAATCCGCAGAAGGGCGAGGCTGCGGCCGTCCGGCGACCATTCGGGGCCTTCCAGAAACCCCGTGACATCGGTAACCTTGCGTGGCTTGGTATGGCCCGGCCGTTCCGCGACATACAGCTCTAACTGTCCCGGACCGTCGGCGTCGGACAGGAACGCGAGCTTTCCATCCAGCGACCAGCTTAGACCCTGGATGCTCTCGGCCGGCTCTCCAACGCGCCGCGGCGGGGCAGCAGCATCGCGCAGATCCTTGACGTACACCGCGGCGCCACGGCTATCGCTCTCGGCATTCCTCTGGCCTGACTCGATCCATGCCGCCATGTGTCCATCCCGCGAGACCGCCACCTCGCGGAACTGGCGCACGGCGGAAAGCGCATCCAGCGATGACTCAATCGATGGCCCCGCCTGCGCCAGCCGCAGACAAAAAAGGAGGCAAATGCAAGCTGAGATTCGCAAGGTAATCGTAGTATAGCTCCGGCTGGGCGCACTTGGTCCGCTCCGGCGCGTGCTAATATTCGTGAACCGAATCCCGGGATCGCTCGTCTCTTCAGAAGGTTCTCTCATGCCGCTGACCATTTCGAATCTCTCCAAAACCTATCCCAACGGCGTTCGCGCGCTCAAGAATCTCTCTTTGACCATCGGCAATAACATGTTTGGCCTGTTGGGCCCGAATGGCGCGGGGAAAAGCTCTCTGATGCGCACCATCGCGACGCTGCAGGACCCCGATTCCGGAACCATTACCCTGGATGGCCTCGATGTTCTCAAACAAAAAGACGAGGTTCGCAAAATCCTGGGCTATCTTCCGCAGGAGTTCGGCGTCTATCCAAAGATGTCCGCCATCGATATGTTGAACCATATCGCCGTCCTCAAAGGCGTGACCGCCTCCGGCGAGCGCCGCGAAATGGTGGACGCCCTGCTGAACCAAACCAACCTGTGGGAGGTCCGCAAGAAGGCGCTCTCCACTTACTCGGGTGGTATGAAGCAGCGCTTCGGCATCGCCCAGGCCCTGATCGCCAATCCTCGCCTGCTGATCGTCGACGAACCCACGGCCGGCCTCGATCCCGCCGAGCGCAACCGTTTTCTAAATCTCCTGTCGTCCATCGGCCGCGAAGTTACCGTCATCCTCTCCACGCATATTGTGGATGACGTGCGCGAGCTCTGCTCGCGAATGGCGATCGTCGCGTCCGGCGAGGTTCTTCTGGAAGGTTCGCCCGCGGACGCCCTCGCCGAACTCGAGGGGCACATCTGGTCCCGCATCGTCACGACTGATGACGAAATGCGCGCGCTGGAGTCTGAATTCCAACTATTGAGCACCCATCTCGCCGGCGGCCAGCACGAAATTCGCGTGTTTGCCCCTTCTTCACCCGGTGCCGGCTTCCAGGCCGTCCCGTCAGAGCTGCAGGACGTCTATTTCCTCCAACTGGCTCGCCACGCCAGAAATTGACGCCGGAGGCTATCAAACATGTTCTGGGAGTTCTTTGCTTTCGAGATTCGCTTCCGGGCCAAGAGCCTTTCCACCTACGTCTATTTCCTGGTCTGGGTCACGTTCTCCTTTCTCACCGTCGCTTCGGAGACGTTTGGTCCGGTGGGCGCCTCCAATGGCAAAGTCCTGCTCAACGGCCCTTGGACCATCTCGCTGAACAACTTCTACGCCTGCCTCTTCGGTGTGATCGTGATCGCGGCTATTTTCGGCACGTCGATCCTGCGCGATTTCCAGCGCGACACCTACCAGATCCTGTTCACCAAGCCCGTCTCGAAGTTCGCTTACCTGGGCGGGCGCTGGGCCGGCTCCTTCGTCACCACCGTCTTCGCTTTCTCGGGTATGCCATTGGGAACATTCCTGGGCACCTTCGCGCCCTGGGCCGATCACACCCGCATCGCGCCCAACCATCTTGCCTGGTACCTGCAGCCGTTTTTCTCGATTGTCGTGATCCAGATCTTCTTCCTCGGCTCGTTGTTCTTTCTGGTCGCCGCACTCACGCGCAAGATCTTCATCGTTTATCTCCAGGGCGTGGCGCTGTTCATGCTCTACGTCATCGGCATCACCGTCTTCTCCGCCACACGCTCGCTGGAGCATTTCTGGTCCGGAATCCTCGATCCCGTCGGCCTGATTCTGCTGGACAACGTCACGCGCTATTGGACCGTGATCGAAAAGAATACGCTTCTACTGCCCTGGGATTTCAGTGGCAATTCGCCCGGAGTCTTTCTCTACAATCGCCTGCTCTGGACTGCCGTAGGCCTTATCGCTTTGGGAAGCCTGTGGACGTTCTTTCCGATGTCCGTGGAAACGCTGGCCGCGCGCGCGCAAGGCAAACGCGCCGCCAAGGCCCGCCTGCAGGAGGCTGAAGAGAGCCGTGCAGTCCGCTCTCTGGTCGCCGCCCGCTTCCCGCGAGTGCGCCAGATATTTGGCTTACGAACGACTGTCTCCCAATACTTCTCCCTCACTCGGATGCGGGTCAAGACCATCCTGCGTGAAGTTCCCTTCTGGGCCATTCTCGGATTGCTGATCGTCCTGGGCGTCAACAACGGCCATTTTGCCGGACGTGTGGGCGGCGAAAACGTGTGGCCCGTGACATACCTTATGCTCCAGGCGGTGGAAGGCAACGCGGTGCTTTTCCTGTATATCGTCGCTACGCTGTACGCCGCCGAACTGATCTGGCGTGAACGCGACAATCATTTCGACGGCATCCACGACGCTCTTCCCATGAACGAGGCCACCGACTGGTTCTCCAAATTCACCGCGATTGCTTTGATCGAAATCGTGCTTCTGGCCGCGGCGATGCTCGTCGGCATCGTCATGCAGACCATCGCCGGCTACTACCACTATGAGCTGCTCCAATATTTCAAGGAGCTGTACATCGTTACCTTCCCCCAGGTTCTGGGCTTCACGCTCTTCGCGCTGTTTGTCCAGACCATGGTCTCCAACAAGTTCATCGGCCATGGCATTGTGATCGGCGTCTTCGTGCTGGTGCCCATCCTGTTCAACTTCGGTTGGGAGAACACGCTCTACCTGCCGGGCGCGACCCCTCCATTCACTTACTCCGACATGAACGGCTACGGCCATTTCGTGCCGGCGCTCCGGTGGTCCATTATCTACTGGTTCTCGATCTTTGCTGTGCTGGGCGTCGTGTCCATCGCCTACACGCGCCGCGGTGCGGAGGACTCGCTCGCGTTCCGTACCCGCCTCGCAATTCGCCGGGCTCCACGACTCGCTCCCGCGGCCGCGCTCTTCGTGCTGGCTGCCGCCGGCTCCGGCGTTTGGTACTTCTACAACACGCACGTTCTGAACGAATATCTGACCGCCAAGGATCGCCGCGACATTCAGGCAGGCTATGAGCGCGAATTCAAGAAATACGAGCTTCTTCCGCAGCCCAAGATCACGGCCGTGGATGCAACCGTCAACATATACCCCCACCGACGCTCCTTTGACGGCACAGGGCGCTTCACGCTCCAGAACAAATCCAATCAGCCGATTTCAGAGATTCACATGACCGACGAACAGCAGTCCGTCTCGCATGTCGAGTTCGACCGGCCCTTCCACCTGGTGAGCCGGGCCGCGCGCGATCTCTACTCCATCTACAAGCTGGACCGGCCTCTGGCGCCCGGTGAGACCCTCACACTCACGTTCTCCGTTTCGCACATGACCCGAGGCTTCCGCGACGGCAACGAACCGGCCGAGTTTGCTTACAACGGCACTTTCTTTGACGCCGGCTACTTTCCGTTGATCGGCTACGATCAAAACTTCGAACTCGACGATCCGCGCCGCCGGCGCGAAGAACACCTGGGACTCCTCGAGGAGATGGCCTCTCGCGGAGATCCCCTCCATTCGCGCATCAATCTTTTCACAACCAACTCAGATTGGATTACGTTTCACACCGTAGTGAGCACTTCCGGCGACCAGATCGCCATCGCTCCGGGCTACCTGGTAAAACGCTGGAAGCGCGGCGGCCGGAATTACTACGAGTACAGCATGGGCGGCACGCACATCCTCGACTTCTTCGCGTATCTCTCCGCCCGCTACACAACCCGCAAGGAGATGTACTCCGGTCCCAACGGCCCGGTGAAGCTCGAGGTCTACTACGATCTCGTGCACAGCTACGATATCGACAAGATGCTGGCCTCTTCGCGCGCGGGCCTGGACTACTACCAGGCGCACTATAGCCCCTACCAATTCACGCAGTACCGCATCATGGAGTTTCCCCGCTACCGCGGCTTCGCGCAGTCCTTTCCCAACACGGTGCCGTTTTCCGAAGGCATCGGTTTCATCGAGCGCATGCAGAACAAAGACGATGTCGATCTCACCTACTTCGTGACGGCTCACGAACTCGGCCATCAATGGTGGGCGCACCAACTCGTTGGCGCCCAAGTCCAAGGGTCAAATATGATGTCGGAGACACTGGCGCAATACTCCGCTTACATGGTCATGCAGCAGAAATACGGAAAGGACTACATGCATAAAGTCCTACGCCACTTCCTGGATCGTTATTTGCGTGGCCGCGCCGGCGAAGTCCGCCATGAACCCCCGCTCGCGCTCGTCCAGCGCGAGTCCTACGTCTGGTACGAAAAGGGCGGACAGATCATGTACACGCTCGCCGATTATATCGGCGAAGACAGGGTAGACCGCGCTCTCCAGAATTTCCTGATGCAATACCGCTACGCCAACGCCAACAACCAGGTGGACGCCGCGAACAACTCGCACACCGCCGAACAACCCTACCCCGACACGCGCATGCTGGTGGATGCTTTGATGGCCCAAACACCGCCCGAGTACCGCTATCTGGTCGACGATGGATTCAATCGCATCGTGCTCTATGACAACAAAACCGTCTCCGCGGTGTCCGAGAAAATGCCCGGCGGTAAGTACAAGGTTACTTTGAACGTCCAGGCGCGCAAGGTTCAGTCCGACGGCAACGGAGTGGAAACCCCCATGCCGCTCGCCGACTACGTCGACATCGGTGTCTTCACTGGAAAAAAGGACGAAGAGAAGCCGCTCTACATGCAAAAGGAGAAGATCACCCAGGAGCACGAAACCTTCACCGTCGTCGTCGGCCAGCAGCCCACCCGCGCCGGGATCGATCCTTACAACAAATTAATCGACCGCATCGCCGACGACAACATGATCGACGTTACACAACGATAGGTGAAACTTTCTGCCGACCGCGCGTGTATAATACATTGCATAGCTTTCTGTCACCACCTAACGGGCAGACGAGATTGACGAATATGCCGCGGTGCTTGCGAATCCGTTCCTTCCTGCGAGCCGCGGGAATCTGACCAAGTGCCTTCCCGCCGATAACCGACTCAGCACTCGTTTCTGCCTAAGGGGTCAAGAAAACGCTGGAGTAAGAGGGAATACATGTATCAAGGAAATCGCGTGGAAAACGAACGCTCCATGCACAGCGGCCCCGGCAGCACCGCGACCGCCGCGGCGGTTCTGGCCGCCTCAGAGGGCACATTCGCTCCAGCCGGGAACACCCGGTTGGATTCCGGCGGCGATTGGGCCCCTCAGGACGAACATTCCGGCGGAAAACCACGCCGCGATGCCTGGGACTGGCTATTGTGCACCGTGATTTTGTGCGGGCTGCCCGTATTGCTTTTTCTCACCGTTCGTAACGGCCTGATCCAGCCGTTGCTGCTCGAAGCGGAACATCATCAATGGATCCGGCTCATCCTTCGCCCCACGATTCTTTGGATGGTGATGGGCATCGTTCTGCTCGCGTTTCGCACGATTTGCTGGCTTCGTTACCGCCCGTTCTCTCCAGCCACTTTCACCGACGCGCCCTTTCTCACCGTAATCATCCCCGCTTACAACGAAGGCGAAATGGTTCTGAACGCCATTGAATCGGCGGCCACCGCGAACTATCCCCAGGACCGGCTGGAGGTCTTCGCCGTCGACGATGGCAGCACCGACGACACTTGGACGTACATCCGCGAGGCCGCCGCCAGATTTCCCGACGTGGTGAAACCGATTCGTTTCGATAAAAACCAGGGCAAACGCGCCGCTCTCTCCGCCGGCTTCCGCCGCTCGCGGGGATCGGTTGTGGTCACCGTGGATTCGGACAGCGTCGTTGAGCCGAATTCGCTGCTCGCCATCGCCGGACCTTTCCGCGATCCGAAAGTCGGCGCCGTGGCCGGGCGCGTCATGGTCTTTAACCGGCGCGCAGGCGTGATCCCGCGCATGCTTCACGTGCGGTTCATTCTCGCGTTCGATTTCCTGCGCGCCGTGGAATCTTCCTTCCGCAACGTGTTTTGCTGTCCCGGCGCGCTGACGGCTTTCCGGACCTCGGTGGTCTTAGAGGTTCTGGACCGTTGGGCGCACCAGACCTTCCTGGGATCGCCCTGCACGATTGGGGAAGACCGCGCCATGACCAACCTGGTTTTCGATTGCGGATACGACACGGTTTATCAGCGCACCGCCGTCGTGCACACCGTGGCGCCATCCAGTTACCCAAAGCTCAGCCGCATGTTGCTTCGCTGGGATCGCAGCTACATTCGCGAGGAATTCTGTTTTCTGCGGGTGCTTTGGAAGCGCCCTCTAAGAACCCGCATCATCGCCCTGTGCGACCGCGCCATCACCAATCTAAGGTATCCGGTTCACTACGCCAGCATCTTCATGATTCTGTTTCTGGTGTTCCATCATCCGGCGATGCTGCTCCGTTTCTTGCTCGCCGTCGGGCTCATCTCTCTCTACAACATGTTCTATTACCTCCGCAGCGAGCGCTCCCTCGACTTCTGTTATGGCATCTTCTGGTCGTATTTCGAGCTGGCCACGCTGTTCTGGATCTTTCCCTACGCATTCCTGACCGTGCGCGCCCGCGGCTGGCTGACGCGCTAACCGCGAACCGCCGAAGCGCACCATCCGCCCGCCGATGTTATAAAGGGTAAAAGCTCATGGGCCAGGCGAAGCAGGCAGCCGGCACAGACCGCATCAATTACTTGAATATCGGCCTCATGCTGATTTCCTGTGCCGTGGCGCTATACATCCCCTTCGAGCTGTTCCTGTTCGCCTACGCGGTGCTCGGTCCCGCGCACTACCTGACCGAAATCTCCTGGCTGCACAAGCGCGGTTACTTCACGCGCGGCAAGCATGATTTCTGGCTGCTGGCGGGACTGGCCGTGCTGCTTTTTCTGACCGCGGCCTGGTCCGGCCAGAGCTTTGGTCCGCAGCAATCTTTCAACACCGCTGCCTTCACGTTCCTGGCTCTTGGAAGCGCGCTTGTTCTCGTGCTGACCGGCACCTTTGGGGCACGAATGATCGGTCTTGCTGCTGTTACGATTCTGGCGCTCACGTCCCTGAGTACGGTTGGTCTCCTGGTGGTGCTGCTCGCGACCTTCGTGCCGACATTGATTCACGTCTATCTTTTCACCGGATTCTTTATCCTCTACGGCGCACTCAAGGATCGCAGCCGCACTGGGTATCTGTCGTTCGCCGTGTTCCTGCTCTGCCCAGTGGCATGTCTGCTGATCGACCCGCGCATGTACACCCCCGGCGCCTTTGCGGCGGTGTCCTATTTCCGCACTCTTGCGCCGGTCAATTTGACTCTGCTCGGCGTCTCGACGCCACATACGAGTGCCGAAGCGGCGAACGTGGGTCTGCAATTGCTGTCCCAGCGCGGCCTCGCCCTGATGCGCTTCATCGCCTTCGCCTACACCTATCACTACTTCAACTGGTTCTCGAAGACTTCCATCATCCGCTGGCACGAAGTGGGCACACGGCGCTTGGCGGCCATCGGAGGACTATGGCTCGCAGCAGTGGGCATCTATGCCTACGATTACGCGCTCGGCACCAAGGTCTTGTTTTGCCTGAGTATCATGCACGTATACCTGGAATTCCCGCTGAACCACATTTCGATCATCGGAACATTCCGCGAGGTGCGATCTCTCATCGGCGGCCCGATGCAGCCCGCGCTTGCCACGGCGAAAGCCAGTGCAGCTTCTCGAGCCGCCCGGACGCGCTAGTTCGTTACGGGATTACTCCGCCGGACCCCGCGGCCCGGGTCCCCGCATCGGCCGCGCCTCCACCGTATAATCCGAAGGCACTGTGAACAGCGCCGGATCCGGCTCCGTACGCGTGATGTTCGTCAGTTGATAAACCGTGTCGCCGAAGCGCGGATCGCTGGTCTTGCTCATCACCACCGCCTGCAAATCCGGCGAATACCAGGTCTCAGTGACAATCTCGATCGACCGCTCGTTCCCCTCCTGCCCGGCCGGGATCGTTCGAGTGACGCGAGTGCCTTGCACCGCAACGCCCTGCATGGTTTGCGTTCCCAGGTCCTCGGTTTTGGACGTTGCCTCGCTCCGCGCCCGCGCCCCGCGAAGGCCATTCAGCGGCGCACGAACAGGCATCTGGCGAGCCGTGCGTTTGGCGGGATTCAGGATATAGCTCATGCCGGCCACCGGGTCGAAGATGGAGACAATGGTAGCTCCGCCGCCGGACGCCGACAACGCACCGATCGCCGCGAGCGACCGCTCTGTCCTCACCCGCCCCTGGCTGTCGCGCACGATGGTTGCCGTGGTCGTTCGCTGGATGCGATTCCCGTCCGCCAGCACCTGCGTGAATTCCGTGACCGCTTTGGCCGAATAAGGCGCTCCCTGGACGACTTTATTCGCCGCGCCAAACTCGCCGCGAACGAATGCGAAGTCACCCCGGCCCATGCGAGGCTCGGGCCGCTGAGCGAACAGACCAGAGCTCAACAGAACAACGATCCCAACAGACCAATACGGGCGAATCATATCTCCTCCGCTCGAAACTGAACTACTGCGCCAGCCGGACCCCGCGCGCCAGACCGTCCTGGCCCAACAACAAGTCCGCTTCAACGTCGGCGCCGGCATCTTCTTCATTCACCGGAACACCCATCAATCGCAAGGACGTCACGGGGACCTGAACGCGAACCACCATGGCATTTTCCAGTGGCGGCAGGGCTTCCGCTTCTGGCAAGGGATAGAAAGCTGCCTCTTCATCCGCTGCTCCGATCGTCACGGCCGCAATTGGGCTGGCTTTCGGCTGTCGCGTGTGCGTCCCGAACAGCAGGATAATCGCCGCGGCTGCAGCGGCCAAGCTTCCCGACGGCAGCCAGACCATCCAACGGCGGCGCCGCTGGCGTCGATCGAACTCCGCCATCAAGCGCGCTTCCAGGCTCTGCGGCGCTTGCCGCGGCCCCTCCGCCGCCATTTGCCGCAAGCCTTCCAAAAGCTCCCGTTCGTTCTCCCTCATACTACACACCTCTCGGCTGCCCGCATCTTCTCCAACAACAGCGCCCTCGCGCGATGCAAACGCGACCGTATGGTTCCCACCGGGCAGCCCACCGCGCTTGCCGCATCGACATAATCCATCTCATGCAGATCGCACAACACCACGGCCTCGCGATACGCCGGCGGCAGCGCCAGCACTGCTTTGCGAAGAATCTCGATCCGTTCGCTGTGCGCAAGTTCCGCGGCCAGATCCCGGTCTGCGGCCAATTGTGCGGCCGAGGAGACCGCATCGTCCAGCGCCGCCGCATAGGGCCGCTCCCGCTCCAGCGCCCGCAGCACGATGTTCCGCGCGATGCCGTAAATGTACCCGATCACCGATCCGCGCTGCTGATCATATTGCTTGGCGGCGCGCATCACCGCCACGAAAACATCCTGCGTCGCTTCTTCCGCGATCTCCACCCTGCCGCTCATCTGCAAAGCAAAGCGGTACACCGCCGCTTGATGCCTCCGGTAGAACGCCAGGAATGCCTCCCGGTCCCCACCGGAGAGCAGCCGGAGCAGATCGCCATCGCTATGGGACGGGGATTCCAGCATTGGGGTGAATGACGATCTGCGTCGGCCTTTGCTAGAGATTCCGTTCGCCGGCCAGGAAAGTTCCACGATTTTCTTTACACCCGCTGCCGGAGGGCCCGTTCCAAGATCTCGCTGACGACCGCCGTCTTCGCATCCGCATAGTTCTGGACGTGCGGCCAGTCCTGCCGCGCTAGTTCGAGCTTGGTACTCAGGTAGAGTTCCCGATCGGCCGCGTTGCTCCGCAGCCAGTCCCGAAACGCCAGCATCCGGTCAATTTCCGGGCAGCCCCTGGAAAAGACGTGCACGTTAACATCGGTGTCCGGGCCCTTGAACATCCGATGCTCAAACCAGTTCGGCTCTCGAATCCGCAGTATGTAGCCGGCGACCTTAAGATCGGGCACGTAGCCGTCCTCGACCGACGAGTCCGCCACCTCCAGCACAATGTCGATGACCGGCTTCGCTGCCAGCCCCGGCACGGATGTCGACCCGGCGTGTTCGATCCGCAGCGCCCGTGGCCCGATCGCGCCCTGGATTCTCTCGCGTTCCCTGCGGAAAAGCTCCGGCCATTGCGGATCGTACTCGGCGATAAGAATCGGCGGCATACTTTTCAGCGTAGTGTGACCACTGTCGCGCCCCACCCGCCGGCCTCCGCCGGCGCGTCGGCGAAATGGGCCACAAACGGCGTGTTGGCCAGCACGGAGCGCACGATTTCGCGCTGCACACCGATCCCCCGGCCATGGATGATCCGCAGCGCCTTGAATCCTGCTGAATGCGCTTCTTCCAAGTAATTCTCCACCACCGCCTTCACCTCGCGTGGAGGCACGGTGTGCAGATCGAACTCATCGGTCACCGGAATCCGGATGGGCTCCTCTTCGTTCATGACACTTCTGCTGTTAGCCTAACATTGTGAATCCACTGCTCGAGTACAACAGCCGCCTCGCCCAGCGGCGCGAAGTGGCCGCTCGCGAGCAGAAGCTGTTCCTCCGGATCGGCAACGCCCGTCTAATCACGGGTATCGCCGGCGCGGTCGTGGCCTTCTTCGTCTTCGGCGAGATCGTGATCTCGCCTTGGTGGCTACTGATTCCCGCCGTCCTGTTCGCGGCGCTCGTGGTGATTCACTCGCGCGTGGTGGATCGCCTGGAGCGCGCCAACCGAGCCGCCCAGTTCTACGAACGCGGCGTCGCCCGCCTGGAGAACCGTTGGATGGATCACGGAGAAACCGGCGAACGCTTCCGTAATCCCGCCAACGTTTACGAAGAAGATCTCGACTTGTTCGGCAAAGCCTCGTTGTTTCAATTGGTTTCCACTGCCCGCACCCGCGCCGGCGAAGACACGCTCGCCCAATGGCTGCTCACGCCCGCTTCAAAAAACGAAGCCACCGAGCGGCAGCAAGCCATCCGGGAGCTAACGCCGCGCCTGGCCCTTCGCGAGGACTTAGCGGTGCTGGGCGAGGCGGTTCGATCCAGCCTGGATGCCGACGCCCTGGACACTTGGGGAGAAGCGCCGGAGGTTCCGTTTCCCGCCGGAGCCCGCCTGCTGGCGCCGGTTTTAGCGGCGGCTGTCGTTGTGACGTTCGCACTGTACCTGTCTGGCGTGCTGACGCGCACGCCCTTACTGGTGACTTTGTTCCTCGAGTTAGGCTATGGCTTTTTCTTAGGATCGCGTACGCTCGCGGTGATCCGCACCGTCGACGCGCCTGCGCGGGAACTCGCGTTACTCGCCACGCTGCTCGAACGCCTGGAACGCGAGCCCGTGGAAACCGCCGCGCTCCAACACGTGAGGGCGCAATTAGCAGCCGGCGGACTGCTCGCGTCCGCGGAGATCGAACGGCTGCGCCGTTGGGTGTCGCTGTTGGACTGGCAGCGCAACATCTTCTTTGCGCCCTTCGCGCTGGCCCTGCTGTGGAGCCCGCAAATCGCGATGGCCCTGGAACGCTGGCGCAAGCGTTCTGGCAGGCGCATTCGCGAATGGATCGCCGGGGTCGGCGAATTGGAAGCGCTCTGCGCGCTCTCGGGCTACGCTTACGAGCATCCGGCGGACGTCTTTCCCACACTCGTCGAAACCGAGGGCGGCTGTTACGACGCAGCCGGGCTCGGCCACCCGCTGATGCCGGAAGCACAATGCGTCCGCAACGACGTGCGGCTGGGCGGCGACACCCGGTTATGGATCGTCAGCGGCTCCAACATGTCCGGCAAAAGCACTCTACTCCGCGCCGTGGGCTTGAACGCCGTGCTGGCCTGGACCGGCGCACCGGTGCGCGCGACCCGGCTCGATATTTCTCCGCTCGCCGTTGGGGCGTCCATCCGCGTGCTTGATTCACTGCAGGACGGCCGCTCGCGCTTCTACGCCGAAATCACGCGGCTGCGCGAGATTGTCGAACTCGCGCGCGGCCCCCGCCCGGTTCTGTTCCTGATCGACGAATTGCTGAGCGGCACTAACTCGCACGACCGCCAGATCGGCGCCGGCGCGGTGGTACGCACGCTGATCGATCGCGGCGCGATGGGAATGATCACCACGCACGACCTGGCCCTCTCGACCATCGCCGGCGAGTTGGCCGGCCGCGCCGCGAATGTTCACTTCGAGGATTCGCTCGTCGACGGCCGCCTCCATTTCGATTATCGGCTCAGGCAGGGCGTGGTGGAACGCAGCAACGCGCTGGACTTGATGCGGTCGGTGGGGTTGGAGGTTTAGAGCCCCACTCCTCGGCTCGTGTCCGTCCCAGCGTCACAGCAGCCGAGCAGCAGTCGATCGCTGATAGCGGGCGCCAAACTCCCGGAAGAGGACTCCTGGCTCGGGCGAGCGGCGCCAATGTACTGGTCGGGCGTTTCCCTGCCAAGTGGTGGCTAACAACTCTCCGGTAACCCCTTCTTGCTGAATCTTTGGCGAGACAGGTGCGAGCACGAGAAGCAGCAAGCGAACCCAGGTGTCTGGCGATACTGGCAGCCAGCGCAAACGTTCTACTTCTTAAGTATGCGAAAGGAGTTTATGACACGGCTGATTTCAGCTGGCTTCGTTGAACCGCTGGGCCAACGGGTTGAGAAGACGAAAAGTTTCGTGCCCACGCATAAGGTACGGCCGTAGGATCTGGTTTTCGTTTCGATCTCGCGTTCACCTTCCACTGCCGGATATCTCCCGAGTATCACACTATCTCGCTCAGAAGGATCGAGGTGAATGCCCATTTTGGCGGTATCGGCTGTTCCGTCTTTAGAGCCTCGGATCAGGCTCTGGACTTGGCTCATAAAATCCGCGCACCCGCCCGGAAATGTCACGACGTGAAGGGCCAAAACAAGACCCTGGTCTAAATGAACCGTATAAACGTACCGAGCGGTGACGGTGAAAGCTGTGAACATTGCCGTGGACAAAGTCTTGTCCTCATGCGCGTCAATGCGCTCCGGCAGTGTAAGGGCGAAGCCATCATTGGGGAATGAATACTCTTTCCACTGCCGTTGTTGTGGCCGATTGCTCGGAGCGTTTTGTGCCGCTAGAAGAAGCGGCAACGCGATGCCAACTAAGCGGAGCACACCGCCGAATGTTGTGAATATGCCATCCACGACCGAATTGTACCGTGGTGTGATATGCCTCACGCTGTGCGCTTTTTGTGGCACAAACAGCATTGGCGGCACCAGATGAGCGAGAAGGCGTGCCTATCGAGCAGGAGGCGGCTTGATTTCTTGGCTACTCGGCTCGATGCCGATCCGATCGTTAACCGCGTTTCGAAGGCGCCGCTTACAGCCGAGGTAGTTTTCGGTGGTCTGGAAGGAGACGTGGCCGAGCAGAAATTGAATTTGGTCCAGTTCGCCTCCGGCTTCGCGACACAGGCGGGCGCAAGTCCGTCGTAGGGCATGCGGGGCAAGCTTATCAATCGCTGCTCTTTTGGCGCAACCTTCACGACGTGCCACACAACGCGCTCCGTTACACCATCTCCCCAAATCTTGCCCGCGCGGAGTTGCCGAGGCGAACGCCGAGGTTCTTCGGCCCTTTGACCCGCCGGATACCAGCAGCGAGATCCAGGCTGAGCAGGCCGGAATCAGCGGCCTCATATGCCAGGCGCCGGACGGCAGCGAGTCTTCCGTTGATCGTGCCTGGCGCCAACTGACGCGATTCCAGGTGAATACGATAACGAGTGACAACGGTCTTGTTGAACGACAATCTTGGCTCCGAGCAGTACCAGGCGATAAACTCGTCTATCGCGTGCCGCTAACCTCTCTGGGATTCCTTCGAGGGCAGGTTGTGAGGACTGCTGATCTTGCTTGGTCGAGATCCGGCAGGCTTAGGCTGTTTTTCGGAGAAGACCTCCTGGTTTGGTTCTGTTTGCCACGCTTCATGACCGGGCCCCCATGGTCCCCGAGTTGAATACGTGGCAATCCCTGGAGGACGCTTGGCTTAAACTAGAAGCGAGGGGCAGGAGGTCAACATGGACGCCTTAGCGGAGAAGTTGGACGCTCGATTGCGCGAGTGGAAGCCAGAGACGGCGGCAGAGGCCAGGGAGCGCATCGCTGAGGTAATAGAACTCGCCGATCACGACGTCCTCGATGTTGCGCGCTCGCGCGCCGCCGAACAAGAGGTCCTCGACCTGCTCGATGAACCCCCAACCAGGTGAGATCTGGCTGGCTGACCTGGGACTCGCTGCCAAAACTCGTCCCGTCGTCATAGTTTCTCGCCAAGACCCCGACCCGCCCCGGGCACTAGTCTTGTACGTGCCTCTGACTACCCAACGGAGGGACAGTCCGTATGAAGTGCGGCTGCCACGGCTTCCGTTTCTCGATCGTGAATCAATAGCCAACGTTCAAGGATTGGGATCTCTACCAACCGTGCGTCTTGAACGGAGAATTGGAAGGCTTTCCCCCGAAATCATGGAGCGTCTTAAGGACGCGTTGGCGTTCGCCCTGGATCTTTACCGCGATTCCGATTAACGCTCACCCAGCCCAACGCTTTCACTTGGCCGTGTCGTCGCCAACTCGTTGAAGTGACCCGGAATCGCCGTTCTGGAAAATTACCGGTGGCGGCCGCATTCGCGCGCGTAAGCACAAACTACCCAAGTTGCTCTGACTCAGTTTTCTCTCGCGTCAGCTACGGGCGCCCACAGCCGACGTCTTCGGATTCAGCAGGTTCGCCCCGCCAGGAATCCAGCGTTCCAGCGCTTCGCGCAGCTTCTCCAGGCCAACGGGCTTGCTCAGATAATCGTCCATGCCAGCCGCCAGACATCGCTCCCGATCGCCTTCCATCGCGTTGGCGGTGAGAGCACAAATCGGTAAGTGGCGTTGCTGCCCTTCGCGGCTGCGGATCATCGCCGTCGCCTCGAAGCCATCCATGCCGGGCATCTGGCAGTCCATCAGGACCAGATCGTACTTGCGCTTCTCCACCGCTTCCACGGCTTCCTTGCCGTTCACGACGGCGTCGGCGTCCAATCCCAGTTTCTGCAGAAGGCGCAGCGCAATCTTCTGGTTGATCTCGTTGTCTTCGGCGACCAGGATGCGCCGGTTCGAAGCGCCAACCGGTTTTTCGGCTGGCTGCGGCCGTGCCGTTGCGGTGGAAGCAAGCGCGGGGACGGGCACGGGTGCCGGATGAGCGTCGACCGGCCGCGGCTGCGCCGCTGCGCGGAGTACCGGTTGCGGCGCGGGCTTCTCCGCCGGGGCCGCTTTACCTAGACTGAGCGTGAACCAGAAGCGGCTGCCGCGACCCGGCTCGCTTTCCACGCCGATCGTCCCGCCCAGCAGTTCTACGAGCTGCTTAGAAATGGCGAGGCCCAGCCCCGTGCCGCCGTACTTACGCGTGCTCGAGTCATCCGCCTGTGTGAACGACTCGAACAGCCGGTCATGCTGGCTGTGCGGAATCCCAATGCCGGTATCCTGCACCACGAACTTCACCTTGAACGTGTCTTTGGTCTGGCTCACTGGCTCGACCGTCAAATTCACGCGTCCGCGCTCGGTGAATTTGATGGCGTTGCCTAGCAGATTGGTCAGTATCTGACGGATCCGGCCCGCATCGCCGACGGCCTCGCGCGGCAGACTGGCCGAGATCGCGGTCTGGAATTCCAGTCCCTTGGAGCGCGCCTGTTTAGCGAAGAAGGCCGCGGTTTCCTCCACGCTCGCGCGCAGCGGAAACGCCACGTGCTCCACCGGCAGCTTTCCAGCTTCGATGCGCGACAGATCCAGGATGTCGTTGATCAGGCCCAGCAGAGAGTCGGCCGAGCGCTTGATCGATTCGGCGTACTCGCGCTGCTCGCCGCTGAGATCGGTACCCAGCAGAAAGTCGGTCATGCCCAGCACGCCGTTCATGGGCGTGCGGATCTCGTGGCTCATGTTCGCCAGGAACCGGCTCTTCATCCGAGTGGCTTCGCGCGCAGTGATCACGGCCGACTCCAGCTCTTCGTTCTTGCGTTCCAACTCCTGCGCGTATTGCTGCAGCTTTTGTTCACCGGCCTTGCGCGCGGTGATGTTCCGCACGATGGCGATCCACTGGTCCCAGTCCATAGGCAGCAGACGCATTTCGTAACCCTGCAGCCCGGCGCGCTCGGTGGCCGTGAAGTCGACAATCTCCAGCGCGTTGTTCTTCCGAGCCTTCTCCTGAGCCTGCTGGATTTGCGCCACCACCGTTTCGGGCAAAATCTCCTTCAGATTGTGCCCGGCAAACCGCTCGGGAACCAGCAGCGGGTCGGATCTCTGCCCGCCCTTGGCATCCAGTACCTGGCCATCGCGGCGCAGCCGGAGAAACAAATCGGGAAAGGCTTGGAACAGCGCGCGTAGTTCGGCCGCGGTTTGATAAGCCGCGTCTTCGCTCTTCTTGCGTTCCGTCACGTCGACGGAAGCCATGCGTAGACCAACCACGGCGCCCTTGGCGGTGCGCAGGAGTTGTTCGTGGACTTCCATGTTGACTTTGCTTCCGTCCGCGCGAACGTGCTGGCGCTGGTAGGGAATCAGCGCGGTCTGCCCCGCCATTCTGCGCTGGATCTCCTCGCGGAAGCGCCCGCGTTCCTTCTCGGGCACAGACTCGGCGCAGTGTTTGCCGAGCACTTCGGATGCCTTGACGCCCAGCAACTTGCATTGCCGCCGGTTCACGCGCTTGACGATGCCTTCGCGATCCACGTCCAGGTAACCGACGGGCGCGGTGTCAAACAGGTCACCAGCGACGTCGCCGTCGAAGCCTTCCGTAATCGCAGCCTCTGACCGGCGGGCGCGCGCAGATCCACGCATGTACTTGACCGCGAGGATCAAGCCCACGAAGCAGACCGAGAATAGCAAGAAACCCATCTGCGCCCTTCTGCCCGCTCCGCAAACGCGGAGGTCCGGCTGTCAAAAGGGTATCGGCCTCGGGTGGTAAATCCTTTAGATATAGTACGTTAACAAATAGTACTAGGGTCGATCCGCCGGGTCAGTCCCCAATCAAGTGAATGGCCCCGATTCCGCCGTGGACTTCGAGGTGGACTGTCGTCTTGGCGTGCTCATACGCGGAATTTACGTATCGGCCGCCTCGTTTCTCCAGCCCCCGGGCGTCGATATCGCCAATTCCGCCTTCAACGTCGGCAGCCACGCCTACGTGCTCTGGCAGGTAGATAGTAAGCTCGCCTACGCCTCCGTTGACTGAGAGGGTGTAGTTGTTCTTGGGCTCACCCCGGAGGTCGATATGCAGCTGCCCCACTCCCATGTGAATGTCGACTTGCCGCAGCGTCAGATTCCTGAGATCCAGGTTTCCTTCGCCCGCGCCGAAGTGGATGTTCAGATCCAGAGGCTTGTCGTTGTTGAACGCCAGATCCCAACGGTACTTGTTTTCCGCTCCGGCAAAGCCCGAAGGCTCTTCCACGGTCAGGTGACCAGAATCGTAGCGGACCTCTGGCCGCATGCGGAGACGGCGGTAGGTGAATTCGGCGTCCAACAGCTTGGACGAGCCTCCCCGGATCCAAAGTTCGCCGGCTCCCATCCTCAAGTCCGCGCGCACAAATTCCGATGGATCTAGTGGTATGGAGCGCATCTCTGTCCGGCTGATGCCGCGCGAACGCCAGTCCCGCTCGCATCCGATTAACAGTAGGAGGGTTGCACACACAACCGCGAGCCGGGCGGGCCGCAGGATCAGCATAAATGGTTTACCTTAGTGCGGAATACGGAAGTACGGGGGTATCTGTTCCAGCGAAATTTAGTGACTCAGTCTCTATTCTTACTCCGCACATGACCAAGCTCCCATCTAAACCGGATTATTACCTTAGTACATTTCTTTGTGAGTAGCCACTTGTTACACTGGGGCAGCGTGAAGGTCAGCTAGCATGGGCTGTTTATATTGCCACAAGCGGATCGGTCCACTGCGCAGGCTCAAAGACCAGCATTTTTGCTGCGATGAGCATCGCAGTAAGCTGACGTCGAAGTCTGCCCGCGCGCTGCGGGAAGCCGAAGATCTGTACGGATTCGAGGAATCGCGACTGCCGACGTGGCGAGTGGTCACGCGATCCAAGCCCGAGGACAAATCGGACCGCAAGGCCGGCTTGGGTACCAGCATTTTCGTAGGCCTCACCGTCGTTCTTCTTTTGATTGCGCTGTCTCAACTGCCCGTGAACGCACCGGCGCCAAAAGCAGCGGTTTCGCCGCTGCCGGACACCAATCCTCACGCCTCGAGCGGCGGTTTCGGCCAGATGATCAGCAACCTGATTCAGAACAAGGCTTCGGGAACGCTGCGCGACGATTTTCATTCGGGCTTCGGCAATTGGGAAGGCTTGGGCGCTGCAGCATCGGATTGGGGCATGCAAGCCGGCGAGGTTCGGCCCACATCGCTCCGGTTGTGGAAGCCATCTACATCGCTCTCCAACTACGAACTGGAGTTCATGGGCCAGATCGATCGCAAGAGCATGGATTGGGCCTTCCGCGCCGCGGACTTGCACAACTACTACGCCACCAAGCTGGTGATCACCAAGCCGGGGCCGCTGCCGAACGCCGGGCTGGTGCGCTTCATCGTCCTGGATGGCCGCGAGCGGGAGCGCGTGGAATTGCCTCTGCCGCTGACACTGGAGCGCGGCGTGGACTACCGGGTGCGCGTGAGCGTGCGCGGAGACCGCTTCCTGACCTCGGTGAACGGCCAGCTGATCAGCTCCTGGACCGATAGCCGGATCAGCCGCGGCGGCGTCGGCTTCTTCTCCGACAGCGGCGAATCGGCGCTGGTGAAGTGGGTGAGCGTCTCGGAGCGCGACAGCTTCCTGGGACGCATCGCCTCGCACTTCTCCTTGATCACCTTCCCCGCCCCCGGTGTGGCGCCGTTGCGGTAAGCGCGCCGCGCACGTTACCGCGCATCCATGGAAGCCTTTACCAGCATTACCGCCGAGCCCGGAGCGAGAGCCTCGTAGTATCCGATGAACCGGCGGGGCTCGAATGCGTCATACTGCCGGAGGTTCGCGGCCCAGCGGTAAGCCAGCGGCTGATACCACAGCTCTGCTTCCACCCGGAAAGGCCCAGCTGCGCCGGCCACTGCAATGGAATAGCGAATCCGGTCACCGCCCCCGGTGAAGTCCGGGTCGTTCGCCGCCGCGCCGTGCACGGCCACATCTTTGTCCGCCTTGCTCTTGTCGAAGCCGCTCGGCAGGAGGCGGTTGTCTTTGAGATAGCCGATGGCGTTGAGAAGCCCCGTGGTCGGCTTTCCAGCGGAGTCTCCCATGATGGCTTCATAGATCTGGACCTGATCCGGGCTCCGGATCTCGGTGTAGTGCGGCTCGTAGCGGCCGGCGTCGGCGTCATTGTCGTTGCCTTCGATCATGCCTTGCGGGTTGATGGCGCCGGACTCGAAGATGCACTTGCCGTTAGCATCGCGCACGGAGACATGCAACCAGACGCGCCGCGATGGATAGGCGGTCGGCAGTTTGTGTCCTCCCAGGTTCTGGACGGCGATATCGGCTTCCATACGATCGTCGCGGCGCTCCAGCTTCTCGATGGTGATCCTGGCGGATTCGGCCTGCAGATGCGTGATGGTGCGGGTTGCAGCGGCGTCGAGCTCCTGGGGGAGAGCTTGAACGCTTAATTCGTCGCGATAGCGGTTCAGCAGCCGCTGCAGGAAGAAGTTGCCGCCCACGAACGAGTGCATCGATACGGCCTCGCGCGGTTTGCCAAGCACAGAGGTCACCGGCACCTGCTCAGCGACAACCGGCATATGGCAGCTCTGGCAGCTCTTGGTTTCCTTGTAATCGCTCTCCAGCCACTCCTGGTAAGGCACCTGTTCGGGCAACTCACCGATAACCTCGCCGTTCTTGCCGAGCGCCTTGGTTAGTAACGTGTGGCAGGTTGCGCACAGCTCGGACTGGCGGATGTGTTTTGCCTGGGTAGGCTGAAACCCCGCGGACGATCGCATGATGCGCACGTGCCCGGCGTCGATTTCGTAGGGACCGTACACCTTCCGGTCATCTTTCGCGGGCGTGGTGTCGATGACGAAACCGCCGACGAAGCTCTCGCGCGTTCCCAGCTTCTGGTCCGTGATCTGATGACAAAGCGAGCAGGAAACGCCGTCGGCGGCGAAGCGGTCCGCCGGCTTGGAAGGATCGAAGCGCGCATGGCCGAAGACTTCCTGTTCATGGCCGGCCAGCATGGACTCATAGCGCGCCATCGGCATATGGCAAATGGCGCACTCATTTTCGATTTCGGCCTTGGCCATGGGGTGGTCGATGGTTTCCCGCCGGACGCCCGCTTGCCAGTAGGGATCACGTGCGGAGTTAGCCATCATCGTGGCGCGCCACTTGAATCCCACGGATACATCTTCACCGAGTGAGGTAGAGATGCCGTTGTGGCAGGCGATACAGCGGTCCGAAGTCTCAAAATGCTCCAGCTTCACAGGCTGCGCTTTTCTCGGGACCGGCTTGGCGTCAACCGCCCCGCCGCTGCCGGCCAGGTTCGCCGCCAGGCAGAACGCTCCTATGAGCTGGATGGACAGTTTCTGTTGGGTGTTCATGGGCGACTCCTCCTACCAGCCCTGCCGAAGGCTTCCGTCGGCGAAATCCCACATGAGATAGAACATCAATTGCACCGGCCGGTCCGCGGTGTTGTTCACCGGCACTCGCACCCCCACGTCGGCCATGATATGCATGCGTCTGCTCAAGGGAATCTGAAGCTGCGGCAAAACGTCCCAGTTGGTTTTGGCGCCGGAGACAAGATCCCAGTCGGAGATGAATTCCACCATCGGAGTCCATGTGCGTCCCAGCCCGCCACCCTGGCTGAAGCTGCGGCCGAGGGCGGTCCGTGCGTACGCTGCTTTGGGAGCTTTGTCGGTGTGGACGGGCTGTTCATAGCCGCCCTGGAATTGGACAAAACTATCAGCGGGCAGGATCTGTCCGTACGAAGCAAATGTCTCGAAAATCGTGGTGCCGTTCCCGGTGCCCCTGGCCGTGTCTCCGGTCGGCGTGGTGACCTCTCCGGACACGCTGAGAATCGAACCCGTCCGCAGGCTATGAAACAGCAGGCGCTTGTACCCTAGAGCGATGTCGCCCAAGGCCGATCGCCAAGCGCCCGTGTCATGGACGAAGCCATAAGGGACAGTGGCCTCGAACTGGTTGGCGGCGCCGAAGCGGCGCTCAAAGACAATGTCATTTCCCACGCCCGGAGCGCCCCGTACGTTGAATGAGGTCGTGATCACCGTCTCATTTTCCGGGAAGGCTTTCTCGGTGACCATGGCGCGCGGCAGATTGAGGTCGCCCCGCGGCCAAGCCGGGCTGGTGCAGAACTTTCGCACATGCTCGACCACCTGATCGATCTGCTCGTCCGTAAGGGCTTCGCGGAAGGACGGCATGATGCGCGAGAAACTGCGGGCCGGTCCTCCGTTGTGGATGATGGCGGACCAATCGACATCCGGCTCCTTGGTGGCGAAAGCGCAGTCGGTGAAATTGGGCAAATGAGTTGTAAAGCCCACCGAGGAGCGCTGCGCGCCCTTGCCATCGCGGCCATGGCAGGCAACGCACGCCGCCTGGAAGATGTCTTCGCCGGATTTGAGTTCGGCGATCGCGTCCTGGCCGGATAGCTCGGCGGTCAGGACAAGAGTGAGCCCGGCCGTGGCGGCAACGAGGGCCTTGACCAAAGAGAGCCCACGCTTCCGGGCTGGGCCGCGTCTGCTTGGATGGGGACATTGGATCAGGTTCATAAAGCCTCACTCGTCCGCAAAATATCCGCTTCGGGCCGTAACCCGGAGCGAGGCGTCAGTAGAAGGCGCCAGCTTTACTCGGACGCGCCGCCATTGGCGGGCCGTGCTGGGGGGCGGCGGGCGGAATCCGAGCACATAAACGCTTTTCAGAGCAAGGCCGATCTTTTGACCGGCCTGAGGAAGCTGCCACCGCCCCTGCAAGGCGAAATGCAGGCCGCCGGTGGCGGCAGAAATCTTTTTCATCATGTCGGCGCCGCGAGCTTCCGCCTGGCTGTGGCGATGCTCGTGAACGGCGATCGTATAGATCTGCGTGTCAGTCTCTTGGGCAACCGCCATCAGTTCCGAAACACAGTAACGGCTGTGGTTATCGGCGCCGTCGGAAATTACAACCAGCGCTTTCCGCGTGTTTCGGCCGCTGCGGACACGCGTCAGCGCCAGGTGAATGGAATCAATCAGCGCAGTGCTGCCTTCGACCTTCGAGAACATCGCGACATCGGCAAGGGACGCGACGTCGGAGGTGAAATGCGCGAGGACTTCCGGCTCGCTCGAGACGGCCAACAGAAACGCTTCGTCTTCCGGCCCGGCAGTGGCTGTGATGGCACGTAGTGCCGCGAGCGCGTCCGGAAGTTTCCTTTGCATGCTCTTGCTCAGATCCAGCACAAGGCCGAGAGACACGGGAACATCTTCGCCGGTGAACGACAGAATGGAACGAGCCTCGCCCTCGTCGAACACCTGGAAATGCTCCCGCTGCAAATGGGTGACGGTGCGGCCCTTCCGGTCCAGGACATGTACCGGAATCAACACGAGTTCGCTGGTGGCGGAGAACAGGGGCTCGGCCGGACCGCCAGGCGAGTCCGCCCGCACCAAAGCCGGGCTGAAGGCCAAGATCAGCCACGCACTCAGCCGAACCGGGATGTGCGTCCGACGCACGTCTATCAATCTCCCGTCTGAGCGAGGATACGCAACCCCTGTGCCAGTTCGATCCACGCGCAAGTCGAACAAATCACGATTCGTAACGTTGGCTTCGGGGGAAAATCTGCGGAATAGCCCTCATCGGCGTGGGGGAATCCACTACACGGCCCCTGGGCCTTGGATAGGAAACCGAAGAGCAATCCACAGTCGCCGCGGCGTTATTCTAGTGGGAAGGACTGACGAGATTCGATGTGGCGCGTTGGTTGTTTTGTTCTCGTTGCGCTCGTGGCCGTCGGGCCGTTGAGCGCCTCCAATTCCAAGGCGGAGAAGGCCTTCAAGGAAGGTCTGCGGTACGAGGACGCCGGCCAGTGGAAAGAGGCCGAAGCGGCGTACGGCGAAGCTCTCCAAAACGACCCCGCCGACGCCCAGTCCTACCTGCACCGTGCGCGCGTCCGATACGCTGAAGGCGAATACCGGCCCGCGCTCGAAGACGCCAATGCAATTCTGAAGCTCACTCCGGACAACGCCGAGGCGCATGAGTTGCGCGGCAACATTTACCGCAAGCTCAAAGACCCGCAAAAGGCCATCGCAGACTACGACCGCGCGATCCAGTCGGGCGTGGACACAGCGGCGCTTTACAACAGCCGCGCCGCCGCTCATGCCGCCCAGGGAGAAAACGACAAGGCCGTCGCGGATTACACCCATGGAATCAAGCTGCGGCTCGACAACCCCGTGCCGATCAAGGAGCGCGGTAACGTGTACGCTGCGATGGGGCGCTACAGCGATGCTATTGACGATTACGACCAGGCCATCAGCCTGAAGGCCGATTACGTGGACGCGCTGCTGGACCGCGGTTTCGCCTACGGACAGGAAGGCGAATTCCAGCGCGCTATACAGGACTTCAACCAGGCGCTCACGCTGCGGCCGGAGGACGCGCGGGCTTACACGCTGCGCGGCGCGGCCTATCTGAAGCTGGGGGAAAACGAGAAGGCCGTCGCCGATTTTACTGCCGGGATGAAGATCACGCCGGAGGACTCGTATCTCTACCTGGCGCGCGCGGTCGGGCTGGTCCGGCTGGGGCGCAAGAACGACGCTTTAGCGGACCGCGAACAGGCCGTGAAGCTGGCGCCGAACCTGGCCGAAGCGTACCTAGCGCGCGGCGGGTCGTATCACGAGCTCGGGATGCACGACAAAGGTCTGGCGGACCGCAGCAAGGCGATCGAGCTGGATCCGAAGATGCCGGAAGCCTGGTATGCGCGCGGGAGTGCTTACTTTCTGCTGGGCCAATACGCGAAGGCGCGGGATGATCTCGAGCAGGCCGTCAAGCTGCGGCCCGACTACAAGGACGCGCTCGACGTGCTGAAGAAGGCTGATGCCAAGATGGAAGAGGCCAAGGCGGCGGAGGTCAAGCCCGCTGAAATAATAGCTCACGGGGGAACGCTCACTCAGACCTTCCCAATGCCGGTGCCCGACCATTTAGAACTGCCGCAACCGAAACCTCAGCCGCGGCCGATAGCGCCTGTAACGCCCAAGCCGCAACCCGGCGTTTCCGCCGAAGAGCACAACCAGCGCGGCCGCGCGCTCACGCAAGCCGGCAAGTACGCGGAGGCAATCGTGGAACTGACGCAGGCCATCCAGCTCAAGCCGGACTTTGCGTTGGCCTTTAACGCCCGCGGCTTCGCTTATCTGCTACTGCGTGATTACCAGCACGCGCTCGCCGACCTTAACGAAGCAATCCGGATTAATCCGGCTTACTCCAACGCGTATAAGAATCGCAGCGTGACGAAGAAGGCAATGGGCGATGCGGCGGGCGCCGCGGCCGATTTGGCCAAGGCTCACTAAACGCTCAGCCAGCGCTCCAGCTCGGCCGCGGGGCACCGAATGCCGATGAAGAACGTGCCGAACAGCGCATAATCGGCGCTCACTTCGTCGAAGCGCATCTCGTAGATGAGCTTCTTGAACACCAGCGGATCGTCGGCAAACAGGTCCACGCCCCACTCCCAATCGTCGAAGCCGATGGATCCCGAGATGATCTGCTTCACTTCGCCGGCGTAGCGGCGGCCTACCATGCCATGCTCGTGCATTTGCCGCTGCCGTTCGGCCATCGGCAGCCGGTACCAGTTCTTCAACTCGCCGCGCTTGCGGTCCATTGGGTAGAAGCACAGGTATTTGTGCGGAGGCATGTCGGGATACAGCCGCGGCGCCATGGCTTCGCGCTGCCGCGCCATCACTTTTTCGATCTCCTCGTTCCACTCGGGCGAGAACGGCGGAATGCCACGTTCGGCCAGCGCGCCATAGGTCTTCAGGCTCGACTCGTAGAGTCCCAGTTCCACCACGGACAAGTACGAAGTAGTCGGCTCCAGATAATCCCAAAGCCCGAGACCCGCCAGACGACGCTCCACTTCGCCCAGTTCGTCGAACGAGCGCCGGAAATGAACCAGGATCAAGTCGCCCTTGTGGCCCAGCAGCGTAAAGGCCGCGGTCTGGCCGCCAGTGTTGCGCTCCATGGCAGCGAGCAGGCCGGAGGCTTCCTCAAGCATTTCCGACCGCTGCGTTTGCGGCACGGCCTTCCAGGCGGTCCACCGGACGCGCAACATCTGGTGGAGCATACTGGAGCCTTCCAGCGTCAGCGGCACGGCCGGCAGGCTTTGGACAGCAGGCTCGGCGGGGGCGTTGGTAGTGACTGGCATGTGGGGTTTTCCTTGTGTTATTTTATTACTCTTCGTCGTTCTTATGAGTGCTACTCCGCATTTCCCACAACCTGCGGAAGCTGTGTCCGCGGGTGTCGCAGCGTTGCGTGCGAGCCATCAGGTCCGTCCACTGCAGCCCAGTGAAGAGGGCGCCGGCGTGGACGCTTTGCCGGACGGCGTCTATGGTTTCGCGTACGCCCCGGGCGCGCTGGCAGTGCCGCTGTTCTCGAAAGAGTCCTATCACGCCTTTGAGGTGCACAAGGCCGCAGACGGAGCGGTGTACGTGATCGGCTTCCTGACGCCAGAGGAAGCTGCCGCACTGGACTCCGCCTCCGCAGGAGCGAGCTTCCAGCTATTTCCGGCTCCCTGGGAAAACGCGCAGAGCCTGGTCAGCGTGCCGCTTGCGCGCATCGTGGCGCCCAAACGGATGCCCCGCGAGGACGGCAACCCGTTCCCGTTTACCATCGCGTAAATTGCAAAGCGATCTTTTGCGCCGGCCAGACACTCATAGTGCATGAGAATCTTTCTGACCAGTCTTCTCGCGCTCGCCCTGGGTGTAGGCACGAGCTCGGCCTTGTTCGCCGGGACGAACCACAGTGAGAACCGTTCCAGTTCCCATCGCTCGCGCAGTTCCGTTAACCGGAATCGCAGCAAGTCGCATCGCAGCAGCACGAATCGAAGCACTTCGCGGACCCGGAGCAACATTCCTTCGAACTAGTAGTTTGTCCCAGGCTGCCGCCCGGGGGCGTGGTAATTTAGCAGCTACCTGCCTTTATGTTCTCCTCCCGGCTTGGCTGGAATCTGGCGCCGAATCCGCTGGCGCGTTTGCTCGAGCAGAAGCGCTCGGCTGGGGCGGTCATCCTGGACCTGACGGAATCCAACCCGACCGCCGCTGGATTCACGTATCCCGGCCAAGAGATTCTACGCGCTTTGGCCGATCCGCGATCTCTGCGCTATCAGCCCGCCCCAGCGGGAATCCCCGCTGCCCGCGAGGCCGTCTCGCAATACTATTCGGCCCGCGTCACTGCGGATCAGATCCTTCTCACCGCCAGCACCAGCGAGGCGTATGAGTTCGTTTTCAAACTGCTGGCCGACCCGGGCGACGAAGTTCTAGTGCCCTATCCCTCCTACCCGCTCTTTGAGTTTCTGGCCGCCCTGGAGTCTGTGCGCGCAGTTCAATATCCACTCGTTTATCACGGCGGATGGACGATCGACTTCGAGGCGCTTCGGCAGGCCATCACGCCGCGCACCCGCGCTATTGTGCTGGTGAATCCGAACAACCCGACCGGATCGTTCGTGAAGCAAACGGAGCTGGCCGAGCTGCTTCGCCTGTGCCGCGATCACGAACTGGCGCTCGTGTCCGATGAAGTCTTTTGCGATTACGCGCTGGACGACGATGCGCAGCGCGTGCGTTCTCTCACGGGCGTCGATGAAGTGCTGACGTTCTGCCTGAGCGGGCTGTCCAAGATCGCGGGCCTGCCTCAAATGAAGCTGGGATGGATCGTGGTTTGCGGCCCGGCTGCGCTCCGCCGCGAAGCCTTCGACCGTCTGGAGCTGATTGCCGACACCTACCTTTCGGCCGGCACGCCGGTGCAGTGGGCAGCATCCGCGCTGCTGGGCTCGCGCGCGCAGGTGCAAGGGCAGATCCTCGCCCGTGTCCGCCAAAACCGCGCGTTTCTGGCCGACCGGATCGGTCCTGACTCTCCCTGGCGGCTTCTGGCAACCGAAGGCGGCTGGTATGCCATTCTGGAGGCGCCCAAAATTCACACGGAAGAGGAATGGGTGTCAACCCTGCTCTCGGCCGACAACGTGCTTGTGCAGCCCGGCTTCTTCTTCGATTTCGAACGCGAGGCTTTCCTGGTGGCCAGCCTGCTTACGCCTCCCGAAGATTTCCAGGAAGGGGTACGGCGCATTTTTGCGCGGGTCCGCTGACGGAAGCGATGCGGGCGTTGGCCAGAGCCATCACTTTAGGACAACAGCCGCTGAGCGAAATACTGATATCGCGCAAGGAAGCGCCGCGAAAGCGAAGGCGGGGCGGGCGGTGGTGATCCGGGCAGCGGACATCCCGAAGCTTGGCTTGGGTCGCTTGCTTGAACCGTTCGACCCGGAGTGTGTCGAAGTCCGCCGGCACCACGAACATTTTAGCATGGAATTGTTCCGAACCGGCGGTATCCCATAGTACGAAGAAGCCGGCCGGGCTACCCGCACCCCGTGCCAATCCCAGGGCTGGGTAAATCCCCGCACCGAAATAGGGCATCGAGGCCGCCCCTGGGGGCTTGACAACTATGTCGGCGTGCTTAGAATGGGGATAATCTGTTTTATTTCTTATGCAGCCCTGCAAGCATGATCGTACCGAGATCCTAGCGCGGCGTGACGGAGTCGATTACGTTCGGTGCCTGGATTGCGACCAGGTATTCGAAGCGGAAGACTTGGAATCCGTGCCCGTCTACGAAGAAGACGACCTACCCGCCGCCTGAGCGTCGCAGTCCGCCACCCGTTCCTCTGAGATTTTCCGAGGGATACCCGTACTGCGTTCCTAGCGCAGGTTCTATCCAGATTAGTAACAATGGGCTAGCTGTGGGCAGCGCGGAACCTGCGATGCTATAGAAAGGGATGGAACCGCTCCGCATCGTCGCCATTGGGGGAGGGACCGGGCTTTCCAGCGTTTTGCATGGCTTGAAACGGTACGCCAAGGAACCCCGCGAAGTTGAGATTACGGCCATCGTCACCGTGACCGATGACGGCGGCAGTTCCGGGCGCCTGCGGCGGGAATTCGACGTCCTACCGCCTGGCGATATTCGTAACTGCATGGTGGCGCTCTCGGAAGACGACGCCCTGTTGTCCCGGCTGTTTCAGTACCGGTTCTCGGAGGGCCGCGGGCTGAAGGGCCACAGTTTCGGTAACCTTTTCCTCACCGCACTGACGAATCTGACCGGAGACTTCGTGGGCGCCGTGAAGCTCTCTTCGGAAGTGCTGGCCAGCCTGGGCCGCATTTATCCCTCGACCGACGCGGACGTGGTGCTGGAGGCGGAACTGGAGAATGGCCGCATCGTGAAGGGAGAGACGCGCATCGGCAAGAGCGTTTCGCGTATTCGCCAATTGCGGCTCCGGCCCAGAATCTGCATGCCCCTGCCGGAGACGCTGGCGGCGATTGAGGAAGCCGACCTGATCACGTTTGGCCCGGGTTCGCTATTCACCAGCGTGATCCCGAACGTTCTGGTGAAAGGCATCCCCCGAGCGATTCGCCGCAGCCGTGCGCTCAAAGCCTATTTCGTGAACCTGATGTCGCAGCCGGGCGAGACCACCGGCTTCCGCGCTTCCGATCATGTGGCCGCAATTCACCGCCACGCGGGAGTGTCCTTCCTGGACGTCGCCGTGGTCAACACCCGCCCGATCAGTCCGCGCCAGAGGCGGAAGTACGCAGCCGAGGAAGCGCGGCCAGTGGTCAACGACGTTGACCGGTTGGCCGAAATCGGCTTGCAGATCGTCGCGACGGATTTGTTGGCGGATGGCACGACGGTCCGGCACGATCCGCGAGCCACGGCCGAGGTGGCCGTGGAACTGGCCCGGCGGGGGCACGCGGCGCGGCGCAGAGTTCCGATCCTGGCGCGAGCAGAATGAAGTCCACTGTGAAAGTAGTGATCCTGGCCGCAGGGCTGGGCACGCGAATGAAGTCCAAGCGCGCGAAGGTGCTGCACCGCGCGGGCGGCCTGGCGCTGATCGAACACGTGGTCGCGGCGGCGCAAACCATAGCCACCCCCCGCGATATCCATGTCGTGGTTGGCCATCAGGCGGAAGAGGTGCAAGCGTTGCTTGAGCCCAGCGGAGTGCGATTTATCCGGCAGCGCGAACAAAAGGGCACTGGGCATGCCTTGCTCGCTTGCCGCAAAACGCTGGCGTCCAATAACGGCCTCGTCGTGGTGTTGTATGGCGATTGCCCACTGCTATCGCCGGCGACCTTGACGAAGCTGGTCCGCAAGCAGGCCGCAGGCAAGGCTGCCGCCACATTGATCACCACGCGCCTGGATGATCCCTCCGGGTACGGCCGCGTGATCTTAAGCGAGCGCAACAAGGTGCGGGCCATCGTGGAACACAAGGCCGCAACAGCCGAGCAGCGCGCGATTCAAGTCATCAACTCCGGCATCTATTGCTTCCGCGCGGGCTTGCTGTGGAAGCATCTGCCGCAGATCCGGCCAAAGAACGCGGCGCACGAATATTACCTGACCGACATCGTCGAGATCCTCCACCGCGCCGGCCACACCGTCACCGCGATGGATGTACCGAACCCGGCCGAACTGCTGGGAATTAACACGCGCGTCGAGCTGGCCGAGGTGGACCGCATCTTCCGCGAGCGGAAGGTGCGCGAGCTGATGCTCCAGGGCGTGACCATTGAGAAGCCGGAGACGGTGACCATCGATGGAGCGGTGCGGATCGGGCCCGACTCAGTCATTGAGCCATTCGCGCAGATTCTGGGGCGCAGCGAGATCGGTGAGGACTGCCGCGTGGGCGCGTGTTCTATCGTGCAGGACTCGACGCTGGGAGATCAGGTGGAAGTCGCGCCATTCACTTCGCTGGCCGATTCTCGCGTCGAAGCTGGTGCGCACATCGGGCCTTTCGCCCGTCTGCGCGGCGGTAACCGCGTAGGCGCCGGAGCGCGCATCGGCAATTTCGTCGAACTGAAGAACACGCAGTTCGGTGCGGGCGCAAAAGCCAATCATCTGGCGTATCTGGGCGACGCCACCGTGGGCGCGAACACCAACATCGGCGCCGGAACCATCACGTGCAACTACGACGGCGTTCGCAAGCATCCTACGCACATCGGCGCGGAAGCATTCGTGGGCAGTAACTCGACCTTGGTTGCGCCGGTCGAAATCGGAGACGGAAGCTATATCGGCGCGGGCTCGACAATCACTGATGCGGTGCCCCAGGGCGCTCTCGCGTTGGGCCGAGCCCGGCAAGTCGTCAAGGAAGGCTGGGCCGCCCGGAAAAAGGCGAAGACGAAGAGATAGCTACTTCTTGTTGGACCGCTGCGTGGTCCGCACCACGATCAATCGCGCCACATCGCCTTCGTCGGTCGCCACAAAGCCCACGGTCACTTTGGCACGCACCTTGAGCTTGCCCTCGATGCGGGTATCGGGCTTGATCAAGAACGTGTGCTTCTCAGCGGGCTTGCCCAGGATACTGCGCGAAACGGTGATTTTGGCGGCGGTCAGTTCGACGACCGGACCGGAAAACGTGTCGTCGTACTTCGGCTCGCTCTTGGCATCGTCCGGTTTCGGCGCGTTTCCAGCTTCTTGCGTCCAGGCGGCGGAAGCAAACAGCGACACGGCAACCATCAGCACAATCGCGAGAGGATGCCGCACTCTTGCATCATAAACCAACCAATTGGTGTCGCGGCCAGCACTGGTATTAAACTTGCTTCATTCGATTCGCGAATTAGAGCACCCGAACCGGATGGTAGAGGTGCGGGAGCCGCGCTTCGCCGATGGCAATCAAGTCGCCCCCGGGTCCAATGGCCTTCACATACTTCGCGCCGGAGCGATCCACGAAAGGCGAAATGCGGAAATCCTTGCCCTGGCGGATTTGCCCTGCTGTCAGCGCATCCACTGCTGCGCTGGGGAAGTCCGGCAACAGCCGCGAATTTGGAATGACGGCGTCCGCGATATGCCCCGCTGCCGCCAATTCCTGCAACGCTTCAAGTGTCCGAGCCTGGCTCTCAGTGAACTCGCCCGACGCGGTCCTTCTCAGGCTGTCCAGAAACGCGCCACAGCCCAGGACCCGGCCCACCTCGTGCGCGATGCTGCGCACGTAGGTTCCCGCCGAGCAGTGCACGCGGACCTGGGCCGAAGCGCCGTCGAACTCGAGTAGATCCAGCGCGAAAATCTGGATCTCGACCGGCTCCAACTCCACGGCGAGTCCTTTGCGCGCCATGCGATAGGCCGGAGTTCCAGCGATCTTCTTGGCCGAGAAGGGCGGCGGCGTTTGGCGAAGGGTTCCGCGAAATTGAGCGAGCGCCGCTTCCAACTCCGCGCGAGTGAAATGCGGTTCCGTTTCAGGGGAAACGGGCGCTCCGTCGCGATCGTAGGTGTCGGTGGCCCATCCGAAGCGGATGCGCCCCTCGTATTTCTTCTCGCCGGCGGAGAAGAATTGCGCCAGCCGCGTCGCGCGTCCGACCACCAGCGGCAAGACGCCGGTGGCCATTGGATCCAGCGTCCCCAGGTGCCCCACTTTCCTCGTATTCGCCAGCCGGCGCACGCGATTGACGATGTCATGCGACGTGAGCCCTTGCGGCTTGTCCACTACCAACACCCCATCCACGCATCCACTCTAGCAGGGCCGCGCTTGCCGTCCCCCGGATCGTTGAGGACAATTGGATGAGGCAGCGCCGCTGCCCGATCCGCCTTGGCAGCTAACGCCCGGCGAAGAAAACGCCGGAGGTGTCCCTCAGAATGCTTGAGTTTTTTCGTCAACTGTTCGAATCAGACTTCATGCCGCACGGTTTCTGCTTTGGCTGGCGGCCGGACATCCTCTGGCTGCACGTCAGCTCGGATGTAGTGACGGCGCTGGCTTACTATCTGATTCCGATCACGCTCATCTACCTGGTGCGGGCCCGGCGCGACCTGGCGTTTCATTGGATGTTTCTCTTGTTCGGGCTGTTCATTTTGTCTTGCGGGACCACCCATCTGTTGAGCGTCTGGGTGCTGTGGCATCCGATTTACCGCTTGGAAGGCGTGGTCAAGGCCGTCACGGCGCTGGCCTCGCTGCCGACGGCGGTGGTGCTGGTTGGCTTAGTTCCCAAGGCGATCGCGCTGCCCAGCCCCGCGCAGTTGCGCGCCGCCAACGAGAAACTTGTGCGCGAGATCGCCGAACGCCGGAAGGCGCAGGACGAGGTTTCGCGCCTGAATAGCGAACTGGAGCAGCGCGTTCGCGAGCGAACCAGCGACCTGGAACGCTCCAACCAGATGCTGCGCGAGGCCAATGAGCGGCTGGCCGACGCCGAGACGCGCTACCGGCTTTTGTTCGAGCATAATCCCCTGCCGATGTGGGTGCGCGATCCGGAGAACGGGCGCTTCCTCGCGGTGAACCCAGCAGCCACCGAACTCTACGGCTACTCCGAGAACGAATTCCTGGGCATGACTGCCAACGAGCTCGTCTTGGACAAGCCCGCGATCCGGCACGCCGACGTCCCCCAGCCCCTGTTGGAACGACATGCGCGAAAGAGCGGTCCGCCTGTGCATGCCGAGGTTCGGTTTCGGGCAATCCACTTCGATTCCGCGCCGGCTTGGCTGGTTCTCTCCACCGATGTCACCGAGCGCAAGGCTCTGGAAGAACAACTGCGTCACTCACAAAAGATGGAAGCAGTCGGCCGTCTGGCGGGCGGGATCGCCCATGACTTCAATAATCTGCTTACGGTGATTCTGGGCTACGCGGATGTGCTGCACCGGCGGCTTCCCGCGGAGGACCCGCTGCAGCGCACTTTGTCCGAGATCCAGCGCTCGGCCGAGTACGCCGCTTCCTTAACCGCGCAGCTGCTCGCGTTTAGCCGCAAGCAGATCCACGAACCGCGCGTGGTGGATCTTTCGGCCGTGGTGGGGGGAATGCGAAACATTCTGGCTCGGGTTCTGAGTGAAGACATCGATGTGGCCTTCATTCCGTCGCCCAGCGCTTGCAGGGTGCGGGGCGACGAGGGACAACTCATCCAGGTTCTGATGAATCTGGCCGTGAACGCGCGCGACGCCATGCCGGACGGAGGCAAGCTGACCATCGAAACGCATTTAGTGCAACGCGAGCGCGAAGACCTGGGCCGGCACGGCGTGCGCCCGGCCGGGCGTTACGTGCTTCTGACGGTCTCCGACACGGGTGCCGGCATGGATGCGCAAACGCAAGCGCATGTCTTCGAGCCGTTTTTCACCACGAAGGAAACGGGCAAAGGAACCGGGCTGGGGCTGGCCACGGTCTACGGCATCGTGCAGCAACACGGTGGCTGGATCGATCTGTACAGCGAGCCCGGCCACGGCACAACGTTCAAGATCTATCTGCCGGAAGCAGAACCCACCCAGGAGCGCGTAACGGCTCCGCGCGCTGTGGCGGATCTTCCGCCCGCACCCCGCGCAACCATTCTTTTGGTCGAGGACCAGGCGCCGCTGCGTCTGCTGGCCGATGACATGCTGTCAGAAGCGGGCCACAAAGTTTTGTCCGCTTCCAACGGCCTCCGCGCCCTGGAGTTAGCCGAGCGGCATCCGGGCCCGATTGATCTGCTCGTCACCGACGTCGTTATGCCCGAATTGAATGGGCCGGAACTGGCGGATCGGCTGGCGCGATCTCGTCCCGGCATGAGCGTGCTGTATATCTCCGGCTACACAGATCATGCTCTCTTGCATCGCGGGGCGCTCGAAACCGGCACCGCGTTTTTGCAGAAGCCGTTCCTGCCTCAGGCGTTGCTTGCCAAGGTAGAGGAATGTCTGCGGCGCTCGCTAACCTAGCGCTGCCGAAACCTGAGGTTGCCCGTCCGCGTCTTTACACGCAGGAAGCCTCTCAACCTCCGGACCCGTTGGGCGATTTCCTGTCGACTTTGGCAGGCCGTCCCGCGAAAGCGTGGCCTGTCAGCCGGTGAGTATCTTCCTCCGAGTACTCACCGGCTTCTCTGGAGCGCACGCGTCGCTGCGCGGCGGATGCTGGCAGGCGTCTGATAGCGGTCGAATTCCTGGGGCCCGCACCACGCCACCTGGGGCGCTTCTTCGGAAACAGCCAGCACTTCCGATTCGGCCGAAAACGCGAACACCAGGTCGTGATGCAGGTGGAACGGTTCGCGCTTCCTGGCCGGAATGCCGTGCACATCCATTCCGGCCAACAGCGATGCGCCGGCGGGCGCAATGCGAACTGACGTTTCCTCCATCGCTTCGCGCCGGGCGGCGTCGCCGAGCGTGACGTCTTCCTCTTCGACGTGTCCTCCCGGCAGGAGCCAGCGCTCGTGCCGGTGATGAAACATCAACAGCACGGCTTCGCGCTCGGGATGCAGCACCACTGCGGTGCAGGTGATGTGGCCGGGATGAAACTGATGGCGCGAGAACGGCGTTTCCGTGTTTTCGAGCAGCGACAGGATCAACTCGCGGCTCTTTTCTTCCTCGGGCGCAGCCGCGAACTCGCGTACGAGGCCCAGCGCCTCCAGGGTAGAACGCATGCCGGTCAGAACTCGATGGCCGCCAGCACTTCCGATGGCCGCTTGTCGAAGGCGCGGCAGATGGCCAACAGGCTTTCCACGCTCGGCAGATTCGCGCCGCGCTCGATGGAGCTGATCTGCGAGATGCTGAGCTTGGTGGCCGCGGCCAAGTCCTTTAGCGACCAGTCGCGTTCCACGCGTAGCATTTTGATCTGATGCCCCAGCCGCTCCCTGAGCCGGTCCTGCGCCATGCGGCCGAACCCGTATTTTTCGATGGCGTTGTGCAGCGTCTGCCGCAATTGCGCCAGCGAGAACGGCTTCGAAATATAGTCAAACACCTTCATCTTGAAGGTGGCGCGCATGTCCTCGAGCGACGGATAACCGGTAATGATAATGACGCACAGTCCCGGATAGGCGGCCTGGAGTTGCTCCAGCACTTTGTCGCCCTTGAATTCACCCATCTTCATGTCGAGCAGCACGATGTCGGGCAGCCGCTGCTCGCAGGCGTCAAACAGCTCGTCGGGATGGCCGAAGGTGCGGATCGCGTACAGTCCGTCGTCCTTCAGCGCGTCTTCCAGGTAGTTGCAGAAGTCCGGATCGTCGTCCAGAATGGCCAGATCCACCAGGCCGCTCTGCACCACCGGCTCGGGGCCGCGTTCAGAAACAGGTTTCATTGCAAAGCTTGTCCTTCCGGCCGCTTCTGGGCCGATGCGGGCAGAGTCACTTCCAGGCACGCTCCGCCCTCGGCGCGGTTCGCGGCGGCGATCGTTCCGCCATGCTGGTGCACGATGCCTTCAGCCACGGTCAGCCCCAGGCCGGTCCCTTTGGCGTCCAGGCGGCTGGAGACGAACGCTTCAAAAATGTCGGGGAGCACGTCGGGCGGGATACCGGGACCGTCGTCTTCCACGGTGACTGAAACCCACCCCTGCGAGTTCCGGCTGAGCCGTCGCGAGTTTACCGTTACGTGGCCGAAGGGCCGGATGGCGTACAGCGCGTTGCGGAGCAAATTGACGAAAACCTGCACCAGCCGGTCCGAGTTGCCGATCACCACATCGCCCGCGCCGATTTGATTGGCGAAGCGGGCCTGTGCGGCCTTGCCGTCAATAGCCACCAGGCTCCAGGCATCATCGATCAACTGGCGCAGCGGCACCGGCTCCATGCGCTGTTTGCGGACGCGCGAAAAATCCACCAGGCTCTCGCTGATCTTGCGGATGCGCTGCGTGACGCGCAGCATCCGGGCCAGCCGTTCGAGCGTGGCAGGATCGTGCGTGGTCTCGGTGAGCTTCTCGATGGAGCCTTGCAGCACCGTCAGCGGCGTGTTCAGCTCGTGCGCCACGCTGGCGCTCAGCAGGCCCAGGCTCACCAGCCGGTCCTGGGCCTCCAGCTTCCGCAGCGCCTCTTCCAAGTCTTCCTCGCGTTTGCGCAGGTCCACCACGGTGGCGTTGCGCGACCGCATGATCTGGCCGATCTCGTCGCCGAGAATCAGACCTTCATCGATCAGCTCGTGGTCGCGGTCACCGTGCTGCGTGGCCTGGTCTGCGTCCAGCATCAGCTTGAGCGGCCTGTAGACGTACAGCGGCATGATGGTGGTTTCCAGCACCAGCACCGCCAGGATGTAGATGGCGCCGAGCACGATAAACAAGTTGTTCTTGGCGTGGTAAGGAAGATACGGATAGAGCGCGAAGTAAACGGCCAGCGCCAGGATCAGGAAGAACACATTGTGCAGCACCATCAGCTTCAGGCGGACCTTCAGGTCGCCGAAGAGCCGGCCGACTCGCTTGGGCGAGCGCATTACCGGAATGCTGATGGAATGACTTCGTGACACGGCACCCTATCCCTATTCATTATGATTCTACGCTGGCGGACAGCGGTGCGGGTCTCCAAGGTGGGGGGGCAGTAAGACCCCGCTACCCACACTGCCGGCGCACGGAGCGGCGATTGGGCGATTGATTCAGGCGAAGGGACCGGTACTCAAACGCCATCGTACCGAGAGGTCATAAACGCTATGCCCTTTGAGAATACAAGCCGCCAAGCGGTCTCGACGTCGGCATCAAACTTCGAGTCGAACAAGCGCACGGTTTCAATCAAGCAATCCAACCAAACCGAATAGAGTCTCGGCGGTATGTCGACACCCTTCTTGCTGTGGCGTTCTGCAAGCTTTTGGAGGTAGTCGTCCTTCTCACTCGTCCCAAAGTAAGCTAAGAGTACGGCGACAGAGGCGCGAAGCATCCGAATTTGGGCTTCAATATCCGTGCTCTTGAACTTGCTCGCCGCTTCAGAATTGGTAGCGATCAAGCGCCTGTAGAATTCGTGGAAAAACTCGCCGCGTTCACCGGCAGACGCTCTCATAACCCTTTCATAGCTATCGTTAAAGGCGCGCGCTTGTTCGCTCGTATGTTCCATCGCCGAGGACTCCAGTTTCTTGGTTTATCCAATTTATCGCACTGGAGGCTTTTCTCGATGGCGGGGCGCTTGATGCCTCTGGAAATCTCAGGCGCTACGAGCGCTGGTTAAATGAGAGTATACTGATTGCGTCAAAAATCGCGAGGGGATTTGGTGCCCGAAAGCGACTCAGAACGAGTCTCATCCAGCGAAAAAGCGGAACACGCCGAGTTGGATCTTCCCAGCGTCTTTCATCGCGTCTTGGAATCGGTGCCCGAAGCCGTAATTGAGGTTGATGCCACCGGTAAGATTGTCTTTGCCAACGGCAAAGTAGAAGAGATGTTCGGCTATCAACCGTCCGAGTTGCTGAATAAAGGGGTTGAGGTCCTTATTCCCGAAGAGCTCCAGACGCGTCATGCTCAAATGAGAGCAGCCTTCTCTGAACGGCCCAAGGACCGGGAGATGGGCTCCGGAGTTGAGTTTGCGGGGCTCCGCAAGGACGGTACGCGGTTTTCGGCGGATATCGCGTTGAACCCGCTCCGATTCCAGAATTATCCGGCGTCTCACATTCTCGCCTTTGTGCGCGATGTGACTCATCTCAGGCGCATCGAAATCGCCGAGCGCGAATTACTCGAAAAGACGCTGCTCGGTCTCGTGATGATGCTCAATAGTTTGATGAGCATAACTTTTCCGTGGATCTTTAACCGAACGCAATCGATCAAAGCCCTGGTATCTCACATGGCGAAGGGACTCAATTCCCCGGATACCTGGCAGTATCAACTTGCTGCAGAACTCTGTTTGATTGGCTGCTCGGCAGTGCCCCCAACTATCTACGAGAGTGTTTGGGCGGGTGAGATTCTTCCCGACGAAGAAATGCGCGTATTTCGGTCCCATCCAGCGATCGGTCAAAAGCTTCTTTCGTCCATCCCCCGCCTTGAGCAGGTGGCGGAGATAATCGGAAAACAGCAGATGACCGCGCCTACCGGCATTGACTTTATCGAGATGGGCGTGTGCCTGCTGCAGTTGGCACAGCGGGCGGACAAGTTCCTCTATCAGGGCGGTTCTCTGTCGACAATCCTTCCCCAACTGCGCAAGAAATATGAGCCCGATCATGCCCAATTCATCGACGCATTATCCAGTTACACCCCGCCGCAGGTATCGTACCAGGACAAATCCCTGCTGGTGGGCGAGCTTCAGCCCGGGATGATCTTGGGAGAAGATTTCAAGACTGCAACGGGCTTGTTGATCGCTCCAAGAGAGACAAAGATCAGCGTGGTCTTGCTGGAACGAATTAAGAACTTCGGGCGCATGGAAGGCATCCAGAAACGGATTCAAGTTCGGGTGGCTGCCTCGCCAAATGCGCTACCGGAGTGATGATTGAGCCGACTAGGGGCTAAGGGCTGGCAAATTCCCACACTACAATAGAGCAAAGCCCGCATGGCAACTCAATTCGACGCCATCATCATCGGGAGCGGCCAGGCGGGACCATCTCTCGCCGGCCGTCTCACGGCCGCGGGGCAGAAAGTCGCAATCATCGAGCGCAAGTTCTTCGGAGGCACGTGCGTCAACACCGGATGCATTCCCACGAAGACCATGGTGGCGAGCGCGTATGCGGCGCGGATGGCGCGGCGTGCGGCTGAATTCGGCGTGATGTTAGGCGGCCCGGTGACCGTCGATATGCAGCGCGTCAAGGCGCGCAAAGATGCGATCTCGCACGGGCACCGGGAGGGCGTCGAAGATTGGCTGCGATCGATGCCGAACTGCACGGTTTATAAAGGCAGCGCGCGCTTTGAGTCGGCGCACGAGGTCAGCGTCGGGGCCGACCGGCTGGCTTCGGATCAGATCTTCCTTAATGTCGGCGGCCGGGCCATCATTCCCGACATGCCGGGCATCGGCGAGGTGAAGTACCTGACGAACTCCTCGATGATGGACGTCGATTTCCTGCCGCAGCATCTGGTGATCATCGGCGGCAGCTACATCGGCCTGGAATTCGCGCAGATGTTCCGGCGTTTTGGCAGCGAAGTTACGGTGATCGAAATGGGGCCGCGATTGATCGCGCGCGAAGACGAGGACGTATCCGCGGCCATCCGCGAAAACCTGGAGGCCGAAGGAATCCGCTTCCGGCTGAATGCCAAATGCATTCGACTCTCCAACCACGCGGGCGGCATCGGCGCGGGCGTCGATTGCCAGGAGGGACCTCCGGAGGTAACCGGTTCACACCTGCTGCTGGCCGTCGGCCGGCGCCCCAACACGGATGACCTCGGCCTGGAAAACGCCGGTATCGCCCACGACGAGCGCGGCTACATCCAGATTGACGATCAGTTGCGAACCAATGTGCCCGGGATCTGGGCGCTGGGCGACTGTAACGGCAAGGGAGGATTCACACACACTTCCTACAACGATTTCGAAATCGTCGCGGCGAATCTTCTCGACAACGACCCGCGCCGGGTTTCGGACCGCATCCGCGCTTACGCGTTGTATGTCGATCCGCCGCTCGGGCGCGCCGGCATGACCGAAGCCGAGGTCCGCGCCTCCGGCCGCAAAGCGCTAATCGCCACCATGCCGATGACCCGCGTGGGCCGCGCGCAGGAAAAGGGCGAGACTTTGGGCTTCATGAAGATCCTGGTGGACGCCGAGAGCAAGTTGATCCTGGGCGCGGCCATTCTCGGAACCAGCGGCGACGAAGTGATCCACTCCATTCTGGACGTGATGTACGCCAAGGCGCCCTACACCGTGATTCAGCGCGCCATGCACATCCATCCCACCGTCGCCGAACTCGTTCCTACACTGCTGGAGGGGCTGAAGCCTCTGCCGCCAGCCCCGTGAACGCTGCGCAGGAAGCTACTGAACGGTGATGGTCGCCTTGGCGCTCTTGGTGACGCCGCCGCCGGTGCCCGTGACTGTCAGAGTGCGGGTGACTTTGCGCGCTCGCGAAGTAACCGTCACCGTCAGCGTCGATTGACCCGAACCGCCTGTTATCGTGCTCGGGCTGAGCGACGGCGTAACGCCCGTCGTACCTCCGGTCACTGTCAACGACACGTTCGAGCTAAAGCCGCCCGATGCCGCCAACGTCACCGCGTAGGTCGCCGTCGCGGTTCCCGACGTCGGCCGCTTCACGGTATTCGAACTAGGTGAAATGCTGAGCGTGAAGGTGCCGGAGCCGCTCGAAGTGACCACCAAGCTGGCGGACGTGGAATGTGACAGCGAGCCGCTGGTTCCCTTGATGGGGATGGTATAAGTCCCAGCCGCCAGGCTGGCCGATGCCGTTAGCGTAAAGATCCCGGAAGGAGAGACAGCGCTGGCGGTGATCCCGGAAGGAGGCGTGACGGTCCACGTAACGGTCCCGTTGAAGCCGCCCGACGGCGTGGCCGTCAGCGTGTAATTGCCCGTGGTGCCTCCCGCCGCCACCGATTGCGAGGCGGGCGACACCGACACACTGAAGTCCGGCGTGGACGTATACGACAACGCGCAAGAGCCGCCGTTCGCATTCAGCCAGTCCTGCTGGATCAGGTAGTTTCTACTGCCCAACTGCATGTTCGCGTACGCGCCGTTCGCCGAGTAGACCGTTCCGAAGGTCCAGGCGCACTTGTCGGCGTTCTCTTCGCCCGAGGAATCGTACCAGGCGTTGAGCAGCGGATCCGTCACCGACTCTTCCAGTTCGTGCGCGATCACTGACGCCATCGCATCGGCAGACGGATCGCTATTGGGGCTGCTGGCGGTTTGGGCGGCGCAATTGCCCAGGCTCGCGCCCGCAGGATCTCCCACAAATGCGAACTTGACGTTGGTCGAGCCGTAGGTGCCGTAGGTATGCCATCCGCAATACTGCGTCAGAAAGCCCGAGGTTTCTGCAACGCCCGGCGCCGTCAGAACAAAGTAAACGCCGTTCGAGTCCAGCGGCAGCTTGCCGGAGCTGAGGGCATTGGTCACGATCGTCCAGATGTTGTTATCGGTGAGCCTGGTCCCCAGCGAGCCGGAATCCGACGAACTGCTCACATAAAACACCGAATTCTCGACATTCGCCGCCGTGTCGCCATACGTGGTGTTGATGTTGAAGTAATGCGAACCGCCGATGTTATTGGCCAAGTCGGTAAGAATGGCGTTGGCTCCGGCGTCCTTGGTCCAATCGCCATACCAGATGTAATAGATGTGCGTGGTGCCTTCGATGACCGGCCCGCCGTGGTAGCTGATCCCGTTGCCCTGGGTCACCGCCTTGCCGGTTCCGGAGCGATGCTGCCCTCCGCGGAGGAAATCCCCGCGGCCATCCGGACGGATATCGTCCCGGTCTATTTCTGCCGCGAAAGCGATCGTCCCGAAAAGAAGCGCACCTGCCGCCAAGCTCGCGTATCCAGCTCTCATATGCCTCCGAACTCCAACCAGGATCGCCGAAGTACTACGCGGGAATCAAAGAGGGATAGACCTTAGTTGACGTTCAGATTCAGCGGAGAAGCATCTCAGCAGGTCCCCGTACGTTCCCCAACGTTTCCGGCTTCCTGCCAGTATGCACGCTTTCGTGAACCGCCACAAGTACCCGGCGCTCAAACAGGTACCAAGGTCTTAGAATAAAGGCGAGATGAAACTCCTCTGCTTGTTCCTTCCCCTGTTCCTGATGGTTGCCGCGATTCAGCCCACCGACATCGCACAACGCCTGTCCCGCTGGAAGCAGGTCCAGATGCCTTACAATCCAGCGGGTCTCGACCAGCGCCAGCGCGAAATGATCCAGAAGCTGGTGGACGCCTCGCGCCTGTTCGAATCCATCTATTGGCAGCAGAGCGATCCCGCCGGACTCGCGCTCTACCGCTCCACCAAGGACGCGGACCTGCGCCGGCTTCTGGCCATCAATGGGTGCCGCTGGGATCTCATCGACGACAACAAACCCTTCACCGGAACCGCACCCTTCCCGCCCGGCCGCAATCTCTACCCTCCCGGACTCACGCGCGCTCAGATCGAAGCCTACGTCAAGGCGCATCCGGCTGAGAAAGACGCGATTTATAGCTCCTACACTGTCTTGCGCTGGGCCGGCGGAAAGCCCGGCACAAAGCTTGAAGCCATCCCTTACCACGTCGAATACAAGAACTATCTCGATCCGGCCGCAAAGCTGCTGCGCGAAGCCGCGGACTTGAGCGACGACAAAGCGTTCGCGAACTTTCTGCGTCTGCGTGCCGCGGCGCTGCTCTCCGACGACTACTATCCGAGCGACCTCGCCTGGGTGGACCTGCGCAACCCCAAGATCGATGTCATCTTCGCGCCGTACGAAACGTACCTGGACGATGTCCTGGGCGTGAAAACGTCTTACGAAGCCGCCGTGCTCATCCGCAACGAACCGGAAAGCGCGAAGCTGGCGCTGTATCAGAAATATGTCCCCGACATCCAGGACGCGCTGCCGTTGGCGCCGGCTGACCGCCCCTCCAAACGCGGCCAGCCTTCGCCCATGGAAGTGGTGGACGCACCCTTTCGTACCGGCGACCTGCTGCACGGCTATCAAGCCGTGGCCGACAACCTGCCCAACGATCCGCGCATCCACGACACGAAGGGCACAAAAAAGATCTTCTTCAAAAACTTCATGGACGCCCGCGTGAACAACGTCGTGCTGCCGCTGGCCAAGTACGTGATGCCGGAGGCGCAGGCCGCGCGCGCCTCGGGCGACGGCTATATGGCCGCCGTCATCCTACATGAAATCTCGCACGGTCTTGGACCAGCTTACGCACACGTGGGCGGCAAGCAAATGGCCATCACGGAAGCCATCGGTCCGGTGTACTCGGCCCTCGAAGAAGCCAAGGCCGATGTCGTCGGCATGTATGGCTTGCAATGGCTGATGGATCACGGCGCGCTGCCCAAGAGCCGCGCCGAAGAATACTACGCGTCGTACGTGGCCGGCATTTTCCGCACGGTCCGCTACGGCGTCGCGGAGGCGCACGGACGCGCCGAAATGATGGAGTTCAATTATCTGCTGGAGCAGAAGGCGGTGAATCGCACGGGCGGCAAGTACGCGGTGGACTACGCGAAGATTCCTGGCGCCATCGCTTCGCTCTCGAAGGAACTGCTCACCATCGAAGCCACCGGCGATCGCGCGCGCGCAGAAGCCTGGTTCAATCGCTACGACAAAATGCCGGCCGGTGTGGCGACTGCACTCAAAGCCGCGAAGAACGTTCCGGTGGACATCGAGCCGGTCTTTTCGCTCCCGGTGATGGAGTAAAAATAGAGGGCCGGGTCTTGCGCCCCGGCCCGAGTCTCCTCCGATAAAGTCGCTATTGGCTAGATCCGCGTGCTCACTTATAGGTGCTGTTTATCTGGGTGGAGGTGTAGCCAAATTTCAATCCAGAGTCGAGGCCGTTCGCTGAGAACGTCCCGAGGCCTGAGTCATTCCCAACTGACAGATGTCCTGCACCCGCCGGCAGATTGTACAAGACATAGTTGGGAACCACAAACTTAAGAGCGCTCTGCGGAGCAATGCAGATGAAACTGCCACTCGCTTCCGTATCCAGGTTGAAGGAGTCGCCGCTGATGGCAACGAACGAGCCTGGGGCGCCGCCGGTCCAGTCGACTTCGACTCCCGTTCCGCGATTGATCGTCGCGCCAGCACTCTGGTTCGTCCACTGCAAAAGTGGGTTTGGCAGAGTGATGGTCGCACTGAAACTGCCCACATCCGCGCCGCCCGATCCGTTGAAGGTAAAGTCGCCACCCGAGGCTGTGATTGCATTGGCCGGAAGCTGTGCAGTGTAATACCCCTTGAGGAGCGGGATCGTCATCAACTGGAAGGTTCCCGTTGGCCCCGTAACGCTAATGTTTCCCGCATCCAGCCCAGTAGAGCTGCCACTGCCGCCGGAGGATATCACCTCGGTCACGTTGCACGGTAGCGTGAATGAGCTGCCAGAAACTTCATACGATGAGCCGGTATCCTTGCTGAAAGAAGCGAAAGCGACGTTGTTCGTTTGAGGCGTGTTGTCGGTGTCCGACTTGGGCGTAACGCTCTGGCCGACAGTGACGCTTCCAGTTTTCACCGTGCTCTGGCCGCTGAGCATGCTAATCTCGCTGCCTGAGATTCCTAGAATCGAGTCGTTGCACTCTCCGCCGGACACGGAGATGGGCAGCAACAGGAAATTCGAAGTCGTTGTCGACGCCCCAGTGCCCAGCACGGCAACCACCGAAACATAACAGCCCGTCGGAGCGTTGGCCGGCACGGTCACGTTGATCTGATTCAGGCCCGGATAGCCCGACGATCCTTGGTAGAGAACTGTGCCGGTGACTCCGCCGAAGTAGATCTTCATGGCAGTATTGACCGAGTGCGGACTATTCGTGAACACTGTGTCGCTATCCGGCGTGTCGGCACCCAGGCCGGAGCCCCACAAGACGATGGTTTCTCCGGGCTTCACTGAGTTCGTGAAGTTGTACAGCGCCCCTGTGTTCGCATTGGTGGCCGTGATCAGGCCGGTGCCTGTACCGTAGTAGGTATCGAGGCCCAGCGCAGCTGGTACAACCTGGAACGAAAAGGCATTGCTAGTGTTGCCTTTGTAGCTCACCGTGATGGTCGCCGAACCGGTCGGCGTGTTGGATGGCAGCACCGCCGCGATCTGCGATGGAGTTGCGTAATACATCCCGGGCGTGACCGTGGTACTTCCCACTTTGACCGACAGCGTGGCTCCCTCGAGCGTCTTTGGAATCCCAGGTGCGGCGCTCGATTGCAGCGTTACCGTCGGGGGACTATCCGACATATCGCTACCAAAGATCGTGATGATGCTCCCCGGAGAGACACCGGAGTTCGCGAAGCCGTCTGGAATGTAGCTGTAATTGTTCACCACCGAAGTGATCATCGGCGGATTCGAGCCGCCGCCACCACCGCTGCCGCTGACCCCGTAAGTCGTGAACTTCAGGCCGATGGAAGACCCAAGCGAAGTCACAAGAATCTTGGCGTAGTGGCCCCCGTGAGTCTTAACTCCGATCACATCGTTAGCCGCGGGCGTAATTGGACTTGATGAGAAAAGCAGGCTCGCAAATTGTGCGAGTAACGTCGAATTCAAGTTGCTGTATCCGGCCGAGCCGGTGAGCCCAAACGATGAGCCGTCGGCCGCGATTGCCGACCCTTGGGGTGTCAGGCTCGTCCCATCCCACTTAAGGTCCCCGCCAGAGGAGACCACCGCTCCGGCATCCAGATCCAGGATCTGGCCCGAAGACAATGTCACAGTCTTGTCGGTGATATCCGCCAGCGCCGCAATCGGCAAAACCAAGGCAACCGCGGCTACAGCAACAGAGTGAACTAGCTTGTACATACTCCCCCAATCCTCTTCATTGATGGCATACTGATACGCGCAAATGATCCGGCAAAAGGATCACCATTAGAAAGAAATCCTGGGCCCGGCGTTGAAGCCGTTAGACATGTTAGGACGCTATACTGTAACAAGTTTCGGGCTCTTAAGAGTGAGTGATCCTCGACCGCAAGACGTTACAAAGCTGCTGGCCGCCTGGAGCCAGGGCGATCCAGCAGCACTTAAAGCACTGATCCCATTGGTTTATGAAGAGCTGCGCGGGCTGGCGCGCCATTATCTGGCGCGCGAAAAACCAGGCCATACGCTGTCCTCAACGGCCCTGGTTCACGAAGCTTATCTCCGGCTGGTGACACAAAAGGACGTGACCTGGCAAAACCGCGCTCACTTCTTCGGCGTGGCGTCGCAGATGATGCGGCGCATCCTGGTGGACCACGCCCGCAGCCAAGCTTCGGCCAAGCGCGGCGGTGGAGCGGTGACGCTGGCGCTCGAAGAAGGGATCGCCGATCCCCATCAGCGCGAGGTGAACCTTATTCAACTCGATGACGCCCTGAAAGGGCTCGCCAAACTGGATGAGCGGCAGAGTCGCATGGTAGAGTTGCGATTCTTCGGCGGCTTATCGATCGAAGAGACTTCGGAAGTGCTGGGCATTTCCGCGCCCACCGTGAAACGCGAATGGGCGTCGGCCCGCGCCTGGCTTTTCCGCGAAATGACGCGAGGCGCTTTGGACGCCGGGAGTGGTCATGACGCCTGAAGAATGGCGCAAAGTCCGCGGAATCTTCGAGCGCGCGGTGGATCTCGATCCGGGCGGGCGCGAAGAATTTCTGGACGGCGCCTGCGCGGGAGACGCCCGCCTGCGCGGCGAAGTAGAGTCGCTGCTCGCGGCGCATCTCCAGGCCTCCGGCGATTTCCTGACCGGCCAGGCGATCGACGCGATGGGAGGGCTCCCCGAGCCGGAGCCTTCCGAGACGCTCTCGGGACGGCGTATCGGCCCGTATCGCATCGTGGAAGAAATCGGACGTGGCGGTATGGGCACGGTCTATCGCGCCGAGCGCGACGACGACCAGTTTCGCCAGCAGGTGGCCATCAAAGTGGTGCGCGGCGGCCTGCCCGACGAGTTTAGCAATCAACGCTTCAAAGCCGAGCGGCAGATTCTGGCGAACCTCGACCACGCCAACATCGCGCGGCTCCTGGACGGCGGCGCTACCGAAGACGGCCGGCCGTACGTGGTCATGGAGTACGTGCAGGGCAAGCCGATCGACGCCTACGCGGAAGTCCGCCAACTGCCCCTGCGCGAGCGTCTGCAGCTTTTCCGCACCGTTTGTGCCGCCGTCGCGTACGCGCATCAGCGGCTGGTGATTCATCGCGACATCAAACCGGCCAACATTCTGGTGACCGGACAAGGCGAACCGAAGCTGCTGGATTTTGGCATCGCCAAGATCTTGGACCCGGAGCAGGAAGGCGATCCCACAGTCACGCTGGTGCGGTTGATGACGCCGGAATATGCCAGCCCCGAACAGGTGCGCGGCGAGCCGGTCACGACCGCCACGGATGTTTACTCGCTGGGCGTGGTGCTGTACGGCCTGCTGACGGGCCAGCGGCCCTATCCCGCCGCCAGCCGGACTCCGCACGAGATCGCCGAAGCGGTTCTCAATACCGAGCCCGAAAAGCCCAGTGCGGTGGCGGACCCCAAGGTGCGTCGGCGCTTCGAGGGCGATCTCGACAACATCGTGCTGAAGGCGCTGCGCAAGGAGCCGGAGCGGCGCTATGCGTCTGTCGAACAGCTCTCCGAAGACATCCGCCGGCATCTGGAAGGCCTACCGGTGGGGGCGCGCCCGGACACGTTGCGCTATCGCAGCGGCAAGTTCGTGCGCCGTCATAAAGCGCCAGTGATCGCAGCGGGCATGGCCGTGCTGGCGCTGCTGGGCGGCATGGCGGCAACGCTACGCGAGGCGTACATCGCGGGCCAGGAACGGCAGCGCGCCGAACAGCGCTTTAACGACGTCCGGCGGTTGGCCAATTCGATGCTGTTCGAGGTCCACGACGCCATCCAGAACCTGCCCGGCGCCACGCCGGCGCGCAAAATCCTGGTGGAGCGGGCGTTGGAATATCTGGATAAGCTGGCGCAGCAAGCCAAAGGAGATCGTTCGCTGCAGCGCGAGCTGGCGGCTGCCTACGAAAGAGTCGGAAGCGTGCAGGGCGGGTTTCGCACGGCGAACCTGGGCGATATTCGCGGCGCGCTGGCCAGCTATCGCAAGGCGCTCAACATCCGTGAATCGATTGCCGCCGCCGAGCCGGGGAACCTGGAGGCGCAGCGCGAACTGTTTCGCACGCATGGCTATCTGGGCGACACGCTGGTGGCCGCCGGAGACCGGGCCGGCGCGATCGAACAATCCCGGAACATGCTGTCCATCGCCGAGCGTCTCGCGGCCGCCGATCCGAAGAGCTTGGCGGACCAGCGCGACTTGGCGGTGGCCTATCTGGATCACGGCTGGAAGAGTATCGGCGCAGGCGATTGGCGGCCCGGATTCGAAGATTGCAAGAAGGCCGCCGGCATGTTGGAATCGCTGGCGGATATGCAGCCGGATAACCAGCCCCTGCATCGCACACTCGCGCTGGCATACGGACGCCTGGGTGACCTGTTGGCCAACTATGTGAAGAATCCGAAGGAATCCATCGCAATGCACGAGAAAGCGCTGGGCGTCGAGGAGGCTCTGCTCGCTCGCGATCCCCGGAACACGGACGTTCGCCGGCTCCAGGGTTGGGACACGCTGCGCGTCGGCGAAGAAGAGCTCGAGCAAGGCGACGGTCGCGGCGCCGTGGAGGCCTACGAAACCGCGCTGAAGGAATTTCAAGCCTTGTCGGCGGCGGATCCGGCCAGTGTGCAATATCACGTGGACGTTGCCGCGGCCTGGGCTCGCCTGGGCGCGCTGCACCTGGACGCCGGCAAGGCAAGTGCCGCCGCGGTTGAATTGCGGAAGGTGCTGGCCGAAATCGACGGATCTACCAAAGGCGGGCCGCTCGATATCGACGCGCTCGCCGTGAAGGCAATGAGCCAATACCGGCTCGGCCGGGCCTACGCGGCTCTCGCGGCGCACAGCGCGCGAATCGAGGATTGGCGAGATGCAATCGCCTGGTATCAGCGCAGTCTGCCGACGCTCCGAGAGGCCCGCCGGCGAGGCGGATTGGAAGGAACCCCGACCATCCAAAAAGCCGAACGGGAGATCGTGCGCTGCCAGGGAGAAGTGAACCAGCTCGCCGAAGCTAATCGCCGCTGACCGGTTCGGCGGCCAGCTGCGGCCGTCCGGTCTCCTGATCCTTGTACTGAAGCTGGTACAGCTTCCAGTAGATGCCGCGCATCGCCAGCAGCTCCTGGTGCGTTCCAATCTCGCGCAGCTTGGCTTTGTGCATGACGATAATGCGGTCGGCGCGCTGGATGGTGGACAGGCGGTGCGCGATGACGATGGACGTGCGGCCTTCCACCAGGCGCGTCAGGGCCTCGCGGATGCGCAGCTCGGTCTCGGTATCGACGCTCGAAGTGGCTTCGTCCAGGATCAGGAACCGCGGATTGTGCGCCAGCGCGCGGGCGAAATTGATGAGCTGCTTCTGGCCGGTGGAGTAGCCGATGCCGCGCTCGCGCACCGGCTGATCGAAACGCTCCGGCAGTGTGTGGACGAAGTCGATCAGATTGACGCGCTCGGCGGCGTCGGCGATCAGCTCGTCGGTGATGCCTTCCGTGCCCAGGCGAATGTTCTCGGCGATGGTTCCGGTGAACAGGTGCGGATCCTGCAGCACTACGCCGAAATTGCGCCGCAGGTCTTCCAAGGCGAACTCGCGGATGTCGGTGCCGCCAATGCGGATGGCGCCGCGCTGGATTTCATAGAAGCGCAGCAGCAGACTGGTCAGCGTGGTTTTGCCGGCGCCCGTGTGGCCCACCACGGCGATGGTTTCGCCCGGGCAAATGCGGAAGCTGACGTCCCGCAGCACCCAGTCCTCGTCTTTATAGGCGAACCAAACGTGGTCAAATTCGACCTCCGCGGACGCAACAGGAAACGGTTTCGCATTCGCCGGCGATTGGATCTCGACCGGCGCGTCCAGCAGCTTGAAGACGCGTTCGGAGGCCGCCATGGCCGCCTGCAGTGTGTTGTATTTTTCGCTCAGGTCCTGAATGGGCCGGAAAAATCGCATGCCGTATTGGAAAAAAGCCACCAGCACACCAATTGTGAGAGCACCGCCGCGAATGCGGAATCCGCCGTACGCCAGCAGCATGGCCAGCGCCAGCATGCCCAGAAACTCCACCACCGGATAAAACCAGCCGTAGGCGGTGATGGCGTCCTTGTACGCTTCCATGTGGGCGCGATTGATCTCGTCGAACTCGGTGCGGCTGCGGGCTTCGCGGTTGAACAACTGCAGCACTGCGATTCCGTTGACGTGCTCCTGCAAATAGGAATTGATCTTGGCGATGGCCACGCGAATGCGCCGGTAGCTTTGCTGCACCGAACGGCGAAAGCGCAGCGTGACCCAAATAACCAACGGCATCACCGCCAGCAGAAAACCGGTCATACCCGGGCTCAGGTTCAACATGGCGATGACGATGAAGCTGAGCATCAGCAGGTCGCCCAGAATCATGAGCAGGCCGGAGGAAAAAAGCTCATTCAGCGCATCGACGTCGGTGGTGATGCGCGTCACCAGCCGGCCCACCGGATTGTGATCGTAAAAGGCGAGGTCCAGGCGCTGCAGGTGCGCCATCAACTGCTTCCGCAGGTCGAACATCGCCTTTTGCCCGACCCACTGCATCAGGTATTGTTCGCCGAATTCGCACAGCGCGCCGCCCAGCACCATCAGCAGGTAGATCAGGGAGAGCTGCGCGAGGCCGATGATCGGAGTCGCGGAAAGAAACGGATTCAGCACGGAATGCGTGGGTTTGCTAGTGGGCGCCAGGTAACGGTCCACCGCAAGCTCGGTGAGCAGAGGCCCGACCACCTGGAACGACGCACTACCCAGCAGAAACACCAGCGCGACGCAAACCGGAAGCTTATATGGGCGTATGTACGTGAGCAGACGGCGCATCAAGTCGCCGTCGTACGCCTTTCCTAAGACCTCTTCTTCCACGTATTTTCAGTGTAACCGGATTGGCTCCGCTCCCTCACGGCCGCGTCTCGGGGACTGGCGTCAGCTCACAGATGTTGGCGAGCGTTCGCGGCGCCCATCCGCGGTGAGTAACACCCCCTGGCTTCGTCCAGTTCGATTTCAAATCGTGATAACGGCACGTTCGTGGCTTTGAAATCGCCCAGAGTGCGGAGCTGAAGGCGGCGGCGATGATCCGGACAAAAGAGTTCGTCCGTGGTACTCACGACGAGGTTTTCCTTTTGCATAGAATCCCTCCCACCCATATAGATGCGCGAGCTTAGCGGCCGGCACGGCGGAATGCAAGCACCGCATTCAGTCCGCCGAAAGCAAACGAATTGGAGAAGGCAAACTCGACGGCGCACTCGCGTGCCGTATTGGGGATAACGTCCAGGTCACAGGCGGGATCCGGCTCCTTATAGTTGGCCGTCGGCGGCAGCATGCCGTCACGCAGCGCGTACAGCGTGGCAACCGCTTCCACTGCCCCGGCCGCGCCCAGTGTGTGGCCGTGCATGGACTTGGTGGAACTGACGGCAAGGCGATCGGCGTGCGAGCTGAAGACCTCACGGATGGCGGCGGTTTCGGTGGTGTCGTTGACCAAAGTGCCAGTGCCGTGGGCGTTGACGTATCCGATGGCGTCCGGCTGCAGGCCGGCGTCAGCGAGCGCGGCTCGCATGGCTCGAGCGGCGCCCTCCGGAGACGGCTGGGTGACGTGATGCGCGTCCGAAGACATGCCGAAGCCTACGATTTCGCCGAGAATCGCCGCGCCGCGCGCACGCGCCGCCTCGAGCGGCTCCAGCACCAACATGGCGCCGGCCTCGCCCAGGATCAGGCCGCGGCGGTCTTTAGAAAACGGACGGCAGGTATCGGGCGAAACCACGCGCATCGCTTCCCACGCTTTCAGGAAGCCCAAACTGAACACGGCTTCGCTGCCGCCGGTAATCGCCATGTCCACGGCGCCCGAACGCACCATCCAGAATGCTTGGCCGATGGCATGGTTGGACGAAGAACAGGCGGTGGAGATCGTGTAGGTTGGGCCCACGACCCCGGTTTCCACCGAGATGCGGCTGGCGGCGGCGTTCTCCATGGTGCGCGGAATGGTGAGCGGATTCACGCGCGGGCTGTTGTTGCGGTAGAGATTGACGAAGCCCTCGTCTTCGGTGGTCTGGCCGCCGACACAGGAGCCGGTGACGATGGCCGTCGATTCGCGCAGCGCCGGTGTCCATTCGACGCACGCCGAAGCCAAGGCTTCGCGCGCCGCGATTACGCCGAACTGCGCGAAGCGGTCCAGCAGTCCGACGTCTTTTTCGTCGAAGTAGCGCAAGGGATTGTAGCCGCGCACTTCAGCGCCGTTGGCGAAGCGCAGCAGGCCCGGCGCGACGGACTCGATCGGACTGATTCCGGATTGGCCTCCGCATAACGCATCCCAAAATTCGCAAGCATTGTGACCCAGCGCGGAAATAACCCCGGCACCGGTAACCGCGACGCGTCGCATAGTCAGACGCTGACCGCCGCCTGGTCTCCTTGGCCGCTGTCGAGAAGCTTGGCGATGCCGTCGATCACATCGCGCACCGAACGAATGTTCTGCGCGGCCTCATCGGGGATGTTGACGTTGAACTCACTCTCCACCGCGAAAAGAATGTTGATCCCGTCGAGAGAATCGATGCCCAACTCCTGGAAGGTACTGTCGGCGGTGATCTTCTCCTTGGCGAGATGCTGCGTCGCGGCGATGACTGCTCTGACTCGTTCGGTCAGTTCGTCGTAGGACATAAAATATCGGTCACCTTTTCGAAGTGAAACCCTGACTCCATTAATTTTGGCAGAAGTTCGCGCACTGCTTGGAGCGTCGCGCCGATGTCCGGCCGCGGCCTCGTGGTACGGCCGTCGTGCAGGCAAAAGATGGCTCCGTTGGCGGCGCCCGCCAGCAGCCGGGCCGTGACCTCCGGCGCGGGCAGTTTCCAATCCACGCCAATGGTGGTCCACATCACGCCCATCAAACCGAGGCGCTGCTGGGCTTCGCGCAGTCCAAACCAGCGCGCGCCAAACGGCGCGCGGAAGTAGCGCGGCCTGACGCCCGTAGCGGCTTCAATGGTCTGTTGCGCCGCGGCCAGCTCGCGGTAAATGAAGCCGCGCGATTGGAAGTACAGTTTGGGGTGCGTATCGGAATGGTTGCCGATTTCGTGGCCGGCGGCGGCCACCTGGCGGGCAATTTCGGGAAGGCGGCGAATATTCGCGCCGCACTGAAAAAACGTCGCCGGGACGCGGTAACGGGCCAGGATTTCCAGCAGCTCGGGAGTGGATTCGCTGGGGCCGTCGTCGAAAGTCAGCGCGATCGCGCGACGCGTGGATGCGCCGCGGTGAACCGACGGAGCGAGCAGCGTACACGACGGAACGCGAACCGCGCGTGCCAGGACAGCGGCCGAGGCGGCGAGCGCTGCTCCTGCCGTGCCCACGACCACGGAAGACAACTCGGACATGTGCTGTTACAGCGTAGCAGGCGGGGGGAGGGGGAGGTTGGGGAGTGGCCCTAATCCTTCCGTGAGGCTGGCCTGCTCCGGCAGAAGCGTTTTGCAGGCTAACTCGGCCGACCCGGGAGGCTCGCGGCGAAGCTTGCTCAGATGGGCGCCGAAGCCCGGCGCGCGATCTGCTCGAAGCCCTTGGCGTGCGCTGCCTTTGCGACATCGGCGAGTTGCTTGCGGCCCGCGGCGGCATGGCGCTTCAGTTCGACTTCCCCCAGCGTCAGGCCCGCCTCCAGCTTGAGCCAAACCATCGATGTTCCCGCCTGAGCGAGCACCTTCCGCGCAGTCTGCTCGGCGCGCGCGGCATGACCGGTTGCGGCCAGGACTCGGGCGTAGGCGAGGTCAAGGGAACGCTTGGTGCTCAGATTGAAGCTGTGCGCCGCCGGATCGCGCGCAGGTTCCAGTACACGCGCAGCATCGTCGGCCTTGCCTTCGCGGAGCAGCACTTGCGAAAGCGTGGCGAGCGCCGAGATCTCCTTATCCCTTTCGCCCTGCCGCTGGAATTCCGCGAGCGCCGAACGCGCCAGTTGCTCGGCCTCCTGAGCGCGCCCCAGATCGCAAGCCGCCTCGCTTAACACCAGACGAGTCTCCGCGACGCTGCCGTGTTTGCCCAGCTGCTCCTGATCCTGGAGCGCTTCCTGCAGGGTTTGGATCGCGCGATCCGTTTGCCCCTCCACCAACAGCAACTCCCCAATGCTTGCCTTCCGTTCAGCCGCGTAACTCTTCTCTCCGATCTCCTGCTCGACCGCCAGCGACTGCCGATACATCGTTTCGGCGCCCTTGAGGTCGCCCTCATCCATCCGCACATCTCCGATGGCCGCCAGCGCCAGCGCCGACGAACGGCGGTCCCCCATCTCGTTCGATAGCGCCAGCACCCGCTCATAGTTTGCGAGCGCCTCCGGCAGTTTCCCTTCCGCGCGATACAGATTTCCCGAGTTGCCGGTAACGATGGCGATCCCGCCTTTGTCGCCGGCCAGCTTGTAGTTTTCCAGCGATTCGGCGTACCTCTTATGGGCGGCTGTGAAGTCACCCTGCTTCACACGCACCAGACCGATATTCACCAGAGTGGCCCCCATCGCCTGGTGGTCGCCGATTTCGCGCAAGATGGCCAGTGCCTGTTGATCCAGCTCGGCGGATCGCGCGTAGTCGCCCTGATTCAGCGGCACTTCCGCCATCGCATGCAAGGTGCGCGCCATTCCCTCGCGATCGCCGGCCTCCGAAAAACTGCGATATGCAGCTTGGCAGACATCGCCGGACCGTTGGTTATCTCCCAGGTTTGCCAGCGCGCGGCATTCGGTAGCGCGGGCTGTGGCAGCTAGGCGCAGCGCGCCCTGTCGATCGGCCTTCACTGCGGCTCGGTCCGCTGCGTCGCGCCGGAGTTTACTGTCACCCAATGATGCCGCCGCGGCCGCGACTGCCAGATCGACGCGCGGGTCGTCGGCTGCCGTTGGGCTAGTGTGTGTCAGGTGGGCGAGCGTGTCGAGCGCGTCCTTGCCATGTCCGCCAACGCTTTGCGCACTGGCCAGGTCCAACGCATAATCCAGGCTGTCAGGGAACAAACTGGCGAGCACCTGGTAGGCCGCGATGGCTTGCGGCCAGTTGCTGGTGGCTTCGTCAAAACCCGCTTCCACCAGCAGATGATTTTCACGCGAGAGTCCGCCAGCATGATCCAGGGCGAGTTTGGCTTCCTCTGCGGCCTTCTGCCCGTAGCCCAGCGTTCTCCAGGCATTCGCTAGAGCCGAATGCGTCAGCGGCGCCGAAGTGTCGAGGGCGGCGGCGCGCACCAGCAGACCGCGGGCACCCAGAGCATCCAAGGCATTCAGACGCGCCACTGCTCGCGAGTACAGCCGCATAGCCTGAGGCCTGGATGGAAACGCGGCGCGGATTTGTTGCTCTTCGACCGTAGACAGTCCGGAAATCCCAAAGCGTTCCCGCAAGCGCGTTCCGGCACGCAACGCCAGATCCAGTACCTCGCGGTCGCTGCCGGTCTCCGAAACCGCGGCCGTGGTTTCTCCGGTGATCATGTTCTCGATATGGACGTCCACGCGCGTCTCGCCGCCATGCTCCGGCCCTTCGTCGCGATAAGATCCCAAAACGATCCAGTCGCTGCCCAGGTTTTTCCGGAGTCGCGACAGTGCGGATCGCGGAATGACCTCCCGGTTTCCCAGCTCGAAATCGGCTTTAGCGCGCGCCACGGTCTCGGCAGGCGCGACCCGCAGTTCCTCGCCGGCGGCGAGATGTGCGGCCAGCGTTTCGGAAAGGGCAGTGGACAGCCAGGCCGCGTCCGGCCGGCCCGAGAGATTTTCGAGGCCCCAAACCGCAATTGAGCGCCGTGTGTGAACCGACGCGGCAGCGCGCGGGATCGAAGCATTGCGTTTCGTGAGACTGTGAACCCACCACGCCCCGCCCGCCGCGGCCACCAGCAGAACGGCCAGCGCAGTGGTCAGCGACTCCCGGTGCCGGCGCGCGAAGCGCGTACCTCTATACAACAGGCCAGGCTTTCGGGCTTGGATCGGTTGGCCGGACAGGTGCCGCTCGAGGTCGGCGGCGAAATCCGCCACCGTTAGGAAGCGCTCTTCAGGCCGCTTCGACAGCGCCTTCAAGACGATGGTGTCCAGATCCCTGTTCAACCTCAAGTTGCCGCCAGCGGCGCGTCGAACGCTGCTGGGGGGTTCCGGTTCCTGCACGCAGATCACTTCCTCGAGCTCCTGGCGCGATCGGTGCTCGGCCTCAAACGGTCTTCGCCCCGCCAGCAGTTCATACAGCAGCACGCCGAGCGAGTAAATGTCGGAAGCGCACGTTACTAGGTCCCCGCGTACTTGCTCGGGACTGGCGTACTCCACGGTCATGGGGCGCCATCCTGTGCTGGTCGCCAGTGGAACCTGCTGCAGCGCCGGGTTCAGGAGCTTGGCGATCCCGAAGTCCAGCAGCCGTGGAACGCCGTCCTGGGTGATCAGGATATTCCCCGGCTTGAGATCGCGATGGATCACCTGGCTGCGATGCGCGTACTCGACCGCCGCGCAGACCTTCAGAAACAATCCCAGCCGCTGGTTCACCGAGAGTAGATGCGCATCGCAATACTCGACCATAGACACGCCCTCGACGTACTCCATGACCAGGTACGGCAGGCCGTCCTCGGTGCTGCCGCCATCCAGCAGCTTGACAATGTTGGGGTGATCGAGCGCGGCCAGGGTTTGGCGCTCGTTTGCGAAGCGCTGCAAAATCTCGCGGCTATAGACACCCGGCTTCAGCATCTTGATCGCCGCGCGCATGCGGAACTGGCCGTCATCGCGCTCACCCAGGTAAACCACGGCCATGCCGCCGTGGCCGATCTCGCGCACGATACGAAAGGCGCCGACGAGCCTGCCCGGCACCGCACCGGGCGACTGCTCCAAAACGTGGAGCGCGGCGGGCGTCTCCAGCAGCGTGTCGGCTTGATCGTGGTAGAAGAGCAGCGACTCGACTTCCTCCCGCAGCTCGTCGTTCTCCCCGCAGGCTCGGCGCACGAAATCATCGCGTTCCTCCGGCGCCCGCTCTAAGGCGAGCACCAGGATGTCTTTGGCCCGGTCCCACAAGTCCATAGCGGGATCACCCCGACTTGAGCTCGCGCGCCAGCCAGGCCTTGGCGACGGTCCAATGGCGCTTGACGGTAGCGGGCGAAACCCCCAGCACGCCGGCGGTCTCCTCGACGCTCAGGCCGCCGAAAAAACGCAACTCCACCACGCGGGCATGCTGCGGATCGACAGCCGCCAGGCGCGTTAGCGCTTCGTCCACGGCCAGGACATCCGCGGTCCGGTCCTTCGAGACTAGCGAGGCTTCCTGCAGATAAATCTTGCGGACTTTTCCGCCACGCTTGGCCGACCGCCGGCCGCGGCTGTAGTCCAGCAGGATGCGCCGCATCAATTGCGCCGCGATGCCGATCACCTGGCTCCGGCTCTCCCATTGAACTTCGCGCTGCTCCAGCAGGCGCAGGTACGCCTCGTGCACTAGCGCGGTAGTTTGCAGGGTGTGATCCCCGCGCTCCCGCTCCATATAGTGAGCCGCCAGGCGGCGAAGTTCGGTGTACAGCGCTGTGACCCATCCTTCCAGCGCTTCCTCGTTGCCGCCGTTCCGGCTCGACGACCCAACCGGTTCGTCTGGCCGCAGCATTTCCATTCAGTGTAGTGTATCGTTCATTCCCCCGATTGGGCCAGTACTGGTACGGAACCGTGCTTCCCGACTCCCGAGATGAGCTCGTTTTCCCCGATTTTGCGCGCTAACTGGGCACACGGCGATCTTCGGTCCAATTTCGGCGGACTCGCCAGTGACGCATGCAGTCTTAGCGGGAGGAGCGATGATGAGAATCAATAAGATTCAGCGCGTTCAGATGGCGCTTGCCCTGGCATTGATGGCCAGTGGCGGCGAGCTGGCGAAAGCTGATGCGATATATTACGTCACAACCACCTACGGCCAAACCAACACGGGATCGACTGCGGTTTCCACATCCGGCCAGCTCAATGGCAGCGGCGGACTGCTTCTGCAACTGACCGGCGGTGCGACAGCGGCCCCCGGCGTTCTTGGTGCTGTAAGCGGCGCAACGCTGGAAGGTTTCTCGGGATCTTGCCCGGGGGGATTTTGCGGATGGAGCGTCAGCTCAGAGGCTCAGCTCACGCTGGACGACGTTGTTTTTTCTGGGCCGACCGATTCCGTGACCACCGCGCTCAATCTGGCGCTGGCCGGTTCCATGAGTGCCACGGCATCGGCGGGCGGAGCCTTTCAGTACGGAGCAGAGGGTGCAGCCAACGTTACATTCGATGGTTACCTCACCGACAATGACCAATTCGCTTTCGAGTTTGGCGGAAGCATGAGCAACAACCAGTGGAATGGCAGCTACGTCTCCGGCACGTCCTGCTTCACCAGCAGCGGACTCCTGGGCGACACTCAAGGCTGTGGATCAGCGGTGGAGTCTGTGGGCAGCACCGTTGGCACCGACCAGTTTGACGTGCCCATCGGTGTCCCGCTGACCCTGGTGATGACGCTAAACACGAACGCCGGCGTCGCCGGTTACGTAAACGGCAACGGTTCTGCCGACGCTACCGGCGGTGCCAACTTCATCGACACGGTCAGTTTTCCCTTTTCGGGAGTCGTCTTCGATCTTCCGGACGGCTACACGGTCAATTCCGCTGAAGGGATGATCGTCGACAACCACTTCGTGGGCGCCGAGAACACCAGCGCGGTTCCAGAGCCCGGTAGTCTGCCGATCCTGCTGGCCGGTTTCGCGGCAATCGCTCTGCTTCACCTTCGGCGAAGGCTCCCGGCTCAGAAGTAGCGCGAGCCCCTGCGAGGTTGGCGGGAATCGCCCCTCCCCACACGCGCACCAAAAATAGCCGGACGCTGGTGAATGCAGCGCCCGGCGAGGAGCGCCTCCGGCGGCTCGGAGGGACCGCCGGCGGCAGTGGAGGAGGTGAAACTATGCCAACAGTCCGCCGTGGCCTAGACACGCGACTTCCCAGCCGGAAACGCGGTAGCGGGCCAGCATCGGAGGCAGCACCAGGTCCACGACGTTCGGCTTCGCGGATCGGAAGCAGCCCGGCGCCGAGATGATGGGAACGTCGTCCTTATAGCTGAGCAGAAAGAGATTGCCTGGCTCCACCGGCGCCAGGAACCGTTCGATGAGGCAGCCGTCACGGGTTAAAGCGCGTCCGACGACGTCGTCCGGACCAGCCGGCGCAGTCGTGGAAGCGATCAACACGACCGTGGGTTTGGCGCGAAGCAGGTGCTGCAACGATCGCGCGACCGCGTTTTCCTCTTCCACCGTGGAAAGAACAAAACTGGCGCTGGCCCCCAGCCGCTCCAGGCGCTGCCGCATGATGTTTTCAAACAACTGCCGCGCCCGTTCTCCATTCACCGGGTCGCTATACAAGACGGCAACGGCTGGCGTGCGGATTGGCCGGGCCTGCAGAATGGGCCCGCGCTCCTTGACGATCGACAGGACCGCCTCCAACTCCGGCTGGCCCACCGCGAATGGAGTGCTTTTGACGGTGGCGACGCGCTGGCCCGCGCGGGCATAGGAAAAATTCAGGGAAGTGGCGATGGCCATACTGGCCGTGCAGTTGATCTGCTTCAACAATTCATCGTCCACTAAGACGCAACATGGCTCGGTGGCGAATAAATTCGCCCTACCCCCGGCCGCCAGACGGATTTCGAGCGCTCCACAGCCGATTTCGCTCGCGACTTGCATAACAGCATCGTCTTCGCCGATCTCGCCTTCTTCCAGCTCGGTGACCCAGACTTCGTTCATGCCCTCTGTTTCCAGCATGTGAGCGTCTTCTTCACTGATTACATGACCTTTTGCCAGCAATTTCTTGCCGCCGGCACGAAAAATCGTGCAGCAAAGAATTCTTCCCATTGATTGCTTGACGTCGATGGTCTGCGCCTTCATACGACTGGTGATCCCTCCCAAGTACTGTCACGCCATTCCCAAATTATACACAGCCAGAGTGTGAAATCCAGAACAAAATTCTCACCTTCAAAAATTAAATTTAAATTGTTGACTTCGCGGGGTTAAACAAAATAGACGCCGCGCTGGTAGGCATAAATTGCGAGGAGGAATACTATCCGGGGAGTAGTTGTTGTGCTCTAGTCCCGGTCACCAAGCGCGTACCTACGGCATCGCCGGCAACCAGTCTCGCGATTACGCCGGGAGCCGCACCCGGAGCAATCACTACTTCACGCAGACCGTCATGCAGCGCCTGGGAGGCCGACTCCAGCTTGGCACGCATTCCGCCTGTGGCAACCCCCTCGTGGATCAGCAAACGGCACTGCTCCAGCGTGAGTGTCGAGTGGACGACGTCGCCGGCGCCGCGCACGCCGTCCACGTCCGTAAGAAATAGAAGTTTATCGGCTTGAATTGCCACGGCCAAAGAAACTGCCATTTGATCGGCGTTCACATTGTAAAAACGGCCCTGCGGATCGCCGGCCAGGCATGCGACCACAGGAAGGTAGCCGCGCTCCGACAGGAGGTCGATCAGCCGCGGGTCCGAGCGCACTGGTTTGCCGACGGCGCCCAGTTCCTCGTTGATGGCGCGGGCTTCTGTCATCAAGGCGTCCATTCCGCTCAAGCCCACGGCGGGAACGCCCTGCGCGACCAGAGAAGCAACCAGCTCCTGATTGACAGAACCGGCCAGCACCTTCAACACCGCATCGAGGACCTCCGGCGTGGTCACACGTAAACCGTTAATGAAGCGGCTTTCGACGCCGCGCTCCGCTAGAAAGCGCGTCATTTGCTTGCCGCCCCCGTGGACAACCACGGCCTGCACGCCGTTCTGGACGGCTTGGGCAATCTCCCGCGCCAATCTTTCCCGAGATTCGGACGCATCCAAAAGAGTGCCCCCGAGTTTGATGAGCACTTTCACAATAATCCGGCGCTTTCGGGCAGGCCGAGCAGCAGATTCATGTTCTGCACCGCCTGGCCCGCCGCTCCCTTTACCAGATTATCGATGGCGCTTACAACGACCGCGCGGCCGGTCGCCGGATCGAACTTTACACCGATATCGCAAAAATTTGTGTGGTCCACGCTACGAATGTCGGGGAAGCTGCCCGGCTGATAAAGACGCACGAATGCTTCTTTCTGATAGTGATTTTGATAAATACCCAACAGTTCGCCTGCGCTGCCGATATCCTGAGCGCGGAAGTAAATGGTCTCCAGAATGCCGCGGTCGATCGGAAGCAGGTGCGCGCTGAAGCTGAACTCGGACTCCTCCAACCGCGAGACCATCAGAACTTCGGGCACGTGACGATGGTCAAGAATCGAATAGGCGGAAAAGTTCTCCGTGACTTCGCAGAAGCTGGTCTTCAGGCTGGGCTTGCGGCCTGCGCCGCTGACGCCGGACTTGGCGTCACAAACAATGCCGGCCTTGCGATCCACCACGCCGTTGGCGATGAGGGGTTGGATGGCCAGATTGGCGGCAGTTGGATAGCAGCCCGGATTGGCGATCAGACGGGCGCTGCGAATCCGCTGGCGGCAGAATTCGGGCAGCCCGTAGACCGCTTCCGCCAAAATCTCCGGCGCGGTGTGTTTTTCCTTGTACCAGCGGGCGTAGGTGGCCGGGTCCGGGAATCGGAATGCGCCGCTCAGGTCGATGACCTTGGCCCCGGCTTCCAGCAGAACGGGCGCAAGTTCCATGGAGACTTCGGCCGGGGTAGCGAGGAAAACGACGGCGAGCCGCTCCGCCCGGACGGACTCGGCGCCGCAGGGGGCCCGGCGAGGCTGCGTGTGCCCGATGGGTCGCGGCCGGTCCGGCGCGTCCTGGCGATGTTCGAGCAAAATCGGATCGACTTGGGGGTGTCTCGTAAGGATGCTTACAAGTTCGGCGCCGCTGTAACCGCGAAACCCGACAACACCCGCATTATAACTATTCATTGGAATGAATAATTATAACATGATGGCATGGCGGCACTGGCTCGGGGTTGTGTTGGATATTCATTCATCTTGGGGAAGCGTTCCATCAGCGAGAAAGTCGCTGACCGCCCGGGCGGCTTTGACCACGTCCCTTATGGCCGCAGTGTACTCTCTGGATGCCAGTTGAATCTCATGGGTGCTGTCGGGATAGGGGATACCGCTGGGGAGTTGCATGGCTTCATCGAAGCGCACGGAAGCCCGTCGCCTCCGCTCGATGGCTTTCCGTAGTTGCTCCTGCAACTGCTGCCGAATCGCGTCCGATTGCACGGCACCCCGATATTAGCACTCCGCTCAGAACCCTAGCGGGGTGCCGCTCCAGTATTGGACTCCTGGAATGAGATGCCCAGCACCCCCGCATGGTTCACGGATCCGCTAGAATGCTAAGCCCGAACGCCGGGTCCTCGTATGCCCAACCAGGTTTCGCCGCGTGCGTGATGAGATGATCCAATTCGACATTGTATGTATGCATGTTCAGTGTGTGCGCAAGCAGCGATGAAAATTGAGGGGATTGCATCATGAATTTAGCCGACCAGGTGAAAGAATTCGCTCGCAACCAGTATATTGAACCCGCGCGACGCCGTGGTGAGGCAACGGTGCGAATTGTCGCCGGAGACGTGCACCGTGCGTTACGTTTTGTGAATCGTGTCCCGACTGTGTGCACCGCTCTGCGGTCTACAGGCTTCCTCCGGAACAACGGGTTGATCCTGGAAAAGCGCGAGGGTCCGCCCTCGGGGCCTGGGCACCAAGGCAGCCTACACGTATCGCTTCCTGGAGAAGGGCGCTGGAGCCAGTGCCGCGCCGCACGCAGCCGGATTTCTACGGCTACGCGGCATCGCAAAGGAAGTCTTTCGCCAGCTGGGTGGGGCTGAAGCTTTCCTCAACGCCGAACGGGGCCGCGCCGATGACGCGCGCGGAGAAGCGATCGGAAACCGATGAGCCGCATTTATTGGGACACAGTGCTGTTTGCTTATTGGCTGGAGGATCGCAGAGAGTACGCCCCTCGCCTGCAGCAGATTTTCGAAAAGATGACAGAACGGGGTGATACGCTGTGCACCAGCGCGTACACGGTAGGAGAACTCCTTCTGGGTCCACGGAAGGTGGGAGCGTTAGATGTGGTCCAGCAGATCCGTGATTTTTTCCGCACCCCGGCGATGCGAGTCTTGCCTTTTACCGAGGAGACCGGCGAACGCTACGCCCGGATTCGGGTCGAACAGCAAGTCTCAGCGGCGGATGCCATCCACCTGGCGACTGCGGCGCAGGCGAACGTGGATGTCTTCCTGACCGCGGATCGCCGTCTTCTTGGCTTGATGGTGCCGGGGATCCAGTTCATCGCGGGAATGGACGTGAATCTGTTCTAGCCGGGCTTGGCGCAAGCGACGGGCGTCCTTTCCCCCTCCGCGTAGTGTGATTTGGCGCAATGACTTGGATCTAACCCAGTTCTCGCAGCGGAGGCGCGTTTTCAAATCGTTGAAAACTCACCGTATCGGCGCAGGGAGTATTATCTGCTTAAGGAGCGAGGATTTGTGTCAATGCATAAGGCCGGATTGCTGCTAATGGTGCTGGTTGGCGGTTCGTCGGGTCTAGCGGCCTCGTTTGAAGCCGACGCCCAACGCGGATCAGATTTCTTCAAGACGCAGGGCTGCGTCAACTGCCACGCTGTGCGGGGCGAGAGCAAAGGCAAGGCGCCGGACCTGGGCCAACGCTTCGACCGCAACTATACGCCCTCCGGAATCGCGGCGCTGATGTGGAACCACGCGCCGGTGATGTGGTCGACCATGGCGGCGCAAGGGATCACACCGCCGGCTGTGAGTGCGCAACAGGCCGCCGATCTGTTCGCGTACTTCTACTCGGCTCGTTACTTTGAGAAACCCGGCGAGGCCGAGCGCGGCAAGCGGCTGTTTCAAAGCAAGCATTGCGCTGAATGCCACGCCATTGCTGCGGGCGGCGGACCGGGCAAACCGGTGGCGCAATGGATCTCGCTCCGCGATCCCGTGGTCCTGGTGGAGAATATGTGGGACCATGCCGATCTGATGAAGGCTGAGATGGCCAATCGCAAGATCCAGTGGCCGCAGCTCACCACGCAGGATTTCTCGGACCTTCTGGTTTACTTGCAGAACCTGCCGGAAACGCGCGACGCAACGCGGGAGTTCGCCATGCCGTCGGCTGAAACCGGCGAGCAGGTGTTCGAGAACAAGGGCTGCACGAATTGCCATAAGGGACAGTTGGCGCTGGAAAGGCTGCTCGGCGACAGCACGCTCACCGATGTCGCAGCGGATCTGTGGGATCATTCGCCGGAGATGCAACAGCCTCATCCGCGCTTGTCGCTGGCGGAGATGCGGGACGTGCTGTCCTATGTGTGGGCGAAGCAGTTCTTCGGTTCCACCGGCGATGCGGCGAAGGGCAAAAAGACGTTCGAGGCGAAAAAGTGCGCTTCCTGCCACGATAACGCCTCTTCAGGCGCGCCGGCTCTCACCAAACCGGCCAATCCCTACTCGGCCGTCAGCATGGTGGAAGTGCTGTGGCATCACGGACCCGCGATGGAGCGGAAGATGAAGGACATGCATATCGGCTGGCCGCAGCTTTCGCAAAGCGACATGGCCAATCTCATTGCATACTTAAATTCGCGATAATCAATACATCGCGATAACCAGCCAACTCGGAGACCCAACTATGGCGCGGACTGTCCGCGCGATCACTTCAACGTGTGCGATAGCCGCGCTCTTGACGCTGATTGCATGCAAACAAGCGCCGACCCAGGCAGCCGCGCCCGCCAAACGCCCGCCCGTGCCTGTCACGGTGGCCAAAGTGAGGCAGCACAGCATTCCGGTAGAGGTTCGCGCCATCGGCAACGTGGAACCGTATTCTACGATCGGCGTCAAGTCGCTGGTAGCCGGGCAATTGGTCCACGTTTACTTCACCGAGGGCGACTATATCCGCAAGGGCCAGCAGTTGTTCCAGGTGGATCCGCGGCCGTTTGAGCAGGCGCTCAAGCAGGCGGAAGCCAACCTGGCGCGGGACGCCGCCACGGCCGCCAACGCCGAAGCCGATGCCCAGCGCTATGACGAGCTGTTCAAGCAGGGGATCGTGGCGAAGTCGGACAACGATCTGAAGCAGTTCACCAAACGGTCAATGGAGGCGACACTCGCCGCCGACCGGGCCGCGATCGACAATGCGCGGCTGCAGTTGGAATACTGCAACATCACCTCACCCATCGAAGGCCGCACCGGCAACGTGATGGTGAAGGAAGGCAATGTTGTCAAAGCGAACGACGTGCCGTTAGTCACGATCAACCAGATCCATCCCATTTACGTGTCGTTTTCGGTGCCGGAGAAGGACTTTTTGGAGATCAACAAACGAATGGCGGACCATCTGACCGTCCGGGCAGTGCCCGCCGGCGGCGACGAGTCGCATCCGCTGCAGGGTATGCTAACGTTCGCCGACAACGCCGTCGATCAAACCACCGGAACCATCCGCTTGAAAGCCACTTTCGACAACACGGACAACCGGCTCTGGCCAGGACAGTTCGCCAACGCGACATTGTTTGTGACCACGCAGCCGAATGCTATTCTGGTGCCGTCCGAGGCGGTGCAGACCGGGCAAAACGGGCAATTTGTGTTCGTGGTGAAACCGGATATGAAAGTCGAAGTGCGTCCTGTTGTACTGGGCCGGCTGGTGGGCAACGAACAGGCAGTGACGGGCGTGCAACCTGGTGAGATTGTGATCACCGACGGACAGTCGCGGCTGGTTCCGGGCGCCACGGTGCAAGTTGTGCAATCGCCGCAGCAGGCGGACGGAGCGGGCTTGTGAGCATCCCCGAATTTTTCATCCGTAGGGCGGTCACCACCACGCTAGTGATGGCGGGACTGCTGGGTTTCGGTATTCTCTCCTACCGCTCGCTGCCGGTGAGCGATCTGCCGAACGTCGATTTTCCGACCATTAATGTGTCGGCCAGCCTGCCGGGAGCGAGCCCCGAGACCATGGCGTCCTCGGTGGCAACTCCGCTGGAGCGCCAATTCTCGACCATCGCGGGCATCGACTCGATGACGTCGACGAGCACCCTGGGCTCGACGCAGGTCACGATGCAGTTCGAGTTGAGCCGCAACATCGACGCCGCGGCGCAGGACGTTCAGGCGGCCATTTCGGCGGCCGCGCGCCAGCTCCCCATCGGGATGCCCGCACCGCCGTCCTACCAAAAGGTGAATCCGGCCGACCAGCCGATCATGTACATCGCGCTCAGTTCGCCGACGCTGCCACTGTCCACGGTGGACGATTACGCCGAGACCAACATCGCACAGCGCATCTCCACCATCGACGGCGTGGCGCAGGTGAACGTGTTCGGATCGCAGAAGTACGCGGTCCGCGTGCAGGTGGACCCGGACGCGCTGGCGGCGCGCGGCATCGGTATCGACCAGGTGGAAAGCGCGGTGGCGCAGAGCAACGTCAACCTGCCCACCGGAACGCTGTGGGGCAAGAACCAGGCTTTCAACGTGCAGGCCACCGGCCAGCTCATGCGCGCCTCCCAATTCCTTCCGCTAATCGTGGCCTACCGCAACGGGAATCCGGTGCGGCTGAGTGAAATCGCCAACGTCATCGACAGCGTGCAGGACGACCATACGGCGAACTGGTACAACGCAGACCGCGCAATCGGTTTGTCGATTCTGCGGCAGCCCGGCACCAACACGGTCGAAATCACGGACAATATCCGCAAGCTGATGCCCGGATTCCGGGCCCAGATGCCGGCGTCGGTGGAACTGAACATCATGTATGACCGTTCGGAAACCATTCGCGACTCCATCCATGACGTGAAAGTGACGCTGCTGATCACCATCCTGCTGGTGATCCTGGTGATCTTTTTCTTCCTGAGAAATCTGTCGGCGACGTTGATTCCCAGCCTGGCCGTGCCGATGTCCCTGATCGGCGCGTTCGCGGTGATGTATCTGTTGCACTACACGGTGGATAACCTGTCGCTCATGGCGCTGACGCTGTCGGTGGGATTCGTGGTGGACGACGCCATCGTCATGCTGGAAAACATCGTGCGCCACCGCGAAATGGGCAAGGATGCGATGCAAGCCGCCAAGGACGGCTCGTCGGAAATCGGATTCACGATCGTTTCGATGACTGTGTCGCTGGCGGCAGTATTCATTCCGGTTCTATTCATGGGAGGGATCATCGGCCGGCTGCTGCATGAGTTCGCCGTGACGATTGCGGCCGCGATCCTGATTTCGGGCTTCGTGTCGCTCACGCTGACACCGATGTTGTGCAGCCGGTTTTTGGCGCACAAGGAACGCCATGAACATGGCAAACTCTTCCGGTTTTCCGAGCGGTTTTTCGACGGCCTGCTGGCCGTTTATGACTGGGGATTGAAGAAGGTGCTGAAGCACCGGCTGGCGACGGTCTTTGTGTCGCTGCTGGTGCTGGTGGCTACCGGCTATCTATTCGTCATTATTCCCAAGGGATTCTTGCCCATCGAAGACACGGGCCAGCTTTTCGGATTCACCGAAGGCGCGCAGGACACCTCGTATGAGGCGATGTACCGGCACGAAAAGCAAGTAGCCAAGGTGATTTACACCGATCCCAACATCGTGATGGCCATGGCCATGATCGGCGGCAACAACGCCAACAACTCGGGCCGGGTCTTCGCGACGCTGAAGCCGCAATCGGAGCGCAAGCTGACCGCCGAGCAAGTGGTGCAGGAGCTGCGGCCAAAGCTCGCACGCATCCCGGGGATCAGCGTGTACATGCAGGTGCCGGCGACCATTCGCATCGGCGGGCAGTTGACCAAGAGCCTCTATCAGTACACGCTGAGCGGTACGGATTTCAAGGAACTGCAGCACTGGGCGCCGATACTGGAGACTCGGCTGCGCGACATGCCCGATTTGCAGGACGTCACTACGGACTTGCAGATCAGCACGCCGCAGGTCACCGTGGATATCGACCGCGACAAGGCGCATGCGCTGGGCGTGACGCCGCAGCAGATTGAGAACGCGCTCTACGATGCATATGGCAACCGGCAGATTTCGACCATCTACACGCCGTCGAACGAATATTACGTCATCATCGAGGCGCTCCCCAAGGACCAGCGCGACCCGCTGGCGCTTTCGAAACTCTACATCACGTCTTCCGGGGCGACGTCGGCGAGCAATCCGACATCCGCCACGGTGGGTTCTTCCGATTCGTCCTCTACGAGCGCGCCCGCGGCGCCTGCTGCTCCTGGGCCGCGGCTGGTCCCGCTGGATGAAGTCGCCAAGCTAACGCGAACGGTCGGGCCGCTGAGCGTGAATCATACCGGACAACTGCCATCGGTGACGGTTTCGTTCAACCTGCGGCCGGGCGCTTCGTTGGGGCCCGCGGTGAACGAAATCGAGGAAGCGATGCGGCAGTTGCGGCTGCCCATCACAATCAGCGGCAGCTTCCAGGGCAGCGCGCAGGCATTCCAGAATTCGCTGCAGAGCCTGTGGGTGCTGCTGATCATCGCGACTCTGGTGATCTACCTGGTGCTGGGCATTCTTTATGAGAGCTTCGTGCATCCGCTCACGATTTTGTCGGGCCTGCCGTCGGCCGGCTTCGGCGCGCTGCTGACGCTGATGCTGTTCCACATGGAGCTGAACCTCTACGGGTTCGTGGGGTTGATCATGCTGATCGGCATCGTGAAGAAGAACGCCATCATGATGATCGATTTCGCCTTGGAGGCCCAGCGCAACGAAGGCAAGAACCCGGTGGAGGCGATCTACGAGGGCTGCCTGATCCGGTTCCGGCCGATCATGATGACCACGATGTGCGCGCTGCTGGGGACACTGCCCATCGCGCTGGGCGTCGGCGCGGGGTCTGAGGCGCGGCGGCCGCTGGGCATGGCGGTGGTCGGCGGACTGCTCTTCTCGCAATTGCTAACGCTGTTCCTGACGCCGGTGGTTTACATCTATCTGGACAAGGTCCAGCAGACGCTGAGCCGCCTGCGCCGCAAGAAGGTGAAGCCGGTGGCACCGCGGGTGCCGGAGCCGGTGGTGGTGAAGTAGTCTTAGAACTCGGCTTGCAGGCGGACGGCTCCGCTGCGGGGGATGCCCAGCGCGGTGCCGGAGAACAACCCGGCGAAGTTGATCACGTTGAGCCGGCCGGTCAGGTTTTGAACGTCGGCCTGCAGACGCAGCGTTCGCTTTTCCTTCTTCCACACGACCACGCCGGCCGAGGCGTTCAGCGAGAAGTTCGGGCGGGTGCGGCCACGATCGAAGTTGACTTGATCGACGATGCGCTGTCCGTACTGGGCCAGCGCGTCCGCATAGGTCCCGTCGAATTCCACCGGCAGGCCGCTGCCATAAGCGCCGCCCAGAGCGAGCCATACGCGCGGCGTCAGCTCATAACGGAACCGGCTGCGCAGGGTGTTGCGCTGGTCCTGGCTGACGGGGAAGCTGCCGGTCGCTGCCAGAGCCCCGGCGGCGTCACTGCCCAAGAACAAGCCGCCAGTCACCGGCAGATAGCCGACGCCGAGCATGTTGGAATAGCTGACGAAGCCGGTCAGCTTGCCCCAGCGCGGAATCTCCAGCTTCACTTCCACGCCGTGGATCACGGCATTGTTGAAGGCAATCGGAAAGCTCACGCCGGTGTTGAGCAGCAGGTCGTCGTCGGCGAAATTGTCCATCGAGCGGCGGTAGAAATTGGCGTCCAGCCGCAGTTTGCCGAAGAAGCTCTTCGCCAGGCCCGCGTCAAAGAAGTTGCCGAGCGACGGACGCACCGGCAGGCGTAGCACTTGATCGCTGAGCGATGCAACTTCGGGGGAGCTGGCGAGCAGCAGATTTTCAAACGCCGGCGTCTGGAACACGCGATCGTAAGAGGCGCGGAACACCAGCTTGGCCGCGGGCCAGTAGTAGGCCGCACTGAGCCGCGGGCTGACGGCGTTCTCGTCCACCAGCAGATGGTAGTGATCCCAGCGGACGCCCGCGTTGACGGTCCAGTTGCCGAGGCGCATCAGGTCCTGCACGAACAGCGCTTGCTCGCGGTCCTGAGCGCGGTTGGCGAATAGAAAAGCCAGCGGAGTGCCCGGATCGAACTGCGCCGGGTCGGCGATCTGGTAATTGAAAGCCTCGCGAATCGAGCCGAAGTCGCCTTCGACGCCGGCCTTCCATTCGTGCCGGCCAAAGTGCGCCGTGACCGTGCCCCTCAGGTAGGTTTCCCGCAAGCCGCGATCTTGCGCCGCGAGCACCGGCGTGGCCAAGGGGTTCGACCACAGCGTGGCGGAGATGTCGCGCACCATCCCACCCACGTCAGCGACTACGCTGGGCGAGAAAATATGCACATAAGAGAACTGCCCGGTGGTTTCGCCAGTACCGCGATCCTGGCGCTGGCCGGCTGCCTGCTGCACGATTTCGTTGGGCACTTCAAAGCGTGACTGGCCGTCGCGCAGGATGACGCTGAAGCGGTCGTGATCGCCCAGATCGCGTTCGTAGGTAGCCGAAAACGCCGCGTTGGTGCCGGCGTTGGTGTAATTCTGCTCCACTGGAGGGTCCAGGTAGCGCGTGGTGTGGTCCGCGCCCAGGCTAACACCGAGCGCGTTGCGCCCCCAACCGTACTGGCCGGACACATCGCCGCCCGCGGTATCGAAGCTGCCGCCATAGGTTGTCGCTTGGCCGTGAAATCCCGGCTGCCCATTCTGCAGCGTGTCCACTTCAATCACGCCGCCCAGCTTGCGGCCGTATTCGGCCGGATATCCCGCGGTGAGAATCTGCACGGACTGCACGTCGTCGCTCTCCAGTTCCGGGGCGAACGCGGGCGAGCGGTTTTCGGTAAGTGGCATGCCATCGACGATGTACTGGGTCTGATACTCGGAGCCACGTGGATGCAGCACTCCGTTGGCTTCGAGGAGCCAGCCGGGCTGCGTGTCCACGATATTGATCAGGGACCGGCCGGGCTGCGTGGAAAGCTGGTTCGCGATGGTGGCGGCGCCTATGCGATTGATGTCGCCGGTGCGATAAGGATCGAGCAGCGTGGCAGACTCCGAGACGACAACGGTGGTCTCGATGGGCGCGACGCCGAGCGTGACACGCAGTTCTTTGGGGATCGCCGAGCGGACATCCACCAGCTGCGATGCGGGAGCGAATCCGGCGTGCGAGACGCGAATGCGGTAAACGCCAAAAGCGAGCCGCTTCAGGGTCAGCGTGCCGTCGGACTCGGTGTCCCAGGTCTGCCGCACCTGGTTGGCTTGGCTCACCAACTCCACTTTGCTGGGAACGGGCAGGCCGGCCTGGTCGGTGACCTTCACCCGCAACTCGCCGGTGTCGCTTTGAGCGAACAGCGATGCGGCACACAGCAGAAGGGCGGCGATCCTGGGCATGCAGAGCTTGCTCCCATTGTTTCACAGGTTCTTCCGAAGTCCCGATTTTCGCGAGAGACTGGGGTTGTGAGCGAACCTCCGCGCAAGCTTTCCGTTTCGCTGATTCCGCGGGAGCACGGCGCGTGGGCGATGCTGATCCAGCCATTTGTTGGCGCGCTGATTGTCCTGCACCGGCTTGCGTGGCCCGTGTTTCCCGCGCTGGCGGCGGTGGCGCTAGTGTTCCTAGTGCGCGATCCGTTAACGGTGCTCGCGCGGCAGAAATGGGTGTGGCGCGACAAACGGCCGGAGAGCGCGCTTGCCGCTCGCTATCTCGCGGTGGAGATGGTGCTGCTGGCATTAGCGGGCGGCGCGTTGGCGCTGGTCTGGCCGCTTTGGATTCTGGGTGTGCTGGCAGGCGCGGCCGGGGCGCTCACGCTGCTGGCCGTCTACATGACGGTTCGCAACCGGCGGCGCGCGGTCTGGCTGCAGACGTTGAGCGCGGCGGGATTGAGCAGTTCGGCGCTCGCCGCGTGTCTCGCAATCTCGCGCACCGTTCCGGTCTGGGGTTGGTGGATGTGGGGGCTGCACGCGGCGCACTTCCTGGGCGGCATTCTGGTGGTCCATGCGCGGCTGGAGGCCCGCATCGCGGCGAAGAAAGCGACGCCGGTGTTCACCGAGGCGTTCCAGCGCATGCGCAACGAAGCGACATCGCTGCAGGCGTTCCTCGTGTTCGGCGCCGTAGCGTTGGCTGCGACCGGCCGGTTCTTCTACGCCGCTGCGCTCGCCGGATCCGGCGCGTTTCATTTGATGGATCTGTACAGCCTGCACACGGAGCGTGCGCTAGCGATGCCGTTGAAGACCGTCGGTAAGCGCGCGCTGACGGTTTCGATTGTGTTTACCCTGCTGATCGTGGCGGGATCGTTTCTCTAAGCGGGTTTGCGCGCAACCAACTCGGCGACCGAACGCTGATGACAGGACTCGTTGGGGCGGCCTTCGTAGTAATGCAGAATGGCACAATCGCTGAAGTAAGCGCGCAATTCGCCCGGATAGGCGCGCGTGGGTGTGCCTTGGGGCTGATCGGCATCGGCCAGATGAACGATGACAACGATCGTGCCGCCCGGCCGGAGGCCGGACTTCATTTTCGAAATCAGATCGCGCTGCAGATAGTAGCAGTCGCAAATCAGGTCGTAGGCTTCCGGTCCGATGAAGAACTCGCCGCGCTCGAGATCGGCAACGTGCTCGTCGATCGTTAGATGCTTAGCTCTGGCACGCTTGGTCAGTAATTCGATCGCGAGCGGCGAGCCATCCACGGCGGTGACACGCCAGCCGTGCTCGGCGAGATACAACGCGTTGCGGCCTGGACCGCAGGCCACATCCAGGGCGGCACCCGGAGTGAGCCCGCCTGCGAACCGCGCGACCAGCGGCGAGGGTGTCTCAAACAACTGTTCGCCGGCGCGATAGCGCGCGTTCCAATCCGCGAGGCTCAACTGGCGTCGCCGCGCTTCGCGGCAGCCTGCAGCGCCTTTTTCAGGATCGAAATCGCGCGATCGATCTCTTTCTCCGTGACAATGTACGGCGGCAGGAAGCGTAGCACCGTCTCGTGCGTGCAATTGAGCAGAAGCCCCTGCTCCATCGCGTCTAACACGATTTGTTTGCCCGGAATGCTCAGCTCGACGCCGACCATCAGGCCGCGCCCACGGATCTCCTGGATGAACGAAAACTTTTTCTTGAGATCTTCGAGCTCCATCCGGAAGTAACTGCCCGCCTGTTCGATGTGCGGCAGCAGCGTGTCCAGGATATCCATGAATTCGAGCGCCACGCGGCAGGCCAACGGTCCACCGCCGAATGTGGAGCCGTGCTGGCCGGAGCCGATCGCCTTCGCCGCGCGCTCGTTGGCGACGATCACGCCTAATGGAATGCCGCAGGCCAGGGGCTTAGCGGCCACCATGATGTCGGGGAGCACAACGGGATCGGATAATTGATACGCGAAGTATCTGCCCACGCGGCCGACGCCGCATTGAATCTCGTCGAAGACCAGCAGCGCATTGTAGCGATCCGCCAGTTCACGCGCTTTGCGCACGTACTCGGTAGACATCGGGTAGATGCCGCCTTCGCCCTGAATCCACTCGATAACGATGCCGGCCGTGCGGTCGCTTACTACCTGCTCCAACGCGGTGATGTCGTTGGGCGGAACGAAGCGCGCGCCGGCAAGCAGCGGCTCGAAATCTTTCCTGTATTTTTCCTGCCCGGTGATGGAAAGCGCGCCCAGCGTGCGGCCGTGAAACGAATTGTGCAACGAGACGATCTCGTATTTTTCCGGATGAATGTTGTGGCCGTGCGCGCGAATCATCTTCAACGCGCCTTCCATCGATTCGGCGCCGGAGTTGCAGAAGAACGTGCGCTGCAAGCCGCTGGCTTTGGCTAGGCGCTCCGCGAGCGGCCCTTGGTACTCGTGGTAGTACAGATTCGAAGAATGCAACAGCAAGCCGGCCTGTTCGCGGATGATTTTCACCAAACGCGGATGCGCGTGGCCGAGCGCATTGACCCCGATGCCGGTGATGAAATCGAGATAACGCTTGCCGGACGGATCGTAGACATAGCAGCCCTTGCCGCGATGGAGAACGAGCGGATAACGTGCGTAGTTCTGGAGCAAATACTCACTTTCCAGGGCTCGTAGGCGATCGAAGACGCCGGTGTCTTCGTGGACCGGTAGGACGGTGGACATAGCATTCATGATAGCGTGCCGGAAAACGCCTTCAGCAAAGCTTGCGCTTTCAGCAGCATCTCGTCCCATTCGTCTTCGGGATTGGATTGGAACGTGATCGCGCCGCCGACGCCGATGCTGGCGATGCCGCCATGAAATACGGCCGTGCGAATCACGATATTCAGGTCCGTTGCGCCGTTGAAGCCGACATAGCCGATGCTGCCCGAGTAAATGCCGCGTGCCTCCGGCTCCAGCTCGTCGAGGATTTCGAGCGTGCGCAGTTTGGGCGCGCCCGTCATGGAGCCGCCCGGAAACGCCGCACGGATACAGTCGATTGACGAGGCATCCGCATTGAGGCGGCCCGCGATGGTGCTGACCAGTTGATGCACGGTAGCGTAGGTTTCCACTTCCATCATTCGCGGGACATGCACGCTGCCGAAGCGGCAGACACGGCCCAGGTCGTTGCGCGCGAGGTCCACGATCATGAGATTTTCGGCGCGGTTCTTCCCGCTGGCAGCGAGCGCGGAACGTAACTGCTCGTCTTCCTCTGCGGTCGCTCCGCGGCGGACGGTTCCTTTGATGGGCCTCGACTCGACAGTGCCGCCGGCGTCGATGCGCAGGAAACGCTCCGGCGACGAGCAGGCCACCTGGATATCGCCGAGTTGCACATATGCGGAATATGGCGCGGGATTCTGTTTGCGCAGAACTTCGTAATAGGCAAGGGCCGGGATGTCTGTCGCGACACGCAATTGGTTGGTGAGGCAGATCTCGTAGCTCTCGCCCGCGGCAATGCGTGAGCGGCACTCGGAGATTAGATGCAGGTATTCGTGGCGCGGGATGCCCAGGTTGTAAGGCGGCGCCGGGCAAAGCCACGGGCTGATGGGCTCATCTTTCAGCGCAGAGATCCTATCCTCCATTTCATCGAGCCATTCGCTGTTACGCCCCACCAGCCACACGGCGCCTTCGACGTGATCGATGGCCAGGAAATGATCCACGCGCAGCAGGCAAGCGTCCGCGAGCGGCGAACGATGGCGATTGTGCGAACCGCATTCGGCCTTCAGCTCGTATCCAAGGTAGCCGACGTAGCCCCCGGTGAAATCGAACGGCAGCGGCGCCGCCTTCACTTCAGGTTCGAGCCGCTGTTCCAGGTCCTCAAAGAAACCGCCGGATTGGGCGTCGCAACGCAGCACATCGTCCGACGCGCCCATGAAAGAGAACCGGCTTTGCGGCGTAACCAGCGAGCTGTCGAGCCAGAACGCGTGTGGCCGATGCGAAAAGAGGCGCCGAAATAAGGTCTCCGCGGAGACCGTGAGCTTGTGCTGCCGCACCTGCATCTCAACACGGGTGGCCGCGGCGGGCCGGGACCTCACGACGTGTTGGCACGGCCGACCCGGCACCTTGAGGAAATTGCGGAGAATCGCTACGCCGTGTTCGGTGCAAATCGATTCGGGATGGAACTGCACACCCCAGATCGGCCGCTCGACGTGCCGCAGTCCCATGATAAGGCCGTCGCTCGTCCAGGCGATCTTGCGCAAACACGCGGGCAGTGGCTCGTCCACCAGCAGCGAGTGATAGCGGATCGCTGTGAACGGATTTGGTACGCCGGCGAACAATTCATCGCCGTCATGGAAAACCTCCGCCGCGCGGCCATGCACCGGCTCGGCCGCTCGAACCACGCTCCCTCCGAAATGTTGCGCAATGCCCTGGTGGCCCAGGCAGACGCCTAACAGCGGAACAGTGGCATCGGCAATCAGCCGCGCCGAAATACCGAAATCACGCGGATTCTCCGGGCTGCCCGGCCCGGGAGAAAGATGACGCTGTCAAAGTTGAGCCGCCGGACGTCGTCCCAGCTCAGTTCGTCGTTCCGTACAACGATGGGCGCACACCCGGTGATTTCCGCCACCGCGTGCACCAGGTTGTATGTGAAGGAATCGTAGTTATCGACAATCAGCGCAGGCATGCCGCTGTTTTCATGATACCGGCGGCGCGGCTATCAGGATCCGGCGAGAAACGGGAGTTCCAGCAGCGAACGGATTTGATAATCGGGACGGCCGGGCAACCGCTCCGCACGCTGGCCGTAGCGATTGCACCAGACCACCCGCATGCCGAAAGCGGACGCCGCCCAGGCATCCCACGCGTTGGAAGATTGAAACCAGATGCGTTGAGCTTCGACTCCCAAGCGGTCAACCGCAAGCTGGTAGACCTTGGGGTGCGGTTTGTAAACGCCAACCTCTTCGACGGACAGCACCGCATCCAAGAAAGGTGCAATGCGCGCGTTGGAGACCGCGGCTGCCAGCATCTCCGGCGAGCCGTTGGACAAAATCGCTGTCTGAATACCCTGTCCCTTAAGGCGCTGCAGGACTTCGGGTACTTCGGGAAAAGCGTCCAGTGTCCGGTACGACTCCATTAATCTGTCGCGAAGGCCGCGATCGCTGTGCCCCAGAGATTCCAGCGCGAAGTCCAAGGCGTCGCCGGTGACATGCCAGAAATCGGCATGCCTGCCTTGAGCCGCGCGAAGCCAGGTGTACTGAAGCTGCTTTTCCCGCCAAAGGGTACTCAGCCGTTCCGCGGAAGCTCCCAAATCCGCTTGGCATCGCGCCGCCGCGGATGCGTAATCGAAGAGCGTGCCATAAGCGTCAAACACGCAGGCTGCCGGAATATCCGGTGGAGCGGCTTGCATAAATTTAATTGTAGTTGCCGCTAGCGGCGGATAACCGGTCGACGAGCCAGAACTGGTACGGCTCCGGGTTGGCGGGATTCCGGAGTTGAACGAACGGCTAGCGTGTACCCGACGCTTTCCTTGGGTGTGTCGTAAATGCCGAAATCGCAACTGAATACGGTCCAGGCTCGTGACATTTCGGCGGCATCGCTGGTGGACGTCCAATAGTATTGGAACGAGACGAAGTGGGTGAAGATCGCGGACTGGAAAACCGTGAAGTCGCGATTGAGGTAGGTGTGATTGAAAAAGTCAGCGTGATTGTTTTCCATCCGGTCGGCAAGGCTCTGCATCTCGTTCCGTGTGGGCATGCGCCAATTGCCGGCCTTGGAGCCGTCGGCCAGTCCACATTGACCGCTGGAGAGTGCTCGGATGGCAGCCATGGCCCCCATCCAGGTTTCATGCACGCAATCGGCTTGCTTCAACCAGACCAGGCCGGTGACGGTGTCTGCCACCGTGCCGTCACCTTTGTCCACCCAGCGGGGAAACGTCAGCGGTACGCCGCTCTGGATGCTTCCATCGTCTCCGGAGGCAAACGTGACGTACTGCCCTGTCGATTGCAGCCTGGTGGCGCCTGCTCCACTGCCCTTGACCGCCCAAACCTCGTTGTAGGCGGTGGCCTTGTTGTTGGCGGCCGAGTCATTCATGTAACGTCCATCGCTCAAGCGGATCGCCCAAGCATTCGGAGAACCGGCCTCGCCGCCGAAGTAGCTGGTGGACGACCAATAGATTGCGTTCGAAACGTTGATAAATGGGTTGCCCGGCGTGAGGGCGGGATCGCTCGCCGCGGTATCCACCAGGCTTTCCAGCTCGTTGATATTCGGAAGGCGCCAATCTCCCGCAACGGACCCGTCCGAAAGGCCGCACGCGCCGCTGGCTAGGGTGTTCACGTGCTCCAAAGCGCGGGCCCACGTCGCGGGGCTGAAGCAGTTCGCGTTCTTCAGCCAGATCAGACCGGTGTTGCTGTCAATGACCGTACCATCTTGATTGTCGGTGAAGCGGCTTTGCGGGCCGGCCCCTCTCGGCCGCATCGTATCCGCCTGCGCGAGGCTGACCAGAGGGTTACTGCCGTCGTACGCGGTGAAATTCGCTCCCGTCAGGGGTGGCCCTGGGACGCCTCGATCCGCGAGATTCGGCAAGGCGACATAGTGGATGACCGTCAGATAAATCGCAATGTCGGTCACTCCGTTGCCGACGAAATCGCCCGTGTGATCGGCTCTTGTTATCGTGGCGCCGGCAGCGACGGAAGGATAGAATCCATATCCCGGCTTGATCGCCCAGATATGGTAATCCGCAGCCGCTGTTCCCGTGGTGTTCAGCCAAGCCGGCAGCTGCAAATTGTAGTTGCCGTTTTCATCGGTTGTCGTTACCTGAGTGATGGAACTGGTGTTGGTGTTGTAAGCCGTCACGCTGACACCCGCCAGGGGCGCTCCTTGAAACGTGACGGTGCCCGAAACCAGGTTGTTGGGCCATTGATCGGTGCTTGCGACGGCTGACGTCGCGAGGCAAATCAGAACGAGGAGGTATCGAGTAGTTGTCACGAGGCCTGCGGCCCGGCACAGAGAGCGCGCTCAACTGCCTTATCGACAAAACGGAGTGAACTTTCAGCGAGATTTTCGCTGCCGCTGGGCGAACACCTGGTCGCCGTGGCGCAATCGGCCTTAGGTCAATGACTTAGCGGGGATGGTGATTGGTACACGATTTGACCGCCGACGATTGTTTCGAGCACCTGCGTTTTCGCGATCTCCTCCGCCGGGACCTTGAGCGGGTTGCGGTCCAGCACAATGAGATCCGCGAACTTGCCAACCTCGAGCGAGCCCGTAGCCTGATCTTCATGCAGTTCGTAGGCTGCGTTGATCGTCGCGGCGCGCAGCACGTCTTCGCGGGAAAGGCCTGGATCCTCGCCCAGGCGGCCCCGGTACTCTGGAGGCGCATCGGGAGCATTGGTGCGGGTCACTCCCACTTTGAGGGCAAACCATTCATCCAGCTTATCCACTGGCCAATCGCTGCCGAAGGCAATCCGCGCGCCGGCGGCCTTCAGTAATCCGGCCGGCTCGAGAATCTTCATGCGCGCGGGACCGAAGTAGTTCTTGAGACCGAGCGTGTCACCGGCGGGCTTCTCCCACTGCATAGACAGCACGGGAATCGCGTTCAACTGCTTGAAGCGCGGGAAGTCCTGAGGGTCGACAATCTCGTCATGCGCGATGGCCGGCCGGATATCGGCGTTCGGAAGCGCCTTCCGCAGCGCCGCGATGCCGTCGAGCCCGGCGTGGACCGCGCCATCGCCGTCAGCGTGCATGTGCGGGTCGATGCCGGCGCGGCCCAGGCCTACGAGAATCTTCGCTAGTGCGTCAGCGGGAAAGTAGACGGCGGGCCCGCGCGAGGGACCAGGCACCCAGTCCGGCTTGGATGCCGTCCCCGAATTGACCAAATAAGGTTGTCGCATTGCGCCGGTGAATGCGGGCGCTGCAATCACTCCGTCGAGAAACAACTTCGCGTTTCGGACTGTGATCCCGGGGGCGCGCGCGATCTTGCCTTCGTCGTAGCGTTTCGCCAAGGCGATAACCCGCGCCAACGCACCGGCCGGGTCGCCGGCTTCAGACGGTGGAATTAGCGGCGCAAAGTGCGCGCGCGCGGTCAGCTTGCCGGCCTGGCGTACCGCGGCGAATGCAGCGATGTCCTCTGGCGGAGCCACGGCATCCAGGAAACTCGTCACGCCCTGGCGGTTCATGGCATTGAGCGCGGCCTCCGCTCCGGCTATGTCGTCCGCAGCCGTCGGTTTCGGCAGAAGGGTAGAGAAAACGTTGAACGCCGCATCTTCCAGCAGACCTGTAGGCTCCCCGCTGGCATCCCGCCAAATCTTACCGCCAACAGGGTCCGGTGTCTTGGCTGTGAGCTTGGCCAGTTCCAGAGCGCGCGTGTTTGCCAGCACCGTATGTCCGAAAGAAGAGCGGACGATAATCGGGCGCTTGGTCTTCAGCACATCCAGCGTTGCCCTGCTCGTCTTGACTCCCGGCGGACGCATGCTCTCCTGGAACCAATTCACCACCTCGAGCCAGGCATTCGGATCCTTTGTAGTCTCCCGATCCAGACATGTCTGTACACGTTGCTGCAGCTCGGCCACGGTCAGCGACTCATAGTTGAGATTGCACTTCAAGAGCTCCAACCCGGCTTCGAGCGGATGCATGTGGCCGTCGATCAGGCCAGGCATCAGGAACCGCCCCTTCAGGTCGACCGTCAGGGTCGCCGGGCCGGCAAACTGCGCCACTCCCTGATTTCCGCCAACGTAAATGATGCGTCCGCCGCGTATCGCGAGCGCTTCAGCGATCCGATTCTGGGCGTCCGCCGTGAAGATGACGCCATTGCGGTAAACGCGGTCGGCAGGGCCGTTGGTTGAGACCTGTGCTCCCGCGGCCATGGCGAGAAGAAGATAGATCGGAAGGAAAGGCGCACGGCCTTTACGAAAGCTCATTGTCATTTTCGATTTCCTATCGTTGCCGCCAGCCAATCGGATAGCGGCGCAGCGTCGCCCAGAGCCTGGAGCCGCTCTTGTAGCGCCTCATGATTGCCCCAAACGACGTCCGGCAGTTGCCCGGCCATCGCCTCGATCCGGGAGCAGCCAAGCACAGATTGCCGTTCCGCGTAGAATCCGTAAGCACGGCAGGCAACCGGCCGCGCCTCATAAACCAGACACGCTCCGGAATCCACATCCAGCAGGGGACAAATGACAGGCCGAGATTGAGATGCGGAGACCTGAATGCGGCCCAGAGCCAGAGCGGCGATTTCAGGAGGCAACGCGTCGAGCGCCGCGGCAATCCACCGCCATTCCTGATGAGACACTCGCGGTACGGACGCCAGCCGCCTGCAACACTCATCGCACCCCTTGCGGCACGGCCACTGCGAATGCTGTGAAGTGATCTGCTCTGCGCGCAGCCGGACCGCTTCGTGAATCTGGTGCAGCGCAGGCACCGGACTCACGACTATATTCCCGCCTGCTTCACGTAGCTGGCCACCTGCTCCATGGTCGCAAACCAAACGCCCGGCTTGGAACGAATGTACTCGACCAGCCGATCGAGCTGAACGATGCGAGACCGGCGCCCACCCACGTGCGGGTGCTGGGTGAGAATGAACAGCGTCCGTTCTTCGTAGGCGAGGTCGAATTCCGCTTTGTAGATTTGAAAAACTGCGTCGGGCGAAGGGAGCGCGCCGTTCGCCGTCTCGCCGTAGTAAGGATAGTCGTTGTCGATCTCGCTGATGGGCAGTTCGATCACTCCGCTCGGCTGCCCCCTGGAAACAATCTCGTACGGCTCATCGGCGGCCAGCAAACTGCTGTCGTATAGGAAGCCCGATTGCCGAATCAGATCGAAGGTGTGAGGGCTGAAGCCGGAGCCGGGAGCGCGCACGCCGACCGGCCGCTTTCCCGTCGCCTTGGTCAAATATTCGATGGATCGCGTCAGTATCCGCCGCTCCTCGGCTGCATCCGCGATATCCGGCCAGAACTCGTGGATCCAGCCATGGACGCCGATTTCATGACGGCGCCGCTCAAGGATCGCTGGCGCGATCTCGGGATGAAGCATCAGAGTCATCGCAGGGATGAAAAACGTCGCGGGAACGCCGTGCCGGTCCAAGAGATTCAGGATGCGCGGCAATCCGGTGGTTGCTCCATATTCTCCTACTGACACCGGAACCGGAAGAGGATTCCCCCTTTGCAGTAGTTCGTTGTCGACGTCGAATGTCAGGCAGACCGCAACTCGAGCGCCGTTTGGCCAGGCTTTTGGCGTCAGCTTCTTTCCGACCCGGGTATTCCCCACGGCGCCGCGAATTTGATCTTCGGTGGAGGCAGTTGTGATGGGCGCGACCCTGGCCGGCTGCTGGGCCGCCGTCGTTTGCACCAGGCAGGGCGCCAGAAGCAGCGCAGCCAGCAGCGAGGCAGCAAACGAAGTGAGCCCGACACGAGAAACCAATGCGTGGCTTTTCATTGGACCAATTGTACGTCAGGCCCCGAGCGGCGTTCTTAGGCGAATCCGCTGCAGCTAGTGCGGAATCCGAATCCCTGGTAACAACGGCCCTTAGCCCGTTCGGCGTGCGCACGTCCGCCAGGCTCCAGCAGGGCCAATGTTGACGGGCTGTCCCTTGATAGACTCTATTTGACAATCCGGGCGGATTGGCCATTGCCCGCTGGAGGAATCGCCGAAATGAGCACGGTGCCGGCCGTCGAGATCCGTGACGTGACCAAGACATTTGAGAACGTCACGGCCGTGGACGGGCTCTCGCTGGATGTTCCTCAGGGCGCGGTTTATGGATTTATCGGACCGAACGGCTCTGGTAAATCCACCACCATGCGGATGATTGTCAACATCATTCATCCGGATTCCGGTACGATTCGGGTGTTCGGAGAGCAGCGCTCGGGGACCCGCTCGAGTCACATCGGATATCTTCCCGAAGAGCGCGGCGTTTACCGCAAGATGCGCGTGCGTTCGCTGCTTGAATTTTATGGGGAGCTGCGCGGCGGGCGAAACGTAACGGCGGAAGTAAATTCCTGGCTCGAACGCCTGGGCCTGTCTGATCGTGCCGAGGATAAAGCGGAGACGCTCAGCAAGGGCATGAGCCAGAAGGTTCAATTCATCGCCACGGTAGTTCCCGAGCCCAGGCTGCTGATCCTGGACGAGCCGTTCACGGGTCTCGATCCGGTGAGTGCCGATTCGATTCGCGGCGCGATTCTTGAAATGCGTTCGCGCGGCTGCACTATTATTTTGAGCACGCACGATATGGGAGTCGCCGAGAGCCTCTGCGACTCGATTTTCATGATCTTTCGCGGAAAGAAAGTTCTGGATGGAACGCTCGAGTCCATTCAGTCGAGCTATGGCTCCGATACGATCCGCGTCGAGGTGGAAGGCCGTGGCGATGTGTTGCGCAACCTTCCGGGGATTGAGGTCATCAAGGATTTGGGCCAGATACAAGAGCTGCGCATGTCCGCCGGGTGCGATCCGCAGCGCGTTCTGGAAGCGTTGATCGCGCGAACTAGAGTGATCTCATTTTCCGTGGTGAAGCCGTCGTTGCACGACATCTTTGTGCGGATCGCCGGGCCACAGCCGGAGGAGGCGCTGGTTTGAACCGGATCTTGCTGATTGCCAAGCGCGATTATTTGCAGACCGTCCAGAGCAAGGCCTATGTGGTCGGACTGGTGCTTCTGCCGCTGCTGTTCAGCGGCGGATTCCTGGCCATGGCGCTGGCGAACAAAACGGACGTCAAACAGCAGCGCGTCGCCGTGATCGACCACACCGGTTTGGCGGGAGCGGCCGTGATCCAGGCTTGCGAGACAGCGGCCCGAATCGTGAATCGAAACACTCCCGCGGCGCTTGCGTCTGCCCCGCGCTACCGGTTCGAGGAGGTGAAGCCCGAGCCCGACGAAACGGCGCAACTGGTGTCGTTATCGGATCAGATTCGCCGGGGTGAGCTGTCCCTGGTGGTGGATATCGCCCCCGAGGCCCTCCGGCCGTCCGCGGATCCGAAGGAGCCGGCGGTCCGCTATTACTCCAATTCCGGCGGCGTCGTGGATCCGTTGAGCCTATGGCTGCCCAGCGCGATCAACGCGGGATTGCGACATGTGCGCCTTTTGCAATTAGGCCTGGACCCCGCACGTGTAGCGGACGTGATGCGAGAGGCGAACGTCGTGTCGATGAGCCCGGTCGGCAGAAATCCGTCTACTGGAGCGGTCACAGGCGGGGAAAAGAAGAACTCCCAAAGCGGATTTGTAGCAGTTTTCCTGGTTTTCCTGCTGGTCATGATCGGAACGTTCGGCTCGGCGTCCAATTTGGGCACGGTGGCGCAGGACAAAACGCAGCGCGTGTTCGAAATGTTGCTGACGTCGGCTTCACCCTGGGAGTTAATGGCGGGCAAAGTGGCGGCGGCTGTGGCCGCGTGCCTCACCAGCTCGACACTCTACATCCTGGCCGGCCTTGCGGCGATGGCGGGAATGGCATTGATCGGTATCGCTCCGATTCACTTGATTCCCTGGTTTTTCGTCTATCTTGTTGCCGATGCGATGCTGCTCTCCGCTTTGGCGGTGGCGCTCGGCTCGGCGTGTGCGAATCCGCAGGACGCACAGCAGCTGGCCTTTCTGTTGATCCTGCCTCTCATTGTTCCCATGTTTCTTTTGGCGCCGGTGATGCAGCAACCGAACGGGACACTCGCAGTCGTGACCTCATTCCTGCCACCCTTTACGCCCGTGTTGATGCTGCTGCGGCAGGCGGCGCCGGCCGGCGTTCCCGCCTGGGAGCCTTGGGTCGGCCTAGTCGGCATCGCCGCTTATGGTCTCGCGGTGATTTGGGCGGCGGCGCGCATATTCCGCATGGGCATCCTGTCGCAAGGAAAAACTCCCAAGATCACGGAACTGGCGCAGTGGGTGCTGCGCGATTAGCCTACTTGCAGCGGTCCGCCGGGGCGCGCCTGTCGCGATATCGAAGGTGGCAGTGCTGGCAGGCCAACGTCATGACGTCGGAGACGTCGCTCATCTTGTCCTGGCTTTTGGTTTGAGCCGCGGCGTAGGCTTGCATGCCCGCGTCGCGCAGCTCTTGCACGAACTTGGCCCAATCGGGATTCTGCAGCGGCACATCCAGACCGTTGGCGCACTTGCGTCCGGGCAGTTCGAGCAACGTGGCGACTTCAGCGATCGCCAGCGCGTTGTTCTCCACCGCCTGCCACTTTCCATAGGAACTTTGCAGCGGGTCGGTGGCCATGCTGGGGTCTTTGGCGCGCGGCACGTCCGCCGGATTCACGTCCTGCGGCGCGAAGACGACGTTGGATTCAGGATAAAGCGTCCCCCGCATCAGTTGAGCGAGGTTGGCTTGCACCTTTGGCGCGGACGCCGTCGCGGTGGCGGCGCGCTCTGGCGATTGAGCCTGGGCGCGCTCCATAACGGAAGTCGATATCGCGCTACAGACGAGCAGCGCCCAGACTGCTTTGGTCATTCGTGGTCTCCCTATTAGTGTCGAATCTGGGAGGAGATATCCTTGGTCTCGTAGACTTCGCAGTTACCCCGCTCCGGCAGAAGTTCAGCGTCCGGAAAATTGCCGAGCGACAGCGTTCGCGGAGTCATCACCCAGGGCTGCAAAAGCACTTCGGGATCTTCGACGGTGACTTCGTAATTGATCTGATTGCCGTGACGGGTGAGCTTCTCGATCACGTGCATCTGATCGGAATGGAAGTAACCGCCGCGCCCCAGCCACGTGCTATCGACGAACGAAATGGAGTCGAGCACCAGCGTGTCGCCTTCCCACTTGCCTACGGTGTAGCCCATGTAGAAGCTCTCGATGGCCTGCTTCGGATCGTGCTTACGGCCATCGGTCGGGATGATGCGATATTCGCCGTATCCGCCGCCGCCGTCGACATACCGAGTGTAGAAGATGATGATGTCGGTCGGCGTTTGGACGATGCGGTGCGGCGGGCCCTCGCGGGGAATCCCCAGCGGCTGGCAGGTCATGACTGGATCGTCCTTGTTGGTCCACATGTCGAGGTTCTGGACCTTGTCCCAGAACTCGGGCTTATACAGCGGACGATTCGGTCCGAAGCGGGAAGGCGATTCAAACTCAAAATCCATGGTTTGATTGAGCGCCCGCGAACAGCCGTCCTGCTGGGTGGGATCGCAGCGGCGATTGCCGTAACGCCAGTTCATGCCGGAGAAGTTCCAAACGCCGGTCATGTCCGGGTGCCCGTCGGGCGTCCGCGGTGTTGGCGCGTCCGCGGTTTCCTCGGTCTTCGTAAAGCTGAATGTCGGTCCGTGCCACACCGGCGCAGGCCATGCAGCCGCGTGCATCGCCGCCTTCACACTGGCCGGCACAGGCATCGCGACGTAAACGCTGCCCGTTTCGGTCTGGACCGTGGTCAGGTCGCGAACGACGGCGCCGTTGTGACTTTCTGAGATCTTACCCGCGTACAGCGCGTCGACCTTGTTCAGCGGGTTGTTCCAATCCTGATAGTCGCCGTAGCTGAACTCGACGGTCTTCGAACCATGCTTCACCACCACGCGCTCCGCCATGTACTTGGCATTCAGCGTTGCCGTAGCGACGGCGCCGGGGACGCCCGGAATCGGGTAGGTCACCACCGCCTTACCGTCTTCCCACGCCACGGACGTTTCGCCGGTCTTCATCACGCCGTCCTTGACGAGCGTGCCGGGGTTGGCGCCCAGCAATGCGCCCGGAGCGGCCCCAGCGATCGCGGCCTTGGCCGCACCCTGAGGACTGGCGTACAAGCGGATCAGCCGCTCTTCGACGGCATCCGGCATGGGCGTAGCGTGCCCTTTACCCGGAATGAGCTCCGCGCCGGGGTTGTCTTCGTTCCAGGCGTAATAGCCGTTGAGCACCTCGACGTTCGAATACGTTTGCCCGTTCGACCGGGTGCACGTGTACTGAACCCGCTGACCCGGGATCTGGTAATTGGTGCTGACTCGATATTTGGTGAGTGTGCAAGGCTGCCCGTCCACCTGGATCGTGCCCTTGCCCTGGTATTCCAGCGACGTGATCAACTCGTGCTCATCGACGCCCCGGAGCATGCCCATGTACCAGGTCCAATTGAAAAGCACCGACCGCAAGTCCTTGGCGTCCTTCGCCGGCCGGTAGGGAGGAGGGGGATCCGGGAACCCGAACTGCGCTTGCGCAGCAACCGGCACCAGCGCACCGATGGCAAGAGCGGCCGCAGTGGCAAGCCGCGCCCACACGATCCTTCGTTGAAGAGCCATGGCAGTCCCCCTCGGGTGCTTTATTCGTTGCCCTGACCAGCGGCGATCTGGACTACGCGCCCATCCGGCATGACCACCGTCTTGAGGAAGCCCAGCGGGCTGCCGTCCTTGGCGGGAAGGAACTTCACCTTGATCTGGTCGCCGGGATGGAGGGCGTTCGGTCCGGTTTTGCCAATGCCTCTCTGGGCGAGGGCCGTGGCGGAGCCGAGGGTCAACACCCACTCGGTGGTCGAGCCATCCGCGTTTTTGACGGCTACCGTCAGCGAGCCGTGGGGGTTAGAAAACTTGATGGCCGTAACCGTTCCCGACAGCTCCTTATCGTTCTTCATGTCGTAAACGCCCGCGAGCGAGTGATGAGCCAACAATGTGCTGCTGGCGGCCATCAACAAACCGAATAATGTCAGACATGCTAGAGTTCGCTGAATCATATACTTCTCCTCAAAAATTGTGATCGGCACCGGATGCCATCACGTAGTGATCGCTAAGTATATCATCGCAAAGACGAATGGCGGGCGATGCTGGTTACTTCACATGTGTGATATCCGAGTGCCCGGTTGCCGTCTGAGGCGCTTTGGTCGTGGCGGGTTCGTAGTACGCGATCAGGCGACCGCAAACGGGTATGCTCACCCACAAGATCAACGAAAGTACGGCAGCGGCTTTGGCGCGCGTTGGCAGCACGGCAGGTTTGTCTAATTCATCCGGGTGGTCGTACACGGTGGGCTTGAACACGATCGCGTGTACTCCGACCAACGCTAAGAGCGTCATCTTGGTCCAGAAGTACGGATTCTGGTAATACATCGTTGCTTCCGAACCAGCCAGCAGGAGCCCGCAAGTGACGATCACCACGAAGCCGATGCGCTTGAAAGGGCGCAGACCGCCCACCACCTCTGCAACCGTCTTGTCCTTCAAGCCCACGCCGAGCAACCGCAGGTCCGTCATCAGGATCATGCCGCCAAACACGGCGATACAGACCAGGTGCGTGCTCAGGATGATCGGATACACCCACGGCGTCTCGCGGACGTAGGTCAGCAGACCCGCGTTCTCGATCGAATCGCAGATGGAATAGAGCGACAAGCCAGCCCTCCAAAGAACACACTAGACTAACATCAACGAAACGAAGACACCGCCCGCGACCACCGAAATCCACAACAGTACCGATAGAGCGCCCACGATGGCTCCCACCGCCTTGGACGATCCCGCCATGGCTATCCGTTGATGCACCGTGTAGTTGTAAAGGATGGCTACCAGCAACGTCGCAGCCTTAAACCGGAACCATCGGTCGAACAGATACATTCGAGGGTCTGAAGCAAAGAGAGCCATCCCCGCGAGCACGGTCACGCACAAGCCAACCAGCGTGTACACCCAGGTGTCTCGCACCAGTTCGGCGGCAGTACGGCGCTGAAACGCAAGCCCGAGCAACCGCAGATCGACCATCATGATCGAGCCGATGGCCACCGCGAAAAATACGATATGAAAACACTCCGCGAGAGGAAACGCCCACTCCGTATTGTTCAAGATATCGCCCAGTGGGTTTGCTTGCAAAAAGGCGAGGAGAATCATTTCTGTCGGGATTTCATTGTCCTGGCGCGTGATTCGCTATCCGGAGTCGCAGCCTACTTGACGTAAGCCAGCAACCGGCCGGCGAGAATCGCGCCCCACCAGCAGGCGAGCGACCCCCAGGCCAGCATCTTTGCAGTGCTGGATACCGGCGCCTGATCGAGCTGCGGATCGTCGAAAACCTGCCGGCGCATTCGTACGAGGAGGTATATCCCCACAAACACGCACGCCATCTTGATGTAGAAGTCCGGCGTGGTGAGCTTGGTTGTGGCGTCGGCAACCAGCATCATGGTCCCGGTCACCGCATTGAGCCAGAACGCGGCCCACATATAGGGGAACACGCGGACGAAGGGCTTCATCGGCACGGCCGGCCAGAAGCCCAAGATCATAAAACTGAGCATGGAGCTGCCCCCGGCCACGATTCCCATCCCAATCGTGTGGAGAACGAGAATCGTGGGGAAGGCCCAAATGGTGGGGGCGTCTTTCACCCATTGGCTGAAAGCCATGCTTTCGAGGAACTCAAGAAACTGGTGCATGTATGATTCCTTAGGTTATTGTTCGCGGCGCTCCCGGCGCGCCGTCCTCCTATCCAGCAAATAACCGGCGACCCCGATCAAGGCCGTGATGATGACCACCCACAATACGGTACCGACAACCAAGCTCATCGTTATTCTCCTGATTCCCGGCCCGTTAGAACGAGTTGCCGATAAACGGCAACATGCTCCCGAAGTACAGCACACCGAGCCACAGGGCCATGGCCGACGCGGCGGCGATTTTGGCCGTCAGCGGAGCGTCTTCCTTGGGCCCGAGCGACCACGGTTCGTCGAGAATCGTAAAGTACACCGCGTTCAGCGCGGCCAGCATCGCCAGCCCGATTTTCCAGTAGAAGGCAGTATTGTGTATGTACTGGCCGGGGATTCCCACGAAGAACAGCATACCGGTGCCGATATTCACGCCAAATCCAATCGCAGCCCAGGGCAAAAGGCGATGCAGGGATTGGAAGGAGACGCCCCGCACCACTCCCAGAACCCGCAGATCCACTAAAAGCACCACGCCCAACAAAAGGCTCAGGCCGACGAAATGCAGGGTTTCGCAGGTGGGCCACATCCAGGGGGTGTCGGTAACGAACGCGCCCACGCTGCGCGCCAGGCCTTGCGGTTCGTCAGTTGCCTCCGCGGCAGATGCGGGCGCCTTCTGGCTTGACCGGATCTCTTCGTGCCGAATCTCGCCGCCCATATTGGAGGCTCGGGCCATCAAGCCGAAGCTCACCAGCGTCAGAATCAGGATCACCGTCAGATTCCAGTTCGGCACTCGCGCGAGGCGGCGGAACTGCCACAATCCCAGCCACGCAAACGCTCCCGTTGCCAGCATGAATGCCATGCCCACCAGGGCCGCTCCCTCGTGTGCTTCTATCAAAGCTTTCGATACGCCTGGCAGCGATTTGATGGCATCCTGCGCGCCATTTCCGCTCATATAGGTCGGGATCGCGAGGAGAGCGATTCCCAGCAGGATAACCAGGCTGGCACGCTTCAGATCATCGCTCTTCATGAGGAGTGACATCACAAACAAACCGCCGCCGATGATGGTGCCGATGGTAGGAAAATGATTCAGCAAAAGATGGATGTGTGTTAAGTCCATATTGATCTTTAGGCCGGCCGCTTGGCGTCCTGTTCAGACCCTACAGAGAATGAACGCCGCATCGCCGCTCGATTACTATAACACCTGGGCTTTTAAAATAGGCGCAAGAGGTGACATTTGCTATCCGACCAGCACTTCACCGGTGTGCCGCGTATCGTAACCGGCGAGCACCTCCAGCTTGCGGCGGATGGCCGCGCGGTTCAGCACGTCGAGCAGCGCCTCCACCGCGGGCAAATGCGAGGACTGGCGGCGCAGCACGAGATCGTAGCGTTCGGTGGCCAGCGGCGTGAACGTCAGGCCAAACGCACGAGCCGCCGATCGCGTGGCGATGCAGCAGTCCGCCTCGCCCAGGCTGACGGCGAGAGCGGCGGGCAGGTGGCCATAGGCGACGCGATCATACCCGCTGACGCGGTCTGAGTCGATTCCCGCGGCGCGCAGCTCACGGTCGAGTAGCTCGCGGCTGCCCGCGCCTTTTTCGCGATTGACGATCCGCACATCCTTGCGCGCCAGATCCGCGACTGCGCGGATGTTCTTCGGATTTCCAGCCGCGGTCACCAGCCCTTGCTCCCAGACCGCGAACGTTACCACCTTCACCGCGCCGTGCGGAAACATCTTCTGCACCGCCGGCAGGTTGTATTCGCCGCTCGAGTCGCGCAGATGCGAGCCCGCCACGTGCACCATGCCTTCTTTCAACCACTCCAGCGCTTGATGGCTCGAGGATGGCGCCACGACTAAATCCACATCATTGAACCGCCCCAGATGCTGTGCCAGCACTGATATTCCCGGGTCGCATCCGGCCACGAGCAGGCGCTTGCCTTCGTCCAACTCTTCCTGGAACACGTGCACCTGCGCGTGATGGCTGCGCGCCGAGCCTTCCACGATGACGCCATCGGCCATCGGTAGCACCGGCTGCGGGATCGCGGGAACGCCCACGGTCCGCTTGCCGACGCGGCAGAGTTGCACCGGCTGTCCTTTGCGAGCGCCGGCTTGCGCGGCCAGCAAATCCACCGTAACCGGGGGCTGCGCGGCCGGCGCCTCAGATTCCAGCTCGAACAAATCCTCGACGCGGACTTCCAGAATCTTCGCCAGTTGCAGCGCCAGCGTCGTGTTGGGGACGTATTCACCGGCCTCGATGGCGTAAATCGTCTGACGGCTCACGCCGGCCTGTCGCGCCAGCTCCGACGCGGAGATACCGCGCTGCTGGCGCATCTGGTTCAAGTGAGTTCGTGTCTCCATGTGCTGTTCCGATTAGAGCCGCGCGGGCGCGGGAACGCAAGTTACTTGCGCAGCTTCGCGACGGAACGCTGCGTCAACATGCGGACCGATCGCGCGCCTTTCTTGAGCAAACCTGCCGAAAACACGGAAGCCACAAGCCAGCCGGCCAATCGCATCGGTCTCATTGTAGTATATACAAGACAGAGTCTCTGATTCGATACAGATGCGGCGTACATCCATTTTCGTGCTCCTGTGGTCCCTAGCGTTGACCTCCTGCAGCGAGGCGCCCCGCGTCGTTTCAGCGCGATCGGAGATCACCGTGGCCGCCGCCGCCAACCTCATGGACGTTTGCGGCGAGCTGGGACCGAAGTTCGAAGCACAGACCGGTATTCATCCGGTATTCAGTTTCGGCTCGACGGCGCAACTCACGCAGCAGCTCGAAAACTCCGCGCCGTTCGACGTCTTCGCCGCCGCCGACTCCCAACACGTGGCGAAACTCGAAAAAGAAGGCTTGCTCGCACCCGCGAGTCGCGCGGTTTATTCGTATGGCGTTCTCGCGATCTGGGTCCCGCCTTCCAGCAAGGCGCAGGTAAGCCGCCTAGAGGATCTGGCGTCGCCGGACGTGCGGGTCATCGCCTTGGCGAATCCGGCGCTTGCACCCTACGGAACAGCCGCTCAAACGCTGCTGGAAAAACAGCCTGAATGGAAGCGCATCCAGCCCAAGATTGTTTATGCCGAAAACATCAGCATGGCCAAACAATTCGGTACATCCGGCAACGCCGACGTCGTTTTCACCGCATATTCACTGGTTCTGCACGAACGCGGCAAGGTGATTCCGCTGACCGGCGCCGGCCTCGAGCAGGAGATGGGGATTGTCGCGAAGTCACCGCGCCGCGAGGAGGCGCGCCAATTCGAGGATTTCCTTTTGCACGGAGCCGGCCGCGAAATTCTTAGCCGCTTCGGCTACCACGTCGCCCCAGCAACGCGTTCGCGATAACCGCCTGGCCGAGCGCGATGCCTCCATCGTTCGGCGGAACCTTGGCGTGCAGGAACACCTCGAATCCCTGGGCGCGCAGGCCCGCCACGGCGCGTTCCACCAGATAGACATTTTGAAACGTGCCGCCGCTCAGGCACACGCGAGCGATTCCTTCGGCGGCTCGCAAGCGCCGGCACACTTCGACGATAATAGCCGCGATCGTGTTGTGAAACGCCGCCGAAATCCAGCCCGCGGGCTTTGCGGCCAGCACATCCTGTACAATCCGCTCGATCGTGGGTCGCACGTCAATCTGCCACGGCTCGCCGGATCCGATCTCGAAGGGATACGAGTCGTCCACGCCTGCCGGCGCGATCATTTCCAGTTCGATGGCCGCCTGTGCCTCGAAATTCACCTCGTCGCGCACCCCGGCGATGGAGGCGACCGCATCAAACAGCCGTCCGCAGGCCGAGGTCGGAACAGTGTTCAAGCCGCGCTCGATCATCGAGCGGACTGTCGTAATCTTGTTCGGCGCCACGCGGCTCAGCAGCGGCAGGTCGATCGTACCGAGCCGCGCACCGAACGTGTCCAGCAAATAGCTCAAAGCCGGACGCCAAGGCTCGCGCACTGCCGTATCGCCGCCCGCCAGCGCGATGTAGCGGAAATGCGCGCGCCGCTCGAAACCAGTGAAATCCGCCACCAGGAATTCCCCGCCCCAGATCTTTCCGTCGGTGCCGAAGCCGGTGCCGTCAAATGCTACTCCGACCACCTTATCCGTGATTCCGTTCTCGGCCATGCAACTCGCGATATGCGCGTGATGGTGCTGCACGCCGATCTTCTCCACGCCCGCTTGCTCCAGCGCGAGCTTGGTGCTGAGATATTGCGGATGCAGATCGTAGGCAACCGTGGTGGGCGCGATCCGGAACAGATCCTTCATGCGCTCCAGTGTTTCGCGAAAAAACACCAGGGTTTCGTAGTTTTCTAAATCGCCGATGTGCTGGCTCAAAAACGCGTGATGTTCCTTGGTGAGGCAAAAGGTGTTCTTCAGTTCGCCGCCGCAAGCGAGAATCTCGGCTACCGGAAAACTCAAGCTCACCGGATACGGTGCGTACCCGCGCGAACGCCGCAGGACCCGCTCCTGTCCCTCAAATACTCGCACCACGGAATCGTCCACGCGCGTGTGGATGTCGCGATTGTGAAACAGGAACTCATCGGCGACTCGACCCAGCCGCCCAGCAGCCTCGCGATTGCCGGTAACGATCGGTTCTTCGCTCAAGTTCCCGCTGGTCATGACCAGTGCCTGGAAAGCGCCGTCTAGAAGCAGATGATGCAGCGGCGTGTACGGCAGCATCACGCCCAGCGTGTTGTTTCCCGGAGCGAGAGCCGGCGAAACCGGAGCACCCGGTCGCCGCGCCAGAATCACGATTGGCCGGCGGACGCTCTCCAGCGCAACGCGTTCCTCGCCGGAAACGAAACACAGCCTTTCGGCCGCCGCGATGTCCGGCACCATCAGCGCGAACGGCTTGTCGCTGCGCTTCTTGCGCTCGCGCAACAGCCGAACCGCGGCGTCGTTGGCCGGATCGCACACCAGGTGGAATCCGCCCAGTCCTTTGATCGCGACGATGCGGCCCTCCCGCAGCAGCCGCTGAACGGCGCGAATCGCGCGTGTGCTGTCCCTCTCCTGATCCCACGCTCCGGACAACCACAGCGACGGCCCGCAGTCCGGGCATGCATTGGGCTGCGCATGAAAGCGGCGGTCAGCCGGATCTTCGTACTCGCGCAGGCAGCGCGCGCACATCGGGAAGCACGCCATGGTGGTCAGCGGCCGGTCGTAAGGGATAGTACGCGTAATCGTGTACCGCGGCCCGCAGTTGGTGCAATTCGTAAAGGCATAGCCAAACCGCCGATTGTCCGGCGAGCGGAAGTCTCGCATGCAGTCGTCGCAGGTGGCTACATCAGGCGAAACCGGGACCAACTGGCCCGGCTCATCCACGCTGTCGCGGATGACGAAACCCGCATACCCGGCGGGCGCCAGATTCGCAATCGAAACATCTTCGATCTGCGCCAGCGGAGGCGCCTCGCCGCGAAGAGCTTCGACGAATCTTTCCAATCCCGCCGCGTCGCCCTCCACTTCGATCAACACGCCCGCCGACGAGTTCAACACATAGCCCGCCAGATGAAGCCTCTGCGCCAGGTTATACACAAACGGCCGGAAGCCCACGCCCTGCACGATGCCGCGGACGCGGATCTCCCGGCGGCCGGCCGCAGCAGTGGGATTCGTCATCGCTAACTCTTCAACGTAGCAGGATCGTCGTCAATCACAACGCTGCTTGAATTATGTCGTTCGTTTTTTCAATGCGTTGGTCTAGAGCGATTCGGAAGCCGCCGCACCCGCCTGTTAGATTGCGGCTGCATGGACGACCTACAAACTCAATTCGATCAAGCCTACTGGGCCTCGCAGCCTCCTGAAGTACAGGCGGTCGCGGCGATTACCGACCAACAGCAGCGTGCCGCCCAGGCCGCCACGCTAGCCTCCAAAGGATTCACCATCGACGTTCCGATCATGGTCTGGAACTGGGATCCGTACTTGACCATGAACTACCGCGTCTCCTTTGGCTTCACCTGGGTGCCGTCGGCGCTTCAGCCTCAGGTGACGGTCGCACCCGGCGTTCCGCCGTTGGCCGGCCTGATCGCCTACGATCCGTCCAATCCGCCCGCCGGCTCCATCAAAGTCTCGACCAACCCGGCCGATTATCCGCCCTATGTCACGCCCGCTCCCCCCACACCGGTCCCGGCGAACAGCGATCCAGTCGGGCTCCAATCGGTCGGCAACCTGTATCTTTCGACGGTGGGCGACAACTATCCGGACGGCGCCCAATACACCGATGCCCGCGGCACCTTCGTAAAACACGTCACGATCACGCCCTTTGGCCGCACCAACTATTGGGAAAAAATCGCCTAGCTTCCGGCGCCTCGAAATCGCTTGACAAACCGCTGCGCTAAAATGGCCGGTATGCGCAGTGAATGGATTACCCCTCGCCTGAAAGATCCAATCCGGACCCAGATGCACTATGCCCGCCAGGGCGTCATCACCCAAGAGATGGAATACATCGCGCGCCGCGAGAGCGTCACGCCGGAGCTGATTCGCTCCGAAGTCGCCCGCGGCCGCATGATCATCCCGGCCAACATTCATCACTTGAGCCTGGAGCCCATGTGCATCGGCGTCGCGTCGAAGTGCAAAATCAACGCCAACATCGGCAACTCGGCCACCACGTCCAACATCGACGAAGAGGTCGACAAGCTTCACTATGCAGTCAAATACGGCGCTGATACGCTGATGGATCTCTCCACCGGCGGCGACATTCCGCGCATCCGCCAGGCGATCATCGACGCCTCGCCCATCCCGGTGGGCACCGTGCCGATCTATGAAGCGCTCAGCCGCGTGCGCCGCGTCGAAGACCTGAACATCAACGTGATGCTTGAAGTGATCGAGGAGCAGGCCGAGCAGGGCGTCGACTACATGACCATCCACGCCGGCGTGCTGGTGCAGTACGTGCCGCTCACCACCAAGCGCATCACAGGCATCGTGAGCCGCGGCGGGGCCATCTTAGCCGAATGGATGGTCAAAAATCACCGGCAGAATCTGCTGTACGAGCACTTCGACGAAATCTGCAAGATCTTCCAGAAGCACGACGTCAGCTTTTCTTTGGGCGACGGTCTGCGCCCCGGCTGCGTGGCCGACGCGAGCGATGCCGCGCAGTTTGCTGAGCTCAAAACGCTGGGCGAGCTGACCCGCAAGGCCTGGGAATACGACGTCCAGGTCATGATCGAAGGCCCCGGCCACATCCCGATGGACCAGATCCAGATGCAGGTGGAGAAGGAAGTCGAAATGTGCAACGAGGCGCCGTTCTATACGCTCGGGCCCCTGGTGACCGACTTCGCGCCCGGCTACGACCACATCACCTCCGCCATCGGCGCGGCCATGATCGGCTGGTACGGCGCGTCCATGCTGTGCTACGTGACGCCCAAGGAGCATCTGGGCCTGCCGAATCGCGAAGACGTGAAGCAAGGCATCATCGCGTACAAGATAGCCGCGCACGCCGCCGACATCGCGCGCCACCGCCCTGGCGCACGCGACCGCGACGACGAGCTTTCCCGCGCCCGCTACCGCTTCGACTGGCGCAAGCAGTTTGAGCTGTCGCTCGATCCCGAAACCGCCGAAGCCATGCACGACGAAACGCTGCCCGAGGAAGGCTTCAAGGACGCCGCGTTCTGTTCCATGTGCGGCCCGAAATTCTGTTCCATGAACCACTCGGCCAAGACCGAGCAGTTCACAGCAGAGGAAGCCGAGGCCGTGCTGGCGGCGTCGCAGCCGATCGTGACCATCAAGCAGTAGACACGCACCTCATGGCCGAAATCGAAAAAACCGACGACGAGTGGCGTAAGCAACTAACGCCCGAACAATACGCAGTGACGCGGCGCAAAGCCACGGAACCCGCATTTACCGGCCAATACCACGACCACCACGAGGAAGGCGTCTACCGCTGCGTCTGCTGCGGCAATCCGCTGTTTGACTCCGCAACCAAGTTCGAATCCGGCTCCGGCTGGCCCAGCTTCTACCAACCAGTCGCACCGGACAGCGTCGCGACCGAGACCGACTCGAGCTACGGTATGCGCCGCGTCGAGGTGCTCTGCGCCAAGTGCGACGCCCACCTGGGCCACGTCTTCCCCGACGGCCCCAATCCGACCGGCCAGCGCTACTGCATGAACTCCGCCGCGCTGAATTTCGAGAAGAAGTAGCTACCCGCCCGGCACCAGCTCCACCCGGTCCATCGCCAGAAACTCCCGAATGTGCGGATGGTCCGACTTCTCCAGTTCGCTCACGGGTCCGAAGTAAATCGCGCGGCCTTCATAGAGGAATACCACGCTGTCGGCCACCTTCCGCATCAGATCCAGATCGTGCGTCACCACGACGGCGGTCAGGTGCAGCTGGCGCTTCAGTTTCAGCATCAGGTCGCTCAACGTGTTGGACATGATCGGGTCCACCATGGTGGTCGGCTCGTCGTATAGGATGCATTCCGGCTGCGCCGCCAGCGCGCGCGCGATCGCCACCGCACGCTTGTAGCCGGTGGAAAGGTCGGCCGGATAATCGTTCTTAAACTGCAGCATGCCCACCATGGCGAGCAGCCCGTCCACCACGTCTTCCTTATTCTGCTCGTCGTAGTCTTCCCGCAGTTCCAGTGAAAACAGGATGTTCTCGCCCACGGTCAGCGAATCAAACAGCGCGCCGCTCTGGAACACCATGGTGACTTTCTTGCGGATTTCCTTCATCTCGGCCTCGGTATAGTCCGTCACGTCCTGATAGGCGACGCAGACCCGCCCCTGATCCGGCTTGAGAAAGCCCATGATGTGGCTGAGACTCACGGACTTGCCGACGCCGCTGCGTCCGATGATGGCGAGCGTTTGGCCGGCGTCGGCGTAGAAGCTAACGTCGACTAAAACCGGGTGATCGAACGTCTTATACACATGCTGGAATTCGATGTAGTGGAGCTTCTCGCTCATTGGGGCCGCTCCGCGAACTCGTCCCACTCGGCCGGCGTGTTGACATTGGTGAGGCCGGCAACGTCGACGGCCCAGGTTTCGGTCCCCAGGTCCGGCAGTAAATCTCTCATTCTAAAATGTTTCCCAGAAAACGCCTGTTCCAGCACGGCAAGCGAGCGCCGATGGTAGACGGCGCACAGCGGCTCCGGCTCGCCTGCTGGCCCGGCGGCGGCAACGCAGTTCCGGCTCGATTGGTCCGCGCGATCGAGCAGCGCGCGCAACAAATCCTCGGAAATCGCCGGCATATCGCAGGCCACCACCAGGTTCCAGTCCGTTTTGGTGATGCTCAGCGCGGTGTGGATTCCACTCAGTGGGCCGCATCCAGGGAGTCGATCGCTCACCACCGGGAAGCCGAACCGGCGGTAGAGGTCCGGCCCACCTATCACGGTTACATCCCCAGTGACGGCCAGCACCGCCCGCGCCGCGTGCTCCAGCAAGGTTGTTCCGCGATACGGCAAGAGCGCCTTGTCCCTGCCCATTCGCGTGCTTTTTCCCCCTGCGAGCACAAACCCGGAGGCTTGCATGAGAGAATAATACCATTGGCTGTTCGCATGGCTTCCTGGAAAGAAACATTTGCGGTGGAGAGGAATCCGGTTATAATCGGATAAAACAAGAGGATGCGCTTTTGTTTGGATCTTGTTCTGGGAGCGACGGTTTTGAGTTCTGCGCTGGCAGGCGGTTTACATGCCGGCGACGTGGCTGGCCCACGCGCTGAGACGGCCGTTACGCCGCGCGAGGTCTGGGTGGTGCGCGTTGACCCCCGTTCGGGAAAGCTGGTTCGGAGTATGCTGGCGCAGGCGAAACCGGTCGATAGAACCAAGACGGCTGGTACGGCGCGCGCTGGAGATGACGCAATGCGCGCACTGGCGCAGAAAACGGCCGCTGATTTCGAGGTAAACCCGCTGCTGGTGGATTCCGTGATTCAGGTGGAGAGCAATTACAATCCGTTCGCGGTTTCGGCCAAGGGGGCGCAAGGGTTGATGCAGCTCATGCCCGCCACCGCGCGGCGCTTCGGTGTCACCGATACATTTGACCCGAAACAAAATATCGAGGCTGGCGTCCGTTACTTGAAACTGTTGCAGGATACTTTCCAGGATGACCGGCTGGCCATCGCCGCCTATAATGCGGGCGAAGGAGCGGTTGAGAAGTACGGCGATGTGCCTCCTTATCCTGAAACGAAGAAATACGTGGCCAAGGTAGGCCAGAAAATCGGCCAGGCGCAGCGCGCGGGCGCGAACCGCGCGGCGAGTGGCGCTCCCGAGCTTCAGAAGGGCAACAAAGCGCAAGTGGACGAAGACCAGCCACGGCACATTCTTGCGTATGTCGATCCAGAGGGCAGGCTGCACATCGCAACCCGATAGGGGACCTGTCATCGGCCTCCCCCGACCGAGCGCCGGCTGGAAACCCGGCTACTATGGGTCCGTTCGCTGGTTGGCCGTGGCTTTGCTGTTTCTCGCGGCTGCCCGGGGTGAGCCTCACGCCGAATCGGAGGAGCCGCACCACGTGACTGCGGTCCGCTTCTGGTCGCTCGGCAAAGTAACACGCATCGCTATCGAAACGGACGGCGATTTCCACGTGCGCTCGGACCGGCTGGATAACCCGGACCGCCTTTTCTACGATCTCACCGGCACGCGCCCCGTCCTCAGCCATAAATCCATGACGGTGATCCCGGTCGGCGACAAGTTCGTCAAGCAGATCCGCGTGGCCGAACCGCAGCGTAACGTGACCCGAGTGGTTCTGGACCTGGAAGGCCCGGTGGAAGCAACCACTTCGCGTCTGGACAGCCCCGAACGCCTGATCATCGAACTGCGGGCCACCAGAGATACGCCGGCTGTCCGACCGCCCGTGGAGATTCCGGAACGCGAAAAACCGGCCTTAGACAAGACCACCCGGAAGATTCCGGCTGAACCGGCCGAGCCCCAGGAGCCGCCGGTGCCGAAGCCCGTCCAGCACCGCGAATTTTCGCCACCTCCCCCGATTCCGCTTCCCGGTACGCCATCCAAGCGGCCGCAGGAAGCCGTCCTGCAAGCGCCGCCGCTGCTGCGCTCGCGGAGTACGCCTCCTCCGTCCTCCGTAGCCGTCTTGAGTTATAGCGTCCCACCGGAGCCGTATCGCGCCAATAGCGAGACCGCGCCTGCCGTACTCGCAAAACCCGTTGCTCCCGTGATGACTTCGCCACTCTCCGCGCCGGCTTCCAAGCCGCCAGAGCCGCCCGTTCTTACCGGCTCCATTGCTTCCGGGTCAATTGGCGATGAGACCGCTTTGCCCGCCAAACGGAACTCCTCCGGCGGCCGGTCGATGATCCGCGTGCTTGGTCTGAAGGTAGGCCGCATCGTGCTCGATCCCGGCCACGGCGGGCACGACACCGGCACCATCGGGCCGGGCGGGCTGGAAGAGAAGGACCTGGTGCTGGACGTCGCCGAGCGCCTTGGTACCCTGATCGAACAGCGTATGGGCAGCGAAGTGATCTATACGCGCACCGATGATACGTTCGTTCCCTTGGAACGCCGGACGGAGATCGCCAACGAGGCCAAGGCGGATCTGTTTCTCTCCATCCACGCCAACTCTTCGCCGCTACGCTCGGCGGATGGCGTCGAAACGTATTATCTGAACTTCACCACTTCGCGAACCGCTCTGGAAGTGGCGGCGCGGGAGAATGCCGGTTCCCAGAAAAACATCTTCGAGTTGCAGGACCTCCTGCAGAAGATCGCGCTAAAGGACAAAGTAGAGGAGTCGCGCGAGTTCGCCTCGCGCATTCAGTCGGCGCTATATTCCATGTCCGCGCGGGCGAATCCGCATTCCAGGGACCGCGGCATAAAGAAGGCACCCTTCGTGGTGCTGATCGGCGCTTCGATGCCATCCGTGCTGGCCGAGATCGGATTTATCAGCAACGCGCACGACGAGAGCATCATGCGTCGCGAGGAATATCGCCAACGCATTGCCGAAGCGCTGTACAAGGGTCTGTCAAATTACGCGGGCACTCTCAGCCATTTCCAAGTGGCACAGCGGCATTAGCCGCGGTTTGTGGTGATTGGCTGTTCCTGCGGTTCCGCAGCGGGTGCCTCCGCCTCCACGCACGGGAGCAGTTCGACGCGATTGCGGCCCGCCTTCTTGGCCATGTAGAGCGCTTCGTCGGCCCTGCGAATCAGGCTTTCCGATGACCAGCTCAGCCCCGGCAGCGCGGACGTAGCGCCGAAGCTGGCTGTTAGAGAGAGCACGTGGCCGTGCACCTGCAAGCCGCGCTCGGCGATCAGCCGGCGCAAGCGGTCGGCCTGAGCGATGCAGTTGGATTCGTCGCAGCCCGGCAGGAGAATGAGGAACTCCTCGCCGCCGTACCGGCCGATGGAATCATACTGGCGGATGCCGCTTTGCATGCGGCTCGCCGCTTCGTAGAGCACTGCATCTCCGGTCACGTGGCCATAGGTATCGTTGACGTTCTTGAAGTGGTCCAGGTCCACGATGATCACGCCCACTGGGCATCGTTCGCGCTCGGCCCGGGATAGTTCACGGTCCAGAATCTCGAAAATATGCCTGCGATTCCACAGATGGGTGAGTGCGTCGCGCGTCGCCTGTTCGCGCAGCGCCTCCCGCGCAGCCAGGAGTTCGGCCTGCAGGTCCACCAGCCGCGTGCCCGCACGCAGCCGCACTTGCAGCTCGTGCTGATCGAAAGGCTTGGTGATGTAGTCGTCGGCACCGGCCTCCATCCCCTCAATGAGGTCTTCCTTCTGGCTCTTGGAAGTGAGCAACAGAGTGTAGGTGTAAGGCTCGGAGCGCCGGTCCCGGATCCGCTTGCAAACCTCCGGTCCGGTCAAGCCCGGCATCATCCAATCCAAAATGGCCAGAGCCGGAGCATCTTCCCGTTCCAGTATCCCCAAGGCTTCCGTTCCGTCGCAGGCCACAACGACTTCGTAGCCCCACTTGCGAAGCGTGGCTTCCAGCAAATGCCGCGAGACTATGCTGTCGTCTGCGATCAGGATCTTCACAGGTTCCCCGGGCCACCTAGAAATCGAGGGTCCATAACCCAAAAAGGCGCTACTGGGCCTACTTTCTCATCGGCTGGGAGGTGATGTAACGTTAGTGCCGTATTCTTGACTAGTTACCCAGAGGGCCTCCCGCTAGGACCCGCTGGATTGCCGCTTCCAGCTCCTCTTTCGAGAGGGAGGTGCTGATGAACAGCTCCTGCCGGGCCCCGGCGCTCAAGGCGATTGCCTTCCAGCCGTTGGTTGTGGGTACGGTCACCCGAATCCTGACCTCTCCTCTGGCGTCCCGCACCGGCCGGATCACTCCTGGGATCACTGCGCGGATCGCTGGATTACCCGCGATCAGGCGCTCCAGAATGTCCCGGACACCATCCAGGATGCTGTGCTCCACCTTGAGCTTGCCCTGGGCTTTCCGTAGCCTCATGGGTTCACTTAAATCGTTTCCGGTATTGGAGATCGAGGCTAAAGGCCCCGTTCTCGTCGCGCAGGGCCACTACCGACCATTTGCGGCTCAGATCCCACTCCACCCGCACGATTTGCTGATTGGCAACCGCCAGATTCGTGATGTAGGTGAGAGTCACCGAGGATGAAATGTCCTGTTCGAGGGTCAGATGCGCCTCGGGGACCGAGGTCACGTCGGTAAGCTGCGGATCAATCCGGATGTGGCTGACACCAAAGAACTTTTCCAGTCTGCCGGAGGCCGGCGAAATGGCTTGCGACAGCAGCAAGTTGCTGCCGGTGGCCAGATAGCTGGTGTTGCCTAGCGTCTGGGCCGCGCCGAGCGCACCGGTGGTGGAGGGAGCGCGACCGACTGCCAACAGGGCGATGATCTCGTTCGCCTCCAGCGGCGGGTCCGACCGGTAGGAGAAGTTCAGCTTGTTGAGCGGCCCCGTGAAGGCGATGTCGACGGTGATGCCGCGCACCTGGGTCTCGAGATCCATATCGATGATGGGTTCGATTTTCGTGGGATTGTAGAAGTTGATGACGCCCCGGTTGATCGAGTATTTGTTCCCAAAGAACTCGATCTGGCCGGAGTTGATCGTAATGTCTCCCAAGAGCGTCGGACGGTCTGGAGTGCCGCGCAACCGGAGGTTGCCGTCTGCCTGCATATTGCGGGTCAATGAGCTTTCCACTTCCAGGCTGCGCGTGGTCACCACCCGTATATCCAACTGGACGCCCCGCAGATATTCATTGGGCGTGGTGGGAACCGCTTGGGGCTTGGCGGTGGCAGCCAGCAGAGATCCCACGTCGGTCCGTGCGCCGATAGCTACCCGCACGACCGAGACGGTGCCCGAAAGGACACTGTTCTCCGATGTGCCCACCAGCGTGACGTTGGCGTTCGCGGTAATGCTGACATCACCTTCCGAACGGTAACGGACGTTATGGGCCACTGCCTGAAGCCGGTAGATCAACGCCGGGCCCCGAAAGCCCACAAAGCTGCCTTTGTCGAAGGTAACGTCGCCTCCTCCGGTAGCCGCGTTCAGGCTCTCGACGGTGGCGCGATTGCGGTCGAACAGGATCACACCGTTAGCCTGATCGACTCCGTTGGGAATGTCGCGGAGGAACAGGGACGCGTTCTGCAATTCCAAACGGCCATCGACTTGCGGCTCGGCAAGTGGGCCGCGCACGGAGACGTTGATCACCGACGCCCCGGTAGCCAGCAGATCGGGGTTGAAGATTTCCAAGATCGCGAGGTTGATGCGCCCTCGAATGGCCAGGTCCCAGGGATTGCGGGAATTCAGCGCGAGCCGTCCGGATGCCGTGAGCGTAGTGTCCTTGGCCGTGAAACCGGCGCTGCGAATGTCGATGGACTGCCTGGTAACCTCCAGCACGATGGGCCCGGAATTGCGCAATACCAGGTCCTGGGCTCGTGCGCCCGGGGGCGGCTGTACGCCCGGACCCGCGGTCATCTGGACGGTATCCAGGCTAACCTCAGCCTTCATCGAGCCGAGTTGATTGAGCGGGCCGCTGATCGTGGCGCCGCCTTCAATAAAGCCGCCGAACGGCAACTCTTCGCGCTCGTGAGGACCGGGCCACAATTCGTGCAGCGTGCGGAACGTCAGGCGGGGAATCTGGACGTGGGCTTGGCCTTGATAGTCGCCCTCCATGCGCCACTCACCTGTGGCGTGGATCTGCGAGCCGCCGATGTTGGCCGTGGCAGCCAGCGTGAGATTGGGGAGCTTGGTGCCGGCAGTTAACTCGATATCTCCGTAAGGCCGGCCGTCCACGACGGCATTTTTGAGCGCCGCCTGACCATTCAACGAGGTGAGATCGAGGACGCCGTTCACGACCTTCGCGGCGCCCTCAGCCCTCAGGTCCAACCGTCCGCCAAGCCCACCGCGGAAGTCCTGCACGTGCTGAATCCGGCCGAGACTGACATCCGAGGCCGCCAGCTGAAAGCGCAGCGATCCGTCCTTCCAGCTTTTGGAGGGATGGTTGTAGGCGCCGGAAAATGTGATCCGCGCGGCTCCATTACGCACATCGGCGTTGGACAGTTCGAGCGACGTATCGGTATAGGTCACATTGCCGCGCGCGCTCGGGATGCGCTCGCCATAGACGCTGAGGTCTTGCAGATTGACTCGCCCGCTGACAATGGGAGAATCGGCCGAACCGTCCAGACGCAGCGTGGTGGCAAGAGAGCCGGTCACCGGCGCCGTTCGTCCCGCCTCCGCCAGGAGGGTCGCGATGTCGGCGCCGCGCACCGCCAGAGTGGCTGTGACCGGATTGGACGGCTGATATTTCCAATCGCGCAGGCTGGCGCGGCCCTGCCCTTCCACGCGTAGTTTTCCCTGTTCGATGGTCAGACTTTGTACGGTGGCCGCGGTGCGATTCGCAACCAGGGTCGCGTCCAACCGATCCAGTTCCCGGCCCTCAACCTTGAGATGGGTGGCGTCCATTTTGCCGGAGATGGTGGGATTCGCGAGCGGCCCCGAAATGGATCCGTCGAATCGGGCCTCGCCCCCATGTTGTAGCTCAACAGGCAGTTGGTCGGGCGCGGCCTCGCCCACCAACGGCAGCAGAGGGAGGGCATCGTTCAGATTCCGGGAGACCGCATGCACGGCGAGGCTAGAGCCCAGAGTTCCGGAAGCTTCCAGGTGCGTGGTTCCGATTTCGATTTGAGAGTTTCCCAGGTCGATCCGGTTGTGCGGCTGGTCGTAATTGACGGCCACGTTTCCTTGCACGGGAACACCCGCGGAACCGGGCGAAAGCGTCAACTGTGCCTGCGCGGTCACGCTTCGGAGACCCGCCGCGGTGATCGATCCATCCAGGCCCACAGAGCCGCTAAGGAGCGCGCTCAACTGGCCGGTGCCGCGCCCTGCAAGGCGGCCGGCCTCAGCCAGCGGGATATCCTGGGCGACGCCTTTGACTGTCAGCCGCTGAAAATCGAGCACGCGGGCCGATCCGCGGAAACGGCCGCCCAGCGCGGAGAGCTGGAGATCGGCCAAATCGATTTTCTTCGGCGTGATTTCCAGTGGCGACGTCACAGCGACACCGCGGATGGTCACGCCCTGTTGGGTGAGCGCCAAATCGCGTCCGGCGAGTTTACCGGTCAGTTTGTATTGCAGGGGCGCGGTATCTAGGCTCGCGTGACCGTGCAGCGCAATGCCGCCCGCGGCTTCGAGGGGGAGATGGACAAACTTCTTCAGCTCCTGCACGGGGGAAGAAGCGGCAAAGTCGAAAGCGAGGCGCGGCGAAGAAAAGTCGCTCAGCGTCCCCTCGGCTTGCATCTTGGCGCCGCCCGAAGCCAGCTTCATCTGGGAGAACCGGAGGGTGTTCTTCTCCAAGGCGATCTTCGAATCCAGATCGAACGCGGCGGCGGTGAGCAGCCGTGGTGAGGAGATTACCAGGCGGCGCGAAGAAATCTCGCCCGTATAGCGCGGAACAGCCGGGTCGAAGCCCAGCGAGACCTGCAACTGCTCGCCGCGTGCATCCAACGGGATGCGCCGGGAATTGTATTCCGCGAAGCCCTGGTGAATTTCAAAGCGCCCGACCTTGAAATCGATGAACTGCTCGATGGGATTCTGATTCGACCTGGCGACCTTCGGGACCGGCACGTTGGTGGAGCCATCCGGCGCGACGGCGATAAAAAGCTTCGGCTTCTCCACATCCAGCGAGGCGATGTCCACCTGCTTTTTGAGGACCGAGATGATCTTCAATCCAACCTGGATCTTGTCGGCTTGGAAGAACGGAGGACCGGACCGTGATTCCGTGCCGTGGATGACGAAGGGCGACACATCGGCGGTTAGGGTGTGCCAGTCATAAGAGAAGCTCCCGATGTCGACTCCGCCTCCCGTGGCTCGGGCAACTTCGGCGACAATCCGCTGGCGCACCTGATTCTTAAACCAGTCCGTCTGCACGATCACCAGGCCGGCGACCATTGCCGCCACTGCCAGGCCGGCCAGTGCGAGCAGGCTGAATCCGCAGATTTTGACCGCTTTCTTCACGGAAGCGCCTCGCCGCGCAAGCTCTCGTCGAGATACCGGATGGCCACTTGCGTCTGCACGTCTATCATCCAGCGATCCAGCGCCTGGTCAATCCCCTTCTGCGTGAGGATTTCTTCGATCTGACTGCGGGTTTCTTCCAGGCTGGGAATGGGATGAACACCCTTCTTCTGCCATTCGGAGCGCTGTTCCTTATAGTATGCTTGCACATCGGAATCGGAAATCAGAATGCCGGAGCGGAAGCGGAAGTCGACAAAGCGCAACAACGTCAGCTGCCACAGCAAGTGGCGCTTGAGGGCGTCTTCGGTGATGCCATAATCCTGAAGCGCCTTCTGGTATTGCTGGTCCGACGGGTACATCGCCTGGAGAGTTTTCAAGGACATTTCGGCATCGGCCGAAGACGGCGCCGGATAGCGGCTGAGATCCATTTCGCGCCGCACCAGCGCCTGTTCAATGAGCCGGGCGGCCGCCTGCCTCCGGGCCTCCAGGCTCAAGTCGAGCTTGGCATGATTCAGGAACGCGGTGACGCGCAGCTCTTCCGCGATCTGGGACTCGGTGATTACCGCGTTGCCCACGGTAATGGCGATGCGGTCGATAATTTCGGCGCTCGCGGAGACACAATACGCCGTCAGCAGAAAGCAGAACGCCGCCGGAGCTCGCCGCGGTCGCATCAAAATGCCTGCCCCAGGGTGAATTGGAACTGGAACTGATTAATGCGCTGCACGGTCTGAGGCACGTTGGAGCCAGGAACGCCGCAGGAGTAGAGCTGATCGACCGATCCCTGGCAGCCGAAGAATCGCGGCGAATTGGGGCTGAAGGAAAAGTCGAGGCGCACTGGCCCGACCGGTGTGCGATAACGGATGCCGAAACCGAACGCCTGAACGGCATAGTTAAAGTCCGCCAGATTACGTTGCCGAAAGCGCAGGCTGACGTCGCTCAACGTGGAATAAACGTTTCCGAAGTCGTTGAACAGGACGCCGCCGATATTGTCGCCGATGAGGGGGAAGCGAAGCTCCAGGGAGTTGACCAGCAGAGCATTGCCGCCGATGGGGAAGCCGGTGGTGAGATCGCGCGGCCCGGCCTGGAAGTCCGGGAAGGCGCGGTTGGAGAAGGGTCCACCGGCGAAGAAACGCTCCGGCAAGGGGATCTCGGGCAACCCGGCGTAACGTTCGATAAAACCGAAATCGGTGGAGCGCGCGAAGACCAGGTTCTTGGTGAGCTGATAGTAGGTGGCATTGCGCACAAGCACTCGGCCGTACGCGGTCTGGGAAAACAGCGCTTTGGCGGCGAGCGCCAGGTCGATGGAGTTGTAAACGCCGCGATGCGGGTCGGACGGGTCGTCCCGGCGGTCCTGGATGATGCTCATGGATACCAAGCCGACACGGTCCGGCTGCGATAGCAGTGGGATCAGTTCGGGGCTGATGAGAGGCGTGCCCAGGATATTCACCTTGCGAAAGGTGAGACGGTACTGGAGCGAAAGGTCGCGCGTCAGTTTCTGGCCGAGCTGCACGGAAGCCTCTTCGCGCCGGGCCGAGAAGGTACGGATGTCGTGCGAAATGTCGAACAGGCCGGAGAACTGCAAACTGAGATTCGGATTGCCTTCGAACTGCGGGGCCAGATAACTGATCAGCACGCGCTGCTCCAGCGTGGAGACCAGCGATTGGAGGCCCACGGTATGGCCCAATCCGAGAAAGTTGGAGCGGCTGATCCCGAAGATGAAGCGGGGACTGAAGCCGGTCGTACCAGCCGGCGAATCGAGCGACGTGGTGCCGCCGCCGATACGCCCGATTTCCGCACCAAACCCCACGTTCATGGAGTATCGCGCGGCTTCTTCAAATGAGTAGTCGACGTACTTGGTGGGCTCCTCGCCGTCCGGATTCTGGATGGCCGCGTCGACGCGCGCGAAAATACCGAGGTCATACAGGCGGCGCTGGCTGGCCGTGATCTGGCTCTGCGACAATGGATCGCCCGGGCGGAGGCTGATGCGGCTGCGCACTAAATGGGGTTGTGTACGCCTGAGGCCGTCGATCAGCACGTTCCGGACGTACACGCGGCGGCCGGGAGTGGCGATGAAGGTCTGATCCATGTGATTCGGTTCGGCGGCCGGGGTGGAGGTGAAATCGAGCTTGGCCTCCGGGTATCCGTTGTTGTAGTAGTAGTCGAGAATATTGTCGCGGTCCGTGGCGATACTGAAGTCGCTATAAGGCTGGCCCTCGGTAGAGTGCAGGATAAGCCGCAACGCCGCCTGGTAATCTTCCGCGACGCCCTCGAACCGCAGCTTGGACACGAACCACTGCGGGCCTTCGTTGATCTCGATGAAGATGGAGATATCGCCTTGCCGTCCGGCGAAATTGTCGACCACACGAGAGGTGACGTCGACGTCGCGAAAGCCGTTGTTGCGGTAAAGATCGCGAATCGCGTCCAGATCGCGATCCAGCGCGGCCCGGCTATAGCGCCCGTGCCGGTAGCGGATGGGCGTCGAGGGCGTGACGGTCATCCGCTCGCGCAGCGTGTCGTCGTCGAAATAGTGGTTGCCTTCAATGGCCACTTTAACGATGGTGTGGCGGATACCGAGGACGGCGTCATAGTAGATGAGCTCTTCTCCGTTCGCCGACGAGGCCGCCATATAGGTCACCTGGGCGTCGAAGTAGCCCTGGCTCTGGAAATACGCAACCAGGTTGCGCGTGCCTTCCTCGAGCAGATCGCGATCCACCGAGCGCTCTTCATAGATGGGCAGCAGACCCCGTAATTTCCCGGCAGAAAGCTTAGCGCCGCGCAGGCGGACCACCACTAGGGGCCCCGTGTTGATCGACAACACCGGCGTCACCGTATTGGTGTCTTCGTGGTAATCCAGCCGGTCCACGGTGACGCGTGCGAGCAGATGGTCGTGCTTGGGATACCACGAGCGGATGTTCTCTATGCCGTTCTGGAGGCGGTTTTCGGTAAGCGGTTTCCAGCCTCCGAACAGCCCGTAAAAGCGCTTCCAGGCACTGGAACGGACGAGCTGGCCTTTAGTGCGCAGTACGTTGCCAGTAACTTCGAGCCCGCCGAATTTGGCGCGATCGCCCGGGTCCACGCTGAATTCGATCTGCACTTGTTGGGTTGCGTCCTGCGTTTGGGTCACCGGCTCGACGTTCACGTTGTAGAATCCGTTTCGCTTGAGCACCTCGGTGATTCGCTCCACCGCCGGGTTCATGTCATCGGGTGTGTAATCGGTTCCGAGCTGGAGTTTCGTGGCTACCCGAAGCTCACCCTGGTTGGGCGGTTCCGGGACGCCGTCAATCACGACGTTACCGGTGAAGTACGTCGGCTTGGTGAAGAATGTCACGTCGACGCCGTTCGGAGCGAGTGTGGCTCCGACGGAGATGTCCGCGTACTCGCCGGTGCGGAACAGGCGCTCAATGGAATCGCGCACGTCGGAGGAAAGCAGGGGCTTCCCCACTTGCAGGGGGATGATCGCCAGGAGCTGTTGCAGCGTGAGCTGTTGCCGTTCCGGGTCGAATCGGATGCTGGCGATGGCCTTGCCTTCGTATTGCTCCGGCGCCGCACTGAGAGGAAACCAGCAGATGGCGGCAAGCATGGGCACACTTAGGCTTAAGCCCAGGCGGGTCGACACTAGCGACCATCTTAGCGCACCGGCTGATACCATCTGAATGGTATGACCGCACGGGATCGGGAGCGTTACTCGCGGCAGATCCTGTTCCTAGGCATTGGCGAAACAGGTCAGCAACAACTATTGGACGCACGCGCGGTGGTGGTGGGTTGCGGAGCCTTGGGCAGCTTTCAGGCCGGAGCCCTGGCGCGGGCAGGTGTCGGGCGGCTACGGATCGTCGATCGGGACTACGTGGAGCTGAGCAACCTGCAGCGGCAATGGCTGTTCGACCAGTGCGATGCCGAGCAGGCGCTGCCGAAGGCCGTGGCGGCGGCGCGGAAGATCGCGGCCATTAATTCGGGCGTCGCCGTGGAGCCGGTGGTGGCGGATCTGACCTGGTCGAACGTGGAGGAGCTGCTGGGCGACGCGGATGTCGTGCTGGATGGCACGGACAATTTCGAGACTCGCTATCTGATCAACGATTTCGCGGTGGATCGCGGCGTGCCATGGATTTATGGCGCCGCGGTGGGAAGCTACGGGATCACGATGCCCGTAGCGCCTGGGAAGACGGCCTGCTTGCGATGCGTTTATCCGGATCCGCCGGGCGGCGTGCAGCCGACGTGCGAGACGGCGGGCGTGCTGGGACCGGCGACGTCGGTGATCGCGAGCCTGCAGGTGGCGGAGGCACTGAAGATTCTGTGCGGCGCGGAGCCGTCGCGGAAGATCACGACTGTGGATATCTGGAGCGGCGAGATCCGGCAAGTGGCGCAGCCCGGTCCGGTGGCGGATTGTCCGGCGTGCGGGCGGCGCGAGTTTCCGTATTTGAGCGGCGAACGGCGGGCGCCTGTCAGCATGTGCGGGCGGGATGCGGTGCAGATTCATGAGCGGAAGCGGCCACTGGATTTGCGGGCGCTGGCCGGGCAGCTTGCGCCGCTGGGACCGGTGCGGGCGAATGAGTTCGCGCTGCGTTTCGAGGCGCCGCCATATTTACTGACGATTTTTCCCGACGGCCGGGCGATCATCAAAGGCACGACGGACGTGGGCGTGGCGCGGAGTTTGTATGCGCGGTATATCGGGGCGTGATTGCCCTTGCCCGCAGCCGGAATCGGAGCTAAGCTCGGGGTAGAGAAGGTGTCTGTATGCGCCGGATCGTTCCTTTCATTGGTGTTTTCGCACTCTTGTTAACCATTCCCGTGTTTGCGCAACGCGGTGGCGGACGCGGCGGTGGTGGTGGCTTTCATGGCGGCGGAGGCGGATTCCGCGGTGGGTCTGCCGGCGGTGGATTTCGCGGCGGCGGTGGTTTTCGTGGGGGCGGCGGCGGTTTTCGCGGAGGCTTCGGCGGTGGATATCGCGGAGGTTTCCGGGGAGGCTTCAACCGAGGCTTCGGGCGGTTCGGCTTCGGGTATGGCTACGGCGGATATTGGCCGTGGTGGGGAGCTTATCCTGTGTACTACGGCGGATACTACGATCCGTTCCTCTTTGACTATTACGACGACAGCTACGCTTATCAACCCGCCTATCCGTACAACTACGGCTACCCGAGCTACTCCAACCCGTCCGTCAGCCCGTCGGTCGTGATCATCTCGAACGGCGCGCCAGGCGCGTGGGCAGCACCTCCGCCGACGGTGGCAGAGCAGCCTCCGCCGCCACCCGCTCCGCGCGTGGTCACGCCTCCACAGAGCCGGCAAAACGAAGAGCCGCTGTACCTGCTGGCGTTTCACGATGGCATCATCCGGGCGGTGGTGGCGTATTGGGTGGACGGCACGACGGTGCACTACGTGACCATGGATCACGAGCAGAAGCAGACACCTCTTTCCACGCTCGACCGCGCCTTAAGCGAGAGGCTGAACCAGGAGCGCGGCGTTACGTTCTCGCTGCCTGCACCAACCCGCTGAGCGAGGCGCGCAGAGTCCGCGCAAGAATCTCGATATCCTGCTCGTTGTTGTAGAAGTGCGGCGACACGCGCAGGCGGCCGCGGCGGGCGGCGACGAGCACGCGTTCGGAAGCGAGCGAGCGGGCCAGGGCTGAAACGTCACAATGATCGAATCTCGCGGCCACGATGGGCGAGGCGTACTCCTCAACCGAAGCACCTAATTCTCGCAGCGTGCGGCGCGTGATGCCCGCCAATTCCATCACGCGCTGTTCGATCGTTTCGGGCCCGATTTCGAGCGGCAGGTCGATGGACGCCTCCATGGCGTAGAGCAGGGCGAACGAAACCGAGCCGCCTTCGTATTTCTCGGCGCTCTCGGGCAACTCCGGCGCACCGTGATGCAGGTTGTCGACGTTGCGCCAGTCGCGATGGCTGCGCCAGCCGACGACATTCGGGTGCAGCCGCGCGCGCAGCTCCGGATCGATGTAGAAGAAACCCGCGCCGTTGGGCGAAAGCAGCCATTTGTAACCGTGCACGGCCAGCATGTCCGGCCGGATTTTCGCGGCATCGAAGCGTAGCGCGCCGACGCTTTGCGTTCCGTCGATGTAGAGCAGAACGCCGCGGGCGCGGAGGAAGGACGCGACTTCTTCAAGCGGCGGGGCGAAACCGGTGTTGTAGTTCACCGAGCTCAGCGTGACCAGTCGCGTGCGCCCGTCGACGGCCTCGTAGAACTGCTCCCACTCCGGCGCCACGACTTCAACACCCGAACGTTCGAGCACGCCGGGCGCGTAGAGATTGTTAGGGAATTCGTGCGCCAGCGTCACGACGCGGTCGCCGGGCCGCCAATCGATGCCAGACAGCAGCAGACCCAGCGCGGTGGAAGCGTTGGGCACGAAGGCAATGTCGTCGGCGGTGCAGTGGATGAGCCGGCCGATCTTTTCGCGCAGGCCCCAGGCGTCGTCGTACCAGCTCAGGAAATCGTGACAGGCCAACTCGTCGCGATGGGCGAAGTGGCGGGCGACGGCGTCGGTGGCGCGGCGCGGGAGTTGCCCGAACGTCGCCGTGTTGAGAAAAGTCCAGCTAGAGAGCGCCGGAAATTCGCGCCGCGCCGCTTCCCAGTCCGTACTCATGGCCGGACCTTCGCAGCTACGAACGCGGCGGCGTAGTCGGCGGCGACGTCTTCGGAGGTCTTCGTGCGCCGCTCGATCACTTCCACGGCTCCTTCGCCCAGCTTTTTCCCGATGGTGATGCGATAGGGAATGCCGATGAGATCGGCGTCCTTGAACTTCACCCCGGGCCGCTCGTCGCGATCGTCCAGAAGCGCGTCCAGCCCCATGGTGCGGCAGGTTTCGTAAATCTCTTCGGCGGCCGCGCGCTGGGCGGCATCAGCATAGTTCACTGGCGTGACGACAACGTCGAACGGCGCAATGGCAGCGGGCAGCGACATGCCGTCTTTGTCGTGATACAGCTCAATGGCGGCCGTGAGGATGCGCTCGATACCGATGCCGTACGACCCCATGATCACCTTCACCTCTTCGCCGGCTTCATTGAGCACGTTCAGCCCCATGCTTTCCGAATACTTGTAGCCGAGCTTGAAGATGTGCCCGATCTCGACGCACTTGATCAGCTCGACCGGCGCGCCGCATTGGATGCAGGAGTCGCCCGCGGCCACCTGGCGCAGATCGAAATACTCGGGCGCGAAGTCTTCGCCGGGGGTGACGTGGCGCAGGTGATAGTCGTCTTTGTTCGCGCCGGCGATCATGTTGCGGCGGCCTTTCAGAGCTTCGTCGGCGATAACGCGCATGTTGGTGACGCCCACCGGCCCGAGCGATCCGGCTTCGGCCCCGAACCATTCGCGGATCTCTTCGGGATGAGCCGGGCGGAATTCACTGGCGAGTACCGCCGCGGCGAATTTCGTTTCGCTCAGCGAATGATCGCCGCGCAGCAGCGCGAGCACCGGCTTGCCGTCGGCCACCAGCACCAGGCTCTTGATCTGCGAAGTCTCCGGCAGGCCCGTAAAACCGGCTACTTCGGCGATGGTCTTGCGGCCGGGCGTGTGGAACGGTTCGGGCGCGTGATCGCCCTGCGGATCGGGTGCGACGGCCGGCGCGGGGTACGAAGCGGCCTTCTCCAGATTGGCGGCGTAAGTGCACTTGGTGCAACGGACGATGAAATCCTCGCCGGCATCCGACGCCACCATGAACTCGTGCGATTGCGACCCACCCATGGCGCCCGAATGCGCCTCTACCACCAGGTATTGCAGGCCGCAGCGGTCGAAAATCGCGCGGTAGGCCTGGTCGTGCTTCTGGTAAGAGATGTCCAGGCCGCCGGCATCGATGTCGAACGAATACGCATCCTTCATAAGGAACTGGCGAACGCGCAGTAGCCCCGACTTGGGGCGCGGTTCGTCGCGGAACTTGGTCTGAATCTGATACCAGATCTGCGGCAGTTGCTTGTAACTGCGCAGCTCGCCGCGCGCGATCGACGTCATGACCTCCTCGTGCGTCATGCCCAAGCAAAGATCGCGGCCGAAGCGGTCCTTCAAGCGGAACATCGTGTCGCCCATCACGGCCCAGCGTCCGGATTCCTGCCAGATTTCGGCCGGATGCAGCGCGGGCAGGAACATCTCCTGCGCGCCGATCGCATCCATCTCCTCGCGCACGATCTGCATGATCTTCAGCATCGAGCGCTGCGCCAGATACAGGTAGCTATAAATGCCCGCGCCCAATTGCCGGACGTACCCAGCGCGCAGCAGCAACTGGTGGCTGACCACCTCCGCTTCGGCCGGATTTTCGCGCAGCGTGGGGATGAACAGCTTGCTCCAAAGCATGAGATTCCCAGTGTAACGCAGGGTCTCCGGCTCGCCGTTTTGGGTAGTGGGTTAGTTCGACCGCGTGAAGCCTTTCGGCGATTTAGCGTTTAACGTCCACGTGGGTTGCCGGACGCTAGCGCGTTTCTCTTTCCCGATCCGCTCTGTCAGCCGTCAACGTTGGCTTTCTCCGAGTCGCGCGTAATCCACTCCCGAACTCCCTGTTGATCGAGTACACTTGGCAGAATCAAGTCTTATGCCGTGCATTCTTCGGCGCAGGCGGAACAGGAGACGTGTACCCGCGAACGGGGAACTCGCGAAGGGCAAGCCCCTTGAGGAGACGAACATGATTCTTAGAATCTCAGGACTGGCATTATCCGTCCTCGTGCTTGGCTATGCGCAGAATGCGAAGTGGGCTGCGCCGGATGATGCGACGGCGAAATCGCTGATCGAAATGGAACGCCAATGGGCCGATGCCGAATGCACACATAGTGTAGTTGTGCAAACGATCTTGGCAGATGATTTCGAGGGCACGTCGCCGGAAGGCAAACTCTACTCGAAGGCGGATGCGGTCGCCGACGCAAAAACCCGCCAGGCTCCCGCCCGCGATTGCCACCTGCACGATGTGAAGGTCCGGTTCATCGGTGACAATCTGGCGATTGTCTACGGCAGCGAAAGCGCGATTCTGAAAACGAGCAACGGCAAGGAAACGGCGCGCAGCCTGGTCTGGACGGATACCTGGCTCAAGCGGAACGGCAAGTGGCAGATCGTTGCTGTGCAGGACATGCCGGCCGAGCGCAAGTGAGCGTGCCGCGAGCTGCAGTCCATTGCGGACCAAATCCGCCCCATGGGGACCACTCGAACCTTTCTCTCGTTCATCGGTGCGCCGAAGTCGGACCGCCTACCGTAAGGACACCGCGTGCCGAGAGCCATCGAGCTGGTGTATAAGCGCGCTGCATCGGCGAGGTGCGGCACCGTGAAGCGACGAGTCCTGAGGCCATGCCGAGGTCGAGATCCACCACGAGGAGGCTAGCTCCGGGCCGCGCGTTGGTGTAGGATGTCATCAGATCGTCCAACCGGAGCAATCGCATGAATGTCCGCCACTTCGTTCCGTCCGTGAGCCGCTGGCTCCTGTCCATGGGATTCCTCATGCTGGCGGCCGGCCTGCAGCAGCCGGTTCACGCGTCAGGCGTGGACCTCTCGAAGTTCCGGAGCATCGAGCCGCAGTTCATCGCGGCGCTGGGAGACCCCGGAGCCACCTCTGGCAACAACGCGCAATCCTGGGGCGTCTGGAACCAGGACCCGGGTCCGCGCGCTTGCAAGCTGGACCACTATCACCAGTTGAAGGCGGCCGGAGGCGTGGCGCCGGCACAATGGAAATTCGACGCCAAGGACTGGTGGCTGGAGGAGCACGGCTTGATCATGGAGAAGCCGACCTTCCCGCTGCCTACTGGGAAGTACCTCGTCACGGGCGACCGCAACGTGACCACCGTGCTGACAATTCATCCCAAGGACAAGGACGGCAATCAGCGGTGGGAACTCGCCGACGGCGCGACCCTCTACGATGTCACCCATCTGGGATGCCGAGCCGCACGCTACACGCCCGAGACGGGCAACAACACGTGCTCGCCAGAGAACGTTCGGCCCACGGGGTTTCCGGTGAATCCAGGGGCGGCCATGCCCTCCGTGCGGGGCTGCCACAAGCGGGACTACACGGTTCTCATCGTCGTTGGGCTGCCCGCCAGTCATTGAGTCGAGACCGCACTCAGGCGCGACCGCTCGCCACATGACCACGCCGGCACCCGAACGCTACTTCTCCACCGAGTGGCTGGAGTGCTTCTAGGGATGAGAGGGCTGGCCGGATTGGTCCGGACTATCACCTGGGCGTATCACGCCCAAGTCGCACCAAAGCATGAGATTCCCAGTGTAGCGCAGGGATTTGCGGCACCCCGTTTTTCAGGGACAATGAAGATTGACCGAAGCGATCGACTTGCGCGAGCCCCTACGGCGCCATTGGGGCTACGCGGAATTCCGCCCCCTGCAAGAGGGCATCATCCGCAGCATTCTCGCCGGTCACGATACGGCGGTGGTGATGCCCACCGGCGGCGGCAAATCGCTGTGCTACCAGTTGCCGGCCGTGGTGTCGAATGGCACCGCCGTTGTCATTTCGCCGCTGATCGCGCTGATGCAGGATCAAGTCGCGCAGCTCACGCAAATGGGCATTCCCGCGGCTGTGTTGAATAGCGCAATCCCCTGGTCCGAGCAATCGAACGTCGTCTCACAGGCTAAACAAGGCGCCTACCGATTGCTGTATCTCTCGCCGGAGCGGCTAGCCAAGCAGGAGACTATAGCGTGGCTCTCGCGCGTGCCGATCGCGTTCTTCGCCATCGACGAAGCGCATTGCATCTCCGAATGGGGCCACGAGTTCCGGCCCGAGTACCGGCAGTTGAGCAGCCTGCGCACGAACTTCCCGGGCAGGCCCATCGCCGCGTTCACCGCGAGCGCCACACGCCGCGTGCGGCAGGACATTTTGACGCAACTCGCGTTGAGCGATCCGAAGAAATACATCCAGAGTTTCCACCGGCCGAACCTGCGCTACCTGGCAAAGCAATGCACCAATGCGGCGATGCAGATTCGGCTGCTCCGCGCGGCCCTGCGCGCTCACGAGGGCGACAACGTGATCGTATACGCGCCCACGATCGCGCGGGTGGAGGAGACCGTGGATCTTCTGGCCGAGCACGGCGTCGAAGCCGTTCCCTATCACGCCAAAATGGATGTGCGCATGCGGCAGCGCAACCAGGAGCGCTGGATGTCGGATGAAGTCCGCGTGCTGGTGGGGACCATCGCGTTCGGTCTGGGAATCAACAAGGCCGCGGTGCGCGCGGTGATCCACCTGTCGCTGCCGAAGTCGCTGGAGCAGTATTACCAGGAAGCCGGACGGGCGGGCCGCGATGGCTTGCCGTCAGATTGCGCGCTGCTTTGGCAGAAGAAGGACGTGGGACTATTGGCGCATTTCATCGATCAGATTGGCGACCAGGCCGAGCAGCAGCGCGCCTGGGATCGTTATCACGTGATTCGCCGCTTCGCGGAATCCACCACCTGCCGCCAACGCCAGATCTGTCTGCATTTCGGGGAGACGCCGAAGTGGCAGCAGTGTGGGCTGTGCGATTTGTGCTGCGCAGTGCCTGGATGGATGGAGGAGAAGGACGCGACGCTCGTAGTTGAGCGCGGCGCTCGTAGGGGCAGTAAGCAGAAGGCCGAAGGCAGTAAGCAGAAGGCCGAAAGCGCTGTTGTAGATCCTGAGTTGGTCGAATATCTGAAGGAATGGCGGCGCGGGGTCGCTGTGCGGGAGAATATGCCGGCGTACATTGTGTTGCACGATACTACGTTGCTCGAGCTTTGCCGAATCCGGCCCCAAACCTCGGCCGAGTTGCTCAGCGTGAACGGCATCGGGGAGCGCAAGGCCGCGGCCTACGGAGCGGCAATTCTCGAGGCACTGGAGGCGTTCCGCAATGGAGCACGCGCCGCGCCGCGCGAAGAAGCCAAGGTCTCTCCGGCTGAAGAAACCATGCGCTTGCTGGCCGAGGGCCGCAGCTTCGAGGACATCGCCCGGATCCGCGAGCGCCGCCTGAACACAATCATCGATCTGGTGGCGGAACTGGTGGAGCGCGGCCGCCTGGAGTTCGACGAAAAGTGGATCGAGGCCGAGCGCCGCCAACAAATTGAAGATGCGCTCGCCCGGCTCGGCGCGACACGAATGAAGTCGATCAAGGACGCGCTGCCGGAAGAGATCACCTACGGCGAAATCCGCCTGGTGGCAGCCAAATTTCGCAAGACAGGTGCACTACACTAAGACTTATGACCGAAGCCGAGCGAATGTCGCGCCCACTCTCCGCCGTCGATCCGGAAGTGTACGAAGCCATCCAGCATGAGACCGAGCGCCAGCACGGGCGGCTGGAGCTGATTGCCAGCGAAAACTTCACTTCGCAGGCGGTGTTGGAAGCCACCGGCAGCATTTTCACCAACAAGTACGCGGAAGGTTACCCGGGCAAACGCTACTACGGCGGATGCGAATTCGTGGACATCGTCGAGAACCTGGCGCGGGAGCGAGCCAAGAAGCTCTTCGGGGCTGAGTACGCCAACGTGCAGCCGCATTCAGGCTCGCAGGCCAATGAGGCAGCTTACGCGTCCGTCATTCAGCCCGGCGATACGATTCTCGGCATGAACCTGGCGCATGGCGGCCACCTGACGCACGGCCATCCGCTCAACTTCTCCGGCAAGACCTACCACGTGATCCCTTATGGCGTGCGCCGCGACGACGAACGCATCGATTATGACGAACTGGCGCGGCTGGCCGAAGAGCACAAGCCGAAGTTGATTGTGGCGGGTGGCAGCGCTTACCCGCGGATCATCGATTTTCCCCGATTCCGGCAGATCGCCGACTCCGTGGGCGCTCTTTTCCTGGTGGACATGGCCCACTTCTCCGGCTTGGTGGCTGCCGGAGTGCACCCCAACCCGTGCGAGTACGCCGACATCGTCACCTCCACCACGCACAAGACGCTGCGGGGCCCGCGGTCGGGCATGATTCTGGCCAAAGCCAAGTACGGCGCGGCAATCGACAAAGTTGTCTTCCCCGGCGTGCAAGGCGGACCGCTGGTGCACGTGATCGCGGCCAAGGCCGTCTGCTTCCTGGAAGCGATGTCGCCGGACTTCAAAACCTATTCCAAGCAGGTTGTTGCTAACGCGCGGGCGTTGAGCGAAGCCCTGCAGCAGCTCGGCTATCGGATCGTGTCCGGCGGAACCGACACCCACCTGATGCTGGTGGACGTCTTCGCGAAGGGTGTCCGCGGCAAGGAAGCCGAGCAGGCTCTGGACGAAGCCTACATCACGGTGAACAAGAACGCGATTCCGTTCGATACAAACCCGCCGCTGAATCCGAGCGGTATCCGGCTAGGCAGCCCGGCCGTCACCACGCGCGGCTTCCGCGAAGCGGAAATGCGCACGGTGGCTTCGCTGATCGCTGACGTGCTGGCTCACACGCAATCCGCCGAGAAGTTGGCTACAGTCCGCCGCCGCGTGACGGACCTCGCCGAGCAATTTCCGTTATACTCTTGGAAGCTCGCGCGAGCTTCGGTCTAGGCTGTTCCGTTCTCATAATTCTGAACTCCTAGCATCGCTGTACCTGTTATGCCACTCCGGATCGTTCTCGATGCTCGCCGTGTCGCCGATTTCGGCATCGGAACCTATATCCGGAATCTGGTGCGATCGCTGGCGCGGGTCGATCCCTCCAATCAATACACGCTGATCACGCCGGCCCGGATGGTCCCGGAATTCGGCGGCCTTCCCTCCAACTTCCAAACCGCTCCGTTCGAACCGGCCCAGAACGGCGGCCTGACGCAGTTCCGTTTCAGCCTCTTTCTCCGGAAGCTGGAGGGGGATTTGTACCACATCCCCTTGAACGCCGTGCCCCTGTGGATGCCGAAGCCGTACGTGGTGACGATCCACGACATGAGCACTTTGCTGTTTCCCAACCAGTCCGGTTACCGCAACAGCATGCGGCTGTTTTATTCGCGCCGCGGGCTGCTGCGCGCCGACCGGGTGATTGCCGTCTCGCTGGCCACGCGGCACGATGTCGAATCGGTGCTGGGCATTCCGCCTAACCGCTTGCGCGTAATTCACAATGCTCCCGATCCCGCGTTTTGCCGGCCGGTCGCGCCCGCGGCTGCTGAGGTGCAGCGGACCTTGGAGCGCTACCGGATCCATTACCCTTTTCTGCTGTACGTCGGCCGGACCAACCCGCAAAAAAACATTCCGCGCCTGGTAGAGGCTTTCGCGGTGCTGCGCGGCGAGATCCGCGAGCATCCTGCTTTCCGGGATCTGCGCCTGATTATCATCGGCGACGAGATCTCGCGGCATCCAGCATTGCGCCAAGCCGTCATCCAGAGCCGCGTGGAGGAAAGCGTGCGTTTTCTCGGTTTCGTGCCGCTGGAAACCTTGCGCGCCTTTTATCAAACTGCGGCTGCCTTCGTTTTCCCTTCCCTATATGAAGGATTCGGATTGCCGCCGCTCGAAGCCATGGCATGTGGCACCCCGGTGGTGTGCTCACACGTCAGCTCGCTACCGGAGGTAGTAGGCGAGGCGGCAGAAGTGGTGAATCCTGAAAACGTTTTCGATATCGCGCGCGGGATGCGGGAAGTCTTGCTCAATCACGAACTGCGCGCGCGATTGATCGATCGAGGCCTCGAGCAGGCCCGGCAGTTCAGTTGGGAGCGCAGCGCGCAACAGGTCCTGGACGCCTATCAGGAGATCGGCGCCTCCAGAGCGCGGCGCTGAAATCCGGCGGAGCTGTGACTTCCGCGATCACTGCATAAACAAATCCGTAACTCCTTGTTGGTGTGGCGAGTAGCCTTGCCCAGCGCGTAGGTCGGCGCAACCCTGAGGTTTACTCTTGGCGACCCCCATTGCGGGTGTTGAAAGGCAACCTCATGAACAAACTGACAGCCGCTATCGCTCTGCTATTGGCCGCCCTTGCCACGGCCGGTCAATTGATGCATCCCTCGAATCCGCTTCCGGTCGGAGGAAGAGAATTGGAAACGGCGAATCAGGCTTGGCCTCTTCCAAGCTGCCCACCTATCTGTCCCAGATAGCGGAACCTCGGCCCGGCGTGCTGCGCCGCTCTGCTATACTGGCTCGGAACAGCGCAGCACACACGGGAATGGAACTCCTGGCCATTCAACGTGCCCTCTGGGTGGCTTGCCTGGCGGCTCAAGTGCTCCTGATAGGAGCCATTTTCCAGCGTCGCATTGCAAAGGGATATTCCCTGTTTCTGGCCTTCCTGCTGATGGAGGCCGGCTCGGGCGTCGTCCTCCTGGAGATACCCTACGAAACGCGCGCCTATGCCTACGCTTACCGAATCTACGCGATTGGTTTGGTCGTTGTTCAGGGCGGAGCCGTGGCGGAGTTGTTTGAACGCATCGCCAAGCATCTTCCTGTAATCCGCCGCATCCGGTTTGTTTTAGCCGGTGGACTGCTCGCACTGACCGGACTGGCTTCCCTGGCGACTGTGCGCCCCTACGGGGGACTTTGGAAATATCCGCAGACCTTTGCGATTTACGTCGCCCAGTTTGAGACCACGGTCCTGGCGGTGTCCTTGCTGTTGATGTGGTGGTTCCTCACACGCTTTATGAGCTTGACTCCGGCCGTGAGCGGCAACGTCGCCCTGCATTGGAGGCTGCTGACCATTTATTTCGCCATCAACGGATTTGTGGAACTGGTCGCGACACTAGAAGGAACCGACGCCGTTCGGTATTTCAACGCTCCCATGCTGGCCGGTAATCTAGCCTGCTTTCTGGCATGGATTCGGGGACTGAGGCCGGCAGGCGAATTGCCGCCGCCCAAGATTCTTTCGCCCGAAGAAGCAGCAGCCCGGCAGATGCTCCGGCAGACGATCCTAGAGCACGTCAAGCACACCGGGCGTCAGTAGGTTTAGCGCTTCCAGAGAGTGTACCGCCATCGAGCAGCATAGGCGGGGCATGCGGCGAAGCCGCCACAGCTCGCAGGCAAAACGCAGCCTCCCTATGTGGAACCAGAAGAGCGCGCGGTCGCGGATCTCCTGAAGGTTGTCCCAAGCCGGCTCACAGGAGGAACAACTTGCGCGATAGAGCTGGATCAGTTGCCGCAAGCGCTTCAAGTCCGGCCCCTGCACCATCTTCTGGAGCAGGATTTCTTCGCGGTTCTGGCAAATCCGGTGCAGGTCTTGGATATGGGAACGAAGCTCGCTGAGCGCCTCCACCTCTTCCCGAAGCGTTTTCCGACGCAGTTCCGATTCGATCATGGCTTGAGCCCTCTCGCCGCTAACCTTCTGTAACGCGGGTTGGGTGTTGAGCCGAATGGCAGTGGACCGCTGCATCCCTCTCCATCGAAAGAGGGCGGCTCAAGGTGCGGAGAAGCGTCCGCTGAGGCAGTTGTAAATTATCCGACGTTTATGGATCAAAATGCAAGCAATTTGTTTTTTGCTTTCCGCTTAATGTCCAGGATATCAGTCCGTGGGCTTTCTCTTCTCGGAAGAGACTTGCGCGGCATCCGAGGAGACTCGATACGAGCGCATCAGCCGGTGAAATACGAGAAGATTCTGCCGCACTGCGGCAATCGCTTCCTGGTCGCCGCTAGCGAGGATCTCAGCCAACAGGCCATGCCAGCGCTCATTCTCCGGCAGCTGCTCCTGCGCGCCTGCTTCCACCCGTCTTTCCAGCCATTGCTGGATGGCTTGAGTGACCGCAGCCTGATTGCTCATTCTCCGCCGCACTTGTTCTTCCTGGAAGCGCCAGTACAATTCAGCGGGCAGGGAGACCGTGGATTTTTTCAGCCCTGGTGGGCTGAGGGCGGGCTCGGGTGACGGCTCCACTAGCTCCCCACCCTAATACGGACTTACGCCAGGTGTCAACCTTCAATCCGTAGATCTGAATAAAAGGCATTTAGCAATATACAGCTTGACGGGTTTACGGCTTTATGGGAAAATGTCGCCAATGAGCAAATTGCTGTCTCTTGAGGCGAACTTAGTGCGGCTGCGCCGAGAATTGCCAAAGGACGGTGAACTGAGCTGGTCTGAGCAGGCGGAATCCCTCGAGGTGCCGCCGCAAAAAGTATTTCGTCTTACATTTCAAGATGCTCAGCTTAGACTGGTGGCCTACGTCCGGGACCGCATCCGCAACGGTGAATTGACGGAAAGGGCGTTCGCTCGCCAGATTGGGATCTCACAGCCGCATGCTCATAACGTGCTCAAAGGCGTCCGGAATCTTTCCCCGGAGATCCTGGACGCAGTATTAAGGCACTTCCGTCTGTCGCTGCTGGATCTGGCGCCCGAAAGCTCACTGGAGGCATGCCTGGAGCAGCGTCAGGCCAGGAAGCGGTCGGTCCAATCTGGCTATGTCGGGTTCCCTTTGGACTCCGGCGTTCAGTGGCCGCAGTCCACTTAACCGCAGGACGGCCCCTTCAAGGTCCGAGTCAGAGAATTTCGAAGGAGCTGAAGCACATTATGGACATGAGGCTTCGAGGCGCCAATCTCACGAGCGAATTCTCTCTCCGTCCATGTCGCCGTCCGAGACGCAAATCCGAACGAAAGTGGCCAAGCTGAGCGATGTTCTCTGTAAACTCATTTGCGCTATCCCTCATATTTCAGTCTGAAATAGGCTTGATCGAGACGGCGAAAAGTACACCTTCCGCAAGCCGAAAAATCACATCCATCCAGGCGGCAGACAAAAGACACAAGCCTATGACCGCCTTGATCTTATTGGACTCTCTCCCACTGAGGACTAGGGAATTTGCCTCTAGTCATAATGTTTTGCGTTGACGCCCCTGGTCATCGCACCGACACTAAGACGACTGTCATTTAAATAGACTCGGTTGCTTTTCCGGGTTTTCTTACGGAGAGAGAACGAGATGGAATGGACACGATCAGAAACGCTCGCGCTGGCTGCGCCCGGCTGCAACACCTGCCTGGGCCTAGGCTTGCGCATGGGCCGGAACCAGACGATGCATCCCTGCAACTGTGTGTTGCGGGCCATCTTCCGCGCTTGCCTGGACCGCTTTCGGGACTGCAACAACCGCGAGAAATACATGAGCCGGATTTCGATGGATCCGCTGCCCGGCAAGAGCCGCCGTATGACCTGGGGGCGCAAGAACGAAGAGTTCTCAGCTGATTTTTGCCTGGTCAGCAAGAGGACCCTGTCGGAATTTGAGCATCAGATCTTCCGTTATCATTTTCTGCTGGGGGCGGACTGGAAGTTGTGCTGCCGGCAGCTGAAAATGGACCGCGGAAACTTCTTCCACGCCGTCTACCGGATTGAGCAGAAGCTGGGCCGCGTGTTCCGCGAGTTGCAGCCTTACGCGCTCTTTCCCGTGGACGACTATTTCCACGGGCCGGTGAAGAACGTCACCAGTTGTCTCACGCAGCAGGTTGTGCCGATCCGGAAGCCGCGGCATGGCGTGCGCGTTCCGAACCAACGCACGGCCTGATCTATTCGAACTGCCTTCGAAACACGGCGAACTGCTGTTTCAGCTCTTCGAGCTCGCTTCGTAGCTGGGCCACCTCCGTCTCCAGCGCACCCATTCGGTCAGGGTGGGCCGTCGGGGTTGGCTCCAGACGAGCCTCCGCCTCGGGCCCCGCAACCGCGGGAGGTCCCGAGAGAAGGTGGGCGTACCGCGCCTCCTTCTCACCCGGTCGGCGGGGCAGGTGCACGATGAGTTCCGGCAACCGCTCGATAACCGCTTCCACTTCGGCCAGGTCGTCGAAGTGATGCATTCGCTCGGCCCGGCTGCGCAGCTCGCCCAGAGTTTGGTGGCCGCGCAGCATCAGTTCGCAGACGATCGCCAGTTCGCGGCGGCCCAGATTCAGTTTCTCTGCGAAGCGATGCCCGTACTTGGGGACCCGGCTGCCGGCGCCCGTGATGCTGAGCAGCCAGCCCTGATCGCGCAGGCGCAGGAGCGTCTGTTCCACCGTAGCTTCGTCGAAGTGGACGACTGGGTCGCGGTTCGACTTCTGATTGCACGCGTTCACCAGCGCATTCAGCGACAGTGGGTAGTATTCGGGTGTCGTAATCTCTTTTTCGAGCAGCGAGCCGAGCACGCGCACTTCCTGGGCATCGAGGCGTGAATCCATCGCTTCAGTTTTGCACGCCGTTACGGGACGGCGGAATCAGAATTCCAGGCCCGGTTATTTGTCAACGGCGGAAGCATTCGATAGACCCATGTTCGTTGCGCCGGAGGTAACTGTCCGGCTACCTGGGGCTAGCGCCATGAAGGCTACGCCGATGACGGCCAGGAACGCCACACCGACCAATTCTCCACGTGCAATCATGTTCTGCGATGCCTGAATGGCCATTACGGCCGCGCTCGAACCCGTTTTTGTTCCGTAACATGCACGCTTCCGGCGCCCTATGGGCTTCAGAGGCACCGGCCCGTTTAAAGCCCGCGAAATTGGTCGCGAATAACGAACCAAAGGCCTCGAATCTACGCAGAATGGCTCCGCCGGTTGTGTGGTGCGGCAACGTTATCAACACCGATGATGCACAATATCATGCATTTCGCCTAGCCTTAGCGGGCAACTGGTGATAGCGTAGTTTGCAATCGGTCCGCTTGCTTCAATTAAAGGTCCGGAACAGAGGAGTCGTAAGATGAGAAGTCGTACGAACCTTGCAGTTCTGCTTCTTGCCGTTCTTGGCTTGGGTGTAGTTCTGGCCCCAGCCCGTCTCTTCAGTCAAACAGCCACGGCGTCCATTTCCGGGCGCGTCACGGATGCCTCCAATGCAGCAGTCCCGGGGGCGACGGTCACCATCAAGAATACGGCCACGTCGGCCACTCAAACTGCAGCCACCGATGGTCAGGGCCGCTACGCGTTACTGGACTTGCCCATCGGCCCCTACGACCTGACGGTCTCGAAGACTGGCTTTCAAAGCGCGGCTCGCACGGGCCTGACACTCACTGTCGGCGCCGCGCCTGTACTGGATTTCCAACTGATGGTCGGCCAAGCCAGTGAAACGGTGAGTGTCAACGCCGAGGCGGCTCAGGTCGAAACCACCACCGCCGCGGTCTCCTCGCTGGTGAATCAGACCCAGATGCGAGAGTTGCCTTTGAACGGCCGCAATTGGGAGCAGCTCATTCTGCTCGCGCCCGGCGTTCTGAGTTACCCGCAGGGCGGATCGAGCGCGCTGACTTCGGTCGCTAATGCTTACTCCATCGCGGGTACGCGCCCGGAAGGCTATGCCAACCTGCTGGATGGCGAAGACATGCTGAACTGGTGGCAGCGCAATGCCGGCGGCGACGTAACCGGCACTACGCTCGGTATCGACTCGATTGCCGAGTTTCAGACGCTGACTGGGACCTATAGTGCGCAGTATGCGGGCAACGGCGGCGCCATCATCGGCGTGACTAAATCGGGCACCAATGAATTTCACGGCTCGGTCTATGAGTTCTTCCGCAACAGCGCCCTGGATAGCCGCGGCTTTTTCGACGGGTCTTCCGTGCCGGAGTTCCGCAGAAACCAGTATGGCGGCACTATTGGCGGACCGATCAAGAAGAACAAGGTGTTCTTCTTCGCGAACTATGAGGGAATCCGGCAGTATCTGGCAACAACCTATGTGAATTACGTGCCGACCGGAAACTTCGTCAAGGACAACTGCAGCCCTCCGGCGTGTGTGGTAAGCCCGGCGTCTGCCGCGATGCTGGCACTTTACCCGGCGCCCAACGGAGGATTGTTTAATGGCAATCCCGACATCGGCATTTATAATTTTGTAGGCGCGCAAACAACGCCTGAGGATTTCGGCGTAGCCCGCATCGACTGGAATATTTCCGATAAAGACGCGTTCTTCGCACGCTACGAGGCCGATTTCGGTAACCGCACCACGAATGCCGGCCTTGGCCTCTGGCCACTGATTGACACCACCCATAACCAGTTCTTCACGATGGGGGAACGTCATATCTTCTCGCCGAACCTGATTAACCAGTTCACCGCGTCTTACTCGCGGCCCTGGACCTCGGAAACTCAGCCATCGGAACACTCCGCACTACAGATTTTCAATCCCGCGCGAGAGGACGCCTATGTGGCTGTTCCGAACCTCACCCCGTTAGGGGCATCGTTCGTAAACCCCTTCCGGTATCTCCAGAACAAGTTCACTGAAAAAGATGATCTGACCTGGATCAAGGGTTCGCACACGCTGCACATCGGCGGCATGTTCCAGCGGCAACAGCTTAATCCTTACGTCCTGGTCTTCTGGAACGGATTCTACATATTCACCGGCGGCGATCAAAGTTTTCTGTCGGGCAATCCATTCCTATTTGAGGGCGCGCCGAACGGAGGGACAAACAGCTATCGAGCCGAGCGTTACGATGCGGTCCAGCCCTACATTCAGGACGACTGGAAAGTGAACAGCAGGCTGACGATCAATCTTGGCCTGCGCTACGAATGGGAAACCAACCCCATCGAGATCCACAACCTTTTTTCCAACGTGGTGGGGCCGCCCTTCGCACCCAATTTCGTAAGCGTCCCGCACGCGTACCAAAACAATCCCGCCAACAGGAACTTTGACCCGCGGGTCGGCCTGGCATGGGACATCTTCGGCGACCACAAGACGGCTCTTCGCGCCGGTTTCGGGATTTTCCACGATCCGTACACGACATACGCTTTCTCGTCCGCCTATGTGTCGAGCCCGCCGTATGACACACAGATCCAAATCTTCCCCAGTGGCTGGCCTTACCCCTTTGTCGGCGGCGGGATACCGTCATATAGTCAGACGACGGGCACGTATTACGGAACACCCACGACGCCGTATTCGCTGGAGTACACTCTCAGCATCCAGCGCGAACTGCCGGGGAATAACCTGTTGACGGTCGGTTATCAAGGGACGCGCGGCGTTCACCTGCTGGCGTTCCACGATTTCAACGCGCCGATTCCGACGGTCATCAACGGTGTAGACTACTTAGCGACCCAAAATGGTGCGCCCTGCGCCCTCAACGCCCCTACAGGGGGCCCAGGTGCCTGTACCGCGAATCCACGGCCCGTTCCGGCCTTAGGCTCCCAGGATTTGACCGACACCACCAGCTATTCCAGTTACAACGCGCTGCAGGTCGGGCTTACGCACAGGGCATCCGCGAATCTGGTGTACCAGTTCTCTTACACCTGGTCGCACTGCATTGACAGCGCGTACACGTATGGCGGTCTGGGCTTCAACAACGTATCGTCCGCCATCACGAATCCCTACGATTGGAATGCGGACAAAGGCCCTTGCAGCTTCGATCTTCGCCACAATATCTCGTTCAACGCCGTTTACATGTTCCCCTTCAAAGGCAACCGAGTGAAGGAAGGCTGGCAGTTGAGCGGAGTTACATCCTGGCACACCGGCGTTAATACCTCGGTCGGCGAAGGCGACCAGGCCGATACGGGGAACACCTTCGACAACGAGCGGCCGAACCTGGTGTCGGCGAACTGCAATGTCTACGCGAACCAGAGCGTCAATCAGTGGTTCAACCTAAACTGCTTCGCGCCCTCGACGTACGGCTCGGTCGGCAATCTGGGAAGAAACGTGATAGCCGGGCCCGGATATGCGGAGACCGATATCGGCCTCACCAAGAACACGAGGATCACGGAACGGGTGAACCTCACATTCAAGGCCGAGATCTTTAACATCTTCAACCATCCCAACTTCTCGGTCCCGGACGGGACGATCATCAACCCAGGAACGAACTGCGGCCCCACAAGTACCCCGACCAACAGCGCCGCCTGCTTCGCCCCCTCGGGCGCCGCGATCACTTCGCTGGTCGGAAGCGGTGGCCTCCCCGATGTGGCCCGTCAGACGCAGTTCAGCCTGAAACTGGTATTCTGACCGGTTTTGAGCTAAACCAGAAGGCTCAGGGGTAACATCTCTGGGCCTTTTTGCTTGCGTAGAATCGGGCCCGCATTGTCAACCGTGGAAGCAATCGGATAGACTGGTGTCCATTGAACCGGAAGTGGCGTGCTCCAGCGGCGGTCCAGCCAACCGGAGCAGCTCATGGCGCAGGCCGGGGCCACCGTTCCAACGGCGCAAAACTCGAAGTAGTGTTATGATCTCCACTTTGGCCGACGGCGCCGGAACGATGGGGCCGAGCCGGGTTCGGATCGTGCTTATTTGACGACAGATCCCCTAGCCAAGATCCTCGATCTCGCCGACGACGCCATCATCTCGGTAGACGACCAGCAGCGCATCATCCTGTTTAATCAAGGCGCCGAAAAAATCTTCGGCTACACCGCGCAGGAAGTCGCTGGCCAATCTCTGGACATCCTGCTGCCGGCCCGTCATCTCGAAGCGCACCGACGGCATCTGCAAGATTTTGGCGCTTCCCAGGTGTCGGCGCGCCGGATGGGCGAACGTCGCGAAATCGCCGGGGTCCGGAAAAACGGAATGGAGTTTCCCGCCGAGGCATCCATTTCCAAGGTTTCCGCCGAAGGCCGGACGGTGTACACCGTGATTCTGCGCGACATCACCGAGCGCGTGCAGGCCGAAGAAAAAATCCGCGCATCGCTGCGCGAGAAGGAGGCGCTGCTCAAGGAAATTCACCACCGGGTCAAGAACAATTTGCAGGTGGTTTCCAGCCTGCTTGGCTTGCAGTCCCGCGCGGTCGGTGACGAAGTTCTCCGAAAAATGTTCCAGGAAAGCCAGAACCGGATTCATTCCATGGCGTTGCTGCACGAGACACTGTATCAATCCAATAATCTTTCGCGCATCGATTTTCCCGAGTATATCCGGCAGCTCGCCGTGCATCTGTTTCAATCCTATGGGGTGGCCTCGGACCGGGTTCACCTGCAGACCGATCTGGATAAGCTGTACCTCAACCTGGACGCGGCAGTGCCCTGCGGGCTAATTATCAACGAATTGGTATCCAATTCACTGAAGTACGCCTTCCCGCAGGGCCGCGAGGGAGAAGTGCGCATCGAGCTGCGCGAGCAAACCGATCAGATGGCCCGGCTGACCGTCGCCGACAACGGAATCGGCTTGCCGGACAATATAAACTTGGAGACGGTGCGAAGCTTGGGGCTGCGGCTGGTGCGCACACTGGCCGAACAATTGGGAGCTAAGATCGAAGTGAAATCAAATGCGGGAACGGCAGTTCAGCTGGTGTTCCGCGCCTCTGCCTGAGATAAAGCATGTCTGCACGAATTCTGATTGTCGAAGACGAACGGATCACGGCCGAAGATCTGCGGGACATCCTGACGGACCTCGGCTACACGGTGACCGCCGCCGTTTCGAGCGGTGAGGATGCGATCGCGCAAGCCCAGAACGGCGCGCCCGATCTGGCGCTGATGGACATTCGCATCAAGGGAAACTTGGACGGCACGGCGACGGCGCGGATCCTTCGCGAGCGTTTCAATATTCCGGTGATTTTTCTGACCGCGCACGCCGACAGCGCCACAGTCTCGCGGGCCAAGGATGCCGAGCCCTTGGGTTACATCACCAAGCCTTTCCAGGAAGCGGAATTGCACGCCAGCATCGAGATCGCCCTGCACAAAAACCGGGAGGACCGGAAGCGCCGCGAGAAGGGCGAGTTTCTGGCATCCACGTTGCGGGCCATGGCCGACGGGGTGATTTCGCTGGACCCGACCGAAACGATCACGCTGTTCAATCCGGCGGCGGAAGCCTGGACCGGCACGCCCGCCCAGGAAGCAGCCGGCCGGCCGCTGGAAGAAGTGTTCAAGCTGGTGGACGGCTCAACGGGCGAAAAAATCGACCTGCCCCTATGGCGCGTGCTTTCGGAAGGCACGCTCCAGGAGCTTCCGGGCAATGCCCTGCTGGTCTCGCGCGGCGGCGAGAAAAGGCCGATCATCGGCAGCATCGCCCCGATCCGCGACCATAAGGGAGAAACCGCGGGCGCTGTTCTCGTCTTTGGACGGGTCAGCGAGCAGAGCGGGCAGACACGCCCCACCGCGGCGCCCGCGGCCTCCGAAGACGAGGGCGTCGGACTGGGCAGTTTCAAGATGATCGCGGTGTCGCCGTCCATGAAGCAGGTGCTGAAGTTCGCCCGCCGCGTGGCGCAGAGCGAGGTGTCTACCATCCTGCTGGAAGGCGAGAGCGGCACCGGCAAGGACGTCCTGGCCCAGTTTCTGCACTTCTACGGCCGGCGGAACGAGGGGCCCTTCGTGGCCCTCAATTGTGCCGCGATCCCGGAGACACTGCTTGAAAGCGAGCTGTTCGGCTACGAGAAGGGCGCGTTCACCGACGCCCGTGCGTCCAAAGCCGGCATTCTGGAAGTCGCTTCCAGGGGAACCATTTTCCTGGATGAGATCGGCGAAATGCCGCTCACATTGCAGGCCAAGCTGCTGCGAGTCCTCGAAGAACAGAATTTCCGGCGGCTGGGCGGCGTCCGGGACATCCAGGTGGACGTGCGGGTAGTGGCCGCCACCAACCGCAAGCTGACCGAGGCGATCGAAGAAGGCAGATTCCGGCTCGACCTGTACTACCGCTTGAACGTGATTCAAATATTGCTGCCGCCGTTGCGCGAGCGGCGTGAAGACATCCTTCCGCTGGCCGAGCACTTTGTCCGGCTCTACAACACCAAGTTCAAACGCAATATACAGGGCATTTCGCATTCCGGAGCCGCGATGCTGCTGGCGCACGATTGGCCGGGCAACGTGCGCGAGTTGCGCAACGTCATCGAGCGCGCCATGGTGCTGGAAGAAGCTGAGTGGATTCAAGGCTCCAACCTGCGCATCGAGTCCAACGGCAGTTCGCCGCTTCAAGCGGCGGCCGATGCCGCCGCAGTCCGCAACACGCCCCCGGCGCCTTTCCAAGTGAGCCTGGAAGAGGCGGAGAAGAACCTGGTTATGCAGGCGCTCGAAAAGGCGGCCGGGAATCAGACGCGTGCCGCCGTGCTGCTGGGTATCACGCGCGACACGCTGCGCTACAAAATGAAGAAGTTCAATCTGCGCTGAACACGGCAGCTAATGCGTCAGCGAGTAAATGACGTAGTTTACGCCCAAGCGGATTCCCAGCGCTGAGTACTTCTCCGGGTAATCCGGATCGTCGGCCCACTCCCACGAATCCCCGACGTCGGAATTGAACGACATCGCCACCATGAGCCGGCCGTGGTCATCATAAATGCCCCGCCAGTGCGGTACGGAGCCATCGTTGCGATAGGTGGTGCCGCGCCGCAATGCCCATTCGCCCGGAACCTGATAGCGGTCATTCAGATCGTAGACGGTGTGAAAGATGGAGTCGGCGTCTTCGATCTCCACGATGGGCCGGTCAGGGAAAACCAGCCGCATGCTTTCGAAGAACCGGTCCCACTCTTCGGTGCCCCAGAAGTCATCCAGCATGAGGAAGCCGCCCCGCAGCAGGTAATCGCGCAGCTTTTTCACCTGGGTGTCGGTGAGCTTCCAGTCGCCCATTTCGCCGGCGGCCAGCCAAGGCCAGTTGAAGACGTCGTCGCCGTCGTCCAGATTGACGGGCTGCTCCACGGAGCGGGCATTGACGCGGGTTAAGCGCCGGAGCGCCACGACAAAATGGCGGTCGGCGCGCGGATAATCCTGCGACCAACTGGTGCCGCCCTCGCGCCAGTCCAGCATTCCCCCGTAACCGTAGAACCGGCCGAAACGCGCATTGGGATGCTGCGGGTACATCAAGCGGGCGAATACCCAGTCGGCTTGGACCTGCCAATCCGGGGGCATCTCGACGTTATCGTACGGCTCCATACTGCGGTACAGCCGGAAGGGCCGCTGGAAGGCATAGATCATCGCCACCAGGGAAATCCCCGCGCCGAGCCGCAGCGCATTCCGTAAAGTCATCGGCCTAGAGTGAGAATACCACTGCGGAAATCGACGGAGGTCCCGGATTTCCCGTTTCGCCTCCCCTGCCGCTACGATATAAGGGATATTAAGGAAACAGATCGGCATGCCAAAGACAACCGGGATCGCCCTTTTTCTCTTCCTTGCGTTCTGCGCCGCAGGCTGCAAAAGCGGGCGCCAGTACATGGATCGAGCAAACCAGCTCTTTGCGGCAGGCAAGTACGAAGAGGCGGAGCTCAACTACCGGAACGCAATCCAGAAAAACGCTCAATCGGGCGAAGCCTATTACCGTCTAGGGCTTACATTGTTGAAGCTGGACAAAGCCGGCGACGCGTACCAGACTTTGACGCGCGCCGTTGCGCTCGACCCCAAGAACATGGCCGCGAAAGTTCAGCTGGCCAACCTATGCCTGGCCGCCTATGCCAGCGACCCAAGACATCCCGCGGCGCTCTATAAACAGGCCACGACCCTGACCGGGGCGCTGCTGGCGGCCAACCCGGAATCGGCGGACGGGCTCCGCTTGAACGGATCCATTGCGCTTCTGGATAATCACCCGGCGGATGCCGTCGAGAAGTTCCGTCATGCCCTTCAGGCCGCGCCGAACTCCGCGGAAGCCGAGGTAGGTCTTGCCGACGCTCTGCTGCGCGACAATCAGCCGGAGGAAGGCGAGCGCACCGCCAAAGACGTGATTGCCCGGCACCCGCAGTTCGCTGCTGGCTATCAACTGCTGTATGCCTACTATGCGGCCCAAAAGGACGCCGGAAAGCTGGAGACGCTGCTGAAGTCGTGGAGTGCCAGTAATCCTAATTCCCCTGTTCCCATACTCCGGCTGGCGGCCCTCTACTACGCGCAGAAGAAGCCCGAAGACACGGCGAGCACGCTGAATATCCTCTTGTCGCGCCGAACCGATTTCCCGACCGCGGATCTATTGGTCGGAGATTTTCACGCCAGCACCAAGGATTGGGATAAAGCGCTCGCCGACTATCGGCGAGGCGAGTCCGAGGATCGGCCCCGGGAGGCGGTGTATCGCGAGCGGGAAGCGGGCATGCTGGCGGTGTCCGGTCACCGCGACGAGGCCATGAAGGCATTGGACGCCATCCTGGCAAAGGATGCCAAGAATCTGTTCGCGCGGTCGCTGAAAATTCAGCTTCTGGACCAGGCGGGCGGCGCGGCCAACCTGAAAGAGGCGGGCACCATCGCCACCGCGCTTGCGCAGGACGCTCCCAACAATGTCAGGGTACAGATGCTGGCCGGGCAGGCGCTCCTCCGGCAGGGAAATTTGGAACAGGCTACGGCGCGATTCACTCAAGCCGGCAAGATTGACGGAGGTTCTACGGCCCCTCAGTTGGCGCTGGCCCGGGTGGAATTACTGCGGAAGAACTATAACGGCGTGCTCCAGCATGCCAACGCGGCGCTGGCACTGCGGCAGAACGACCCGAACGCGCGGCTCTTCCGGGTGATCGGGCTGACGGGAACAGGGTCCTATGACGTGGCCAAGGCGGAAGCCGACCAGCTGGCTCGCGACACCAAGAATGCCGCTCCCGTGGAGATGCAATTGGCGATCATCGCGCTGGGCCAGAAGCGCTATTCGGAAGCGGAGGCGGACTTCCGCAAACTCTATTCGGAAAACGGCGGCGACATTCAGCCGCTGGCGGGCCTGGTGAACACCTATATCGCCGAGCGCCAGCCGGATCGCGCGTTGGCGCTGGCTGAGAATGAGGCGCAGCGGACACCCGATTCGGCCAACAAACAAGCGCTGCTAGTGGCTACGGCCCAGGCGGCGGGCAAGCCCGATGTGGCGCTGGCGGAGCTACAGAAGATGGCGGCTCAGAATCCTTCCTCGGCCGCCGTTCAGATCCGGATCGGCCAAGTACAGCAGCAGCGTGGAAATCTGCCGGAAGCTCTTCAGGCGCTTCAGCGGGCCCAGCAGCTGGCGCCCAACCAAAAAGGGCTCAACGCCCTGTTGGGCGGCCTGGAGGACCGCATGGGCAAATATCCGGAGGCGATCGCCAGTTACCGGAAAGCGCTGAAGGAAACGCCGGATGACCCGGTACTCCTGAACAATCTTGCGTTTCTGCTCGCCGACAATGGCGGAGATCTGAACGACGCGCTACAGATGATCACCAAAGCGTTACAGAAAGCTCCCCAGGTGGGTTCGCTGCGCGACACCATGGCCTGGGTGGAAATGAAACGGAAGAACACCGACGCCGCGCTTCCGATCCTGCACTCGCTGGTTGGCAAGTATCCGAACGACGCTACCTTCCACTACCACTATGCCGTCGCGCTTCTGGAGCGCGGTGACCGCGCGGGCGCCAAAGAGGAAGCTCAGCTCGCCCTCGCCAAGAAGCCTTCCGATCACGTGGAAAATGGCGCGCGCACGCTGCTGGCCGAAATCAAATAATGCAGCCACTCGTCGGCATTGTCATGGGTAGCAAGTCCGACTGGGAGACGATGCGGCAGGCCGCCGAGGCGCTGGACCGCTTCAGCGTTCCATTTGAAGCCAAGGTTGTTTCGGCGCATCGCACGCCCGCCTGGATGGCAGAGTACGCGTCCGGGGCCGAAGCCCGTGGCATCCAGATCATCATCGCCGGGGCCGGCGGCGCGGCGCACCTGCCGGGTATGATCGCCGCGAATACGTTGCTACCGGTGCTGGGCGTTCCGGTGGAGAGCCATGCGCTAAAAGGCATGGACTCGCTGCTGTCCATCGTGCAGATGCCGGGCGGCGTGCCCGTGGGCACCATGGCGATTGGGAAGGCGGGCGCGCAGAACGCGGCGCTGCTGGCGGTTGCGATTCTGGCTAATCACGATCCTGCGCTGCGCGAGAAGCTGCGCGCGTTCCGCGAAGAACAGGCCGCCAAAGTGCGGGCGGAAGAGCTGGCGTGATCCAGCCGATTCTTCCCGGGGCCACCATCGGAGTGCTTGGAAGCGGGCAACTGGGCCGGATGTTCGCCATCGCGGCACGGCGCATGGGCTACCGCGTCCATACATTTTCGCCCGATCAGGACACGCCCACGGGACAGATCGCCGACGTCGAAGTGCAGGCGTCGTACGAAGACCTGGACGCGGTGCGGCGGTTCGCGAGCCAGGTGAGCGTGGTGACATTCGAGTTTGAGAACGTGCTGACGACAACGGCCGAGGCGGCTGCCGAGTGCGCGCCGGTGCGGCCCAGCGGCTCCATTCTGCATACGACGCAGCAGCGCATCCGCGAGAAAGCCTTCTTGCGCGGCGCGGGTTTGCCGACGACGCCGTATCGCGAAGTGCGATCGCTCGGCGATCTGGAGCAAGCTATCGCGGAGTTGGGCTGCCCGGCAGTTTTGAAGACAGCCGCGTTCGGCTACGACGGCAAGGGCCAGTTCAAGGTGGATTCGCCAGACCGTGTGGCCGAGGCCTGGCGTGCGATCGGCGAGCAGGAGGCGGTGCTCGAAGCCTTCATCGACTTCGATCGCGAAATTTCAGTGGTGGCCGCGCGCGGCGCTGACGGCCAGTTCGTTCACTACGGCGCCACAGAGAACGAGCACAGCCGGCATATTCTGGATTTGTCCATCGCACCAGCGCGCGTGCATGCCGACATTGCCGACGAAGCCGTCGAGATAACGCGCTGTGTGCTGGAGACACTGGGCGTGGTGGGCGTGTTGTGCGTCGAGTTTTTCGTGACGCGCGAAGGGAAGCTGCTCATCAACGAGCTGGCGCCACGCCCGCACAACTCCGGCCATTGGACCGTCGATGCGGCGGTCACCAGCCAGTTCGAGCAGCAGCTCCGCGCGGTGTGCGGCCTGCCGCTGGGGTCGACTGCGATCCATCGTCCCGCGGCGATGGCGAATCTGCTGGGCGATCTGTGGACCGATGGCGAACCCAGCTGGCCTACGGCCTGCGCGTTCCCCGATGTGAAGCTACACCTGTACGGGAAACTGGCACCGCGACCGGGACGCAAGATGGGACACCTGACGGCGCTGAATCACGACCCAGAGGAAGCTTACCGGATGGTGCTGGCCGCGCGGGAATCACTGACACACAATCAGAGGCTTCTTCGGGCGTAGCCGCGGGTCGCAGTTGCCGTTCGGACAATGCTCCAGGAGGAGCGGCAGGTCAGTCTGGTCGAACCCTCCTCTCACTTCGTGTTCTCCGACATCGAGCGGATAGTACCCAAAGTGAGTCACGCGAAGCGCATACGCGCCGGGTCGAATATCGAAGAAGGTGAATTCGCCCTTCGAATCCGTCTTCGTTTCACCGCAGGCCTTGCGTTCCCCACACAGGAGCGTGACCTTTGCGTTGGCAATCGGTGGCCCCTCCTCCATCTCCCTCACGTGGCCGCTGAGATTGCCGACGTGCCGCCCTTCCGGTAACAATCGATAGGATTCGACGAAGGGGAAATGACAACTGCCGCCCACTGCCATCATCAACGGCGGCAGACGTTTCCACTGCCCTTCTGTGAGTTGGACCGACGTTAAGGTGAACGTCTCGAAACCAATGCTTTCCAATTTGAGGCTATAGATACCTGGAGGCAGCCAGGAAAAGCGGAATCGCCCGTCCTTGTCCGTGTGCTTCACGGAGCCAACCTCCGTTCCTTCTAAAGCGAGTTCGACCCGCACCCAAGGGATGATGGCGGTGCCCAGTAGATCTTGTACTTCACCCTCGATCGTCGCGCACATCGCCAGATGCGGCATTAACAAAATCGCGAGGATACCAGGCGAGCGCATCTGTGGACGATCATATCGCGGCGAAAAGTCCTGCCGCGAGCGATGGCAAGCCAGTAGGTTACCCTAAAATTGAATGCAGCCGGTTCGCGAATGGTTGAAGGAGGCTCGCTCCATTGCCGTGTTGACGGGCGCGGGAGTGTCGGCGGAGAGCGGTGTGCCCACCTTTCGCGGCGACGGCGGCCTGTGGAAACAGTTCCGCGCGGAAGACCTGGCGACCCCGGAAGCGTTCGCGCGCGATCCGAAGCTCGTCTGGGAATGGTACGACTGGCGCCGGGGCATGATCGCGCAGGCCAAGCCCAACCCGGGCCACTACGCGCTGGCCGCGCTCGAAGCGCGTACGCCCAAATTTGCATTGATCACGCAAAACGTCGACGGGCTGCATAAACTTGCCGGCAGCCGCAACGTGCTCCGGCTGCACGGAAGCATCTGGATGATTCGCTGCACGGGCTGTGGCCGCGAGAGCGAAGACCGCCGCACGCCGCTGCCCGAGATTCCACCGCGCTGCGAATGCGGCAGCCTGCTGCGTCCGGGAGTGGTGTGGTTTGGCGAGGCGCTGCCGCGCCAGATCTGGCAAGACGCGGAAGCGGCCGTGCGTTCCGCCGAACTCTTTTTGATGATCGGAACCTCGGCGGTTGTTTATCCGGCCGCCGGCCTGGCGCAGATGGCGAAATCATGCGGCGCGCGTGTAGTCGAAGTCAACATTGCCGAGAGCGGATTTTCGGCGGGCGTCGATCAGTACCTTCAAGGCCCATCGGGCGAACTGCTGCCTCAATTAATCGCATGAAGATCTGCTACCTGGATGCATTCTCCGGCATCAGCGGAGACATGACGGTAGGCGCGCTGATCGACGCGGGCGCCGGCCGCGAGGCGCTGCTATCGGCGCTCGACAGCCTGGCCACGGGCGCGAAGTTTGAAGTCGAAAGAACCAAGCGGCGGGGCATCGCGGCTTCGAAGTTCCATGTGCGGGCCGGCGAAGCCAAGAACCACCGGCATCTTCATCACATTCTGGACATGATCGCGACGTCCGCGATCGCCGAACGTGCCAAACAGAACGCGAGCGCCGTGTTTCAGCGGCTGGGCGAGGCCGAGGCCAAGGTGCACGACATTCCATTGGAGAAAGTGCATTTTCACGAAGTTGGTGCGGTGGATTCCATCTGCGACATCGTCGGCGCGTGCGTAGGATTCGACTTGCTCGATGTGGGCGCCATCTACTGCTCGCCCTTAAACGTGGGAAGCGGCACAGTGAAGACCGAGCACGGCGTGCTTCCCGTTCCCGCTCCTGCTACCGCCGAATTGCTCACCGGCAAACCGGTCTACGCGCGCGGCCCTGCTATGGAATTGACCACGCCAACGGGAGCGGCCATCGTCACGACCCTCGCCGTCGAATTCGGCGCGATGCCGCCGCTCTGCGTCACATCCACGGGATATGGCGCGGGCGACAAGGATTTCCCCGAACACGCGAACGTGCTGCGCGTAATCGTCGGCGAAACGAGCGGCGCCGAAGAATCGACCACCGTCTCCATCCTCGAAGCCAATATCGACGATTCCAGCCCGCAAGTGCTCGGCTACGCCATGGAGCGGATGCTGGAAGCCGGCGCGCTCGACGTCACGCTGGAATCCGTACTCATGAAAAAGAATCGGCCCGGCACGCTGGTGCGCGTGATCGCGCGGCCGGAAGATCGTGAGGCGCTGGCGCAGCTCCTGTTCGCTGAAACCACAACCCTGGGGCTGCGCACGTATTCCGCCGAGCGCCGGGTGAAGGCGCGCCATCTGGTCGAAGTGGAAACCCCGCACGGCAAAGTGCGCATGAAAATCGCCGAAGATGGCTCCTTCGCGCCGGAATACGAAGACTGCCGCAAGCTCGCGCTCGCATCCGGCGTGCCGCTCAAACAAATCCTGGCTCAAGCGAATCTGGCGTACCTGAAAAACACTCGATGAAATACTACCTCACCACACCCATCTACTACGTCAACGCGGCTCCGCACCTGGGCACCGCCTATTCCACCTTCGTCGCGGACCTGATCAAACGTTTCAAGAAAATGGAAGGGTTCGATCCGGTAGTGTTCACTACTGGCTCCGACGAGCACAGCCGCAATGTGGAGCGCGCCGCCGACGCTGCGAATTTAACGCCGCGCGAGTATACCGACAAAATGTCGGCCGAGTTCGTCAGCCAGTGGAAGCGCCTGGGGATCGACTACGACCATTTCATCCGCACCTCCGATCCCAAGCATCACGAAACCGTACGCTGGCTGTTCCAGCGCTGCCAGAAGAACGGCTATATCTACAAAGGCTCCTATACCGGCCAGTACTGCGTGAACGATGAGCTGTACGTGAACGACGCGCAGCCGGGCGATCCCTGCCCGAATTGCGGACGCCAGACCGAGACCGTTACCGAAGAGAACTACTTCTTCAAGCTCTCGGCCTTTCAGGAACGGCTGCTGGAGCTGTTCGAGAAGAATCCAGAGTTCGTCAAACCCGATCATCGCCGCAACGAGATGGTGGCGTTCGTTCAGCAGGGCCTGAACGATCTGTCCATCACGCGCACCAACATCAAATGGGGCATTCCCGCGCCTGTGGAAGGGCACCACGTGTTCTATGTCTGGTTCGACGCGCTGATTTCCTACATGAGCGCGGTGAAGCAGGACGACCTTTGGCCCGCAGACCTGCATATCATCGGCAAGGACATCTTGCGATTCCACGCGGTCTATTGGCCGGCGTTCCTGATGGCCGCCGATCTTCCGCTGCCGAAGAAAGTCTTCGCGCACGGCTGGATCCTTTTCGAAGAGAACAAAATGAGCAAGTCCCGCGGCAACGTGGTGCCGCCCACGCCGATCGTCGAAGTGATCGGCGCCGATGCGTTGCGCTATTTCCTGCTGCGCGAGATCACCTTCGGACAGGACGGCAGCTTCAGCTACGACGCCTTGATCCAGCGCTATAACTCCGATCTCGCCAACGGCCTGGGCAACCTGGCCAGCCGCACGCTCACGATGATTCACCAGTACCGCGGCGGCGTCATCCCCGACTCGCCCGGTCTGGGCCAGATCGCCGAAGCCGCGCAGGAAACTACCGAGAACGCGCTGGAGGCTTTCGACAATTTCAATTTTTCGCGGGGCCTGGAGGTCATCTGGGGATTGATCTCCGTGATCGACAAGTTTATCGTCGAGCGCGCGCCGTGGAAGCTCGCCAAGGAGGAGGACTCCTTTTCGCAAAAGCTCTTGGATGAGACTCTCTACACGGCGGCCGAGGCGCTGCGCGTCATCTGCGCATGGGCTTATCCAGTGATGCCGGACGCAGCGCGCAAGATCTGGAGCCAGCTCGGGATGCTGGAGCCGATTGAGAACGTTCGCGTCGCGGATCTGCATTGGGGCAAGCTCGCACCCGGCCAGAAGGTTGGCACGGTGGCGGGCGTTTTCCCGCGCCTGGATGCCAAGACCATCGAAAAAATTCAGGAACTCGAAGCGGCCGAGAAAGCCCGTCTAGCCGCTCTTTTCGCCCACGCCAAGGCCGCGACGGCGAAGCCTGATTCCAGCAAGATCCCGATCGACGACTTCGCCAAAGTGGAGATGCGCGTCGGCCAGGTGGTTTCGGCGGAACGCGTCAAGGGCGCCGACAAGCTGCTGCACATGCAGGTGGACATTGGCGAGCCTTCGCCGCGCACTATAGTGGCCGGCATCGCCGAAGCCTACGCGCCCGAGCAGATGGTCGGCCGCAAAGTGGTGATCGTTGCGAATCTGCAGCCTCGCAAGCTGCGCGGCATCGAATCGAACGGCATGATCGTAGCGGCTTCGCTTGAAGGCGGCAAGCCGGTGCTGGCGGGATTCCTCGAAGACGTGCCCGTGGGGGCGCGGCTGAAGTGAGCCTGATCGATTCCCACTGCCATCTGGACAGCCCGGAGTTTGATGCCGACCGCGACGCAGTGATCGAGCGGGCGCTCGAAGCGGGCGTCGATCACATGATGGCGATCGGGACTGGCAGCGGCCCGCCTGATCTGGAAGCCGGTCTCAGGCTGGCCGAAAAGTATCCTGCGTTCTACGCCACAGTGGGCATTCATCCGCACGATGCGGCTAAGTCTGGCGATGCTGATCTGCGGCGTCTGGCGGAGTTGCTCGCGCATCCCAAGGTGCTGGCGGTCGGCGAGATCGGCCTCGACTACCATTACGATTTTTCGCCGCGCGATACGCAGAGGGCCATCTTCATTGAGCAAATGGCCATCGCCGCGGCAGCGAAGAAGCCGATCGTCATCCACACGCGCGAAGCCTGGGACGACACGCTGGCCTTGATCGAAGAACATTGGAAGCCGCACGGCCTGGGCGGTATCATGCATTGCTTCTCCGGCAGCCCGGCTGAGGCAGAACGGGCGGTCGGGCTTGGCTTCTATCTGAGCTTCGGCGGCATCGCGACTTTTCCGAAAGCCGTCGAGGTGCGAGCCGCCGCGCAGTCCACGCCGCGCGATCGCATTCTGGTGGAAACCGACGCGCCTTATCTCGCGCCTGTTCCGAAGCGTGGCAAGCGCAACGAGCCGGCGCTCATCGTGCACACTGCGCAAAAGCTGGCTGAGGTGCGCGGCGAGTCGTATGAGGACCTCTGCCGCATCACCACGGAAAACTTCCGCAGGCTGCTCCTCGACTAGGTACACAATAGAGACATGGGCTGGAAACTTTACCTCGCCAGCGGACTCGCGCTGTCCGCAGTCCTCACGTTCGGCCAGGAGCACGCCGCTCACGCCGACCACATGGAACATCACTTCGATCCCAAGGCGTCGGCGAAAGCCTTCGACGACCCGAGCCGGGATGCGTGGCAGATGCCCGACCGCGTGATCGCTACTCTGAATTTGAAACCCGGCGAAAGCGTCGCCGACATTGGCGCCGGCACCGGTTACTTCACGGTCCGGCTGGCCAAATCCAAGGCCGCGCCCATGGTGTATGCCGCGGACATCGAGCCGGGGATGGTGAACTACATCCGCGATCGCGCAGCCAAGGAAGGCCTGCACAATGTGGTCCCAGTGCTGGCCGCCGCCGACACGCCCAATCTTCCAAAACCAGTGGATCTGGTTCTGATCGTCGACACTTATCATCACATCGGCGACCGCGAGGTCTATTTCCGCCAGCTGGCGAAGTCGCTCAAGCCCGGCGGCCGCGTTGCCATCATCGACTTCAAGCCGGATTCTCCCGAAGGCCCGCCTCCGCAGTTCCGTTTTCCACTGGAGAAGTTCAAGACCGAGATGGCAGCCGCCGGGTACACGCTGGCGGATCAATACGATTTTCTGCCGCGCCAGCGCTTCCTGATCTTTCAGCTAGCGCACTAAGCAGAGCCCGCGCGAGAGGGTTTCCGGCAACCTGCTAAACTAGAAAATCCCCATGGGACTCGGCAAGCTCGGCCAAACCCTTACCGCGAAAGAGATCCTGGATCTGGTTAAGAAGGATCTCGAGCGGGTGGAGCGCGAGATCACTCTGGAATCGGTGGCCAGCGTTGACGCGGTCACTACCATTTCGCGCTACCTGCAGGACGGCGGCGGCAAACGGCTGCGCCCCATCCTGGTGCTGTTGGCTTCGCATCTTGTCGGCGGCGTGACTGACAGCGCCATTCGCATGGCCGCCGTAGTGGAGATGATTCACGCTGCAACGCTGGTGCACGACGACGTCATCGACAGCGCGAAGACGCGCCGCGGGAGGCCGTCATCCAATGCAATCTGGGGCAATCACACCTGCGTGCTCGCGGGCGACTGGCTGTATATGCAGGCGTTCCAGGTCGCGCTGCGGGAGCGCAATTTTCACGTGCTGGACCTTCTGATCGCGCTCACGCAAATGATGGTGGAAGGCGAGCTGCTGCAGTTGGAGCGCATCGGCCGGATCGACATCTCCGAAGCCGACTACATGGAGTTGGTGGACCGCAAGACGGCCAGCCTCTTCTCGGCCTGTACCCGCCTCGGCGCCTTGACGGGAGCAACGCCGGGCGGCGCGGACGAAGCCACGGAGGCGCGGCTGGGCGAATTTTCGTGGAACCTCGGCATCGCGTTCCAACTCGTCGACGACGTGCTGGATTTCACCGCGCACGAAAAGGTCCTGGGCAAGCCCGTGGGAAGCGACCTGCGCGAAGGCAAGGTGACGCTGCCGCTGATCTATGCGCTGGAAGAGGCAACGGCCGAGGAACGCGAGCTGGTAGCCACAGTGCTGAAGGACGGCAACTACGATCGCGCGCCGTTCCCCCAGATCCTACGCATGATCGAACGCCGCCGCGGCTTCGATCGCGCTCGCGAGCGGGCGCAGTCCTTCACCGACAAGGCGCGTGCCATGGTCAGCGAGTTTCCCGAGTCGCCTTACCAGCGCGCGATGTGCGCGCTCACCGATCTCGTCACCGAGCGCGATCACTAAAGCGAACCGCCATGCCTCGACTTATCGCGAGCCCCACGCGCATCCCCGTGCCTGGTAACAAGCTCATCGAAGAATATATCGGGCGCGTCAATTCCAAGGACTCTGGCGCAAGTATCGCTCACATGCATAGCCCTTCCGGCTGGAGCGAGCCGGGCCAGACACCCGAGTTCGACGAGTTCACCGTGGTGCTGAAAGGCTCTCTGCGAGTGGAATCAAAAACCGGCGTGCTCGAAGTTAAGGCCGGCCAAGCCGTCGTAGCTGAGCGCGGCGAGTGGGTGCGCTACAGCACGCCGGGTCCGGAAGGCGCCGAGTACATCGCGGTTTGCCTGCCCGCTTTCAGCCCCGACACGGTTCATCGGGACGCCTGACCCTACTTCTGGGCGGACGTCGGATTCAGCTTAGCCAACATTTGCTTGTACTGGTCGTCGTAGGCGTTCAAAACCTCGTCGCCCGGATGGTCCTGAATCTCGCCCAAAATGTGCGGTCCCATGTCCGGAGTCTTGAACACCGGCCATTCCGGCAAGCCCTTGCCGTTCGGGTCGCCCGTCCTGGCGAAGTTCACCCAGTAGGACGACACCATGTCGGCCATCGCCCGGTCTTTCTCGGAGGCAGCGGCAAGCCGGGGCGAACTCGTGTCCGGCACGCTGCGCGGAGCGGCGAGGGTCTCAAATACGTAAGGAATCTCGGCGGCGTGCGTCGCTTTCAGGTCGCGGACGCCGGGGTCGACGGGCGGCTCGTGCGTAAAGAAATACCAATACGCGCGTTTACCGACCGCGGCTTGCCGCTCTGCGAACAGCCGCATCGACCACATCAGTGTATCCCGGAAAGCGACTCTGCCGCCCATCGCCAAATGCTCATCCTTGTTCGAACCGGCGATCACATCCACCGGATTCTGCCGGCCTTGTTCGAAGGTAATCGACAAATCTTCCGGAATGATCCACCCGTCGATGATCATGCCCGCCCCGCGCAGCGTCTTCATAATCTCTTCGGCGGACCGGGCGCGCAGTTCGGCCAGCGGTGGAAAATCTTTCGGAGGCTCTACCTTCGCCAGCGGACCAAACGGGACTCGCTGCGGATGCTCAGCGCGCGCGAGTGGAACCATCGGCGCCATTCCCAGCCCCATCCACGTTCCGCTCTCCGAAATCGCGCGATGGAACAGCCCCTTCGCCACCGGCGAACCAACCAGCCCCGCGACCATGCAGGCGCCGGCGGACTGGCCGAAAATCGTGACGTTGTCCGGGTCCCCGCCGAATGCGCGAATGTTGGTCTGCACCCATCGCAGCACCGCGAGAGAATCCAATAGCGCCTGGTTGCCGGACGCGTTGTGGCCCGATTCGCGCGTCAACTCCGGATGCGAGAAGAACCCGAACGGTCCCAACCTATAATTGAAGGTCACCAGCACGGCGCCCTTGCGAGCCAGGAATTCCCCGTTGTTGTGCGGGCTGCTTCCAGCGCCTTCCGAGTAAGCCCCGCCATAAATCCAAACCATCACGGGCAGATTCGCGTTAGCGTGTTTTGCGTCGGTCCAAACGTTCAGATAGAGGCAGTCCTCGCTCATCTTGGGCGAGTCCGGCAGATCGACGGCGACATTATTCGGAACGCGCTTGGGCTGGTGAGGCTGCATGCATACATCGCCGAAAGTGTCTGCCTTGCGTACGCCCTTCCACGGAGCCACTGGCTGCGGCTCGCGCCAACGCAAGTCGCCGACGGGGGGCGCCGCAAACGGAATGCCCTTGAAGGCGCGGACTCCCGAACTCAACGAGACGCCTGACACCAGCCCGTCCTTTGTCTTAACGGGATCCTTGATCGCAGCCTGGAGCGGGAAAATGGCGGTAAGCGCCAAAGAGACGGCCAGCGCGAGCCGGGTGCGCATCAATGTTGTTCCTTGGAGGCAGCCCCGGAAGCGGCAGCCTTCGCCCGCTCCGCCCGGGACACGCTGATCCAATCCGGAATCACCTGGTTATCTTCATGACAGGCGTACTCCAAGATCTTGAAGCTGTTGTCCAGCTTGAGCGGGAAGCGCGCCGACCAAGGTCGCGTGAGCACCACGGGATCATCAACCGTCATCGTATAAATCAGAAAATCGTTGTTCAAACGGGTGAAGCGTTCCACCAGCCGCAACTGGTCGCTGATCGGGAACCGATTTCCCGGCGGTGAGCCCATGACACCGGTATTGGTTGCCGAGGCGCCCGGCTTGAAGTTGGTGGTTTCGACCACCAGCGTGTTTCCTTCCCAGTGACCGCGCGAATATCCGAGCCAGGCGCGCAGCTTGGGGTCCACCGGCGGAGCGTTCAACGGGATCACTCGCGCCTCGTGGATCATTTCCATGCGGAGGACCACGTAGCCGGGCGCCTGGACGATTTGCAATCCGTTGTTATAGCGGAAGGGGAACATCGAAGCGGGCAGCCCGCGCGTGATGCAGCGGTCCCAGCTGTCAAAATCTCTGTAGGTGTTGAACACAACCTTCTCGCCCGGCAGCGGCCAGGTACTCTTCATGAGGCTGGAGAGGTGCTTGCCTTCGGGAGTCATTTCCGGGAGCTTGCCATCGGGCGGGTCCATGACCAACGACGTCTGGCGCTGGGGAGTGAAGTTGTCCATCACGCCGGCCAGAAAAGCGCGTCCGGCTTCGCCTTGCTTTACGTCTTGAGCGTAGCGGTCGGGCTGCTTCGCCACTCTTTCCTGCAGCGCCTTAAATTCGGCTTCGGTCAGAAAAGCTTTGTTTTGGTCGCAGGGAGGACGGGGAGGAGCGCCCTTCGGAGGCGGGCCGAAGGGCGGCGCGCACCGCTCGAAGGATACAGTCCCCACGTAGGAAATCGGCCAGATCCCCTCCAGATCCGGATCGCCCCAGGGCGTCTTCGGCATCACCCAGCCAGGCGGCGTCGCTATGAAAAAGTTCGCCTCGTCCGGGGTCGGGCCGGGTTTCACGGGTGGCAGCTGCGCGTTCAGAATGGAGCCAAATACGAAGAAGGCGAAACTCCCTCCAATCAGAACGCGGATTGCCGTTCGTTCCATTGCACGCATGGGATCACTCCTTTGCAGAGATATAGACGCTCAGCCGTGCTCAGCAATCACCCGCTACTTCGCGTCGGGCGGCGGACCTTCGGAACCGGACGTCCCCAGGAAGATCTTCTTTCCGTCCGGGAAGGTGATGTCGCGGCCATTGGCGCGATGCGATCCATCTTTGGCCTCGAAGCCTGAGAAAACAACTTCGGTTCCGATCGGAATGGAATACTTCGTAAAACCATGGCGCACCAGCGCGTTCGGCGACCCCCCTTCGATCATCCACTCGGTTACCGTGCCGTCCGGATTGGTCACGGCCACGTGGAACCAGGCGTGAGGATTCACCATCTCAATTTTCACGACCTTGCCGCGTAATGTGACGGGCTTGTTGACGTCGAACTCAGCCGAGAAGGCGTGATGGGCGAACACGGGGAGTGCAAAACTGAGCACTCCAACAGCAGCCAGTGTAAAAGCAGTTGGCGTTTTCATAGCTACTTGATTATATTGCGCTGATTATCCGGAGTCTATGGGTGCTGCAGTACCTGCGCCGCAGTCGGGCAAAGGCGTTCTCTATTGCGAACCCGAATCCCGCAAACGCACACCACTCAGACGCGCCGCGTTGAAAACAAACCTCGCCTGGATGGCCGCGCGATTGCCAATTTGGCCGCCATGGGCGCCACATGGAACGATCTGCGCTATGCCATCCGACTGCTCGTCCGCCAGCCGGTCTTCACGCTCCTGGCCTTGACCACGCTGGCACTGGGCATCGGCGCCAACTCGGCGATTTTCGCGGTCGTCAACGCTGTCCTGCTGCGGCCTTTGCCGTTCCGGGACCCAAGCCGGCTGGTGCTGATTGAGGACGTCATCCGGAAGCTCTTCGCGGACGGCATAGCCGTCACCCCCTCGGATTTGCGCCAGTATCAGAGCAGTTCCAGGGCATTCGAGTCCGTGGCTGGCTTCACCTATGCGTCGATGGATTTGACGGGCACTGGTTCACCGGAGCGCCTTCAGGTTTTGCGCGTATCCGCCGAAATTTTTCCCGTTCTCGGGGTGTCTCCGGTTCTCGGAAGAGGGTTCACTCCAACGGAAGACCATCCAGACAGCCAAGTCGCCGTGATTAGCTACCGGCTATGGCAAAAACGATTCGCCGGCGACCCCGGCGTCGTCGGCCGCGTTGTGGATCTTGACCGGACGCCGACAAAAATCCTGGGCGTGCTTCCCAAAGACGTCGAGTTTCCGTTGCCTGGCCTGCCATTCGGCGGCGGCTATGACATCTGGGTGCCGCTAGGGATCACGCCGAAGGAATACGCACTCATCGGCGACTACAACTTCGAGGTTGTGGCGCGAATGAAGCCGGGCATCACGCTGGCACAGGCGCAAGCCGATGCGCAAGCCGTCGCGCATCGCATTTCCGAAAGTATCCCGGCATCCGCACGAAATGGAGTGACGCTGGAGGCCCTCGTGTCCCCCGTAACCGAGCGAGTCACGCGCAATTCCCGTAAGCTGCTTTGGCTGCTGGTGGGAGCGGTTGGGTTCGTTTTGCTGATTGCGTGCGTGAACGTAGCGAACCTGCAGTTGGGCCGGGCGGCCGGCAGGGAACGGGAACTGGCGATCCGCTCCTCGCTGGGTGCGAGCTCTACTCGCCTGCTTCGTCAATTACTTACGGAGAGCTTGCTCTTGTCGGCCGGAGGCGGTACGGCGGGGTTGCTTCTGGCAGTTTGGCTGGTGCCGGCTCTGGCTCGGATCATTCCAGCGTCTGTTCCGCGCGCCGCCGCGATAGAGGTTGACTGGCGCGTGGTGGCGTTTACCGCCGCCGTCTCGATCCTGGCTGGGCTGCTGTTCGGTATCCTGCCCGCGTTGACGGCGTCGCGAACGGGCGAGTCCGCTCGATTGAAAGCGGCCGCAGGATCAGGCCCAATGCGCCTTCGCGATCTGCTGATCGTGAGCGAAGTCGCCTTATCGCTGGTCCTTCTGGTTGGAGCAGGCCTATTAGTGCGCAGCCTGGTGGCCCTTCGCGACGTCAATCCCGGCTTTGATGTCCAGCACGTTCTCACGGCACGCGTCACTTTACCGGAAGCGGGCTACGCGGATGCGGCTTCCGTCCGCGCTTTCTTCCAACGCGCGATCGATAATTTCGAAACCCTGCCGGGCGCGACTGCTGCCGGAGCCTCCACGGCGCCTTTGCTCACGCTGCGAAATCAGCGTCTCTTTTCGGTGAAGGACCCGTCGATTCCGCCGGCGCTTGCCGTCAACGCAACCGTGGTGGGCGACTATTTTCAAGCGGCCGGCATCCCTCTGCGGCGCGGTCGCCTGTTCGATTCGCGAGACCGCAAGGGATCGCAACCGGTGCTGGTCATCAACGAGACAATGGCTCGCCAGTATTTTCCTGGCAAAGACGCCGTCGGGCAGCAAGTTAAACTCGGCGATCCGTCGATGCCTGGCCCTTGGCACACGGTCATCGGAGTGGTGGCGGATGCAAAAAACAACGAATTAGCCAACAGCATCAAGCCCGAACTGTATGAAGCGTATTCGCAGATTGACGATGGCTTCTTCGCTCTCGGTTTTGGCAGGTCCATGGTCCTGGCCGTGAAGGCTGCCTCTGAACCCGCAGAGCTTGGGTCTGCTGTTCGAGCAACGGTGGCCCGGCTGGATCCCGATCTTGCCGTGAGCGACCTCCAGACCGTCCGCGCACAGGTGGAGGCATCGCTCGCGCCGGAATGGTTCCGCACCGGTCTGGTGGCGTCGTTCGCGGCGTTGGCGCTTTTGCTCGCAGCCATCGGAATCTACGGTGTAGTTTCAGCTGCGGTCACCCAACGCACTCGGGAAATCGGTGTACGTATGGCGCTAGGCGCGAACCGCAGCGGCGTCCTGCAGCTCATGATCTGGCAGGGGATGAGGCCCGTCGGAGCAGGCGTCGTGTTGGGAATTGCAGCATCCTTGGCGCTAGCGCGGCTGATGGGCGGATTTCTCTTTGGAGTCTCGCCGACGGATTGGGTCACATTTGCCGCGGCGCCGGTGGTGCTCTGCCTGGTCGCGCTCGCGGCAAACTTGGCGCCTGCGCGGCGGGCCGCGAGCGTTGACGCAATGGTTGCATTACGTTACGAGTGAGCTCGACCCGCCCGGCTGACCTCCCGTCCGTCACTGCCGCGAATAGAACCCATCAGCCGGATAGAATTTGACCAAGTGCATGCAACGCGATAGACTGAGCAATTGGTCCTCAGTTTAGGATCAGTCAGTCTTCCCATACTCAGAGCAATTTAGGAGGCTCAAGCAGTGTCAGAAAAGTTACGGCATATTTTTACGTCGGAATCCGTGAGCGAGGGACATCCCGACAAGATGGCAGACCAGGTTTCCGACGCGGTGCTGGATGCTTGTTTAGCGGTCGATCCCATGAGTCGCGTGGCTTGCGAAACGCTGGTCACTACGGGCATTTGTGTTGTGGCCGGTGAAATTACCACCAAGGCGATTCTAGATGTTCCGAAGCTGGCCCGCCAAGTGATCGCCGACATTGGATTCACAGATGCCAAGATGGGCTTCGACGCGAAGACGTGTGGCATTCTGAACGTCGTCCAGACGCAGTCGCCTGACATCGCGATGGGTGTGGACACCGGCGGCGCCGGCGACCAGGGTTTGATGTTCGGCTATGCCTGCGACGAGACTCCTGAATTGATGCCACTGCCGATTATGCTCTCGCACAAGCTGGTTCGCCAGCAGAGCGAGATCCGCCGCACCGGCAAGCTCACTTATCTTCGTCCTGACGCCAAGAGCCAGGTTTCGGTGGAGTATCACGGCGGTCGGCCCGCCCGCATCGACGCGGTGGTTCTTTCCACCCAGCATGACGACGATGTGAGCACGGAGCAGCTCCGCACCGACGTGAAGAAGTTCATCATCGACCCGGTGGTGGGCGGAAATCTGGTGGATTCCCACACCAAGTATCACGTTAACCCCACCGGCCGCTTCGTGATCGGCGGACCGCATGGCGACACCGGTCTCACCGGCCGCAAGATTATCGTCGACACCTACGGCGGGATGGGCCGGCACGGCGGCGGCGCGTTCTCGGGCAAGGATCCGACGAAGGTGGACCGCTCGGCCTGCTACATGGCGCGCTACGTTGCCAAGAACATCGTGGCCTCCGGCCTCGCCTCGCGTTGCGAAGTGCAACTCGCCTACGCGATCGGCGTGGCCGAGCCTGTGTCTGTCATGGTGGACACTTTCGGCACCGGCAAAGTGGACCAGCACCTGCTGGTGGATCTGATTCGCCACAACTTTAACCTCACGCCGAAGGGCATGATCGAGGCCCTGAAGCTGCGCCGCCCCGTTTATCGCAAGACATCCTATTACGGCCACTTCGGCAGGACCGAAGACACCTTCACTTGGGAAGCCACGGACAAGGCCGAGGCTCTCAAGGAAGGCGCGAAACTCACCGCCGTTGCGAAGTAAGTTCTCTTAGCCGGGGGCTCGATCATGAGCCCCCGTTTGCCTTCCTCATTTACCTCTCATGCTCGTCGAAGGTTGTAAGCACGAAATCGAAGTTACCGTACCCGTCGAGGAAATCGCGAAGGAGACCGAGCGTGTCGTCGCGAACATCCAGCAGAAGGCCAAGCTGCCTGGATTCCGACCGGGCAAGGCGCCGGCCAGCCTGATCCGCACGAAGTTCGCCCGGCAGGTCCGCGAGGACGTTCTGGAAAACCTGCTTCCTAAATATTTCAAGAAGCAGATGGAAGAGGAACACCTGGAAGTGGTCGGGCGGCCGAACGTCAAGGACGTGCATTTTCACGAAGGCGAGCCGCTGACGTTCAAGGCCGAATTCGAAGTCGCGCCCGAGATCGAGTTGCACGACTACCGCGGCGTCACGGTGCACTACGCCGAGCCGGAAGTGACGCCGGAAGACATCGAGAAACGCCTGGAAGAAATCCGCGAGCAGAAGGCGCAATTCGTGAACATCGATCCGCGGCCCATCGTGGATGGCGATTACGCCGTGGTCTCGCTGGATAGTCTGGGGGGCGTGGATCAACCCATTCATCAGGACGAAGTGGTGCTGCACGTCGGCGATCCGGACACCATCGCCGGATTCAGCGAAGCGTTGCAGGGCATGTCGCCGGAAGAGGAGAAGGAATTCGAAGTCACCTATCCGGACGACTACGGCCAGGAAAAGCTGTCGGGCAAGACCGTCAAGTTCCGGATGAAGCTGAACACCATCCGCAACAAGGAACTGCCCGAACTGAACGACGAATTCGCGCAGGATCTGGGCGACTATCCGACGCTGAACGATCTACGTGAAGCCATCCGCAAAGCGATCTTCCATGAACGCGAATTCGCAGCGCAGCAGAAGGCTAAGGACGAGCTGATCGACAAGCTGATCGAGACGCACGAATTTCCGGTGCCGGAGGCGTACATCGAGCGCCAGTTCGAAGCGCAGCTGGAGAATCAGTTCCGGGAACTGGCCGAGCGCGGCATCGATCCGACGAAGCTCAAGATCGACTGGTCGAAATTGCGCGAATCGCAGCGGCCCAAGGCCGTGCACGACGTGAAGGCGTCGCTGTTGATTGACAAGATCGCCGAGCGCGAATCCATCGCGCCGACCAACGATGAAGTGGACGCCGAAGTCCAGCGCATTGCGAAGCAGCAGCGCGAGCCGGTGGCCGCGGTCCGCAAGAAGCTGCAGCAGGACGGGACGCTCGGCCGGATCGCGTATCACATCCGCAGCAACAAGACGCTAAACTTGCTGTTCGAGCACGCCCGTAAGGAAGCGCCGGTGGAACCGGAAGCACCAGGCACGAGCGACGAGCCACCGGCCGCTGAGTGAGCGCTGGTTAGTTGTTTTATAAAGAAATGCTATGCGGATCGAAGGTCTCGCGCTGGCAGTTGCTCTTATCTGCAGCGTCAGCCGCGGTCAATCTCCGCCGGTGAAGCCGTTAGTCCCTCCGAGCAGGTTCCTGCTGCCATCGCCAGCTCACGTCAAAGGAGTAGTGGCTGATCCGACAGGTGCTCCCATTCCCGGGGTGAGAGTCGATTACATCGCCATTGCGTCTGGCAACTCCGCAACGACGGATGGAAATGGCCACTTTGAGTTCGACACACGGGCACCCAGTGTCGTGTTTCGCAAGAGGGGTTGGAGGAGCCGCCTCGTTCGCGTGTCAAAACTGGGTAACGGCGCACGAGTTGTCCTCGAACCTGCGGGTGAACCTCTTCCTTTACCCATCTGTTCGAAAACGAAGTCCTGTCTGACTGTTGGGGGCATTTTCTGCCTCACACCTATTCGAGGAATGCACGTGAGCAAGCCGGAAGACGGCGTCGACGCCCGCGTTCGGGACTTCACTATCGAAGATCTGCTCGGGCACGAAGCGATGTCTCATGGCAGGGGCTATGTGTGGGGTGGTCCCGACTTATCGGATGTCTGGGGTTCCGTCGAATTCTCCGAGATCCAACACGATGCCCGCGGCCAGCTCGTTCTAGACGCGAGAGGCAAGACGTCTGATGGCAGCTGTGGCGGTCAATCGGCCTTACTGGCGAATCCGTTCTCTATGACCGACAGGACAAAGGAACGCAGCTTTATTTGACGAAGTCTTGGAAGGACTATGTATCGTTTCAGGGAATTAGTTCGTTGGAAGCGCAATCACCTGTCCCCTACGGCCAGCAGCGTTTCGAAGTGCGGTGCTTCTTCTTCGGCGTGCACCACAGACGTGTGGATGTTCTTGAATCCCGCCTGGCGCAGGAAGCGCGTGACTTCGACCTCGGAGAAGCCGAGCCAGAGGTCGGCGTACAGCTCGCGGGCTTCTTCGTAGTTGTGGCGCACTAAATCCAGCACCACGATTTTGCCGCTGGGCTTCAGAATCCGCCACGCTTCGGCGACTGCGCGCTCCGGATGCTGTGCATGGTGCAGCGCCTGGCTGAAAAACGCGACATCCACGGCGCCGTCGCGGATGGGCACGGATTCCAGATCGCCCTTGCGGTACTCCAGGTTCTTGACGCCGTGCTTGCGTGCCAGCTCGGCACCATACTCCACCATTTTTTCGGAGTTGTCTACCGCGATCACTTTCTTCGCGTGCCGCGCCAGCAGCTGCGAGAACGTGCCTTCGCCCGCGCCCAGATCAGCGATCACCATCGGCGGCAGCAGCGCGAGCAACGTCTCCGCCAAACCGCGCCAGGACCGGCCTGGCACGTAGTTGCGGCCGAATTTTCCGGCCAGCTCGTCGAAATACGCCCGCATCTTATCCTGCCTGCGGCGAAGCGCCAGGCTAAGGGCTTCCGAGTCGTGTTCGGCCTCTGGAATCTCGGCCGCAGCCTGCCGCAGCACGGCCAGCATTTGCGAGACGCCGTTCGACTCGACGCCGCTCTTCAGCCGGTACAGGATGCTCTTGCCGGTGCGCCTGTCCTCCACCAGCCCGGCGTTCTTCAACTGCGCTAAGTGTGTGGAAATACGGCTCTGACCCATGCCCAGGATCTCCTGCAGTTCGGCCACCGACAGCTCTTCGCGCTCCACCAGCAGCAGGATACGGAGGCGGCTGGGATCGGCCAGCAGCCGCAGGTTTTTGAGGGTTGACGCCATCGCTCGGTCTGTACTATTATATCAACATATCTAGATTTGTAGATATAAAATTCGACTGGAGATTGCATGAGCACTGCCACGCTGAACAACGTCGCAACGGATTACAAAGTCGCCGACATGAGTCTGGCCGACTGGGGCCGCAAAGAGATTTCCATCGCCGAGCAGGAGATGCCCGGCTTGATGTCCATTCGCAAGAAATACGCGCCGGGCAAGCCGCTGAAGGGCGTGCGCGTCACCGGATCGCTGCACATGACCATCCAGACCGCGGTGCTGATCGAGACCCTGGTCGACCTGGGCGCCACCGTCCGCTGGGCGAGCTGCAACATTTTCTCGACGCAGGACCACGCCGCAGCTGCCATCGCCGCCGCCGGAGTGCCGGTGTTCGCCTGGAAGGGCGAGACGCTGGAAGAATACTGGGAATGCACGTTGAAGGCGATCAGCCATCCGGGCGGCAAGGGGCCTGAGCTGGTGGTCGACGATGGCGGCGACGTGACGCTGCTGATCCACAAAGGTCACGAGTTGGAGCTCGGCAGCGACTGGGTGAATACGCCGTCAGAAAGCCACGAGGAGACGGTGATCAAGAACCTGCTGAAGCGCGTCAACCAGGAGCATCCGCGCTTCTGGCGCGACCTGGTGAACGACTGGCGCGGCGTATCTGAGGAGACCACCACCGGCGTGCACCGCCTCTACAAGATGCAGGAACAGGGCAAGCTGCTGGTTCCGGCGATCAATGTGAACGATTCGGTGACCAAGTCGAAGTTCGACAACCTGTACGGATGCCGCGAGTCGTTAGCGGACGGCATCAAGCGCGCTACCGACGTGATGGTGGCCGGCAAAGTGGCCGTGATCTGCGGCTACGGCGATGTCGGGAAGGGTTCGGCGCACTCGCTGCGCGGCATGGGCGCGCGCGTCATCGTTACCGAGATCGACCCCATCAACGCGCTGCAGGCCGCGATGGAAGGCTTCGAAGTGACGACGGTGGAAGACACGCTCGGGCGCGGCGACATTTATGTCACCACCACCGGCAACGTGGACATCATCACGCTGGAGCACATGCAGCGCATGAAGGATCAGGCTATCGTGTGCAACATCGGGCACTTCGACAACGAAATTCAGGTGGACCCGCTCAATAACGCCAAGGGCGTGGTGCGCACCAACATCAAGCCGCAGGTGGATATGTACACGTTCCCCGATGGCCACAGCATCTTCCTGCTGGCCGAAGGCCGCCTGGTGAACCTGGGCTGCGCGACGGGCCATCCCAGCTACGTGATGTCCAACAGCTTCTCCAATCAGACGCTGGCGCAGCTCGATCTGTGGAAGAACAAGGACGCTTACAAAGTGGGCGTGTACACGTTGTCCAAGAAGCTGGACGAGGAAGTGGCAAGGCTGCACCTGGAGAAGATCGGGGTGAAGCTGACGACGCTGAGCAAGAAGCAAGCCGACTACCTGGGCGTTCCGATCGAGGGTCCGTACAAGCCGGATCACTACCGGTACTAAGCTTCAGCTAGTTGCGAAAATCAAGGCCGGTCTCGTTCGCGGGACCGGCTTTTGGTTTCACGAGCCGTTAACCTCCTGCTCCTCGCCCTCGTACGGGGGAAACCGATCCGAACGAAATTCAACCTGCGTTCGCATTTCAGAATCGTTCACGGCGTGTGGATCGACACGCCAAGCCGCGTCGCAATGTACAATTACCGATAAGGAAGCTGCCACTAAACATGGACAAGACCGTACGAAAATACAACGGCATCGCCGCACTCGATGAAATGAAGGCGGAGGAATATCGGTATTGGCAAAGCCGTCCTGTTCACGAGAGGGTCGCCGCGGTTTCCGAAATCACTCAAGAATTGTACGCGATGAAGGGCGAGGTACCGGGTGTACCCAGACTTCAAAGAACTCTTGTCCGTTTTGAACGCGTACGAAGTTAAGTATCTGGTTGTAGGCGCCTACGCTGTATCTGTGCACGCTCAACCTCGCGCGACCAAAGATCTGGACATCTGGATCAAAGCTGATGCTGAAAACGCCACGGCGGTTTACGGCGCGCTGGGGAAGTTTGGCGCACCTCTGGCGGGACTGACGGCGGCTGATTTTAGGGAGAAGGGGCCATTTTTCCATATGGGCCGCGAACCGGTCGCGGTCGACATTCTGACGGAAATCCCGGGCGTCGATTTCGATGTGGCTTGGGAGCGTCGAGTGGAAGACGTGGTTGATCTTGCAACTGGCCTAAGAGCCAATTTCATTTCCCGCGCCGACCTGATCACCGCGAAACTGGCCGCCGCCCGCCCGCAAGACCTCGCCGACGTAGACGCTATCCGAAAGGCGGAGCAAAGTCAGGAACTAACGAAACGCCCGGAGGAGGAGTCCCAACATTGAAGATTGCCTGTCTTGAGGTCCTCCAGTACTACAGTTTGCCTGCAATCAGCCTTGTGCTTCAACAGGTTACACTTTGTGAGGCCGTATTTTGACGCGTTCTGTTATAATGGGGTTTCAGTGAGCGTCCAAACGGTGGTAGTGTAGAGTCTGAAAGCAACGGGAGATTCCCTGTGAAACGTGCTGGTTCTGAAGACGCACTGCGTTGTTCGTTTTGTCATAAAAGTCAGGACGTAGTCGGCAAGTTAATCTCCTCCCCCAACGATTACCCTCGAGCTTACATCTGCGACGAGTGCATTGCTGTTTGCAACTCGATCCTGGAAGATGATCGCCACGATCAGCCTTACGGAGCGCCCCACAAACTTCCTAAGCCCCTGGAACTGAAGGAATACCTGGATCAATATGTAATCGGCCAGGACGCCACCAAAAAGAAGCTGGCCGTCGCTGTTTACAACCACTACAAGCGCATCCAGATGAACAAGCAGCGGGGCGCCGAAGTGGAGCTTTCGAAATCCAACATCCTGCTGATTGGGCCCACCGGAACGGGCAAGACGCTGCTGGCGCAGACGCTGGCGCGCATTCTGGACGTTCCCTTCGCGATCGTAGACGCCACCACGCTTACTGAAGCCGGCTACGTGGGCGAAGACGTCGAGAACATCATCCTGCGGCTGCTGCAAAACTCCGATTGGGACGTGCAGCGCTGCCAGCAGGGAATCATCTATATCGACGAGATCGACAAGATCGGCCGCAAGGACGAAAATCCCTCCATCACGCGCGACGTTTCGGGCGAAGGCGTGCAGCAGGCCTTGCTGAAGATCCTGGAAGGCACGGTGGCCAACGTTCCTCCGCAGGGCGGCCGCAAACATCCGCACCAGGAGTTCACCCCGGTCGACACCACCAACATTCTGTTTATCTGCGGCGGCGCATTTGTCGGGCTGGAGAAAGTGATCTCCCGGCGCGTCGGCACCAAGAGCATGGGCTTCGTTCCACAGGAAGAGCACCGCACGGATGCAACGGCGGCGCGTGGCGTCTCCAACCGCCGCGACGTCGATCTGCTCGAAAACGTGCAGCCGGTGGACCTGATCAAGTTCGGCTTCATTCCCGAATTCATCGGCCGCATGCCGGTGGTCGCGGTTTTGGAAGACCTCAGCAAGGAAGCGCTCGTCCAGATCCTCACCAAGCCCAAGAACGCAATCATCCGGCAGTACCAAAAGCTTTTTGAGTTTGAAAATGTTAGACTGAAGTTTAGCGACGACGCCCTGGAGGCCATCGCTTCGCTCGCCATGGAGCGAAAAGTGGGCGCCCGCGGGCTGCGGATGATCCTGGAGGACCTGATGCTGGATCTGATGTATTATCTCCCCTCCTACAAGAAAGTCCGCGAGTTCCTGGTGACCAAGGAGATGGTCATGACGCAGAAGATCAACATGGCATTGCTCGAAAAGGCTGGTTAGTCCCCGTTCGCCGCTAGCTCGAAGTAGGTTCGTTGGTTCGTAGAGTTCGGAACGTCAGGAGCGATTGAACCCAACAACCTGAAGACCCACTCCCATGCTTACTTCCAAAGAAAAATCCGATACACGGCGCCTCCCCATGATGCCCATCCGGGACGTCGTGATTTTCCCGTACATGATGACGCCATTCGTCGTCGGGCGGGATTCGAGCGTCCGGGCTCTTGAGGAAGCGCTGGCGGCCGACAAGAAAATCTTTTTGGCCACGCAGCACGACGCCCAGGTGGATGAGCCGCGGCCGGATGAGATCTACGGCGTCGGAACCGTCGCCAATATCGTACAGAGCTTGAAGCTGCCGGATGGCAACATCAAGGTGCTGGTGGAAGGCGTGGAACGGGGCAAGATCATCTCGGTCAGCGAGGATGAAGGCTACTTCCGAGCGACCGTCAAAACGTTCAACTTCAAAGTCGACGCAGGGCCGCCGTTGGAAGCGCTGGTCGGCCGCGTCACCAGCCTGTTCGAGCAGTACGTCAAGCTCAGCCAGAACCTGAACTACGAGACGATGATCGCCGCCATCCGCGTGGATGAGCCTGGCAAACTGGCGGACACCGTAGGCGCGAACCTGCAATTGACCATCGAGGAGAAGCAGGAGCTGCTGGAAATCTTCGATCCGGTGGACCGCCTGACGCGCGTGGCCGAAATGCTGGACATCGAAATTGAGAAGCTCAATGTCGACCGAACCATCCAGGGCCGCGTGAAGCGCCAGATGGAGAAGGCGCAGAAAGAGTACTACCTCAACGAAAAGATCAAAGCCATCCAGAAGGAACTGGGGCGCGGCGAGAAGAGTGAGTTCGACGAGCTGAAGCGCAAGATCGACTCGGCAGGTATGACCAAGGACGCCCACGAAAAGGCCATCGCGGAACTGCGACGGCTGGAGAACATGCCGCCGATGTCGGCCGAATCCACCGTGTCGCGGAATTACCTGGACTGGCTGCTGGCCGTGCCGTGGAAGAAAAAGTCGAAGGAAATTCGCGATCTCCAGCACGCCCAAACCGTGCTCGAATCCGATCACTACGGCCTGGAGAAAATCAAAGAGCGCATCCTGGAGTTCCTGGCCGTCCGGCGCCTGGTGCAGAGCCCCAAGGGTTCCATCCTGTGCTTCGTCGGGCCTCCGGGCGTGGGCAAGACGTCGCTCGGGATGTCGATCGCCAAGGCAACCGGCCGCAAGTTCGTCCGCCTGTCGCTCGGCGGCGTGCGCGATGAAGCCGAGATCCGTGGCCATCGCCGCACCTACATCGGCGCTCTGCCCGGCCAGATCCTGCAGATGATGAAGAAAGCCGGCACGAAGAATCCGGTGTTCATGCTGGACGAAGTGGACAAGATGTCCATGGATTTCCGCGGCGATCCGTCGGCGGCGCTCCTCGAAGTGCTCGATCCGGAACAGAACTTCATGTTCATGGATCATTACCTGGACGTCGAATACGACTTAAGCCAGGTGTTCTTCATCGCTACCGCCAACGTACTGCACACCGTGCCGCCGGCGTTGCAGGATCGCATGGAAGTGATCCGGCTTTCCGGCTACACAGAACTCGAAAAGCTGGAAATCGCCAAACGCTTCCTGGTCCCCAAGCAGATGAAGCAGACCGGGCTCAAGGAAGGCCAACTGGAAATCACCGACGCGGGCCTGCAGACGTTGATCCAGTCCTATACGCGCGAAGCAGGTGTCCGGAATCTGGAGCGCGAGATCGGCAATGTGTGCCGCAAGGTGGCACGCAAGGTAGTGAACGCGCAGAGCGCGCCCAAGGGTTCGGAAGCGAAGAAGGCCGCCAAGGAAGTGCTGAACGCCGATACCGCGGCGGATTTCCTGGGCCCGCAGAAGTTCCGCGACCTGCAGACCGACAAGAAGAACGAAGTGGGAGCTACCGTCGGGCTGGCCTGGACTGAGGTGGGCGGCTCCATCCTCACCACAGAAGCGGCCGTCATGGAAGGCAAAGGCAAACTGCAAACCACCGGCAAGCTGGGCGACGTGATGCAGGAATCCGCCCACGCCGCGATGAGCTATGTGCGTTCACGCGCCCAATTGCTCGGCCTTCCGCGCGACTTTTACCGGAATCTCGATATACACGTGCATGTGCCGGAAGGTGCCATCCCCAAGGACGGGCCGTCGGCGGGCATCACCATCGCCACCAGCATTTGTAGCGCCCTGACGAACATCCCGGTCCGGTGCGATCTGGCGATGACCGGCGAAATTACGGTGCGCGGCAGGGTACTACCCATTGGCGGCTTGAAAGAAAAAGTACTAGCGGCCCACCGCCAGGGGATTTACGAATTGGTCCTTCCGAAGGATAATGAGAAAGACCTCCCGGATATTCCAGAGAATGTCCGCAAGGAGATGAAACTACATTTTGTGACCTCCATGGACGAGGTCCTCAAAATCGCCTTGGAGCGGGAGATCGTAGCGCTGCCTCTGGCGGCCAGCACGCCGCCGGTGGACTTGGTGCGCGGGACGCCGGAAGAGCGGATTTCAATTTAGGCGCGATCCAGAAGTTGCCGCCCGAGCCAGTTTGGCGACGACGGACTGAAACCCTCACCTTTATCAGGGATCGATGGACGCGGAATTTGTGATTAGCGCGGCCCGGCCGGAGCAGTTTCCGGCCGAGTCGCTCCCGGAAATCGCCTTTCTGGGGCGAAGTAATGTAGGGAAGTCGAGCCTGTTGAATTGCCTGACGGGCCAGAAAGGCCTGGCGTTTACCAGCGCCAAGCCTGGTTGTACGCAGCAGATTAACTTTTACCGGGTCGGCGGACAATTCCACTTCGTCGACCTTCCGGGATACGGGTTCGCACGGGTCCCGCGAGAAGTGGCTTTCCAGTGGAAGCAGCTCATCGAACAATACCTTTCACAACGAAGGTCGTTGGCGCTTTGCTTCCTGATCCTCGACGCGCGTCGGGGTTGGATGGATAAGGACCTGGAACTCCGCGAGTGGTTGGAGTTCCATAACCGGCGATACCTGGTGATCGCCACCAAGACGGACAAACTGAAGAGTCAAAATCAACAACGGCAGGGGGTCGCGACCATCGGGAGGCACGCTCCCCAAAGTGAAACTCTGCCGTTCTCGGCCGTGAAGTGCCGGGGAGTGAGGGAAATTTGGCAAGCGATTTGGAAAATCAAGACCCAGCAGCAGTAGCTGCTCCCACCGAAGAAAATTCCGAGACCAAAACCGAAGGCAAAGCGGATCCCAAATCCGCCGAGTCGAAGCCTGCCGGCGAGAAGGCGGAAGCCAAGGCGCCGGAGCAGGAAGCCAAGGGCGCCGAACCTGCCGCGGTTCCGCAACAGGGCGGCCGTAAGCGCCACGGCGGAGCCGGCCAAGGCAATCAGAAGAACGGCACGCTCGACCTGGTAGAGCTCAAGGACATGAGTATCCAGAAGCTCAACCAGATCGCCAAGGACTTAAGCGTCGCTGGAATTGCGGGCCTGCGCAAACAGGAATTGATCTTTAAGATCCTGCAGACGCAAGCTGAAAAAAGCGGCCTGATCTTCTCCGAGGGCGTGCTCGAATGCCTTCCCGATGGCTTCGGATTCCTACGCGCACCCGAGTACAACTATTTGCCGGGGCCCGACGACGTCTACGTTTCGCCATCGCAAATTCGCCGCTTCGATCTGCGCACCGGCGATACGATTTCCGGTCAGATCCGGCCTCCGAAGGAAGGGGAACGCTACTTTGCGCTCATCAAAGTGGACGCCATCAACTTCGAGCCGCCCGAGGAAGCACGCAATAAGATCTTCTTCGACAATCTGACGCCGCTCTATCCCGACGAACGGTTGAAGCTCGAAACCGCGCGCGATAACTTCTCGGGCCGCGTGATGGATCTGCTCACGCCCATCGGCAAAGGGCAGCGCGGGCTGATCGTGGCTGCGCCGCGCACCGGTAAAACGATGCTGCTGCAGTCCATCGCGAATTCGATCACCGCGAATCATCCGGAAGTTTCGTTGATCGTTCTGCTGATCGACGAGCGCCCCGAAGAAGTCACCGACATGCAGCGTTCCGTGAAAGGGGAGGTAATCAGCTCGACCTTCGATGAGCCGGCCTCGCGCCACGTCCAGGTGGCGGAGATGGTCATCGAGAAGGCCAAGCGACTGGTGGAGCACAAGCGCGACGTCGTGATTCTGCTGGATTCCATCACACGCCTGGCGCGAGCTTACAATACCGTCGTTCCGCCCTCGGGCAAAGTGCTTTCGGGCGGCGTCGATTCCAACGCGTTGCAGCGGCCCAAGCGCTTCTTCGGCGCGGCGCGCAACATCGAAGAAGGCGGCTCGCTCACCATCGTGGCCTCCGCGCTGATCGACACCGGCAGCCGCATGGACGACGTGATCTTCGAAGAATTCAAAGGCACCGGCAACATGGAAATCCATCTGGACCGCAAGCTGATGGACAAGCGCGTTTTCCCGGCCATCGATATCACCAAGAGCGGCACTCGCAAGGAAGAGCTGCTGGTTCCGCGCGAAGAGCTGAATCGCATCTTTGTGCTGCGCCGCGTGCTGAATCCACTGTCGCCAACTGAAAGCATGGAGCTGCTGCTCGACAAACTGGGCAAGACCCGGAGCAACGCCGAATTCCTGGCGTCCATGAGCGCTTAGCGCACGCATGGGCCGAATCCGCGTTCTCTCCGATACCGTCGCCAACAAAATCGCGGCCGGAGAGGTCGTGGAACGGCCCGCTTCAGTTGTCAAAGAGCTGCTGGAGAATTCGCTCGACGCCGGTGCCAAAGACCTTCGCATCGACATCGAGAGCGGCGGGCGCCGCCTGATCCGGATAGCCGACGATGGCTGTGGAATGCTGCGCGACGATGCGCTGCTGGCCTTCGAACGGCACGCCACCAGCAAGCTGAGCGACGTCAAAGACCTGCTATCCATCGCGACCTTGGGTTTCCGCGGCGAAGCGCTGCCTTCCATTGCCTCGGTTTCGCGGCTGTTGCTGGAGACCCGATCCAACGACGAAACTACGGGCGCGGCAGTCGAGATCGCCGGTGGCAAGCTGCTGCGCTGCGACGAACTTCCCCGCGCGGCCGGAACGACCGTAACGGTTCGCGATCTTTTCTACAATGTTCCAGCCCGCAAGAAGTTTCTAAGATCGGATCAGACCGAGCTGGCTCACATCGCCTCGCTGGTGACGCATTACAGCCTGGCGCATCCTCAGAAGGCGTTCCAGTTGCGCCACGGAACGGCGGAATTGCTGGATGTCACGCCCGTCGACACGCTCCAGGAACGCGTCTATCAGGTCTTCGGCAATCAAACGCTGGAAGAGCTGATCGATCTGGACTACGTCGAGCGGGAACTGGACGTCGTCGAAGCGGAAGAGCGCTCCAGCCGGGTCTTCGCGCTTCGGGGTTTTGTCTCCGGCCCTCAGGTCCAGAAATCGAATCGCAATTCCATCTTCTTATTTGTGAACGGGCGGCTGATTCGTGACCGCCTGCTCATGCACGCGCTGTCGTCGGCGTATCACAACCTGATGCCGCCGGCATGCTACCCGTTCGCGCTCCTATTTCTCGACTGCGATTGCGAAGAGGTGGACGTGAATGTTCATCCGTCGAAGACGGAGGTCCGGTTCCGGCACGGAAGCTTCGTCCACGACTTCGTTCGCGATTCAATCCGCGAGCGCCTGATCGCGTCGCGGCCTGCATCCGGCATTCCGATTCCTTCGCAGCCGCAGCCTGCAGCCGATCTCCCTTTTTCCGATTTCACCCAGCGCATCGAGAACCAGCGCTTCGAGCCAGCGCCTGTCACTTTTGCAGCACCGGAACGCGAGGAAGACCTGCCAGTGTTCACGCTCCGAACCCCCGCCGCTCCTGCGCCGCGTTTCGATTTCGGCGATCCCGTGCTGCATCAAGCACCCGACACGCACGGAGCGTTGCCCTACGTCGACGCGCCTCAGAGCCTCACAGCGCTTTCCGACTTGCGCCCGCTCGGCCAGATTCAGGACAGCTTCATCATCGCCGCTGGCCGCGACGGGCTTTGGATCATCGACCAGCACGTCGCACACGAGCGCATCTTGTTCGAGAAAGTGCTCAGGCAGCAGGCGGAGGGGCGCGTAGAACGCCAGCAACTGCTGATGCCGATTCTGTTGGAACTGACCGCCGCGCAGCAGATCGAATACGCGCGCATCGCGGGTGAATTAGAACGGGCCGGCTTTGACTCCGAGCCCTTCGGCAACCGAACCATCGCAGTGAAGGGCGCGCCCGCGGGCGTCGGCCCGGGTGACGTCGAAAAGCTGGTGTTTGAGATTCTGGAAATCGCTGAAGGTGAACTCCGCAAAGTCTCGCTTGACGATCTGCGCCGCGCGATGGCCGCGAGCATCGCCTGCCGCGCCGCCATCAAAATCAACATGCGGCTAGATCAAACCAAGATGGAATGGCTGCTACGGGAACTAGCTGCGACCGAGTGCCCGATGAGCTGCCCGCACGGCCGGCCCATCGCGCTGCGCTATTCCACGCGCGACATTCTGAAGAGCTTCCACCGGATCTGACGCGTCACTCCCACTCGATGGTGCCGGGCGGTTTGTGCGTCAGGTCGTAGAAGACGGCGCACACGCCGCTGACCCCGATCAGCTCGTGGGTGAGGCGATGCAGCAGTTCGCGAGGCATGCGAACCACCTGTGCGGTCATCCCGTCGACGGAATGGATGGGACGCAGCACAACCGAATCCGGCATGTTGGCGGCGCCGATAGGAATCAGTACGACAGGGAACTGCCAGACTTCGCGATCGAATCCGCTTTCCTCCGACACCTGGCGAACGATCGCGTCGGCGCTACGCAAACGCTTCAAACGTTCTTGAGTCAGCGTAGCGGAGCTGGATCGCAGTTGGCCAATTTCAACGCGCGAATGCACCAGGCCCACCACCCGATTGATGTCCGGCATCGCGTTTACCAGTTCTGTCGCGATATCTTCGGCGGGCACATTGTCGAGCGCCAGCACGCCATGATAGCTGCGTGAATCGCCCTTCACCCCCACAGAGCGGATCGGGAGCAGCCAGCCTGGATCCCGGCGCGTTACCGGAGCGACTGTTTCTGAACAAAGACAACGGATCGCCAACCCAGGTCCCGGGAAAGGATGACGATGCAGGAACTCGGACGGGATGCCCAGCTCAGCGCCGATCTCGCGGACTTCGTCCTTGTAGAACGAAGCCAGGGGTTCAATGATGCGGCCGGTCTCGATCAGCTTCTGAATGCCAGCCACCCGATTGTGATGCGTCTTGATGACATCGGCCTTGGCCGTGCCGCCCGATTCGATGGTGTCGGGATAGATGGTGCCCTGCCCTAAGATCCAGTTGCCATCCAGGAAGTGGCCCGTGTTCAGAATGCGCTCCTGCACGACCACGAACTGCTCGCCGATGATGTGCCGCTTGGCTTCGGGATCCGTCACGCTCTCCAGCGCCTTGAGGAACTCGTCTTCAGCCTCTTCCACGCGAAACGCTTGCGCGCCGAGTCGCTCGAACAGGCGCCGGACGTAGGCGGTCTCGCCCTGGCGCATCAAGCCGGTGTCGACGTAAATGCCGAACACGCGCTCCGGCCCAAGCGCCCGCAGGCAGAGTGTATACGCGACAGTGGAATCCACGCCGCCGCTGACAAAGAAGAAGACGCTGCGGTCAGCGGCCACCGCGCGGATCTCGCGTTCGATCGGGCCGATACGGTCCTTGGGATCCCAGTCCTTGTCGCAGTGGCAGACATCAAAAACAAAGTTGGCGAGCAGTTGGTGGCCCTGCGGTGTGTGGACCACTTCGGGATGGAATTGAACGGCCATGAGCGGGCGTTCGCGATCGGCCATGGCGGCGATCGCACAAGTCTCGGTACTGCCAAGCACGTCAAAGCCAGCCGGCACGGACTCGACCTGATCGCGATGGTTCATCCAGACCTGGGCTTCGCCATTCAGGTTGGCAAAGAGCGGGTGCCGGCGCAGAGTGTGTAGGCGCGCCAAGCCGTACTCGCCTTTTTCGCCCTTGCGCACACGGCCGCCCAGCACGTGCGTCATGAGCTGCTGGCCGTAGCAGATTCCGAGCACGGCGTTGCCGACCGACAAGATGGCTGGATCGATGCGCGGGCTGCCGGGCTCGTAGACACTGTCCGGGCCGCCGGAGATGATAACGCCTTTGCGTCCGGTTAGTTCAGAAGCCGGCGTTTCGCTCGGCTGAACGTCCGCGTACACGCCCAGGTCGCGAATCTTTCTGGCGATGAGATGGCAATATTGGCCGCCCGCGTCCAGGACGGTAATCTGAGGTGTATTCAAACTGTCTGAGCCGCGTTAGGGACGGCCGTCCTGCTGGATGCGCTCGACGATCAGCTTCTTGGACTTGTCCAGCAGCGCCCGGGCCTCCGGCATGGCATCAATGGCTTTTGTCACCATCGGATCGGTCTCGATGGCGACCTTCTGGGATTCCTCATAAGTGAAGCCGGTGGCATACATTTCGCGCTTCAACTGTTGGGCAACCCAGGTGTGGTTATCGGTCCACTCGGCTTCGGTGAACGGGATGTTCTGCTTCAACACGTATTCGTGAAAATCGTTGATCACGTTGGCGTCGGGCTCCCATCCCTTGGGAAGATGCGCCTGGCCGCGTGCGCCGAACCATTTGGCGGTGAAGTTGAAGAACGCGTACTTGGTCAGCAGACTGGTTTGGAACGTATTCAACTTGGGCGGCTGGTATTTTTCGTCGGGCGTGATTCCGCCGCCACCATACACCGTTCTGCCGCTATCGGTGCTCTTGACGTCCAGCAGATTCTTGGTGTCGGTGCGCTTGCCGTAGTAGTAATCCAGGAACGAAATGTTGGAATAATCGCGCTGGATCAGGCGTCCGCTGGGTGTGTAATAGTGAGCTGTGGTCAGCGCGAGGCCGGTGTTGTCTTCGAGAGGATAGACGGTCTGCACGAGACCCTTGCCGAACGTGGTTTCGCCCAGGATCCAGCCGCGATCATGATCCTGCAGGGCGCCAGCCACGATTTCCGCGGCTGATGCCGAATAGCGGTTCACCAAAACAACGATCGGATAGTTCTGGCCGGCCGAACTGCCTCGCGCGAGATAGGGCTTTTCAGCAGAAGCGCGCCCACGATGGGAAACAACAACTTCCCCTTTGCGCAGGAAGTGGCCGGCTACGGCGACGCCTTCATTCAACAGGCCGCCGGGGTTTTCGCGCAGGTCCAGAATGAAGCCCTTGATGTTGTTTTCGCCCAGGCGCTTGAAGTTCTCTTCCATTTCCTCGCTGGTGTTCTCATTGAACTGCGCGATCTTCATGTAAGCGATGCCCGGCCGCACCCAGAACGCCTCTTCCACGCTGGAGCGGGAAATTTCGTCGCGAACGATATCGAATGTGAGCGGCTTGTCGAGGCCTTCGCGCCCGACCGTGACCTGAACGTGCGTCCCGCGCGGCCCCTTCAAAAGATCGGCGACTTCCGGCGTAGTCAAATTGTCGGTCTTCTTGTCGTTGACTTCCAGAATCGCGTCGCCGGGCCGCAAGCCAGCCTTGTAAGCCGGCGAGCCACCGAACGGCGCAACCACGATGGTCTTGCCATTGCGCGGCGCCACCTGCATTCCGACGCCGTAGTAGTGGCCGCTCTGATCGTCACGCAGCGCTTGAAAATCCTTGGGGTCGAAGAAATTCGAGTGCGGATCGAGCGTGCGCAGCATCCCGGGGATAGCACCCTTATAGATACCCTTGTCCGAGGTCACTTTGTCGGCGAAGTTGTTCTCCACCAGTTCGTAGACCTTGGTGAACTCCTTGATGTTGGTCTTGAGGTCTTCCTCGGGGCCGCTGGTGGCCGCCGAGACGCCCGTCACGCCGGGCCCAAAGATACCCCCAACCACGGAGCAGAAAGCAACAAAGAAGATAGCGAATAGAACCGACCGAAACCAACGCGGCATCGACACCTCGCTCTTTCAGTATAACGGAGTTTGCACGGAGCGCTGGAGGCCCTCCAACGGGCCGCGGTCCCAGCCCAGCTTAAGCGCTACGAGCCGACCGCCGGTTTCCCACTGCGGCCGCTTCGGCCTTCATCGGCTTGCGCGGGGATTCGTCCAGCCTGCGGACCTGATCGCTCACGCAGACCAGGAACATCGGCTGTTTGGCGTTCTTCAGGATATCGATGATCCGTTCGTGCTGGTCTTCCAGGTATATCGACTTCCCGTCGGTGACCAGGTGCAGATCGGAATGCGACTGCATGACGTCGCTCAGCCGCTTTCCCATTTCCCGCTGTAGGAACCGCAGCACGCGGCGGATCTTTTGCAGCGAGAATCCCTTGCGGCGCAACTCGGCAATTACCGTAATTTCAATCACTTCCTCGGGTTGGTAAACCCGTTTATGCCCTTCATGCCGGGGGGAAACGACTTTCCGCTCATCCCACCATTGCAGTTGCCGCAGGCTGACCTGGGCAATGCGGGAAACATCGCTCGAGGCAAACGTACGCAGCCCGTCTTCGCTTTCAGAACGACTTTTCTTTGTTTTGAACATGTTCACCCGCTTACGTTTGCGACTGAGGCGCCTCTAAGATTCTACCTGAGCCGTGGCGACTGTCAATAGGTAATGTCGCTGATGCCCGATACATCATGGACCGGGCTGAAGAAATCCAGCCTGCCTTACCCGCCGCCGACGAACTGTACGACCTCTAACGCTGCCCCCGCTTCGACGATCACCCGATCCCATTCCTGCCGTGAGACGATGGAGCGATTCAATTCCACCGCCACCCGCGCCGGATCGACTTCCAACCATACCAGCAAATCCCGCAAACTGCATCCCGCCGGCGCAGCCCTAGCCTGCCCGTTCAGAACAATTTCAATCTGGCTTGTTGTTGCTTCCAGCTCCACCATTACACCCCGCAAGGAAACTGTAACTTGCAGCCTGAGGCCGGATCTCATTATAGTCGAATGTTAGGGCGTCGAGTTCACATACACATGCCAACTACCTATCCCGAGACGTACTTTCCGGTTCTGGTGCAGATCGCAATCGCAGTTCTGGTGGCAACGGCGCTGGTGGTGTTGTCGGCAGTGCTGGGAAAGCACGTCAAAAGCCGCGTCAAGGACTCACCGTATGAATCCGGGATCGCGCCCACCGGTTCGGCGCGCGAGCGGTTCAGCGTAAAGTTCTATCTGGTGGGGATCGTTTTCATCCTGTTCGACATCGAAGCCGTGTTCCTTTACCCCTGGGCGGTGGTATACCGTGAACTGAAGCTTTTCGGATTCGTGGAGATGCTCCTGTTCATCGTGCTGGTGCTGTCGGGGTTCTTCTACATCTGGAAGAAGGGCGCGCTGGACTGGTCACAGGAACAGCCCGCCGCGCCTGCCAGCCGCGCATCCGAGACTCCGGTGAACAAGAATGCTGCCTGATTCATTGAAAGACCACGCGGTAACGGCCGCGCTCGAAGAGCGCTTTCCTGGCGCCATTACGGGCGGCCACGCAGAACACAACGAACCTACCCTATTCATCGCTCCAGCCCAGATTGTCGAGGTATGCCGGTTCCTGAAGGACGAGCAAAGTTTCGTCCGGCTGAGCGCCATCACAGCGGTGGACTGGCTTCCGGCCGATCCGCGCTTTGAAGTGATCTATCTGCTGCACTCCATCGACCACAATGAGCGGCTGCGGTTGAAGTGCTGGCTGACCGAATCCGACTGCGAGATCGATTCGGTGACCGGCGTGTGGCGAGCGGCCAATTGGTACGAGCGCGAAATCTTCGACCTGTTCGGCGTTACCTTCCGCAATCATCCCGAGATGCGCCGCATCTTGATGCCGACCGATTGGGAGGGCCACCCGCTGCGCAAGGATTATCCGGTCCACGGCTACAAGTACAGCTACCAGAATGAATAGGAATCACCATGCGTGAGATAACGACCCATACTGACTCCATCGCCGCAACGACCGCCGCCGAGAACGCCACGGTCATGGTCGAGCCACCTGTTGGGACCTCGCGGAAGATGATTCTGAACATGGGTCCGCAGCACCCTTCGACCCATGGTGTCTTGCGGATCGTGTTGGAGCTGGACGGCGAAACGATTTTGAAGGCCGTTCCCGACATCGGATTCCTGCATACCGGCATCGAGAAACAGTGCGAGGTGAAAACCTGGCAGCAGGCGGTGACGCTGACCGATCGCGTGGACTACCTGGCGAATCTTTCCAACAACCTGGTGTATGCGCTGGCGGTGGAGAAGCTGATCGGCGACATCGAAATTCCGCCGAAAGCGCAGTGGCTGCGCGTGATGATGGCCGAGTTCTCGCGCTTGAACAGCCACCTGGTTTGGCTGGGAACGCACGCGCTGGACATCGGCGCGATGAGCGTGTTCTTCTACTGCTTCCGCGAACGCGAGGATATTCTGCGGATTCTGGAGATGTTTTCCGGCCAGCGGATGATGACCAGCTACATCCGCATCGGCGGCGTGGCGTTGGAGCCGCCGCGTGGCTGGCAGCAAGCGGTAGGCAGGTTTATCCGCGCCTTTCCGAGCAAGGTGGACGAGTACGAGGAACTGCTGGACAGCAATCCGATCTGGCTGCGGCGCACGCAGGGCGTTGGCATCGCGCCGCTCGAGGATCTGCTGGACCTGGGCGTCACCGGGCCGATGATTCGCGCGGCCGGCGTGAACTGGGACATCCGCAAGAGCGAGCCGTATTCCAGTTACGACCAGTTCGATTTCGAAGTGCCCACACGCAAGGAAAACGACGTGTATGCGCGATACCGGGTGCGCCTCGGCGAGATGCGGCAGAGCGCGCGCATCATCATGCAGGCTCTGGAAGGCATGCCGGAAGGCGCCTGGCAGGCGGATGCGCCGAAGATTGTGCTTCCCGAGCGCGAAAAGATGAAGACGCAGATGGAAGCGCTCATCTATCACTTTAAGATCGTGACCGAAGGCTTCCGCGTAACGGCGGGCGAGGCGTATCAAGCTGTGGAAGCACCGCGCGGCGAAATTGCCTACTACGTGGTGAGCAACGGGACATCGAAACCGTATCGGGTATACATGCGGACGCCGAGTTTCGGCAATCTGCAGGCGCTTCCGGCGTTGCTGGAGGGACGGCTGCTGGCCGATTCGATCGCAGCGCTGGGTAGTATGGATTTCGTTTTAGGAGACGTGGACCGCTGATGACCTTCTCGCCGGAACTCGAAGCTAGATTCGCGAAGCTGCTGGAGAGCTATCCGCCCGGCCGCACGCGCTCGGCCGTTATTCCGATGCTGTTATACGCGCAGGATGAAGTGGGCCACATTTCCAGCGAACTAATCGATGAAGTGGCGCGGCGATGCAAAGTGCAGCCGCTGCAAGTGGACGAAGTGGTGGGCTATTATTCCATGCTTCACCGCAAACCGCTGGGCCGGTGCCACGTGCAGGTGTGTACCAATATCAGCTGCTTGCTGCTGGGCGGCGAGGAGCTTTTCCAGCATGCCTCCAAGACGCTGGGAATCGGCAACAAAGAAGTGACTCCCGACGGCCAGTTTTCGCTCGAGGAAGTGGAATGCATCGGAGCGTGCAGTTGGGCGCCGGCGATCCAATTGAATTACGATTTCCATCACTTCGTCACGCCGGAGAAACTGGACCGGCTGATCGCGGATTTGAGGAAGGCGCAATAGGGACACAATGCTCTACAACGAACCCAGTCCGCTCGAAGTCAAGATCCTGACCAAACGCTTCGGCCTGCCGAACTCGGAGTCGCTGGAAACCTACCTGGCGAACGATGGCTTCAAGGCGTTTTTCAAGGCGATCGAGATGACTCCGGAACAGATCATCGAAGAGGTGAAAGTTTCGGCGCTGCGCGGCCGCGGCGGCGCGGGATTTCCAACCGGATTGAAGTGGAGCTTCGTCCCACGCACTTCACCCAAGCCGAAATACGTCATCATCAACGCCGACGAGAGCGAGCCGGGGACCTGCAAGGACCGGCTGCTGATGGAGAACGACCCGCACCAGCTGATCGAGGGCATTCTCATCGGAGCGAAGGCGGTCGACGCCCACAAAGGCTACATCTATATTCGCGGCGAGTACCGCTACCTGATCGAGGCCATGGATCGCGCCATCTCCGAGGCCTACACGCGCGGCTATCTGGGCAAGAACATTCAGGGTACCGGGTTCGATTTCGATCTCTACACGCACACCGGCGCGGGCGCTTACGAATGCGGTGAAGAGACGGCACTGCTGGATTCCATCGAAGGCAAGCGCGGCGTGCCACGCATGAAGCCGCCTTTCCCGGCCGTCGTGGGCGCGTGGCAGAGCCCGACGCTGCTCAGTAACGTCGAAACTTTCTCGGCGATCCCGGCCATCATTCGTGACGGCGGGGCTGCCTTCGCGGCGCTGGGAACACCAAAAAACGGTGGCACGCGGATGGTTTGCCTGTCTGGTCACATCAACAAGCCGGGTGTCTACGAATTGCCGGTTGGGTTCAACCTGCTGCGCATGATTTACGAAGTGGGCGGCGGAATGCGCAACGGCAAAAAGTTAAAGGCGGTTGTTCCCGGCGGTTCCTCGTGCCCCATTCTGACAGCCGACGAATGCGATATCGCGATGGATTTTGACACGCTGGCCAAGGCGAGAAGCATGCTCGGCTCGGGCGGCACCGTGATCCTGGATGAAGACACGTGCATGGTGAAATTCGCGTTGCGCATCATGAAGTTTTACGCGCACGAAAGCTGCGGCTGGTGTATCCCGTGCCGCGAAGGTACGACCTGGCTGCGCAAGATGCTCGACCGCTTCCACAATGGCGGTGGGCAGAAGAGCGACATCCCACTGATCGGCGAACTGGCCAAGAACATGTTCGGACGTACCTTCTGCGCGCTGGGCGATGCCGCGGCCATGCCGACCATGTCTATCATCGAGAAATTCTCCGACGATTTCGAAGCGCACCTGGACGGCAGGCCGTGTCCCTTCCAGCACTCAGCCGAACTGGCCATGGCATAGACAATGAGCGATCAAATTCATCTCACGATTGATGGGAAGCAGGTCACCAGCGCGCCCGGGACGCTGCTAATCAACGCGGCGAAGCAGGTGGGCATCGAAATCCCCTCCTTCTGCTACTACGACGGCCTGACCCTGCAGGCCGCGTGCCGCATGTGCTTGGTGGAAGTGGAAAAGACTCCGAAATTGCAGGTGGCTTGCACGACGCCGGTGGCCGAGGGCATGGTGGTGCGCACCGATTCACCGGTAGTGCACGAAGCGCGCAAGAGCATGGTGGAGTTCCTGCTGACCAACCATCCGCTGGACTGTCCGGTGTGCGACAAGGGCGGCGAATGCGAACTGCAGGACATGACCTTCCGCTACGGCGTCGGCGAGAGCCGTTATCTGGAACAGAAAGTTCACGTCAACGAGCAACAATGGTCGCCTGTGGTCTTCTATGACGCGCCGCGCTGCATCCTGTGCTACCGCTGCGTCCGCATTTGCAACGAAGGCATGGGCGTGAACGCGCTGGGCGTAGGCAATCGCGGCGTGGTTTCGATCATCGAGCCGAATCACGCGGATCATCTTGAATGCGACGAGTGCGGCATGTGCATCGACATCTGCCCAGTCGGCGCGCTCACCAGCGGCATGTACCGCTACAAGACGCGGCCCTGGGAGATGAAACACGTCGGCACCATCTGCACGCATTGCTCGGACGGCTGCAAGACGACGCTGGGCGTGCGCAACAACGAAATCATCCGCGGCAACAACCGCGATCATTCCGGCATCAACGGCGAGTTCCTGTGCATCAAGGGCCGCTATGCGTCGGACTTCGTGCATCATGCCGAGCGCCTGCAAACACCGCTGCTGCGAAAGGGCGGAAAGCTGGAGCCGGTGTCCTGGTCGGATGCGCTGCAGGCCGCCGCACGCAAGTTGAAAGACGTGAAGTCGCGCCACGGCAAGTTCGGCGTGATCGGCTCGAATCGCACCACGAACGAAGAGAACTACTATTTACAGAAATTCGCCCGCGAGGCGCTGGGCACGAATAACATCGATCATCACCGTACCGGCGACGTCGTCACCCTGCTGGACGCGCTGAGTGGGAAAACGGGCGCTCTGGCCACCGCCGCAGATCTGTACAACAGCAAAGCAATCCTGGTAGTCTCGAACGATCTTTCGCAGCAGCATCCTTTCCTGGCGTTCCAGATCCGCGCCAACTACCGGCACCACGGCGCGCATATCTATACCGTCGCTCCAGGCCCGGTCCGCGAGCAGGCGCAGGCAGTCCGTAGCATCGTGACGCTGCCCGGCCGCGAACTGGTGGACATAGAGTCTCTGCGCGACCAACTCAAAGCCGAGCCCGACCTGGTGATCCTGTTTGGCGACGCAATTAAGGGCGACGAGATCCGCAAGCTGGTTGCTTTCGGTGATTCGCTCGGCATTCCGGTCAAATACGTCGCTCTCGTTGACTACTCGAACTCGCGCGGCGCGGCCGACATGGGGCTTCTGCCGGATCTCGGGCCCGGATACCAGCCCGTGGAAAATCCGGGCTTGGCCTGCGACGAGATTCTCGCCGCGGCAGACCTGGACGTGTTGTGGGTTGTGGGCGCCAATCCTCTGAAAGATGCGGAGCTCGCGTCCAGCAACGCATTCGTGATTGTGCAGGACCTGTTCCTCACGGAAACGGCCGAACGCGCCGACATCGTGTTCCCCGCCGCCTCAGCCTACGAAAAGAACGGAACCGTCACCAACACCTGCGGCGAAGTGCAAAAGTTGAAGGCCGGAATTCAGGTGATGGGAACCAAGCCGGACCTGGAGATCCTCGGGCTGCTTTCCAAAGAGATGGGCGTGAATCTGGGCATCTGGTCGCCCGACAAGGTTTTCGAAGAGATTCGCGCGAACGTGCGTGGTTATAATATTCCTTTGCCCATAGTCGCAACAGGTGGAGCAGCGCAAACCGCGCCGGTGAATGGCCGTGTGCCGGTGAGTTCGCGGCCGGAGTTGATACAATCCGCGCGCGACACGTTGTTCACTTCCGGCACCCTGGGGCGGTACTCGAAGTCACTGAATGCAGTGCTGGAGGCGCCGGGCGGGTTGTATTCCGAACAGCGACCGTAAGGTCACTCATGAATTTTTTCATACTGAGCCTCATCAAGGCGGCGGTGGTCGCCTTCGTGCTTCTGACCGCGCTCGCGTATTTACAGTGGATCGAGCGCAAAGTAATCGCGCACATCCAGCTCCGCGTGGGGCCGTATCGCGTGGGACCGCACGGCCTGCTGCAGCCGCTGGCGGACGTCGTCAAGCTCATCACCAAGGAAGGGGTGATCCCCTCCCACGTGAACCGGGTTTTCTATCTCATGGCGCCCTGGGTGGCCGTCACGCTGGCGCTCATCTCCATCGCGGTGATACCGTTCGGACCGGAAATCCAAGTTGGGCCCGTGAAGACGTGGATGCAGCTCACGGATCTGAACATCGGCATTCTCTTTGTGCTGGCGGTTTCGTCGGTGGGCGTTTACGGCGTGGCGCTGGGCGGTTGGGCATCCAATAACAAGTACGCGTTGCTCGGCGGGCTGCGCAGCTCCGCGCAGATGATCAGTTATGAACTTCCGCTGGGCTTGGCGGTGGCCGCGCCGCTGCTGCTGGCCAACACGCTGAGCTTCCGCAAGATGGTGGAGTATCAAAGCGGCTACTGGCTGGGCTTCATTCCGCGCTGGAACGTGATCCCCGAAATTTTCGGATTCGTCGTGTTTCTGATCGCCGGCTTCGCCGAGACGAACCGCGTGCCGTTCGATCTTCCCGAAGCCGAAAACGAACTGGTGGCCGGCTTCCACACCGAGTACAGCAGCATGAAGTTCGCCGCGTTCTTCATGGCCGAATACGCCAACATGGTAACGGTCACCGCCGTCGCCACCCTGCTGTTCCTGGGCGGGTGGACACCCTTGTTTCCCGAGCCTTATTCAGACGCCATACCGATCCTGGTGTTCCTGCTGGGCGGGCTGATCGCCATGTACCACGGGCTGAATCCGGCGCGCCGCAAGGACAAGTTCACGCTGCCGGCCGCGGGCCTGGTCTTCCTCGGAATCGCCGCCATCTTCGGCCTGTCGCTGTTCGTGCCGGTGCTGAAAGCGATTCTGATGGCGCTGTTCTGGTTCTGCGGCAAAATCGGAATTCTGCTGTTCCTGTTCATTTGGGTCCGGGGCACGCTGCCGCGCTTCCGCTACGACCAGCTGATGCGTTTTGCCTGGATCTTCCTGTTTCCGCTTTCGGTGATCAACTTGTTGGTCACCAGCTTAGTGGTCGCGTTGACTTCGAAATAGACCTATGACCGCGCTGATTTTTTTCATCTTCGCCGGAATCGCAGTGTTCTGCGGCATCAATCTTGTGGCGCAGACGCATCCCATCGCAAGCGCGCTGTCGCTCATCGGCGTAATGGGATCGCTGGCTATCCTGTACCTGCAACTGGGCGGCGAGTTTATTGCGGCCGCGCAGGTGATCGTCTACGCCGGCGCCATCATGGTGCTGTTCGTCTTCGTGATCATGCTGTTGAATGCGGGCGCTGAACGCACGCTACAATCCTCCCACTTCGTAAGGTATGTAGGCATCGTCTTGCTCGCCGCGTTCCTGGGCCTCATCAGTTTCGTGATCCAAGCCATGCTGCCCAGGACCGAAAATGTTGTGTTTGGCGTCTTCCAAGGCGGTACGGCGCTGGACGTGGGGCGCAAGCTGTTTACGGTTTACCTGCTGCCCTTTGAAGTGACTTCGGTTCTGATCCTGATCGCGATTGTGGGCGCGGTCGTGCTGGCAAGAAAGGAAGTTTAGATGGCCAACGGCGTCCCCTTGAACTGGTACTTGATCCTCAGCGCCATCCTGTTTGGGCTGGGCGTGGCCGGCTTCATTTACCGCCGCAACATCATCACCGTGTTTATGTCCATCGAGCTGATGCTGAACGCTGTGAATCTGACGTTCATCACTTTTTCGTACAGCTTCAAACAGGTGGACGGCCATATCTTCAGCTTCTTCGTCATGGTGGTGGCCGCGGCGGAAGCCGCGGTGGGGCTGGCGATCATTTTGACGGTCTTCAAGAACCGGGAGACGTTGATGATCGACGACATAAGCTCGATGAAAAACTGACAACATGTCTCTTTGGCTGATACCGATTTTTCCGCTTCTGGGCTTTCTGGTGAACGGCCTGTTCGGCCGGCGTTTCTCAAAAGGAATCGTCAATTTGTTCGCCATCGGCTCCGTCGCGCTTTCCTTCGCCTGGGTGCTGAAGACTTTGCTCGGCCTGGGCGCGATGGACACCAAGTACGTTGAGCATTATTACACCTGGATCCAAAGCGGCATGCTGAACATCGGCGTCGATTTCGCGGTCGACCGTCTGACCGCGGTGATGCTGATGGTAGTGACCGGAGTCGGGCTGCTGATCCACATCTACGCGATCGGCTACATGGAGCACGAGGGCGGTTACTACCGCTTCTTCGCCTATCTGAATCTGTTCATGTTCTTCATGCTGGTTCTGGTTCTGGCGCAGAACTTCCTGCTGCTGTTCGTCGGCTGGGAAGGCGTCGGCCTGTGCAGCTACCTGCTGATCGGCTTCTATTTCCTGGAGGGGTTCGCGACCACCGCGGGCAACAAAGCGTTCATCGTCAACCGCATTGGCGACTTTGGATTTTCACTCGCCGTTTTTCTGATCTACCGGCAGTTCGGAACGCTCGATTTCACCAGAGTGTTTGACGCCGCGAAGGGCATGCCGGTGGAAGCGAGCGCCGGCATTCTCACGCTCATCACGCTGCTGCTGCTAGTGGGCGCCACCGGAAAGTCGGCGCAGATCCCGCTGTATGTCTGGCTCCCGGACGCGATGGCGGGCCCCACGCCCGTCTCCGCCCTGATCCACGCCGCCACCATGGTCACCGCGGGCGTTTATATGACGGCGCGATCGGCAGCGCTGTTCACCAAAGCGCCCATTTCCATGGACACGGTAGCCGTGATCGGCCTGGCAACCGCGTTCTTCGCAGCCACCATCGGCCTTGCGCAGACCGATATCAAGAAAGTCTACGCGTACTCCACCGTCTCGCAGCTCGGCTACATGTTCCTGGGCGTTGGCGTGGGCGCGTTTTCCGCAGGCATCTTTCACCTGATGACCCATGCGTTCTTCAAGGGCCTGCTGTTCCTTGGCGCGGGCGCGGTGATTCACGGACTGCATGGCGAACAGGACCTCCGGCAGATGGGCGGACTGTTCAAGCACATGAAGATCACAGGTATAACGCTGTTGTGCGCCTCAGTGGCCATCTCGGGTGTCCCTGGCACCTCTGGATTCTTCAGTAAAGACGCGATCTTGGTGGCTGCCTACGGGCGCGCGCCGTGGATGTACTGGATCGGCGTGCTCACGGCGGGCTTGACTGCGTTCTACGTCTTCCGCGCCTGGTTCCTGGCGTTCATGGGTGACTATCGCGGTCACGCGCACCCGCACGAATCGCCGCTGGTGATGACCGGCCCGCTCATGATCCTGGCCGTATTGTCGATCTTCGGCGGTTTGATCAACATCCCACATTGGCTCGAGCCAATGTTCGCCGAAAAGCCCGAAAGCCAGGGGCTGGCGTGGCTGTCGGCCGGCGTGGGAGTCTTGGGCATCGTCATCGCGTACGTATTCTATGTTGCGAAACCTGGATTGGCCGATTCCTTCGCCAATTCCATCAAGGGCCTGTACACGCTTGTCTATAACAAATACTTTGTCGACGAAGCCTACAACGCCACTGTGGTTCAGCCGCTGGTGAACGGCTCGCGCGCGGTTCTCTGGCGTGGCGTCGACGCTGGCATCATCGACGGCGCGGTCAACAGCGTCGGTACGCGGGCACGGGGCATCGGCGGCGTACTGCGGCGAATGCAATCCGGCAGCATCCGAAGTTACGCAGCTTGGGTGGTTTTGGGGTCGGTTGTAGTCTTGCTCGCCATGGGCTTCGCCGGAGGCATCCGATGAACCTGCTCGATCTCGTCATCCTCCTGCCACTCGCCGGGTTCCTGCTGGTTCTTTCGCTTCCCAAAGAAGAGCCGGGAATGATCAAGAACTTCACTTTGATCGTCTCGCTCATCGTCTTCGCCGCCTCGCTCGGCCTGATCGCTCCATTCTGGTTCCGTAGTCCCGGCAAATTCGCTTTCGAGACGGATGTATCCTGGATCACCTCGCCGGCCATCCGCTATCACGTCGGCATGGACGGCATCAGCCTGTGGTTGGTGCTTCTCACCACTCTGCTAACGCCGCTGTGCGTTCTGGTCTCCTGGCGCTACATCGACAAGCACATCAAACAGTTTTACGCCTTCCTGTTGCTGCTGGAATTTGGCTTGGTCGGCGTGTTCTGCGCGCTCGACTTTTTCCTGTTCTACGTGTTCTGGGAAGTTTCGCTCGTCCCCATGTACTTCCTGATCGGCATCTGGGGCCACGACCGGCGCATTTACTCGGCCGTCAAGTTCTTCCTCTACACCATGGCCGGCTCGATGCTGATGCTGGTGGCGATCATCTTCTTGTATAACGAAGCCGGCACGTTCGATTACCCCACGATTCTCGCCGGCCTCCAAAGCGGCTCCATCGCGCTGAGCAGCGAAGCGCAGCTCTGGCTGTTCCTGGCCTTCTTTATCGCCTTCGCCATCAAAGTTCCCTTGTTCCCGCTGCACACCTGGCTGCCCGACGCCCACGTGGAGGCACCCACCGCCGGTTCCGTCATGCTGGCCTCCGTCATGCTGAAGATGGGCACCTACGGATTGCTCCGGTTCTGCGTGCCGATGTTCCCCTCGGCTGCTCGCGCATGCGCCGGCTGGATCGTCACGCTAGCCATCATCGGCATCGTCTATGGCGCGCTGGTGGCGATGGTGCAGCCCAACATGAAGAAGCTGGTGGCGTACTCTTCGGTGAGCCACTTGGGCTTCGTCGTACTCGGTATTTTCACGTTCACGCAGCAGGGCTTCGACGGCGCGGTGTACCAGATGCTGGCCCATGGCGTCTCCACCGGCGCCCTCTTCATTCTGGTCGGCTTCCTCTACGAACGAAGGCATTCGCTCGAGATCGCGGCCTATGGCGGCGTGGCTACGCCCGCGCCCAAGCTGGCAACCGCCTTCATGATCACCATGCTCGCCAGCGTCGGACTGCCCATGCTCAGCAACTTCATCGGCGAGTACCTGGTGCTACAGGGCGCAACGCTCGTGTACTTCCGCTGGACCATTTTCGCCGCCCTGGGCGTGATTCTCTCGGCCTGCTACATGCTCTGGCTCTATCAGCGCGCGTTCCTGGGCAAAGCCTCCGAAGAAGTCACGCACCACATGCCGGACTTGAACTTCCGCGAATACGCGATCATCGTGCCCCTGCTCCTTCTCATGGTCTGGATGGGCTCCTTCCCGCAGACGTTCCTGCCGGCGATTTCGACATCCGACGCCGTGTTGCTCGGCCCCATCGATTCGCACCGCGAGATCCACGTGCGCACTACACCACCGCGCCTTCCCGGCATGGCAGCGCAGAGGGAGCTTGCTAATGCCCGTTAATTTCCTGCCCACCGCCGCGGACTACGTGCGGTTTCTGCCCGAGATGATTATGACCTTGGGTGGCGTGCTCATCATGCTGTTTGAGCCGTTGCTGGGCGAAGACTCGAAAAGGGCCAATCTCAGCGCGCTCACGCTGGCGGCATTCACTGGAGCGCTGGTCAGCGCGTTTATCGCCTACGGAAATCCTGGCACATCGTTCTCCAACATGCTCATCGTGGACGGCTTCGCCACGTTCTTCCGCGTGCTGGTGATCGGCGTCGGTATCCTGACCCTTTTCTCTTCGGCGCAGTACCTGCGGCAGGAGCACGCGGAATCGTCGGAATATTACGCGCTGCTGCTGTTTTCCGTAACCGGGCAATGCGTCATGGTCACCGCGAATGAGCTGATCATGATCTTCATCGGCCTGGAGATCTCTTCCATCGCCACCTACATTCTGGCCGGCTACCTGCGTGACGACAAGCGCAACAACGAAGCGGCGCTGAAATATTTTCTGCTCGGCTCATTCGCCACCGCGTTCCTTCTTTACGGAATCGCCTGGATCTACGGCACCACCGGCAGCACCAATCTGGCTAATATCCGCGTGGCCTTGCTGACCCCCGGCTCCGAGCGCAACATCGTTCTGGCCGGAACGGCCGCCGCGTTGATGTTCGTCGGCTTCGCCTTCAAGGTATCGGCCGCGCCCTTTCAGATTTGGGCTCCTGATGTTTACCAGGGCGCGCCCGTTCCTGTGACACTGTTCATGTCAGCCGGCCCCAAAGCCGCTGCCTTCGCGGTGTTCCTGCGAGTCTTCATGACGGCCTTCGGTCCAATCGCCACCCGCTGGGAGCCGTTCGTGTGGGCGTCGGCGCTGCTGACCATGATCATCGGCAACTTCGCCGCGCTCATGCAGACCAACATCAAGCGGCTGCTGGCCTATAGTTCCATCGCCCACGCCGGATACATCATGGTGGCCATCGCCGCGCACAACCAGGTTGGTGTAGCTGCGGTGATGTTCTATCTCGCCGCCTATGCTCTGATGAACATCGGCGCGTTAGCTGTGATCACCTATTTTTCGCGGCAGGACGAGAAATACCTCAACGTGGACGACCTGGCCGGGCTCGGTTGGAAGGAACCCATGACGGCCGCCATGTTCTCGATCTTCCTGCTCTCGTTTATCGGCGTGCCGCTGACCGGCGGTTTCTTCGGAAAATTCTACATCTTCAAAGCCGCGCTGGACGCCAACTTGATATGGCTCGCTGTGCTGGGCCTGCTGAACAGCGCGGTAGCCGCGTATTACTACCTGCGGATCCTGGTAGTCATGTATATGAAGGAGCCGAGCGAAGCAACAATTTCGTTGCAGCCGCCGACCATGGGCATAAACGCCACGTTGTGGCTTACTGCGCTCGGCACTGTGGTGCTCGGGGTGGCGCCTTCATTAATCCTGAACTTCGCCACCGCTTCCAGCGTGCTAATCAAATAGCGCCGGCTCCCTATCCGATCATATTGATCAGCGACTGCTGCATCTCGTCGCCGGTCTTCAGCACCTTGATGTTGGCCTCAAAGCTGTTGCGCGAATCGAGCAGCGCTACCGCCGCCGTGCTCAAGTCTACCTGATCGCCCTGCGGGCCTTGGTTCAAATCCGCCAAGGGCGCCCGCGCGATCTGCCTGGCTGCGGTATCGAACTGCGCTTGCGAACTCGCCAGCCCTTGCAGACCGATCTGGCTCAGTCCATCCATTGGGAACCTCCGTGGAAACCGCCTCGTCTCCACGCTCCTGGTTGGCTACTTTTCCTGCTCAACTCTCTCTTCGACCGGCTTGGCGAGAAATTGAGCCATATTGTACTTAAGGCCCTCGATTCCCTGCCCCGTCACACTCGAAATCGCATGAAATGGCAGGCCCTTCGCCGCCGCCAACGCCCGCAACTCTTGGATCCGTGCCGGATCCTGCGCCACATCCACCTTAGAAGCCACCAGGAACATCGGCTTCTTCGCCAAATCTTCGCTGAAGCTGGCTAGTTCCTCCAGGATCACACGGAAGTCGTCCACGGGCTCGCGCCCCGTCACCTCCGAGACGTCCACCAGATGCACTAGCAGCCGCGTTCGCTCGACGTGCCGCAGGAACTGGACCCCCAGGCCATGCCCCAGGTGCGCACCTTCAATCAGACCTGGAATGTCGGCTACGACGAACGTCTGATCGTCCACGCTCACCACTCCCAGATTCGGCTCCAGCGTCGTGAACGGGTAATCGGCGATCTTGGGCCGCGCCGCCGAGATGCGCGAAATCAAGGTCGACTTGCCCGCGTTCGGAAACCCAACCAATCCCACATCGGCGAGCAGTTTCAGTTCCAGCCGCAGGCGCTTCTCGTCGCCCGGCCGCCCCGGCTCATGCTCGGTGGGCGCCTGATGCGTGGACGTGGCGAAGTGCTGATTGCCGCGGCCGCCGCGCCCGCCTCGGGCAACGATGAACCGGTCGCCGGCCTGAACGAAATCGTGCAGCAATTCGCCGGTGTCGGCGTCGTAAACAACCGTCCCCACCGGAACCGGAACATCGATGGATGCCCCGTCCCGTCCCGTGCGGTTGCTGCCTTCGCCGTGCCGCCCGCGCTCGGCCGTGTGCTCCGGATTAAAACGGAAGTGCAGCAGCGTGTTGTGATGCTCGCTGGCGACCAGGATGACGTCGCCGCCGCGGCCGCCATCGCCGCCGCTGGGCCCTCCGCGCGGGACGTATTTCTCGCGGCGAAAGGCCATGCAGCCGTTGCCGCCGTCGCCCGCCTTTACGCGGATTCGTACTTCATCGATGAACATGGGGGCTGCTAGGACTCGGGACTTGAAGCTCGCCGGAGTTGCCGGAAAGAGACGCCGGGAAGGCGCTAATTGCTACCCGGTTCGATGCTGATGAATTTGCCGGCGCGCCCGCGGTCGCGAAACACCACGATACCGGGGATCTTGGCGAACAGCGTGTCGTCCTTGCCGCGGCCGACGTTCTCGCCGGCCTTGTAGCGCGTGCCGCGCTGCCGCACCAGGATCGAGCCGCCCGTCACCGTTTCGCCGCCGAAGGCTTTCACACCCAGCCGCTGGGCGTTGGAATCGCGCCCGTTCTTGGAACTTCCCAGACCTTTTTTATGCGCCATACTGCACCTATGCCAGAATCTCGCTCACCGTCACCTGCGTGAAGTTTTGCCGGTGGCCGATGGTGCGTTTGTATTGCTTCTTGCGTTTGAACTTGAAAACGATCACTTTGTCGCCGCGTCCGTGGCCCGAAATGGTGCCCTTCACGCGGGCCGAGCCGACAGCGGGTCCTGCGACCACTTCGTTGGAATCATTTACCACGGCCAGCACGCGCTCAAACTCGATTTCCGAGCCAACTTCGCCAGGGAGCGTCTCCACCTGGATGACATCGCCGGGTGCGACGCGATACTGCTTTCCGCCGGTTTCAATCACTGCGTACATAACTGTCCTTATGCTTCAGAATGTTGGGTTCCCTTAAGCAAACCAATCCAGGATGGCGTGCAACCTGGAGCCGCAAATTTCTATAGTACAGTAATTTCGACCTTCCAGGCAAATCGTCCTCCGGGGGGTAGTGGCTCAATCAAACTGAGCCACTACCGGGCGCCCTCAATTGAGTTTTGGCCCCGGCTACGGTATCCTGGAAGCTGTAACTTGTAAGAAGGATTCCAGCTAGAGAATGGCCAATACAATTTCCTCCCTGAAACGCATGCGGCAGACCAGGCGCCGGACGATGGTAAATCGTCTGCGGAAGTCGCGGCTGCGGCATCAGGTCCGCTCCATGCGCCGGCTCATCGAACAGAAGGACGCCAAAGCCGCCGAGGCCGCGCTGCCCGCCACGTTTTCCCTCATCGACCGCTCCGCCAAGTGGGGCATCATCAAGAAGAACACCGCGGCCCGCTACAAGAGCCGCATCAGCGCGCGCTTGAAGACGCTGTCGGCCGCTTAGTTCGTCAGACTCAAAACCAGCTCTTCCATCACGACGCGGTCATCCGGACGCGCGTCGCGGAGCGCTTTGTCGGCCCAGTAAATTTTTTCGATCGCCAGCGGCAGCTTTTCTTTGGGGAAGGCCGCGACGGTTTGCTGGACCTGCTCGGCGCGATCGCGCCAGATACGGATGCCCTCCTTGGAGAAATGCGTCTGGATTTGTTGCGAAGTGCGCAAGTTGGCTTCGCGCGCGGCCATCGCCAGGCGGAACTGGGTGGCCAGGAAGGTGAGAGCGAGCGGCAAGTACTCGCCTTCGCGCAGCAGCGTGTCCAGGCTGTCTAGCGAGCGCTTGCGGTCGCCGCGGCCAAGCGCGCCGACTAAAGCGAACAACGTGGAAGCCTGGGCGTTCGGGACCAGCAGCAGGATGTCGTCGGCAGTGACCTTGCGTGTGCCGCTCGTGTAGAGGCGCAATTTTTCGATTTCGCTCGCGATGCGGCTGGCGTCGGCGGCGAGAGATTCCACGAGCAAGCCGAGTTCGGACAGGCCGATTTGAAGGCCGGCAGCGGCGGCCAGGTCCTGGGCCAGGCGGCGGGCGGATTCCAGCGTGTACGGGCGCAGCTCGACCACGTCGGGAATCGCGGCGTAGAATTTCTGCACGCGCTCGATTTTGGCGCGATCGTCACCGTCGAAATCGTAGCGGCTGGCTTCGAAGACCAGCACGGTTCCGGGCGAGGCGTGGCGGACGTAATCGGCCAACGCGCCGGCAGCCGCGCGCTCTTCTTCCGTACCGCCTCGGCCGCGGGGCAACGCGCTTTCGGCGCCGGAAACCCAGATCACGCGATTCGGCGCGAAGAGCGACAGCGAACGGGCGTCATCCAGAATGGCCGCCAGCGTGGTCTCTTCCAGATCGTGCCGGCTGAGGCCTTGCTCGCGGTCCTCGGGCGCGAGCACCTGCTCCACCAACGCCTGACGGCAGGCGGAAAGCTGATAGGTCTCAGGGCCGAGAAACACGTAGGCCGTCGCCGGCGGGCCCTTGCGAATGCGCTGTAGGAACTGCTCGGGGCTCAAAAGTTCTCCAGGATCGCGCTGACCACATCCCTAGCCACATCCCGGCTCAGGCGTTGCATGGCGGCGCCGCTTTCATCGAAGTACTGGCTGGTGTTGGTGACCGAAACCTCGTAGCGTTCGTGGGCTTCAAAGCGCGGGCGGGTAAAGATGACCTTGCCCGTCGTTCGGTCCGTCAGCGTGACTTGCATGGTCACGTTCACCTGCAGGCCGCTGGTGCGGCCGGTGGCCTGATCGAACAGCGTGGGAAATACGACGTAGTTGATCACGGAGCCGCGCAGAACGGCGTCGGCGTCATCCAGGTTGTTGACGATCCGGTAGCGAGTGCGGGTGATGAATTCGCGCCCGATGGCTTGAGGAAGGCCGTCGGTCAACTTGTAGTGCACCGTGCTGTTGCTGAAAGCGGGGACGGCGATGGTGTGGACGTCCTTGGGCACCAGGTCGGCTTTGCCGGCGACATGATATCCGCAGGAACCGAGCAAGAAGGCCGGAGCCAGCAGCCAGGCTGCGCGTCTATTCCAAATACTCACGCACGACCTCCACAGCATTTTCCGCGACGATGTGCAAATTGTCTGCCACCACCCAGAACCAACAGGCGCGGGGCTGGTTGCGATCCACGCTCAGCGCGCCCACGGTGATTCCGCTTTGTCCGGCAACGCCGACGTTGGTGGGAGGCTCATGCTCTGCCGCGCGCACATCGATGTTGCTGGACGACAACGCCTGTGCGAGCGCGGCCACACCGGGGTTTTCGTCGAACTCCACCCAAACCGACAGGCTGTAGCCGTGAAAAACGGGCGCGTGAATCAGGCGCAGCGAGGGCATGGGCGCCACCGAATCGGCCAGCAGGCTCGCCAGGTGGCGCTCGATTTTCAGTTCGATCTCCTCAAGGGAATGTGGCGACTCCGAACCATACGCCGTCAGCATGTTGAAGCTCACCTGGGCGTCGAAGAGGTCTTTCGGGAGCGGCTTGAGAGTCAACAGCGCGACGGTTTGCTTCTGCAACTCATCCAGGCCCGCTTGGCCCCGTTCGCTGACCGGCTCAAAGATGTGGGCCACCGAGCGCCGGATGGTACCGGCCTTCTGAACCTGCGTGAGCAAGAGCGCGAGTGCGATGGCCGCCGGATGGGCGATCACCTGGACGGCGCCTTCGGCCCGGAATCCGGGAGGCTCCACCAGGGGCGCGCGCAGCCGCGTCTCCGGCCGCTCTTCCAGGCCGCCGCTCAGGTCGATCACCACGGGCGCCGTATGCGCGCCGCCGATCTGTTCCTGGGCCTTGCGGCTGGATTCCTTGGCGCCGGCCAGGATGACGATACGGGCCGAGCCGAGATCGGCTGCCTGAAGCGACGTCAGCACCGCAACTTCCTCGCGGCCGCGCGTGAGGACGTTGGAAGCTTCGGTGTCGTAGGAGGCGATCAGCCGGATGTCCGCGGCTACACGCTTCTCCTCGAGCAGCTCGTTGACTTCCTTCCCCAGCAGTGATTCTCCGCCGACAATCGCGATCGCCGGCCTGGTTCCGGCACGATGAGCATGCATATCAGCCGGCCTGATGCTCCGGTTGAGGCGGAGGTGGATGGGGGCGGAAGCGGCGGCGCACGATGCCGGCGCCCCGGATCACGATTCCAGTTCCGACATACAGGATCGCGAGCGAGAGCAGAACCGGCTGTGAGTAGTTCCAGATCATGTAAATGAGCGTGCCAAACAGGATGACAGTCAGCGGCGATCGCGGGCCTTTGAGATTGATTTCCTTGAAGCTGGGATAGCGCCAGGTGCTGACCATCAGGAAGGAAAGCAGGGCGAGCAGGACCAGCCAGGAGGCCGAGAGGATCCACCATTGCAGCGGGACGCAGTCGGCCGCGTAAACGACGGCGGCAACCATGCCCGCACCGGCGGGGATCGGCAGCCCGACGAAGTACTTGCGATCCGGCCGGCCGGGATTCTTGGGCACCGGATTCGTTTGTACATTAAAACGGGCCAGGCGGGCGGCGCCGCACAGCAGATAAAGAAACGCGATGAAATAGCCGGCGCGGTGATCCATCAGGAATCCGCCGGGTGCGGCGAACTGAACGCCCCAGGTAAAGGCGAGAACCGCGGGCGCGATGCCGAAAGTGATGACATCGGCGAGCGAATCCAGCTCGCGGCCGAACGCGCTGACGGTGTTGGTCATGCGGGCGATGCGGCCGTCCAGGCCATCCAGCACAACCGCGACGCCGATGGCTTTGGCGGCCACTTCGAAGTGCGGGTTGCTGCCCAACTGGCCGCTGGCGCCGAACAAGGCGCCCTCAATAGCGCGCAGGATGGCCAGAAATCCCAGGAAAATGTTGCCCGCCGTAAAGAGCGTTGGAAGCGCGTAGGCCGCCCGCCGCGGCCGTTGCGATTCCGGGCGCGGATCGAGGAACCGCTGCTTGAAACTGAGCTTCGCCATCAGGCTTGCCTCCTGTGAGCGAGGATGCTGGAACCGCCGGAGACCCGGTCACCCGTTTTCACTTGAATCTCCCATTCCGGCCCCAGGAAAACATCCACCCGCGAGCCGAACTTGATCAATCCCACGCGTTCGCCGGCCGCCACCTGATCGCCGGTCTTCTTGTTGAAAACGATACGGCGTGCAATCAGGCCGGCGATCTGGACGAACCGGACGCTGGTCCCTACTCCCGCCACGGTCACCGCATTTCGCTCGTTTTGTGTGCTCGCTACTTCACGGCTGGCCACCAGGAACTGCCCCTTATGATATTCGACGCCGGAGATCTTGCCACCGATGGGCGAGCGGTTCACGTGCACGTCAAAAATGTTCAGGAAGATGCTGACGCGCGTGCACTCCGCTCCATCGCCGACAATTCCGACCACTTTGCCGTCGGCAGGCGATACTGCGACAGGTCCCTCCGGTATGACGCGGTCTGGATCACGAAAGAAGTAAAGGCAAAACGCCGCCAGCACGAAGAGGGGCGCGCTGAAGGCCGGTTGTGTGAGATACCAGACCAGTGCCCCGCCGGCCGATAACGCTACCGCATAGTAAATGCCGTCGACGACCATCGATAGCTTCTATTGTAGCGGCGCTCGAAGCATCACTCATCATAATGGCTGCAAACGGTTACGACTTGATGTCGGCGAGCCGGGGAGGCCGGGCATCCGCGTAGCCGTCCTGGTACCAGTGAGGACTGGTTAGCGAGAGAACCCATGCTATACTGAAACTCGTTTGTAGCAATGCCAGCGTTCTTCTAACTTGTTGATTCTAAAGCCAATAGCCGATCAGACCCAACTAACTCGTTAGTTTTCAGAGAGTTCCAAAAAGTCAGCCGTACAGACGCGAAAACATACCCTGAGGAGGAAAAGGATGATGAAGGACTTCCTATTGGTTGCCGGACTGTTGACTGTGCCCGCCACGGTCAGTGTCCATCAATACCAGGCGCAGCGAGCGGTAGACCAGAGCGATCCGAGACTTTGCCAGTTGCGGGAGTTCTTCGCCCAGCGTTCGTGCCCCCTTCGCGATTCGGCGGAAGATTTCCTGGTAGCCGCCGATCAGAATAACCTGGACTGGCGATTGTTACCGAGCATCTCCATGGTGGAGTCGAGCGGCGGAAAAGATTACCGGAATAACAACGTTCTGGGATGGGATTCCTGCAGGGAGAAATTTTCCTCTGTTCAAGCAGGCATTCACTACGTGGCGGCACAGCTAGCCAGATCGAAAACGTACCGCAACAAGAATTTGGACGAAAAGCTGCAGACTTACAATCCCCACCCCGAATATCCTGGCCGCATCAAAGCCGTAATGCGGTCGCTGGCGGCGACACAACTCCCGGGCATGATATCAGCGAACTAACCTGGTTAGGGACGCGAAGCGTTTACGTGCCTTGCATGAGATGAACGGCCCAATACAATCCACCGAAGACAACGACTGAGATTACGATCACCAGAAGCCATCGGAGCCACCGTTCGGTGTTCGAGGACGACTTGTGTTCGTCTAGCCTGATTTGCTCGTCGAGGCTGTCAAACATAGAAAACCTCCCAAAGATGCCGTATGAGACCGGGGGCCGTATGAGACGAGTCGGGATGATTATATGCCTGAACGCGACAAAATAGAAGCCCTTTCAGAGGCCCATTCGTTCAAGCTTTCGATACAAAGTCTTACGTTCGATGCCGAGGATTTTCGCGGCGCGGCTCTTGTTGCCGCCCGTGGCGGCGAGCACGCGGCGGATCTGTTCGGTTTCGGTGTCAGCGAGGGTTTCGCCCGCGATTTCCCGCGGCTCGGTGAGTTCGATGGCCTCGCGCACGGACGCTTCGTCGATGCGGCCCTGTGGGGCCAGAATGGTGAGGCGTTCCAGCATGTGTTGCAGTTGCCGGACGTTACCCGGCCAACTGTAGTTTTCCAGCGCGCGAAGCCCGGATTCGGTGAGCTTGGCCTGCTGGTTGTAGCGTTCGTTGTACTTCTTCAAGAAATAATGCGCCAGCAGTGGAACGTCGCCGCGGCGCTCCACTAGCGGCGGCAGAATGATGCGCACCACGTTGAGCCGATACCACAGATCTTCGCGGAATTTGCCTTCTTCGACCATCTTCTGCAGGTCGCGATTAGTCGCGGCGACGACGCGGACGTCGACTTTCTTGCCGCGCGCCGAGCCGAGCGGGCGGATTTCCTTTTCTTGCAGGAAGCGCAGCAGATTCAGTTGGAAGCCGAGCTCCAGGTCGCCGATTTCGTCCAGGAACACGGTGCCGTTGTTGGCGGCTTCGAAGACGCCCATGCGGTCGCGGTCAGCGCCGGTATAAGCGCCTTTCAACGCGCCGAACAACTCGCTTTCGATCAGGGTAGGTGCGATGGAGCCGCAATCGACGGGAATGAACGGTTGGTTCGCGCGCGGGCTGTTGTTGTGGACCATGCGCGCGATCAGCTCTTTGCCGGTTCCGGTTTCGCCTTCGATCAGCACCGTAGCGTTGGTGGGGGCGACGAGCGAAACGGTCTTGTAGATTTCGATCATCTTGGACGAGCTGCCGATCATCTCGCTTTCGGGCAGATCGTCGATCTCGGATTCTTTTTCTTCGTCCTGCACGCTGACGGCGGCTTCGGCGCGCTTCACCGTGTCGAGCATGCGGTCGAGCTCGAAGGGTTTGGCGATGTAATCGAACGCTCCGCCCTGGGTGGCTTTCATGACCGTTTCGATGGTGCCGCGCGCGGTCATCAGGATCACGGCGCAGTTGGGATTCTTCTTGCGAGCGGTTTCCAGCACGTCCAGGCCCGTGCGCTCGTCGACGTAGATGTCGGAGATGACAATCGGGTAGGCGTCGTCGCGCAGGCGCTCCAGGGCTTCGCGCGTGGACGACACGGCATCCACGGCGTAACCTTCCAATTCCAGAAAAGTCGTGATCGTATTCCGGACAGAATTATCGTCTTCAACAACCAACAGGCGTGACACTTTTTCCGATTACCTTCTATTAGACTGACACAGCGGGAGGCTGTACCGCTCGGGAATGTGAGGGGAGGATGACAGTGAAGCAGGAACCTTTGCCCGGTTCGCTGGTAACTTCCACCCGGCCGCCGTGGTGCTGGACGATCTGTTGGACGATGGAGAGGCCAATGCCGGTGCCGGCGATGCCGGAAGTTTCAGCGCGTTTGGTGCGGTAGAACTTCTGGAAGATCTGGCGGAGTTCCTTGGCGTCCATGCCCATGCCCTGGTCCTGGACGGAAAGGTGGAGTTGGCCGGCCCGCACGTGACACGCCACAGTAACCTGCGTGTTGGCGTCCGAGTACTTCACCGCGTTGCTGAGCAGGTTGTAGACGGCGTATTCCATCAGCTCGCGGTCGCCTTCCAGTTCGCCGGGCAGGTCTTCGACTTGGATGGCGATGCTCTTCTTTTCGGCAAGCGGGCGTGCGCGCTGGACGCAGGCTTCGACGATGCCGCGCGCGGTGAAAGGCTCGCGCTTCAACTCCATCTGGCCGTCGGAAAGGCGCTCGACATCCAGGAAGGTTTGGATCATGCGCGCCAAGCGCTTGGACTCCTGGTTGATCATTTCGGCGATTTGCTTGCGCTTGTCGTCGCTCAGGTGGTAGCGGCCCATCAGCTCGCTGGAGCCTTGAATGGCGGTGAGCGGAGTGCGCATTTCGTGCGTGACGAAATGGATGGCCTGCTGGTAGCGCTTGCGCTCGGTTTCGGCAACGCCAAGCGCCCGCCGCACCACGAAGTGCTGATAGCTGGCGGCGACCACCACGGTGAGCCAGGCGGCGGAGAGCAACGCAGTATAGGGAAGCACGATGCCTTCGTGCAACAGCAGGAATGGCGTCAGGTGGGCAGCGGCAAGCAGCACGGCTCCGGCCAGATACGCCAGCCAGCCGGAGAGCCAGGCGAAAATCAGGCCGGCGGCGAGGGCAGCGAGGGCGGAGAAGCCGAGAACCGAGAGATTCGAGGCGTCCGTCAGGAAGCGGCCGCGCTCCAGAGTTTCGAAAAGCTGCGCGTGGACTTCAACGCCAGGGATGCGGCCCTGAGCGTACGGCGTGGCGACGCGGTCGTAGGTGGCGGAAATGGAGGTGACGCCGATGAAGACGACTTTGCCGGTGAATTGGGCGGCTGATTCCGGATGGTCCGAAAGATCTTTCAGCGAGATTTGCGGGATTGAGTCCGGCGTGTAGAGGACGCGGACGGCTCGGTTGCCCGAGGACCGGGCAGCGGGAATCACTTCGCCGCCGATTTGAACGTCGCTAGGCGATTCGATGATTCGCGCTTCATGCGCCAGGCGAAATGCTTCCAGGGCCAAGGCCCAGTGACGCTCGCTCTCCGTCCGCTCTTCGAGGGGAATTTGGCGGGTGACGCCATCGCTCGAAAGCTCGTCGGATTTATCGTGCCCTAAGCTGGTCGCCGCGCGGCGAAAGATCTCCAGCGGATTCTCCCAGCGGCCTTGTTCCAGGTGCGTGGCGAGCACCAGGTTAGGCGTACTTTGCATGGCCCGCTGGAGGCGCAGGTCTTCGGCCTGGTCTTCTTGATCGGCCAGGACGATGTCGACCGCGACCACCTTCGGGTGCGCCGGCGCCAAAAGTTCGAGCCCGCGCGCGAGCATGGTGCGATACTCGCGCACGCCGCCCATTGCGCTGTAGGTGGCGTCGTCGATGGCCAGAATCAGGCAGTGCGGCTTGGCAGGCGCCGGCGGGTTCAGCCGGAACATCCAGTCGTAAGCATAGTCGTCGATCTGGGAGGCCAGCGGCGTCCATCCCGCGATAATCGCGACCAACAGCGCCGCGGCTAGGACGCCCCAGTAGCCAAGCGTCTGCTTACTTAGAGACGGCCTTTTCAATTTCGTCCGGCTCCTTGGGCAAGGCCGCGCTGAGCACCGTGGCGCCCTTGTCGGTCACCAGCAATACGTCTTCGATGCGCACGCCCAGGTTCTCTTCCGGTATGTAGATGCCTGGCTCGATGGTGACGACCATACCAGCCTCGAGCGGGCCATCGATATTCGGGTCGTGGACTTCCAGACCGACCTGGTGACCGATGCCGTGCGTGAAGTATTTGCCGAGCGGCTCGCCGTGTAGATCCTTGCCGTGAGCGTCCATGTAATCCTTGGCGATTTTGGTGAGTGTTTCGCCTTGGCCCGATAGGCGCATGCCTGGCTTCACCGCAGCGATGGCGGCCTTTTGCGCGCCCAGGACAATCTGATAGACCTCGCGCTGGCGGGCTGTGAACTTGCCGCCGACAGGGATCGTGCGGGTGATGTCGCTGGCGTAATCGTCGCATTCGGCCGCGGCGTCGATCACGACCGCTTCACCGCGATCCATGCGGCGTTGATTGGTCATGTAATGGAGGATCGGGCCGTTCGGGCCGGAAGCGACGATGGGTGCGTAGGCTGGTCCTTCGCAGCCGTTCTCGAGAAAAGTGTCCATGAACGTGGCCGCGATCTGGTATTCGTACTCGCCCACCGTCATCCGCTTCCAGGCGGCGCGATGCGCTTGAATGCTGACGTCGGTGGCGTGCTGGATGGCGGCGATTTCGGCCGCCGACTTCTTGACGCGCAGTTTGGTGATGAGCGGGGCGGCGTCGGCGATCTCGCGGAACGGGTAGCGCGAGCGGAGTTGCGTATATGAAACCCCGGTGGTGTAGACATGTTCGTGCGCGGCGAGCGCCTGGTCGAGTTCGCTTTCCAGCTTTTCCATCGGTAGGACTTCTTCAAAGCCCGTGGCGGATTGGACGCCTGAATCTTCGGCCGACCAGCGCCTGCCGTGATAACGCTCCGCCGCTACGTCGTGGTGCGGCAGAAAGAGGATCTCTCGCGCAGGCGTGACGAGCAGAGCCGCGCCGGGCTCCATCCAGCCGGTCAGGTAATTGAAGTTCGGTTCCTGCGTAAAGGCAAAGACCGGATCCCGGCCCTCGGTTTGCCCCATCAGCAGCAGGGTGCCATCCAGCGATTTCCGCAGGGCCGCCCGCCGCGCGCGGAACTCCTCAGCCGGCATTTTGGTGAAGGCCGGCAGCGCGAAGGCCAGTAGCAACAGAGCGGAGGATGTTCGATTCAAACTCCAATTCTCCCATAAGCCGCTTCCGTTGCTTGCGCCGTGGCAGGCACCGGAACTGTTGATATACTGGCCTACCAGTAACCCGGGAAAGGACATGGGAATCACCGACGCGTTTGCCGGGGCCTTGACGCCCCGCCGCCGGGAATGACGTTATGTGGATTGTCTGGCTAGCTCTTCGCCGCCCTTATACCTTCGTCGTGATGGCGATCCTGATCGCCATCCTGGGTGTGACTGCCATCGTCAGCATGCCGGTGGACATTTTCCCTTACATCGACATCCCCATTGTCAGCGTCCTTTGGCAGTACAGCGGCCTCTCGCCCGAGGAGATGGAGAAGCGCGTGGTGACGCAGTTCGAGCGCGGCCTCACCTCCAACGTGAACGACATCGAGCATATCGAGTCGCAGTGCTACAACAGCATCGCGGTGGTTCGCATCTACTTTCACCCGAACGTTCAGGTGGACATGGCGGTAGCGCAGGTCACGGCGCAGATGGAAAGCGCCGTGCGCAGCATGCCGCCCGGCATGTTTCCGGGCAACGTGCTGAAATACGACGCAGCCAGCGTCCCGGTCCTGCAACTGGGCCTTTCCAGCGCGACCCTGCGGGAGAACGAGATCTTCGACATTGCGAACAACTTCATCCGAACGCCGCTGGGAACTGTGCAGGGCGCGTCCGTTTCCTATCCGTTCGGCGGGAAGAACCGCTCCGTGATGGTGGATTTGAATCTGGATGAGTTGTACGCCAAGCAGCTTTCCCCGATCGATGTTTCCAACGCGCTTACACTGCAAAACCTGATTCTGCCGGCTGGCACCGCCAAGCTCGCGGGCACGGAATATCAGATCCGGGTGAACAGCAGCCCGACCGTGCTGAACGAGCTGAATAACCTGCCGATCAAGACGGTGAATGGCGCGACGGTCTATATCAAAGACGTCGCGCAGGTACACGACGGCTATTCCGTCCAGACCAACATCGTGCGAACCAACGGAAATCGCGGCGTTCTGCTGACGATAACGAGGACCGGGAAGGCGTCCACTCTCGCAATCGTGAACGCGGTGAAGCAGGCTCTTCCTCGCGTTCTCTCCAACGTTCCGCCGGAGCTGAAAGTGACGCCGCTCTTCGACCAGTCGCTGTTTGTGCGCTCCTCGATCGAAGGCGTGTTGCGCGAGGCACTGATCGCCGCCGGCCTGACCGGCATAATGATTCTGCTGTTCCTGGGAAGCTGGCGAAGCACATTGATTGTCTGCATTTCGATTCCGCTGTCGATCCTGGCGTCCATCAGCATTCTCGCCCTGCTGGGGCAAACCATCAACGTCATGACGCTGGGCGGCCTGGCGCTGGCGGTTGGAATTCTAGTGGACGATGCGACCGTGGCGGTCGAGAATACCCACCGCAATCTCGCCATGCAGAAGCCCTTGATGTTGGCGGTGATCGATGGCGCGGCGCAGATCGCCATTCCGACGCTGGTTTCCTCGCTGGCCATCTGCATTGTATTCGTCCCGGTATTGCTGCTTACAGGAACAGCGCGCTATCTGTTCACGCCGCTGGCCATGGCCGTGGTGTTCGCGATGCTCGCCTCCTATCTGCTGTCGCGCACGTTGGTCCCCACGATGGCGAACTATCTGCTCGGGTCCGAAGCGGACTTATATAAACAAGGCGAGGGCGGAGAAGCGGCCGGCGGCAAGGGCTTATTCTGGCGCGTTCATTACTTGTTCAATGTTTTATTTGAAGGCCTGCGCTACCGTTATGTCGGCTTGCTGGATTGGTCACTGCGTCATCGCGGTCCGGTGCTGATCGCCTTCATGGCATTTTCTTTGGCCTCGCTGGGACTAGCCAGCCTGATCGGCAAAGACTTTTTCCCTAGTGTCGACTCCGGCCAGATGAAACTGCACGCACGCGCGCCGGCAGGGACGCGCATTGAGGAAACCGAGGTCCGGTTCGCCGCTATCGAAAGCGAGATCCGGAACGCCATTCCCGCCAATGAGCTTTCTACGATCATCGACAACATCGGCGTGCCAAACAGCTGGGCCAGCCTGGCCCAAGGCGACATTCCGACCATCTCCAGCGCGGACGGCGAAATCCTGATTTCGCTCAACAAAGAGCACCACTCCACGGGCGACTACGAAGTCAAGCTGCGGAAACGCCTGAAAGAAAAATTCCCGGATACGGTCTTCTTCTTTCAGCCGGCGAATATCACCACCCAGATTTTGAACTTCGGCCTTCCGGCGCCGCTCGACCTGCAGGTGGTGGGGCGCGACGCGCAAGCCAACTATCAGATCGCGCAGGATCTGGCGCGGAAGATCGCGTGCATTCCCGGCGCCGCCGACGTGCACGTTCATCAGGTGATCGATCAGCCCGAGATCCAGTTCAACGTGGATCGCGCCAAGGCATCGCAACTGGGTTTGACGCAGCGCGACGTGAGCACCAACATGCTCATTTCGCTCAGCGGCATCGGCACGCTGGCGCCCAACTATTGGGTGAACTGGTCGAACGGCGTCAACTACAACGTCGGCGTGCAAACGCCGCAGTACAAGGTGGATTCCCTCGACGCCTTGTTGCGCACGCCTGTGTCCGTAGCTAGCAACACCGTCAACACCACCACGGCGGGCTCGCAGGCCGGCGCATCGACCGCCGGCAATGCTTTCGTGGGCGTGTCTCCCAGCGGCTCTTCGCAAGCGTACGGTAATCCGGGCGCAATGCCCGGCAGCACGCAATTGCTGTCGAATCTCGTAACCGTTCAGCGCGGCTACGCGCCGGTGATCGTCAACCACTACAATGTCTGGCCGGTATTCGACGTCTACGCCAATGTCGACCGGCGGGACCTGGGCGGTGTCGGCGCGGAAGTCGAAAAGCTCATGAATCAGACGAGCGCTCATCTGCCCCGCGGCACGACGCTGGACTTGCGCGGCCAGTACGAGACGATGCAATCGTCGTTCTTCCGGCTCGGATTAGGCATTGCTTTTGCGGTGGTGTTGGTGTATCTCCTGATGTGCGTGAACTTTCAATCCTGGGTGGATCCATTCATTATCCTGACCGCCTTGCCCGGCGCGATGGCCGGCATTCTGTGGATGCTCTTCGTCACGGGCACCACCTTGAATGTTCCGTCCCTAATGGGCGCCATCATGTGCATCGGCGTTGCGACGGCCAATAGCATCCTGATGGTCACCTTCGCCAACGATGAGCGTCTGGTTGTGCCGACGCCGCACGAGGCCATGTTGTCGGCAGGGTTCGCCCGCATCCGCCCGGTGCTCATGACCGCCACGGCGATGGTCCTGGGCATGCTTCCCATGTCGCTGGGGATGGGCGAGGGCGGCGAACAGAACGCTCCACTAGGACGCGCCGTCATCGGCGGCCTGATCTTTGCCACCGTCACGACGCTGTTCGTCGTGCCCATCATCTACACCTACCTGCGCGTTAAGCCGCCCATCGATCGCGATCGTGAGAAGGCGCTGGAGCAAGCGCGACGGCTGTCTACTCGCGAAGCCCAATGGAATCTGGACCTGTAAAGCACACCATGCGCCACATCGGACCCGATCAGCCTGAGTTTGAAGACGCCGTGGAAACCACGGAAGAGCGGCTGCGCAGGGAGAACGAAGAACTCAAGCGGCAGTTGGCCGAGTACCAGCGCCCAGCGCACGGTTTGCCTCACGCGAAGGGAATGTGGCATCCCTCGGGCCTGACGATCGCGGCCATTGTGCTCGCGATCACGGCGGCCGCCGTGGTGGCCTTTTTTGCCGGCCTCATCCCGCTTCAGAAGCGCAATGCCGTCATCGGGCGTGAAGCGCAGGCAGAGGAACAGGCTTTACCGCGCGTGGAAGTCATCCAGGTGGGCCGCTCGTCTGCGAACAGCGAATTAATGCTGCCGGGAAATATTCAGGCCGTAACGGAAGCGCCCATCCTGGCACGCGCGGACGGCTATATCAAGCGCCGGCTGGTGGACATCGGCGACCGCGTGCGCGCCGGCCAGACTTTGGCGGAGATCGAGGCGCCGGAGTTGGATCAGCAGGTTCGTCAGGCACAAGCGAACGTACAGCAGACGCAATCCGCGCTGACGCAGGCGCTGGCCAATCGAGTCCAGGGCAAGGCGAATACGGATTTGGCGCGCGTCACGGCCCAGCGTTGGCAGAGCCTGGCCGGCAAAGGAGCTGTATCCAAGCAGGAGAACGATCAGTATCAGGCGCAGTACCAGGCGCTAGCTGCCAATCTGGATGCGCTCGACCAAGCCGTTGGCGTGGCTCGCAGCAACGTGGCGGCCGCGCAGGCGAATCTCTCGCGGCTGACGGAAATCCAGAGCTACAAGCTGGTGAAGGCGCCTTTCGACGGTGTGATCACGCTGCGCAATGTGGATGTCGGCGCGCTGGTGAACTCCGGCAGCACCATGCTGTATCGCATCGCGCAAACCGGCGTTCTGCGCACCTACGTCAATGTTCCGCAAACCAACGCCGATTCGGTCCACGTCGGACAAGCGGCCCAGTTGACCGTTTCCAATCGTCCGGGGCGCCGCTTCACGGGCACGGTGGCGCGCATGGCGGATTCGCTGGACCCGAATAGCCGGACGATGCTGGTGGAAGTGCAAGTGCGCAATTACGATGGCGCGCTGCTGCCGGGCATGTACGCGCAAGTGGACCTCACCAGTTCGCGCGCCAACCCGCCGTTGCTGCTTCCCGGCGACGCTCTCATCGTTCGCGCCGAAGGCACCGAGGTAGCGCTAGTTCGTCCCGATCACGTCGTGCATTTTCAGAAGATCCAGATCGGCCGCGATTATGGCGACCGGCTGGAGGTGGTCGACGGTCTCCAGCAGGGCGACCTGGTGGTCGCGAATCCCAATGATATCGTCCGCGAAGGAATCCAAGTCGAGCCTGTACCCGCGCACAAGCCATGAAAACAAATTCCATTCAGCCATGCAGGATTCTCTGGGCGTCCGCGCTGTGCCTGGCCACATGCGTCACCGCGAACGGCGCCGTCAGCCGCGTTGAGATCACCGAACGCTCGGACGTTCCGGTTGCCAACTACGAACGCATCGCCGGGAAAGTTCACTTCACTCTGGACCCGAAGCTGGCGGCCAACCGCGCCATCGTGGATCTCAACCTGGCGCCGCGTAATTCCAAGGGCCAAGTGGAGTTTTCGGCGGATCTGGTGATGCTCCGGCCCAAGGACCCCGCCAAGCGGAACGGCACGATGATTCTCGAAGTTGCGAATCGCGGCCGCACGTCGCTGCTGACGTTGGGTGGAGGCGGCGGGCTGAATCCCATGCGGACCGCCAAGGACCTGGGCGATCCACTGCTGTTCGAGCAGGGGTTCACGCTGGCCTGGGTGGGGTGGGAGTTCGATCTGCCGCCGGAGCCTTACTCGATTCGCCTGGAAGCGCCGGTGCTCCAGGGTATTCGCGGGCCCGTGCGCTCTCAGGTTCAAGTGAATCAAAGAACGACGTCGATGTCGCTGGGCGACGGCAACATGACGGCGTACGTGGCCGCCGACCCGGCTTCGGCCAGCATGACCGTGCGCGATCAGATTGACGCGCCGCGTGTCGCGATCCCGCATTCGGACTGGCACATCAGCGCCGACGGCAAACGCGTCGAGTTTCCAGCAGGCTTCGAACCCGGCCGCATCTACGAAGTGGTGTACACAGCCAAGGATCCGGCGGTTGCCGGCGTGGGCTTCGCAGCGCTGCGCGACTTCGCGTCCTATGAGCGCCGGCAGGGCGAAGTGCGCTACACCATCGCTTATGGGATGTCCCAGGACGGCCGGTTCCTGCGGGAGTTCGTCCGCGACGGCTTCAATGGAGATGAGCAGGGTAAGAAGGCCTTCGACGGCGTCTGGGCGCACATCGGCGGTGGTGGTGTGGGCAGCTTCAACGTACGTTTCGCACAGCCGTCGCGGACGCGCTGGTTTTATCCCACGGACCTGCCGCCCTTTACCCCCGACGGGCTTCTGGAGAAATCGCGCCGCGCCGGTGTCGCGCCCAAGCTGATCCTCACGAACAATTCCAACGAGTACTGGAATTCGGCCGGCTCGCTCGTCACGACGTCGCTGGACGGCAAGCGCGACATCGCGCCGCCCGCGGACGCTCGCGTCTACTCTGTCGCGGGGATGCAGCACGTGACCGGCGGCGCCGCATCGGCCGGGCTGGTTCAGTATCCCGTGAACAACATGCAAGTGCGTTGGTTCATGAATGCCATCATGCTGGCCATGAACGATTGGATCACCAAGGGCGTCGAGCCGCCGCCCTCGCGCTATCCAACCCTTGCTCGCGGCGAGTTGGTGGACCTGCAGGCTTGGAAATTCCCGAAGATCCCGGACGTCCGGCCTCTGATGAAGCTGTATCGCCCGCGCGCGCTCGATTTCGGGCCGCAGTTTGCAAGCAAGGGCATCATCTCTATCGAACCGCCGAAGGCGGGTGAAGCTTACCTGACCTTCGTGCCCCAGGTGGATGCCGACGGCAACGAAACCAGTGGCGTGCGTTTGCCGCAAGTGAGCGTTCCGTTGGCTACCTACACGGCCTGGAACCTGCGCCAGCCGAAAATCGGCGCGCCGGACTCAACATTGACCAACATCGGCTCAGTGTTCCAGTTCGCGAAGACCAAAGCCGAGCGGCTGAAGAGCGGTGACCCGCGTCTTTCCATCGAAGAGCGTTATCAAAGCGAGCAAGACTACTTGGCCAAGACAGAGGCGGCAGCGCGCGAACTGGTGAAGCAGCGATTCCTGCTGGAGCGCGACATCCCACAGATCGTCGAGCACGCGCGGGAGCAGTGGCAGTCCACAACGAGTACATCCGCGACCCGGTAACCCGGCAATCGTAAATCATCCTCACTAAGGAGGCTGTAATGAGCAACAAGCTTCGAGTAGCAACCATCGCGATCGCGTCTCTGTTAACGGCAGGTGCCGCAGTTGCCGCCGATTTGCCGAACTGGGCCTACGGATTTGCCGGGCCTGGAACGCCACCCGCGGCCGCTCCCGCAGCGCCAGACACCAGCGTCAAGCACCTCAATGGAAGCAAGAGCGAGTTCACGCGCGCGCAGATTGCGAACCGGTTCGGCCCGGCCGACTGGTACCCGGAGGACCATGCTTCGATGCCGCCGGTTGTCGCTCATGGCAAACAGCCAGAGGTATGGGCCTGCTCCTTGTGCCATTACCCGAACGGCAAAGGCCGGCCGGAAAATGCCGGCGTCTCCGGTCTCCCGGTGGACTACTTCATCCAGACGATGAAAGATTTTCGTGACGGCAATCGCAAGAGCACGGACACGCGCAAGGCCAATACCAATCTCATGGTTCAATTTGCGAAGAACATGAGCGACGACGAGATCCGGCAAGCCGCCGAGTACTTCGGTGCGATGAAATGGACGACCTGGATGCGCGTGATGGAAACCAACACGGTGCCGAAGACGCGAATCGCGGGCGGCATGTTTCTCACCATTGAGGGCGGCGGAACCGAGCCGCTCGGCAAGCGCATCATCGAGACGCCGGTGAACGTGGAAGGAACCGAAGTGCTGCGTGACGACCACTCCGGGTTCATCGTCTACGCGCCGGTGGGCAGCGTCAAGAAAGGCGAGTCGCTGGTGACCAAGGGCGGCTCCGGCAAGACCACGCGGTGCGCCGCCTGCCATGGCGAAAATCTGGAAGGTTTAGGACCAGTGCCCGGACTCGCCGGCCGTTCGCCCAGTTACCTGGTCCGCCAGCTATACGACATGCAACAGGGCACTCGCAAAGGGGAATGGACCGAGCTGATGAAGCCCGTCGTAGCCAAGCTGACCGACGATGACATGATCGACATCGCCGCGTATCTGGCTTCGCGCATGCCATAGCGCGCTTACATCGGCCTTTGCGGCCGCAATGCTACCCTGAGAATCACGATGGCGAATGAAATCCCTGAGGATCTCGCGGAAAAAGCCGCGGTCATGCGCGAGTTCGGAAGGCTGCGTGCCGCCGGGCAACCGGTGCCAGCCGAGTTGTACGCCAAGCATGTCTGGGCTACGAACGATCATTATGCGGCGGGGCCTGAGCCGGGCCAGTGCATCCCTGACTTCACGTTGCCCGATCAAGCTGGCCAGCCGCGATCCCTCGCCGATCTCGCCGGCCCCAACGGCCTGTTCCTCGTGTTTCATCGCAGCGCCGATTGGTGACAGTACTGCCGCTCCCAACTCGTCGAGTTGGAACAGTCGCGCTCTTCCATCGAGCAGCAGGGCATCCGCATCGCCGCCGTCAGCTACGATTCCCAGGAAACGCTGCGCGGCTTCGCGGAGCGGTATCACGTCGGCTTCCCGCTGCTCTCGGACCGCGACAGCGCCGTCATCCGCGCTTTCGGAATCTTGAACACCAACATCGCGCCCGGCCTCAGAGCGCACGGTGTTCCCCATCCGGTCGAATATCTCGTGGCGCCCGATGGCCTGGTGGCGCGCCGTTTTTTCGTGCCCAACTACCAGCATCGCGTGACAGCGTCGGCGGTCGCTCTGAAGGAATTCGGGGCAGTCACCGGCGATGCTACCGTGGCCCGCGTGCAAAGCGGCGCCCTGACGGTCGAGATTGGGCTTTCCAGTTCGCAGGCCTTCGCCGGCCAGGAGGTCGGCTTCTTTGCGAAGTTCACGCTCCAGCCCGGCTGGCACATCTACGGCGCGCCTCTGCCCGCGTCCTACACTGCCACTTCGGTTACGTTCGACGATCCGAAAGTCATCCAACAATCTTTCGAACTGCCGCCCGCCCAGCCGATGCACATCGCCGCGCTCGGCGAAACGCTCCCGGTCTACAGCGGCTCATTCCGCGGCTCGGGTTTGCTTCTGCTGAAGTTTCCGCTGGACGCCGGTCCCATAACGCTGTCCGGCCAAGTCCGCTTTCAGCAGTGCAGCGACACCATCTGTGAGCCGCCCGAAGCACTGCGATTCGAACTGCCGCTGACGCTTGAACCGTTCGTGGTCGCGACGCCGTCGAAATAATAGCTGGTGCGGAAGTGCGCTACTTCCGTCCTTCCAGCACCGCCTCATAATGTTCCACGATCGGCGCCGGATCATAGAAATGGTGGAGCAAGCGCCTCCACTCCTGATACCCCGCCGCTTGACGGAAGCCGACCGTGTGATCCTCCAGCCGCCGCCATTCCACCAGCAGCAGATATTTGTCCGGCGTTTCCACGCTGCGCTGTAACCGGTGCGAAATGTATCCCTCCATGGACGCAATAATCGGCTGCGCCTGAGCGAAGGCTTGTTCGAAAGCCGCGGCTTGACCGGGCTTGACTTGGAGTACGGCAGTTTCCAGGACCATATTGGTTGATTATTGCAAGACTCTGGAAAGCATCGGAAGCGTCGCTCGGTGCTGTCCAGCGTTTCATCCAATCCGGCTGTCGCCATCCGGCACCATTGAGGCAGAAATGCAAAGCTGACATCGGCCAGGTTCCCTTCCTGAACCGCGGGAGTGTAGTACGGACTACGCACTCAGGTACGTCATCCCAGCCGACAAGAACTCGCGCACGCTTCACGGCATGCGCCTAAAGTATCCGCCCCCTTCCGTCGATATTTCAAACGTAGTGCTGGAGTGATCGACGACGTCACCACCTTTCGCGCCAAGGACCAGGTCCTGTTTGACTTGGCCAAGTCACTGCACTTTTCTCCCGAATCACTGGAATCGAACCGCCAAGGAAAGCTTTCTGCCGGGCAAGCCCAACAGTTTATTGGACGATGTGTGCAGCCAGCCATCCTCACCGTAGTTTGGCTGCTCGCCCCGTTCCTGATTTGGACCAGCGTCATCGGTATGGGGCAGGGCTCCTATCCGGCAGCCTTCTCTCTCCTATTCACGCAGTTAACGCATATCAGCGACTTAGTGGAGGCCCATGGCCGCATGGGTGCCGCCGGCATGATCGGCTCATTTGTCGTCTGCCTCGGCCTTGCGGTTTACACGGCCACCCGCATCTCGCCGGCCCTGTACTTCGACGTGCTGGATCATAAGGTCAAGGTCATCGAAGGCCGCGTGGTGGCGCGCGAAGAGCAAACCCTGCGTCCCAATGGACGCGATCCCATCGAGAAGTATTTCTTCAGCATCAAGAATCACGACTTCCCCGTCAGCCTCGCGGCCTTCCGTGCTCTGGAGAACGGCTCCATCTATCTCGTCTATCTGCTGCCGCGCAGCGAGATCATGGTTTCTCTGGAGCCCAAAGTCACAAACTAATCGATGCGCGTGTGGAGGTGCCTAACCCGCAGGGGTGCGTGTGACAAACGGACCAGTACTACTTCTCTTTCAAGGAGAGCAGTTTAGGGAAAACTTCCTGTTTGCCGAGCAACTGGTACTGTGCTACGATAAGTTAGCTTGCATGGACCGCTTCCACGCACTGCCGCAAAATCCCTGACAACGGAGTTAAACAACAGCCTCGAATGAGCTTCACAGTATTCCTTGGCAACTTGCCCACCTGGGTTACGAAGGACGACATCAAGTCCTGGCTTAACGCAGAAAACCTTGTTTACGACGACGTGAAGGTGATTCGCAACCCAGAGACGCAGGAGTCCAAGGGGTTCGCCTTCATCGACACGCCCAACTCGGAAGAGATGAACTCCATCATCCGCCGCTTTGACCGTGCACCGCTGGAGGACCGGTTGCTTCGTGCCAATCAGGCGCAGCCGCCGAAATCCAAAAGCGCAGGCCCAGGGCCGGCCGGTCAGATAAACCGTAGCGCACCACCGGGAGGCCCCCGCCGCGAGCGTGGCGGCAAGAAGCACAAACGTCCCCAGCAGAACGGGCCGCAGGGTCCGCACAGCGCCTTCGCCGAAGAACTCGCCAAGGCTCTCTGACACGCGGCCAGGCTGGCCGCGGAACGCTTGTTCTCCTTCCTCCCGCCCGATTCCTACCTCATTCAGTCTTTCCGTTCCGGCATCATCCGATTTATCAGTGGTATACTCAATGGCGCTTGACGTAACGCAAGTGTTATACTGCTGATCCACATTCCGCTCGGGTCGGGGGGTGGCTTCGTGATTACTCTTCTACTAGTTCGTGCATTATTCATCGTTCTGCTGACGGCGGCCGCCTGGTATCTTCGACCATTCGGACTCCTTGCGCCCTATGCAGCAACGGCTGGCCTTTTCTGCGGCTTGGCGATCGTGTTGTTCGAAATCCAAGTCCGCAAGACGACCCTCAAGCGCCTGTTTGGCGCGGCGTTTGGATCGCTGCTCGGCATCCTGGGCGCTTATCTGGTCTCTCTGATTCTTGATCGCGCCCTCCCGGCCGGCTCGGCCACGCTCTCGTTCATTCAATTGCTGCTGCTCCTATGGATGGCCTACGTCGGCCTGGTGGTCGGCGCCAGCAAAGGAGAGATGTTGAACCTGGGCGCGCTGGGAGGACTGTTCGGCGGCGAACAGGTCTCCGGGCAAACCTTCAAGATACTGGACACCAGCGTCATCATCGACGGCCGCATTGCCGACATCGTCGAGACCGGCTTTCTGGACGGAACGCTCGTGATTCCTCAGTTCGTGCTGCGCGAATTGCAGCTGGTGGCGGATTCCTCCGACTCGCTCAAGCGCAACCGTGGCCGCCGCGGCCTGGACATCCTGCAGAAGATCCAAAAGATGACGCAGCTCAACGTCCAGATTCTCGAGGATGACTTCCCCAACGTCCGCGAAGTCGATATGAAGCTGATCGAACTGGCCAAGGTCTACAACTGCAAGATCGTCACGAATGATTTCAATCTTAATAAAGTCGCCCAACTGCACGGCGTGGAAGTGTTGAATATCAATGAGCTGGCGAACGCCCTGAAACCCATCGTGCTGCCCGGTGAAACCATGCGGGTCTTCATTCTGAAGGAAGGCAAAGAATACAATCAAGGCGTGGCCTACCTGGATGACGGCACTATGGTGGTGGTGGACAACGCCAAGAAGATGATCTCCCGCACGATCGACATTTCCGTCACGAGCGTCCTGCAGACCACGGCCGGTAAAATGATATTCGGCCGGTTTGACGAACGGGTCCATGCCGTCCAGGACAAAGGCCACACCGAACGGCCGCAGAGCGCGCCGCGCGAGCATCAGCCGCAGCCCTCCGGAACGCAACCGGCCGAAGCCCGCGGCTCTGGTGTGGGAGCCGGAACGGCCTAATACACGATGAAAGTCTCCGTTATTCTCCCAGCCGCCGGCTTGGGAACACGCATGGGGCGGTCTGTCCCCGAAAAGGCCGGCACCAGCCGCAAGCAATTCATGCTGCTGGAGGGCTCGCCCATCCTTTTGCACACTATCCGGAAGTTCGTCTCCTCCCCCGAAGTTTCGGAAATTGTCGTTGCGCTGCGCGCTGAGGAGATGGATTGGGTGCGCGAGTTGCTGAAGGCCGAGGGCTTCGCCAAACCCGTCCGCCTGGTAGAGGGTGGCGATTCGCGGCAGCACTCGGTCGAGAATGCCTTGGCCTCGCTCGGCCCCGAGACAGAGCTGGTCGCCGTACACGACGCCGTGCGTCCATTTATCGAGCACTCCGTTCTCGAGAAAGTATTCGCCGAAGCAGCCGAGGCCGGCGCCGCCATTGTCGGCATCGTGCCGGTGGACACTGTCAAGCTGGTTCATCGCAATAAGATTCGCGAGACTATACCGCGCGAGCGGCTGGTGCTGGCGCAAACGCCGCAAGTGTTCCGCTTCGATCTGCTCAAGACCGCTTTCGCCAAAGCACGCGAGGACGGATTCACGGGCACCGACGAGGCAAGCCTGGTGGAACGCCTCGATCAGGTGGAAGTCAGCGTGATTCCCGGCAGCGACCGCAACATCAAGATCACCAAGCCGTCCGACATGGACTTGGCTCGCCTGTTTCTGGCTGAAGAAATGGCCGCCCGGGTACCTTCTTGAGTGATCTGCGAATCGGGCAGGGCTGGGACGTTCATCGCATCGCTTCCGGCCGGCCGCTGATCCTGGGCGGCATTACGGTCCCATCCGATTTCGGCTTCGAAGGCCACTCGGATGCCGATGTGCTGTCGCACGCCATCACCGATGCGTTGCTGGGCGCGCTCGCGCTCGGCGACATCGGCATGCACTTCCCCGATTCCGACCCGCGTTGGAAGGACGCCGATAGCCAGCAATTCCTGAAGCACGCGCTCGAACTGGTTGCCGCTCAAGGCTTCGAGATTGCCAACATCGACACCACCGTGATTCTCGAGCGCCCCAAGCTGAAGGACTACCGCGCGGCCATTCGCGAAAAGCTGGCTGAGACTCTGGGGTTGCGGCCCGATCAAGTCTCGGTGAAGTTCAAAACCGCCGAGCGCGTCGGCCCGGTGGGTGAAGGCCGGTCCGGCGAAGCGCAGGCCGTAGTTCTGCTTCGACGCCGCGCCGCGAAGTAAACTGGTGGCGGTGACCGCATCGCGACCACCCGGGCCGAAGAATCCGCCGATCATCGGCAACCTCTATGCCTTCCGTTCCAACCCGCTTGCGTTCCTGACAAAACTCGCGGGCACGTACGGCGACCTCTCCTACTTTCGCGGCGGCCGCCTGCACTTCTTCTTGCTGAATCATCCGGATTTGATCCAGGAAGTGCTGGTCACCAACCAAAGCAATTTCGTGAAGAGCCGCGCGCTGCAGCGCACCAAGATCCTGCTGGGCGAGGGCCTGCTGACCAGCGAAGGCCAGGATCACTTGCGGCAGCGCCGGCTGGCGCAACCTGCGTTCCATCGCGACCGGCTAAAGGCCTACGCCGCCATGATGAGTGAGTGCGCGGTACACATCCGCGACCGCTGGACGCCGGAGACTACGCTCGACATTTCGCTCGAGATGCCGCGGCTCACGCTGGCCGTCGTGGGCACGACGCTGTTCAGCGCCGATGTGGAATCCGAGGCCCCCGAGATTGGCGAGGCGCTGAACACAGTGTTGAAGATGTTCCGGACGCTGCTGCTTCCGTTCTCCGAGCATCTCGATAAACTACCGCTGCCAGCGGTACGCCGCTTCGAGAAGGCGCGAACGCGGCTGGACGCAACCATCTATGGGCTGATCCGCGAGCGCCGTGCCAGCGGCCAGGACACCGGCGACCTGCTGTCGATGCTGCTGCTCGCGCATGATGATGATGCCGGCGGCGGGCAGATGACGGATACGCAGGTTCGCGACGAAGCGTTGACGCTGTTCCTGGCAGGTCATGAGACGACGGCCAATGCGCTGACCTGGACCTGGTATCTGCTTTCGCAGAACCCGGAATGCGAGCGGCGGCTGCATCAGGAGATCGATACCGTGCTCGAAGGCCGCGTTCCGGGATGGGACGATCTCCCGCAATTGCGCTATACCGAAATGATCTTCGCGGAGGCGCTGCGGCTCTATCCTCCGGCGTGGGCGATCGGCCGGATGCCGAAGACGGCGTTCGAACTAGGCGGCGCGCAGATTCCGGCGGATTCGATTCTGATCATGAGCCCATACATCGTGCAGCGCGATGCCCGCTGGTTCGAGAACCCGGAGCGGTTTTGTCCCAGCCGCTGGGAAGCGGAAGCCCGCGACGCGCGCCCCAAGTTCGCCTATTTCCCATTCGGCGGCGGTTCGCGAATCTGCATCGGCGAGCGCTTCGCCTGGATGGAAGGGGTTCTCGCCATTGCGACGCTGGCTCAGAAGTGGCGGCTGCGCCTCGACCCGCACCAGCGAGTTGAACCATTGCCGCTGATCACGTTGCGCACCCGGCATGGGATGCGCATGCGCGTCGAGCCTAGAAACTGACGCCGAGCAGCGCGATAACGCCGTTCACTTCGCCTCCGCCAATCGGCAGGTTGAGGCGGGCGTCCAACTGAATGGGACCCAGCTTGATGTCGGCGCCGACGGCCAGGTCTACGGTTGTGCCGGTGGCGCTGAAAGTCCATTGAATCTCGCCGTTGGTGAAGGCCAGCAATCCATTTAACGCGGCCGTGCGGGTGAGCTGGTTGCCGGCGCCTCCGAACGTCTGCGTAAACGTGAAGCCGATCTGCAGGTTGCTCTTGCCGAGCACGCCCTGGTATTGTCCGCCGATCGTCATCGTGGAAACGCCCGCGCTGCCGTCCGGCTTCGTGACGGTGAGCTCCAAATCGCCGTGCAGGTTGGCCGTCGCCATGGAAGCATCGAAGCCCAAGGTGGTGGAGGCGAGCATCAGATCGCCGCTGCTGGAGGCTTGCGGCTGGACGACGTAAGTGATCTGGAAATCCGGGCCCAGTAGCAGCGTGCCTTGAAACTCGATGCTCAGGGTCTTGTTGCCCTTCTGATAGGTGTACGCCAGTTGATTCGAGGTGCGATTGATGGCAGCGGCGGCGGGTAGTTGAAACAGGCCAACGCCGGATTCCGTTTGATACTCGAAAGCGAGCAGCGGGGTGCCATTCGCATCCACCGAGCTTTGCCACGCTCCTACGAAACCGAGGACGCTGGTGTTGAGCGGCTGATCCTTGTCGGCGAAGTGATAGATGAAACGGCCGAGAGGATCGCTGAGGAAACCATCCAGCGTAGAGGTTAATCCGCCGGCGGTGAAAGTCAGGTTGTGGTTCTGGTCCACGTCCCAATCGCCGCGAAGTTCGAAAACGAACGGGTTGGAGCGGTCTGGTTTTACGCGCAGTACGGTGTTGTACGTCTCGAACGAATTTCGGAGCCCTGCGGTTGCGAAATTGAAGACTTCAACGCCGTCGTACCGGATGGTCAGTTGGTTCCTGTCGTTGAACAGCCAATCCACGGGAAAGGACAGAGTGTTGCCGTCCGCGTTCGTAAGCACGATCTGATTGGACTGGTCGGTAGTCCAAGAGCCGCCCGCAGTATCGAAGGTGAATGTGCCGGAGCTGTTGCTCAGTTGAAAGCTAGCCACGATGATCTCCCGCCGCGGATCGCCGCGCGGCCCGGCACATCAGTAAGGAACAGTCAGACCGATGCTGAAATAGAACTTGCCGCGGCTGCCGACCGTAGCGGCGTCGCCGAATCCGTAGGCCCAGTCGAACTTCAAGACTGCGAGACGCATGTCCAGGCGCAAGCCAATGCCCAGGCCCTCGCGCAGACCGGCTCGCGACGCGACCGTCTGATAGGCGCCGCCCACGTCGACGAACGGGGCGAGCCGGAGTTGTTGCACGATGGCCTGAATCTGTTGGTTCGCCGGATTCCAATTCGCAAGGCCGGGGACCGGCAGCCACACCTCGTTCTGGAGGCTCCAGAAGCGTCGCCCAATCGCGTCGTCAGCGCGAAAGCCGCGAACCGTGTCCTCGCCGCCGAAAGACGGCAATTCGTAAAGCGGAGTGGCGTGCGTGGCGCCTTCAAAGCGGCCGGTGATGTCGGATTGCCAGCGATCGAAGCGATGGTGCGAATTGGCGGCGACGGTGAAGTGAGCGAAGCTGCTTCCAAAGAGTATGGCCGGCTCGATGCGGGTGTCTTCACCATGCATCAGTTGGAGGCCCGATTCCAGAGTGTTCAGGTTTTGATTTGGAATTGGCCCGACGGAGACGAGGGAATGGCTGGCGGTGAGGTGAAGAAGCAGGAGGTAGCCGTCGAGGTCGCGAAACAGCTGCCATTCCAGGGTCCCGAGGCCGCCGGTGCGATATTCGTCCAGCTTGGCGCCTTCCAGGAAGCGGGCGTGGTCGACAGAGGAAGACGCACTCAAGCTGGCGCTGAGCCGTGACTGAAGCGAGTCAAACCCGAGGAAGTCAGCCGCGTAATCGCCCGACCACAAGTCTCCGGATGGCCCGCCGCCTTGCGCCGACAATGTCGAATCCGAGAATGGCCAGCCGAGTTGCGAAATTTGCGCCTGCGCCAGAGCGCTCACGCCCTGGCCGGGGTTGTATTGAAATCCGCCGGCCAGGTGGTGAGTTTGGCTTTTCTCCTGGGAGTCGCCCCTCTGAATTCGCAGGTCCACGAACGGCGCGACGCCGCCGCGAGCACTGGGCTGGAGCGTTGCCGAATACCCGAGCCCGGAGAGCAGAAGTTGAAGCTCCTGCAACTGGTAAGAAATCACGTAGGGCTCATCGCCGGCGGCATAGCCGAGGTCATGGCGGAAGTCGATTACGCGGCCCGGCTCCCAGGCAGCCTTGGTGCGCATGGCGCGACGGAAATCGCGCGTGTTCAGGACATCCCAGAGCACGCGATCGATGTCCTTCGCGGGAACTTGATCGGCGGGCAAGACGACCGACGCGAGGTGCTGCCCTTCGATGATTTGAATGCTTTGATTCCGCGGCTGGAGGATCCATTGGGGCTGAAGGCCGAGGTTGGCGTAATACGGTTGAATTGCACGCCGGATCGCCTCGGAGGACCATAGCATTCCGTTGAGCCGGGCGAGCCGCTTCCGCAACTGGCGTAAACGCGTGCGTGCCCGCGCCTGGCTGAGGCCCGGCAGGTCAATCGGAACCTTCGCGGCATCGAACGGCGGCAGGATGGAAAACGAAGCGAACCCGCCCGCGGCGTCCAGCTGGTCTTCGTTCAACACCAGGCCGAAATCCGGGCCTTGTGTTAGGATACCGGCAAACCAGAAGCAGGAGCAGAAAGCGGAACCCAGATCCAGGCGTGCGGGATCTTGAGTTGCCCACGATCCATAGGCGTCCACATAATCGGGCCAAGTGGAGTTGCGAGACGCGGACACCACCGGGATTGGAATTTCCGCGAGTGCCGATCGCACTTGCCGCCGGATGAAGCTCTCTGTCCGGCGCGGATCGCGGAATTTCGACGGCAGCGTGAACGCATCGTGATCGACGGCCAGCTTACCGCCGGCTATTTTGAGCGTGAGCGTGTATTGGCCGCGAGGCTGCGTGCGGGCGCACGTCGCGAGCAGGAACAATCCAGCTAGCGCTCTTGTTCCCGCTGATGGCACTTGGAGTGAGGACGATGGGCGCCTGAAGTATAACCCGGCGGAGGCCCGTTTCCATCAGAGAACGAGCTTGCGCAATACCGCCCGGGCGGGGGCGCCATCGCTGCCCAGGATTTTCAGCGGCAGGCAGACCAACTCGTACTCGCCCGGTTCGACGTGCTCCAGATTGAGGCTCTCGATGATCCAAACGCCCGCAGACAGTAGAATCCGGTGCGTTTCCGCGCCTTGGGGCCCCGTGCCGCCAACCGAGAGATAGTCGATGCCGACGGTTTGCACGCCACACGCCGCCAGGAACCGGGCGGTGTCCGGCGGGATGTAAATATAGTCGGATTCGAAGTGACCGGTCTTCCAGCAGCGGGCGGAATTCTGCGTCTTGAACAGCACTCGGTCGCCCTTGGCGAGATGGCTGGCTTCGATTTCTGAAATCCGAATCAGCTCCGGGTCCTGGATGGCGATGACCCGCGCCCGGCCGACAGTAGCGTTGATGGGCATGGCATCGATGCCGGCGCCGCCTGTCAGGTAGTGCCGCGGCGCATCGATGTGCGTGCCGGTATGTGCGGTGAGCGACAGTTCCGACAGGTTGCATTCGCCGCCCGTGGCGAGCGTCAGCGCGTCGCGCCGTTCGAAGGGAGCATCACCGGGCCAGCAGACCATGCCCGGGCGCAGCGGCACGGAGATGTCAATCCAATCCGGGTTCATACGCCTTGGATCACTTCGACAGCGATTTCACCGTTTCCCCAGGAGCAGTGGCGGCCGATGCCGGTCCAATACGCGGCATTGAGGTAAGGCAGGAACTCGCCCAGATTGCCTTGGTATTCGACGGCGCCGATGAAGCCTCCAATGCTATGGCGCTGGCCCGTACGGCTGCTGCGCCGCATTGCTTCCACCATCTGCAAATCACAGCGAGCGATCTGGACCGCGCGGGACCGCTCGCCGAGTCCGCGGAAGTCGATCTCCAACGGCCCGGGGCCATAGAGGGTGCGCAGCGAACTTACACGGTCGCGCGCCCGCGCAAGGAGCACGGCGAATTCGGGGCGGGTGACGATTTGCGCGCCGCTCTTCAGCTCGGTTGGCGAATGAAACTCGACGCACAGGCGCGAGACAGCGGCCGGTGACGGGTCAAGCGGAATCGAAACCGGCGACTGCTCCATGGACACAAGCTCCGCGGCGCCGCGCCCTGGCCCGAAACCTTCGGCGGCCATCGCAGCGAGCGCCTGCCGGAAGTGCTCCACCGGAGGATTGCGCGAATCGAACAGATGCACGTTCAAGCAGAACGACTCCCCCGGATGCACGGATCTCCCATTCAGATGCCGGGCACGCAGGACGAACGGACGGGGTTGATCCGCCAGTCCACTCGGCCCGGCCGCGATCGCCGCAGGTTCGAAATTCCGGGCGTACGGGCAACCGGCGCGAAGCGGGCATTCGCGGACATTCCTGGCGGCGTGGCCGGGACATTCGGGCGCGCAGACCAACTTTCGAAACGCGATTCCCAAAGCGCCCCGCAAAACGTTGGCGGCGTGCTGCGGCGGAAAGCGAATCTCCCCGCGCGCGACAAACTCAAACCGGACCGAAAGCAGATGGAAGGTCACGCCGGAGACGCCTCAGCGCCTCGCAGCACATCGCGGATCTTGAGCGCCAGTTCCTGCGTCGAAAACGGCTTTTGCAGGAACGGCGCGCCGCTCTCTGACGCAGCATCGCCGTAGCCGGAAACGTATAGAACGCGCATATCCGGACGGCGCTGGATCAGGCATTCGGCCATCTTGCGTCCGCTCATGCCGGGCATTACAACATCGCTGATCAGCAGGTGGATGGCGCCTTTGTGTTTGTCGGCGGCGGCCATAGCGCTCGAGGAAGAACCGGCGGAGAGCACTCGGTAACCGTGCCGGCGAAGCATGGTCTCAAGCACGCGCCGGACGCCTTCTTCGTCTTCCACCAGCAGGATGGTCTCGGTGCCGCGCAGTGGGTGGCCCGGTTCCGATACCGCCAGTTCGGCATCTGTCTGCTCCACCGCGGGCAGCGAAATCCGGAACACGGTTCCGATGGAAGGCGTGGACTCCACGAGGATGTCGCCGCCGCTCTGCTTGATAATTCCGTAGCTGGTGGACAGCCCCAGCCCAGTGCCATGCTCCTTGGTAGTGAAGAACGGTTCGAACACGTGAGCTAGCACTTCGGAGTCCATGCCGATGCCGGTGTCGGTGATGGACAAAACGACGCTCGGCTCGGATCCGCCGCCGTTGGCGGTTTCCAGAATCAGCTTGCCGCCGGCGGGCATGGCGTCGCGCGCGTTCACGGCGATGTTAAGCACTACTTGTTCGATCTGGCCGGGATCGGCGCGCACGGTTTTCAGGTCCGGCCCCGGGAGGGTCACTAACTCGATGTCTTCGCCCAGGACGCGGCGCAGCATGCGATCCATGTCGTGCACCAGCGTATTGAGATTGAGCAGCGCCGGTTTCACGACCTGCCGGCGGCTGAAGGCGAGCAGTTGGCGCGTGAGTTCGTTGGCGCGCTCGGAGGCCTTCACCACCTGCTCCAGGTCCGGGCGCGCCGGATCGCCGGGAAGAATGGTGTCCAAGATCATCCGGGAGTAGCCGTTGATGATCATGAGCAGGTTGTTGAAGTCGTGCGCGATGCCGCCGGCCAAGCGGCCCACCGCCTCCAGACGCTGGGAATGGTGCAGTTGCTCTTCCAAGCGTTTGCGTTCTGTAACGTCGCGCGCGTTCACGACCAGGCCATTGACGCCGGGCACGTGCGAGAGATTGCGCTGATAGGATTCCAGCACGCGCCAGGAGCCGTCCTTATGTCGGACGCGCGCCTCCAGGGCGCCGATGTCGCCACCCGATTCCATGGCGGCCTGGACCTTGGCCAAATCTTCGGGGTGCACAAACTGGCGGATGCTTCCGCCGATCAACTCGTCGCCACGGTAACCAAGAATGCGTTCGTGGGACGGGCTGGCGTAGCGAATGGTGCCGTCGTTGTTGACGATCATAATCAAATCCAGCGAATTTTCGATCAATGACCGGTAGTGCTGCTCGCGGCGCTCCAGGGCTTCCACCGTTCGCACGCGCTCAAAAACGTAGCGGACGGAGCGCACCAGAAGGTCGCCGCTTACGCGCTTCTTCACCAGGTAGTCCTGCGCACCGGCCCGGAGGGCCTTGCCGGCCAGAGCTTCATCACCTTGGGCGGTGAGGGCGACGATGGGGATCTGAGGGGCGTGGGCGTGCGCACGGGCGATTTTTTCCAGGCCGCCGTGTCCGGCCGACGCAATGTCGAGAACCAGGACGTCAAAAGAGCCACGCGCGAGACGTTCCAACGCCGAGGGCAGAGACGGCGAAATCTCCAGCTTCAGCTGTCCGCTTCCCGCCTCCCTGACCAGCTCGGAGAAGAGCCGCGCGTCGGCTGGATTGTCCTCCACCAGCAAGACGCGGATACTTTCCCGATTCATCTAATGCTGTTCAGCTTGAAGAATGGCTGCCGGATCCGGGATCTTCCCGTCCGGAGCCTCAACAGATTCTACCACCGGTAGTGGCTCAATTTGACTCAAATTGATGCACTACCCGCCCGGAGCCCAGGGATTCGCCGCGCTCGCCTCACACGGCATTACTGTAATGCGACGGTCACCTTACTCGACGTCGTAATTCCACCCAGGCTGATCTGCAATGGAACCACACCGGTCACGCCCTGGGGCGCCACCACGTTGATCTGATTTACTCCGACAAATTGTGGGGACATGCCTGAAAACAACACATGGGATGGCTGCCCTCCGATCAGCACGGTTGGCGTGGCGATTGTATCGCGCCTGGCATCCGCGGAATTGGCGCCGTCAGGGATCCGAGGCGACACCGCTCCCAAACCGGTGGCCAGAATCAGCAGCACATCGCCGGCCGATGCGGGATGCACCGCCAGTCCCGGGATCGAGCCAGCCGGCCCGGCCAGCGAACCGTCCGCATTGATCGCGATCGCTTGCCCGGTTCCATATTGGGTAGTAAATATTCCCGGAGAGACCGCACCAACCGAAGCGTGGAATGGCGCGAGCGTGGTCCCATTCGCATTCACTACAATGTCGGCTGTGCTGCCGGCGACTTCCCACGGCACTTGAAAATTGATCTGTTTGGCGGAAGCGTACAGCAGCGGAGCCGGGAACCCGCCCACTGTGACCGAGACTTGCCCTAAACTCAATGGCAGCGGAATCGCGCCGGCTTCGGCTGCCACGCCGGCTGCTGTGAAGCCCGAGCCGAAGATAGTCGCCAGCGACCCAGGCGTCAAAGGCTCGCTCGTTGAAAAAGTAGCGCCGTTCAGCGCGCCGGACACGGAAGCCAACACCGTGGTATTGATCATCACTTCTACATTGTTTCCCGATATACCCGCGAAATCGGGCTTGCCGTCACGGTTGAAATCGGCAACAAAGTCCGCGACACCGGTGCCTGCGAGAACGTGCTGAAAGGTCCCATCTCCATTGGACAGGTAGAAGTGAACACCGCCGATTCCGTTTTGAACCAGATCCGCCTTTCCGTCGGCGTTGACGTCGGCCGTCAGCCAAGGCGTCGGGAAGAACGTTGTCAGCGAAGAAGGCGCTTGCTGGAAAGCGCCAGTCCCGTTGCCAAGGAAAACCGAGAACTTCTCAGCACTCAGGCCGATGTCCAGTTTACCGTCGCCATTGAAATCAGCTGCCAGGGTCTGAGTGATTCCGCTGCTTTCGGTGTTGAGCGCTACAGGCGGTGCAAAGGACAGATTGCCGTTGTTCGTTACAAGCCAGAGCGTGGACGAGCTGCTGGAGAACGGTGGCTCGGAACTGACTACGATATCCGGATGTTTATTGTTGCTGAAATCGCCCGTCGCGCCCATGCCCGAACATTGGTCCGCAGAGGTCGGAATCGAAACCGGCGCTGAGAATGTTCCGCCCTTCGTGCCTGCCATGTAGCCTACGTCCAATTGCGTGTCGTCGTTGAACAGCAGATCGGGGATACCATCGCCATTCAGGTCGGCGGAGCCCCACAGGTTATAAAAGCCATTGGTCGGGACGGTGGCGGGGTCCGCAAACGTGCCGTTGCCCTTGGAAACAAGTATGTTCAGGAGGTGGCTGGAGCCGCTTTGCACGCTACCGCAATCCCGCACACCATTAAGGTAAGATCCGCCATTCGTCGTGAAAAGCAGGTCGTCGCGCCCGTCGCCGTTCACATCCAGCGCGAGGATTGCCCCGCGCACGGTGAGATCTGGAAAAGGGCTCAAAATCGGCGCTTTGAAGGTTCCGTCGCCATTTCCCAGCAAGACGGAGATCTTAGATCCGAACTGGCAAATGGTAGCGACGTCGGGATTGTGGTCGCCGTTGAAATCGCCGATCATAACTGTTCCGCCCCCAAAATTCAACGCGGAAAGCGGGCATCCGGTGGATACGCTGGACGTTTGAAATGAGGGCTGGAAGGAAGACGTTTGCGCGATGACCGGCGCGCCTGCGACGAGCACCGTTGCGGCAATCGATTCCATCAGACGATTCATTACGGCTTCACTCGCTTCAGCCGAGCCAGAATTTCCTGCTTCTCGGCCGCCAAAATGCGGCCTTTTGCGCCTGATGTGTACTTGCGGACGGTCATATATTGGTCGTCGAGATAGTACAGGAAAGCGTCAGCCTGCGACGAGTGCTTCCGCACGTACGCAGAGACGATGTAGCGATGCGGGCTATAGTGATCCTCGTCCGGACCCCATGTGTAATCGGCGGTGACGAAGATCGGCGCATCCGAAATCGCGGAGTCGTTCCAAAATTCGTACTCGCCTTGGTTGGAAAGAGTGGGATCGGACAGAAAGATGTCTTCCAAGTCGGTTTCAGGTCCAGGACGAAGCAGAGCAAACCGAACCTGCCAGCCGCTCATTCCACCGGTCGCCGCGGAGAAGAACAACGCCGGCGTGTTCTTATCCAATTGGATCACCTTCACGGCCGCGTTTCTTCCGAAGTTTTCCGGCGCCGTATAGCACTGCCGCTGCGGCGGACCTTCAACGCACACAGCCGCCGGGCCTTTCGGATAGACGCCGGTAGAATCAAACTCTGGCTTGGTAATCGTCACCTCGTGTCCCATGAATTTCGGCAGCGATTGTGCCTTTAGATAGCTCGAACCGACCAGCAGCAAGAACAAAGGGATGATTCGCTTCACCGCCATGCGTACACTAAGAGTTTATGCCCAAAATCCTGGTGACCGGCGGCGCCGGCTACATCGGTTCCATCACGGCGCATCTGCTCGCCCGGCGCGGCTATGACGTCGTGATCGTCGATGACCTGTCGCGCGGTCATCAGCACACCGTCGGCTCGCTTCCCTTTTTCCGCCTGGACCTGGCTGAAACGCCCGCGCTGGCCGATGTGCTCGCGCGCGAGCACATCGACGCCGTCATCCACTTCGCCGGATACATTGCCGTCGGCGAATCCACGCGAGATCCGGAGCTCTACTTCGCCAACAACGTCGGCGCAAGCCTGTCGCTGCTCCAAGCCATGGCGCTCGCGCGCGTGAAGCGCATGGTCTTCTCCTCCACGGCCGCGGTTTACGGTATCCCCGAAACCGTACCCATCCGCGAAGACGCCCCGCTCATCCCCGTCAATCCCTACGGAGAGACCAAGCTCATGATCGAGCGCACTTTCGGATGGCTGGACCGCCACAGCGGACTCCATAGCATCGCGCTGCGCTACTTCAACGCCTGCGGGTCCGACCCCGAATCCGGCCTCGGCGAAGAGCATCATCCGGAAACGCATCTTCTTCCGCTGCTGCTCGAGGCTGTTGTGACCGGAAACCCCGTCACCCTTTTCGGCGACGATTACGACACGCCCGACGGCACCTGCATCCGCGACTACATTCACGTGGTCGATCTCGCCGAAGCGCACGTGCTCGCACTCGACCGCCTGCTGGCCGGCCACGGCTCGAACGCATTCAACGTCGGCACCGGAGCGGGACATTCCGTGCTGGAAATGTTGCGGGCCGTGGAAGAGGTTACGGGCCGCACCGTGCCGTATCATATCGGCCCGCGCCGCGCCGGCGACCCTCCGGAACTGGTCGCCAACTCCGACAAGCTGCAGCACGCTTTGGGATGGAAGCCGAAGTTCACCGAGCTCACGGAGATCGTCGAAACGGCCTGGCAGTTCGAGAAGAATCGAAAGCGGTCAAGCGCCGGTTAACCCGCGGAACTTCGGATTCTCGTAGCCCGGAAACACCGCGCTCACCCGCTGGTTGCCCAGGTGGCGGACCACCAGTTCGCCGAGCACATCGCGAAAGTCGGTGGTGAGTGCCAGGTCGCGGCCCTCGTAGAGTTGCTCTTCGGCCAGTCCCGGCCAGTCGCCATAGATCTTACCGCCGCGCACATCGCCGCCCATCACGAACATCACGTTGGCATGCCCATGATCGGTGCCGCGATCGCCGTTCTCGCGCGCGGTGCGCCCAAATTCGGACATCGTCACCAGCGCGACGTCCTCCATCCGATCTCCCATGTCCTGGTAAAACGCCGCCAGAGCCTGCCCGAACTGCGCCAGATTATTAGCAAGCTGGCCCGTCGCCGGCTGCGCGCCCGTTTCGTTCACATGCGTGTCCCATCCGCCGATATCTGCGAAGGCCACTTCCACTCCCACATCGGCTTTGATCAGGCGCGCTACTTCCTGGAGGCCGCGTCCGAACTTGCCATTCGGATACCTCGCTCCGTTTTCCGGCGCGTAAGGCTGCCGTTGGATCGATTGCAGCAGCTTGACGGCGCGAAACGTTTCTTGTCCGGTTCCGTGCAGCACCGTGTCCAGCGTATTTTCGTACATGCTTTCAAAAGCCGCCTCGCCGCGCGGATCGTGCACTTGAAAATCGTTCACGTTGTTCACCGCGACGGCGTCATTGCGCCCGCGTAAACAACGCGGCAGGCTCTCGCCCAAACTGATAGCGCGCACGGGCGACTCCGAGCCTCGTTCCTTCGGCAGCGCGCGATTCATCCACCCGTCCGCCGTCCCTTTCATGCCTGGCGTGCCCGATTCCATGTAATCCTGCGCATCGAAGTGCGAGCGCGTCGGATCGGGCGACCCAACCGCATGCACGATCGCCAACTGCCGCGCGTCAAACATCGGCTTCAACGGCGCCAGCGACGGATGCAGGCCAAAGAACCCATCTAAGTCCACCGCTGTCTCGGCCGTGCCATCCGGACGCGGGATCGCGATCGACGGCCGCAGTTCGTAGTAGCGCGGCTCGGCGAAAGGAACCACCATGTTCAGGCCATCCACCGCGCCGCGCTGGAAAATCGCCACCAGGATCTTCTTGCGCTGCTGCGTGAAACGCTCCGCCGCATAAACCGATCGCGACAGCCAACCGGGAATCGCCCCCGCGCCAAAAATCGCCACTGCGGAATTTTTCAAGAATGCCCGTCTGGAAGCCATGTGTTACCTCTTTTGAAAATCCGGCGACCCGATCACCAATCCTGCCACCGTTGCGGGCGTCTGCTTCTGATCCTGAAGCGCCTTGTCGATGGCCGCGCGCGTTTCTGGCGACGCCGTGCGCAGCATCAGCGTTTTTGCCACTTCTTGTGGATCGCCGCCAAACCGCCCGATATCCACCTTCACGCTCTCCACGTGGTTTTCTGCTAGTTGCAACGCGAAGTTCATGCGGCCCAGCAGCGCGGCCGAATTTACCCAATCGGCATTCAGATTCGAATAACCCGTCGGCTCGAGCTTGTGGTACAGCGGCTCTCCCAACCGCCCCACTTGATTGGCCAGCGCCCAGCCGTCGGACACATTCGCATCCAATGCTCGCGCCGCGCTCACCACCATCTCGAAAGGTGTTTTCACCTTGGCCCGGTACGCGCCCTCCGACCAGAATTCCTTCGAGTTCAGCACCGTCTTCAGGACTTCGCTGATGTCGCCGTCGGAGGCCAGAAACGTCTTCGCCATCCGGTCCACCAGCGCTTCGGGCGGATCGTCAGCCACAAAGCGCTGCGCCAGCTCCTTCGAGATGAAATGCGCCGTCGAAGGATGATGCGCCAGGATGTCCAGCACCCGCTCGCCATCTTCGATCCCGCCGCCGGCCGGGATCACGTTCCCAAGAACCACCTTCTCGCCTTTGTCGTGCAAGCCGTCATTAAAGAAGAATCCGCCGCCCTGTCGCGGCGCCCGAATGCTCCAACCGGTGAAACACCGCGCCACTTCCGTGACGTCCTTCTGCGTGTAGCCGCCGTTTACACCGAGCGTCTGCAGCTCCATCAGCTCCCGGGCGTAATTCTCGTTCAAGCCGCGCTTCACTTTGCGTTTCGCGTTGTTGGCATCCAGGTCCGGCCGGACCGATTCGAAATTGTCCAAAAAGAAAAGCATCGCCGGGCTTTTCGCCGTAGCCTCCAGCAGGTCGCCGAACTTGCCCAGAACGCGCGGCCGGATCGCGTCGCGCTCATATTCCGGAATCAGAAACCGGTCCGCGCCTTTGTCGTAGAAGACGTTGAAGTGGTTGAACCAGAAATCGTCCAGCACTTCGGCCAGTTGCCGGTTGCTCTCGATCGCGCGCAGCATCTTGGAATCCATCAGGTCGTACGCGACTACCTGTTGCGGTCCATTCAGCAACAGGATCTCTCGGCGGATGGAACTCGGCGCGGCGCCGAACAACGGCAGGCGCTGCCGCTGCGTCATCGCGATCAGCATGTCTTCCAGCTTGTCCGGCGGCATGGTTTCCATCAGCCGTCGCTTTTCTTCGCCGCTTCCCCGCCGCACGGTTGCAATTTCCGCCGGCGTCAGCACTTCATCCAGCGTCCGGACGGGCTCCAGTTCGGCGGCCGGATCCAGAGGCTCGCCGTTCCTTGCCTTGTAACGCGCGATCACCCGTTCGATGCTGGCCCGCAGCAGCGGATCGTCCGGCATCGGCTGCTTGCCCTGCGCGATCGACCGAATCATCTGCGGCGTCGGATAACGCTGCAGCATCTCGAGCGACGTCATCCGCAGCGATGCGAGCGGCGCAAGCTGCGCCTCCAGTGCCGGATTCTCCGCAATCCGCGCCGGATGAAGCTCGAGATCGATCCACTTCTTCAGCCCCTGCTTCTTCACCCGCTCGAAATCGCCCGGCCGCGGCCCGAACGTCAACCGGTCCAGCGCGTGCAGCACCTGCTGGTCTTTGTTCAGCTTCTTCTGAAATGATGCTGCGGATTTCGCCTTCGCCTTTCCGCGCGCCGTCGCTGGCGCCGCCGCCAGGGCAGCCAACATTACGGCGAGGAGAGCTTGCTTCCGCATACTTTGTTAAACGCGCCGGAGGCCTGAAAGTTTACCATCGGCTTTTTTGGGGCTTGACAGTGTTCTATACCACTAGTACACTAGAACTCGACATGGCAGCCCGCACCCAGCTCGATCGAAAATTCGCCATCCGCCTGGATTCGCGCAGCGGCGTTCCGGTCTACCGCCAGATCATCGATCAGGTGATGGGCGGCATCGCGGCCCAGTCGCTGCAACCCGGCACGCAGTTGCCCACCGTGCGGCAGCTCGCGGTCGACCTGGCCATCAACCCGAACACCGTCATCCGCGCGTATCGCGAACTCGAGATCCGCGGCGTCATCGACACGCAGCACGGCACCGGAACGTTCATCTCGGCCGAAAAGCCGCGCGCCACCGAACCCGAACGGCGGCGGCGCATCGCGCAACTAGCCGGCGAACTGCTGGCCCGCGCGGGTGCCGAAGGAATCTCATTGCAGGACCTGTTGGACCATTTGCACGAATTGCAGCACGACCAGGAGAGGGAGAGGAGAAGTTAAGCTATGGCACTCACGCTCGGCAAGACATCATCGGCACGCTATGCGCCGCCCAAGTTGCAGATCAGCGGAGTCGGAGTCGCGGCTTTTCTCATTTGTATCGCGGTGAGCCTACCGCCGACTGTCATCTATCGTGTGCCCTGGGTCGGCGTGGGCATTTTTGTTGGCCTCTACCTGCTGTTTTCCATTCGCGTCGCCGAGCAATGGCAGAAGGCCGCGGTGCTGCGCCTGGGCCGTTACGTCGGCCTGCGCGGGCCGGGGATTTTCTTCATCGTTCCTGTGATTGACGTGATCAGCCAGTACGTCGACCAGCGCGTGCGGGTGACGGATGTATCGGCCGAATCGGCCCTCACGCGCGACACGGTACCGGTGAACGTGGACGCCATCATCTTCTGGCTGGTGTGGAACGCCGAGAAATCGATTCTCGAAGTGATGGACTTCGACCAAGCCATCACGCTGAGCGCGCAGACCGCGCTGCGCGAATCCATCGGCCGGCACGACCTGTCGCAGATGATCACCGAGCGCGAGATGCTGGGCCGCGAATTGCAACGCATTCTCGACGAAAAAACCAACCCCTGGGGCATCACCGTGCAGTCGGTGGAGATTCGCGACGTGCACATCCCGCAGGCGCTCGAAGACGCCATGTCGCGCCAGGCCCAAGCCGAGCGCGAACGCCAGGCCCGCATCATCTTAGGCACCGCCGAGACTGAAATCTCCACCAAGTTCGCCGAAGCCTCCACCGTCTATCTCAGCAATCCCGTGGCGCTCCACCTGCGCGCCATGAACATGCTCTACGAGGCCATCAAGGAAAAAGGCTCCATGGTGATCGTACCTTCCAGCGCCGTGGAGACCATGGGCCTGGGCGGTCTGCTCGGCACCGCATCGCTGTCGAACCAGAAGCAATAACTGACTCACGAGGGCTATTGCGTCTGGCGAGACATTCGATAGAATCTCCAACGGGAGGCCGCCAGCATGAAAGTCCCATCTGTCGCGATCCTCGTCGCAACTCTAACCGCGCCGCTCGCCGCACAGTGGCTCCATCAGCCAACGGCCGGCATCCCGCGCACACCCGAAGGCAAGCCGGACCTCTCCGCTCCCGCGCCGCGCACGCTCGACGGCAAACCCGATCTTTCGGGCCTGTGGACGCGAATCTCCCCGAAGTATGCACGCAACATCGCGGCCGACCTGAAGACCGGCGACGTCCAGCCATGGGCGCAAAAGCTGGTGAAGCAGCGCATGGAGAATCTCGGCAAGGATTACATGAACGCGCACTGCCTGCCGCTGGGTCCCGGCTACAGCACTGCCGCCGACGCAAGCGGCGCCGAGCAGATGAAGATCATCCAGACCCCGTCCCTCATCGTCATTCTGAACCCAGATCTCACCTACCGCCAGATCTTCCTGGACGGCCGCAACTTGGAGTCTGACCCCAATCCGGATTGGATGGGCTACTCGGTCGGCCTCTGGGACGGCGACACGCTGGTCGTCGACAGCTTCGGCTTCAACGACCGGACCTGGCTCGATCACGACGGCCACCCGCACACCGAAGCGCTCCACATGACCGAGCGCTACCATCGCCGCAACTTCGGCAACCTCGATCTCGATGTGACGTTCTCCGATCCCAAAGCCTACACGAAACCGTGGACCGTCGCCGTGCACGCTGTACTGGCTCCGGATACGGAGATGATCGAATCTGTCTGCACGGAGAACGCCGCGGACGAAGTCCTCAAGCACTGGGTCGGCACGGCGTCCGACGAGCTGAAGCACCAGGCCAAAGTCGCCCCCGGGATTCTGGCCAGCTACGCCGGCACATACGTGGAGCAGCCCAAGCTCTGGCGCCTGGAGCCGCGCGTTGTCGAGATCACCGTCTCGGACGGCCAGTTGTACGGCAACATGGATGGTCGCGGCCCCGTGCCGCTCGCGGCGCAATCGGAGACCGAATTCTCCGGCCTCTACGGACTGGGCGTCGAGTTCACGCGCGGCGCAGGCGGCGAAACCAACCAGCTTTTCGTAAAACACGTCTCCGGCAACTACCGCTTCGCGCGCAAGAAGTAGCCGGACACAGGCCCGCGCTTTCTATAATGAAGCATGTCCTCCATCGCGCCCATGCTCGCGACGCCGGAAGAGATCGAAAAGTACGAACCGGTCATCGGGCTGGAAGTGCACGTCCAGCTCAACACCCGCACCAAGATTTTCTGCGGCTGTGCGACGGGCTTCGGCGCACCGCCCAACACGAACGTCTGCCCCGTGTGTTTGGGACTGCCCGGCGCGCTGCCGGTGCTCAACCGGCAGGCGGTCGAGATGGCCATTCAGGCCGCGCTCGCGATGAACTGCCGCGTCAACGGCTTTTCGCGGTTCGCCCGCAAGAACTACTTCTATCCGGACCTGCCCAAGGGTTACCAGATCTCCCAGTATGACCAGCCGCTGGCCGAGCACGGCTGGCTGGATGTGGTCGTGGATGGCAGCGCGAAGCGCATCGGCGTCACGCGCGTTCACATGGAGGACGACGCCGGCAAGAGCATCCACGACGGCTTCAAGGACTCCGACCGCTACACCTACGTCGACCTGAACCGCAGCGGCACGCCGCTGATTGAGATCGTCAGCGAGCCGGACATGCGGTCTTCGGACGAAGCCCATGCGTATCTCACCGAGCTGAAGCAGATCATGCAGTATGTCGGGGTGTCCGAGTGCGACATGGAGAAAGGCCAACTGCGCTGCGACGCCAATGTCTCGGTGCGCCTGAAAGGCGCCGAGAAGTTCGGCACCAAGGCCGAAGTGAAGAACCTGAATTCATTCCGCTTCGCCAAGATGGGCATCGATTATGAGATCGCCCGCCAGGTGGCGGTGCTCGAAAGCGGCGGCAAGGTGGAGCAGGAGACCCGGCTGTACAACGTGGCGACGGGAGAAACGGCAGGCATGCGGAGCAAGGAGCACGCGCACGATTACCGCTATTTCCCGGAGCCGGATCTGCTGCCGCTGCGTGTGAGCGATGCCTGGCTGGCTGGCATTCGCGAGTTGATGCCGGAGCTCCCCGCCGCCAAACGCCGCCGGTTCATCGAAACATACAGCTTACGCGAGTACGATGCGGGCGTCCTGACCGCGACGCGCGCGATCGCCGAATATTTTGAGAAAGCTGCCGCTGCCGCCGGCGATTTCGCCGCTGCGGCCAACTGGATCACGGGCGAACTGATGGCCCTGCCCGACGGCTTCGAAAAGATTTCGCCGGAAGCCACCGGGACGCTGGTCGGCAAGATCAAAGCGGGCGAGATCAGCGGAAAAATGGCCAAGGACATCTTCGCCAAGATGTATGCGACCGGGCAATCGCCCGAAGAAATCATCGAGCGCGAAGGCCTAAAGCAGATCAGCGACACCGGCGCGCTGGAAAAGATCATCGATGAAGTGATCGCCGCCAGCCCGAAGCAAGTAGAGCAATACAAGTCCGGCAAGACTGCCGTGATCGGCTACCTGGTGGGCCAGGTTATGAAGGCGAGCAAAGGCCAAGCCAACCCGGCGGCCGTCAACGAACTGCTGAAGGCCAAGCTGCAGTAGCGGTCTACTTCAGATCCGGCTGATCGGGAGTGGCCGTCATAACCGGCGAAGCTTCCACGTAGTTGTGATAGCTTTCCATCATCTGCCACAGCCCCTGGGCGTTTTTCGCCAGGACGCGGCTCGACCAATAGGCCTTGTCGCCGTAGGTCGGTTGAATCGAAACCATCACCACGGCGTCACCGAAATCCCAAGTGCGAATCCAGAGCGCGGGCGCGGCACCTACCTTGGGAGCGTTGGGATTGGCGGCCTTGCGCTTGTTCATCCCGGCGATGCGATCGGCCTTCGAAGGCGACATGCCGCCGTAGGTGCTGACCACGCGCTGGTCCTGATCGTCGGCGACGCGCACTTCCCAACGCGCCTGGCCGGATTCCTGGTCCTGCCATTCCGCCAGCGCCGCCTTTTCCCCTTCGCTGATCGGTTTGTACGGCACCGCCTTGCACGGATTGTTGCAAGGGATTTCATAAGTCGGCGCCACGGTCTTGAAATCGCGCTTCGGAACGGCGGCGATTTCGGTCGCGTGCAGCAGCTTCCAACCCGATGGCCGCTTCACCCAGAAGTGCGCTGAGTACTTACTGCCCTCGCTCCACTGGATCCACACCACCTTCGCGCCATATTTGTGCTCGACCACCTTGACGCCGTCGCTCATCGCGATCAGCGGCTTCAGGCCCGCGCGAAATGCGTCTTCCTTGTAGTACATGACGCCTTCCGAATCGATCCAGTTGAAATCCTGGTCGAGCCATTTGTTCGCGGCAGCTTTGTCGCCCTTGGATAGCGCGGCGAATACGGCCTTGTCGGCGGCGGTCACCGGATCGTTGGCGGGTGCGGCCGCGACACTCAAAGTTCCGGCGAATCCGAGACAGACGATACCAATCGTGAGAAAGTCTTGACGGTTCATACTTGCTCTCCAGCTTCAGGAGTATACACCAGCGGATCGTCAAAACTCGCGCGATTGGCCCGAAATGGCTACTAGCGCTGGTTGGCTTTGAGAATTTTCTTGCGCAGGCGGATGGATTGCGGCGTCACTTCGACGAATTCGTCGTCGCGAATGAACTCGATGGCCTGCTCCAGGTTCAGGATGCGCGGGGGAACCAGTCGAATGGCTTCGTCGGCCGTCGACGCGCGCATGTTGGTTAGCTTCTTTTCCTTGACGATGTTGACGTTCAGGTCGGCATCGCGCGCGTTTTCGCCGACGATCATGCCCTCGTAAACCTCGGTGCCGGGCGTGATGAAGATTTCGCCGCGCTCCTGGAGGTTGAAGATGGCGTGTCCCGTGGCTTTCCCGGGACGATCGGCCACCAAAGATCCGGTGGGGCGCGTCGGAATGTCGCCCTGCCATTCGATGTAGCCGTGGAAAAGCGTGTTCATGATGGCCGTGCCGCGCGTGTCGGTCAGCATCTCGCTGCGCAGCCCAATCAGCCCGCGCGATGGCACGTGAAACTCCAGCCGTACGCGGCCCGAGCCGTGGTTGACCATTTTTATCATCTTGCCTTTGCGGCCGCCCAGCTTCTCGATGACGACGCCGACGAAAGACTCGGGGCAATCGACGACCAGCAGCTCCAGCGGTTCCTGTAGCTTGCCGTCGATGGTCTTGGTGAGGATCTCAGGCTTGCCAACCGCCAACTCGAATCCTTCGCGGCGCATCATTTCGATCAGGATGGCCAGTTGCAGCTCGCCGCGGCCCATCACTTTGAAGGCGTCCGGGCCGCCGGCTTCTTCTACGCGAATCGAAACGTTGGTGAGCAGTTCCTTATCCAGGCGGTCGCGCAGGTTGCGCGAAGTGACGAACTGGCCCTCGCGGCCCGAGAAGGGCGACGTGTTGATGGTGAAGGTCATCGCGATGGTCGGCTCATCGATCTGGATGTGCGACCGCGGCCTCGGATTTTCTACGCTGGTAATGGTTTCGCCAATAGTAATGCCCTCGACACCCGCGATGGCCAGGATGTCTCCGGGGCGGCCGATGGTCTCGTCGACGCGCTTCAGGCCTTCAAACGAGTACAGCTTGGTAATGCGCGTGGTCTGCAACGTGTCGTCCAGCTTCGCAATCGCGACCTCGTCGCCAAACTTCAACACGCCTGAAAAAACGCGGCCGATGGCCAAGCGCCCAAGATAATCGCTATAGTCCAGGTTCGCCACCAGAAGCTGCAGCGGACCGTCGGGATCGCCGGCTGGCGGCGGAATGTGTTTTAGAATCGCCTCGAAGAGCGGGCGCAGGTCCTTCGATTCGTCCGTTTCCGACACTTTCGCGATGCCTGCCTTGGCATTGGTGTAGATCACCGGGAAATCGAGCTGGTCCTCGGTGGCGTCCAGATCGATGAACAGGTCGTAGACCTCGTTCAGCACTTCCTGGATGCGTGCGTCGGGCCGGTCGATTTTGTTGATCACCAGGATCGGCGGCAGTTTGGCTTCCAGCGCCTTCATGAGTACATAACGGGTTTGCGGGAGCGGGCCTTCGCTGGCGTCCACCAGCAGCATGACGCCGTCGACGATCATCAGCGCGCGCTCCACTTCGCCGCCGAAATCGCTGTGGCCGGGAGTGTCGACGATGTTGATCTTCACGTCGCCGTAGCGCACCCCAGTGGTCTTGGCGAGAATGGTGATGCCGCGCTCGCGCTCCAGCTCGTTGGAATCCATGACGCGCTCGGCCACCTGCTCGTTCTCGCGGAAAATGCCGCTTTGCCGGAGCATGGCGTCCACCAACGTGGTCTTGCCATGGTCGACGTGCGCGACGATGGCGATATTGCGCGTCAGGCGGTTGTGCGCCCGCGCTTCGCTATGATCGGAAGGGTGATTCAGAACTTCGGGTTGCATTCCTGACTCCTATGGTCGCACGCCCAGACACTTTCGCCGCGGCCGAGCTACCGGTGGTGGTGATTGTCGGCCGGCCCAACGTAGGCAAGTCGACTCTTTTCAACGCCATCCTGGGGCAGCGGCGCTCCATTGTCGGCGATGAGCCGGGGATCACGCGTGACCGCATTCAAGGGGAAGCCTCGTACCTGGGGCGACCGTTCGAGCTGATCGACACCGGCGGCATCATTCCCAACGACGCCGAGTTAATTCCGAGCGAGATCCTGAAACAGGCGCGGGTGGCGCTGGACCGGGCGGCGCACATCATCTTTCTGATTGACGGGCGGACCGAGATTACCGGAGCGGACCGCGATCTGGCGAAGATGCTGCGGAAGCTGGGCAAACCTGTATCGCTGGCCGTCAACAAGATCGACGCGACTGTGCGCGAAGGTCTGGCGCATGAGTTTTACGCGCTGGGCTTCTCGGATCTGTTCCCGATCTCTTCGGAACATCGCATTGGACTGGATGAGCTGCTGGATCACGTGACCCAAGGTTTTCCTGTGGGCACCGAAGCTGAGGAGCCGGCGGTCGAACAAAAGCGGATCAAGGTGGCGATCATCGGGCGGCCAAACGTGGGAAAGTCGACGCTGCTGAACGCGCTGGTGGGCGAAGAGCGGTCGATCGTCTCGCCGGTGGCGGGCACAACGCGCGACGCGGTAGACGAGAGCCTGCTCCGCGACGGCGTGGAGTACGTGTTCGTCGATACGGCGGGAATCCGGCGCAAGGGCAAGACCAAACTGATGGCGGAGAAGCTCAGCGTGGTGATGGCGCGGCGGCACATCCGCATGGCCAACGTCGTGGTGTTGGTGCTGGACGCAAGCGAAGGCGTCCTCGGGTTAGATGCGACCATTGCGGGTTATGCCTATGAGGAAGGCCGCGCACTGATTCTGTGTGTCAACAAGTGGGATGTCAGCAAGGAGAAGAGCAAGAAGGCGTTCACCGAGAGCATTCGGGATGAATTGAAATTCCTGGAGTTCGCACCGGTGACGTTTGTGTCGGCGAAATCGGGCACCGGCGTGAAGGGGCTATTCGGGATGATCCGGGAGGCGTTTGAGTCCGCTTCGAAGCGCGTCACGACAGGGGAACTGAACCGGTTTATTCAGATGCTGGAGTTCGACCGCGATATCAAGGTGCACTACATGACGCAGGCTTCGGTGCGGCCGCCGACGTTTGTCGTGTTCGCCGATAAGGGGAAAGAACTGCACTTTTCGACCGAGCGGTTTTTGATCAATCAACTGCGCAAACGGTTCGGGTTTGCCGGCACGCCGATCGTGATCAAAGCGAAGCGGCGTTGATTCAATTAGAACGCGTGGACGGAGTCGATGCCGTTGGCCTGCAGGACCACCTGCATCTTTTCGAGAGCCGATTTGTGAATCTGCGAAACACGGCTTTCGTTGATGCCCAGGATGCCGCCGATTTCCTTCATGGTCATCTCGTTGGTGTAGTACAGGAAGACGACCTTCTGGTAGCGTTCCGGAAGGGCTTTCATGGCCAGACCGAGGACCGAGCGCATCTGTTCGCGGGAGCACATGTTGTCGGGCTGGGTTTCGGGCTTGCTGGGGAAATCCGGCGCGGGCAGATCGTCGTGTTCGGCGGTGCGGGAAGAAGCTGAGATGAGGCCGACGCTGCGCAGGTCCACCATCATCTGGCGCCAGCGTTCCACGTCGACGCCGAGTTTCTGAGCGATTTCGGCCTCGGTGGGAGTGCGCTGCAAGGTGGCGGAAAGCTCGCGGGTGGCGGCTTCCACCTGCTTATGACGGCGGCGCAGATCGCGCGATGCCCAATCCAATTGACGAAGGCTGTCCAGAATCGCGCCCTTGATGCGGTGCTTGGCGTAGCTGGAAAACGCCACCTGCTTATCCGGATTAAACTTGCTGGCGGCGTCGAACAGACCGAGAACACCGGCGTGAACCAGATCGTCGAGGTCCACATGCACGGGAAGGTTCTCGTGCACGCGAACGGCGATGGCCTTCACCAGCGGCAGATGCTCCAAGACAATGCGATCGCGGCGGGCGATCTTGCTGGCCTGGCTCGTCAGTGTGATCTTGGTTTTCGTCTTCATCGGAATCCGTTCCCTCTTGGTAGTTTGGTCTTGCCGCCTGGGCTTGACGCCACTACTAAGTGCAAGCGGGTCGCCATAGGGGACTAAGAGGAATTGGCTTGGCCCGATACAGTACTTCGTCTATGCACCCATACCCTCTAATCGTCACGCGTCAACAACATGGCGACAAAGTGTCTCAGTCCGACGAGAAAACTCGATCGAAAGTACTAGAACTAAGTCAAGGCGAGATTAATCTCGTTCTGGAACGAATCGGCTAGAACTCGATCCCGAAATGAAACGTGCGTTCCAAAATGAAACAGACTCTAGTTCCGTTCGTTCTTCTTTGTTATCGGCTGATTCAGCGCGGGCTTGATGGTCCTAAGGCTTTTGAAGAGTCGCGAGATAAGTCTTAAGCGCTAGTCCCCCGAGGAAGATCCAGACCACCCAGAGGAACTTGCCGTCCAGCGTGAATGCGGCCAGGATAGCGATGGCGGCATAGCAAAGCATGGCCCGGTAGAACCTTGGTCCTAACCGCGAAGGCGGGGTATCGCCGGGATTTTGTTCGTTTGGAAGCGAAAAAGACAATAGATTGTTGGAACCCACAGCATACCGCAAAAGGTATAATCTTCTGAAGCTCAGACGCGGTCACGGAGGTAAACGTGGCACCACAACACCAGAAGATGGAGCAACCTGGGATATCCAGCGGAGTAGTGGGGATGCTCAGTGTGTTTATCGACCCGGGCCGGACGGCTCGAGGCGTGGCGGCGAAGCTGTCGTGGCTTTGGCCGGTGATCACGCTGGCGATCGTTTACATGGTGTTCGGATACCTGATGCTGCCCTACACGATGCAGGTGGTGGACGCGCGGCTCAATCAAGCTCTGGCTCAGCAGGGAGCCCCGGCCGAGCGAGTGGAGGCCGCGCGCAACATTACACTCATGTTAACGCGGGTGGCATTCTTGTTTACGCCCGTACTGATCATCGGGTTTCTCGCGCTATTCGCCTGGTTGGTGATGGTGATGGGATCGATGGCGGGATTGCGCGCGAAATTCCGGGATGTCTTCGCGCTGATGTCGGCTTGCTCGCTGATTCCCGCGCTGCAGTACATTGCCGCGTATATCGTAGTTCGCGCTAAAGGCGACGAGATCACATCGCAGGAGCAGCTCACGCCTCCTTTTGGCTTGGATATTTTCTTTCCGGACATCCATGGCCCGCTGCTGGCGCTGTTGAATTTCTTTTCGATCTTTCAGATCTGGTACCTGATTGTGTTCACGATTGGGCTGGCGGCGCTGGCGAAGACGTCCAAAGGAAAAGCGTTCGCGGCGATCACGCCGGCCTGGGTGCTACCGCTGCTGCTGCGGGTCATTCAAGCCGCGTTGCAAGGGACCACCTCTTAGCTACGGCTCTTCAGCCTGGATGGGCTGCTTGTACTTGGGCTTTTTGCGCTTGCTCTTGGGCACGATGACCTTAGGCGCGGGCACAGCGCCGACGCGCTCCCGAGCGAGCCGGCGGACCTCCTTCTTCTGATCGAATTTGCGCTTCTTCGCCATCGTGTCTCATCGTACACCTGCAACTTGAACAAGCGGCGGGGCCATTTGGAAGCGGACGAAGCCGGTGTGCCGGGCCTCATTCTGGCGCATCAGGAGCTGTGCGTGGCGCTCGACCTGCTGCTTTGAAAAAACGAAGCCATCGTTGGCGGGGTCCCAGGAAAGTCCTTTGTGCTGATGGTGAACGAGGATCTCGGCGGCGTCGCGAAGCGAACGGCGTTCGCGCTCGGCGCGTTCGGCCTGGAGGTCGCGCAGCGTTGCGAGGGTCTTTTGGAACTGGCGGGAGAGGCGCGAGCCGTGGAGGCCCAAGGTGGCGAGGGCGCGGTGGGCGTCGACGATGTCGAATTGGATAGCGGCTTGCTCGGACGGCGGGTTGGCGGCGCGGTCGAGTAATGCGGCTTCGAGCTTGGGGATGCGGTTGAGGCGCCAGGCGGTGTCGGCGAGTTCCTGGACGAACTGCGTCTCGGTGGGCGTGGCGGGCCGGTATTCGTCGCGGAATTGCTGGACGTGGCGGTCGTAGGCAGCGCGGTCTTCCGGGGGCAGGACGGGGGAGGCGGCGGTGAGGCCATGAGTGAGCGCGTTGAGCGAGGAACGCTGTTTGCCGGCCGCAGTGCGCGGGCCGGTGGAGTGTTGGGCGTTGGCGCGATTGATGGCTTCGCGGCGTTCGAGCCAGCGAAGGACGGGGTCGGTAGTGGTTGTGGACATCTGCGGTACCTCGACGACCTGGATAGCATGGGAGCGCGGTAGTGAGGGGCGGCGGCGGTGGAGGTCGTTGAAACGGGAGGGGATTGAGTGGCTAGTGGCTGGTGATTGGCCGGGGGCTGAGGGGCACAAATGGCCGGTGTTATAATTTTCCCCAGTTCCGAGCAGATCCGATTGGCAAACGCACAGGTTATGGCATGCAGGACAGAGACGCCGCTAAGATAGCGTCCCTGGTGGAGGCCGCCGAATCCGGCGATGGATCGGCTGCGAACACACTGTTCGCCGAGCTGTACTCGCAATTGCGCCGGCTGGCAAGGCGCGAGTTGGCACGGCACGGCGCTCCCATGACTCTGAGCGCCACGACCCTTCTGCATCAGTTCTATATTGATATGGCCGAGCGGGAAGGGCCGCTGTTTCCCGATCAGGGGCATTTCATGGCATATGCGGCGCGGGCCATGCGCGGACTGATCATTGATTACGCGCGCAGCCGGCAGGCACAAAAGCGCGGCGGGCAGTTTGAGATTACCTCGCTCACGGCTGAATTGGCCGAGAAGCCGGTCGAGGACCGGGAACTAGCGCGGATCAGCGAAGCTCTGGATGAACTTGCCAAAACCGATCCGCGGCTGGCGGAGCTGGTGGACCTGAAGTTTTTCTGCGGATTCTCGTTCGCGGAAATCGCGGCGATGCGATCTCTTTCCGAGCGTACGGTGCAGCGGGACTGGGAGAAGGCGCGCATTTATCTGCACCGCTGTCTTCAGGAAGATTCCGCTTTCTGAGGAGGAGGCATGGCATCTCTGGATTCCGATCGCTGGCAAGAAGTCAGCCCATACCTTGACGAGGCGCTGGCGCTCACCGACGACCAGCGCGGGCCCTGGCTAGCGGCGCTGCGGGCGAGCAAGCCTGAGCTGGCAAAATTGGTCGATCATCTGTTGTCCGAACACCGAGCCTTGGCGCAGGAGGGTTTTCTCGAAGGGACTCCGCTAGAGTTCCTGCAGGGGTCATCGCTGGCGGGTCAATCGGTAGGCGCATACAAGTTGATCTCTCCCATCGGGCAAGGCGGGATGGGAACGGTATGGCTGGCGCAGCGCAGCGATGGCAGATTTGAGCGGAAGTCAGCAATCAAATTGTTGAATTTCGCACTGTTGGGCGGTGGCGAAGAGGAGCGCTTTCGTCGAGAGGGGAAGATTCTGGCGCAGCTGGCTCATCCTCACATTGCCGAACTGTTGGATGCCGGCGTCACCTCGACAGGGCAGCCTTATCTGGTCCTGGAACACATTGAAGGGGAGCCGATCGATGTTTTCTGCGACCAGGCCCGCCTGGATGTGCGCGCTCGTATCCAATTGTTCCTCGATGTGCTGGCTGCGGTTGCGCATGCCCATGCGAACTTGATCGTTCATCGCGACATCAAGCCTTCCAACGTGCTGGTCACGAAGGATGGCCTGGTGAAGCTGTTGGACTTCGGAATCGCCAAGCTATTGGATGGAAACCAGGCGGGCGCGGCCACGCTGCTCACGCGGGAAGCGGGATCGGCTTTAACCCTGGAATATGCAGCGCCGGAGCAGGTGACCGGTGCGGCCGTTACCACCGCAACGGACATCTACAGTCTGGGTGTTTTGCTTTACCTGCTGCTTAGCAGAAAACATCCTGCCGGAGGGGGGCCGCATTCGACCGCCGCTCTGATCAAAACCGTGGTTGAAGTCGAGCCGCCGCGCGCGTCGGATGCGGCAAGATCCGGCGATCCGGAGGGAACCGGGAAACGTGGGACTGCTTCGGAAAAGCTTGCGCGGGAGCTTCGGGGCGATCTGGACACGATCATCGGCAAGGCGCTGAAGAAGAATCCGTCCGAGCGCTACGGTTCGGTGCAGGCTCTGGCAGAAGACCTGCGGCGATATCTGCGGCATGAGCCGATCAGCGCCCGGCCGGACGCCGCCGGTTACCGCGTGGGAAAGTATGTCCGGCGGCATTGGATCGGCGTAACGCTTGCGGCTTGCGTCGCACTGATGCTGGCCGCCTTTGCGGCGGTACAGGCCGTGCAGTTGCGCCGGATCACTCGCGAGCGTGACCGGGCGGATCGTATTGCGGAGTTCATGACCCAGATCTTTAAGGCTTCCGATCCAAATGAAGGACTGGGCGGAGCCATCACGGCACAGCAGCTTCTGGATGGTGCGGCGGCGGACATCCGTAAAAGCCTGGCTACTGACCCCGCGCTCCAGGGGAACATGATGCACGTGATCGGCCGGGCATATTTGTATCAAGGACTCAATTCGCGGGCACAATCCATTTTTGAGGATGGCATCAAGGCCAGCACTTCAGCAGGCGAGCAGGAGAGCAGAGATACTCTCGAAACCATCCATGACTTGGCTTGGGTATTGGCTCAGGAGGGCAAGACTGCTCAAGCCGAGAAGCTCGAACGAGAATTGTTGGCTAAGCAAAAGAGGGTTCTTGGACCTGAAGATATGAGCACACTTGCGACGCTCAGCGAACTGGGTCTTACTCTTTGCCAGGAAAATCAATGCGGCGAGGGAGCGAAGCTGAATCAAGAGGTGCTTGAGAAACAAGAGCGGGTTCTCGGTCCCGAGGCTCCTTCCACCCTAGTCACGATGAACAATCAGGCGATTATGCTGGCGCAGAGCCACAGGTTAGCTGAGGCGGCGAGCCTACAGCAAAGGTCTCTGGAAATTCACATGCGCCTGTTTGGTGAGCGGAATCTCTCGACGATGGATGCCATGCTGAATCTAGGAGAATTTCAGCGCGACCTGGGACGGACTGACGAGGCAGAGGCGACGATGAGAAGGTCGCTGGACCTGGACAATCGGGTGCTAGGGCCAAATGCACCGGAAACGGCTGTGACGACTTACGACTTGGCCACTATCCTCATCCGCAAAGGTCAAACCGCCGAAGCCCTTCTATTGCTCCGGCAATCCGCGGATCACGGATTACCGCCTCGCCTTGCATTGGGAATTGAGGCTGATCCGCTTTTGAATCCACTGCATGGGGACCCGCGTTTTGGGGAGTTAGTAGAACACGTCAAGGCGGTCTTGACGCCTGGCAAACCCGCCGGCCGAAAAACCCCCTAGTACTTCATCCCGCTTCCGAACACAATTTTTGATCTGCCGTCGTCTTTTGTCCCGGGTTTTCGATTACCTGAATAGAGCCAGAGGAGACAAATGAAGACACGGATTCAAAACGGGAATCACGCGTTCGTGATTCGCCTGGGGATTTGCCTAATGATGGTGGCTGCAAGTGTCGCAAGCGCGCAGACGCTGCCGAACCTATTTCCGTTTCCCAACGCCAGCGGCGTGGCGGCGACGTACAACAGCGGGGGTCCGATCAACCTTTCCGGGCCGTTCTTCCAATCGCTGGGGACCAACGGCCGTAGCTGCGGGTCGTGCCATCGGCCCTCGCAGGGGTGGTCGATCTCGGCGGACGGGATGAAGGTGCTGTTTGAGATTACTCAGGGACGCGATCCGGTTTTCAGGCCGGTGGATGGCACCAACTGCGACCACAATATCGACATCTCGACGCTGGCCGGACGCCGCCGGGCGTCCAGTCTGCTCATCAACAAAGGCCTGATTCGCATCCCGCTGCCTGTTCCCGCGAATGCGGAGTTCAACGTGGTGAGCGTGGTGAATCCGTATGGCTGCGGGGATCCAGGGACGTTGTCCATGTACCGGCGCCCGCTGCCCGCGACGAATCTGCGGTTCCTGAGCGCGGTGATGTGGGACGGCCGCGAATCCGCTCCGCAGACGGGCACGCAGAAGATTGCCTTCGCAACGAATCCGGCGGACCTGCTGGCGGACCTGGCGCATCAAGCGCTGGATGCGACGACGGGCCATGCGCAGGGGGTGACTCTGAGCGTGGAGAATCAGCAGGCGATCGCGAATTTCGAAGCGGGCTTGGCAACGGCGCAGACGTACGATTACCAGGCCGGATTGCTCAGCTCGCAAGGGGCGACGGGAGGGCCGCTGACTTTGGGTCAGCAAACCGTACCTGGCTTCTTTGTCGGCATCAACGATCCTCTGGGTGGGAACCCGATGGGCACTGCGTTCACGTCGAAGATCTTCGATTTGTTTGACGCCTGGGTGAATCAGCCAGCGCGGTCGCGGCGGGCCAGCATTGCCCGCGGGGAGGCGGTTTTTAATACCAAGCCCATTAACATTACCGGCGTCGCGGGGCTGAATGACGATTTGAATGTGGCGTCGATTCCCGGCACGTGCGGAACGTGCCACGACGCTCCGAACGCGGGCGATCATTCGCTGCCCGTGCCGCTGAATATCGGCGTGGCCGACGTGAGCAGCCCGCTGAACGTGACCTATCTGCCGGTTTTCACGCTGCAGAATAAGACCACGCTCGAAATCGTGACGACCACGGACCCGGGGCGGGCGATGATCAGCGGATTGTGGAAGGACATCGGCAAGGTGAAAGGGCCGGTGCTGCGCGGCCTGGCGAGCCGGGCTCCGTACTTCCATAATGGTTCGGCGGACACGCTGGATGACGTGGTCAACTTCTACGACTCGCGCTTCGGCATCGGCTTCACGGCCCAGGAGAAGGCGGACTTGGTCGCTTTCCTGAAGTCGCTGTAGCGGCGCGGCGATCCGCCTTGCGGAGTGGGCACTGAGCAGGTAAACTGTGCTCTGCTTCGCAAGGAGGATCTCAACTTGACACAACTGATCGGCGCCGAATCGCCGGCTACAACAGTAACGGCCGACCGTAGTCTCGTGGCGCACGGCGCGATTATGACACTGCTGGGTTTGCTTTCCGGGTTCACGCCATTTTTTGCTAAAGCGCGGATTGCGGGGCTGGAGGCGCATACCATCGGCGTATTGCAGGGTGCGCTGCTGTTCGGTCTGGCGGCGGTTTGGCCGTCGCTCGGGCGGGGCGGCGTGGTGACGGCGGCGCGGTACTGCGCGCTGATCGGCCTTTACGCCAACTGGCTGGGGGCGCTGCTTTCGGCGCTGTGGAGCGCGAAAGGGATGTTCCTGGTGAACGGGGCGTCGATGCCGGGCGGCGCGGCGCCGTGGATGGAAGGAACGGTGGCGGTGCTGTTGAATGTTTCCATCCTGGTGATCGTGATGTGCGTGCTGATTCTGTGGGCACTCGGGAAGAAGCGGGAGAGCTGAGTCAATTCTTGGCGATTCCAAAATAGAAAATGCGCCGGGTGCGAGGCAGAGTAGTCAGCGGCAAAGGCGATTTTGGCCAGTGGATCGAGCGTTTGAGCGCTTTCTACGAAGGGAAGACGGGCATGCGTTTCTATCCCGGCACCCTGAACCTGGAGCTAGAGGCGGAGTATTCACTTCCTGTGGATGCGCTGCGGCTGGAGGCGGAAGAGTACGGCGGCAGGGTGTCGGTGAGCATTGTTCCCTGCCGGATTTTCGGCCGTCCCGCGTTTCTGCTGCGCACCGATCAGAACGAAGCGGGAACGGGACATCATCGGCGGAATATCATCGAGATCGCGACGGACGTGCGGCTGCGCGACGTTTATCAGATCGAGGACGGGGACTGGGTGGAAGTCGAATTTCCTTAGTATCGACCGACCGGTCGTACTATTTACGGCTTGACACGACCGACCGGTCGTGCTATCTATAACGCATGACATCGGCGACGGCTTCGACGCGCGAGCGGATTCTGAGCGAGGGCCTGGCGCTGATGAGCAAAACCGGGCTGGGGGGCGTCACACTGGGAGTGCTCGCCGACCAGGTGGGGATGTCCAAGAGCGGGTTGTTCGCGCATTTCAAATCCAAAGATGAAGTGCAGATCGGGCTGCTGGAATACACGCTGAAGGTGGGCGAGGAGCAGTTCGTCGGGCCCGCGATGAAGGCGCCGGAAGGGCTGCCGCGGTTGAAGACGCTGGTGTCGCGATGGCTAGGGTGGACCAAGCGCGCGGGGCTTCCCGGCGGATGTCCGGTGGCGGCGGCGATGTTCGAACTGGACGACGTGGAAGGTCCCGTGCGGGACTGGGTGCTGGCGCAGGAGAACCGGTGGCGCGGCTTTTTGAAGCAGCTCGTCGAGGAAGCGGTGAGCCGGGGTCACCTGCGGAAGGATTTGGATGCCGATCAGTTCGTTTGGGAGCTGACCGGGATTTATCTGGCGCATCACGCGGCGTATCGCTTCGTGAAGTCGGCGGACGCGGACCGGCGGGCTGCAGCGGCGTTTGACGCGCTGGTGGCGCGGTCGCGGCCTCGCGGGAAGACGGCGAAATCGCGCGGGTCGCGGCGGGGTTGATCCTATGGGGTTCATCCAATATGTTGCGCCCGTTGCCATCGCGCTGGTGTTCATCGGGCTTGTTTCGCTGATCCCGGAGCCGGCGCGGCAGAAGTTCATGGTTGTGATGCTGGCCGGCGCGGGCGCGGCCTACCTGAGCGCTTTTGGGATGGGTTTTTGGGAGTTCGCCTTTACGACTGCGGTGACGTACTGCGCATTCCGTGGCCTCAAGTCCTATAGCTGGATTGGGATTGGATGGCTGCTGCACACGGCGTGGGACGTGGTGCATCACCTGCATGGGACTCCGCTGCTGCCGTTCGCTACGACGTCGTCGCTGGGTTGCGCGATTTGCGATCCGTTGATTGCGCTGTGGTGTTTTGCGGGTGCACCGTCGAGGGCTGGCGAAACATATATGATTGGGGGACGAGGAACGGCGCATGTTGACCGATGAGGATAAGCGCTGGATTACCGAGTTAGACCACTGGCTTCAAAGCCGACCCACAGGCCGCGACTCGTGATATCTTGCGTTCAGATACCCATAGAACCCCTGGGATCGATACGGGGGCTAAACGAACATGGTCCGGTCCTCTGTTGTGCTGATAGCGGGGATCGCCACGCTCTTCCAATCGGCGTTCCCATGCTCTTGTAGTCCGGAAGCTGCGGGTCCTGCATGCTCACTGGTGGGTTCTCGCGATGTAATATTTGCCGGACGCGTCGTCTACTCGAATGACGACGGTTCCGGCCGCTTCGCTCAGGGCACACTAGTTCGGTTTGCAGTCGAAGAGGTGTTCAAAGGGTTACCTGAAGGCACGGCCGAAGTGTGGATTGACCCCGGCAGCTACACAAGCTGCTATGCCGGTTATAAGGTTGGCGAACGGTACTTGGTGTTCGCGTCAAGAACAGCCCAAGGCACCTCCGCTATGTTCATCACACGCAATCGGGGGCCGCAACAGAAGCCTGTGCCACCAGGTTTCGACATCCGCAACCCACCCGATATCTACATCTCAGCAGAATGTCATGGCTCCCGGCTGGCTGGCTATGCGGCCGATGACGTGCGGTGGCTTCGCGCCTGGCGGGCAGGCAAGACCACAACACGAATCTATGGCCGGATTCTCGAACATTACGACATGTACTTCCTGCCGCCTCGTGACGAACCCCCGCTCGCTGGAGCGATGATCGCGGTGAGGGGAGCAAGCGGAACATACACCGCAACTTCGAATGCAAATGGAGAATACGAGATTAAGGACATCCCACCTGGCTCCTACACGTTTTCTGCGAGTCTTGAACACTACCATCTACGGCACGATAACCTCCCTGTCCAACTTGCTCCCGGCGCTTGCGCCCTCATGAACCCCGGTCTGTTCACTACGGGCGAGATCGCTGGCACCGCCGTAGGACCGGATGGCAAGCCGCTGGCAGGGCTGAAGCTTGACACCGCTCGCGTGTTTCGCGACGGCACCTTGCATTACGAATATGGTCGCCGGATCATAACTGGCTCACGCGGGGAGTTCGAGATCACTGAGCTGTCTAGCGGCGACTTCCTGTTAGGCGTCAATCTGCGCTACGGGCCGACCCTCGACGTGCCCTACATGGCGACATACTTCCCCGGCACGCACGACCGTGAGTCTGCGCAACTTGTTCATGTCAATGCAGCCGAACACAAAGAAGGACTCGTCTTTCGTCTGCCCGCGCCGCTTCTACCACGGGACGTGCAGGTTACCGTACGCTGGCCAGATGGCAAGAGTGTTACGAATGTGAGGGTGGCTGTGTTTCTCGAAGTCGGCGGGCACGATGCGGGTTTAGTCAATGTCGGTCAGACAGCAACAGTGGCCTTGCCCTGCCTGAAAGGGCTTAAGTACCGCATCTGGGCCCGAGCGTTCATCGACGATGATCCGAGGCATCGCAATCGCCGGATAGCCGACGGCGAAGTGGAACTGGAGGCCGGTGAAGCACCAGCAAAGCTTGCTATCGTCCTTGATAAGCCGGACGTGCTTCCGTAGCCTCCTTCGGTGCACGGTGAAGACTAGCTTGATGAGAGTTGTTTTAGTTCGGAAGCTGAACCCCCTTAACGCGCAGTCGAACTTCGGCCCGAGTGTCCGGCGAGTGAGTCGAGCTGTTGAAGGTCAATTGTGAGCGGGACCCGCTTACGGAGGCTTCAAGGAGCGTTTGCTTCACCGCTTGCGAAACCGTCGTATACCCTTGCGCGTGCTTGACTTGGCGGGGCTATTTTCGATAGCCTGACCATTTCCATGTCATCCGTTGATGTACCTTTGGAGCGCGGGCGCTTCGGGCGAACCGCGCGGCGTGACTTGTGGTGGGTCCAGCCTCTTCTGACGTTCCTCGGCTTGGGCGCTTTCCTGGTTTATGCGAACTGGGCGGCGTTTCAGGGCAATCATTACACCTTCGGGCCGTACCTTTCGCCGATGTACTCGCCGCTGATTTTTGGCAAGCCCGGCGAGGATTCGTGGTTCGGCGCGATGCCGGCCTTCATCCCCAGCTTCGTCACGGTGGCGATGATCATTCTGATCTTCCCGGGCGGGTTCCGCATCACCTGTTATTACTATCGCGGCGCTTACTACAAAGCGTTTTGGGCCGATCCACCGTCGTGCACGGTGGGCGAGCCGCGCAAGACGTATCTGGGCGAGCGCTACTTTCCGCTGATCCTGCAAAACATTCATCGCTACTTCCTGTACTTCGCACTCCTGTTCCTGGTGTTTCTGGCGCACGACGCTTACAAGGCCACGCAGTTTTCGAACGGCTTTGGCATCGGCGTCGGCACGCTGGTTTTGACGCTCAACTTCCTTCTGCTCGCAAGCTACACCTTCGGATGTCATTCCCTGCGCCACCTTGTGGGCGGGATGTTCGATGTGCTCTCACGCCGGCCGGTTCGCAAGACGCTGTACAGTTGCGTCAGCTGCATGAACCGCCGGCACATGCTGTTTGCGTGGATGAGCCTCTTTTGGGTCGCGTTCTCCGATCTGTACGTAAGGATGTGCTCGATGGGCATCTGGACGGATTGGAGAATTCTGTAAATGGCGGAATATCAAACGTACGAACATGACGTTTTGGTGATCGGCGCGGGGGGCGCCGGCTTGCGCGCGGCGATTGAAGCGTCGGCGGCGGGAGTGAACGTGGGTGTCGTCAGCAAATCGCTGCTGGGCAAGGCGCACACGGTGATGGCCGAAGGCGGGATGGCGGCCGCGATGGGCAACGTGGACGATCGGGATAACTGGCGCGTTCACTTCTCGGACACCATGCGCGGCGGCCAGTATTTGAACAATCCGCGGATGGCCGAGTTGCATGCCAAGGAAGCCCCGGCGCGCGTGCGGGAACTGGAGGCGTGGGGCGCGCTGTTCGATCGCACGGGCGACGGACGCATTCTGCAGCGCAATTTCGGCGGGCATCGCTATCCCCGGCTGGCGCACGTGGGCGACCGCACGGGGCTCGAGCTGATCCGCACGCTCCAGGACCACGGCATCCACCAGGGCATCCATTTCCACATGGAGCTGACCATCATCACGCTGCTGTTGAACGCGGGCCGGGTGGTGGGCGCGTTCGGGTACGATCGCGAGCGCGGGCGCTATGCGCTGTTTCATGCCAAGGCGGTGGTGCTGGCGACGGGCGGCATCGGCCGGGCGTACAAGATTACGAGCAACAGTTGGGAGTACACGGGCGACGGGCACTCGCTGGCGTATCACGCGGGCGCGACGCTGCTGGGCATGGAATTTGTGCAGTTCCATCCGACGGGGATGATCTGGCCGCCGAGCGTACGCGGCATCCTGGTGACGGAAGGTGTGCGCGGCGAGGGCGGGATCCTGAAGAACAATCAGGGCAAGCGGTTCATGTTCGACGATATTCCTGCGAATTACAAGAGCCAAACGGCGGACAATCCCGAGGAAGGCTGGCGGTACACGCAGGGCGACAAGAGCGCGCGGCGTCCGCCGGAACTGCTGACGCGCGATCACGTGGCGCGCTGCATCGTGCGTGAAGTGAGGGAGGGACGCGGCAGCCCACACGGCGGCGTGTACCTGGACATCGCGTGGATCAAGGAGAAGCTGGCGAACTCCGAGGAACACATCAAGCGCAAGCTGCCGAGCATGTACCATCAGTTCAAACAACTGGGCGACATCGACATCACCAAGCAGCCGATGGAGGTGGGGCCGACCACTCATTATGTAATGGGCGGCATCCGGGTGGACGCGGACTCGCAGATGACGGACGTACCCGGACTGTTCGCGGCGGGCGAGTGCGGCGTGGGGCTGCATGGGGCGAACCGGCTGGGCGGAAATTCGCTGTCGGATTTGATCGTGTTCGGCAAGCGCGCCGGTGAGTATGCAGCGAAATACGCGAAGGACAACACGGCGGCTTCGATCGACATGGCGCAGGTGGATGAAGTGGCGCAAGAAGCTCTGCAGCCGTTCCAGAACAGCGGCGAGAGCCCCTACCAGGTGCAGCACGACCTGCAGGACCTGATGCAAAACTGGGTGGGCATCGTGCGGCGTGAGGAGGAAATGGAGCAGGCTCTGGACGCCATTCTGAAGCTCAAGGAACGCGCAGAGCACGCCGCGGTAGGCGGTAATCGCGAGTACAATCCGGGCTGGCATACGGCGCTGGATTTGAAGAATCTGCTGACGGTTTCGGAAGCCGTGACGCGGGCGGGTCTGGCGCGCAAGGAAAGCCGCGGCGCTCACTTCCGCGACGATTATCCGAGCAAGGACGAAACGTTCGGGACATTCAATTTTGCGATCCACAAGGGGCCGGATGGGTCGATGCAGGTGTTGCACGATCCGCTGGTGCCGATGACCGAGGAGCAGAAGCAGATTATCGAGGAGATGAAGTAGGTGGCGAACGCAACGTTTCGAATCTGGCGCGGGGACAGCTCGGGCGGGAAGTATCAGGATTACACCACTGAGATCTCCGAAGGCATGGTTGTGCTGGATGCCGTGCATCACATTCAAGCCGAGCAGGCCAACGATCTGGCGGTGCGCTGGAACTGCAAGGCTGGCAAGTGCGGGTCGTGCTCGGCGGAGATCAATGGCATGCCGAAGCTGATGTGCATGACGCGGCTCAACACTCTGCCGCTGGACCAGCCCGTCACCATTCAGCCCATGCAGACCTTCCCGCTGATTCGCGATCTGGTGACCGACGTTTCCTGGAATTATAAGGTGAAACAGGGCATCCGCAAGATGAAGCCGCGCAAGCCTGACGCGCCCGACGGCACCTGGCGCATGCAGCAAGCCGACGTCGACCGGCCGCAGGAGTTTCGGAAGTGCATCGAGTGCTTTTTGTGCCAGGACGTGTGCCACGTGCTGAGAGACCATCACAAGCACGACGAATTTATCGGGCCGCGTTTCCTGATCTATACGGCGCAGTTGGAGATGAACCCGATCGACGCCGATGACCGGCTGGTTGATTTACGCAAGCAGCACGGCATCGGCTTCTGCAACATCACCAAGTGCTGCACCAAGGTTTGTCCGGAAAACATTACGATCACGGATAATGCGATCATTCCTTTGAAGGAGCGCGTGGTGGACGAGTTTTTCGATCCGCTGGGCAAGCTGTTCCGCATGTTTCGCTCTGGAAGCTAGGAGGGCCCCGATGCACTTCGAGCTGAAACCGATCTCGTCGGCGGGGATCGACGAAGCGCTTGAGAAAGCCGCGCGCTACCGGCTGCTGGGCGAGCCGTCGCTGGCCGAAAGCATTTGTCTGGATGTGCTGCGCATTGATGATGACAACCAGCGCGCGCTGATCCTGCTGCTGCTGGCGCTCACCGATCAGTTCATGCAGGGGGTGTCGCCGAGCAAGGCGCGCGAGATTTTGCCGCGTTTGAGGGGCGATTACCAGCGGTATTACTACACCGGCATCATTTGGGAGCGGTCGGCGCATGCGCAGATGCGCAAAGCTTCGCCGACGTCGGCGTTCACGGCGCACGACGCGTTCCGGCGCGCGATGGACTGCTACGAGCAGGCGATGGAACTGCGCCCGGCGGGCAACGACGATGCGATTCTGCGCTGGAACACCTGTGCGCGGGTGTTGATGCGGAATCCGAATCTGAGGCCGCGGCCGGATGAGGCGTACGAGCCGGTGACGGGGGAGTAGTTCGCGGCGGTCTAGCTGATACACGTTGTTTCGGGTGTTGCGTTACCCTAAGACCGTGAGAACCACGAGGACGGTCTCGGTCACTCTTCCCCCGGAGGTACTCACTCGCGTAGAGCGGCTGGCCAAGAAGGAGCGCCGCACGATGAGTGAACTCGTGCGCGAGGCACTTCGACAATATGAACGCAAGGTCTGGTGGGACGAGATGAATGCTTATGGCCGGGCGACGGCGAAAGCCGCCGGCATAGAGTGCGAGTCGGATGTCGTCAGAGCGGTCCATGCGGTACGCAAAAGCGAGCGAGCGCGTAAGCGCCCGCCCCGGTGATTTCGGCCGTCCTCGACTGCAACGTCTACATCTCCGCCCTGGTCTTTGGCGGCAATCCCAGGAAGATTATAGAACTTGCGCAACAGGGCGCATTTGAGATTCACATCTCGCCGCCGATCCGAAGAGACGTAGAGCGTGTTATGGAAATCAAGTTCCAGTGGCCAAAGGCCCGGATCCGCGAAGCGACTTCTTATCTCTGGACGTTGGCACAGCCAGTTGTCCCCCGTCACAGCGTCGCGGACTGCGTCGATCCAGACGATAACCGGGTGCTCGAATGCGCGCTGGAGACTAAAGCAGATGTGATTGTGACCGGTGACCGCCATTTACTGCAGCTTCACCCATATCGCGGAATTTCGATTCTAGCGCCGAAGCGATTCCTGGAAGCCAAGCTGTGGCAAACGTGAGTCCTTAAATTCTGGTGGCGAGGGAACAGGCTCAGACGTCCGATGCGGCCTTGGATCGGCGGCGGGTGAGGAAGCGGGAGTCGTCGCCGGGGAGCGGGTGAGATGGCGGGCGCGGGCCTCCGCGGAACATGTCTCGAAATGCTGGGCCGAAGCGGCCATATAGCAGCAGCGCCACGATAACCAAAACTACGACGAATTCCGGGAATCCGATTTGACGCAGCATCCACCGCTATATTAGCGCAGCGTCATTGTCGATTTTGCGCTGCAGATACCACGAGAAGAAGCCGCGGTATTTGCGCTGCAACTCGGGCTTCTGCCAGTCCTTGCCGGTGATGATGCGACGGCAAAGCGATGAGCCGCAGTGGCACTCCAGCGTGTAGTCGTCGTCATCGGTGGTGGCCCAGTCGTGCGTGAGTTCTTCGCCGGCGGCGATGCGGCGCAACGCGACAAACACGATCTGGCCTTGGACGGCGATGTTCGGGTCGCAGGAGTGATTGCTGAAGATCATGGCGCCTTCGCGCTCGGCGGGGTCGAGCGGGCCTATATAAAGGTCGTCCGCGATCTGGATTTCGGCCGGTCCGAGAATGGGCGCGACTTCGGCGAGCTTCTCGCGCGTGAAAATGTGACCGCCTTTGACGCAGACGAGCTCGCCGGGTTCAAACTCGCCGGTCGCGAACAGCCCGCGGCCGTGGATCGGGCTCGCGCGGACTTCGGCTTTGGGCGAAAGGTAAGAAAGCGGGCCGGAGGGCACGTTACCGGACGACACCAGCCAGGGGGCTGCTCGCGGCGGCGTACAGGCGCTTGGGCATGCGGCCTGCCAGATAAGCCAGGCGGCCGGATTGCACGGCCAGCTTCATCGCTTCGGCCATCTTTTCGGAGTCCTCGGCTTCGGCGATGGCGGTGTTCATGAGCACGCCTTCAAAGCCCAATTCCATCGCGATGGCGGCATCCGACGCCGTGCCGACGCCGGCATCCACGATGAGCGGAACTTCGGTGATGTTTTCGCGCAGAATCCGCAGATTGGTCGTGTTCTGGATGCCCAGGCCCGAGCCGATGGGCGCTCCGAGCGGCATGACCGCGGCGGCGCCCGCATCCACGAGCTTGCGCGCATTCACCAAGTCGTCATTGGTATAAGGAAGCACGACGAAACCTTCGCGCGAGAGCACGCGCGTCGCCTCAATCAAGCCCTCATTGTCCGGGAACAGCGTCTTCTGGTCGCCGATCACCTCCAGCTTCACCCAGTTCGACAGCCCGACCTCGCGCGCCAGCCGCGCGGTGCGGATCGCTTCGTCGGCGCTGTAGCATCCGGCGGTATTGGGGAGGATGAAGATCTTGGAGCGATCGATGTAATCGACCAGCGATTCCTTGGATTTGTCGGTCAGGTTGACGCGCCGGACCGCTACCGTAACCACTTCTGCCCCCGAGGCGGCGTGGCACCGCGCCATTTCCTGAAAGCTGCGGTATTTTCCCGTGCCGACAAATAAGCGGGAATGGAACTGGCGATCGGCAATACTGAGGACATCCGGCATGCCCTCATTCTACCGCCGCTGTCCGCGCGCAGTTCGCCGCACGACGGCTTAGGTGGAATACCTTAGTACCGGCAGTATTCAATGGCCTAGTCCTAGAGAAAACACTGAGACTTCAGTCGGTTGGCGGGGCTAATCGGGACGCTGGCTGCTGCCGATGGAGTAGGTACGGCAAGAAAGCCTTAGGAGCTCACTTGTACCTGGCGCAAATCTTTCGCACCAATCCGCTAATGGCGCTGGCGCTGTTGGTTTGCCTGGCAACCATCCTGTGGTGCATTCTGCTGACCCGGCGGCAGCGGAACAGCCTGGACCGTGTTCTGACCGGCTTGCTGGGTTTGATTGCGGTCTACCAAGCGCTGCGCATCCTTCGGGATTCCGGACTGGTGAATTTCGTAATCGGCCGTATGGACGGTTGGGTGGACCTGGTCAGCGCCTTTCTGTATCTGGCGGCGGCCGTGATTATCCGGATCTCCAGCACGGATCGCGCCGCGACGAAGATGCAGCTCCGGCTGGTGGAAGCGGACGAGAAACCAGTGGACCTGACGAAGGGGCCGATCGCGGCGGTGCCCGACCTGGCGCATCCTCTGGTGGACGCTTCCCCGTTGGCCACGTTCGCGATCGACCTGCACGGTACTGTGATCTATTGGAACGCCGCTGCCGAGAATCTCACTGGCTGGACGCGCGACGAATTAGTGGGGCAGCAGCTCCCGTTCGCGCATGGCGGTCCGATTACGAGCAAGCATGGCGGCCCGGTGGAAGCGGCCGTTTGGGTGACGCCGCTGCGCACGGGCAATGGCGCGCCGCGCGGCACGCTGGTGGTGGCGGCGGGCATTGTCGCGCTGCGGGACGCGGGCTTAAGCGCTCCGAACCCCACGGCGAAAGTACAGTTGGTGTTTCAGTATTAGGAAACTCTTGCTCACGCCTTATCTCCCAGTAGTTCGCGCAGCCGATCGTATCCAGCCCGGCTCACCGGGAGCTTCGTGGCGTCGCTGAGAACCGCGACGCGGCTATCCTTGGCATACGGCTCGATCCTCGCCACGCGTTCCAGGTTCACCAGCGTCGAGCGATGAATCCGCACGAAGCGCTGTGGATCGAGCGCGGCCTCCAGGCTCGAGATCGTCTGCTGCTTCAGGTAGCTCTTGCCCTGGCTGTGCAGCGCGACGTAATCGTCCTGCGCTTCGGCGTAGTCAAGCCGGTCCACGGGAATGATGTGCACTCGCGCTCCATCCCGGACCACGACACGCTGCAAATATTGATGCGGCGCGCGGGCGGCGGCGGCCAGTTCCACGGGCGGAGGCAGCTTTTGGCCCAACCGGCTGCGCGTGCGCTCCAACGACTCCTGGAAACGCTCCAGGCTGAAGGGCTTCAGCAGATAATCCACGGCGTTGGCGTCGAAAGCTTTGGTGGCGTACTGGTCGAAGGCGGTGACAAAGATGACGGGAACCTCGCGGCCGATCAGTTCCAGCACCTCGAAGCCATCCAGCTTGGGCATCTGGACGTCCAGGAACACGAGGTCGGGCTTCTGTTCCGAGATGGCTTTGACGGCGTCGAATCCGTTGGCGCATTCGGCCACCAGCTCAATTCCGGGTGTGGATCCGGCGTACTCGCGCAGGAGCTGGCGCGCCAGCTCTTCGTCATCGACAATGATGGCGCGCAAGGTACGGCCGGCACTGCGGTCCGCTTGCACATCAGCCATGGTCTCCTCCATGTTACAAGTGCGCTTCACAAGGCAACTCCAAGTCGACACGGAAGTGATGGTCCGAGACGGTGGTGTCGATGCGGGCGCGGTTCTCATGCAGCGAGCGGAGCCGGTCGCGGACGTTTTGCAAGCCGAGGCCATGCTTGGCGGCAGCGGGCGCTTCGGGGTCGAAGTCGTTCTGAATGGTCACCCAAAGCCGGCCATCTGCGCAGCGGGCCTCCAGGCAGACGGTCCCGCCTTCGATCAACCCGACGACTCCGTGCTTGACCGCATTCTCGATCAGGGGCTGCAGCAGCAGCGACGGCACGACGCAGCGGTCGCAAGCCGGCGGGGCGCTGAACTCGATGCGCAGGCGGTCGCCGAAACGCACTTTTTCCACTTCCAGGTAGGCGCGGGCCAGCGCCAGCTCCTCGCCAAACGGGATGCTCGCCTGCTCGCCCAGCTTCAGCGTCCGGCGCAGGAATTCGGATAGCTTGATGCACATTTCGCGCGCGCGCTGGCCGTCGACGGTTGCCAGGGCCGCGATGGAGTTCAGGCAGTTGAACAGGAAATGCGGATTGATCTGGGCCTTCAGCGCCTTCAGCTCGGATTCACGCGCCAGAGTGCGAGCCTCCTGCTCGCGCGTTGCGGCTTCCCGGGACGTCTCGAGCGAAAGCAACAGGTAGTGCAGCGCCACCGAGAGCAGGTAGAGAAGTACCCCCAGGCCGAATAGCAAGGGGAGCTGCGCGCTGAAGCGACTGTCGAACCGGGGAAATAAGTAGCGGCCGAAACCGAGAGCGAGTCCTTTGGCCAGCACAATCCACATGAGAGCCGCAGCGACGGCGGCCGCCAGATGATTGCCGAGCAGCTTGGGAATCTGCGATGGTCCCAGCGGCAGCACGCGGCACATGTACCAAGGCCCGAGGCAAAGGAGCGCGTAGAAGAGAGCCAGCGGCAGACTGATCGCGGCAGCAGGCAGCCATTCCAGCCCGCCGGTCATGACCAGCAGATAGGCCAGCAAGGCGCCGAACGGCAGCCATGCCAACAGGTAAAGCGCGACCCGTCCTCGAGTAGCCAGCAGCGGATGCATGCCGAGGATCGCTCCTAGTTGTACAGGTTGATGGCGCCAAATACGACGCTTCCGGTGACGATCAGCCGGGGCGTTTTCGTGTTGGGGTCAGGGCGAGGCGGCAGCGTTTTGTCTTCCACGCCGCCGAAGACGCTGGCGGCCCTTACCTGCACCAGCCAGGTCTGGGGGACGAAGATTTTGACGGCGCCGAAGACCACGTTGACATCGATGACGGCCTGGTCCACCGTCATGACGGCGTCGCGAAGGTCGAAGATCACCTCGCCGAAGACCGAGTTGGCCACACCGCCGCGGAAGTCCTGCGAGTCGATCCGGCGCTTCGCGTTGCCGAATACGGCGGAGCCTTGGGTCATCGGATCCGAGGAAGGCGCGGGGCCGGCGCTCCAATGCTGCTGGCGTTCGAGTGCGTGCACCAGCATGACCACGCCCACCCCGACGATAATCAGGGGCCAGAGCAGGTGGAAATTGAAGAAGATGATGTCCAGGTTGTCCAGCAGGAACAGGGCGCCGATCAGCGCGATGATTCCGCCCCGGGCGTAGCCGGAGGGAGTCTGGCTGGACAGAATCTGCGATACACCCCAAACGATCAGCAGGACGGGCCAGTACTGCCAGACGTCGTGAAAGCGGACGATCCCGAGGTTGTCCAGCAGAAGCAGCAAGCCGACGGCCACAACAATGGCACCGCCGACGATACCCGGGGCGGCTGGATGAGCGTGCCTCCGGGCCATCCGCGCTTCCCACCGCGTCTGGCGTTCCTGACGGCGTTGTTCCCAACGCTGCCGCTTTTCTTCCCAACGGTCCGTGTCCATGCTTCGAGCCTAGCAGCGGCGCCGCGCGGGTTCGACAGAAGATCGGCGAATGGCGGCTGGATACCGGCGAGTGGCCGGTAAGCATCGAAGAAGTGTCGGGAACGGCAGCCGCTGAGGGTTACCGCTCCCTGGAACGAGTTACAGCGAGCGCAGGAAGTTCAAGATGTCTTGCTTGACCGAAGTTGGCAGTGAGTTGAACTTGTTGATCACCGTGTTAGCCTCCGAACCGCAGACTTGGTTCTGCGAGGATGTACTGCTACAGCGGCTTGGGCTAGAGTGCGCTTCGATGGCCTGCAATAAGTCGGACGTCCGTCCGTCGTGCAGGAAGAACAGCCGTTGGCCGACGCCCCACAGAGGCGCCGTGCGGAACTCGTCCGGCCCGGCGATCCCTTGGTTGACGCCGTCGGACAGATTGGCGCCCATGTGATGCAGGCCGAAATCCGAGTAGGGGTGATAGGTAACGTTGGACATCCCCGTAAACGGGGCCTGCGCGGTAGTCAGCGTGGTCGAATGACACAGCGCACAACCGACGGCGACGAACTGCGTCTGGCCATTCAGCTCGGAAGCGGATGCCGTAGTGGGCGTGGGAGGAGCCAACAGGCGCATGAACAGCGAGAAATTGACCACGTCGGAAGTGCTGGTGGTGCCGGTCATGTGCGTGTAGTCTTCCGGCGTGGGGTTGAACATGCATCCCGCGATGGCGGTGCGCTCGTTTGTGAACAGCTCGTTGCTGACACCCATTTCTACGTTGTACGCCTCGCCCGAGAACACCAGCAGCGATTTATTCTGGGCCTTCCAGCCGAAGCGGGTCACCGTGCCGTCGTTGCCGGAAGTATTCAGTCTGCCCCGGATTCCCAACATGTTCTTTAGCGCCGGATTTGCCGACAAATTCGCTTGCAGCGTGGCATCGGGTGTGTTTTCCACGAGGCCGAGCCCGAACAGGGGCGTGGGAATACGAAAAATCACGTTGTGGACCGCCATTTGCGCGGCAAAATTGGGTTGCGCCAGCGTGCATCCCACTGCATCCGCCCGCCCTTGAATCGTGAAAAGACCGTGCACCCCGCCATCCAGCGGCGCCGAAAAATTGGAGGGATTGGTCGAGATGAACCGAGCCTCGCGCACCGGACCCGCGGCCGTGATGAAGGGGGGCACCGTATTGGTGGCGCCATTCAGCGTCGCCAGCGCGACTTGCGGATTCGGCGCCGGATTTTGCGGGCTGTTAAGGCCTGGGCTGCTGCCGCCGACGGCTGGCTGCGCGTGGCACATCGCGCAGCTATTACCGTTAAACGTCGGACCCAGGCCATCCGGCACGGCCTCTACTTCCTCGAAAACACCAATGGCCTGCATAAACGCCGTCTGTTCGTCGGAGCCCAGCGTGGGATAGTAACCGCCGGCGCCCGCGGGGCCGCCGCGAGGACCGGGATCACGTTGAGCAAACGCCACGCCGGTGCAGAGTAACAGCACTGCGAAGCGAGATGAAATCCCCGTGTGAATCATGTTCGTTTCCTTTCGATGCGCGCCGGTCTGGCGCGCGCTCAAGGAAAACTATCACGGGCATAAAACGCTAACAATCGGGCATGTTCCGTATGCTATATGCGAATTAGCATACTATTTTTAACAATGTGATAAGCATTTCCCGCGACGGCCAGCTATCGGGTGTCTCCCCTGCAGCGAAGCGGCGGATCGTGTTGCAATGAGGAAGCGGCGCGCTGGTGATATGACAGTCCGCGACAAACCTTCATGAAAGCTCTCGTAAAAAGCAAACGCGAGCCGGGGTTGTGGTTGGAGGAGATTCCCAAGCCCACCATCGGCATCAATGACGTGTTGATCCGGGTTCGTAAGGCCGGTATTTGCGGCACCGATCTGCACATTTACAACTGGGACGAATGGGCGCAGCGTACCATTCCCGTGCCCATGGCGATCGGCCACGAATTCGTCGGCGAGATCGTTGAGGTCGGCTCTAACGTGAACGATTTTCACCCGGGCGACATCGTGAGCGGCGAGGGTCACGTGGTGTGCGGCCGCTGCCGCAATTGCCTAGCGGGACGACGCCATTTGTGCGCTCAAATCAAGGGCGTGGGCGTGAACCGGCCGGGCGCATTCGCGGATTACGTCGCCGTGCCCATGACCAACATCTGGCGGCATAAGGAGAATGTCGACCTGGACGTCGCCGCCATCTTCGATCCCTTCGGGAACGCGGTCCACACGGCGCTCTCGTTTCCGGTGCTCGGCGAAGACGTGCTCATCACCGGCGCGGGTCCCATCGGCATCATGAGCGCGGCGGTGGCGCGGCACGCGGGCGCACGCTTCGTCGTCATCACCGACAAAAATCCGTACCGCTTGGAACTGGCCTGCAAGATGGGTGTGACACGCGCGGTTGATACCGCCAAGATTCCACTCGGCCAGGTTCAAAAAGAGCTCGGAATGCAGGAGGGCTTCGACGTGGGACTGGAAATGTCCGGCCACGCCTCCGCGCTGCGCGAGATGATCGCCAACATGAGCCACGGCGCCAAGATCGCCATGCTCGGCATCCCCACCCAGGACTTCAGTATCGACTGGACCACCGTGGTGTTCAACATGCTCACCATCAAAGGCATCTACGGCCGCGAAATGTACGAGACCTGGTACAAGATGAGCGTCATGCTGGAATCCGGGCTGGACATCCGGCCGGTGATCACGCACCGCTTCGACTATCAGGATTACGAAAAAGCCTTCGAAATAGTGCGGTCCGGCAACTCGGGCAAAGTGATTCTGAACTGGTCTTGAACTTTCGCGTCTGGCGCCGCGTATATGAAGTTGGTGATTCGCCCTGACGTTTGGATCGAAGGCTCCTGGATCGCTTTTATCGTGATCTGGCTGGCCACCGCGGCGGCCACGAAGCGGACGACGCGCATGCAGTCCAGCGGCTCACGATTGCTGCAAGGCGGTCTGGCGGCCGCCGGCGCTATCCTCCTGTTGGCTCGCAGCGTCAGCATAGGCTGGCTCGGCCTCGAGCTTTTGCCGGATACCGCAGCGCTCGCTTACACCGGTGCGGCGCTGACGTTTGCCGGGATCGCCTTCGCGGTTTGGGCGCGGTTCGTGATCGGCCGGAACTGGAGCGGCACCGTTACCATCAAGCAGGATCACGAATTGATCCGCGGGGGACCCTACGCGCTGGTTCGCCATCCCATCTATACGGGAGTTTTGCTGGCGATCGTGGGCACGGCTCTCGCCGTCGATGAAGTGCGCGGACTGATCGCGATTGTTCTGGTTACCGCGGGCTTCTGGCTGAAATTGCGAACCGAAGAGACCTTCATGCTGCAACAGTTCGGCGATCGCTATCGCCGCTATCAGCAGGAAGTGAAGGCGCTGATCCCGTTTGTCGTGTGACTACTGCGCGGCGCAGACGAAGTTCGCCGCATCGTCGGTGCTGCCCGATCCTTTGTAATGCGCGGTCTGCGGGTAGGGACACAGCGGCCGTGTGCGGTCCACAACGCCGTGCGTGCGATGCGCCGCCGGGATGTGGTCGGGTGCCTTGCCCTGCTCCACCCAGTTGGCCAGCGTGTCGATCTTATCGAAGTCGTCGGTGCCATCGCCGCCCGCGCAATGCCCCATGCCGGGCACCATGAACAGGCGGATGGAATCGGCGGCTTGCGCGGTTCCCACCGTGTCCACAACGCTCTTGTAGTAACTCACGCTGTTGCGCGGAGCGATCCCCGGATCGGCCCAGCCGTGATACATGAGCAGTTTTCCGCCGTGCCCGAAGAACGGCTTCAAGTCGGGATCGGTGGAATTCATGATAGGCCCGGCCACTTTGTCGGCCTCCGCTATGTCGCGCGCGGGATCGAACTTCATGTAGTCCCAACTCGGATCCTTGAACACCAGGTACTGATAGGTTTCCGCCGCTAGCGCCATCGGCTTTACGTCGGAAAGCGTCATCCATCCCATCTCGCTGCCGCGCTCGAGGCCGGGAAAGAACGCCGCGCCGGGTCCGGCATAGATCTTACGCGCGACTTCCACCTGCGCTGCCGTCAAGCACGTCGGACTGTCCGCGCCCTTGCAAGCCAGCACTTCCGGATCGAAGTGGCAGAGCGTGGGATCTTCGAGCACGCGGTCTTTGACGCCGTCGAGTGCGTCGCAGGCCTGCAAGACGGCGTTGTGAATCAATTCGTACTTGCTGCGAGGGATGCGTGCGGCTTCGTCTTGATTCGAGATCTTCGCAATCCACACCTGTGCGCCTTGCAGATGCGTGGGATAGTTAGCGGCCGCGCCCGCGACAATGCCGTCGTAATCCGCCGGGAAGCGCTGCGCTTCGGCTAACGCCTGCCGGCCGCCGGTGGAGCATCCGTTGAAGTACGCGTGCCGCGGGCCTTCGCCGTAATAAGCCGTGGTGATTGCCTTGGCCGCGATCGTCAGCTCATGCACGGCGCGATAAGCAAAGTCGGTGAGCTTCTCCGGATGGCCAACCACGAAAGTAGCGACGTTGCCCGTATGCCCGGTGTCCGTGCTGGCAGTGGCGTAGCCCGTCTTCAAGCCTGCGGCCAGATCCCGATAGCTGATGCTGCCGGCCCACGCGCCGTTGCCCACCGACTCCAGCCTTCCATTCCATCCCGAAGCCGGCATCCAGACTTCGATCTTGATGTCGGAGTCGCTCGACGGCGCCAGCGTCGCAGCCACGCGGCAAAAGGCGGGCAGATCGGCAAAGTTCGGCGGCCGAAATCCTGGAAACCGCGGCAGCGCTCCCGGGGGCAACGTCAACTGGCCAGCGGCGACGGCCTCAGCTGAGTTCACGGTGGCGTTCGGCAGCGCGAGCTTCGCCAGGTTCTCGCAGGGAACCGCGGCGGCCAGCGGCAAGGCAAGGCCGAGAAAGACGAGATATCGCATGAATCCTATATTAGTTCGTCCTTGCGGCTTGCATGCAACGTTCGATATGCTGTGGAATCTAAGGAAACACCATGAAAAGACATCTTCGCCTCGTCGCGCTTGTGAGCCTGCCCATCGGTCTCGTCTGGGCGCAGGACAAAGCCCCTCGCCAAGTCCAATCGTCCGGCACCGAATCCGGCTTCGCCGTGTTCCAGACACATTGCATGGGCTGCCACGGCAACCCAGCGATGGCCGATCGCGCGCCCAGTCCGGAAGCGCTGCGGCAAATGACCCCCGAGCGGATCTACGCGGCGCTGACCACCGGCCCCATGAAGTCGCAGGGCAGCAGCTTGACGGAAGACCAAAGGCGGATGACCGCCGTCTTCATGAGCGGCCGCACCTTCGGAAGCGCAGCGCAGGGCGATGCCGCCAAGATGCCCAACCGTTGCGAGGCGAATCCGCCGCTAACTGATCCGGCCGCGGGGCCATCCTGGATCGGCTGGAGCCCCAGTGTCACCAACACGCGTTTTCAGTCGGCGAAAGACGCCGGTCTCACTCCCGACCAGGTGCCGAACCTCAAGCTGAAGTGGGCCTTCGGCTATCCCACCGGTGTTTCGGCGTTCGGCCAGCCCGCTGTGGCTTCCGGCCGCGTCTTCGTGGGCACCGACATCGGATACGTCTATTCGCTGGACGCGGCCACCGGTTGCGTATATTGGTCGTATCAATCGAAAGGCAATGTGCGCGGCGCGCCGAGCATTGGCCCGGTGAAGGGACAAGGCAATACCAAGTACGCCATCTTCTTCGGCGACGCCCACGCCAACGTATACGGGATCGACGCGCAGGACGGCCACGAGCTCTGGATGCGCAAAGTGGACGACCATTTCGTGGCGCGCATCACCGCCTCGCCGAAGTTTTACGAAGGCCGCTTGTATGTTCCGGTGTCGTCGTCCGAAGAATTTGCCGCCGCGAATCTCGACTATCCCTGCTGCACTTCACGTGGCAGCGTCGTGGCGTTGGATGCCAGCACGGGTGAGCAGATCTGGAAGACGTACGTTGTGCCGGAAACGCCCAAACCTACACACAAAAATTCCAAGGGCGTGCAGCAGTACGCGCCCGCGGGCGCTTCGGTTTGGAACTCCCCGACCGTCGACGCCAAACGCGGCGCCCTGTACTTCGGCACGGGCGATTCGGAAACCGAGCCGGCCGCGAAAACTTCCGATGCCGTGATGGCCGTCGATATGAAAACCGGCAAGATGCTGTGGTATTACCAGTCGCAGGCCAACGACGCGTTCTTGGGCGGCTGCTTCGGTCCGGAAAAGACCGAAAATTGCCCGAAAGATGTCGGCCCTGACTACGACATTGGCAATTCGCCGGTGCTGCACACGCTGCCCGGCGGGCGCCGCATCGTCGTCGCGGGCACCAAGGACGGCAGGCTGTTCGCGCTCGATCCCGACAAGAAGGGCGCTGTGGTTTGGAAGACGACGGTGGCCAACAATCCCCCAGGCACTCCGCTGTTCCGCGTCAACGGCATTGTCTGGGGCGGCGCTTCAGATGAAAAAGCCGCCTATTACGGGCTGAGCGGCGGCGGCATCGTCGCAGTGCAACTCACTACCGGCGAGAAGCTCTGGTCGAAAACCCTGTCGCCTCCGGGCGTTCGCGTCGGCAATGCGGCCGCGGCTACCGCCATGCCCGGCGTGGTGTTCATCGCAGGCACGGATGGCAAACTGCACGCGCTGTCTACGACCGACGGAAAGACGCTCTGGGAGTACGACACCGCGCGCCCGTTCGAAACCGTGAACAAAGTCGAAGCCAAGGGCGGCTCCATCGCCTCCATTGGCCCGAGTATCGTCGGCGGCATGCTGTTCATCGGATCGGGCTACGGCGTCATCGGCGGCAACACCGGCAATGTGCTGCTCGCGTTCGGCGTACAATAAAAGCGCCTGACCGGGCGCTCGCGTGAGAGAACTTCCGAAAGTTGAGTTGCACCTGCATCTGGACTGCTCGCTGAGCTACAAGGCAGTCGCGCAGCTCGACGATTCCATTTCGCTCGAAGAATACCGGCAGGAGTTCATCGCACCGCCGCGCTGCACCAGTTTGGCCGATTTTCTCACGCGCGCCCCGCGCGGCTTCCGGCTGATGCAGGATGAAGCGGCGCTGGCGCTAGTCGTGGAGGATCTGTTTGAGCAACTCGCCCAAGACAATGTGATCTATGCCGAGATTCGCTTCGCGCCGCTGTTGCACCTCGAACGCGGGTTAACTCCAGCGGAAGTGGTCGCGGCCGTCGACCGCGCTACCGAGGCTGCGATCGCCGCAACCGGCATCGAAGCACGGATCATTCTGTGCACGCTGCGCCACTTCAGCCCGGAGCAAGGACTCGATACCGCCCGCCTGGTGGAGCAGTTTCGCGGCAGCCGCGTGGTAGCGCTCGACATCGCCGGCGACGAAGCCGGCCATCCGGTGGACCCACACATTCCGGCGTTTCATCACGCAATCGACCAGGGCCTCCATCGCACGGCTCACGCGGGTGAAGCACGCGGCGCCGGCAGCGTTTGGGAAACTCTGCGCGAGTTCCAGCCAGCTCGAATCGGTCACGGCGTGCGCAGCATCGACGACGCAGCTCTGGTCGAGCATCTCAGGCGCGAACAAATTCACCTGGAAGTTTGCCCTACGAGCAACGTCCAGACATGCATCTGCGAGAACTTCACCGATCACGCCGTCGACCGGCTGTATCGCGCCGGAGTCCCGCTCAGCATCAGCACGGACACGCGAACCATCACGAACATCACGTTGACGGACGAGTACTGCAACTTGCAGGAGCACTTCGGCTGGACCGAGGCCGATCTTCTGGCCTGTAACAGGGCGGCACTCGACGCGGCGTTCATCGAGGACTCTACGAAGCGCATATTGCGCGAGCGGCTGCAGCGCGGCTACGATGCCGCCCGCACCGCGACGGCACAGTAGTCGCCGCGTCGTCTGTGTTTCCAGTTCCCTTGTAAACCGATATGATGGACGCTCTGGGGATTTTATGCGCGAATTTAACGAACACAACATCACCGACGCCGTGGTCGACCGCTACAAGAACACGCCCGATCCGCGGCTAAAACAGATCATGACCAGCCTGGTGCGCCACCTCCACGATTTCGTGCGCGACGTGGAACTCACGCAGGACGAGTGGGGCAAAGCCATCGACTACCTCACCCGCACCGGCCAACTCTGCACCGACAAACGCCAGGAGTTCATCCTGCTCTCGGACACGCTGGGCGTTTCCATGCTGGTGGACGCGATCAATCATCGCGTGCCCAAGGGCGCGACGGAGACCACCGTGCTGGGCCCCTTCTATGTGCAGAATCCGCCCGAAGCTCCGCTAGGAGCGAACATCCAGGGCGAAGCCAAAGGCGAGCCGCTCTACATCGAAGGCGCCATCCACGGCGTGGACGGCAAACCGGTGGCCAACGCGACGGTCGACATCTGGCATTCGGACGCCGAAGGTTTTTATGACGTCCAGAAGCCGGAACTGGACGAACCCACCCTGCGTGCCCGTTTCCACACCGACTCGCAGGGCCGCTTCAGCTTCTGGACGATCACGCCGCGCTATTACCCGATCCCCTTCGACGGCACAGTCGGCGAAATGCTGAAGGCCACCGCCCGCCATCCCTACCGCCCCGCGCACGTGCACTTTATGATCATGGCCGACGGCTTTGAGACGCTGGTCACGCACCTGTTCGTGAAGGGCGATGAGTACCTGGACAGCGACGCGGTTTTCGCCGTCAAGGAATCATTGATTCAGGAGTTCACCCAGCAGCCGCCCGGCGTCGCGCCCGATGGCCGCAAGCTGGAGGTGCCGTGGCGCAAGCTGCACTTCGATTTCGGCCTGGCGCAAGCGGCGGCGAAGAAAACCGCCCCAGCGGCTTAAGCTGCGCCTTGCCTTCGGTACACCGCCGGCGAAACGCCCACGTACCGCAAGAACCAGTGCGACAAATGGCTCTGCGACGAGAAGCCCGACGATAGAGCCACATCCACCACGGGCAAGTCCGTATTGCGCAGTAGTTCCTTGGCGCGCTCGATGCGCCGCGCCAGCACGTATCGGTGCGGCGACTGGCCGATTGCAGCCTTGAACGCTCGCGCCAAGTACAGCGGGCTGATCTCCACTTCCGCGGCCATCGCTTCGAGGCTCAGATCGCCGTCGAGATTTTCTTCGATGTAGTCAATCACGCGCCGCATCTTCCAGCCCGGCATCGGCCCCGCCGGCACAATGCGCGCCGGCTTGGATCGCGACGAATGTGCGCGCGCCAGGTGCACCGCCATCATCTGCGCGATCGTGTCGATATACAGCCCGTCGCTCGCGTTGCCGTCGCGCAGTGCATTGGTGATCGCGATGGCGAGCTGCTCCAGCAGCGGATCTTGAATCGCGAACCGCGGCACCAGTTCGGCGCTCGCAGTGTCGCCGCCATAAATCTCGCTGACCGCCGCCTCGAATAATGACTGCCGCAGGTAAACCTGCAAAATCTCAGGATGCCCGTCATGCCCCCATTGCGCGGTCGCTTCGCCCGGAGTCAGGCAGATGCGCCGCGGTCCAATGAGCGTCCGCTCGCGCGCCGTGCCTTCGATCTTGCGCGTCACCTCGGTCGGCCGCGCCAGATGATAAATCAACGAAGGATGCCGGATCGGCTGCTCCACCGCGTGAAACGGCGCTTCTTCCAGAATCGCCGCGTGCAACGATCGCCACCCGATGTCCTGGCTGTGCGCGATCAGCCGGTTGCCCGGACGCAGCACGCGCCCATGCGTTTCGCGCGCAGTGAAAACGGAATTTCCTGGGACAATCACAGCGTCACCCTATCTGGGGATCTAATTGCATTGATTGTATCTCAGCGAGTTGCGGCGTGTTGACGTTGGTCAAGACTCGTCATCCGGCGAGTACGCGCTGCGGCAAAAGTTCCATGATCCGCGCATGCACCGCCTCCACCGGCATCGACGCGTCAATGTGATGCACGCCCGGACCAGTCATGCTTTTGAAAATCGTCCGCACCCGTTCCAGATACTCGCGATCCTCAAATAAATCCGGCCGCCCGCGCGAATGCGCGATCCGATGCACGCCCACTTGAGGCTCGGCGTCCAGAATAAACACGGCATCCGGAATCGGAAACTGCGCTACCATCCGCGCCCGCACTTCGGCGACGTCCGCCCCGCGCGCGCCCTGGTACGCGATGGTCGAATAGAAATACCGGTCCAGAATCACAATCTTCCCCGCCTCGAGCGCCGGACGGAGCACCCCTGCCACGTGCTCCTTGCGGTCCTCAATGAACGCGTGCAGTTCCTCTTCAAGCGACATCCGCCCCGTCGCCGCCGACTCCCGGAGCATCCGGCCCCACGGCCCGTCAGTCGGTTCCCGTGACACCACAGGCTGCTCGCCCGCGCGTTCCAGCGCTTCTTTGAGCAACCGAACTTGCGTCGACTTTCCCGCGCCATCAATGCCCTCAAACACAATGAACAAGGACCGGGCGCGCTTCAGCATGGCGGGATTACGGGTATTATACAACTCGGGCGTACAATGGCCTTCGGAACGGCATGCAACGCGTCATCTTAGTTGTCCTACTCGCCGCCGGCGCCGCCTGGCTCTGCGCGGAGCGCCTCGAAGACACTTTCTACGTCCCCCTCGACGATCCCGCTATCCAATACCAGGGGTCCACCAGCGACCCCGTCGCTCACTTGGAACAGCGACTCGAAGCCGGTCAAGCACATCTGGACTTCGACCCCGACCGCGGCGGCTATCTCGAATCCGTCCTCAAACTGCTCGACGTCCCCATCGACTCCCAGGTGCTCGTTTTCTCGAAAACCAGCACGCAAGTCGCCCACATCTCGCCCCGCACCCCGCGCGCCATCTACTTCAACGACAATGTCGCCGTCGGCTACGTCCAGAACGGCGATGTGCTCGAATTCTCTTCCCTCGATCCCAAACAAGGCGTCATCCTCTATAGTTTGGATATCGAAAAGACCGCCAAGCCGGAGTTCGCCCGCCGCGACGACTGCCTGAAGTGCCACCAGGGCGCACCCACGCTCGGCGTTCCCGGCCTGCTGGTCAGCTCCGTCCACCCGCTTTCCGCGGAACTGCGCGACGTCCATGGCGCGGCCTTCGTCACCGACGACCGCACCGACTTCAAAGAGCGCTGGGGCGGCTGGTACGTCACCGGCACCGATGGCTCCCAAAATCATCTGGGCAACAACATTGCCCTCGCCGATCCCCTCGCCCCCGGTTATGCCTCGCTGAACGGCACGCAGAACCTCACCAGCCTCGACAAGTTCTTCGACACTTCCCGATACCTCGCCCCCACCAGCGACATTGTCGCCCTCATGACACTGGAGCATCAAACGCGCATGGTCAACCTGATTACCCGCATCGGTTGGGACACCCGCATCGCGCTCCGCGAAGGCAAAGGTAAGCTGGAGGACACCGCCCGCCAACACCTCGAACCCGAAATCGAGGACCTGGTGAGCTACATGCTCTTCTCCGACGAAGCGCCCATCAAAGAACCGATCGCCGGCGTCTCTACGTTCACCAAAACCTTCCCCCTGCGCGGCCCGCGCGACTCTCAAGGCCGCTCGCTGCGCGATTTCGACCTCCACAAGCGCCTGTTCCGCCACCCGCTCTCCTACATGATCTACAGCGCCGCTTTCGACTCCATGCCGGAACCCGCCCGCTCGCGCGTCTACCAGCGCCTCTACGATGTGCTCACCGGAAAGGATCAAAGCGCTGCCTTCGCCCACCTTTCGCCCACCGATCGCGCCGATATTCTCGCCATCGTCCGCGACACCAAAACGGGCCTGCCGAAATACTGGCTCCCAGCCAAATAAAAGCATTGGTGACGCGAAGTTAGCGGCCTCGCGCAGTAACAATGGAATGAACGAGTTCGTCTATGCTACCAGGCTGGAAAATGAATCAATTTTGGTTTCCGCCAGAGAATAATTGCAATATCAGTCGTTTGAGCGTTATCCTAAAATGAGCGCGGCTGCGGACCTCGCAAAAGCGGGGCCGCTTGACGGAAGGACCCATGACGATAAGACTCGCAGCATGTTGCTTGGCGGCTACTTCGTTCCTGGCCGCTCAAACGGTTACTTCGCAATCCCAGTCCACCGCCACCTCGGTCCCGCCGCAACGCGCGCTTCTGAATCAATACTGCGTCGTCTGCCATAACGACCGGCTGAAGACTGCCGGTCTGATGCTCGATAAGCTCGACCCGCTGCACGTCGAAGAGAGTCCCGCCAAGTGGGAGATGGTGGTCCGTAAGCTGCGCGCCGGGATGATGCCGCCCTCCGGTATGCCGCGGCCCGACATGGCCAAGCGCGAGGAGTTCGTCGAGTTTCTCGAAAACGAACTGGATCATGCTTCCACGCCCATCCTGCCCCCTCCGGGTCTGCACCGCCTGAACCGCACCGAGTACGCCAACGTTGTGCACGACCTGCTGGCGCTGGATGTCGACCCGTCGAAGTATCTGCCCACGGACGATTCCACGCGCGGCTTTGACAACATCGCTGGTGCGTTGTCGCTTTCGCCGGCGTTGCTGGAAGGCTATACCAGCGCGGCTGCCAAAATCGCTCGCATAGCCATCGGCGACGTCAGCGATCCGGCGCTGGTCACCTACCGCGTGCCCTCCGACACCTCGCAGGATTATCATCTCGAAGGCCTGCCCTTCGGCACCCGCGGCGGCCTGGTGGTCGAGCACGAATTCCCCGCCGACGGCGACTACGTCTTCAAGATCTTTCCCATCAATAAGGGCCTCATGGATAACAACCGGGCCTTCGGCGAGATCACCGGCGAGAAGCTGGAGTTGCTCATCGACGGCCAGCGCATTCATCTCTACGATTGGGACAAGGACGTCGCCACAGGCAAGCCCGTTCATGGCGGCACCGCCGATATTCATTTTCACGTTGCGGCAGGTCCGCATCGGGTCGGCGTCACCTTCCTTGCCACGCAGCTCGCCCCCAGCCAGGATCTGGACGAACACTTCCTGCGCAGCACCATTGAAACCGGCGGACTGCCCGGCTTCAAGTTCTACCCGCACGTCGGCAAGATCGAAATTCTAGGACCCATGCAGGCCAGCGGCGCCACCGATTCGCCCAGCCGCGACAAAATCTTTGTGTGCCGTCCGGTGAGCCCGGAACAGGAAATGCCCTGCGCCCGCCGGATCGTCGACACGCTCGCCCGCCGCGCCTTCCGCCGGCCCATCACCGAGCAGGACACCGAGACGCTGATGAGCTTCTACCAGCAGGGCCGCAACGAGGGCGGGAAGTTCGACGTCGGCATCGAGCGCGCACTGCAGCGCATCCTCGCCGATCCGGAGTTCGTCTTCCGCCGCGAAATCGAGCCCGCCGACCTCGCAGCCGGCAAGATTTATCGCATTACCGACCTGGAGCTGGCCTCGCGCCTTTCTTTCTTCCTGTGGAGCAGCATCCCGGACGACGAGCTGATCCGCCTGGCTTCGGAAAACAAACTGCATCAGCCCGCCGTGCTCGAAGAGCAGGTCCGGCGCATGCTGGCCGATCCGCGAGCCGACCGCCTGGTGATCAATTTCGCCGGCCAGTGGCTCAACCTGCGCGCTCTGCAAACCTGGGCGCCCACGGTCTCGCTGTTCCCTGATTTCGACGACAACCTGCGTTTGGCCATGCGCAAGGAGACCGAGCTGTTCTTCGGCAGCATCGTGCATGAAGACCACAGCGTGCTCGATCTGATCAACGGCGACTATACGTACTTGAACGAGAGGCTCGCCAAGCACTACGGCATCCCCGGCGTTTACGGCAGTGAGTTCCGCCGCGTCGAGCTGACGCCCGAATTCGATATGCGCCGCGGCCTGCTTGGCAAAGCCAGCCTGGAAACCGTCTCCTCACAGCCGCAGCGGACTTCGCCCACCGTCCGCGGCAAAGACATCATGCAGATCTTCCTCGGCGTCAGCCCGCCGGATCCTCCGCCCAACGTCCCTGCCCTGAAGAACACCGGCACCGCCGTCCATGGTGGCACCAAACCGACCATGCGCCAGCAGATGGAAATGCACCGTTCGCATCCCCCCTGCTCCACCTGCCACAAGATCATGGATCCCATCGGCCTGGCTATGGAGAATTTCGACGCCGTCGGCCATTGGCGAACCACGGATAACGGCAGCCCCATCGACCCCAACGGAAATATGGTGGATGGGTCGAAGATCGAAGGCGTCGAGGGTTTGCGCCAGGTGCTCATGGCCTATTCCCCGCAGTTTGTCCGCGTGCTGACCGAGAAGCTGCTTATCTACGCACTCGGCCGTGGCACGGAATATTACGACATGCCGCTCGTCCGCTCCATCGTGCGCGACGCGGCCAAGAATGACTACCGGTTCTCGTCCCTGATCCTCGGCATCGTGAAGAGCGACCAGTTCCAAATGAATCAAAAATTGCAGGTAACCTCGAACCCTCAAAAGGACCTGCACGCCACTTTACCGAGCCGCGACTTACCCGGCCGCGACCCACTGAACCGCAATCCGGAGGGAGTGGCTCTACTGAGCCGCGCCCGTCATGGAGCGGATATTCAGCCATAATAGAGGAAGCGGAAGCACAATGTTTATCACTAAGAAACACATTTCCCGGCGCACCGTTCTGCGCGGCGCCGGCGTCGCGTTGGCGTTGCCGTTGCTGGACTCCATGCTTCCAGCGCAAACACCGCTGAGCAAGACAGCAGCCAACCCCAAAACTCGCTTTACCGGAATTTTCATTCCTCACGGCGCGGCCCCGGGCTGGTGGGTTCCCGAGGGCGGAGGCCCCGGCGAACCGAAGCGTGCCCAAGGCGAAAAGAACTTCAAGTTCCCGATGATGTATGAGCCGCTGGAGCCTTTCCGCGACCATACCGTCATCCTGAGCGGGATGTGGTCCAAATCCGCCGAGCCGCCTCCCGGACAGACCGGCGCCGATCACTGGGTGGCTGCGGCCTTCCTGTGCGCCGACAAGCCGAAGAAGACCACCGGCGCCGACATCTACGACGGCACCACTATCGATCAGATCATCGCCCGCAAGATCGGGCAGGATTCGCTGCTGCCGTCCTTGCAGCTCGCTCTCGAAGACCCGGGCGCGAATTCCAGCAACTGCGGTGAAGGCTATAGCTGCACCTACTCCAACACGATCTCCTGGTCCTCGCCCACCGAGCCTCTTCCCATGGAGCTCGACCCGCAAGTCGCATTCGAGCGTCTGTTCGGCGCCGGCGGCACCCCCGCCGAGCGCGCCGCGCGCCGCGACCAGGACCGCAGCATTCTGGACTCCGTCACTGCTAAGCTGGCCAGCTTCAAGCTGGGTCTCGACACCAGCGACCGCCATCGCCTGGATGAGTACGAAAGCGACATCCGCGAGCTCGAACGCCGCTTGCAGCTCGCCAAGCGAGCCACCGGCACCATCAACATGGACGGCGTCGTCGTTCCGGCCGGCGTCCCCGAATCTTTCGACGAGCACGTCAAGCTGCACTTCGACCTGGAGCGCCTCGCCTTCCAGGCCGATATCACGCGCGTCTCCACGATGCTGTATGCCCGCGATCTGACCTCGCGTTCGTACCCGGAAAGCGGCGTTCACGATGGCTTCCACGGCATTTCGCACCACGCCGAGAATCCGGACACCATCGCCCGCTATGCCCGGCTGAATCAGTACCACATCAAGTGCCTGGCTTACTTCGTCGAAAAGCTGAAGAACACCCCGGACGGAGACGGCTCCCTGCTGGATCATTCGCTCATCCTGTTCGGCAGCAACATGGGCGACTCCAACCAGCACCAGCACTACGACGTCCCGCATGTGCTGATCGGCGGGGCATCCGGAAGGCTGCAAGGCAATCGCCATCTGCATTTTCCGTCCCGCACCGTGCCCACCGGTAACCTCCTGCTCAGCATCCTGAGTATGTACGGCATCGAGAAAGACAGCATCGGCGACAGTACCGGCATGCTGCCCGGTTTAGTCTAGCGACAAGGAACACATGCTCTCCGGACGCGTCTTCGGAGCTGTAGCGGCGCTGTACGCGCTGTCGGCCGCTTGGGCTGCTCCCACTGGCAGTCCGGTGGCCGACGCCGCAATGCAGGGCGACCTCGCCGCCGTTCGGACGTTGATCCAGCAAAAGGCCGACGTAAATGCTCCCCAGGCCGACGGCGCTACTGCTATCCAGTGGGCGGCCGATCGCGACGATCTGCAAATGGCCGACGTCCTCATCGCCGCCGGCGCCAACGTGAAGGCAGCCAACCGTGAAGGCGCGACCCCACTTTACCTCGCTTCCCTACACGGCGACGCCCCCATGATCGACAAGCTGCTCAAGGCCGGCGCCGATCCCAACGAACTGGGCCCCGAAGGCGAAACGCCGATCATGCTGGCCTCCCGCACCGGCCACATCGATGCTATCCAGGCTCTGTTGGATCACCACGCCGACGTCAATGCCAAGGACAAGCTGCGCGGAACCACGGCCCTGATGTGGGCCACCGAGCAGGCGCATCCGGAAGCCGTGAAGTTCCTGCTGGCGCACGGCGCCGACTTCAGCGCCGTCACAGACATCGACACGCGCAACTCCCGCAATAACCTCGCCAACACCGTGAAACAGCGCCTGAATTCGGTCTTTGGCGTGAACGGCCAGCGGACTCGCCGGGATGCCGCGCTGGTCCGCGGCGCCAAACCGCCCGCAGCAGCCGGCGCACCTGGAGCCAAGACGTCCCCGGCTAGTGAGGACGAGAGCTTCCTTGCCTTCTTCCGCCGGCCCGCCAAGAAAGACGGCGGCGGCCTCACTGCCCTGACCTACGCCGCCCGGCAGAACTGCATGGAGTGCGCCAAGGAATTGGTGGAAGCGGGCGCCAATGTCAACCAGCGCACGAAGTACGGATGGACCCCGTTATTGGTCGCGACGCAGAATCGCCACTACAAGATGGGCGCTTGGCTGCTCGATCACGGCGCCGACCCCAACATCGCTAATGACGGCGGTTGGAGTCCCCTGTATTTGGCAACGGACAACCGGAACATCGAAGGCGGCGATTATCCCGTCCGCGAACCCGACATGGACCACCTGGACTTCATCAAGCTGTTGATCGCCAAGGGCGCCAACGTGAATGCCCGGGTCTGCGGCGTCGAGTCCACACCAGAAGAATGCAAGGGCGACAGCACCGAGACCCGCACCAATTTCACCATGCAATGGCTGTTTGAGGATGGCGCGACTCCCTTCCTGCGAGCCGCTCAATCCGGCGACGTCGTGCTGATGAAGCTCCTGCTGGACCATGGCGCCAATCCGAAAATCTACACTGCCCACGACGTTACGCCGCTAGCCGTTGCCGCCGGCATCGGGTGGGTGGAGGGCGTGACCTTCGAATGGTCGCCTGAAGAGAACCTGGAAGCGGTCAAGATGTGCCTGAATCTCGGCATTGATCCGAATGTCAAGGACGACGAAGGCCGCACCGCACTGCATGGCGCAGCCCACAAGGGCCGGACCGACGTCATTCAGCTCCTGGTGGACCACGGAGCGAAGCTGGACGCCCACGACGGCGGCAGCCGCGACAGCATCAACGGAGCCTTGCTGGGTAAAACTTGGGAGCCCATCGATTGGGCCAGAGGCTTGGTCCGGGTCGGCGTGCAGTCGGCGATCGCACACCCGGAAGCGGCGGCCCTGCTGGCTAAGTTGATGACTGAGCGGGGAATACCGATCCCGCCCCCGCCCTCAACGACCATCTGCATCACCAAGGGTCCCAACGGGTGCCAATAAGGCTCGCGCGAAATCGAACGAAACGCAGTGGAGAGGAATGTCGTCCCAACAGACTTAAGGAGTTAGGGACAACTAACGGCGGCAAGGAACCCGGGCTCTGTGGCTTGACGAAATTCCGCCGATAACTCATAATGTGGGAACGGTTTGCGATTACTTTGTAAAGTGACGCCTGCGGGAATACCAGTCGGCGTCCGAAGTTATACGGACTGGCATGTATCAACGTCTTTTTATTACACTTCTATCGCTTGCACTCTTCTTGGGTTCGGCCTTCGGCGCGACGCATAAGAAAAAACGCCGCCGCACCACCACCCCGACAGCCACGGTCGCGGTGGCGCATCACGCCCGCAGGCACGTCGCCTCCAGCCCTTGGAAAACACCCACTTATGCGAATTCCACCGACGGCGATTCGGTCGACGGCGAGGACCTTGTCGTACGCCGCGCCGCCGTCCAGGCGCTCGGTCCGTATAACGGCGCGGTCGTGGTCGTCGATCCCAACACGGGTCGGCTGCTGACTACAGTAAATCAAAAGCTGGCGTTCCAGGGAAGCTTCGAGCCTTGCTCCACCATCAAGATTGTCGCCGCGCTGGCTGGTCTCAGCGAAGGCGTCATCGATCAAGACACCTCCTTGCGCCTGAAGCGCCGCCGTCGCATGGGGCTTACCGAAGCGCTGGCTCACTCCAACAACGCTTTCTTTGCGAACGTTGGCGAGAAGATCGGCTACGACAAGGTTGTGGAGTATGCCTCCATGCTGGGGCTGGGGCAAAAGGCGGGCTTGAACATTGAGGGCGAGCAGCCGGGCTCCATCGATCCTGCGCCCCCGGCCGACGGGCTCGGCATGATGACCAGTTTCGGCGAGGGCTTCTACATGACTCCGCTTGAGCTCGCCGCCATCGTCACGGCCGTCGCAAACGGCGGAACGCTTTACTATCTCCAGCACCCGCGTTCGGAGGAAGAGGTCAATCTTCTCCAGCCCAGCGTCAAGCGCCAGCTCAACATCGCGCAATGGCTCCCGGATATCCGCCCCGGCATGATGGGTGCCGTCGAATACGGCACCGCGCGCCGCATCGGCTTCACCGCCGACGACCCGATCTTCGGCAAGACCGGAACCTGCACCGATAACCGTTCGCCCACGCACCTGGGCTGGTTCGGCTCCTACAATGAAGTCGGCGACCGCAAGCTGGTCGTAGTGGTTCTGCTCACCGGCGGCTACGGCGTGAGCGGCCCGGTTGCTTCCGGAATCGCCGGCAATGTCTACAAGAATCTCGCGCAGGAAAATTATTTCGCGCGCGTGATGCGGCTCTCGCCCGCGGCGCTGATCGCAGTTCCGGCGTTCTAGAAGTAATCCCGCAGGTCAGCGAACTTCGAAATCCGCAGCAGTCTTCCGTTCACATCTACCTCGGGGACTTCCTCGTGCTCCAGTTGCCAGGTGTGCTCATGCGGTACGAACACCGCGTTGATCCCCGCCTCCAGCGCCGGATTGATATCGCTTTTCGGCGAGTTCCCGATCATCCACGTTCGCGCCGGATCGAGCGCGCGCTCGCGAATCAAGGCCGAATAGGACGCGGCGTTTTTCTCCTTCACGATCGCGGTGTGTCCGAAGTAGACGGCCAACCCGGACCGGTCCAGCTTTAGCTTCTGCTCCTCCGGATCGCCCTTGGTGAACAGCGTCAGGTCGTGCCGCTCGGCGAGATACTCCAGCGTCTCCTCGACGCCTTCAATCAGTTCGATTGGATGATGCACGATCTGCTCGGTGAAACTCATGATCTGCGAGACATCCTCCGGGCGCACCTCCCGCTCTACTAACCGGTGATAACACTGGGTGAGGTTGCGCGTGAAGTTGGCCGTCCCGTAACCGTGCACCCGGATGTTCACCAGTTCGATCTCATCCAGCACGCCCCGCACTTCGACCGGCGTGAGCGTCGAGTGCGCCAGGAACTCGCAGAAATGCTCGAAAGCGCGCTCGAAGTAAATATTGTTCTCCCAGAGTGTGTCGTCGGCGTCCACAATCAGGTTCTGGCGTCCGCGAACCTTCACACGCCCGGCGGCCTCTTGGCGTGCCCGTTGGTGGGCGCCACCGCGCGCACGTGTTGGATCTGGCGCTGCCGCGAACTGAAAGAGGGAAAGAAGTCGGCCAGGCGCTTCATGCGGTCCGCTTCCGAACGCGTCGCCAGCAGGATCTGCCGGAAGTCGAGATCGGGAACCACCTGCGCCAATTGAAAGCTGAGCTGCGGATCGCTCATCACCGGATCGTGAATCGGCTCGGGTTGTTCGAGCGAACGGATGTCGTTGTAGGCTTCCATCACCCGCTTGCGCACTTCGGGCGGAATGGGATCGGAAGGCTCGTCGTCGAAATACTCCACCGCGCCCCGCAGGTACGCCTTCTCGTCATTCAGCAGGATGATCTCGAACCGTCTCCGGCCGATCGTCATCAGATCCATGCGGCCGTCCGGGTATTGCTTCAGCACTTTGTCGATGGTCGCCGTGCAGCCGGTGTTGACGATGCCCTTCTCTCCAGCCAGCACCACGCCGAACTCCGTGTGGCCGCGCTGCACGTCGGCGATCATCTCTTTGTAACGCTCTTCGAAAATGTGCAGCGGCAGCGGCGTGCGCGGAAACAGAACCACCTGCAGTGGGAACAGCGGCAACAGATCGTCCTGCATGTGTACTATTATGGCTTCTTGCTGCTGCACATTGCACACGGGTTCACGCCCGCGAAGCGAATCGGGGGACGGGCGGAATGCTGCTGAAGCTCAAGCGGACACCGGGCATTTACCTGACCGGATTTATGGGCTCCGGCAAGAGCGAAGTGGGCCGCCTGCTGGCGCACGAACTCGGCTGGAGCTTTGTCGATTTGGACGCCGAGATCGAAGCCTCCGAGGGCGTTTCCATCGCTGAAATCTTCGACACCCGTGGCGAAGAGGAGTTCCGCAGGATCGAGCGCGAAACGCTGCAGAAGCATGTGCGCGAGATCGAGCGCGGCAAGCCGGTCGTGATCGCCATGGGCGGCGGCGCTTACGTCCCCGAGGCCACCCGGCACATGCTGCACGACCGCGGTGTCGCAATCTGGCTGGATTGCCCGTTTGAGCGCGTCTGTGCACGCTTGAAAGGATCCAATCACCGCCCTCTGGCGCGCGATCCCGAGAAATTCCAGCAACTCTACCACGACCGCCGCGAAGCGTACGGCCACGCCGACTACCGCATCGAAGCCGATACCGACGACCCTGACTCGCTGGTGGCCGCGATTCTCGCGCTGGGCATCTTTTAGCGGCGCATGCCCGCCTCGCTGCGCCGCCAGGCCCTGCGCATCTTTCAGGCCGCTCTCGAAGCCGCCGCGCCAGCGACAGCCGTGCTGCGGCATGTGGAGCGCCGCGGCGGCACTCTGATTGCCGGCCGCCGACACTACCGCCTCGACGCGTTCCAAAATATCTACGTCATCGGCGCGGGTAAGGCCGGCGCCGCGATGGCGCAGGCCGTCGAGCGCTTGCTGAGTTCGCGCATCACCGGCGGCCTCATCAACGTGAAGTACCGCCATACAGCGAGACTGCGGCGCATCGAGTTGAACGAATGCGGCCACCCGGTCCCGGATCGCGCGGGCGAACGCGGCGCGCAACGCATCGCGCAAATCGCCGGCGCCGCGGGCTCCGATGATCTCCTCATCTGTCTGATCTCGGGGGGAGCTTCGGCTTTGCTGCCGCTCGGCGCGCCGCCAGTGACGCTGGCCGAAAAGCAGACCACCACGCGCCTCCTGCTCGGCTGCGGCGCCACCATCCACGAACTGAATTGCGTTCGGAAACACATCTCGCTGCTCAAAGGCGGCCAACTGGCGCGGCTGGCTTACCCGGCAACGGTCCTCACGCTGGTTCTTTCCGATGTAATCGGCGACGACCTGGACGCCATCGGCTCCGGCCCGACCGCGCCGGATCGTTCGACGTTCGCCGAAGCTCGCGCAGTCCTGAAGAAATACAGACTGCTACGTAAAGTGCCCGCCAGCGTCCGCGAGCGCCTGCAGGCCAACGCCGCCGAAACGCCCAAACCGGGGGATGTCGTGTTCGCGAAGGTCCAAAACCTGATCGTCGGCAGCAATCGCCTGGCTGTCGACGCGGCGATGCGCGAAGCTCGCGCCTTGGGCTTTCGCACGCTGCTGCTCGCGACGGCGCTCGAAGGCGAAGCGCGCGAAGTGGCGCGCGTCCACGCTGCCATCGCGCGCGAGATTCGCGAAACCGGCCATCCTGTGAGACCTCCGGCCTGCGTAATTTCAGGCGGCGAACCGACCGTAACGCTGCATGGCAAAGGTCTGGGAGGACGCAATCAGGAATTCGCGCTCGCGGCCGCTCAAGCTATCGATGGCCTCCGCGATGTCTTGATCCTCAGCGGAGGAACCGATGGAACCGACGGCCCCACTGACGCCGCCGGCGCCATCGCCGACGGAACCACGCTCGCGCGCGCTCTGGCCAACGGCCTCGACGCCGCTGCGTTCCTCGCCAACAACGACTCCTACCACTTCTTCGATCCATTAGGCGATTTGATCCGCACCGGTCCCACGGGTACCAACGTCGCCGATATTCAGCTGATCCTGGTCGGTTGACCTATTCGTGCTGAACCTTCAGCGGTTCTTTCGGCGGCTTTGGCGGCGCCGGCGCCTTGGGCACGGCGGGCACGCTCGGAATGCTCGGGAAGGTCACTTCATCCGCGCTGGCCTTGCGCACGCTGATCGATCCGCGGCCGGTGTCCAGGCGCAGTTCCGGGCCGCCGCCGGTGCTGCCCGAAATGGTCTGCCCGCGGCCTGAATCTTCCACGCGCAGCGGATCACCGTAATCGTTCTCCGCGTCGCCCCGCGATGTGGAAGCGCGCAGATCAAACTTCGCGCCGGCAGGCAGCGCCAGCTCGATATCGCCCGAGCGGGTGCGCACCTCCATCTTCGGCACCGTCTTGCCGGGCCGCAACTCCACATCGCCGCGGTCCAGCGTCAGGTCCAGCGATTGCGTGAAGTTCGACAGTTGCACGTCGCGCGACCGGCCGTTAATCCGGACCGGCCCGACCATGTTATCGGCGGTCAACTCGCCCAGGCTCATCTGCACCTGGCCCGGAAGCTTCTCCACATCGAGTGAAGTCTGGCCAGTCTCATATCGCAGCGGCTGCATGAGATTGCGCAACTGAACCTGGCCGAAGTACGTCGCGCTCACGGTCACCGGACCGCTGATGTTCTCCAGATCCAGGTCTTGCCCACGGCCCTTCAAATCCACGCTTCCTTTGACGCCCACGGCGCGAACCGTATCGCTCGCGCGCAGATCGACCCGCACGTTGCCGCCGATGTCATTCAGCCGCACGCCCGCGTTGTCGCTGTTGATGTTGACGTCGCCGCTGATGTTTTGTATGTCGAAGTCGCCGTAGCGCCCATGCGCTTCAATCGACGAACCGGCCGGAACCGTGATCTCCAGGTCGGCCGAAGGCTGCGCGCGGTCGCTGACCTTGTCCTGATTGGTCCGCACGATGATCTGGTCGCCCTGCTGTACGAGTTCGAGCGGCGTCTGCTTACTGGCATTGTCGGCGTCAGCCTGCTGGAACGAGCGGATGGTTTCCTGCCCGCTGGCCTTGACCGTGTTGTCGCCGGTCCCGGTGATTTTCGCATTGCCGCGGAAGTTCTCAATCAGGATGCGGCAATTCTTCACACAGGGCTTCTCCACCGGCGCCAACGAATAGTCGTAGCTTTCACCCATGTTCACCACGATGCGCCGCCACGCATTGCTCGTAGGAAACCAGGAATTGACGTGCCGGGCTGTGTACATCGTGGAGCCGACGATGGAAATCAGAAACACCAGCATCCACTCGCCGCCCGAGATGCCGTTGCGAGGTAGCGGCTTTTGCATGATGGCCCACAGCAGAATCTCGATCAGCCGGATGCCGCCCCAAACGATCAGCACAAACGGCCAATAGCGCGAGATGAGCTCCACCATCGGAATATCCGGCCAGAGATTCCGCAGCAGAAACAGCGCGCCGATTCCGATCAGAATCAGCGGCCCGATCACGGAGCCACGCCTCATATAACGTTGCCCCCTGGGGATTGCGCGCCGGGATGCGGCGGTGGCGTTACGGCGCGCTCCAATAGCTTCAAAATGCCGAACACGATGATCAAGATCGGCCAGGTCCGCCAGAAGCTGTAAATGCCGAAGTAGTCGATCGCTACCAATGTGCCGAGCACGATCAGCATGATCGGGCCGCGCACTGCCTGCACCAGGCTGCCGTTACCGTTCATGGGTGGCCTCCCGCACGCCCGCCGAATCGCGGCCGCTTGGCGTTTCCGCCGGCGACAGGCGCTCGTACAGCATGTACACTCCCAGACCGATCAGAGCAACCGGCCAATATCGCAGAAGCTGGCTGAAGTGGAGAACGTCCAGATTATTGAGCAGGAAAATCAGACCCACGGCGATCAGAATGGTGGGCGCCAGCGGGAACCGCGAAGAAGACTGGCCGTGTCGCGGAACCAGGCTCGAAAATTCATCCACCGGCTGGCCCAGTGCACGCTTCTTGGCGGTGTGGTACGCCTCAAAAGCCATGTAAAACACCCACAGCGCAACCAGCATTCCGAACAGCGGTTGAAGGCCGCCGGAGGCCTCCTCGCTGCTGGCGATGCTGATAAGAATCCCCATGACCACTACGTGAATGAAGCCCTTGACGTACTGGCCGTTATAAATCGCGCCCACTCCGGGAATCAGTCCGAGGAGAAATGCCAGGCCGGGCGAAGCACCCGAGTCGGGGAGCGGCAGAGGCGGCTGGGGAGCCGTGTAGGGCGAGGGGGCCGTGTAGGGCGACGGGCTCTCGGCCGGACGCGCGGCCATGGGCGAATGTTCGGGGCAGTAGACAGTACCGTCGGCGATTTGGCGGCAGGCTTCACAAAGCGCCTTTCCGCACGACCGGCAATAAGCGATGGCCGGGGCCTCCGGATGATTTACGCAGTTCATTCTTGACTACCTCTTTCGTTCGCGGGAGCCGCGGGTCTTGGCCCGCCACTTCCCGCCGCCTGTTCGTTCCACTCCTTCAACTGAGATTGGATTTCCATTACCAGGCGCAGATTGTCGTAATACTTCACACCCCGGTCCCAGGCGCGGTGCGCTCGATCGTCGATGCCCTGCCAGACCTTCACCGGATCCAGATCCGAAGGCTTCAACTGCCGCGGCTCAATGTGGGCGAAGCGGGCCAGCATGGAGAACGACAGGATAGTCATCGCCATGCCCATGACATAACGGGGCTGTAATACCGACTGCATCCAGCCGCCGAAAAACCGCTTGCCCAGCGAACCGCCGCCGGATTCTGCCTGACGGCCCTGTGGCGCGTGATGCAGGATCCGCGTCATCAGCTCGGCGGGAGGCTCGGCGGGCGCCACTCTTTCGATGAACGCCGTCACGCCGGCCACATCCTGAGCGAGCTGGGCGCATGCGCTGCATCCTGCCAAGTGGCTTTCGAGCGCAGTCCTCTCCTCTGCGTGGAGCGTTCCGTCCACGTAGTCGCACAGCAGGATTTCCAGCTCAGCGCACGTCATATCCGAACCTTGCGGCGCAATACACGGGCCAATTCGGCCCGCCCACGATTCAGCCGCGACTTCACCGTTCCTTCGGGCACGTTCAGGATCTCAGCGATCTCCCGATATTCTAATTCCTCCAGATCCCGCAGGATCACGGTTTCCCGCAGCTCCGGCGAAAGTTTCTGCAATGCCGCCTGCAGCAATTCGCTGGCCTCGCGCCCCGCCAGCATTCCTTCCGTCCGTGCGATAGAGCCCGTGGTCTCTTCGAGCGTCGCGGTCTGATCCTCGATGGACTCGGTCGCCCGCTCCATCCGCGTCCGGCGGTAATGGTCGATCAGCAGGTTCCGCGTCAGGCGCGTCAACCATACCACGAACAATCCTTCGCCCGAGCGGAAGCTTTTCAGGTTCTTGAACACCCGCAGGAAAACATCCTGCGTGAGATCCTGCGCCTCCGCATCGCTGTTGGTAAAGCGATAGCAGATTGAGTACACACGACGGGTGTGTAGCCTGACCAGATCCTCCCAAGCGGCTTCATGGCCGCTCAAGCACCGTTCTACGAGTTGGGCGTCGGCGTCCAAGCGGTTCAGTTGCGCTTCAAGATGCGGCGGCTCCCAGCTCCATTTTGCTGCCGGAATTGCCGCCGTCGCCATGATTCCTCTTATCTCCCGCTTCCAACCTAGAAAACGAAGATCTATGATAAGAAGTTCACTTGAATCCAAGCTTTACATTCTACCGGGGCCCCGCCCTTCCCACCAAGCCGCAGCCCGGCGCCAAGTGACCGCTCTGCATTCGGCCGGGCGTCCCCGCTCCAGGAAGCGCTGGCTCGCGGCGCTGGCCGTTCTGATCCTTCTGGCTCTGCTAGCGCCCCGGTTGCGAGGCTACTCCTTTGACTGGCGGCGCTTTCTTATTACCTTCCAGCAATTAGACTGGCGCTGGGTCACCATTTCTATCTTAATGAATTTACTGGTGAACTTCGGTCGAGCCGTGCGCTGGCGGGCGATGCTGCGGCCGGCCGCGCACTCCGCCAGCGTTTGGCGGCTGAACTCGGATACAGCGATCGGGTTTGCGACCGTGGCCCTGCTCGGGCGGGTGGGTGAAGTGGTCCGGCCGTATCTGATCGCGGCCGACACCGGGCTGGCCTTCTCCTCTCAAGTGGCTGCGTGGCTGCTGGAGCGGATTCTGGACCTGCTGGCCGTGTTGGTGATGTTCGGCTTCGCCCTGATCCGGATTCCCGCGCGCGCGCCTCACCTGAGCCCGGAGATCCAACACGGGCTGGAGGCGGGCGGCTTCGTTTTTGCGGCGGTTGCCTTGGTGTGCGTGGCCGTCCTGGCGGTGTTCCGTAATTTCCCCAGCCTGGCCCAGGCGCGGATCCTGAGCGCGCTGACCTTCCTCGGCGAGGAAGACGTCCAACGCGTCGAGCGCGTGCTCCGGGCGTTTTCCGAAGGCTTGGAGTGCACCCGTGATACCCGAACGTTGGCCACCCTCCTGGCCTGTACAACGTTGCTTTGGGCGATCATCATCGGCAGCTTCTTCGCGCTGCTGCGCGCTTTTCCGGCGACGGCGCACTTCGGACTCACTGATGTCGTGGTTCTGCTCGGTTTCATGGCGTTTGGAGGATTGCTTCAGATCCCCGGCGTGGGTGGTGGTATTCAAGTGGCTTCGATTGTTGCCTTTACGGGGATCTACGGGATGCGGCTGGAAGCTGCGTCCAGCATCGCCATCCTGCTCTGGGCTATCCCATCCATCGTAATCGTGGCGTACGGCTTAGGCTGCGCTTTCCATGTAGGCCTGAATTGGAGTAAACTCAAGCTGCTGTCAACAAAGCAGATATTGGACGGATAGCCAGCGCCGCGCGCTGCTATGATCAAGAATGAACTGCCCGTTTTGCGGACACAAGCAGGATCGCGTCATCGACTCGCGCGAAAGCAAGGAGGGCGATGTCGTCCGGCGCCGGCGCCAGTGCCTGGGTTGCGATCGCCGGTTCACCACCTACGAGCGCAGCGACGAGATTCCCTACATGGTGGTGAAGAAGGACGGACGGCGCGAAAAGTTCGACCGCCAGAAGGTCCTCAACGGGCTGCTCAAGGCCTGCGAGAAGCGCCCGGTCCCGATGGCGAAACTGGCCGAAGTGGTGGACGCAGTGGAGGCCAAAATCGCAGACAACCCCGATCGGGAAATGTCTACTTCAGAGATCGGCGAGATGCTGATGGAGCGGCTCCAGGGCCTGGACAAGATCGCCTACGTGCGGTTCGCCTCGGTGTACCGGGACTTTCAGGACGTGGAAGCTTTCCTCAATGAATTGAAGAGCTTAGTAATGCAGAAGCGCACCTGATGGGTTGCTGCTCAGCCCGGTTGGACGGCCAAGTTTACTGTAACCAATCACCCACTAAAACATCTTGTATTTAGGGCTTAACTTCAGAATCGTTTCGATGCTATAATCGGTTGCTATCACTCGGTCGGCACGGTGGCTGAACGCGCACCCAAAGTGGACGTCTGTACAGATTTTAACATACCCCGCCCGCAAGACCTTCGTGCGCAGTCTTGCACCCGGTTGGGGAGGTGAGCATCCAAGTGGATCAATTTGAAGATCAGTTTTTAGCCGAGGGCCACGAACCGCTGGGGCTTCCGTTCGACGAGGAAGCAAATTTCTTTCACCCGGAGGAAGCGCCGGAAGAAGAGTTCCCCGCCCAACAGGCTGAAGAGTCGATTTACACCGACGACCCGGTTCGCGTGTACCTGCGCGAAATGGGCGCCGTGCCGTTGCTGACTCGCGAAGGTGAAGTGAATCTGGCCCGCCGGATGGAGCGGGGCAAGCTGCGGATGCAGAAATCCATCAGCCGGTCCGCCCTGGTTCAGTTGCGCGTGGTGGAGATCGCCGAATTGCTGAAGGGCGGCGACGACGAGCTGGATAATTACGTCGACCTGGGGGATGTGGAAGAAGGCAGCCCCGCCGACACCAAGAAGCAAGCCGAAGTCCGCGCCGAATTCGCCGAGATTCTGGTGCTCAACAAGCGCCAGCAGCAGCTGGCCGACAAACTGGAAACCATTCCGCTAAGCAACAAGAAGCTGCGCAAGCGCTGGCAAGGTAAACTGAACCGGGCCAGGGTGGACATGTCGCGGGCCATCCGCCGTATTGTCTGGCTGGGGTCGCGCTGGAAGCAGTTCTCAAAGGAAATTGAGCATGCCGTAGAGCAGCTCGCGCACCTGGAAGCCGAACTCCGCAAGCTGGAAGGGCGCACCGGGCTCACGGCACAAGCACGGTCGCGCGAACTGCGCCGCGAAGTCCGCAAACTGGAGACCGCCGCGGCCGCTTCGCTATCCGATTTGAAGCACAGCCTGCAGGTGATCCGCCACGGCGAAATCGAAGCCGAGCGTGCCAAGAAAGACCTGGTGGAGGCCAACCTTCGCCTGGTGGTTTCGGTCGCGAAGAAATACGTCAATCGCGGGCTGCACCTGCTGGATTTGATCCAGGAAGGCAATATCGGCCTGATGCGCGCCGCCGACAAGTTCGAATACCGGCGCGGCTACAAGTTTTCGACTTACGCCACATGGTGGATCCGCCAGGCCATCACGCGCGCCATCGCCGACCAATCGCGCACCATCCGCATTCCGGTGCACATGAACGAGAGCATGAACAAGTTCCTGCGCGCGACGCGCGAGCTGGAGAAGGAACTGGGCCGTGCTCCGACCAACGACGAGATCAGCCGGCGCATGGACATTCCGGTGGAGAAGGTCCAGAAGCTGAAGACCATTTCGCGCGATCCGGTTTCGCTGGAGACTCCGGTGGGGCGCGACGGCGAATCCGCGCTGGGCGATTTGATTGAAGACCGCTGGGTGGGGTCGCCCGTGGACGCGGTGATCGATTCCAACGTGCGCGATGAGACCGCCAACATTTTGAAGACCCTGTCCCCGAAAGAAGAGAAAGTGATCCGGCTGCGCTTCGGCATCGGCTGCGAGCGGGAGCACACTCTGGAAGAGATCGGGCAGGAATTCGACGTTACACGCGAGCGCATCCGGCAGATCGAAGCCAAGGCTTTACGGCAGCTTCGTTCGCCCGAGCGGGCGCGCCATTTGAGAGCTTTACTCGCCGCGAGATAAAGCCAACTCCTCCTCCTAATGTGAAAGGCCGGGTTTACCTACCCGGCCTTTTTTATTGGGTTGGAAGATCGTGGGTGCGCTACCGCCCAACCGAGGTTGGGATCAATATCTCTCCTCCAATTTTGCCGATAATCGGTCGAGCTGGGGGGACGGAAGGGTTGCCTGGATAGGTCTTTCCGTCGAATCGCAGTTCCGCCTCGTGGCCCGGCTGAATGCCTCCGCCTTGAACCCGCACGCCAAGACTGTGCCAGCCCCTCGACTTTGCCGGCAGGATCAGTATCGGCGGCCGGGTGATACTAATCTTGGCAAGCACCCTCCAGGAATCGGCGCTTCGCACCAAGACCAGCGTCGTGCAACCGCCGCTTCCACACCAGTCGTTGCTCTTCAAATAGATAATCGCTTCTGGGGTTCCGTCGCTGTTGAGGTCGGCGAAGGCCATCACGAAGCGGCCGTTCAAAGTGGGGTCAAAGCTCTGCAAGAAGTGCCGCACGGGCAACTCGTCCAGCTTGCGACCTGATTGAGCATAGCCGGCTACGGGCAGGAAGGCTGGAAAAGCCAAAGGCAGGAGAGCCAGTAGAGGCAAGCGGCGCATCTCTCACTCTTAGCACGCCTCAAACGTAAGCGCTGGGCCGATTTTCAGATCGTGTGGTATGGTGATCGGCATGGCGACGACCAAGATCACCATAACGTTTCCCGGCGAGCAACTGGCCGGGATTTGCGCGCTGATCGCCTCGGGCCCTGCAACAAACTGGCGGTCCGCTGACCTAGGGCGATTGGATCCCGAACTGAGATTGATGCCGGTTTGATCGTTTCGATGGTAGGCGTCAGCGTATGGCTCTTATTGTTTTTCTCCGCGGGATTAATGTTGGAGGGCACAGAAGATTTCGCCCGAGCGTGCTGGCGAAGGAACTGCGTGCCTATGACGTTGTGAATGTCGGTGCCGCCGGCACGCTTGTGGTTCGAAAGCCTGGGCCGCGCTTGAAGTTCCTTGCTGAACTGCGCCGCAGGCTGCCGTTCGAAGCCACAGTGGCGTACTGTGACGGCAGAGACCTGCTCCGCCTCGAGATGGAGAATCCCTTTGGATCTGAGCCGTCACGGCGCGAGGTGGTTCGATTCGTAAGCGTCCTTTCGAAGGCTGGCTGCGGCAAGGTCTCTTTTCCGGTCGCCCTTCCCGAAAAGGGAGAGTGGTTTGTGCGAATTATCGGATGGAAAGGTCGACTGGCCTTTGGAATCTACCGGCGCCATATGAAGACAATCGGTTATCTTGGCGGCATTGACGAACTTTTCGGCGCGCCGGCTACAACGCGCGGTTGGAACACGATCCTGTCGATCGTGCGGATTTTGAAGGCTGGCGATGCGCGCGGCAGATCGTAGCCGGGGCTTCGCTGCAGGTCTCAGTAAGGGGAACGACGATGAAAACGGAATTGCTGCGATTCAACGGCGCTCGCGAGCGGGATCCCGCTATCGATGCGTGGATGAAAGAGCATGCGGGTGAATTGGGAGCCATCGCGCAGCAGTGGTTTCAAGTGATGCGAAAATGCGGGGACGAAGTCCGGGAGCTCTTGCATGACGGCTGTCCGGTTGCGTGTCTGGGAGACGCGCCCTTCGGCTACGTCAACGTATTCACCGCGCACGTAAACGTGGGGTTCTTTCAAGGCGCAACGCTGCCAGATCCGGCGCGTTTGTTGCAGGGGGCCGGCAAGTTCATGCGGCATGTGAAGCTGCGACCGGGAACGGCCATAAACGCCGCAGCCCTCAACAGGCTGATCGAGACGGCGTACTCAGACATAAAGGCGCGCGTCGAAAACGGTTAGCTCAGAGAAACGGGCTGATAGTTTCGACGATTCTGACGAGTTGAGCGGCTACTTGCTGCAGCCCTTCTTGGTCTGCTCAAAGTCGTCGAACAAGCGCCCCGCGTTGGCGCCGGCCAACGTCTCCATGCGATGAGGCTGGCCCTTCTCGACCGTATACCGCGCGACCGTCCCCATGGAGCGCAGAGTCTCGACTTCCTTCTTCATCTCGTCGTGCCACATGTATTCGTCGTTCTCGCCGACGTACAGGAAGACGCACATTTTCGAAATGGCTTGCAGTTTGTCCATGCTGGGCTGCCACATATACCCCGGAAAGGCGGTCACCGACGAGAAGTACTGAGGATCGGCGGCGGCAACGTACATCGCGGCGATTCCGCCGTTGGACGGACCGGCGATGTGGAACTTGTTGTCTTGTACCTTGTACTCGGCGAGGATCTTCTTGAGAAAGTCCGGGAAGATGCGAGCGCCGCCCTCGAAGAACAAGTCGCCATCCGGCGCGGCGGGAGCGATGACGATGTAGCCCCGTTTTTCGGCCTCCGCTCGAAGGTTGCGATTCAGAACGCTGTCCACGGTGTTCATCGTTTCCGGGCCGCCGCCGAAGGCCAGGATGGCCGGATACGCATTGGCCGGATTGTATCCATCCGGAACGACGACCTTATAGTCGACTCTAGTCCCTCCTACCTTCATGGATTTCTCCAACAATGCGGCGTGGGCGGACTGGGTGACGAGCAACGCGACGACTGTTGCCGCAATGTACAGCGGCATCCACTTAGACCCTGGCAGCTTCATCTGGGCACCTCCCGTCGTGAGAAACGGCAACACTAATTCTATCCGGCGAAGTGGCGCTGAGGGTACCCCTCCCGGATGGTAGGATAGAAAAAGTTAAAACTAAGGGTTGGTTGTGGCGAGAGGGCGTCGTCTTTGCTCTTCGTCTGTCGGCCTCTTCTTGACATTGCTGACCGGATTATTTTACTGTGAACATTCGACTTGGCCCCGCTGACGGGCCTCCACGCGTACCTATGGCAGAAAGAAAATTGCTGCTCGATTCGACCCTGGACAGTGTGGAGGTGGCCGAAACGGCAGTTCTCACGGCGGCAGAAGAGATTGGTTTTGGCGAAGACGACCTGCACCAGTTGGGCATGGCTGTGCGCGAGAGCATGGTCAACGCGGTTGTGCACGGAAACCGCTACAATGCGCGCAAAAAGGTCCATGTTTCCGTGACCAAGGGTGCGGACCGCCTGACGATTGTGATCGCCGACGAAGGCGACGGCTTTGATCCGGACGCCATACCGGATCCGCTGGCCGAGGAAAATATACTCCGCCAGTCCGGACGCGGGCTGCTGCTGATCCGCGCGTTCGTGGACGAGTTCCAGGTTCTCAAGGGCGAGCCCCGGGGAACCGAGGTACGGATGGTGAAGTACCTGGCCAAGGCCAGCTAACACGTTTTCCAAAGAATGCGAGGAGGGTCTAATTCGTGAGCGTTAAGATGTCGAATCGTCAAGTGGGCGACGTTACCGTGGTCGATGCCACGGGCCGAATCACTCTGGGGGAAGGCGCGACGGTCTTTCGGGACACGATCCGCGATTTAGCCGCAAAAGGCAGCAAGAAGATTCTGGTGAATCTGGGGGATGTATCCTATATCGACAGTTCGGGAATTGGCGAAATGGTTTCGAGCTTCACTACTGTTACCAACCACGGCGGCCAACTCAAACTGCTCGGCCTAAACAAGCGCGTCAAGGACCTGCTGCAGATCACCAAACTGTATACCGTTTTTGAGGTCTTCGACGACGAGGCGTCGGCGGTTCGCAGCTTCGCCTGAACCCTAGTACCCCGGCACCGGACGAGCATTGACGTGCGCTTCCGGGCCGGGTTAGTCTGAAAGTGTGCCGGTTCCCATCACACGATATCGAGTGCCGGGTCACTACTTGTGGGCCGGCCTGGTGGCCCTGGCGTTGGGCGGCTTCTTTTTCTGGTTTGCGTTGATCTGGCCGTTGTACTGGATCGCTACCGGATTGTTCCTGGCAAGCGCGGCTGCAGTGCTCTACGTCGCGTCGCGTCCTCCCATCGAAATTTACGATAGCCACCTCAAGATCGGCGACCAGGCCATCCCGTGGCGCCACATCCGGCGGCTGGACCGCAGCGCGAATCTTCCACTGATGGTGCGGCTGACTCTCTCCGACAAGAGGCGGATTCTGGTGGTGTACCCCGGAGACGCCGAATCGGCTGGAGGCTTGCTGCGCACCCTGCGGCGGCATTCCCGCGACGCTCTGATTGACGGCGTGCCGTACCGGCAGTTCTGGGGCGAGACGGCTTCTTCCACGGCTCCCCGCAAACAAATAGCGGCCCCGCGCCAACCACTCCTGTTGCCTGAAGACGAAGCCGAAGTGGAGCGCATGTTCCAGCGGCTGAAGTCGGTGGGGCACCTGGATCAAAAGACTTCCTCTGAGGACAAATAGTTCGCGCGTGAATCGCGCTTCCGGCCGGGTCCGTTGGGTCCTGCTGGCGGGCTTGGCGCTGTTACTTTGCGCTATCGCGGCGTACCCGATATGGCTGGCTGCTTTGGGCGGGTACCTGGTGCACGCCGGGCCGCCTGTGAAAGCCGACATGATCGTGGTTCTGGCGGGCGATTTCTCAGGCAACCGGATCAAGGTCGCAGGCGACCTGGTGCGGCAGGGTTTCGCGAAGCAGGCGCTGGTCAGCGGGCCAGCCGGCGCGTACGGCATGTACGAGTCCGACCTGGCAATTCAGTATGCGGTCCGCCAGGGGTACCCGGCCTCGTATTTTGTCCCGCTTCCGAACGATTCGCATTCTACGGTGGCAGAAGCGGGCGTTATTATCCCGGTTCTTCGCGCGCGGCACGTTCACGTGGTCGACATCGTCACCAGCAACTACCACACGCGGCGCGCGGGCTCCATCTACCGGTCACGAGCTCCGGATCTGGATATTCACGTGGTCGCCGCGCCGGACCCCACGTTCACGCCGGGCGGCTGGTGGAAGAACCGTGACGCGCGCAAGACTTTTCTGCTGGAATGGATGAAGACCTTCGCGACATGGCTGGGCATGTAGCGTTCGGCATGTAGCATGAGAAGAGCAGCATGAGATCGGTATTCAAATCCGCCTGGCCCTACCTGTGGCGCTACCGGCGCGGGCTGGCGCTGGGGATGGGCTCGTTAGTGTTGAATGACATCCTGAAAGGCGCCTTGCCGCTGGCCATCCGTAGTGGGGTGGATTCGTTGACGCGCGGCTTCCGCCTGGATCGTGTCTTCGCGTTCGCGGGCCTGCTGGTGCTGCTTTCGATCGGCAAGGGCATCTTTCAGTACTGGATGCGAGTGATTCTGATCGGATTGTCGCGCGACATCGAGTATGATTTGCGCAACGATCTTTTCTCCCACCTGGTGACGCTGTCCTCGGACTTCTATAACCGGTACCGCACCGGCGACATCATGGCGCGCGCAACCAACGACCTGAACGCCGTTCGCATGATGCTCGGGCCCGGGATCATGTACTTCACCGATACGCTCTTCACCGCCATTTGCCTGCTGGGGGTCATGGTCTCGGTGGATTGGCGCCTGATGTTGTATTGCCTGCTGCCGGCTCCCTTGGTGAGCCTGGCGGTGGTGCTGTTCGGGCGGCGCATCCATGACCGGTTCGAACTGATCCAGAAGAAATTTTCCGACATCAGCAGCCGGGTGCAGGAGAATTTGTCGGGCGTGCGCGTGGTTCGCGCCTACGCGCAGGAGAAGGCGGAACTGCACAAGTTCGAGGTACTGAACCAGGATTACGTGGTTCAGAATATCCGGCTGGCGCGGCTATCGGCGCTGTTCATGCCGCTTCTGCAGGGGCTGATCGGTATGGGTTTTCTGGTGGTCCTGTTCGCCGGCGGCTACGAACTGCTGCACCATCGCATGTCGATCGGCAGTTTTCTGATGTTCAACACCGCGATGGGCATGCTGATCTGGCCGATGATCGCGATGGGTTGGGTGGTGAACCTGATGCAGCGGGGCAGCGCGTCGTGGAACCGGATCATGGAGCTGCTGCACGAGAAGCCCGGCACCCGGAGCACGTCGCCGCAGGCCGTGGGCGAACTTGCGCAGTGCCGGGGCGAGTTGCGATTCGAAGACGTGGAGATGCGCTATCCGGCAGGCGCGGCACTCAAACGGATCGATCTGGAAATACCGGCCGGCGGCACGGTGGCGATCGTGGGGCACACGGGCAGCGGCAAGAGCACGCTGGTGAGCCTGATTCCGCGATTGATCGACCCCACTCGCGGCACGGTATACCTGGATGGCGTGGATCTGCGCGATCTCGATCCGGAGTGGCTGCGCCGCCAGATCGGATTCGTGCCGCAGGAGACGTTTCTCTTTAGCGCGACTCTGGCACAGAACATCGCCTGGGGCGTGGAGGAAGCCACGCAAGAGCAGATTGAGCGAGCGGCGGAGCTGGCTGGTTTGGGTCCGGACATTGCGAGCTTTCCGGCCGGTTATGAAACCATGATCGGCGAGCGGGGTCTCACGCTTTCGGGCGGACAGAAGCAACGCGTGGCGATCGCGAGGGCCATCCTGCGCGGTCCGCGCATTCTGGTGCTGGACGACGCGTTGGCCAGCGTGGACACGATCACTGAAGAACGCATTCTCGAGGGCCTGGCCGGCGTGATGCGCGGCCGGACGACGATTCTTATTTCACATCGTGTTTCTACCGTGCAAAACGCCAGCAGGATTTTCGTGATCGAGCACGGCGAGGTGGCCGAACAAGGGACCCACGCCGAGCTGGTGGCAAGCGGCGGCTACTACTCGGACCTGTACCAGAAGCAGCTCCTGGAAGAAGAGCTGGAAGCTATCTAGACTGAACTTTGGCGGAGGCGGCTTCGTATCCCCGATGAGGTGTTCTTCATGACCAGACTACTCGTGTCACTGCCCGCGGCACTGGCGCTCCTGAGCTTGCCGGTCCTGGCCGACGAATGGAACAAGCGGTTCACCATCAACGGCGCGGCCGACCTGCGCGTGGAGACCAATGACGGCGCGGTGAGCGTGCGGGCCTGGGACCGCAAGGAGATCGAGGCCAGAGTCACCGCGGACGGCCGGAAGATCGCTCCGGGCCAGGTGGAGGTGATCGACCACCAGACGGGCAACCACGTGGAGTTGGAGGTGCGCGTGTCCCATCACCAATTTGTGCTCGGGTTTGGGACGCGCAGCGTGCAAGTGGAGCTCCAGGTGCCGCGCGACATCCGGACCGAGATTCATACCGGCGACGGGCGGGTCCAGGTGGACGGGCTGCACGGGGAGACGCGCCTGACCACCGGCGACGGCAGTATCGAGGCGGAGAATCTGGATGGCACGCTCGAAGCCAGGACCGGAGACGGGCGCGTGCGGGCTCAGGGGCGGTTCGACGCGCTGGACGTCCACACCGGCGACGGCAGCGTGGAAGTGGAAGCGAGCAGCGGATCGAAGATGACAACGCCGTGGACGGTGCGCACGGGCGACGGGCACGTAACGCTGCGTCTGCCTTCGGACTTTTCGGCGGAGCTGGATGTGCGGACGGGCGACGGGCACATTCAATCCGAATTGCCAGTGACCAGCACCGGACGCATCGGCGGCGACCATGCGCTGCGCGGGAAACTCAATGCCGGCGGACCTCCGCTGATGATTCGGACCAACGACGGGTCGATCACGCTGGCGCGGTTGTAGCCGGCACTACTCGGGCGGGATCACGCGAGCGGCGAGGCGGTCTCTTGCCAGCCGGATGTCGACCTTCGAGCCGGGCGCTGCGTCGGCAGGATGCTTGACGATACCGCCGGACTCGTTGGTGACGATGGCGTAGCCACGTTCCAAAATCTTCAGCGGGCTGAGCTGAATCAACTGCGCGTTGACGGGATCGAGGCGGCCGCGAGCGTGGGTGACTCGTAGATGAATGAGCCGCGCGATGGCGGTCTGGGCGGCTTCCAATCTGCGGCGCACTTCGGCGAAGCGCAAGCGCAGATCCAACCGCTGCAGGCGGGCGTTGAGCTGATCGAACTGCTTGCGTCGCGCCGAAGCGGCGGCGTGTATGTGGTCGCGCAGGCGGTATTCCATTTCGTCCACGCGCTGCTGCAGCCGGCCGACGTTGCGATGCAGGACGGCAGAGGCTCGCTCGACGCCTTGTTCGTGCAAACGCCGCGCTGCCATGGCCACGCGATAGCGGACATATTGGACGAGCTTGTGTTCGAACACCGCGATCTGATCGAGCAGTTGTTCGCGTGTGCCGATGACCAGTTCAGCGGCGGCCGACGGCGTGGGGGCGCGAAGATCCGCGACGAAATCGGCGATAGTGAAGTCGGTTTCGTGCCCGATGGCGGAAATAATCGGGACGTTTGAGTTAGCGATGGCCAGGGCAACCGCCTCTTCGTTGAAGGTCCACAGGTCTTCGAGCGAGCCGCCTCCGCGGGCCAGAATGACGACGTCGGGCCAGCCGGAATTGCTGAAGTAATCGAGGGCGCGGCAGACCGCTTCGACCGAGCCTTCGCCCTGTACCAGCGCCGGATAGAGACGAAGATGCAGGCCGGGGAAGCGGCGTGAGAGAACCTGCACGATGTCGCGAATGACGGCGCCCGTGGGGGATGTGACGATGCCGATGCGCTGGGGCAGGCGCGGGAGGGGGCGTTTGCGCGCAGGGTCGAAGAGACCTTCAGCAGCCAGCTTCTTCTTGAGCTGTTCGAAGGCGAACTGCAGCGCGCCGTGGCCCTGCGGTTCGAGCGCTTCCACCAGGAGCTGGTATTCGCCGCGTGCTTCGTAGACGTCGATGTGGCCGCGCGCGAGCACCGCCATGCCGTCCTGCGGCTTGAATTTGAGATAGCGCAGCGAGGCGCGGAAGCACGCGCACTTCAACTGCGCGTCCTCGTCTTTGAGAGTGAAGTAGCAATGGCCGCTCGCGGCCATCCGCGTGCCGGAGATTTCGCCGGCGACCCAGATGTCGTCGAACTCATCGCCCAACAAGCCGCGAATGCGGGCGTTCAGCTCCGCGACAGTGAAGGTCTTGCGGACCGGTCCCCAGGCGAGCGCGAGCTGTTCCATCTGAGGATATCGTACCGTGGCGGATGGCGTTAGTCGCCGATGCGGCGAAGCACTTCGATGAAGGAGGCGCCCGTGCGATCCAGCTTCTGCTCCAGGCGCTCGGTGCAGTCGCAGTTTTCGCAGGCCCAGGGTTCGGTACCGTTCCAGTCGCGGCATTGCCGGCGGTCGTGGGCATCCTGGATGCGCGTCAGTTCGAAATACTGCTCCCAATAAGGCTGTTCCTCCTGAAGCGGCGTCGGGCAGTAGCAAACTTCGACCCAGCGGGCAGTCTGGTCGCCGCAGAGCCGGGCCTCGCTCATGTTCCGCAGGTATTCGCCTTCAGCCACAGAGCCTTTGCCCAGTGTGCCGTTTTCGATGGCTTTGAGGAGCGATCGTTCGCAGCCGGGTTTGATGCGGGCACGGACCAGGTAGCGCATTCTAATCCTTAATCATGCCTCTTTGGATGGGGCGCGGGTGAGGCTCCCAAATCTGCTGCGGTCTTGGTGGCTTCTTCGATCGCGCGCGCCAGCACCGAACGGATCTTGCCATCTTCGAGCATCAGCACTCCGGCGATGGTGCAACCAGCGGGAGTGGTCACGTCGTCGCGGAGCGCGGCGGGGTGGCGGCCGCTCGCCTGCACCATCTTCGCCGCGCCTACCGCAGTTTGGGCCACGAGTTGGAGCGCAAGCTGCCGCGGCAGGCCCACGCGTACGCCGGCGTCGGCGAAGGCTTCCATGATCAGATACTGGTAAGCTGGCCCGCTGGCGCTCAGTGCGGTCACGGCATTGAAGTAGCTTTCTTCGGTTGGCAGGCACTGGCCGACCGCCTCAAAGATGCGCTGGGCACGCACCATGTGATCCTCGGTGGCGTAAGTTCCGGGGCAGATGACGGTCATGCCTTCCCGAACGACGCAGGGCGTATTGGGCATCGCACGTACCCACGGATTTTCCGTGCCTAATGCCGCTTCCAATTGCGCGATCGTTGCGCCCGCCATGATGGAAATCAGCAGCGTCTTGGGGCGGAGCCCGGCGGCTTTCAGAGCGGCGGTCACGGCGGCGGCCTGCTTGGGCTTTACGCAGATCAGAATCAAGCCGGACCCGGCCACCAGCTTGCTGAAATCCGTAACTACCGGTATGCCGAGTTCTTTGGATGCGGCGTCGCAACTGAGGGGAGATTTCGCGCTGGCCCAAGCTTGTTCGCGGGAAATCGCGCCGCTGTCGAAGAGGCCGTGAAGAAGCGTACGCCCCATCACGCCCGCACCAATGACGCCTAGTGTTTCTCCTTTAGCAATCAATTTCACACGGCCACCTTGTAAGTTGAAGTCTACTACCTTTCCGGTTTTCCGCCGGTAGCCAGCGATAGCGGCCTGGGCCCGGCTGGCCGGTTCCACATCCAGCCCGCGATGAGGCTCCCCAACAGGATCGCGTGTGTCGCAAGGGCAGCGGCCAGCCCTTCCAGATAACGCAGGTTACTTACGGTATCCCGGGCTACACGAAACAGCCACGGACCGTTCAGCGTCAGCAACTGGCCGAAATCAGCGAAGAGGAGAGAAAACGCGAAAACCAGGATGTCAGAGACGCGCGGCGGTTGATGGGAGCGCCAGCGGTTCACGCGACCGACCAGCCAGCCGGTTGCGGCAAGGGTGGCGCAGTCCAGCAGCGGCCGAATTGTGGCAAACAAGCCTTCCCCGAGCAGCGGCCCGGTCCAATGCAACAGCGGACGCTCCAGCAGCCAGGCGATCAGAAGAAGCGCGGCCCAGCCTGTTACAATCGACCGCGCGGCGATCAGGAGCCGCTGACGCATCTGGTTTGTCCCTGGCCTGAGCGTAACAGAGAATCTACTGATAAGATTGTCGAAAGATATTTTGCAGTAGCAGTAGTTTTTCGGAGGAGTTGTGAGCTGTGAATTTTCCGGTTCGTATTGCGCCCGCCTCGTTTGCAGCGCCGTATTTTTCGTCTCACTGGGACCGCTTTCCGCGTTCGGACAACAGGCCCAGCCTCTGGAATTCAAGTCCGATACATTGAAGCAAGGGGATATCGCAAGCGGCCAGACGTCGTTGTTGGAGATCCGCAGGCGCGGCATGGAGGTATTCGCGACCCCTTTTACAAAGAAGGTGGGTTATGGCGACGGGCCTGTGAACACGGCCGATCCCACGTCGCCCGGCGGACGTCCTACGCTGCAGAACAACAGCAAGTTTCTCCGTGTGAATGGTCTCGACGCGCAGACCTGCATGGAGTGCCATTCGATCCTCAGCAATTTGACCGTGCCCTTTACGTTTGGTCTGGGCGGCGTCGGCGGCAGCAACGCGAACGCCATGGCCAAGCCGACCGCGATCGACGTAGCGGACACGCAGCACAACGGCTTTGCCGCCTTCAACGGCCGCTTTATCAATCCGCCGTTTCTGTTCGGTTCGGGCGGCGTGGAATTGCTCGCCAAGGAGATGACCGAGGACCTGCAAACCCTGAAGGCACGGGCCATGCGGCAGCCTGGCGTCGCCGTGCCTCTGGTGACCAAGGGTGTGAATTTCGGAACCATCCAGTTCGTTGGCGGATCTCTGGACACGTCCGGAGTGCGGGGAGTGGACCCGGATTTGGTGATACGTCCGTTTGGCAGGAAAGGGCAGTTCGCCAATGTGCGGGCGTTCGATGTGTCGGCGATGCAATTTCACTTCGGCATGCAGCCGGTGGAGGCGGTCGGCTTCGGCGTGGATGCCGACGGCGACGGCGTGGTAAATGAGATCTCGGAGGGAGATCTATCCGCGCTGAGCATCTTTCTGACAACCATGGACCTGCCGCGGCGGACGACGGAGAGCACGGCCGCGACGAATGGCGAAGGACGCTTTCATTCGCTGGGCTGCGCAGCGTGCCATATGCCGGCGCTCGAGACGAGAGGAGCGATCCTGACGTATTCGCTTCCGGAAGTGGAAACCGACTCTACGCAGAACGTTTACTACTCGACCGATTTGCGCGCGGCGCGGCCAGGCTTTCAGGCCAACGGCGTCGGCGGGATCGAGGTGCCGCTGTTCTCCGATCTGAAGCGTCACGACATGGGTCCGGGATTGGCGGAATCCACCGGATCGGATCTGGACCGCTACTTCATCACGGCGCGTTTATGGGGTGTCGCAGATACGGCGCCGTATCTGCATGATGGCCGCGCGCACACGCTGCAGGAGGCCATCCTGCTGCATGGTGGTGAAGCGCAGGGGGTACGGGACGCGTTCGCTGCGCTCCCCGACAGCGCACAGCAGGAACTTGTCGCTTTCCTGATGACGCTGCGCACACCGGTTGCTCCAGCCGGCGACTTAATGCCGCTCCGGCCGGACGATCGGCGTTTAGGACAGATCCGCTAAGTTCTTGAAGTCGCCGTTGCTGTCGCCGAGTTTCTCGGCCGGCACGCCCAGCTTGTGCAGCAAGGTGAGCTGCAGGTTGGTCAACGGCGTGTGCTCCGGATAAACTAAGTGACGGCCGCCCTTGAGCGTGCCGCAGCCTCCGCCTACCAGGAACGTCGGCAGCGGGCCGTGGGTGTGGCGATCGCTGTTGCTGATGCCGGAGCCATACAGCAGGATAACGTGGTCCAGCAGCGAGCCGTCGCCGTCGGGGGTGTCGCGCAGTTTTCCGAGATATTCGGCAAACAGACCGATGTGATAGCGCTGGATCTTCGCGCACTTCGCCATCTTGTCGGGATTGCCCTGATGGTGCGTGAGCGGATGGTGCGGCTCGGGCACGCCGATCTGCGGGTAAGGCCGGGCGGTCTGCTCGCGGCCGTACATGAAGGTGGTCACGCGAGTCAGATCGGATTGGAACGCCAGCAACTGGAGGTCGTACAACAAACGGACCTGGTCTTCGAATTTTTCCGGAATGCCGGCGGGCTGAGACACATCGGGAAGCTCTTTGGAACTCTGCTCCTCGGCCTTCTGAATTCGCCGTTCCACGTCGCGCAGCGAAGTGAGGTAGTCGTTCATCTTGCGATTGTCGGCCGCGCCGAGCTCGTGCTGCAGTTGGTTCACACGCTCGCTGACGGAATCGAGCAGGCTCTTATCCTGAGTCAGGCGCGCCGCGCGAACCCGCGGGTCGGTGCTATCGCTGGAGCCGAACATGCGCTGGAAGACCACGCGCGGATTGTTTTCGGCCATGAGCGGCAGGGTCGGCGTGAGCCAGGAGATCGTGCTGCTGTAAGCGCAACTGTAGCCCAAGTCGCACGAGCCGAGCAGGCTGTTCTCGTCGGCGGTCATTTGCAGCGAGGAGAGCTGGGTGTCGCGCTCGTACATCTTCGCGACGATCTGGTCCATGGAGACCGCGTTGTAAAGTTCGGTGTCGGACTTTTTCACATGCACGCCGGTGAGATACGAGCCGCAGGCGCGGGAGTGGTCGCCGCCGCCGTCGCCGAGCGCCTCGGCCTGGTCGCTGAACAAGCCCGTGATGACGATGGTTTTGTCCTTGAACGGTTCCAGCCCCTTCAGCGTGGGTGAGAGTTCGAAATTTGCACCGGAGCCTTTCGGCAGCCATTCTTCATAGATCACACCGTTCGGATGGTAGAACACGCCGAAGCGTCGTACCGGCTTGGTGGTAGCGGCCGGTGCGAAAGCCGGAACCATGGCATCGAGCAACGGAAGCGCGATGGCCGTACCGACTCCGCGGAGCACGGTGCGGCGGGAAATGGCCTTCTTGGTGACGAACATAGTCTTATTTTCCTATATTCCTGGCAATGCCGGCGGATTGAGGCTCGGGCGCGGCGGTTCTCATCTGGAACGGCGCACTCTTCACGATGCCCAGAATCAGCGATGACCAACGATAGTCATTGGCTTCCGCGAAGCCGTCAATGGAGCGGACTGTGGGAGCATCGTAGTATTGCAGTCCGCGGCCCAAAGCGTAGGTCAGCAGCTTCTCGGTCACCGTGTGAACAAATTGCGTCTTCTGCGCGACCAGGGCGTGTAGCAACTCGCGCGGGCCATCCACCTTGGTACCGTCCAGCAACACGCCGGAAGCGTCGATGGGCTGGCCGGCGTCGGTGGTGCGCCAACGTCCGATCGCGTCGAAGTTCTCCAGGCTCAAGCCCAGCGGGTCCATACGCGCGTGACAACTCGCGCAGACCGGATTCGCACGGTGCTTCTCCAGCATCTGCCGGACAGTGAGCGGCCGGCCATCCGTATTGCTGGATTCGAGCGATGGCACGTTGGGCGGCGGCGCGGGAGGGGGAGCGTCCAGAATGTTTTCGAGCAACCACTTGCCGCGGATGGTCGGCGAAGTTCGCGTCGTGTAGGAGGTCACGGCCAGCACGCTGGCCTTGCCCAATAGTCCGAACCGGTTGGGATCGGTGAGTGTTACCGGCCGGAAGCGGCTGCCGTAGACGCCGGAAATTCCGTAGTGGCGCGCCAGTTGTTCGTTGAGGAACGTCTCGTTGGATGTCAGGAGATCGATGACGCTGTTGTCTTCTTTCAACTGGGCGTTGAGGAACATCTGTGCCTCAGTGACGAAGGCGGAACGCAGGTTATCGTCGAAGAACGGGAACTTGGTGCCGTCGGGATTGAGCAGCCAGACGTTGCGAATCTCCAGCCAGTCCGAGAAGAAATTGTCGACGAGCGATTTACGGGCGCGGGGGTCGGCGAACATGCGCGCGACTTGTTGCTCCAGAACCGCCGGCTCATGCAATTTACCGCGGGTGGCTAGGTCGAGCAGAGTGTCGTCCGGGATGCTGCTCCACAAGAAGAACGACAAGCGCGAAGCCAGTTCGACATCGGAGATGCGATAGACGGCGCCCGGCGCCACTCCTACTGGGTCGGTCTCGATGCGGAACAGGAAATCGGGGCTCACCAGAACACGCTCGATTGCGGCGCGAATGCCGTCGTCGAAGCTGCCGGCCGCGTGTCCGTGTCTGTAGAAACTGAGCAGCGTGTCGACGTCGTCGGTTGCAACAGGACGGCGATAGGCGCGGCGAGCGAGGCGGTCGAGAATTTTGGTTGCGCAGGGAAGTTCCTCGGCGGCAGTATCGGGATGGCAGACGTAGACCAGCCGTCGGCTGGGTGAGTCCTGCGGCGTTTTGGCGTCATAGGGACCGCCGATCAGCAGCGATGCAATGGCAATTGGGGCAGTGGGCGTGTCGGAGGCGCGGCTGAAGAGCGGAAGGCGGTCCGGACCCGGGCCCTCCGGTTCGGCGTCGTCGTCCTTAAGCATGGTCGCCATGACCCTGTGCAGGCCGGCCTTCACCGGCACGCGTACCTGCAACGCATCGTCCCCGTCGTAGCGGAAGGTCTTGGATTGGTTCTTTTCTCCGCCCATCGTGGTCTGCCAGACGCGCTTGCCGTCCACGCGGACTTCAAACTGAGTGGGCACGTTGAGACCGCGAATTACGGTGTCCCAAGTTCTCTGCAGGCGAATCTTGAACACATAGTCGCCGTCCACGGGGAAGTAGTGTTCGGCTGCGACGCCGCCTTTGGACCCCAGCGGGAAATCCTCGCTCAGGCGGTCGGTCTGGCGAAGATAAGTTTGGTCGTTCGCGTTATCCTTCAACGCGCCGTAGCGCACGAAGGTGGGCCGGATGGTTGAGTCACCAACGGCCTGGCGCGCGATGGCCGTGGCCGCGGATATGTAGCGGTCGAGTAACGCAGGCTGCATGGAGAGCGCGTCGCCGTTGTTCTCGAAGCCGAACGCCTGTTCATCCGGCGGCAGTTCCTGCTTGGGATCGACTTCGACTCCGATCAGATCCCGCACCGCGTTGGCGTATTCGGCGCGATTGAGCCGGTGCAGGCTGGCGGAGCGGCCCGGGTTCACGTGTGTCGCGGCTTCGCGGTCGATTTCCGACTCCAGCCAGGTGGCAACTTTGTCGTAAGTCGCGTTATCCGGACGCGGAAGTTTCGGAGGCGGCATCGCGCGGCTGCGCAGCTTCACGATGACTTTCTCCCAGGTCTCCGCGGAGTTGTAGACGTGGTCGGCGTCGGCGCGATCCAAAGCCAGGCCACCTGTTTTCAGCCGGTCATTGTGGCAGCCGATGCAGTACTTGGTTACCAGCGCGCGGGCGGGACTGGTGGAGACACTGGTTTGACCGAAGGCCGCCGTGGCGGCGATTACGAACCCGGCGGTTCGAATAAAGTAACTTCTCATTGGTCTGCTCTGCATTTATTCTGGGCCTCGCAGGGATGGCCCAACTTCGGATCGGCGCCGTGCTCCAGGAGCATTTGCGCGCCTTCTTTGTTATAAAGGACACCGCCGAGCCGGTCGCCCTGACCGTTGGCGGCGAGGTAGGGCGTAACACCGGCCTTGCTGACCGAATTCACATTGACGCCCAAGCCGATCAATTGGGCAAGCAGCTTATTCCAGCCGCGATACGCCGGACCAAACAAGGCGTTTTCACCGAACGTGGTCTCGCCCTTCGGATCAACGCCCAGTTTCAATAGAAAATTGACCGTTTCGAGCGCTTCCGGCTCTGTGATCAAATCCTCACCGATGCCGCGGTTGAGCCCCGCCGCCGCCATAATGGACGAAGCATTGGTTGCGGTGAGGATTTTCGGATCGGCTCCGGCCGCGAGCAAAATCTTCATCAACTCCAGGTCGTTGGCCGAGGCGGCGAGAAGGATGGCCGTCGCGCCGGTTGCGTCCAGGTATCCGCCCGCGAGGCTAGGCTGCGGCTTAGTCATGCGCGCATTGACATTGGCGCCGTGGGCCAGCAGGGCTTTCACCAACCGCAGTTTTGCCTGACGGTCGGGAATGCCGGACATCGCATCGTCGAACCCGTACACGGGATTGGCGGTGTAGCTTTCCCATTTGCCGCAGGCCCAGTGCAAGGGCGTCATGCCTGCCGCTTCATTGTTGGGGTCGGCGCCGTGATCCAGCAGGAACAGCGCGGTATCCACCTGGGCTCGCACGACAGCCACTAGCAGCGGAGTGTAGCCGAGGGTTCCAATCGTCTTCGCAACGCCTAAGAAGGACCTGACGCGATTCGTTTCCCCCTCCGCCTGCGTGAGGAGATTGACGTCCACGCCAGCGTCCAGCAACTCTTTGATGCTCTCGTTGTCACCGATGCGCGCGGCAAAATGGATGGCGCTGAATCCCTCCCTGGTGTGGGCGGTGAGATCCGCATGCGCGTCGATCAGCGCTTTCACCACTTCCGGGTGATGTTCGGCCGCGGCCCACATCAGCGCCGTCTGGTTGTGTTTGGGCTCCTTCGCGTTGATGTTCGCGCCGTATTCGAGCAGCATGCGTACCGCATCCACGCTACCGGTCCTCGCGCAGGTCATCAGCGGTGTTTCTCCGGTGGCGATGGGCACGTTGGGGTTCGCGCCCGATTTAAGAAGCGCGTGCACAAACGCGGAGCTACCGTTGGTGCAGGCCTGCGAGAGCGGGGTCATCTGGTAGTCGTTCGCGGCATTGGCATCCGCGCCGGCGCCGAGCAGCAGGTTGGCAGTGTCCAGATCGTTCCAGTGCGCCAGCCAGAGCAGCGCCGTCGAGCCGTCGCTGGACCGGGCGTTGACGTCGACTTTTTGCGCTAGCAGCGCACGAATGGTCTTCTGGTCCTGGTGTCTGGCCGCGTCAACCAGCCGCGTGTCGCTCGTGCCGGTGGTTCCCGCGAACGCCGCGAGGCCGGACATGATGAACAAAGCCGTTGCGACCGCTGCTACCGGGCGGCGCTTCTCGATTGGACCAAACATTTTTGACCCGCTTTCTCCAGCTCATCGACCCGATGCCGTTCCGCCATGGCGAAGCAGCCAAGCGGAACGAGGAAACTGGAATCACAGTCGACCCGGAGGTCATTATAACGAGAATCGCGGGACCAGCGAAAGTCCCTGATGGGATGAGACTTAGGCGCGCGATACCGGGCGCTGCGCGACCAAGCCGAGATTCTCCAGAGTGCTGGGTGTATACTGATCCTGCACAGGGTGAAATCGTGGACACCGGAGGTTGGTATGAGTAGAGTTTCCGCCGTTTTCGCATTCGGTTTGATCGCACTCGCGGCAGGAGTCCCGGCATGGGCCCATCATTCGTTCGCCGCTGAATACGATCTGAAGCAGCCGATCACGGTTCACGGCACGGTTGTTCAGGTGCGGCTTGAAAATCCGCACTCTTGGTTCGTCGTGGACGTGAAGGACCCGGCAACCAGCAAAGTTTCGAGATGGTCGTTCGAAGCCGGGACGCCTAGCGGCATGATTCGCAACGGCTACCGGCCGGGGATCATCAAGGCGGGCGACGAGGTCACCATTAAGGGCTTTCGCTCCAAAGACAACGACGACCGGGGAATGTTGAGAGAACTGACTACCGCGGACGGACATGTGTATGGTTTGTTCGGGCCGCAGCAAAACCGCTGATGGCGGGACCGGGAAATTTCAAGCGAGGGTTGAAGCCATGAAACACTCCATGATGACGGCAGCGATCGCCGGCACGCTGGTCTGGTCGGCGGCGGCCACATCCCATCTCGCGGCGCAGGCGGTAGCCGCAGCGCCCAATTCCGAATCGGCGAGCGCGGGACCGGCACCGCGGATGGACGGCCATCCGGATCTATCGGGCGTCTGGTGGCGCGGCGGAGATATCGGCGGGCGCGGGTTTGTTCTTACACCTCGAGGCGGCCAACGGCCGACGTTTTTTTCTGATCTCTATCAACCCTGGGCCGCGGCCCACGCCAAAACGCTGGCTGACAAAGACGATCCGACAGTGCACTGCCTTCCCACCGCGTTCGGGACTTTGAATGTCAGCCTTTTCGATGTGGGCGGTGTCGGCCAGATCGTCCAGACGCCGAAATTCCTGATAATGCTGACAGAGACTTTCCATAGCTATCAGATCATCCCCTTCGATGGAAGACCGCACCGCGACACAGTGCCTCCTTCTTATCGCGGAGATGCGGTCGGCCATTGGGACGGAGATACGTTAGTGGTGGATAAGACGAACTTCACGCCCAACACCTGGATCTCGGCAGAAGGCCGCGTGTCGTTCCATTCCGACGCCCTGCATGTCGTAGAACGGTATCGGCGCGTGGACTCAAAGACGCTGGAGATCGAGGCGACGGTGGAGGATCCCAAGGTGCTGACCAAGCCGTGGGTGGTTCCCAAGCAGACTCTGACGCTGGCGCCGTTTGATCAGATCATGGAGCTGGCGTGCTCGGACAAAGACATCGAGTCGGTGCCCGACGCGCCGCAACCTCCGGCGAACTCCGCGAAGAATTGAGCAGGAATCCGGCGCAGGCTTTCCCGCAGCGAACTTGGAGTTCCATTAGCCCGGGTGGCGAAATGGCAGACGCAAAGGACTTAAAGTCCGATCGGGTCAGTCCTTGTTTCGTGCTACGTTTGAAACTGTGCGGGCGTGGCGGAATCGGCAGACGCATCGGACTTAAGCGCAAACTTGAGTGCTCGCCGGGAAACCGGCGATGCAGAACTGCTCAAATTCGGGGAACCCTGTAACATGGCGATCCCGAGCCAAGCCCGGCCGGAGCATCAGCTTTCCGGTTGGGAAGGTGTAGAGACTAGACGGGCAGCACCTGACGCCCGGAGCAAAATCCGGACACGGTGAAGGGATAGTCCAGACCCCAAACCCTGGCGGAACAGCCAAGGGCGGCGAAAGCCGTGGACGGGTACGAAAATCCGTTGGGCCGCAAGGCCCGTGAGGGTTCAAGTCCCTCCGCCCGCACCAAACAATGCTTGCGTTGACCTTCGTTTACAGGTCATGTCGCCGGTGGCCCATATCGCGATTCCGGCAGATCCAGCAGCACTCTGTACGCGCTAGACGAAGTCGGCAAGACTCAAGGCTTCTGTGCGGACTCGAGTGAGCGCTCTATTGCGATGCGCACCAATTGGCCCCGCGTCCGCACGCCCATCTTTTCGAACAAATTTTGGAGAGTTGCCTTTACCGAACTTAGTGAAACTCCAAGCTGGTGGGCCATCTCTTTGTTCGAGAGGCCCTCAAAGACGCAGCGCAGCACTTTCTGTTCGCGCGGTGTAAGGTGATCCGTTGCGGCGCCGGATTTTTCAGCGGCACTCGCGGTTCCCGGAACCATCTTCGGGTCCATCCAGGTGCGCCCCTCTGCGACCGCCCGGATGGCTTCCAGCAGCAGACGCGGCGGATTATGCTTCAGAAAGATTCCGGAGATGCCCAGCTTCCGCACAACGGCTACGTCCGCGGGGCTCATTCCCGCCGTAACCATCAAGATTTTGCCCCTGTATCCCGCCGCCTTGGCGGAAGTAATGAAGCGCGTGCCAGTATCGTCTTCTAGATCGAAATCGAGAAGCACAACATCCGCCGCCGAACCGGCCAGAGCTTCGAGGGCCTCCTGCGGCGTGCCACACTCCGCTATCGTCTCGAAATCGGGTTCGGAGACAAGCAGACGTCGCAGCCCTTCCCGGAACAGGATGTGGTCATCAAGCAGTAAGAGTCGTATGCGCTTCATTTTCGGCGGGTAGCGTGCTGTGCTCCGATGGTTCCGCAGCGGCCGCCAACTCTAACACAAAGGAGCATCCGGCGTGCTGCGGATCGTGCCGCAAGTCTCCTCGAAACGATCGCATGAAGGCGCGAGACAGATACAGTCCAAGCCCGGTTGCGTCGGCGCCTCTTTGCAGAGGCTGAAAGATCTTTTGCCCTGGCGGGATGCCCGGCCCGCTGTCCGTAAAACGGATCGTGACTCCATCCGGCCTCGCCGAAGCGGCGATTTCAATCGACTTGCGAGCAACCGTCTCAAGCGCCCGCTGGCTGTTCTTCGTCAAATTCAAGAGAACCTGCAAGAGGCTCTGGCGGTCCGCCTGGACCAGCGGCAACTCGTCAGGGATATTCCAATGCAGCTCGATATCGGACTCCTCGCAGATCGGTCCCAGCACGATTCGCAGATCCGCCAGAACCTCTTTAAGGTCAGCAGCGCTGGGTTCGGAAGCGCCCACGCTTTGTTTGAGCTCCAGCGAGGCGATTTTGCTCAGCGTCTCGACCAGCGACCCGAGCGCCTCGAAGTCCTGATCGCCTTTCAGCGAACCTTTGCGCGCCAGATTCTCATGCATCATTCCGATCGCGCCACAGACGTTTCTGACTTCATGGGATACGGCCGCCACGAGGATTCGCGAGCCGGCCAGCAGTTGTTGCAAGCTGGTCTCCTCCCGCTCGCGCAGATGCTCGGAGGTATCCACCAGCAAGGCTGCAAGGCGCGGCCCGAGCGGCGTAGTGTACGTGGAAAAGAACACATCGGCGAGGAAGATTTCGCCACTCTCCTTTTGTCCGCGCGTCTGCATCTCTGTGCGAAAGATCTTGGCCGTCTCGTCTACTGACGGGATTGACGCAAGCGCCGGAACGTAGCGGGTAATACTCTTGCCGGGAAGCGCCCCCTGGGCGACCCCAAGCAGCCGATGGGCTGCCGGATTGGCCAAGAGAATCTCTCCCTCCGCGGTCATTGTGAGCACAGCCGCCGGACTGCTATCGATTACGAAAGCCAGTTGCTCCTCGGCCATCCGCCGGGCAGCGATGCTCTCCATTTCCCGGCGATAACTCTTCGTGACCGCCAGCGACAAAAGACCCGTGAAGGCGAGAGTCAGGAAGATCAGGGCGTCGCGGGCCTCTTCCATCTCCATGGGGAACGGATCTAGCCGGTCGGAGAGGAACGTACAGAACGCAGCCGCGAAAACCAACTGCCACCAGTTAAGAACAATCCCCAGCAGCGCCAGAGGAAAGATGTAGAGGAAGCCGAGCGTGGCATTGATCTCCGCTCGCCAATCGGTGACCGCAATGATTGAAATGAGAATCGCAGCACACAAGAGCGCTGACTGCGGGCTCCACTGCAACACTCGGCGGATCATAGACTTACGCTTCGTTCCATTATAGCGATTATGCAGGAGTACCTGCTCAGCCGAGCAGTGAAGATCGGAAAAATGGCCAAAAGATAACTGGCCGGCCCAACCGATCGGCCTATAGGCTGGAGGAGCGCCTGCGGAGTCACTTTGGCGTACGCAAAGAGGAATTCATGCCGTTAGCTGTTCAGCGAGTGGCCAGACTGTTGGCCACGTTATTCGTGATTGGAACCCCGATCGTCTGGGCGCAAGGATTAGGCGCGGTACGCGGAACAGTCAAAGATCCGAGCGGAGCCGCGATTGCCACCGCCAAGGTGACGTTGAAGGAAATGCACACCGATTGGATGCAGAACACCGAAAGCGACTCGGCGGGCGATTTTGTAATTACCGGAGTTCCACTGGGAGAGTACAACCTGACAGTGGAACACGAAGGGTTTGCGCCCAGCAAGCAGGCTGTGCAGGTCCTCGTTGGCAGCGCGCCGACACTCGACATCACCTTGAAGATCGGTACGGCTACCAGCGAAGTGACGGTAGCGGAGACCCTCAGCGACGTAGTAGCAGCCGAGGCTTCTGCTGCTCCCACAGTAGTGTCAGGCGATGAGATTCGCGAAGGGCTGCCCGGGGCGGAGCAAATGAGTAGTCTGCGCTTCATCACCGAGACAGCCCCTGGAGCCTTCGTGTTGCACGACCATCTCCACGTTCGGGGAGGCCACCAAATCGACTGGGTACTCAATGGCGTGCCCCTTCCGAACACCAACATGTCGAGCAATGTCGGCCGAACTCTCGACCCGAAGGACATCGAGGAAGTCGAAGTCACCCAAGGCGGGTATGGGGCCCAAAGCGGGGATCGGACGTTCGCGCAAATCAACATCTTCACGCGGTCCGGTTTCGAATACAACAACGATGGCGATCTGACCGGGACCTTCGGGAGCTTCCATCAGACCAACGATCAGCTTAATTTCGGCTCCCATACCACGAAATTTGCCTACTACGTCAGCGCAACCGGAAATCGAACCGACTTGGGTCTGGAGCCCCCGGTGAGGGAGATCGAGAATGCGGCGGGAAATGGGCAAGGGCTCTTCACTTCGATGAATTATCGTCCGAACGACAAGAACCAGCTCTCCTGGACGGGGAATTTTCGAAGAGACCGTTTTCAGATTCCCGTGGATCCAAACGATACCGATCCCACCTCAGACACCTATTTCGGCATTCGCGATGTCGATGAGGAGCGCGATATCTTTGGGACATTTTCCTGGGCGCACACATTCAGTCCAAGCACGCTGTTAACGGTTTCTCCGTTTTACCGCAACAACAACGCCCAATACATCGGCAGCACAACCGATCCGTTGGTGGCGAACTCTCGCAACACGTCGAACTACGTCGGCGCGCAGATCGAATTGAAGTACGTGCACGGCCGGCACAATCTGACGACGGGAGTCTATTCCTTTTATCAACGGAATAATCTGCTGTTCAGCTTGCAGGACAACACGCAGAGTCCTTCACAGTTTGCGTCCGTAAACGCGATTCCTACGGGCGGGTTAGCCGCCGAATACGTGAACGATCAGTTCAAGGCCACGAAGTGGCTCACCCTCAATGCGGGAGTGCGGGTGACGCATTTCTCGGGAGTCGCGGGCGAGAACGCTGTCAGCCCCCGAGTGGGCGGCACCATCGAGATCCCGAATCTGCACTGGGTACTGAGAGGCTTCTACGGTTCGTACTATCAGGCTCCCCCCCTCTACACGGTGGGTGGCGCGGTGTTTGAGCTTGCGGCGGCCACGGGCGACTTCGGGTTCACCCCGCTACGGGGCGAGCGCGACATTCAACGGGAATTCGGACTCACCATACCGCTTCACGGCTGGGTCCTGGATACGACTCATTTCCAGACTAGCTCCCGGAATTTCCTGGATCACGACGTCTTAGGGGCTTCGAATATCCTGCTTCCCCTCACGACTCCCAACGCCCGCATCTGGGGTTTTCAAGCAAGCCTTCGCTCGCCTCTGATCGCCCGGCGGCTGCGGCTCCACGCGGCGTTTGCGGACATGACCGCCCAGTATCGAGGACAACCGGTGGGCGGGTTGCTAGAAGGCGCGGGACAACCCGACGACGGCACGGACTGCACCGTTTCGTATTGCTATCTCGATCACGACCAGCGCGTCAACCTCACCGCCGGTTTTCAGATCACGCTGCCTCACCAAATGAATCTTTCTGGGAATATGGTTTACGGTTCCGGCGTTCTGCTGGCGGATGGTCCTAACCACCTTCCCTCGCACACAACCGGCGACGTGTACCTCAGCAAGACCTTTGGAGAAGGGCGTTGGCAACTCGGTCTTACGGCACTGAACGTTTCGAATTCCCGATTCCCGTTCGACATTAGCAGCAGCTTTGCGGGAAGCCATTTCAACAACCCGCGCGAGATCTACGGTTCAGTACGATATCACTTCCATTTCTAGACACGTGAACTTGCCGCCGCGGCACGTCGTTCCTCCGGTTCGCTCCTCTCCAGTTCTGTCTTTCATCGAAAGGCGGCGCGCCTGCCGACTTCCACCGTCTGGCGTAACGGGCGGCAATGGCTACTCGGCAATTAAGACATACCGGCCGATTCCGGCATTGCCGACCTTGCATCGCTGGTAAGACGCTGACGGGGCGAGAGATGCTAGACGATAGGAACTTACACAGTGACTTGCACAGTTTCACATTTCTAAAATGCAAGTACCGTTTACTCAGTTGTTTAGAAGTACACAGAAAGGACTTAAAATCCTTTGGGGGGCAACTCCCGTGTGGGTTCAAGTCCCACCCCGGGCACCAACTTGATCATTTTAAAACATCGCGGGTTGCAGAGCGGAGCTTCAGAGTTTTTCGTCGAAATCTTGGAACAACTACGCCCTGGGATAATGATCCTCAAGCCATTTTTCGATTTGTTCTCTCTGGGACGCAAGCACCATACGCTGCCATTTCACCGACCCTGTTCGCTGGCTGTATTCAGCCATCACGTAGGAGTGCTCATTGAGCACTTCGATGATTCCCGGCGTTTTCGCACGATGGAAACGGTAGCTGCGCAGCGCGGTTTTGTAGCTCTTCGCAGGATCGGATTTTTCAGGAACTTGCCGACCCGCGCTATCCGCATCAGAACCTACCGCAAGCCCACGGAGAGATTTCTTTGGCTCCGCGTGGACGGAATCGCGTCTGGTCTTAGAGCCCTCACGGGTTTTCACGATGATTCGGCTTCCCGTTGCTGCGTCGAGGGCTCTGGAGAAGTTTCCGCCTGCTGTCTGCGTTCAAGCTTCTTCGCCATCTTCTCCCGTTGTTTTTCCTTGCGTTGCTGTTCTTTCTGCCGTTTTTGGAACGACTGTGGTCCTCGGCCAGACATGACGACTCCTTAGTTGGTTAGTATCGGAAAAGCACCCTTTGCGGCGGGAACTAACACCAGGTTGTTACCGCACAAATATTCATCCTGTAAGGCCTCCGCTCAACTGCCTCTGTCAGATTTGCGCTGAAGGCCGCAGACGCGATAAGCGAGTGACAAGCACTGCGGCGAGATAAGGCAAAGACAATTCAATGATAGCACGGTCCGGCGAATCGAGCAGGCAGACCCTGATGTGTGTCCGGGATCAAGCGCGGCCGCACAGCTATCAGAGCTGGAGTTCCATGACGACAGTCGGCTCTGGCGGATCTTCGTAATACCCAGGAGTAATCCGAAGCACCCGGAAACCGAACTTCTTATTCAAGCCGATCATCGCCTTGTTACTCTTGCGTGTATTTGTGACGATCCGCGCAAAGCCATGATGGCGCGCGTAGGAGATTTGCCAACATTTCATTAACTGACCGAGGCCCCGATTTCTAAACCGCGGCAGGATGCCTGTTGTGGCAATGTACAGTGAGCCACGAAGGGGAGAATTCTCTCCGTCTTCACGAATGTCCCCCTGGAAGTCTTCGTGCCAATTGAAGGCGCAACAGCCGACCTTTTGGTTTTCGACAAGCATCCACCAGGGATCGCAGGCCGCCCAAACGTCTCGGCCGAACCAGTCTGCCGGGTACTTGTGAAAGGCCTTATGGTCGAAGAGTACAAGGCTCCGAATTTCGTCTGGCGTGATGGCTTTCCGGAATTCAGTCTCCATGGTTCTATTGGCCGTTTCGGAGAAAGCACAAAATGTGCGGGGACGCCTAGGAAGTTCGCACTGGCTCGCCGTCTCGCGAACGCTTCTTACGGTTGCGCTTTCGTGCCAGAGCTTCCTTAACTCGTTTCTTCTGACCAGGCTTCAGGTAGAAAGCGTGCCGCTTGATCTCCTTGATGATGTCCTCTTGCAGGACTTTTCGCTTGAAGCGCTTGAGCGCGCTCTCCACGCTCTCGCCTTCGTGAAGATGAACTTCAGCCAATGGACTCACCTCGATTTGCAATCAGATTCGAGTCTTAAGCGTAGCAGCATCGCGGCCGGTACCACCAACCGCTTCTGCCTTGCCGCCGGCGGGCGTACTCTGGCTCAGGCGGGGGACTGCGGCCACAGGCGTGGTAAGGTTGATAGAGTCCTCAGAGGTCCTGGCATATCTGCTGAACCCGGTTCACGCGATGTGTTCGCCCTGGAAGGCTAGAAACGAGGGAATGTGAAAGAAAACGGTACCGTGAAGTGGTTTAACGCGGCCAAAGGATTCGGTTTTATACAGCGCGAGAGCGGCGAAGACGTGTTTGTCCACTTTTCGGCTATTCAAGCGAGCGGCTGCCGCACGCTGGAAGAAGGTGCTCGGGTGTCCTTCATTGTGAAACGGGGGCCCAAGGGCTTGCAGGCCGAGGAAGTGGATTTGGCGTGATCTGACATCTGACCCAGCCCACGGAAGCTGGAAAGGAGGCTCCTGGCATGAGCAGGTTTTCAACGCGAATCGGTGAAAACTGGCTGGTCC
>DATJWO010000035.1:0-5951 GCA_035501155.1 Bryobacteraceae bacterium
TCACGCCACTCGATGAAGTACGTGCCTTCTGGAAGTGCAGTCCAGTCGTAGCTTCCCGACGGCTTCTTCGGGATTGAGCGTAGAACCCAGTTGCCGTCGATCTTGATCTGCTTGACGATGTTGACTCGCGCCATGGCACACTCCGAATACCATGACGCTAGAGGGATTTGCAAAAGTGGACAGTAAAGAGGACAGCAAGGCAGCTAAACTATTGAGAAATTAGATCTGCAGGTAGAAGCTGGCATTCTACCAACTGAATTACTCCCGCTCAGTGATTCTTGTTAAGTATCGCAAAATCATTGGATTCACAGCAAGGGCCGTTCCATGAAAGTCTGAGAACCCAGATTCTACCACTGGAAAATCACGCCATTTGCTTTCAATGTAATCACATGGTCAGTGCCAGATTCACTCCGAAGTTGGACAGTAAGGCAAGCAACCTGGTTCAGCCACTTGGCTCCCGAAGTGTAGAGGATCAGCGCTGTTTGAGATCCGGCGGTGCTTGGCCGGTCACGGCTTCATTGGTTCTAGGCTATTTCGTAGCCGTCCGGCCCAGTGGAGTTCGCACCTCTCGACGCGCACCGGCACGGACGATGCCTTCGTTGCGATTCTCTTGGCACCTGCCATACGTTAGTTGGTTCGCGCGTGACCGCCGGCCTGTCACGTCGGAGGTCGCGGGTTCGAGCCCCGTCGTCCCCGCCATTTGTTTCCAACGACTTAATGGAGGTTTCTTTCGCCATACTTTCGCCCAAGAATGGCTGTGTGCAGTGGGTGTGCACTAGAACGAATAAGCCTCTTCAGATCAATTACTTATTGCCCTTATGATGGCGCGTTTGGTAGGAAATGAGATTTGTCGCAGCTGGTGACTCCTGATAGAATTGCGGGTCGCTCAGGTTCAGCAGTCCCCCGCAGGCGCTTCGTCCTTGAAGGCGCTGCAGCAGGAAGTGGTCACAATCATCTCCGCGGGCCTTCGCTACTACGACCGGGTCGGCTTCTACATGCTCGACGACGCCGATACCGGTGTGCTGGCGCTGGGGCCGTTCGCTGGTGATCCGACTCCGCACGTCCGGATCCCCGTCGGCCCGGGGTATCTGTGGAGCCGCGGTTGCCGCGCGAACCACAATTGTTGTGGATGACGTCCATGCGGACCCGCGGTACCTCTCGTGTTCGATCAATACGCGGTCGGAAATCGTAGCACCGATTTTTGTTTCCGGCCAGGTGGTGGGCGAGATCGATGTCGACAGCCACGCGGGAGCCGCCTTCACCAGCCCCGACCGCGAATTTCTGGAAGACGTGGCCCGGATGGTCGGCGGCTACATCGCCGCCAAGCGGGTGCAGAGGGCTCACTCATGAAGGCGGGGCGTCTCGAAGTGGGTCCTCGCCTCTGCGTGCCTCGGACCAGGATGGAGACGATCAGCTCTTTCTAGCGCTGAGCGCGAACCGCGGGCCAGGGATTACTCCACCGCGGATCGGTGAGCGCTTCGCGGTCTGTCAGCGAATTCAGGAAGGCGATGAGATCCTGCTTGTCCTGCTCGGTCAACGTGAGGGGACGGATGATCTCGGACTTGTTCGGGTGCGCCAACTTACCGCCCGCGATGTAGTGATCAATCACGGCGTCGAGGTTCGGAATGCTGCCGTCGTGCATGTACGGCGAGATCACGGCGATGTTGCGTAGTGACGGGACGCGAAATTTGCCAATGTCGGCGTCCCGTCCGGTGTGCTCGAAGAGGCCGCGGTTTGGCTCAACGTAGACTGTCGCGCCGGTGTTGAAGAAGATGCCGCTCATGAGCTCGTCACGACCGCTCGGAACGGTGCCCGCAAACCGGACGGGACCGAAGTTCCAGCCGCCGTGGCAACGAAAACAGCGGCCCCGCTCGCCAGAAAAGAAGATAATCTCGCCCCGTTTAGCGGAATCTGACAGCGCATTCATTTCTCCGTACCAACGGTAGCGGTCGTAGGGTGAGCGCATCGAGATGATTGTCCGCTCGAAAGCCGCAATCGCGCGAGTTACGTTTGCGAGAGTGTAGGGGTTGCGCTGACCATGGAACGCCTCCGGGAACAGACGGCGGTAGGTCGGATCCTCTGCCACCACTTCGAGAAACTCCTTCTCGTGGCCGAGCAGGCCCAGTTCCACAGGTTTTGTTCCCATCATCGGCACGAGCGCCTGCCCCTCGAGCGAAGTGAGTGTACCATTGGCCCAGGTCAGGTACGGCGCGTAAGCGACATTGATCAGGCTCATGCTGCGTCGCGGGTGCTGTTCTCCGGTCGTGCCGATGGAGCGCGCCCGGCCGTCAGTGAAGGCGAGTTCCTGCCGGTGACACGTTCCGCACGACGCCTTACCGTTCACCGACATGCGCGTGTCGTAGAACAGATACCGTCCAAGTTCTACCTTCGCGTCGCTCATCGGGTTGTCGGCGGGCACCACTGGCTTGGGGAAGCCGGGCGTGAGGCGCCAGTCGAAGTCCGCGCCCATAAGCGAAGACACGAGCAAGATACTGAGAGCACAGTCGAACAGCACAAGATGGAGGTTGGTGCGCACAGGCTACTTCCGCAAAGAAACCACTTCGAGTTTTGTCAGCATGCGGACGGATCGCGCGCCCGGCTTGTCTTGAGGCGCAACAAGTCGAAACCGGCCTTGCTCGCCGAACAGCGGCTTACCGTTTGCGGTGTCGACTAAGAGCACTCCGCCGCCGGCGAATGACGGATCGAGTTCGGCCAGCGAGAAGACGACTTGGTAACCATCCTGTGCTTGCGCCAAGACGTAACTCGCAAGCGCTCGACCGCGCAGTTGCTCGCCCTGCGGCACGCCCGCCCGGCGCAGAATCTCGGTGAGCCAGACGCCTTCATAGGTGGTTTCGATGCCTTGGTTGGTCGTCTTGACCGTTGCACGCGGAAACTTCGCCAGCGACTCCGCAGTCAGTGTGAGGGGCTGTTTTACCGCGCCGGTCACCTCCACCGACGGGACAACCTCCTGGGCCACGGAAATCGCGGAGAGTGTGGCGCCCAGGACCGCGAGCATCAGGCAACGCCGCATGTTACGAATCCTCCCATCTTCGGTTCTTTTAAATCGTAGCGGAATTCCCGCATACTTGCGCGCAATGCGGTCCGTGATGTACTCCCGGCCCACCGCATCGGCGGAAGGACAAGCCCATACTTGCAATCCTGCCTCATGCCTTCAGTCGCTTCGCAGCCGCAGCGGCGGCGTCAGTCAACGGTTGATACATTGAGCGCATCGCTTTGGTAACACGCTCGTCAGCTTTCTCGGGCGTGCCCGAGCCGAACGGCGGCTGGGGATCATATTCCAGGTTCAGTTCCAGCGCCCTGCCGTAGTCATCGCCGCGGAGTCTCGCCGCGATTCGCAGTCCGAAGTCGATGCCCGAGGTGATACCGCCGGCGGTGATGCGATTCCGGTCTTCGACTACCCGAGCGCGTGTCGGCGTGGCGCCCAGGAGCGCGAGCACGTCGCGGACCGCCCAGTGGCTGGTGGCCTTATAGCCGCGCAATAGCCCCGCGGCACCCAGAACGAGAGAGCCGGAGCAAACGCTCGTGACCAAACGAGCGGTTTTGCCGCGCGCGGCCAGGAAGCTTGTGGTCACGGAGTCCTCCATCAGTTTGACGGTGGCTGCGCCACCACCTGGAACGAACAGGATGTCCACAGGATCGGGACATTCGTCGAAGGTCAGGTCGGGAACGATTTTGAGCCCCGTGTCCGTGACAACCGCAACCTTCGTTTTCGAGACCAGGCGCACGCGCGTACCCATGACATAACCAAACACTTGCTGGGGCCCCACCAGATCGAGAGCCGTCATGCCGGGGTAGATGAGCATGGCGATCTCTTCCGGCCGGTCCGGGGCCGTGTGCTTGAGCCCATAGAAATCGTGGGTTTTGTCCGTTGTGGACTGCTGGCTCCAGGCGGGCATCGCGGCAGTTGCTGTGGAGAGGGCAATAAGTTGTCTCCTGGTCATAATCTGTTTCCTTCGGTAGTCACCCTCTTGTGGACGGAAGCGCTCAATTAAAGCGGCCAGCGTCGACTTGAGCGACGATCTCCGGGGTGATCTCGTCGTAGCGCAGAATCCGCTTACCCCTGTGGTCTCTTTGAAACTCCTCGGCGTCAGCTTTATTGCCGAGCGGGACCAACTCGTGTCCCATCGGTCCCATCACATCGGAACCAATGACGTAGAAGGCCTTCGTCGCATCGATCTTCTGGAGATTGTAGAACTCGGTGACCAGCGTGGAACGAATGTCTTCGCGCTTGCGGCCCGGCGCGTATTTAGGCAACGCCTGCAGAAACTTGAAGAGATCTTTGGCCCCGTCGAAATGTTGGACGGAGCCGTTCTTCCAGACCACCGTCGCCACCCAGTTCGGGTATTCGGCAACGATCATGCCGCAAACCGGACACAGATCCTTGGGACCAGGTTTGGGGACAGTCGCTGCCTGCCCGGGGTACGCCGGCGAAGCTCTGGGCGCAATGAACAGCGCAAGGGCAACCGTTAACACAACTGCTGCGGCGAATCGGCGCATTACTAATCCTTCTTCTGCGTCTCGATCCGCTTGATCCGTTCCTCGCGGGTCTTGCGGACCATGGCGACCGACTCGGCGATGTCAGTATAGGCTGCCAGCAGGGCTTTGTCGAAATCTACGATCTCACCTCCGTTGGCTGCCTTCGATGCCTCGGCCGCTTCTTGCGAGCTGTAGGCGACCTTGCTTCGGCGGGTCATCACGCCCGGCAAGGAACTGCCAATCAGGTAGAACGCCTTCTCGGCGTCGGCCAGCGGTTTGGTCTCGGCGGCCGAGGCGTTGTCGCCCACCCAGAGCGCACGGGTGCCGCGTCCGACGTAGAGGGTCAGGCTGGTGGCGGCGCATCTTAGAGAGCAGACTCCCTCGGCCGTGCCGTCCAGGTAGTGGAGCAGCATGCGGGAATGGTGGAAGCGTTTCCTGTCCATGCCGCAGTATTTGCACTTGGGGAACTTCTCGATGTCGTTGACCTGCGGCTCGGGGTCCGCCGCCGGTTTGGCTGCGGCTTCGCCGGTCATGGGCATGCCGGCTTGCTGCGCCCGCAGCGTGGTGGATGCTACCGCGCCTGCGGCGCCGATGGTGAGGGTTCGTTGTAAGAGGCTTCGACGGTTCATGGAGTTACTCCTGCGATCAGAATCAGGTGGGAATGGAGGATCAGAAAAGTTGCCACGACTGCGAACACAGCAAACCCGGCGGCTGTGACGCCTGCCAGGCGACTGGAAACACGAAGCGCCACAACCCGCAGACTCGGCGTCTGCAGGAAGGGCTGAATCGCGCCCGCGGAGAGTCCGCAGGCGGTGGCCGCAAAGAGCGGGATGTACAGCCAGTAGCCTTGGAAAGCATATGCAGACTTCAGCACGCAGAAAGGGCAATGGTGATTGGGATGTTCGTAGACGTACAGCGAAAGAAATGAGAGGACGCCCGCGATAGCGGCGGCAAACGCGGCGAGGCTTGTTACTGCCACAAGGTAGCCGCCGCGCCTCCGCAACGCCGTGTAGGTTGACGCCGCCACGGCCGCTATCAGCGCGCCGTAGAATGCGATCATCGACGGCACGGGAGGCAGAGCCGTCAGGTCGCCGGAGAGCCCTTTGGCGCTGGCAGCAAACACGCGGGAGCAGCAAGAAGTGATGACGTCGGCCTTGAGGTTGAGAAAGTAGAGCAACTCGAGAGCACAGGCGGCCGCCAGTGCCGGAGCCATGCCGAGCAACAATCCATACTTGACTCGCACCAGGGGATAATCGGGCGCCAGCGTATCCACGTGGTTGATTGCCAGCCAGATCGCGGCTAAGAAGAAGACGGCGATTTGGGCAAGCAGTGCCGGGTATCCATAAGGGTCGGCGTTCAGAACGCCCGCCGCGCACATGGCCCCGATGAACACCGGCGCCATCTTGTCGGCGTTGAAAACGAACAGCAGCAAGGCCAACAACTGAGTAGCCAGC
>DATJWO010000036.1:0-9893 GCA_035501155.1 Bryobacteraceae bacterium
GTCACGACGAGCTGCTGCATATCGGTGTAGCGCCAGGGCCCGCGCGGATAGCTCGGCCGGAGCGTTGACATCACCGGGTACTTCAGGAACCAGTCTGTGGCTAGCTCTTTACCGTTTCTAGCGCCAGCGGCTCTGATGTCCCGGCTTTTCTCTTTTAACGTTTCCATAATTAACTCCTCAAAAATTCGGGTAACGGCAGATTGGCCCGGTTGGGCGGGCACACGTACGGGAAGGACCGGCTGCCGGGTTTGGTTGGGGCATCGACGCCATCTCCGAAGCGCTTGCCCTGTCCGCCGTTGACATACAACGACAACATGTCGTCCAGAATGTCGTCATCGAGCCAGCGCCCGCCGCAGCTTTCGGACGGCCGGCCGTCGAGGACGGCCTTCTCGATTTCCAGGAAGTTGCCGGGCGCAAAGGGACGCGCCAGGTTGAGGATCAGGTAATCGCCGATCAGCAGATCGCGGAGCGGATGCCGTCCGTCCGGTCCGACTGGCCATGCGATCTCGCCGTCGAGGCCATCGAAGAAAGCGAGGTTCGCATCAAGACGCGATTCGTACAGCGGGCGGTATTCGGCGGAAAGGGCGAAGGCGTTTTCGCGGTTGTAGAGGTCACGCAGTTCCATGCCCCTGGTGCGAGCATCGTGCGCAGGACTCGCGAGCGCGAAGTTCTTGATCTCCGGCCGACCAACCCGTTCAATCCGGATTGATTTACGGAGTCCGGGAACGATGTCTTCGGCCACGGCGCCGACCAGAGTGACGCCGCCGAAGCATTCCACAATTGCGGCGACGGGCACTTCAACGATGATCGAAAGGATGTCCCGAAGCTGAACGGTATTGGCGCCCTGCTGAGCGAACGACAGTTTGCCGGCCATATCGGTTCGGATAGCGGCCTCGACATCCATGAAGAACGGATCGCTGACGAGGCCCGCGAAAAAGCGCAGACCTTGCTGCTCCAGCGCTTCGCCGACGGTGAAACTCGCCGCGCGTCCATCCGAAGTGGCGACCGCTCCAGTCTGGATCGAGGTCCCTTCCGGCACATCGTCGAAACGAACGTCGATCGTGTATTCCGCCTCGCCAGGCGTGACATTCGCGCCGGATATCGTGAGGGGCCGGAGCCGGAAACGATAGATCACGGCATCGCTAAAGAAGGACTCGGGCGTTGCCATGGGAAACGCGTTCATGATGAGGACCAAATTGCCCGGTCGTTCGGGGCTGGGAAACGCGTAGAAGTCGGTGATATCCACTGCTGGATCGCCCATCACCGCAGGGCCACTGAAATGGTCTGACATGGTGTTTTGCCTCCGGCTGCGTTTCAGAATTTCTGCTCGATGATGCCGTTAAGCGCCTTGAGTCCGGGGACGAACAGATACTCCCCACCCTTGACCGTCACGAAGGTAGGGAGGTCGAACAGGAACGGCCGTTTGGCCCCGGGCACGGATAATTGCGAGCCGTCGCCGCCGACGCCGTTGATCGGGTCCTGCTCGTTGGGATCGAGTCCGAGAAACTCTCCGCCCTTCATCCATTCGCGCTGTACGAACTCGAACTGCCGTTCGATATCGGCCTGGATGAAGAGATTGATGAGGCCGCGATCAATCCCGTCGTCTTCGAGCACGCCGTCCGGGAGATGCGGGCCATATTCGACGCCGCGCCGAATTAAGCGGTGGCGCCTCACATGGGTCGCGCGCTTCAGAGGAGTCGCTCGTGGATTGCTGCGGCGCAGGTGTGCGCCGATCGGGCATCGCAAACCCTGATCGTCGCCCGCATACGTGAAATTGTTGCGGCGTTGCGGGTCCGCCGCGATGGCGGGGTCGTCCTTATCAGGCGACAGATCCAGGGGGCATCCGCTGCGCCAGCGCCCCATCATTTTGGCCGCTACGAGCTCCTGGTGATTCTGGTCCTCGGAGGTGTACAGCGCCTTCCCGGCCGTCGCCAAGTAGCGGCGAAACGCGGCGACGTCCTGATAGAGCTTGCGGAAGACCATGTAGGTCCCGTTGAGGCGCAGTTCGGCTGGTTCGGGCGCCTGCGTGCCTTCGGGGCCAGCTTCATCCTCATACCCGAGCAGGAACTCGCCAGGCTTGAGCGCGCGCCACGTGCCGTCCGCTTGCTGCACACCATCGCCTGGATAGAAAGGCGTGTCCGCGCCCTCGATGGGCGGCTGCGAGATCGGATCGGCGAAGCCGAAATGCTCGCCCTCGGACCCGATGCCGTTCTCGTGCGCGAGCGCCTTGGTGTCCTGGATGAACCGCATCTCGACCCCGCCGCTTGCTTTGATCTCTTCGCGGATGATCCGGGTCGGCTCGTCGCGTCCCTCGTCGGAGTCGGTTCTGAGCCACGCCATCGCATGGATGTCGGGGCCGCCCAGACCGCCCTCCCAATATTCCGGCGCGTGCGGCCCGACATCACCCACCTCGCCGGCACGGCCCCGCATTCCGACGCGAAACGCCTCGGGGAAGCTATCCAGCGATCTTTGAGAAAGGCCCAGCGCCTTCAAGCCCTCATAGGTGAACCCGATGTTCACCGTGAAGCGCGTCGCGTGCTCTTGTCCTCGGGCATTGACGCGATTGAACATGTTGCACAGCCATGCGCGCCCCTTCGCGCCATCAAGAAATTTGAGGAAGATGTGGCGTCCGTAACGCATCAGGGTCGGCGTGACGACATTGTCCTGAATATCGTGCACATTGGCTTTCAGATCGGCAGACGTTAGACTTTGTGTCGAAGTTAGAGTGGACATAGTGGCATGCCTCGGATGGAAACAGTTCGCCGGTCGTCGCGGCGGACGAGATCGACCCCAAGGCGAGGCCCAAGGTCGATCCAATTGCCGCGTTCAGCTACTTATGCTGCCTCCGGCGCGTTCCCCTCGACGCGTTCGCGGACGTCCTCATACTGCCACTGGTGTGCGGCATCCGTGTCGATCATCGCGGCGCTCCGCACGGGCTGGTAGGGCTGGGCCAACTGCTTCAAGAAATCGTTGACCTTCTCCTCTAAGTCGCCATCGCCCTCGGCCACCGCACGCTGGAACTTCAGCGTCTTCTCGTACCAGTCGGCCGCCTTGTAGATCTGGCTGATGCTGAGACTCGGAGCGACGTCGTAACACGCCAGGGTCTTGATCTGACCGCTCGCGATATACTGCACAACGTCCCGCGCCGTGTCATCCGGACCGCTCGGGCAGCCGACACATTGACCCCAAATCTTCAACAGGTTTTCCTTCCCATTGAGTACGAAGTCATCGAAGTATTTGTCGAGAGAGCCGTCGAACTGAGAAATGAAGAACAGGGTATAACCGTCGAAGTCCTGAGTCCTGGCGACGAACCAGCGTGCCGTCCGGATTAAGCCAAGCATCGTCGTGGCCTCGGAGAAGGTCTTTCCCGGCCCTCCCCAGACGGGAACCTCGAGGCTCAGCGTATCCGTGAATGCCTGCAGATCGGCATCGGGGTTCAGGCGCCACATACCCGTGAACTCCTTGACCTCATTCCTGCCGCCCGTGCTCATCAGCAGTCCGGGACTGCGCAGACCCCAATGGCTCGCAGAAGTGCGTTCTTCTCGGTTCATCTTAGTTTTCCTCTCTGAGTGCGAAATAAATGAGGGTGATCCGGTGAGCTACCCAGCGCCTCCTGATAATCGCTCCTGCCTTTGCATACGCATTCGGGGCTCCAGAACCATGCCACTGCGGACGTCCTTGTTTTTCTTGCTATTCGTGGAGCATGCGCCGGGGACAGGAACGTCAGTTGCCGAAGCTGCCGAGTCAGGTGCCGAGAATTTCAACAGGCGCGCTTGAATCGGGCGCGTTTTCGCCCAGAACGGAAGCTACTTCCACGCAGCGTGATTGTGGACGACGAAGTGCCTTGAATCAAGTTAAAGAGAGGGGAAGTGAACACAACAGAAGAACTTCATAACAGGCCCCACGTAGTTATCGTGGGCGGTGGATTTGGCGGCCTTCGCGCGGCGCGCGCGCTGAGATCCGCGTCCGTGAAGGTGACGTTACTCGACCGGCGCAATTACCACCTGTTTCAACCGTTGCTTTATCAAGTGGCGACCGGTTCGCTGGCGCCCGCGGAAATCGCCGCGCCTTTGCGCAGCATCTTTAGTAGGCAGAAGAACACGAAGGTGCTGATCGGGGACGTGAAGGACGTCCACCCGGCCGTAAAACGCGTGGTTCTCGCCGATGGCGGCGTTTTTGAATACGACTACCTGATCGTCGCGGCCGGGTCACAGACTTCCTACTACGGAAACGACGGCTGGCGGGAGTGGGCGCCGGGATTGAAGAGCATTGAGGAAGCCATCCATATCCGCCACAAGATTCTGTATGCTTTCGAAGCAGCGGAGCGGATTGAAGATCCGGAACTTCGCCGCGAATGGCTGACGTTCGTCATCGCGGGCGGCGGCGCGACCGGCGTTGAGTTGGCCGGCGCCATTGCTGAGATCGCGCAGCAGACGCTGAAAGACGACTTCCGGTCCATTCATCCGGATGAGGCCCGGATTGTTCTGCTCGATGGCGCTCCACGCGTCCTGGGGCCCTTTCCGGAGGTCCTTTCGAGGAAAGCGGAAAGCTCCCTGGCCAAGCTTGGAGTGCAGGTAAGAACCGGTGTCGTGGTGAAGAGCGTCGACCGCGGTGGGCTCACACTTGAGCGCGGCGCATCGGTGGAGCGGCTCCCAAGCCGAACCGTCATCTGGGCCGGAGGCGTGACGGCAGCATCCATCGGCCGAATTCTCGCCGAGCGCACGCATGCGGAGACGGACCGCAGCGGAAGGATCGTGGTCGGCCCCGACCTGACGATTCCGGGCTACCCCGATATCTACGTAGTCGGCGATCTGGCGCTATGCCGGGACCGCAAAGGCAAACCGCTCCCGGGCGTAGCCCAGGTCGCGATGCAGCAGGGGACCTACGCAGCCAGGGCGATTCTTAAGCAGCTCAGCGGTAAGACCGGCCCGCCGCCATTCGAATACTTCGACAAGGGGACCCTGGCCGTGATCGGCCGGGCAGCCGCCGTCGCCGATGTTTTCGGGCTACACATCTCGGGCCTGCCGGCCTGGTTGATATGGGTATTCATTCACCTGATGTACATCGTCGAGTTTCAAAGCCGGCTGCTCGTCTTCATTCGGTGGGCGTATGAAGACCTCACATTCAACCGCGGCGCAAGGCTGATTACCGGGACTGCGGCGACGGACTTCGATCCGTACCGAGATATCCTCGGCCATGAAATCCGGCCGGGAGCAGATCCTTCTCGCGAAGCGACGGAGATGAAAGTATGACCTATCCAACAACGAAAGGAATCGCTCGCTCGCGGCGGCAAGGTCTCAACTCCTCTGTGTGGGTGCTGCAGGGCATGGCCGCTCTCGCGTTTCTTGAGGCTGGAGCCGCCAAGTTGACGGGATCGCCGATGATGGTCTCGGAATTCCAAGCCATCGGAGTCGGCCAGTGGTTCCGTTACCTGACGGGCATTTTGGAAATCGCGGGAGCGATCGCGTTGGTGCTGCCCCGCGCCGTCTATTATGGGGCGGTGCTGTTGGTTACGGTCATGACCGGCGCGTTGACAGCACATCTCATCAAACTGGGATTGACTACCGCCGCGCCTGCGCTCATCCTCTTGCTGATCACCGGTACAATTGCCTATTTCCGCTGCTCCCGATAGCGGCGGAAAGGTCCGTTATGCCTGCTTTCCCGCGAAACGGCGATAGATGAACGCAAAGTACCCAATCGCCAGAGCCATCCCCGGAAGGAACCAGTACAACGCCACGGACAAACCATATGCTCCCGCCGCCGCGTTGTAGACGGTCAGGCTGAAACGAGGCATGGTATTCGATGGCAGCAGGTTCGGGAAAACTCCGAACGCCGCGCTGGCCAGCATGCCCGCGATGCTTAAACCGGAGGCGAGAAACGCTGCGAGATCCTGCCGGCGGCGGATGAGAACACGTTCCGCTACAATGCCGGCCATGGCGAGGAGAATGCATACGGCGCCCCACGGCTGGGTCCGCAGTTGCCTGCTCAGATTGGGTTGAACCGCGAAGCTCGACGCCGTTACGAGCAGCATCGATCCAACCAGCCCGTTCCAGCATCGCGCCGCAAAACTGCGGGCGCGCTCCTGTAAATCTCCGCAGGTCTTGAGAGCGATCCAAAGACTGCCATGTACGGCCAGCGTCAACACCGCCGCAATGCCTACCAGGAGCGTATACCAATCGATCGCGCCGACCTGCCCGGCAGGCATGAAGCTGGTCCACAGCGGGAGGAAGAAGTATCCGGAGGCGTCGAGCGGAACGCCGCGAACACGTTGCCGAGGGCAATTCCGAATACCAGAGCCAAGGCTGTGCTTGCTAACCCGAATACCACGTTCCAGAACTGCCTCCATTCGGCGCTCTCGATGTGATGGCGAAATTCCATAGCTACGCCGCGCAGAATCAGCAGCCAGAGCACGATCATCAAGGCGAGATAGAATCCGCTGAAGGCCGAGGCATACAGGGTCGGGAATGCAAGAACCAGAGCTCCGCCGAGCGCCAGAAGCCAAACCTCGTTTCCATCCCACACCGGCCCGATGGCGCGAAGCGCGTGGCTTCGCTCCTCCTCTGACCGCGCGACAAAGAGCATCAAGATTCCTACACCGAGATCGAAGCCGTCGAGCAGTACATAACCGGTAAGCAGGACCGAGGCCAGGCAGAACCAAAGTGTCGGTAGCATCATATCCCTCGCTAAGCGAGCAGTTCCACAATTGGAGATTATTCCGGATTGACTTCGCACAGCAGCGGCTGCGGACCCTGCCCTACCTCCCGCGCGATGAGGAACAAGAAAAGCATCCCGAGCACCATGTACATCCCCATGAACCCGAGAAGGCTGAAGAGACCGTTGCCGGCCGATACGTTGGGCGATGCGCCGTGGACGGTCCGCATCAGCCCGTAGATCAGCCACGGCTGCCGTCCCAGTTCAGCCGTCATCCAACCGGCAATCGTGGCGATGTAAGGAAAAGGTACGGCGAGCATCAACGTCCAAAGCAGCGGCCGGAACGAATACAGCCTGCCGCGCCATAAGAGCAAGACACAGAGTCCCGTGACTGCGGACATCAGGGTTCCGAGGCCGACCATGATGTGGTACGCGTAATACAGCAGCGCAACGTTATCCGGCCAGGTGTCGGGCGGAAATTCCTTGAGACCTTTGACCTGAGCGTTCCAGCGTTTGTAAGTCAGAACGCTCAGGACGCCGGGAACTTCGATCGGATTGTCGAGCCGCAGGCGGTCCGTATCGGGCTGTCCGATGAGCGCGACCGGCGCCGCCTTCGTAGTCTCGAACAGGCCCTCCATGGCGGCGAGCGTCACGGGCTGATGCTTCGCGATCATCTTTCCCTGTCCGTCGCCGGTCGGAAAGGCCACAATGGTTGTAGCGGCCAACCCGGCAATCACGCCAGTGCGCACGAATAGTTCACCTTGCTGACGATGTTTCCCGGTCAGCAGGTAGAACGCCCCCAAGCTCGCCATAGCAAAACTGGCAGTCACAACCGACCCGATCATGTTGTGCAGGTATTGCCAGAAAGCCCACGGATTAAACAGCAATTGAGTGAAATCGCTGAGCAGCACCTGGCCATTGGGCCCGATCGTGTATCCGACGGGGTGCTGCATCCAGGCGTTAGTGACGATGATGAAGAAGCCCGAGAGCCACGATCCCAGGAAGACCAGGAAAGCAGAAACGAGGTGGAGTTTCGGACCAACACGCTTTTCGCTATACAGCAAGAGGCCGAGAAACGACGACTCCAGCAAGAACGAGAACACGCCCTCCATCCCCAGCGTTTGACCGATCACACCGCCGGCGGATTTGGAGAATGCTGCCCAATTCGTGCCGAACTGGAATTCCATCGGAATACCAGTGACTACGCCCAGCGCGAAGTTGATTGCGAAGATGCGAGTCCAGAAGCGGGCGCCGCTGTTGTACAGCTCGTCTTTCCGATAGAAAGCAATTGTCTTGAGAATGACGATGAGCAAGGCCAGGCCCATGGTCAATTGCGGAAAAATGTAATGAAACGTGACCGTGAAGGCAAAATGCAGCCGATGGATGGCGAGTGCCGAGCTCATAGTTTTCTCCTGCCGAAGAAGACAGGGGTGCATTCAAATTGAGGCATCGTCCCCTCTCTGGTCTTGCGAGCGTAGTTGCATGCGGCCCGCCATCCCGACTTCGTCATACTGCCGATGGGATGGTATTGCAGAACCAGCGAAACAACTTCGGTCGCGCATCATGGGGAGCCGGCCGAATCGTCACGTGCCAATACCCAACGTCACGTGCCGCCGCGACGGATGATATTTTCAATGCCAGAGCGACGACGTCGCTTCCGAATACGAGCTTCAGCGCCAGTTGCGCCGAGCGCGGGCCGCCGATCTGGTAGAGCGGATTGAGGCCGCCGGTCTGTCCGCCGGCGCCGAGCATCTGGGTCGCCTGGCCGACGAGCGGCAATGTCATGTACTTGGTCGGAGGACCAAATCGGGGTGCTTGAACAGATTGAAGAAGTCGGCTCGGGCCTGGAGCGAGAGGCGCTCGCGGAGATGAAACTGGCGGCGGCGGGTGAGATCGACCTCGGCGGGGTCGAATCCGCGAAGCGTGTTGCGGCCCAAATCCCCCTGGACAGTCCCGACGGGCGCCGTTGAACCCGGCTTTATTGATTTCCTTCCCGCCGGCGACATTCGGGTTGGAGATCCACAGCGGCACGCCGGGAACGAGATTCGGGCGCTGCACGCTGGTCGCCGATGAGAGATAAAGGCCGAAGGTTCTTTGCCGGTGACTACATTCACCGGTGGCGCGGTCCGGGCGTAGATCATCGAACCTTTCGACCAGCTTCCGAAAATCGATTTCCAGATTCCGCGCGGGGATGTCGTACGAAATTGCGCCTGAAAACGTTTGGCGGATGTCATGGCCGACGAGTCACGATTCGACAACGCGGAAGCGCCTCGTGTACGTTTGCGATATGTGCGTCGGAAGAAACGTTATCGATGCTATGTCCCACGTATAAGACAAAAAGCGCCTGAAGGCCATACAGGAACCGATGCCGAAATTGAGCTTGCAGAGCTTGATAGCCGGAAGCCGCACCGTTGCTGAACGGCGCAAAGCCGCTGCCGCGCCTTTACCGTAGTCCCCCGCCTGCTGCAATCACCCAATTGCATGCTTCTAGCGCCATTGTCCAGGGCCCGAGTCAAGCGGCCCGACCGGCTCGACCGGCCGAGCCAACGGGCCTCTCGACATCTCCTACGAAGTCTTTGTACATTGGTTGCGGGTGCGCGATTTTGTGTTCGATAGCACCCACCAGCATAGCTAGCATCGCAACTGCGACTAGCACCCATAAAAGTGCTCGGTAGTTCATAATTGCTCCTTCTGGCGGCGCGACCGGAGAACGAGTCTTCCCCCGCCGCTCGGTTCGTGTCGGGCTCTGATCGGCGCAAGGGCAAGGCCGTGGCGAACCGCCGGGGAGAAACTCACGGACGACTCAACTCTCCCAGCCGCCCCCGAGGTTTCTGTAAATGTCCACCAGGCTCAACAGTTCGCCTAGTTGGGCGTCGGCCAGTCCCAACTCGGAATTAAACGCGTTCGTCTCGTTCGTCAGCACCTCGAGGTAGCTGGCCGCTCCGCCGCGATAACGAACATCCGACAGCCGGGCCGCGTCCTGTGCCGCGGTTACCAGCTCTTGCTGATGCCGCCGGAATTCATGACTCTCCCGGTATCCAATCAGGGCGTCGGACACGCCTCGAAAAGCCTGCTGGATCGTTCGCCGATAATTCAGAACTAACTCCTTCTGGCGCGCCTCGGCTAACCGCACGCCGGACTTGATCCGTCCGCCCGCGAATATGGGCTGCGTCAAGGCGCCTCCAAAGCTCCAGAAGCCAGCCGGCCCGGTGAAGAGACTGCTGAGCGCCGCGCTCTGAAAT
>DATJWO010000037.1:0-50132 GCA_035501155.1 Bryobacteraceae bacterium
TTTCAGTTGGGCGCTCCGTCAGGTTCTCTATCCTTCACGGGCGCCTACACGAACAACCCTGCGAACACGGCCGGAACTGGCGCCGGTTTCGCGGACTTCCTTCTCGGGTTGCCAGTGAGCTCAGCGAAATCCGCTTTCCCGCAAGGCACCCCTTATCTCCGGTACAGCGAGTACGGCTCGTTCGTGCAGGATCAATGGCGTGCCACCTCTCGGCTCACCGTCAATCTCGGCGTTCGCTATGATCTGTTCACACCCGTGTCTGAGCGCTACAACCGGCAATCTGATTTTCTTCTGGGCGCCGGCACGCTGGTGCTTGCGGGACAGAACGGCGTTTCGTCGAGCATCCTTAGCCTGCAGAAACACGACTTCAGCCCGCGCGTCGGTTTGGCGTACCGGCTCGGCAGTAGAACGGTGATTCGCGGCGCATACGGCCTGTTCTACTTCAATGAGCAAGGGATCGGCGGCTCGACGCGCCTCTTCATTAACTATCCGTTCGCTGCGCAATTTACGGTCTCATGTAGCGCGACTCTTCCATGCCTGAGCACCTCAACCGGAATTCCTGAGACCCTAAGCGCCAATAACCTGCCGACCGCTGTGTACCAACCAACGCCGAATCTTACCCCCAACATGCAGCAATGGAACACGACGATTGAGCGACAGGTCGGAGCGGCACTGGTGCTTCGGGCTGCTTACGTTGGCAGCCATGGCAATCATCTCAACCTGAACATCAATGAGAACGTCGCCACGCCGGGGCCAGGCCCCGTGGCACCTCGCCAGCCGTTTCCTTCTTACGGCACGATTTCAGCTTGGGAGCCAAGAGGTTTCTCGAATTATGACGGGTTACAGCTTTCGGCCGAAAAACGCTTTAGCGCCGGGGTATCGTTTCTGGCCGCGTTCACTTGGAGCAAGAGCCTCGATGAGGGTGGCGGCGGCAACTCCTCGACCGGAGATCCGCGGATCAACATTCAGAACCCTCGCGACGTCCGGGCTGACTATGGGCTTTCGGATTTCGATTACGGCCAGCGTTTCACGCTCAGCCTCATCTATGACCTACCCTTCGGGCATGGAGGGAGATATCTGAGCAACGCTAAACGCTTCGCGGATACCTTCGTTGGCGGATGGCAGATGACCAGCATCGTGACTGCGCAATCGGGCGCGCCTTTTTCGGTTTCCCTTGCCAATCCGACCGCAAATACAGGCACATTTACGAGGCCCAATCGCGTATGCAATGGCGATCTTCCGGCAGACAAGCAGACCATCCACGAGTGGTTTGACACAAGCTGTTTCGTGAACCCTCCGTTGTACACGTTTGGTAACGCTGGACGCAACATCCTGATCGGACCTGGCCTCTTCACCTGGGATCTGGGCGCCGATAAAGACTTCCGCATCAATGAAGAAGTTGGGTTGCAGTTCCGGTCTGAGTTCTTCAACGTTCTGAACCGTGCGAATTTCGGTTTGCCCTCCGGAAGTATCGGCTCGGCGGCAGCCGGCACGATCACCAGTGTGGTCACGAACGCAAGGCAGATCCAATTCGCGCTTCGTTTACACTGGTGAGGGAGAACGAGACAGACTACATGGCAAAATGCGTCGGCGATTAAATGTCATCCTGCCGGTTGTTTTGTGCTACTCTGCCCTCGCCGCAAGCCCGCTGAATTCGATCCGGCCCGTGATTTTGCCGGTCACCGACGCGAGCGACATCCGCTTCATTCATGTATCCTTTGGCGCCTTTCGTAAGGAGCCGTCTTACAGCCGCATCCATGCGATTGTCCAGGGAAGCAAGGGATTTCTCTGGTTTGGCACGCAAAACAAGCTGCAACGGTACGACGGATATGAGATCCGCGAATACCCGCAAGAACCGGACAGCCCCAATGCGGTGTTCACAAGGTCGCTATTTATGGCCAGATCAAATACGCTGTGGGGCGGGTCGGAGCGTTGGCTCGATCGGTTTGACCCGGCGACGGAAACGTTTCGACAATACCCGACGAATGGACAGTTCGATGGTGTAATGTCTGCCATCCAGGATCATAACGGCGTGTTGTGGTTCGCGACAAATTACGGCCTCGTCCGAATGGATCCGTCCACGGGCACGACCGTTCAGTATCAACACCGCTCAAACGACGCTCGCAGCTTGAGCACTAACAGGGTAAGGGCCAGTTTCGAAGCCAAAGACGGGACGTTTTGGGTAGCCACTACCGGCGGCGTGGATCTCTTCGATCGGCAGACCGGCGAAGTACGCCGCCACATCCCGCTGCCGGTTGATTTTCCAATCGGGGATCCGAACCCCGTGCTCACCATTCAGTTTTGCGAGGATCACACCGGCGCCTTGTGGCTCATATACGCGTATGGATATGGTCTCGCCCGGCTGAATCGGGAAGCGGGCACGTTAATGTTCTATTCCTTGGATGGTACCGGAAAGGATAATACACTTCAATCTGGCGCCCGCTCCATTGTCGAAGATAAGGATGGGGCGTTGTGGATCGGGACAACGGGCAGTGGCCTGTTAAGGCTTGACCCAGCCCGCTCCCGATTCGTGCGGTACCGCCACAACCCAGCCGACCCCGAAAGCTTGAGTGGGGATCAGGTTCATGCCTTGTTTCTGGACCGAGAAGGGAACATGTGGGCAGGAACGAATGGCGCGGGCGCAAACCGGTTTTCTCCCCGCCCTTTGCCGTTCAAAGTCTATCAGCAGAAGCTAGGTGATCCGGACAGCCTGGACATGAACTACACGACCGCAATCTTTGAGGACAGCCGTGGCGAGCTCTGGATCGGAAGCCTCAGGGCTCTGGGCCGGTTGGATCTCAAAACCGGGAAAATGACTTTCGACCGAAGGGCCGGCGGACCCGGAGAACTATCCAGCACCTGGGTGATTTCCATGGCCGAGGACCGCTCGGGTCGTCTCTGGTTCGGCACCGTAGGCGCTGGCCTCAATTCCCTGAATCGCGCAACCGGGAAATTCACGGTTTTCCGGCATAAGCCAAGCGATCCTCACTCGTTGAGTCACGATACGATTCAAAAGATTTTTGTTGATCATAAGGGCTCCGTCTGGGCTGGAACGGAGGACGGGTTGGACGAATTCGACGAGGCTAGCCAGAGTTTTCGCACTTACAAAGCGGGCCGTGCGCTGTTCGACTCGCGGGTACATGATATTGCGGAAGATGCCACTGGCTCGTTGTGGATCGCTACCCAGGGAACAGGCCTGCTTCGTTTCACACCCGCAACCGGCCAGTTTAAAGCCTACCGGCATAACCAGGCGCCGGGAAGCCTGAGCTCCGATGTCACCGAGACGGTCTGGATCGACGCGGCTGGCAAGATCTGGGTTGGAACGGACAACGGGTTAGACCGGTTGGATCCGGCCACAGGCTCCTTTATCGCGTACCATGAGCGTGACGGTTTGGCTGGAGACCACATCAGCAGAATCCTGGAGGATGGCAACGGCAATCTGTGGGTCAGCACGAACAAAGGGCTGTCTCGATTCGACGTTCAAAAGAAGATTTTCAAGAACTACTACGTATCCGACGGGATCGCCGGTAACGAATTCTATAACTATGCGTCGGCTTTCAAGAGTGCTACGGGAGAGATGTTTTTTAGCTCCTACGCCGGAGTCACAGCTTTTTTCCCGGACAGAGTGATTGATAACCCGTATGCTCCTCCAGTAGTCATCACCGATTTGAGAGTCGCCGGACGGCCCCTTCTGATTGGAGGCCATTCTCCCTTGAAGCAAGCAACTCCCTTCACAGAATCTGTGAGACTTTCTCACAACCAGAATGTCGTGTCGATACAATTTGCCGCCCTTAGCTTCACCAACCCGGACGGGAATCGCTACCGTTACCGGCTCGACGGACTGGACACAGAGTGGAACGAATCGGGCAGCGATGAGAGGGTGATCACGTATTCACTCGCGCCTGGCACATACGTGTTTCACGTGCTTGGCAGCAACAGCCGCGGAATATGGAACGAACAAGGGACAAGTTTACAGATCGTGATATTGCCTCCCTGGTGGAGCACGGCCTGGTTTCGAACGTGTTCGGTCGCTGCTGGCTTGCTTTTTTTTTGGGCGTTCTATAGGTATCGGCTGCAGGAGATCGCCCGGGAATTCAACGCCCGTCTGGAAGAGCGCATCGACGAGCGCACGCGCATCGCCCGCGAACTGCACGACACGCTGTTGCAGAGTTTCCAGGGTGCGCTGTTTGAATTTCAGGCGGCTCTCAATCTGTTTTCCCGGCGGCCCGAAGAGGCCATCCGAACTCTAGCGGGCGCGATCAACAGTGCGGAAGAGGCCATCGTCGAGGGCCGCGATGCGATTCAGGACTTACGTGTCCCCGGCTTGACCGGTCAGACCGATTTGGAACATCTCCTCACTACTCTGGGAGAGGAACTGGCCAGCTCGCAGGATTCGAATGGGGATCGTCCGGTCTTCCGTGTGACGGTCGAGGGGCCACAACAAGCGTTAGATCCTGTTCTCCAGGACGAGGTCTACCGGATTGTCCGTGAGGTGCTGCGAAATGCTTTCCACCACGCGCATGCCAGCCGGATAGAAGCCGAGATCCGGTATAACGATCGGCTCCTCCGCTTGCGTATCCGCGACGATGGGAAGGGAATCGACAAGACAGTGCAGCAGAAGGGCGCCCGCGCTGGACACTGGGGTTTGCCGGGGATGCGCGAGCGTGCGCGACGAATCGGCGGGCGGCTGGCGATCTGGAGCGAAATCGGAGCAGGTACGGAAGTGGAGCTGACGGTTCCCGCCGGAGTTGCCTATGCGAAATCTAAGAGCAGGCGCCGATTCGGGCTGTTCCGGAAGAAGAGTGAGGTCTCGTGAGCTCCGATTCGCCGGTAATTCGAGTCTTAACTGTCGATGATCACGCCCTGCTACGCAAGGGGATCGCGCTGTTAGTCAACGCGGAACCCGACATGGAGTTGATCGGAGAGGCGTCCACGGGCTTAGAAGCGATCAAGCAATTCAAACAGCATCGGCCAGATGTCACGTTAATGGACCTGCAAATGCCAGGTATGAGCGGCATCGAGGCCATGATCGCGATTCGCAACGAATTTGCCGACGCCCGAATCATCGTCCTCACCACCTACGCCGGCGACGCCCAAGTGATCCGGGCGCTGAAAGCCGGCGCCCGCGGTTACCTGTTGAAAGCACAGGTCAACAGGGAACTTTTGGAAATCATCCGTTCAGTCCACTCCGGGCACAAGCGAATTCCCCCAGAGATCGCCGCCGAGTTGGCTGACCATACCGGGGAGGACGAGTTGAGCGCGCGTGAAATCGAGGTACTTCGGCTGGTGGCCGCCGGGAACGCGAACAAGGAAATCGCCGCACAGCTTTCCATTGGAGAAGAGACCGTCAAACGGCACGTGACGAACATTCTCGCTAAATTACGAGCGAATGACCGAACCCACGCGGTCACCATTGGGATCAAACGCGGAATCATTGAATTGTAAATCCCACTAAAGTGGAATCGGGCGATGCCCGATTCGTGGGTTCCCGTTTGCATGCAGATCCCCTACGCTGTAAACAGGATTACTGTGCAAAGGCTGTTTTCCACCTTCGCTAATGGCTGGCCGGGGGGGGGCCTTCTGCTGCAGCGGCTCCTCGCTGGAGGAACTCTTGTTTACATTGGAGTCGTCTCCGTGACCGCGGCGAATCATGTTGAGCTCGCAGCCCCGCAAATGCTTGGAGCCGCCGCCGGCGCCCTGCTTCTCGCCGGGCTGTGGACGCCCATAGCGGGCGTGGTGGCGGCCCTCGTGGAAGCGTGGATTGCCTTCTCCCACGCAGGCCACTCGTGGACTCCGATCATGTTGGCGATCCTGGGGGCCAGCTTGGCCATGATCGGCCCCGGTGCCTGGTCTATCGATGCCCGCCTTTTTGGCAGGAAGCAGCTCGATCAGGATCTTTAGAGGGGCTTCCTCGATTCCCCCGAAAGTGGGACACGCGGCTTTCACGATCTAACTAGCTTGGCACCCAACGATATAGGGTTGTTGCCAAACGCGATTGGATTGACAATCAGTCCAAGAGGAACCAAAGGAAATGGCAACAATGAGCACCATCATGATCCGTTCCATTCCGAATTTCCAATCCGGCTCCGGCGCAGAACCAAAGGGTCCGCGCCTGGTGACCGTCCACCACCACGGCTCTGCAAGCGCAAACACGATCGAGTTTCCCCCTTTCCGGCTAGACACAGTCAATCAGTGCCTCTGGCGCCGCGGGGCCAACGGAGAAGACGAGCGTGTTCCTCTGAAACCGAAGCCATTCGCAATTCTGCGATATCTGGTGGATCACGCTGGACGATTGGTGACCCAGGACGAACTCCTCGATGCCGTCTGGCCGGATACACATGTTCAACCTGAGGTTCTGAAGCGCCACATGTTCGAAATCAGGGAGGTGCTGGGAGACGATCCGCGAAATCCTACCTATATCGAGACGCTGGCCCGCCGCGGATACCAGTTCATAGCGCCCGTCCGCCATGCGGCGCCGGCTGAACCCAGGACGGCGGAGATCCCGGCGCGAACCAAGATCGTGGGAAGAGATCAACAGCTCGGCGATTTGCGAACTTGCCTTCAGAAGGCTTTGGGCGGCGGTCAGCGGCAGATCGTTTTCGTCACGGGCGAGCCCGGCATCGGAAAGACCACCCTGGTGGACGAATTTCAGCGCCAGGCTTCGGCAGCCGCTCCTATTCGTGTCGCCAGAGGACAGTGCGTGGAAGGTTACGGTGGGAAGGAAGCTTATTATCCGGTCCTGGAGGCGCTAAGTAGTTTATGCCGTGGCACGGAAGGAGACTCGGTGGTCCGGATCCTCGGCGCGCAAGCACCAACTTGGCTGGTTCAGTTCCCGGCGTTGGTGCGCAGGGAACAGCGCGAGATGCTGCAGCGCGAAATCCAGGGGGCTACACGGCAGCGAATGCTGCGCGAGATCTGCGAGGCATTGGAGACCATTACTTCCGAGAAACCGCTTCTGTTGGTCTTGGAGGATCTGAATTGGACGGATCCGTCGACGGTGGATTTCATCTCCGCCCTGGCGCGTGGCCGAGGCGCCGCGAAGCTGATGGTGATCGGCACATACCGCCCGGCGGAGGTGCTCGTCCCTGGCCATCCCTTGAAGGCGGTGAAGCAAGATTTGTTGCTTCATCAATTGTGCCGGAAGCTGGCTTTGGAGCCGCTGCGGGAAGAAGAAATATCCGCGTATCTTGCGGGCGCGTCGCCGGACGCCACGGTACCCGACGGTCTCGCCGCGCTGCTCCACCGCCGTTCGGAGGGAAATCCGTTGTACATGGTGGCCGCTCTGGACCATATGAGCCAGCGTGGCTTCATCTCACGCGAGAACGGAAGCTGGAGACTCAACGTTCCGATCGAAGAAATCGATCTGGAGGTGCCGGAGAGTCTGCGTCAGATGATCGAATTGCAGATCGAGCAGCTAAGTAAAGAGGAGCTTCGGGCGTTAGAGGCCGCGAGCGTCACCGGAACCGTGTTCTCGGCCGCATTGAGCGCGGGGGCAGCGAACATGGACGTGGAGCACTTTGAAAGCTTATGCGAAGGCTTGGCGCGACGGCACTACATCGTGCGTTCAGCAGATGTTTTGAACGCCCCGGACGCGAGCGATTCGGAACGCTATGAGTTTGTCCATGCGCTGTACCGCGAGGTGTTATATCGACGGCAATCGCCGGGGCATAGAGCGAAGCTGCACCGGCAGGTCGCGGGACGGTTAGAGACAATCCACGCGCAGGGGCTGAGCGACGCTGCTGCGGAATTGGCGCATCATTTCGACCGGGCGGGAGATGCACTCCGTGCCACGGAGTATAGGCGGCTCGCGGCGGCAAAGGCGGCGGTTTAATATGCAACAGGCCAAGCACCCGAAGGATGTCAGTGCGCAGTACATGAGGGCTGAGCACTATCGATTGCACTGCGTGGAGCAGTGGCCAGACAGTCCTTACAGGCAAGCCCTGCTGGCGGGAATTCGTTCCGCCTTGGAGCGCCTTAAGGAGTCACTAGCCCCAATCGAACCAGAGCAGTGCATCGTGTGCGCATCCAGAGAGGCGGGATCGGCGGCGCGGACGTTCTCTGTGCCACAAAAGTCTCCCGCGATCACGCGTTTGGCGGCATAAGGCTGAAGGTTGCCCTCGTGCTTGGTAGCTCTTCAGGAAACGCCCGAGACACGGCTCTTTAACGGCCAACGGCTTACGCGAACGCCCACTGCGATTGTCGTTGAGACATTGGTGACCGCCTGTTCGCACAGTCTCCGCCGCTCTCACCCGATCGCCCGTGGCATTCATCGGAGGAACGGCAAATCATAATGGACGCGTGGCGCCTTCCTGCTTGCGATGCGTGTTGGGCTTCTTCAGCGCATCGATCTGCTCTAAGGTGTGTAGTGGCTAGCTAGCGTTTTCGTCGGGCACTAAGAACACTTCCGGGAAGCAAACAAAACTCCTGAGTTCGTGATCGACTATGTAGGATCGAGCAATTTGGCGGTCAAATATTGCGACATTCGTCCAGATTATCGAATGCTAGCGCGAACCGCCATCACACTTGCACTTTTGACCGTGGCCAGCCGGCTGTTGGCCCAGTCTCCACCCCTTTCGGCCGATCGTCCGTGGCATTCATCGGAGGAACGGCAGATCATAACGGACGCGCGAGGCCTTCATCTACCGGCGCTCCGTATTGAATCCGACAAAATCTATTCATTGGCCGAGTTGATCGATCTGGCTGAAGCGCATAATCCCGAAACGCGCGTCGCTTGGGAGAACGCCCGTGCCCAAGCCGCCGCGCTCGGAATCGCTCGCAGTGAGTTGTTCCCGACGCTGGCTGCCGTCGTACTCGCCGGTGTGGAGCGCGATGAGGCAGGGTTCGGTGCGCGCTACTATCGCCAGACCATCCCGTCATTTCAGGCCTCGCTGGATCTGAACTATACGATTTTCGACTTCGGCGCGCGTCGCGGCCGAATTAACGCCGAATGTGCGCGCCTGCTCGCATCGAACTTCGGCTTCAACGACGTTCACCGGCAGCTGATCTACGATGTCTCACTGGCTTACTATCGGCTGTTGAATGCGGCGGGGCAGGAAGAAGCCGCCGGAGCGAATCTGGTGAATGCGCAGGCCGTGCAGCAGGCGGCAGAGGAGCGTTTGCGTAACGGCTTAGCGACGCTGCCCGATGTTCTCGAAGCGCGTAGCGCGACCGCTCAGGCGAAGTACGATCTGCAGGCCGTTTTGGGGACCGAGGAAATCGCGCGCGGCGACCTGGCCACTGCCCTGGGCGCGCCCGCCACCACGCGCTTTCTCGTGCAGCCGCTGAATGAAGTCCCGACGCCTGATTCGGTCGCCGAGACCGTGGAGCAGGCGATCCATCGCGCGCTGGAGCAACGTCCCGATCTCGAAGCGCAGATCGCCGAGGTCCGCCTGGGGCAAGCAGAGCGGCAACAGGCACGGGCCGCCTTCTATCCCAGCCTGAGTGTTAGCGCCGGCTCAAGCGCACAATCGCTGTACATTCTTCAGCAGGATCTTCCCTGGGGGCACACGGGCGGTTTGACCGGCGGCCTAACAGCGAGCCTGAACTGGACGGTCTTCGACGGGGGCGCGAGGCGAAGCCGGCTTGCGCAAGCGGAGGCTCATATCCGCGAGGCAAAGGCACGAGTCAATGCTGCGCGCGACCACATTGAAGACCAGGTTTGGACGGCGTATTCGAATTTGAACACAGCTTTCCGGCAGCGCGAGGCCGCCGCCGCATTGGTTAACGCCGCGACACAGTCCTATAGCGCTGCCCTGGAGTCCTACAACTACGGTGTACGCAACCTGCTGGACGTTACGAACGCGCAGAAGGTCCTGGCGCAAGCGCGCTCGACGGACATTCTGGCGCGTACCCAGGTGCTGGCCGCGCTCGCAGATTTGGCGTTCCAAACGGGCGATGCGATTCAGGCGAACGCCGGGAGGACTCGCCCATGATCATCACGAATGGAATGTACGGGATGTTCGGTTTGTTGTTCAGTCGAGCCCCATCGTTCGACATTCTGGGATCCTTCTTTCCGGCGTGGCTCGTCTGCCTGGCGATTGGCCTGCTGCTCACTGTGGGGGTCTACTGGGTGCTTTTGCGCGTCCGAGTTGTACTCGCGCTTCCAACATTGACCTATCCGAGCCTAACTGCGCTGTTCACCTTCGCGCTGTGGCTCGCCTTCTTTCGGTAACGATGAAAACCCATGTCGCCCACCGCCAATAGCAAGATCAGAATTTTGGTCGGCCGCATCCTCAGCGCTCTCATCGTGACTGGCGGCATCGGATTGGGGCTTATGGTGGTCTACCATACGAACTACAATCCCCGAACGGACGATTCCGAGATTCTGGCGAACTTCATTGGAATCGCGCCTCAGGTCGAAGGCCCACTCATCCGTCTGAATGTGCGCGACAACCAGTTCGTGAAGAAAGGCGATCCGCTTTTCGAAATTGACGACCGGCCGTACCGGTATGCCCTGGAGAAAGCAGTTTCCGAGCAGGCAACTCTCGAAGGACAGATTACGGACGAGCGCAGACGCATCGCGGCTCTCGTGAGCGCCGTCTCGGTGGCGGAGGCCAACATCCATAGCACGGAAGCCGATGTAAGCCGGTGGGCGGCAGCCGTCGATCAGGCCAGGGCAGACGTGGCGAATGCGCAGGACGCAGTCAGCCGTGCGAGAGCCGAATGGACTTATGCGAACAATAACCTGCATCGCATCGAGCCGCTATTGGTTAAGCAGTTTGTTACTGTCGATCAGGTGGATCGGGCGCGGACGTCAGAGATCTCGCAAGCCCAGTCGCTGAAGCAGGCGGAATCTCAACTGCTCCAGGCACAAGCTGGACTGGAGGTGGCCATAGCGCAGGCGCAACGCTCCAAGGCAATACTGAGTCAGAGTAAGGCTCAGCATGAACAGACGCAGAATGCGGTCACGACACTCGAGCCGCTCATCAACCAGCGCGGCGCAAAAGTGTCAGCCATAGAGACTGCACGCTACAACCTCAACAACTGCCGGGTCTACGCGCCGTTCGACGCCCGCGTCACCAACCTCACGATTTCGGAAGGGGCGTATGCACACACTGGCCAGCAGATGTTCGTGCTCATTGACGCGCGCACGTGGTGGGCGGTCGCGAATTTCCGCGAAGGACAACTCGAGCGCATCGCCCCCGGAATGCGAGCCGACGTCTATGTCCTGTCCAAGCCCAACGTGCGTTTTTCGGGCGTCGTGGAAAGCGTTGGGTTCGGTGTAACTCCAGACGCAGACGTGATTGGCCGTTTCGAACAAGGTCTGCCGGATGTGCAGAGGACGCTGAACTGGGTGCATCTGGCGTCGCGTTATCCGGTTCGGGTGCGCGTCGAACATCCTCCATCAGATCTATTTCGCGTAAGCGAGTCGGCAGTGGTAGTAATTCGCGGGCGTTGACATGGCGTCGATTGCTCAATCGCTGCCTGTTTCGAACAGCCCGCTGGCGTGGCTCTGGGAATGGGTCAGAGACGAGTTGAGCCCATATCCTGGCAGAGCGCTCCTGGTCGGGAGGATGGTTCTGTCGGCGACGCTCATCATGATCATCGGCATGACCTTTCAGATCCCGTATACCTGGCAAGGCGCGATTTATGCGCTTCTGGTTTCCCGTGAAAGCCCACGAGCCACCATAACATCCGCGGCAACGATATTCTTGATTACTGGAATCGGCGTGGGTTATATTATTTTGTCGATGAAGCTGGTCATCAATATTCTTCCGCTTCATTTCCTCTGGATCGTTGCCACGTTCTTCTCGGCTTTTTATGGGATCAGCACGCTGACAAACTATCTGGCGGCAGTCGCCTTCGTGAATACAATTGCGCTTGGAATTCCGTTGTGGGACCGGCGGGTCTCAGCTGAGACCAACGTGGAGGATACTCTTTGGCTGTGTTTGGCAGTATTGATCGCGGTCGTAGTTACGGGCGCGGTGGAATTGGCGTATTCGCGACAACGTCCGGGCGATGAAATTCTCTCTCCAATGACAGAGCGATTATCAGCAGTCGAAGACGTGTTGAGTTGCTACGCCGAGGGCCGCGCTCCAGAGCCCGCTAGCCAACGCAGAATACTAAGGCTCGCGACGCTGGGAACATCCACGATGCGGCGTCGGTTAAGGCGCGCAAACGTTCCGCCGCAGTATTCGGCGGCCGCCGGCGGCGTTGTGGTCCTGATTGGAAGGCTCGTCGATCTTGCAGCTACTCTGACGCCGCTCAGTTTCGAATCCTCCGCCGATAATCGGAGCAGATTCCACAGTCTGGCCTCAACTCTAGCAGGTATTCGCAATGATCTGATGAACCGCAAAATTCCGGCGCGGGTTCAGTTCAATGCAGAGGCGGACTCCGCCGCTGTGGCGCCGCTGCTGGGCGAGATGGAGCGTACAGTTGCTTTGATGAGTGAGGTGTTTGCGGGTACTCAAGCGGCTCACGAATACCTGTCTTCCCCAGACCAGCCAGAGCGGCCAACGCTTCTTTCCCGAGACGCGTTTACTAACCCTGCGCACCTTCTCTTCGCGCTAAAGGGCTGCCTGGCGGCGAGCCTTTGTTACGTCATCTACAAGGCGCTGGCCTGGCCAGGAATCAGCACGGCCGTGACCACGTGTTTACTGACCGCGCTGTCCACGATTGGCTCATCGCGTCAGAAGCAGATCCTTCGTATTGCAGGCGCGATCGCAGGCGGGTTTGTGATCGGCATGGGCGCGCAGATATTCATTTTGCCCTATCTCGACTCTATCGCCGGGTTCTTGGTTCTTTTCGTTATCGTCACTGCGGTATCTGCCTGGTTCATGACATCCAGTCCTCGCTTGTCGTACTTCGGCGTGCAGCTCGCTCTGGCTTTCTACCTCATCCACCTTCAAGAATTCACAATACAGACCTCGCTCTCGATAGCACGAGATCGCGTTGTCGGGATTTTGCTTGGCCTTTTCATGATGTGGCTTGTCTTCGACCAGCTATGGGGAGTACGAGCCGCTGTTGAAATGAGAAGGACGTTTCTTCTCAATCTTCGACTAGTGGCGCAGTTCGCAAGAGGGCCGGCTTCAACTGACCTGAAAAGTGAGCTCGGCCGGAGCCGTGTCCTTCGCGAGACAATCAATGCGAATCTGGATAAAGTAAGGGCCGTTGCCGATGGCGTATTTTTCGAGCTCGGCCCCTCCCGCCGCAGGGATCTCGAATTACGGAGCTACATCCGCCAGGTGCAGCCGCAATTGCGGACTCTTTTCGTGATGCGGATTGCCTTCCTGAAATACCGTCTCCAGTTGCCCGGCTTCGAATTGCCCGAGAGTGTTCGTCTTCGACAGCAGGTATACGACGAGGTTTCCGCTGGGCTGCTGGAACAAACGGCGGATCGAATAGACGATCAGGCGCCGGAGATAGGAAGCAGCGATGAACAACGGCAGGAGCTTCTGAAACGGACGCTGGGAGATGTGGAAGCCGAAGCGTCGCGGGAATTGCCGGCCGCGCAGGCCCAGTCATTCCTCACACTGCTCCGCGAAATAGACGCGCTAACAAATTGTCTTGCGGCGGAGATCGCGACGAAATTTACCGGATCGGCTTAACGCACATCCTGGGTGGATTGGTGCAGCATGACGCGGCTCGTAGGCCCTGAAAGCGCTCAATCTCGGTCGCCTGCGCGTCGACCAGGAGATCCGCTCACGCAGTTGCTCCTGCGAGCATCGAGTTGGGAGGCTGCAAATCATTGAGATGTTGGGCCAGTGCGTCCTGAACCACTGGCTTTTGGATTCGCGAATCGGAGGAACAGCCTGACCAATCACCCACGCACATTAGCTGTTATGCCCGGCAAAATCCGAATCACTTGCCAATGATCAGGAGAGGATGACCGATCAACCAGACCGCATGTTATTTCGCCAGGAACTATGCACGGGGGCCGACTCAAAGCTGAGCTCCCTCGTCCAAACCTGACGGAGCGTCTCGCGATCCTGCGTAAAATCCGCCACCGTGAAGTCGTAGACCTCGTGCTCCTTTAAGAAGTTGTCCACTTGCATGAGGGTTTCGAAACCGAGCAACCGGCGAAGCTGAGCGGCCGAAAGCGCGTTGGACCGGTATGCTTCGAGTGCGAGGCTTTCAAGCGCTGCGCGATGCAGATCCGTCCACTTCGTTTTCAGACCCTGCGCGATGTCCTCCGGCAGTTCAAACTTGATCTGCACGGCGGCGATGCCTCATTATCTCAATGCTAGATCTCCCACCCCGTGGCACATGAAAGCCCACTGTTAGCAGGTGCCGTCAAGAGACCAAACCACGACGCTTTTAGGTTTGCTAGCACTTGGCCCAATTTTCCGCGAGCCTTTCGCCTGTTCCCTTCGCTCGCCGGTGATCTTGGATCAGAAGGAGAACCGGCTTCTGAAGACAGGGAGGTGCAATTAGCGGCAAATAGCCGCAAAAAGGGGCTTTCCAAGGTTCGGGACCAGGAGGTCAACATGGTTTGGCAAGGCAGTGTCTGGTATCGGTCAGAGTCGCGTTAGCGTGCAATAGCGTGCAATGGTATACAGCATTGTTGGCGTGTTTGGCACGGCGATCAACATGGAATCTGGAACTTGCGGAGGCGGCGGGGCGCATTTGGGTTCGAATCCAACCCACGGAACCTGAAGTTCTCGGCAAGATGCGAAACCAGACGCGGCATTGTGACGCCTCAATCGGGGCCATGACTTGCCCTTCAGCACCCCGTAGGTTCGAACCGATTTGCGTAGTGCTCCAAAATGGCCGTACGATACCCGTATGGGAAGAACGCGGCGCCGGCACACGCAAGGTTGGATAGTGCTTGAAAAGCGAGCGACGCCGCAACGCTGGGTAGCCCACTGGTATTTGAGCGAGTCCTATCGAGACAGCAAGTTCGTTCTGCGATATAAACAGGGCGCCCATGTGCTCGGTTTTAAGACGAAAGATGATCTCCCGACAAAGGGTGCGGCACAAAAGCGGTGGGAGGCCCAGCGCGATGAAGTGATCCGAGGTAAACGATCATCCGGATCGGAGGGGAAACCAGATCCGACTTTCCAGCTTTTCATTAACGATGAGTTCATCCCCACCCGGCGGTCGGCATGGAACAGGGCGACAAGCGAGAAATTGAGCTACTACTTCAATCTGATGTGTGCCGAATTCGGAGAAGCATTGCTCGGCGACATCGACAAGAAACGATTGCAGCGTTTTCTGAATGGGCTATCGGAGCGTTTCTGTCATGACACTGTGACTGGCTGCTACATCTATCTCAAAGCTGTTTTCGCTGAGGCAGTCGAACAAAGAATGGTAGTGGAGAATCCCACCAAGACGCTCACGCTCCCACACACTCGTGAGCGAGACACTCACACAGTATCCTTCGAAGACGTCCAGAGGCTGGAGGATGCTCTTGACGGCAGAAACAAGGTCATCTTTAAGCTCCTCAGCCGCTGCGGCCCCCGCGCGGGAGAGGCTTTTGCTTTCCAGTGGCAGGATCTGCAGGCGGACCAGAGCTTGAGGATTCAGAGGACATATTCTCGCGGCGAATTGAAGCCCCCAAAGACCAAGAAGAGCAGGAAACCCATTTATCTGCCTCTGTCTCTATACAACGATTTACAGCAACTAAAGGCGATCTCCGAAGATTCGTCACCGACCGGCTGGATTTTTCCTTCCGAGAGAAAACGGAGACGCCGGCTTGAAAATGCCGAACTCGAGGCCTCGGCCACGTTGATGCCGCTCGACTATCATAACTGGGTGAACCGGCGCCTCAAGCCGGTTGCAGAAGAGTTAGGAATTCGGGTCAACTGCCAGATCATGCGCCGTACCTTCGCGACTCTTGCGAATGAAGCTGGCGGCGACCTGAAGGATATCCAGACCCAGATGCGACATACCAGGTCTGCGACCACCGCCGACATTTACGTTCAGCCGATTCCGAGGAGCGTGCGGGAATCAATGGAAGCATTAGATAGGGTGCTCAGCGACCGGCCGGAGAAGGTTCAAAGCAACAAGGAGCCCCGGCGTGTACAGTGAGGCTTCTCGCTGCGATATCGCTGCGATAGGCGCTCCTCTGTTCGTTTTCGGCACTTCAGGGCGGCCAAACACTCAATGGAATCAATATGCTGAGTCTAAACCTCTACCTTGACACGGTAGAGGTCAGAGATTCGAGTTCTCTCGGGCCCACCACTCATTCTGAGGATTCCGGCGAAGCCGAACGCTGTTTCCGGAGGAAAAGCCGAACGGCATTCCGGGATGAACCCGAACACCCTCGGAGCGTAGCGACGCTGGCATCCCGATTGTGCAAGAAGTGTTCGGCTTCGTCAAGGAAAAATGTCCGGAGCGCAGCGAAGGAAGAGCGCCGGTAGCGGGCAAAGGGGTGCGGGGAAAGGCGGCAGGCCTTGCCCCGCCTCAGCTCACAGAAGCCCGGAGCGCGTGAGCGCTCCGAATTGATTCGTGCAGGAGTATGCGGGCCCTGACCTTCGGGAAAGGCACACTGGAAGCTGCCGCTCGCTAGAATTTAAAAGCGACGGAGATTGGATGAATCAACGGACCATAGATGGCGGCGCGGGCAGTATTGGCGTGTTAAGTGAACTCGCGAAGATTTTTGGGGTGAAGGTTAAACGAGCCAAGGTAATGCTCACGGATGCCTCTTTGCTCACACGCCAAGTGCGGGCAACCTATCGACGTCACCAGATCGAGCTGCTTGCGAGTGAAGACTTGATTCTTGCAGACGTGGAAGCCCGTTACGGGTCGTTCACGTTGTTGAAAGTGAACCCGCGAGTAAGGTCGCTCCACCAAGCGCCGGTATGTGATGTGCGTGCCTCTGGGGCCGACCATCAAGTATTCAATGCTGACGGTAAGTTGTCGCAAGCGCAGTCTGATCTGATCAATTCGGGCTTGCTAACGCGCCTTCTTGAAGTTATCAGTCCGCAAGAGGGAGAAGAGATCAACGTGTCACAGCGGCTGGTTCGCGTTTTCCTGCAAAGGCCCACGACGCAACGAGTGATGGCAGTTATTCACGCGGTCATAGAAATCATGCCACACGAGGACGGCTTGAAAGAACGGGACGCCGGATTCGAGGGCATGCCCGCCGCGCTTCGACCGCTACTTCCACTCGTAAGGAAATGGGCAATCTCGGACGACGAAGAACGCTCGCAGAAACTCAAGCGCTGTGCTCCAGCGACCCGGAGAAAACTGGCTAGCACAGTAGTTCCGTTGCTTCCCGCCATAGATCAATTTCTTGCGAGTTTTGGGACGAATCCGCCCGAAGAAGTTTGCGCGTGGGGCGACCTTGCCCAAGCAGCACTTGAGGCGCAGTCCCTTCTCGTCGAGGGATCTCACAACCGAACAAGATAAAGTCGGACGCACGGCATTCCACTCAGCAGAACTTCCTGGCTTTGCTGATCCTATGCATTGGGTTTCCCCCGATTCTTGCGCATCGAATCCCCACGCATCTCGATGCGGTGGGCGTTATGAACCAACCGGTCTAAGATGCCGTCGGCCAGCGTCGGATCGCCGACCTGTTCGTGCCAGCGCGAGACCGGCAACTGCGAAGTCAGGATCGTCGAGCGCACCTGATAGCGGTCCTCGCAGATCTCCCAGAAGTCGCGCCGCTCGGGTTCCGATAGCGGAGCCATCACCCAGTCATCGATCACCAGGACGTCGATGCGGCTGAGTCGGGCCAACAAACTGCGCAGGCTGCCATCGGCGCGAGCCATTGCGAGATCTCGGAATAGCGTTTGGGCACGAGTGTAAAGTGCCGAATAACCATCGCGGCACGCCTTCTGCGCCAGCGCACAGGCCACGAAGCTCTTTCCGACGCCAGTTGGCCCCAGAACGAAAACGTTCTCGTGCGTGCCCCACCACAATTCCTCAAACACTGACACGCTACAGGCCCTCCGCTTGGGCTGCTACGAGATGTTCCAGCGCTAGCGGGCCATAGTAAGATGGATTTTGAGCCTTAACCGCGGTTGCCTACTCTCGAGCGATCCCGCGAAACCATAGTAAATGAACACCGAGCTCTTTATCCGCCGGCCAGTGATGACGAGCGTTCTGATGCTGGCCATTCTGGTTGCCGGCATCCTCGGCTATAATCTCCTGGCTGTCAGCGATCTGCCCAGCGTTGATTTCCCCACCATTCAGGTCTCGGCCGGCCTGCCCGGCGCCAGCCCGGAGACAATGGCGTCCACCGTCGCTACGCCGCTCGAAAAGCAATTCACCACCATCGCCGGCCTGGATGAATTGACCTCCACCAGTTCGCTCGGCTCGACGAATATCACGCTTCAGTTCTCGCTGAGCCGCGACATTAATTCTGCGGCTCTCGACGTGCAATCGGCCATCACCGCCGCCACTTCCCAATTGCCGGCCAACCTGCCGACCCCGCCTACGCTCCGGAAAGTGAATCCAAGCGAATCACCCATTCTTTTTCTGGGCCTCACGTCCCGCACCCTCCCCCTCTACACGGTCGACCAGTACGCGGAGGTGCAGCTCGGCGAGCAGATTTCCAGGGTGCAGGGTGTGGCGCAGGTTCAGGTCTACGGTTCCGTCCCTTACGCGGTGCGCGTCCAGGTGAATCCCGAGGAGTTGGCCAGCCGCCAGCTCGGCATCGACCAAGTAGCCAGCGCCATTCAAAACGCCAATGTCACCATGGCGATGGGCACGCTCTACGGCGCCAACACGGCGTATAACCTCCAATCCAACGGGCAATTGAACGATGCGGCGGCATATCGCCCGCTGATTGTCGCCTATCGGAACGGGGCCCCGGTTCGCCTCGATCAGGTCGCCAATGTCTTCGACGGCGTTCAGGATGCGGATGTCGCCGGCTGGGTCAACGGAGTTCCGGGCGTGGTTCTCGCGATTGAACGCCAACCCGGCGCCAACACAATCGAGGTGGTCAAGGCCGTCCGCGCGCTCTTCCCGCGGTTCCGCGCAGTCATGCCGCCGTCGCTGATCATGACGGTGGAACATGACCGGTCCATTTCTATTCTCCAGTCGGTCAACGACGTCAGGTTCACGCTCCTGCTGGCCGTTTTTCTGGTCATCCTTGTTATCTTCCTGTTCTTGCGGAATCTCTCCGCCACGATGATTCCCAGCTTCGCCCTGCCGATGGCCATCCTCGGCGCCTTCGCCGTGATGTACGAGCTCGACTACACCATCGACAACCTCTCGCTGCTGGCCCTGACGCTATCGGTCGGCTTCGTCGTCGATGACGCCATCGTCATGCTGGAAAACATCGTGCGCCACATGGAAATGGGCAAAGGCGCGCTCCAAGCCGCGCTCGAGGGATCGAAAGAGATCGGCTTCACCATTCTTTCGATGACCATCTCGCTGAGCGCCGTGTTCATTCCGGTGTTTTTCATGAGCGGCATGCTGGGGCGGCTTCTGCACGAATTCTCCGTGGTCATCATCGCCGCCGTTCTGGTTTCCGGCGTCGTTTCGCTCACGCTCACGCCGATGCTGTGTAGCCGCTACCTGCGTCCCGAGCACGAAAAGGAGCATGGCTGGCTCTACCGCAAACTCGACGGGATGCTGAATTCCAGCCTGAATTCCTATGGCGTGAGCCTGCGCTGGGCGATGCGCCACCGCGGGCTGGTGATGTTGTTCTCGCTTCTCGTTCTGGCAGGCACCGCCTGGGAATTCTGGATCATTCCCAAGGGCTTCCTTCCCGTAGAAGACCAGGCCCAGCTCAGGGTCAACACGGAGGCAAAGCAGGGGATCTCCTTCGCCGCGATGAAGGCGGATCAGGAGACTCTGAACGGAATCATCCTCCAGGATCCGAACACACTGCAATTCCATTCCTCGATCAGCGATGCCGGTGGGAATGGCCTGAACAACGGCAACGTTTCCTTGCACCTGAAGGACGTCTCCGAGCGCCAATGGACCTACAGCCCGGCATATGAGCGCCTGGCGGCGAAATACGGGTCCGACAGTTTCTTGAGAACGATCGTTCATGCGGCGCGCCCGCTGTTCGAACATCACATGACGATCCAAGATCTCGCGCGCCACTACGAACCCAAGGTCAACACGATTCCCGGGGTGCGGGCGTATATCCAGATCCCGCCAGCCATCCAGATCGGCGGCCGGTCCACCAAGAGTGAGTATCAGTACACGCTAGAAAGTCCGGATACTACGACACTTTATCGGTACGCGGCGATCCTCGAGTCCCGGATGAAAGAACTGCCCGGCCTGGCCGAAGTGACTACCGATTTGCAAAATAAGAATCCGCAGGCGAATGTGGTCGTCGATCGCGACGAGGCTTCTGCGCTTGGGATTACCCCCGAGCAGGTCGAAACCGCCCTCTACGCCGCCTATGGCCAGAACCAGGTGTCCAACATCTACACGCCCACCAATCTCTACAAGGTTGTTCTCCAGGTTGCGCCCAAGTACCAAAGCGACCCCGCCATGCTCTCCGAGCTGTACATCCACTCTTCTTCGGGGAAATTGATCCCTCTTAGCGCCGTCTCCAAGTTCGTCACCAACTTCGGCCCGCTGACCGTCAACCACACGGGCCAGCTCTCGTCGGTCACGTTGTCCTTCAACCTGCGACCCGGCGTCGCCATAGGACAGGCGGTGAACGAAGTCGAGACCCTGGCGTCGTCGCTGCTGCCGGAATCGATAAGCGGCAGTTTCCAGGGAACAGCCAAGGCATTCCAAGAGTCGCTAAGGGGCCTGGGCATTTTGCTGGTGATGGCCGTGCTCGTGATCTACATGATTCTCGCTATTCTCTACGAGAGTTGGATCCATCCCATCACCATTCTCACTGGTCTGCCGTCGGCCGCGTTCGGCGGTCTGCTCACGCTCACACTCTTTCACATACAGCTCGATCTGTTCGGCTTCGTCGGCTTGATCATGCTGATCGGAATCGTCAAGAAGAACGCCATCATGATGGTCGATTTCGCCGTCGAGATGCAAAAGTCCGGCTACAACGCCAGCGAATCGGCCTACGAAGGCTGCATGATCCGCTTCCGGCCCATCATGATGACCACCGCGGCAGCCATCATGGGCACGCTGCCCATCGCCCTGGGAACGGGAGCGGGGGCCGACGAACGCCGTCCGCTCGGGCTTTGCGTGGTTGGCGGATTGATTTTCGCTCAGTTCGTCACGCTGTATTTGACGCCCGTGTTCTACACGTACATGGATGGTTTGCAACGGCGGCTGAGTCGCCGGAAGGTCAAGAAGGTGAAGGCCGACGCCCAACCAGTTGCGACACATCCGGAACCAGTGCTCGCCCCGCAGACCAATCGCCTCGCATCTGACTAAGCCGCGAGGAGATCAGGCCTCGTCCACCCATTCGACGCCCATCGCGACCAGCTTCGCGCGCAAGCCGGAGCGGTCCAGGCCGAGTTCGCCGGCTTTGAGCGCCTGGCGGCTCTTCTCTTCTTTGGCGATGCGGGCGTCGGCTAGGTCCGCTACCTCGGCGGCAAGCTCGCGCGGCACCACCACCACGCCGTCGATGTCGGCCACGATGACGTCGCCGGGATGGACCGTCGCTCCGGCGCAAACGACATCCGTATTCACCCAGCCCGGAGTCGCCTTCACGGTGCCCTGCGCGGAGATGGCCTTCGACCACACCGGAAACTGCATCGCCGTGAGATCGGCCACGTCGCGCACGCCGGCGTCGATGATCAGGCCGATCACGCCGTGAGCGCGGAGCGAAGTCGCCAGCAGCTCGCCGAAAAATCCGTCTGTCGATTCCGTGAACGTTGTGACTACCAGGACGTCGCCGGGCTTGCAGACCTCAACCGCGGCGTGAATCATGATATTGTCGCCGGGCGCGCAGTTCACGGTCACCGCCGGGCCGGCCATCCGCGCTGTGGGATAGATGGGCCGCATGTAGGGGCGCATCAGGCCAGTGCGATTCTGCGCTTCGTGGACGGTGGCGACACCCTGCGCTTCCAGGCGGCGGACCACGTCCGGGTCGGGACGTGGAATGTTGCGAACGACTCGCGGCTTCATACGTTGTCAGTATAAGTCCGCGAACCCTCGTTCGGCGAGTGCGAGGGGTATACTGATTCGGTGGATCAGAGGATCGTCAGCTTCCGGGCGGCGCTGGATGCACGGCCGCTCACCGGCTTTCACATCCGGATGGTCGCGATCGCGGTGCTGCTGCTGCTGACCGAGGGGTTCGATTCGCAGGCCATCGGGTACGTGGCGCCAGCGCTGCGGGACCTGCTGCATCTTACGCCGTTGCAGATGGGCAGCGCGCTCAGCGTGGGACTGTTGGGACTGACCATCGGCGCGCTGGTGTTCTCGCCGCTGGCGGACCGATTCAAGACGCGCGGCCTGCTGGTGATTTGTATTCTGATCTGCGGCGTTTCGACGCTGGCGACGATTTGGGTTTCGTCTTTGGAGATGCTGGTCGCGCTGCGATTCCTGACCGGATTCGGTGTAGGCGGCGTGATGCCGCAGGCGATCGGCGTGGTTTCCGAATACGCACCCACGCGATGCCGCACGCTGATCGTGACCGTCGCGGGCGCGGGCTTTTCGCTGGGCGGCGTGGTCGGCGGTACGGTAAGCGCGGCGTTGATTCCGAAGTACGGCTGGCAATCGGTGCTGATCTTTGGCGGCGTGGCCGCGCTGTTGATGCTGCCGTTGGCGATGTGGAGCTTCCCCAATTCCCTGCCCCAGCTTCTGAATTCCGCCGAGCCGCGCGCGGAGCTCAAGAAGGTGGTTGCGATTCTCGCGCCGGGGTGGAAGGAGCCGAAGGTCGCGGCGGTGCAGGAGCGCTTTCCGGTGAGCCTGCTGTTTGCGGGCGGCTACTCGGGCCGCACGCTGCTCATCTGGACCGCGTACCTGATGAACATCATGGCTCTGTACTTCATTCTGAACTGGCTGCCTTCGGTGCTGAAGGCGGGCGGGCTTTCGATTGCGCGGTCCAGCCTGATCACCAGCCTGTACAGCGCGGGCGGGATCGTGGGCGGGCTGCTGCTCGCCTACTTGAGCGATAAGACGAAGCCGCAATGGATGCTCGGAATCGCGTTCGTGGGAAGCGCGCTGTGCCTCCTCGGCCTGGGCTCGGCGGGGACCAACACGGTGCTGCTGACGGTTGGCGCGATCGGTGCGGGCTTCTGCACCATCGGCGGGCAGAATGCGATGAACGCTTTCACGAGCGCGTATTATCCGGCCGCGGCGCGCGCCACGGGGCTCGGATGGGCGCTTGGAGTCGGGCGCTGCGGGTCGATCCTGGGTCCGTATCTGGGCGGCGTGCTGCTGGAAGTTGGCGTCTCCGGGCCGAATCTGCTGAAGCTGGCGGCGGTGCCGGCGTTGATTACAGCGATCGCGATGCTGCTGGTTCCGAAGTCGCCGGAAGGCGGGGCGGTGGAGGCGGCAGGCGGCGCGCGGTTGGAGACGGCGGCGGGGCGTTAGGCGGTGGAAGCCCAAATCATTTTATGCGTAGAATGATTTTGCCGGCGGTGGCGCGGCTTTCAAGGTCGCGGTGGGCCTGGGCGGCATCGGATAGCCGATATTCGTGCTCGACGCGGAGTTTGAGTTTGCCTTCGGCGATCCAGCGGAAGACATCGCCGGCGCGCCAGGCGATTTCGGCCGGGGTTGAAACGTGGGTCAGCAGAGTGGGGCGCGTGAGATAGAGCGAGCCGCGTTCAGTGAGCGCGCGGGTATTCAGAGGGTCGATCTGGCCGCTTGAAACGCCGAAGTGGACCATCAGACCGCGGGGCCTCAAGCAATCGAGACCTTTGAGGAAGGTCGTTTTGCCGACGGCATCGTAGACCACGTCGACGCCAACGCCCGCGGTGAGGCGTTTGACTTCGGCGACCCAGTCCTGCTGTTCGTAAACGAGAACCTCGGAGGCGCCGGCCTCGCGCGCGATGGCGGCTTTCGCTTCGCTGCCGACAGTCGCGATGACGCGCGCGCCCGCATGGGACGCCAACTGGACGAGCAGGCGGCCGGTGCCACCGGCGGCGGAGTGAATCAGCGCGGTGTGCTCGGGCTTCAGCACAAACGTCGTGTGCGTGAGATAGTGCGCGGTGAAACCCTGGAGCATGGCGGCGGCCGCGGTTTCGAGCGTCGTGTCCTCGGGAATGCGAGCCAGCATCTTCGCGGGAACGGCGGCATATTCGGCATAAGAGCCGCGCACCATGACGTAACCAACGCGGTCGCCGGGGGCGAATCCGGTGACGCCTTCGCCGAGCTTTTCGATGGTGCCGGCGGCCTCCATGCCGGGGATGGCGGGGAGCGGGACTTTGTTGTGGCCGCTGCGGACGTTGACGTCGGCGAAGTTGACGCCGGCGGCTGCTATCTTGATGAGCACTTCGCCGTCGGCGGGTTCTGGCGTGGGGCGCTCGCCGTAGACGAGGACCTCGGGGGGGCCGGGTTGTTCGAAGTAAGCGGCTTTCATGACTGCCACGTCGCGAATGCGAGTCCGCTACCAGTGCCGGCTTCGGAGCGATAAGCGGGCACGTAATCCACGAGATTCATTTTCAATCCGGCTTCAGTCATGGCGCCCGCGACAGTGATCCAGTTCTTGATTTCTGATGTGCCCGATTGCCACGTAGACTCCGGCACTTGGCGTAGCGCAGCCGCGTCGCCGCGCGCCATCGCGCTGAGCACGTCGCGATCGAAATCTTCATCGACGACGAAGTGGGACATGCCGCCCGAGGCCACCATGACCACTGTTTTGTCTTCGGGCCAGGAGGCCACGGCGCGAGCCAGTGCGCGGCCGAACTCGAAGCATCGGGCGGCGTGGGGCTGATTGGGCGGATAAAAGGTGTTCACGAAGACGGGCACGTGCGGCGGGACTTGATCGCGCATGATGCGGCGGTAGACGAACGCGTAGGCATGGGGCGCGGCGTTGGAGCCGATTTCGCCGGTCTGCAGCTTGGTCATCTGCGTGACGTCGAAGCCGTGGGCAGTGAGCTCCGCAGTCACGTGCCAGCCGACGTCGGGCAAGCAGGGATATTGGGTGTAGACCTGCGGCGTGCGGTCGAGTTCGGCGCGCGCGATGGCGGGGTTGAGCTTGGCGAGAAACTCGGGCGTGCGCGGAATGCCTTCGACATAAGGCCCACGGAAAATGCTGAAGGCGGGGATGGTTTCGCGCGTGAAGACTTCGAGCTGGTCGTTGCCGACGATCACCGCCATGCCGGCTTTTGTGGCCGCGTAGGTGTCGGCGAGGCTCGCGATGGCACGCTGGCAGCGCGCGTGGCGGTCGCACATCACCTCGGGGCGGATCTGATCGGGAAGATTTTCGTTGCGGCGCAGTGCGGCGAGCTCGTCAAATGTATAGGTGCCGCCGCGAAAGGGGTGGTGCTTTTCGGCGCGGTCGGCCGGAACGCGGTCCTTCCAGTATTCGGAGGGAATGGAGACCATGACGCCGTGCGAAGTGCCGATGCCGAGGACGATGCGAGCCATGTGTCTTCTCTAGCGACCTGCGGATGGCGGACGGTGTAAGCCATCCGACATGGCTGAGGCAGGCGTTTCAACGCGAGAGTGTCCGTTTGTGGGATTGGGTTCGTTTGGTAATTTTGCGTTGCGCGCCGCTAGCATTCGCTTAAGCCTCCCCGATGAGTGTAACGCGGCGGGTCAAGGGTTATGGGGTTGTGGTGTTGGCCGGGCGCGACGAGTGGGTGGCAACTCGAATCTGGCTTACGGCCTCGATTGTCCAACGCAGGGCGATATGTGGATGCCCGTCGCCCACACTTCCGCACTGGTTGTCAGAACTAGGTCCGGTAGATTCTGGCTCAGGCGCCTGATTCGGTCTCAGTGGTTGGTGGCGCTCAACTTGCCCATCTTCTCTTCGATCTCGACCTCCCTTGCTGCAGAGAACTCATTGAAGATTTCGCGATCTACAAAGGGTTTGCTGTCGGTTTTCAGCCGTGCCATGCGCTCGGCGAACGTTCCGGAAGGCTGGTTCAGCATCCCGGACCATGCGTAGGAGCCGGTTTCGAGGTAAATGTCTACCGGGTACAGCTTGCGGAAAGTTTCAAAAGTGTTGCGCACGCTCGCCTCGGTAATATAAGCGTTTTGACTCAGATCGGCCGGGTACTCCCAGCAGCAAAATTCGACCACTTTATAGTTTCGACCATGATCTCGAACCGTATAGGCGAATGTGGTGGACGCGGGGCTATGTCCCGGAATCAAATATGCAGTTACGCTCAAAGGGCCAACCTTGACCACATCGCCATTGAAGAGAGCACGATCCACCTTGACGGGCGGATAGTGCGGCGGCCCTCTTCGCGCACCTTGGCCTGCTTTTCCGTTCTGCTCGGTTGGCGGGACCGGGATTGCAGGAGGATTGAACATGCCATGCTCCAAAAAAGGGATTTCGGCGAAGGCCGCCATCACTTGCGCACCGCTCTTCTCCTTTAGATAGGCCGCCCCTCCGGATTGATCCCCGTGATTGTGGTTGAGTAGGATGACCTTGATATCACTCATCTTGAAACCCAGGCTCTCAATATTTTTTTCCACTCGTTCGGACGTGCTGTCCATCGCCGCGCCCATTAAGATGTCGCCCTGTGGAGATGTCAAAAGGTAGGCTTCTCCATTCGCAACACCGACAAAGTAGAGGTTTCCGATGATTTTGAACGGGTCGGCCGGCGCGCTCATGTCAGTGATTTGCTTTCGGAGTTCGAGCGATTTCGCCACCAACTGTTTGCCGAGTTCCGCCTCCTTCGGCGTGAACGGCGGGTAGGGAGCGCTGGTGGTCTGCGCCTGGAGGATCCCGCAAGAGACACATACAAGCGAGCCAATAAGCCACAAATTACGTTTCATAGATACCCGTCCGTAGAGAGTACCAAACGAGCGCCAGATTTCTTAGCTTTTTCTTATGAGCGGACGTTTTCCTTTCGTGGCTGGGCAAGAGGCCGATGCAAGCGGATTGTTCTCCCGGCCCGGCGAAATCAGATTTGGACGCAAAACACGACAATGCCTTGAGCCGTTCTGACTGCGCCTGGCTTGATCGACAATCTCGTCATGGAGCGACAATGCGGCTCACGAGTCAAGGTCCTGAGGTTCGGGACCGCTCGGGTGCGGGACGGGCACTGCGGGTAGATGGCGCAGCTTGTCCGGGTTGCGGACCACGTAGAGCGCGCGGATGACGCCGTCCTCGATTTCCAACGCGGCGGTCTGCACCGGTCCCTCAGGTGCATCGATGATGATGCCGGGCAAGCCATTAATCGTGGCAAAGCGCCAGGTGAAGTTGTCGCGCCAGCCTTTGCGTGTGGCGCCGACCAGGAAGCGCGCCGCGCGATCGGCGCCCTCGATGACGTTCAGCGCGGCCGACACCTTGCCGCCGCCATCGGACGTGACGCGCACGTCGCTGGCGAGCAGGTGCGTCAGCGCCTGAAGATCGCCCGAGCTGGTTGCGGTGACGAATGCGGACAGGAGTTGCTCATGCCGGGCATCGATGTCGCCCGATCGCGCGGGCGGCGTGGCGGCTCCGCGCGGCCGAACGGCGCGCACGTGTTCGCGGGCACGGGCGGCAAGCTGCCGGCAGGCGACTTCACCGCGCTCCAGAGTCGCGGCCACTTCGCTGAACGAGAAGTCGAAGACGTCGTGCAGCAGGAAGGCGGCGCGCTCGAGCGGCGACAGCCGGTCCAGCGTCAAGAGCAGGGCGACGGACAAATCTTCGGCCAACTCGGTGCGGCTGTCGGGGGCGAGCGCCGCGGTGTCGACCACGGGCTCCGGCAGCCAGGGGCCGACGTATTGCTCGCGGCGGGCTCGCGCCGAGGTCAGCAGATCGAGACAAATGCGCGCCGTGGTGGTCATGAGAAACGCTCTCGGGTCCAATACTTTCTCGCGGTTCGCCGCATGCCAGCGCAAGTAGGCGTCCTGCACCGCGTCCTCGGCGTCCGCCATTGACCCCAGCATGCGGTAGGCGAGGCCGAGCAGGCGACGGCGGTAGGGCTCGAAGCTTGCGGCCGGATCCGGCATCGCGCTGGCTGAGCTCATGACATGCGCAGCGCGACATCGGCCGGCGCGGGGGCGCGGCCGTGATCCTGCAGGACGGCCGAGCCGTCAACGACAACGCGCATACAGGCCTTGCCGTGGCCCAGGGCATACTTGACGGTGGGATAGATTCGCGACGCGGTGATGGCGAAAGCCAAACTGACCAGGCCGAGCCGTCCCCAGCGCTTCACGATTTCCTCGCGATACTCGTCGGCGGCGACATCGTGCGCGAGCGTGGCGCGCGTGAAGTTCCACACCAGGCGGACGTCGGGCGGCATGGCGCCGGGATTGTCGGACAGCAGGGCGCGCAGAACCGCAGGACTGACGCCGGCGCGCTCAGCCATTGTGACGCCGAGCTGCGTACAAGGGCCGCAATCCTCGCTGCGAACGGCGGTGATGCCGGCGGCAAACCAAGGCTGGATGGGGACGCCGCGCCGGAACTGGCCGATGGCGACGGCGCGGGAAAACAGCCAAGCTGCGCGGGGGCTGGCGTCGATGATGTCGCGCATATAGCCGGCGTCGTATTGCCATTCACGCTCGAATTTGCCGATCGCTTTCCGAAGTAGCCATTTGATCATGTGGTTTTTCCTTTCTCTACCAGTGAGACGGGACAGGGCTTGGGAGTGTGACATCGGTGGGAGAGCGGGCGCTTCAAGCCTGGATAAGAGCCGGCTGGAAATCGCGAAAAGTCACAGAATGCACAGAAACGGCTACCAGATAACCGCAGCTCAGCACGACCAGCATGGGGGTGTAGCCGAACACCGGGATCAGGTAGCCGGGAAGCACGGCGGCGAACAGCACGCTGCTGATGGCACCCGCAAACCCGCCCCATCCCTGAACCGTGGCGACAGCCTCTTGGGGAAAAACGTCGCCTGGCATAGTGAACGCCATGGAACTGAAGGCTTGATGCGCGGCAGCGGCGATACTAAAGCACATTACCGTGCCCGCGACACTGGTCACCAGCCCCGCTAGGATTGCCGGGGGGATGATGAGCGCGCAGAGGAGCGTAGCGCCCAAGCGTGCGCGGCGCTTGGTGGCGCCCCGGCGGAGCGAAGCGCCAGACAGCCATCCGACGGCCACGCTGCCCAAGCCGGCCATGAAGTAAATCCATGGCAGCGCCCATCCGATCTGGCTCATCTGCAACTTTCGCGCGTCGCGAAAATAGAGGGGCAGCCAGAACAACATAAAGAACCAGGCCGGATCGACGAGGATCTTGCCCACAATGAAGCCCCATGCCTGACGGTAGCGCAGAGCTTGCCGCAGAGTGAGCCCGGATTGGCCCAGGCGGGCCTGGCGCGGCGCTTTCGGGATGAAGCTCCACAACGCGAGCCAAATGAAACCCAACGACGACACACCGGCGAAGCAGGCGCGCCAACCGTACCAGGCTGTGAGAGCCACGAACATCGGCGGGCCGATGACGGACGCAAGATTGACGCCCGCGTTGAAGATGCCCGTGGCGAGCGCGCGCTCCTCAAGCGGAAACCATTCGGCTACGGCTTTGTTGCAGGCGGGGAAGTTTGCCCCTTCCGACAGGCCGAGCACGGTGCGCCAGACGCCAAACTGAGCCACGCCGTTAACGGTAGCGTGGAGCAGTGACGCCACCGACCATAACGCAGCGGCGGCTCCCAGCCCGATCTTGGTGCCGTAGCGATCAACAACCCTCGCAAGAAAAAGGTATCCCAATGCGTAGGCGATCTGAAACGCCCCAGAGATGTTTCCATAGACGCTGTCGGTGAAATGGAACGTGTCACGCAACACCGGGGCCAACACGCTGAGCAAGAGACGATCCAGGTAATTGATGGTGGTTACTCCTACGAGCAAGCACAGAATCGTCCAGCGCATTCGCTGATTATCGCACCGAAGGTTCGCGCGCCCGCGCTACACTGCCAAGAAGCAGCACCGATGAAGAACCACTTCTTGATGGGCCTGATCGGCAGTGGGATTGCCGCGTCCAAATCTCCGGAGATCCATGAATCCGAGGGACGTTCGCTCGACCTGGAGGTTTCTTACAAAATCATGGACCTGAACGAGACGCACTGCGACCTTCCTACACTTCTGGACCTGGCGGAGCGACGCGGGTGCTATGGAGTAAACGTCACGTATCCGTGCAAGCAGGAAGTGATGCGATATCTCACGGAGATTGCGCCGGAGGCGATGGCGATTGGAGCGGTGAACACGGTTACGTTCCAGGACGGCCAACGCCGCGGCTACAACACGGATGCATACGGGTTTGCGCGAGGCTTTCAATTGGGACTTCCCGGCGCGGCGCTAGAGAGCGTGCTTCTAGTGGGCGCGGGCGGCGCAGGCAGCGCCGCGGGCTATGCCGCCCTGGAGATGGGCGTGGGCACTCTGCGCATTTTCGATGAACTACCCGGCCGCGCCGCTATGCTCGCGGAAAGATTGTGCGCTCAATTCGGCTCTGGCCGGGCGTGTGCTACCAAGGCGCTCGAAAAAGCCAGCGGGCTGATTCACGCAACGCCGGTCGGCATGGCGGCTCATCCCGGCGTGGCCGTGCCGCGAGAGTGTTTGGACGCAGCGATGTGGGTTGCCGAGATCGTGTATGTTCCGTTGGAAACGGAGTTGCTCCGCGTGGCGCGCAGCGTGGGATGCCGGACGGTCGATGGAGGCGGCATGGCTGTTTATCAAGCGGCTCGGGCGTTCTATTTGTTTACGGGGATGGCTCCCAACGAGGAAAGGATGCTGGCTCGATTTCGAGGATCGCTGTGAGGCCTGTGTTTTCGCGTTGGAAGACTATGGCCGGCGCCGTCCCTTGCATGTCTCCGATCCATGTCATATACTGAACTGAATGGTTCAGTGTCAACAGGCCCCCCTCGATGCCTCGTTCGCCGCGCTCTCGGACGCCACACGACGCGGCATTCTGGAGCGGCTCGGGCGTGCGGACGCTTCGATCACGGACCTTGCCGAGAAGTTCCATATGACCCTCACGGGCATGAAGAAGCACGTCGGAGTCTTGGAGCAGGCGGGGCTCGTCACCACGGAAAAGGTCGGGCGCGTGCGTACCTGCAAGCTCGGCCTGCGCCGCCTAGAGCAAGAGGCGGCATGGATTGAGAGGTACCGCCAGCTCTGGGACGCACGCTTCGACGAGTTGGACAAGATCGTTGAGTCATTGAAACGGGAGGAAAGAGTCGATGGACGAAAGAAGAGAAAGTGAGGCCCTATGAAGAACCCCACGACGGTAGAACGAAAGTCTGAGCGTGAGCTAGTCGTCACGCGAATCTTCCACAGCCCTGCGCACATCGTGTTCGAGGCCTGGACCAAGCCTGAGTTGCTCAAGCGGTGGTGGGCGCCGAAGTCGTTTGGAATATCTTTCATTTCGTGCGAGGCCGATGTTCGCACGGGGGGCACGTACCGTTTCGTGTTCAGCCACCCTGCCTTTGAGCAGCCTATGGCGTTCTTCGGCAGGTATATCGAAGTGACGCCCCACTCGCGCATCGTCTGGACGAATGAGGAAAGCGCCGATGGCGCCGTTACCACGGTGACCTTCGAGGAAAAGGGCGACAAGACGCTACTGGTCCTGCACGAGCTCTATCCCTCCAAGCAAGCCCTGGACGACGCAATCGCCTCGGGAAGCACAGGCACAAGCGGGGCAGGCGAGCAGTTCGAGGAGCTGGACACACTTCTCGTCACCTTGGTGAGCTCATGAGAAAGCCTCCCCTCAGGCCGGACGCCCAAGGCCATACTGGCACGAAGCTGCTGGTCGCCATGACCGGCAAGGCAAGCGCCGCGAAGGCCGCGGAAGGGGACGAACCCGTGTTCGCCTATATCGCGAGCTTGCCGCAGCCACAGCGCAGCATCGCCGAGCGTGTCGATGCTTTGGCTGCCAATACGCTGCCAAACCTCCAACGTGCGGTGAAGTGGGGGATGGCGTATTACGGTGTGGGCGGAGGCTGGTGCTTCTCGTCCGGTGCTTTCGCCGGTCACGTGAAACTGATGTTCATACGCGGCACGGAGATCAAGCCTGAACCGCCTGTGACGCCGATTGGGATGGGCAAGTCCACACGAGGCGTAGAGCTGGCATCCGTGGACGATCTCGACGAGCACCAAGTAGCCTCGTGGATGAAGCAGGCAGCCGCGAACCCCTTTGCCGGGGGGAAGAAACGATGACGAAAATGGAAGACATCAAGCGGGGGCAGTTTGGCCGATGCCGAACGACGAATTACCGGACTGCGCTCTGAATTGACGCTAATCGTGGTCGCCGAGAGTTTTCACGTAGCTCTTGCCGTACGGATAGAAACTTTCCTTGCGGCCTTGCTGCCAGGCGGCTTTCAGTTCGGGCGTGGTGATGTCCCAGTCCGGGCGGCATTTCATCATGACGGCGCGCAGGTCCTGACTTTAGAGTGTCACGTCACTGGGACGGGTCGGCTCCGCCCGTCGGCCCAAAGCCTACACCGTTGTGGAAGGGCGTGGCCCTAGCCTATTGAGCGGTGCAGACGGAATCGAGCTGTGGACCGAACTTAGCTTGGTTGTCAGCGGCGAGTTGTTTCAAAATGGTTGCCGCTTCATTACAGGCTCCGGCCGCTTGTGAGTTCTGGCCTTCGGCCTTGTACATGACACCGAGGTTGTTCAGCGTTTGCGCAACATCCGGCAGATACGCCTGCGGGTTCGCCTTGGCCAGTTCGCGGCGAATCTGTAGCGCCTCGGTGAGGGCATTGGCGGACTCCTCCGGACGCTGTATCGCGCGATACACAAGGCCAAGGTTGTTCAGCGTCCCTGCCACGTCCGGCAGGTACGCCTCCGGGTTCGCCTTGGCCAGTTCGCGATACGTCTGCAGCGCCTCGGTGAAGGCGTCGGTGGAGTCCTTCAGCCGGTTCGTGACGCTATACAGTACGCCTAGATTGTTCAGCGTCTCCGCCACGTCCGGCAGATACGCCTCCGGGTTGGCCTTGGCCAGTTCGCGGCGAATCTGTAGCGCCTCGGTGAAGGCATTGGCGGACTCCTGCGGCCGCTGCGTGGCCCGATACAGGTTAGCAAGGTTATTCAGCGTCCCGGCCACGTGCGGCAGATAAGCTTGCGGGTTCGCTTTCGCGAGCTCGCGACGAATCTGAAGTGCCTCGGCGTATGCGTCGGAAGACTCCTTCAGCCGCCGCATCTCGCTGAAGAGGATGCCGAGACTGTTCAGCGTCGCCGCCACGTCCGGCAGATACGCCTCCGGGTTCGCCTTGGCCAGTTCGCGACGAATCCGTAGCGCCTCGGTGAGGGCCCCGGCGGACTCCTTCAGCCGCTGCGTGGCGCGATACAGGTTGCCCAGGTTGTTCAGCGTCGCTGCCACGTCCGGCAGATACGCCTCCGGGTTCGCCTTGGCCAGTCCGCGATACGTCTCCAGCGCCTCAGTGTAAGCATCAGCCGACTCCTTCAGCCGCTGCGTGTCGCGGTACAGGACGCCCAGGCTGTTCAGCGTCGTTGCCACGTCCGGCAGATACGCCTGCGGGTTCCCCTTGGCAAGTTCGCGACGAATCTGGAGCGCCTCGGTGTAAGCATCAGCCGACTCCTTCAGCCGCTGCGTGGCCCGATACAGCTTGCCGAGGTTGTTCAGCGTTCCGGCCACGTCCGGCAGGTACGCTTGTGGGTTCGCTTTCGCCAACTCGCGATACGTCTGGAGCGCCTCGGTGAAGACGTCAGCGGACTCCTTTAGCCGTTGCGTCTCGCTGAACAAGTTGCCCAGGTTTTCTAGCGTCGCGGCCACGTCCGGCAGGTACGCTTGCGGGTTCGTTTTAGCCAGTTCGCGATATGTCTGCAGTGCCTCGGTGAAGGCGTCGGCAGACTCTTTCAGCCGCTGTGTCTTGCTGAATAGGACGCCCAGGTTATTCAGCGTCCCGGCCACGTTCGGCAAATACGCCTGCGGGTTCGCTCTTGCCAGTTGGCGACGAATCTCCAGTGCCTCGGTATAGACGTCGGCGGACTCCTTCAGCCGCTGCGTCTCGCTGAACAGGTTGCCCAGGTTGTTTAGCGTCGCAGCCACGTCCGGCAGATACGTGTCCGGGTTCGCCTTGGCCAGTTCGCGATACGCCTGCAGTGCCTGGGTGAACGCCTCACCGGACTCCTTCAGCCGCCGCACGGCGCGATACAGGTTGCCCAGGTTGTTCAGCGTCGCTGCCACGCCCGGCAGATACGCCTCCGGGTTCCGCTTGGCCAGTTCGCGATACGTCTGCAGCGCCTCGGCATAGGCATCGGCGGACTCGTTCAGCCGCTGCGTCTCGCTAAACAGGATGCCCAGGTTATTCAGCGTCCCGGCCACGCTGGGCAAATACGCCTGCGGGTTCGCTTTAGCCAGTTCGCGACGAATCTGCAGAACCTGCTCGAAGACTGGCTCTGCTTTCGCATAGTCCTTTTCTTTGTATAGAAGTGTAGCGTAAGCCTCACCGTAGTCTGGAATGTCTGAACGGTATTTGTAAGCCTTCTCGTAGTGTGGCAACGCTTGCAATGGTTGGATTTGAAGTTCGTATAGTCTAGCCCGCTCGAACTGGTTTCTTGCGATCTGATCAACCTCTTTTTCCTCACTAGCGAGCACTTCATCAAGAACGCGCCCAGCGTCGTCGAGTCTTCCCGTTTTCAAAAATTCCTCGGCCTTTCGTTTCAGCCCGTCGGTGACGCTTGCGTCGGCCAGACGGGCCGTTAAGTCAAGATACCGCTCCTTCCAGTCGTTTGCCTCTTTTTTGATCTGGTCGATGGTGAGATCACGGTCCTTGAGTCGCGCGTTGAGTTGCTCGTTGAGAGCCCGAATAGCTGAGGGAGCAAGTCCGGGGCAGTTGATCGTGACATTCCCTACTACTCCGGCTACTGTGCATGTTGCCTGCTGGGCGAGTGAGCCAATCGACACCTGCGCCCAGGCATCAATCGGTGTTAGCAGGCACAACAGTATAAGCGTTCGCATGTCAACGGCGTTACTGCTTTGGTTTTACTTCTTTTGGACTGGCCGGCACGTTCACGTTCACGTTGCCCTGCACGCCCGCGACGGCGGCCCCGCCAGGGGCGCGCTGGTGGATCGTGCCTATCTTCATCGAGGGAAGCGCGGCTTTCGACGCGTCCGGGCGTTCGCGTCTATACGCAATCGTGACGCCGCCAACGGCGCAAATAGCGGCGAGGGCGAAGCCAGCTCCCAGGATCCAGCGCGTGTCCTTCTGACGCTTCCGGCCCACAACCTTAGTTACGACGCTGAACACTAGGGCGAGTGCAAACCCCGCGAGTCCGAGTGGGTCCAAGACGACTCTTGTCCAGTCCATAATTCAGCATCGATTTTATTCCATTCTAAAGCAAGGGGCGACCCACAGGCCAAGCTTTGAGTGGCGCCGCCCAATCGAAGTTGCCGTCATCCGCGATATAGGCATCCAGCGACGCAAGCGTGACAGAGATCAGTTTGACCATCGTAGTCTGCACACGCGTTGAATTACCGGACGGCGCGCTGAATGGACGCTAATCGTGTTCGCCGAGAGTTTTCACGTAGCTCTTGCCGTACGGATAGAAACTTTCCTTGCGGCCTTGCTGCCAGGCGGCTTTCAGTTCGGGTGTGGTGATGTCCCAGTCCGGGCGGCATTTCATCGTGACGGCGCGCAGGTCCTGGCGCAGGTCTTCCAAGGTCGGGCGGCCCCAATACCAGTAGCCGTTGTAGATCTTGTAAATGACGAGACCGGGCTCCAGCACAATGGTGTGGGGGATCATCGGATTGTGGAACGGGTCGGTGTATTCGGCGATGTCGAGATCCTTTTGCACGACGCGGCCGGCGTCGGAGAGGAACGTCCAATGGGCGTCCATTCCGGTGCGAAATTCATTGATCTCGGTGATATTGTCGGTGCTGATCGTGACCATGCGCGTGTAGGCGACTTCGAGCTCGCGATGCAGTTCCAGCAGCGACTCGGTCTGGCGGCGGTCCTTGGGGCAGAAGGCTCCACGGCTGAGGACCAGGATCATGGGATCGGGCCCTTGCAGTTCGGAGAGCTTGCGGCGCTTGGCGGTGTGGTCGGTCAGTTCGTAGTCGGGGAAGACGGCTCCGGGAACGATGTCAGATCGCATGGCTAGATTATCGCGCCGTTGCGAGACGACGATCGTCCGCCGTAGAGCCGGCGAAGTTCCGAACTAACGCGGCGATCTCGTCGGCGGCCGTATCCAAGGCGAAATGGCCAGCGTTCAGGACGTGAACCTGCGCGGTGGGCACGTCCTGGCGATAGCGCTCCGGTTCGCCGGGGTCGAATGAGAGATCGTACTTGCCCCAGATCACGAGCAGGCGCGGCTGCTTCTCGCGCATCCAGGCCTGCCATTTCGGGTAGGAGTCGACGTTGGTTCGATAGTCGTAGAACAGGTCGCTTTGGATGTCGCCCTGGCCGGGCTGGTTGAGGAAGGCGAATTCGTCGGTCCAGAGATCAGGGTCGTAGCGTTCGACGTTGGGATCGTTGCCGACGTGGCGAGTGCGCGTGGTGGGAAGCGACAGGAGGTTGGTGCGCAGCGCTACTTCGTTGGCGGCGCGATCGGTCCAAAAAGCGCGACGCGTTTTCCAATTGGCGCCGAGGCCTTCGTTGTGCGCGACGGCGTCCTGCACGATGAGCGCTTCGACGCGGTCGGGATGCGCTAAGGCCATGCGAAAACCGACCGGGCCGCCGTAGTCCTGCATGTAGAGCGTGTAGCGCGGCAGGCCGAGCGTTTCGGTGAAACGGTTCAGGATCTCGGCGTAATGATCGAAGGTGTAAGCGAATTTCTTGGGGTCCGGCCAGTCGCTGTGGCCGAAGCCGGGATAGTCGGGAGCGATTAAGTGGAACTGGCCGGAAAGCCGCGCGAACAGCGGCTCAAACATGCGGGAAGAGGACGGCAGTCCATGCAGCAGAAGAAGGACGGGCGCATCTTTCGCGCCCGCCTCGCGGTAAAAGATGGAGAGGCCGTCGATCTGGATCGTGCGATAAAACGTCGGGTTGGTCATATTCACATGGTCAGAACGACGCGGAACTGCGCCTTGCCGCTCAGCATGCGCGCGTAGGCCTCGGCGGCCTTGTCGAGCGGATAGGTTTCAATCATCGGACGCACGCCGCTCAATTCGGCGAATCGCAGCGTGTCCTCGGAATCGGACGGTGTTCCCGACCACCAGCCTTGGATGGCGCGGCTGCCGGAGATCAGCTGTAAGGGCGTGACCTCGATAGGATCAAACGCCGCACCGATGACCAGGAGCTTGCCGTTTGGCCCCAGGCCGTCGACCAGTTCTGACATCGCTTTGGAATTCGGAGCGGTTGCCAGGATCACATGGGCGCCGCCGAGCTTCTGAAGTTCTTCGGCTGGCTTCGTGGCACTGCTATCGATGTAGACGGCAGCGCCGAGTTTCTTGGCGAAGGCGGCGTTTTCGGAGCCACGGCCGATGGCCGCGACTTTGTAGCCGAACTTGTTGGCGAATTGCACGCCGAGGTGTCCGAGGCCGCCGATGCCCTGGACCGCGACCAGATCGCCGGGCATGGCGCCGCTGTGACGCAGGGCATTGTAAGTGGTGATTCCGGCGCAGAGCAGGGGCGCAGCTTCGACGTCGCTGAGAGTTTCAGGTATCGCCGCCAGCGCCTCGATCGGCGCGATCATATATTGCTGGTATCCGCCGTCGTAGCTGATGCCGGGAATTTTCACGTTGCGGCAGTTGCTAAAATCGCCACGCCGGCAGGACGGGCACGTATTGTCCTGACCGCCGTGCCAGCCGACGCCGACGCGCTGGCCTTCCTTCCAGGACGTGACGCCCGCGCCGAGTGCATCGATCCGGCCCACGACTTCGTGTCCCGGCACGCGCGGATACTGAATTCCGGGCCACAGGCCATCCTTCGTAAGCACGTCGCTGTGGCAAACGCCGCAGGCCTGGACCTTGATACGAACTTCTCCGGCATTCGGCTTGGGGACGTCGCGTTGGACGATCTCGAAATCCCCACCCGGCTTGGAAATTTGCGCCGCTCGCATGGGCGCGATGCCGATTTTTGTAGTTGCCATGATTTACCACCTCTTTTAGATGGATGAAGGAAGCGTGCCGTGGTTTCGGGAGAATTGCAAAAAACGCACGACGAGCCGCGGCGGTCTGCGTTCGCGTTGTGCGAGTGTCACCAGGGTGACGCAGCGCGCCGATGGCGGCTAGTTCTTCTCGCGCTTGGCGGCCGCGACGATGGCGTTGAGCGTGGGAATGTCTTTCAACGGCGGCGCGGAGCTTTTGAAGGTGCGGATGTACGCGTAGATGTCTTTGGCCTGCTTGTCGGACATCACGTTGGGGCTGAAGTTCGGCATGCGGTCCGACGGAACCACGGGTGCAACGTTCACGCGCTGTCGGAGGAAGGTGATGAACTCCTGCTCATTGGCGAGGTGCCCCCAATTGCCGACAAAGGCGCGGTATCCGGTCTCGCCGTTATAGCCGTGGCAGGCGTAGCAACCGTAGGAATAAAACAGCTTCTTGCCGATGGCCGCGCTACCGGTGACGGGGCTGGTGGGTTCCGGCTTGTTGGGGAGCGGCTGCGCGTTCAAGGTTGCCAGCGCCAGCGCGCAGGCGATCGTCAGGAGCAGAGTCTTTCGCATGAGCATGCTCCTTAACGCGGCTCTGTGATGACGTCGATCATGTAAGGCTCGCCGCGCTTCACCGTGGCGATGCCGCGCCGCAGCGCCGCCTGGAGGTTCGTGGGATCGCTGATAGGGCCTTCGCCGGCCATGCCGTAGCCCGCCGCCATTTTCGCGTAGTCGATGAACGGATCGCGCAGGACGTTGCCGATGGTCGCACGTTCGGCGCCGCGTCCACGAGTGCCGGCCATGTACTGGATGAACATGTATTCCTGATGCCATGCGCGGTTGTTGTGCATGACGGTGAGGACGGGCAGCTTGTGATGGACCGCGGTCCAGAGGACGCCGGGAGCGTAGTTCATGTCGCCATCGGTCTGCACATTAATGACGATGCGGTTGCGCGCTTTCGCGGCAAGGCCCGCCCCCATGGACGCCGGCGCTCCGTAGCCCATGCCGCCCGCACCCTGACCGCCGAGGTAGCTATAGGGTTTGTTGTGCTCCCATAGCTGCACGTTGTGCCCGCCCGAAAAAGCGCTGGGCGAGGACAGGCACCAGTCTTCGTTCATGATGAGCGGCCATAGTTCGGCGTAAACGCGCGCGGTGCTGATGGGCGAGCCGTTCCATCCGGCGCGGGCTTTCTCGACGGCCTGCTCCAGCGCGGCGACGTGCGCGTCGTGATTCGCTGTCGCGTGTTTGGCCGAGCGCTCCTGAATGCGCGACTTCTGTTCTGGCGTGATCTGGCGTTTCACTTCGTCGATGATGAGCGGCAAGCTGGCTTCGGCGTCGGCGGTCAGCGGCATCGCCGATTTCACGCGATTGCCGCGCCCGAAGTTAGCCGGGGTGCGGACGCCTTTGAACTCGATGTGCGTGACGTCGCGCTCCTCGGCGACTTTCGCGAGGCCGGGGCCGTTGATGGCGACCTGCGCGCCGGCGGCTTCGAGGCCCAGCGTGTAGTCGTAGTTGGTATCCGCGCCGGGCCCGCATAATGGATGACGCTGCGGGAAGCTCATCGGGCCGCGCATCGCTTCGGTGCTGGTGCAGGCGCCGGTAAGCTCGGCGAGTTCGATGGAACGCTTCACGCCTTCGGGCGTGCGCATGCGGCCGACTTCGATTCTTGGATTTTGCGCGGAGAGCAGGCCTTTTGCGATGTCGCGCGCGCTGGACGCGTCGATGGTGGGAAATTGCGGCGGCTTATACGCCGGAATTTGCACGTTGGGCGAATTGATTTTCTGAATTTCCGAGCTGAGCACCACCAGCGTCGGCCCCATCGGCGGCGTGATGGCTTCGTTGTAAGCGCGCTGCAGCGCGACGAGCGCGTCGTCCACGGATTCGGGCTGCGCGTCCCACTTGGTGAAGCTGCGGACCATGCCCGCCATGTCGTGCGCGGTATGCGCTGGAATGAAATCGACGTCGTTGCCCGCGACCATCACTACCGGCACGCGATCGTAGTAAGCCTGATAAATGGACATGGCCGCGTGCTGGATGCCGATGGTGCCGTGCAGCGCCGCCAGCATCGGTTTGCCTTCGGCCTTGGCGTAGCCGTGCGCCATGGTAACGGCCGACTCTTCGTGCAGCGCCGTGATCCACTCCGGCATGACGTTCGGCGGCGTGCCGTAATTGATGACCGATTCCTGGAAGCCTTCGAAGCTGGAGCCAGGGTTGGCGGCGGCGTATTCGATGCCGAGGTCGCGCAGAGTCTGGACCATGAGATCGGAGCCAGGCCGCGTGATCTTGCGGACTTCGATGGCCGGCGGGCGGACGTCGCCCGAGTCGCGCTCGATTTGCTTGTCGGTGGGAGGAGGCGCGCCAGCGCCCGACCCGCGAACCGCTGACTTTGCTCCGGTCTGCGCTTCCGCGAGCGGCGCGGAGGTGACCAGCGCCGCCGCTCCGGCTGCCGAAGCCGCCGCGTTTTTCAGAAAGCCGCGACGGCCGACGGGATTTTTGGATTTGGCCATGGTTTCTCCTGTTTGCTTCCGGAAATCATCATATCAATCGGCGACGGGGAGCGGCGAGCTAAAGCATCCTCGAAGCCCTGTTCCAGCAATACAATGGAGTCAATGGCACCTGAGCCCGTCATTGTGGTCGACAAGGAGATCATGAACGGAACGCCTTGCTTCCGCGGCACCAGAGTTCCCTTCAAGAACCTGATCGATTACCTGGAGGGCGGCCACTCCTTGGGTGAATTTCTCGATCAGTTTCCGACCGTGACGCGGGAAATGGCTATCCAGGCGCTGGAAGAAGCGAAGGAGTCGTTGGTAGCCAGAGTCGGGTGAATCCGGCTGCCCAGTTGCTTCGTGTGACAGAATAGGGCCATGAAGCGACCGTTTGCCGCGACCGTCTGGCGTGAGGGAAATTGGTACGTTTCCCAGTGTCTCGAAGTAGACGTCGCCAGCCAGGGCGCGACCGAAGAAGAGGCGCTTGCCAACTTGAAAGAGGCGCTGGAACTTCACTTCGAGCACCGGCAGGCTATCCGACCACCCAAGCGGCGAACCATCGAGGTTGAGGTAGGTTCGGCGTAAGCAGCCACCCTTTGCCAACCCCGCTCCCGCCAACTACAATTGGTCTCCATCCGGAGGGACTCACATGCTCCCGTCACCCGTCAAGCTCCGCATCGCGATCCTTGCCATCACCGCCGCTGCCGCACACGCGCAAACGGCAACCTGCGTCAACGATGCGCCGAATCCATATCGCCTGATCAACGACTGGGCGCATCTGCCGCGGCCTTGGGCCGCTGCCAACAATGTCTATGTCGACGCGCACGACAACATCTGGGTGGCCGACCGCTGCGAAGCTTCCGGCTGCGCCGACTCCAGCCTCGCGCCTGTCTGGGAAATTTCACCGTCGGGCGAGGTCCTCAGGAATATCGGCGCCGGGCTGTTCGCCTACCCGCACGCGGCGGTGCCCGACCGCGAGGGCAACGTTTGGGTGGTCGACAATCGGGCCAAGGACGGCAAAGGCATGCAAGTGCTGAAACTCTCGCCCGACGGCAAGGTGCTCATGACGCTCGGCAAGGCGGGGCAAGGCGGCACGGGGCTGGACGTGTTCGATCAGCCCACTTCGGTGGCCATCGCGCCCAACGGCGATATTCTGGTCGCCGAAGGCCACGCGCCGACGTTCGGCAATTCGCGCATCATGCGGTTCGACAAGCACGGGAAATTCCTTCGGACGTTCGGCCACGTCGGCTCGGGCGAGGGCGAATTCAAGAGCCCGCACGTGATCGTATTTGATTCGGCGGGGCGCATCTTTGTGGCCGATCGCAGCAACAACCGCGTCGACATCCTGGATCGCAACGGCAAATTCCTCGCGGCCTGGAAACAGTTCGGCCGGCCCAGCGGCGTCTGGATCGACAAGAACGACATGCTGTATGTCACGGACTCGCAATCGGAGGACGCGCCGGGCAAGGACAGCAACAATCCCGGATGCAAGCGCGGCATTCGCATTGGCAGCGCGAAGACGGGCAAGGTGGAGTACTACATTCCTCCGCCGCCGGTCGCCAATCCGTCGTTCCCGCCGCCCGAGGGGATCGCGGTAGATTCGCACGGCGTCATTTATGCCGCGGCAGTGGAGGCCAAGACGGTGTACAAGTACGTCAAGAAGTGAATCCTACTTTCGCGGGTCGAAGCGCACTTCCACCTCGGTATTCACTCTCACCGGCTGGCTTCCCTTGACCGTGGGCTTATAGCGGAACTGAGACCACGGCACGGCCTCGCAGAGTTGTGAGCCGCTGCTGAGTTCCGCGATCTTGCCGTTCTCGTCCACCACCACTTTGCAGCGAACCGTTTCTCCCTCGGGTTCCCAAAGAGGCGCGGTCAGAACCGCGGGACTGCTGATCAAAAGAGCGCGCTGCTTATCGGCTGCGACGGTGACTTCCGGCGCTTCCTTCTTCTCCGCCGCGCCATCTTTGTCCGCATCCTTCTTCTGTTCGGCGGAACCGGCGGGCTCGATATGGGTCACCAGGAATACGGGCCTGGCGGGAAGGCGTTTCACTTTGGCACGCAGCGTCGAAGCGTCTACGTCCGTCACATCGAAGGCCAGCCCTGGCCAAGCCATGCTCACGACGCTGGCGCAGCTCGACTGCAGCGGGTAGCCGTTCTTCCCCTGGTCGGGATCGCCGATCGCATCGATGGCCTTTTGCGCAATGACGCCCTCGGCAACGTACTCCCGGCCGGGTTCCACCTGATACGCCGTGTTGAAGAAGAGCCGGTAGCGATTCAGGCCATCCACAAGGTAAACGGAAGGCCCGCCCGCGTTCAGAGCGGTGTCTTCGGCTGTAGTTTCGTCGAGAAGAATCTGGGCCTTTCCCTGGATTTTGTCCAGGCTGGCGGCGGGCTTGGATGCTTTCTCGGACGGCTTGCTGGAACAGCCGGCCAAACCAGCGAGAATGACCAGGAAACAAAGGACGTGCTTGTTGCGTGTCACGCATCCGACGTTAGCACGGGGCAGCAGCGGTGACAACCAATGAGGAGCTACTCGTACCGCAGAGCGATCGTCGGATCGGTTTGCACCGCCCGCAGCGTCGGCACCAGGCAAGCCAACAGGGCGACGGCAACAAGCAGCAAGGAGACCCCAAAGAACGTGGCTGAGTCCGCCGACGGCACTTCCCACAGTTCCGACGAAATGAACCGCGTCAGTGCCAACGCTCCTCCCAGACCGAGTGCGAGGCCGGCGGCGATCATCCAAATCGCCTGGCGAAGCATCAACCCGAACACGCGCCATCGGTCCGCGCCAAGCGCCATGCGAATCCCGATTTCGCGCGTGCGCTGTACGACGGCGTAGGACATGATGCCGTAGATTCCGACGGCGGCGAGCGCGGTGGCGACAAACGCGAACAGGCCCAGCAGCATCGAGTAATAGCGCGGGTATTGGAGCTCTTCAGCGAGATGGCTTTCCAGCGTGCGTGGATCGCCGACCGGCCGGTTCGGATCAATCTCCGCCACTGCGCGCCGCAGCGCCGGCAACAGCCGCATCGGATCGCCTGCAGCCCGAACCAGGAACGTCAGCCGAAACCGCAGGAAATTCATCGGGCCGATACTGTTTGGCCCGGTTTGAAAGAAGGGCACGTAGATCGCCGGGAGTTCCAGCTTCTGCTTGGGATTGCTCGGCGTGTCGTGCACGACGGCGATAATCTCGCGCGGCTGGTCTTCCGGGGAAAGATCCACCTTCACGCGCTTGCCGATGGGATCTTCGTCCGGCCAGTAACGGTGCGCCATCGTCTCGTTGATGATCATCACCCACGGCGCGCTGGCGGTGTCGTGCATGGTGAAGTCGCGGCCGCGCAGCATGGCGATTTTCATGGTCTTGAAGAAATTCGGAGTCACCGGATAGTAGACCGCGCTCGGCGCGTCGCTTGCCGCAGTGGGGCGGCCCGTGATCTCGAAGGGCGTCTCCGGTGCGTAGGTTAGCGGAGGAAGAACGGACGCGCCCACCGATTCGACGCCTGGCACGCTCTGCACCCGTTCAAAAACGCGCCGCAAAGTGGCGCCCGGCAGCGGGCTGATCTCCCAAAGCGGCACGCCTTCGTAGATCGACTTGATCTGCGCGAATTGGGAGCCCGGAAAGCGGACGTCGAAGGTCAGCAGGCCAGTGGGGTCGCAGCCCAGGTCCGCTCCGCTCATCTTGAGAAAGCTGCGGATCAGCAAACCGGAACCGATCAACAAGACCAGAGCCAGGGCGAGTTGGGCCGTCACCAAGGCCGCGCGGATGCGGTGGCGCGCGGCTCCGGAACTACCGCCGCGAGTCGAATCCTTCAGCGATTCCACGAGCGTGGACTTAGCCGCGTGCAGGGCGGGGGCGAGTCCGAAGACGATTCCCGTAAGCAACGCCACGCCGGCGCTGAATAGGAGCACGCGGGTGTCGAGCGAGACGTCGTGGAGGCGGGGAAACCAAGGCGGCGCCATGGCGACCAGCAACCGGACCGACCACCACGCCAGCAGCACGCCCAGCGCTCCACCAAAGAGGGAGAGCATCACGCTTTCGGTGAGGAACTGGACAATGATGCGGCTGCGGCTGGCGCCAAGCGCGGCCCGGATGGCAACCTCGTTCTGCCGCGACGAAGTCTGCGCCAGCAAAAGCGCCGCGACGTTGGCGCACGCGATCAGCAGCACGAAGAGCACCGCGCCTTGCAGCAGCAGCAGCGGCCGGTTCATGAAACCGAACAGCGCCTGGCGAGCCGTCACGACCCGGACGCCCCACGGTTTGCCTTGTTCTTTGTCGCGCGGAAACTCGTTGGCCAGTTGCTGGGCGATCGGCTCGACGTCGGCCTGCGCCTGCTGGATAGTCACGCCCGGCTTCAGGCGGCCGCCGACCATCAGATACCGAGCCGAGCCTTTGAGCTGCACTCTGCTGATGGGAAACGGGGCGAGGTATTCGGCGTGATCGTCGGAAAGCAGAAAATCGGGCCGCAGCACGCCGATAATGCTGGTCTTGATGCCGTTGATCAGCACGGTGCGGCTGAGGATGTCCTTGTCGCCGCCGAAGCGCCGCTGCCACAGCCGATAGCTGATCAAAATGACCGGCGCCGGGTGGTCGATTTCGTCCTCGGCCGCCGTGAACAGACGCCCCATCAGCGGTTGAACGCCCAAGGCCGGTAAGACCTCGGCCGTACACTCCTCGCCCTCGATACGCTCGGCGGGCGAGCCGTTTTCGGCTGCGCCGAAGTCGCGTTCGTCCTGGTCCAACGCGCCCAGCGTCTCGAACGACCGGTTTCCCTCCTTGTACGCCATGTAGTCTGGGATCGACACGTAGTCAGTCTGGTCCCGGTGCTGCGGAGGCACCGACCAGATGAACGCGATGCGCTCCGGCGCCTGCCAGGGCAACGATCCCCATAGCATGGTGTTGATCAATGTGAAGATTGCGGTGTTGAGTCCGATGCCCAGAGCCAGCGAAAGCGCCGCCACGGCCGTGAACAGCGGCTTTGCCGCCAGCATGCGAAGTCCATAAACGACGTCTTGCCGAAAGCCGCCCATATTAAGTGCTCAGACGCGGCCGGCGCGAATTTGTCCCGTCCTTATTGGGAATCTCGCGCGCCGGTGCGCCCTGATGTAGACTAACAGCTTCCCTGGAACAAGCACCCAGTAGAGGAAACATGCGCACAACGCCCTGGTACTCCATCGCCGCCCTGCTCGCCGCCAATTGCCTCGCCCAAACCCCGCCGGCCGACTGGCCCGCCTATAGCGGCGACCTCACCGCCACCCGCTTCTCGCCGCTCAGCGAAGTCACCACAGCCAATGTCGGCGGCCTCAAGCGTATCTGTACCTATGACACGGGCGAAACCGCCGCCTTCCAGACCGGCCTCGTCATGGTTCAGGATGTGATTTACTTCACCACTTACAACAACACCTACGCGATCGACGCCTCCACGTGCGCGCTGAAATGGAAGTACAGCCACCCAGGCCCCAAAGATGTGCTGAGCGTGAATCGCGGCTTGGCGTTTGGCGACGGCAAGGTGTTCCGGGGCACAGGCGACGCGCACGTCTTCGCTTTGGATGCTTCCGATGGCAAGCCCGCCTGGGACGTCGCGATCGGCGACGCGGCGAAAGGGGAGACCGTTCCGATGGCGCCCATCGCCTGGAACGGCATGGTGTTCGCCGGCAACGCGGGTGGCGACAACTTCGGAGTCACCGGGCGCATCTATGCGCTGAGTGCTGCTGACGGCCACCAGATCTGGCGGTTTGATGTCGTTCCCGAGTCCGGCCCGGCGCGCGCAACATGGAAAGATGTAACGGCCCAAAACCCGCCGACCGGCGGCGCGACCTGGACCTCGTACAGCCTGGACCCTGAGGCCGGTGTGCTGTGGGTCTGCACTGGAAATGTCGCACCGGATTTTCTGTTCCAACTGCACTCTGGCGAGAACCTCTATACAACTTCCGTGCTGGCATTGGACGCCAAGACGGGCAAGCTGCTCGGCTACGTGCAGCCGGTCAAGAAAGACTTTCACGATTGGGACATGACCGCGCCGCCCGTGCTGATCAGCACGAAAGCCGGCCGCCGTCTGGCCGCAGCCGCGGGCAAGGACGGGCTGCTTTACGGCATCGATCGCTCCGACATCAGTCCGTCGGGCAAAACCGCCGATCGCCCGTTGAAGATCCTCTATGCGACGCCGGTCACGACGCGGACCAACGTCAAGGCGCCGCTGAACACGTCAACGGAGACGCATTTCTGTCCCGGCACGCAGGGCGGCACCGAGTGGAACGGGCCGGGCTACAACCCGCCGCTGAATTTGCTGTATGTCAATGCGATCGATTGGTGCGCTTCGGTGAAGGTGGCTGAAGCGTCCAAAGCCGTTGGTAAGCCTGGCGGGGCGTGGTCCGGTTCCGGCGATTCCCAGCATCCCTTCGGACGCGTCGATGACAAAGAGAAGTGGGGCGGCTGGGTGACCGCCGTCGATGCCGACAGCGGCAAGGTTCGCTGGAAGTATCATTCGCCCACGCCGATGCTCGCCGGACTCGCGACCACCGCGGGCGGCCTGGTCTTCACCGGCGATCTGAATGGCGACGCGCTAGCGCTGGACGCGGAAAGCGGCAAGGTTTTATGGCGCGATGCGACCGGCGGCGCCATCGGCGGCGGAGTCATCTCCTATGGGGCGGGCGGACATCAACGCATCGCAGTTGCCTCGGGCATGACCGCGCGCATCTGGCCGGTAACGCCGTCCCACGCGATTATCGCTGTTTACGGCCTTCCGTAACGCCAGCTGCCACCGACAAGCTAGAATCCATAGCGATAGAGTGGCTTGTGACGAACAGTTTTGACCTTAGACAACACCTCGACGAGGCGGTCGCAATTGTCCTTGTCGCCAATCGAACTTAGGTACTGAATTGCGTCCTGGAGGTCCTCTACAGCCAAGATTTCTGGTTCCTCCACGGCGATATCGCGTATCGCGTCCAACGCATGCTCTCTTTCTTCCGATGACTTACTCCGAAGGCGCTGAAAGAACACTCGAAGGACCGACGGAAACGACCCCGCCATCGCCTTAATTGCGCTATTTGCAGGTGTCTCAACATACCAGTCCTCGTCATACGAGGACAGCTTAGCCACGACGTCGAACGGCACTCGATCCGGAGCTGAATGCGCGAGATCTAGGCAAATCGATGCTGCCGACGACCTAACCGAAAAGCTCGGGTGATTCGCCATCCGGCTTATCATTCTATGACTGATCAGCCACGGCGCAAGGCGGACGCAACACTCGATCGTATGCAACGCGCCCCATAATCGGGGGTCCTCATCGTTGAGATCTTGATAATTAAGCAACACCTCGAACAGCTCGTTTTGCCCGCTGGAGTCTGTCGTTTTGATGATCTCCAGCGCGGCTTCCTCAGCAGCATGCCAATCGCCAAGTTTGACGGGCTTGACCAGAGCGTCGAGGCGTCTATCACCTTTGAACTCTGCGCCGAGCGGTGACGCGTGCCGTAACCGTCGATTAATAATCTCTCGCACTCGACGGCAAATGTCGCGCGAGCCGGTCAGATCTGCTGTCACGCGGCGGGCATGTAGAAGTTTCACATGCCACGGGAGGTCGTCAAGCGGAGTGTCATCGATGACAAACGGCAAAACACGAATTTCTTTTTCTTTGACGGCCCTCATCAGCGCAGACTTCAATTCTCGATCGACCCATGGAGACTTCAGGGCATCATGAGACACAAGGAAGAGAAGCAGGTCCATCGTCTTGAGCCCCTCTCCGACGCTTTCGATAATGTCGTCGCCAACCAGAACTTCAGCGCTATCTATCCACGGGTCAAAATCCGCCTTTCGCAGCGCTTCAGCCACTAAGAGCGCAAACGCCTTGTCATTACTGGAATGACTGATGAAGATGCGGCATGACTGAACACGGCTCGTCGCCGCCTGACTTTGCTTAACAGTGGTCTTGGATCGCTCAACCCCAGCCTCATCTTCCAGCACGGCGTTGTCCTCAGTTTGCCCCTCGTAATGAGCAAGCACTTTCCGAATCCTCTCCTCATTCCATCCGACTGGAAACTTACTTTTGCTCATTGCTGTTTCTTTCTCATTCGCCTTCGGAATGCTACCAGAGGCTTTCCTGTTAGCTCGTACGCCGTGATAACGAATATGTCGTCCTCGTTCGGATCTGGAACATAGATGATCCGCAAATATCTGCCGGCCGCCGTCTGGCCGAGAGCAACCCTGGTATCTTCCCGCCCTGGACGATCCTCTCCAGGCTGCTCCAATACGTCGATGACCTCATCCTCATCCACTCCATGGTTCTGTATATGCGGCAAACCAGTTGCCGGGTCGATGTAGAATCGTGCTCGCAAACCTCTTAGAAACCATTCTAACGCTAGCCCCTCGCGCGCCAGCACCCCTGGTGAGGGCCGCAGGACCCTGGTTGCCGTGCCTCCACGCCTGGGGTGAGCCGTTGCGCTTCGGATTTTCGCGCCCAGGGCCCGACCCGCTTGCTCAGTGCTGTCGAGTTCTGACTGCCCCATCCGCCTGAACTTGGGTATATACTGCCGTTCAGGATTTTCGGCGCGGCGCCGCCGCGTCATCGGATCGTAATGCCGGGAGGCGAATCATGCGGAGTTTCAAGCTTCTGTCCTTGACGGCGATTGCCGCTGCTGGCATCGCCGCATACTTCATTGCAACCGCGCCCAACGTGCACGCGCAGGACAGTTCCATCAAGATCAAAGCCAACGACATCGGCGGCGTCGTATCCAGTTCCAAAGGCCCGGAAGCCGGTGTCTGGGTGATCGCCGAGACCACCGACCTGCCCACGCGCTATATCAAGGAAGTCGTCACCGACGATCGCGGCCGCTATCTTATCCCCGATCTGCCGAAGGCAAACTACACCGTCTGGGCGCGCGGCTACGGCCTTGTCGATTCGCCCAAGGCGAAGACCGAGCCCGGCAAGCTCGTCGATCTGAAGGCGACCATCGCGGCCGATGCCAAAACTGCCTCCGCGATTTATCCCGCGAACTATTGGTACGCGCTGCTCAAGGTGCCGCCGAAGAGCGATTTCCCGGGCACCGGCCCGGAGGGCAACGGCATCTCGCCGAACATCAAGAATCAAGGCCAGTGGATTCACCTCATCAAAACCGATAGCTGCGAATCCTGCCACCAGCTTGGCAACAAGTACACGCGGAGCATTCCGTCTCTGTTTGCGAACCTCTCGCCCGACAAAGCCTGGCTGCGCCGCATCGAGTCCGGACAGGCCGGCCGTGCGATGGTAGGCGGCATCACCCAACTGGGACCGCAGCGCGCCGCCGAGGAGTTCGGCGATTGGACCACCCGCATCGCGCACGGCGAGCTTCCCGATCAAATGCCGCCGCGGCCGCAGGGCATGGAGCGCAACGTCGTGATCACCCAGTGGGACTGGGCCGACCCGACGGCCTATCTGCACGACGAGATTTCCACCGACAAGCGGCATCCGTCGGTGAACGCCAACGGCCTGATCTACGGATCGCCCGAGGAAAGCCGCGACTATCTTCCAGTGCTCGATCCGGTTCACAACACCACGAGCGAAGTGAAGACTCCTTACCGCGATCCCGACACGCCGGGCCAGCCCAAGCCGATGGAGCCGTCCTTCTTCTGGGGCGACGAATCCATCTGGGACAGCCACACCACCGTGCACAACCCGATGTTCGATCAGTCCGGCCGCCTCTGGTTCACCGCGCGCATCCGCGGTCCGCAGAACCCCGCTTGGTGCAAAGCCGGTTCCAATCTGCCTTCTGCCAAAGTGGCGCCGCTGAATAGCTCCGCGCGGCAGCTCTCGACCTACGATCCCAAAACCGGCAAGTTTTCTCTGATCGACACCTGCTTCAGCACGCAGCATCTTT
>DATJWO010000038.1:0-6025 GCA_035501155.1 Bryobacteraceae bacterium
CGCTGCGCCGAGATCGCCATCCGCAAGGCCGCCAAAGGTATCGGACCAGACGTGGTCCTTAAGCGAACAAAGCAAGGAACCCTCGCTACGCGGCCAAGGTCAACTGTGACTTGGTTCACAACTAATTCCATTTGAAACGCGGTAAATGGTGGTGGCTGGCGCACCTCGTGCGTTCGCCAGGGCAACGCGCCCAAACAATCGCAAACGCGAGATCGGCCACATTTGCCTCTAAAAAGTATAAAGTATTCGTTCCGTTGGGTAGCGGCCTGTACAGCGGGAGGCGATGTGCAAGAAATTGCCGCCTGGCTTGAGCGACTTGGTCTAGGGCAGTACGCACAGCGTTTTGCCGAAAATGAAGTTGACCTCTCCGTACTCCCCCATCTGACCGACCAAGATCTCAGGGAGCTTCATGTTCCGCTTGGACACCGGCGGAAACTCCTTGCAGCCATCAACGAGCTTGCACCCGCCGCGCCGGCCGAACTCGAATTGTCTGCAGCTTCAATGGCTGCGAAGGCCGCGGACACTGCGGAGCGCCGTCAGGTCACCGTCATGTTTGCCGACCTGGTCGGCTCGACCGAGCTCTCGATGCGTATGGATCCTGAGGATCTGCGAGACATCATTTCAACGTACCAAAAATGTGTCGCGGAAACAGTGCTCGGCTTCGGCGGCTTTGTCGCAAAATACATGGGCGACGGTGTGCTCATCTATTTCGGATATCCTGAGGCGCACGAGAATGATCCTGAGTGCGCGGTCGGGGCCGGACTGGAGCTGACCACGGCGGTGCCTGCTCTCAAGACACCGGTCCCCTTGCAGATCCGTGTCGGCATAGCGACCGGAGTGGTCATTGTCGGAGATCTGATCGGCTCGGGTGACGCGCAGGAACGTGCTATCGTGGGTGAAACGCCCAACCTTGCGGCGCGCTTGCAAGCGATTGCGGGCCCCAACATGGTGGTCATTGCGGATGGTACGCGGAAGCTTCTGGGCAATCTCTTCGAACTGCAGGACCTCGGAGCAAGAGACCTCAAGGGCATCGAGGGCAATGTGCGTGCATGGGCGGCGTTGCGGCGCAGCTCGGTGGCGAGTCGCTTTGAAGCGCTGCACGCCGGTGCACTGACCCCCCCTGGTGGGCCGGGAAGAAGAACTTGAGTTGCTGCTTCGACGCTGGTCGCGCGCCAAGGACGGTGAAGGTCAAGTGGTGCTGCTTTCCGGTGAGGCTGGCATTGGCAAATCGCGGCTTACATTCGCCTTATTGCAACAGCTTGCTCGCGAGCGGCACATTCGCTTGCGTTACGTCTGTTCGCCGCAACATACCGACAGCGCGCTCTATCCGATCATTAGCCAGTTGGTACGGGCCGCTGGCCTGGAAGATGATGACGGCCCGCAAACCAAATTGGACAAGCTCGATTGTCTGCTGGCGCAGAGCTCGACCTCATCCGAGGATGCGTCTCTGCTTGCCGAATTGCTGTCGCTGCCCAACGATGGACGGTATCCACCGGTTGAAGTCGAGCCGCAGCTGCGCCGCCAGAAGACACTGCAGGCGCTGTGTTCGCAGCTCGAGTCGCTTGCGCGGACCAATCCGGTTCTGACGATTTTCGAAGATGCGCATTGGACCGATCCAACCAGCCTCGAATTGTTCGGCCGTGTAATCGATCTTGCCGTCAGCCGACGGCTTTTGGTGGTTGTGACTTTCAGGTCGGAATTCAGCCCGCCGTGGATCGGTCGGCCTCACGTGACCGCGCTGACCCTCAATCGGCTGACCCGGCGTGATATCGGTTCCCTCATCGCCGGAATCGTCGGCGATCGATCGCTTCCCGCAGATATCCGCGACGACATTATCGACCGCACCGACGGAATACCGCTGTTCGTCGAGGAAATAACCAAGGCGGTGCTGGACGCTGAGGGTGAAAGTGAAGTGCAGCGGGCTGTCGGAGGCGAAGCAACGTCTCTCGTCAAGGTTCCCGCAAGTCTACAGGCCTCGCTGATGTCGCGCCTCGACCGGCTCGGCCCAGCGAAGGAGGTTGCTCAGGTCGGCTCAGCAATAGGCCGCGAATTTCCCCACATGTTGCTGGCGGCGGTAGTGCGAAAGCCGGACCCGGAATTGAACTCCGACCTCGATCGGCTCATTGCGGCGGGGCTGTTGTTTCGACAGGGCACACCGCCCCATGCGAGCTACCTGTTCAAGCACGCATTGGTACAGGACGCAGCGTACAGTACGCTGCTGCGGGAGCCGAGGCGAGTGCTCCATGCGCGTATTGCCAAAATCCTGGAAAACCAGTTCGTCGACATCGCCGAAAATCAACCCGAGCTGCTGGCGCGTCACTACGCGAGCGCTGGCTTGGTTGAGAAGTCAGCACGGCTGTGGGGCAAGGCAGGGCTGCGGTCGCAGGAGCGGTCGCGCTGCTCGAAGCAGCGGGACAACTTAACCAAGCACTGGCGCAAATCATTAGCCTGCCCAGCACGCCGAACCTACGGCACGAGCAGATCATTTTGCAAGTCGCTCTCTTGAATACGCTCATGCATGTCAAGGGCTATGGCGCACCCGAGACCAAGGCTGCCGTCGCCCAGGTGAGGGGGTTGATCGAGCAGGCGGAGCGGCTTGGAGAATCTCCTGACGATACTTCGTTGCTGCTCTCAGCTCTCTTTGGTCAGTGGATCGTCAGCTTCATAAGCTTTGATGGCGACGTTGCGCGAGAGCTCGCGGCGCGTTTTCTGACGCTGGGCGATAAGGAAGGGACTGTGCCCCTCATCGTTGGACATCGCACCATGGGGAGTACGCTCGCACTTATGGGAGACCACGTTCGCGCTCGAGAGCACTACACTGAGGCGCTTGCGCTTTACCGCCCCACCGACCACCGGCGATTGATGACGCGATTTGGCCAAGACCTCCGGGTCACATGCTTGGGCTTTCGTTCAATGACTTTGTGGCTGCTCGGGTATCCCGAGGAGGCGCTCAAGGATGCAGATTGCGCGTTGTTGGAAGCGCGCCAGATTGGACATGCTGCAACTTTGATGTTCACGCTGAATTTCCCAATTATTGTGAATACCTACTGCGGCAACTACGAGCAAGCAAATGAGCTTCTCAATGAGCTTGCCGCATTGGCGGAGGAGAAAGGTGCCGCGTTTCGAAAGGCGGAAGCAGTGTTGCGACGAGGGTACGTTCTCACGCTTGCGGGGGAAGCCGCGAAGGCAGTCGAGATAGTCTCGTCCGGTATTGCGTTATGGCGGGCGGCGGGATCAACAATATTTACGCCGGAGCAGGAGTTCATGCTGGCAATCGCCCATGCGGATTCGGGCAAATTCGATGAAGCGTGGTGCTGCCTTCGTAAGGCAATGAGGGCAATGCGAGCGACCAAGGAAAGATGGTGCGAGGCTGAGGCGCACCGCGTGGCGGGGGAAGTCGCACTCAAGTCACCAGAGCGGAACGCGGCGAAGGCGCAAGCCTATTTCCGACATTCCCTGAAAGTGGCAAGAGCTCAACAGGCAAGATCATGGGAATTGCGGGCCGCAACGAGCATGGCGCGACTTTTGACTGATCGCGGCGAGCGGCAGGCTGCATTTGACCTTCTCGCCCCAGTCTACGATTGGTTCACCGAGGGTCTTGGGACAGCCGATCTGCGAAGGGCCAAGGCCTTGCTCGAGGAGCTTCATTGATGACCGCGAGGGGGGATGGCTCCGGTCCTCGGCCTCGCCTCTGTGATAAGATCCCAAGGCACGGGTGCTCGGCTGCTTCCCTAAGCACCTAGCTTTGATCTACACCACCCCGTCGAAGGTGGATTCTAGCAGAATTCCACCTGACTGTTGCACACGGGCGACTGCTCGGCCGGTTGCTTTCCGGCGATAACTGCTTGCGTGCGCCCTGCGGTGTTCCTGAAGCAGAACACCGCTGTCCCACGGGACAGCTAGCCAGATCGGCTGATCAGACCATCATGCTGGTTGTGAGGTTGAATGTGCCAGCCCCGTTCGGGCCTCACGCCTTCGTTAGTGGGGCCGCCTCATTCCCCGAAATTGGGTGGCCCTGCTAGCCACGGCCGGTTTACCCCAGAGATAGCTGCCGACTTGCTGCGGCACCACACTTCGGCAGCATCGGTAGAGTCGAGGACGGGCGCGGTGGTTTGGGGCCGATGGCCAACACTCCGTTTCCCGTCCCCGCTCATCGAACTGGACGTGCCGATTTCCGGCATCCAGCTCTCCGACCAGTTTCATCGCGAGGCATTCGACGCGGCAATCCGGGGCAGACGTTCGAGACGCAGCAGGCCGCATTCTCCGTAGACAACTTCAAGAGAGAACCGCCGTGTGCCGCGCCCTGCCACCTTGTGCCGTCTGGCAAGGAAGTCTCGTACGCGCTCATAGACATAGTGGTCGACAGCCCGGTAGGCCGAACTCCGCGTTCCGAAGCTGAAGTAGGTTGACCAACCGAGCAGTGACCTGTTCAGCGTGTCGCGCACTTCATCCCACGGATCGATGTTGCTGGGCACCAGCAGTTGCCGGACCTCCGTCTTGAACCGTTGGATACTCCTCTTGGACGGGCTCGCGCTCAGATACCACTTACCGTTCGCTTTGAAGCGGTGCGGTCCAAACGAGTAGCCCAGGAAGTCGAAGCGTTCTTGTCGAGCGTTCCTCAAAGAGGTTTTAGCCTCATTGAGCGTGAGCCCGAGTCTGGTCATCACCGCCTTCGTCCACGCCAGAGCCTCAGTCGCGTATCCGCAGCTGAGGATCACGAAGTCGTCGGCGTACGCGACAACGTCCGCACGGAACGCTTCCCCACACCTCGTCAGTCGCCAATGCTTCAGGAACCGATTCATATAGATGTTGGCAAGCAGTGGGCTCGCAACGACACCTTGCGGCGTGCCGCGAGTGTTGCTCTTGCCTCCATTGATGCGCCGGGTCCCATTGCCTTCATCCCGTTCTTCGATCGGCGCTTTGAGCCACAGCTTGATCAGCCGCAGCACGTGCCGATCGACGATCCGACGCGCCACCGACTTCATAAGATCGGAATGCGGAATCGTATCGAAGTAGCGGGATAAATCAGCATCGACCACGTCGGTGTAACCCCGACAGATGAGCCGGTGGACTTCCTTGACTGCGTCCATCGCCCCGCGCGCGGGACGATAGCCGTAGGCATTGTCCTCGAAGTCAGCCTCAAAGATCGGTTCCAACACCAGCTTGGCGGCGGTTTGAACCACCCGGTCGCGGATCGTCGGAATGCCGAGCGGACGCTCGCCTCCACCATTCGGCTTCGGGATCATCACCCGCCGCACCGGATTGGGCCGGTACGTCTTCGAGACCAATTCCTCGCGTACGCCCGCCAGCCACGCCTCTGGGCCCGACGTTTCAATCGCCGCGAAGGTCACTCCGTCCACCCCCGGCGCGCCCGCGTTGCCGCGAGCCAGCAGATAGGCATGACGTAAGATGTCGTCTCGGCAGATCTTGTCGTAAAGCACGTAGAAGCGGAACGCGGGCTCCGCCTTAGCCTTGCAATAGAGCTTTCTCTGAAGGGTCCGGATCTTTCCAGGCGTTGCCAGGCTCATCGCCAATCACCCTCACCTCACCATCGTCAAAAGCGCACCAGAAGTCAGGGTCCTTTGCTCCGCCGCCATTACACGGCATCAGCGCTCCTACGACCCTGTCCGACTCCCGCCGTGACCGCCGCCTGTTGCGACGTTGAGGCCGCTATCCTCGTCATCAACGGGTCTCCCCCGATTACTCGAACCACCTTTCCGACGTGCCGTGCCCACTACCCCGGCGGATTAAGCGGGTGCACATGTCGATTGCTTCCCCGCTTATGCAGCCTTCCCCAATTGGCCGGAGGGTCGGCATCCGCATTGTCACTTTCGAGGCCTGCTCAGGCTTTACTCACGTTACGGCCCGCCAGATCGCTCAGCCGCCCTACGGCGACCTTTGTCGCGAGGCTCCAACCCAGTCGGTTACCCGACCAAGCTGCTCACTAGCTACCGGACCAATCGACAATTTTCCGGGTAGAATCCTCCTCTACTGGTGGTTCGCGCCTTCGGGGCGCACGGCCAAC
>DATJWO010000039.1:0-7654 GCA_035501155.1 Bryobacteraceae bacterium
TCCGCAGTACGCCAGCGCGCCCGGGCCTTACGAATTCAAGCGCTATCTCGGAGGTGACAGCGTTCCCTTCGATCCCACCAGAAAGCAGACCTACCATTTCATCGACAAATTCATCGGCGAGATGTCGCGCCTGTTTCCCGACGCGTACTGGCACGTGGGCGGCGACGAGGTGGATGGCACGCCCTGGGACGCCAATCCCGCGATTCAGGCTTTCAAGAAAAAGCACGGGCTGCAGGGCAACGCCGCCCTTCAGCTCTATTTCAATCAGCAACTTACCCGCATCGTGCACCACCATGGCAAGCAGATGGTGGGCTGGGATGAAATTCTGAATCCGGACCTGCCCAAAGACGCGTTAGTGCAATCCTGGCGCGGCCCTGAGTCTCTCGCGCTCGCGGCCAAGGGCGGCTACAACGGCATTCTGTCGGCGCCCTACTACCTCGACAAGATGTTTCCCACTTCGACCTACTACGCCGGTGATCCCCTGCCCGCCAACAGCGATCTGAATGCCACGCAGGCGGCCCACATCCTGGGCGGCGAGGCCTGCATGTGGGGAGAGCTGGTGACGCCGGAAAATATCGAATCACGCATCTGGCCCTACACTGCGGCCATCGCGGAGCGGCTGTGGTCTCCGCGCGAAGTCAGCGACGTTGGCGATATGTACCGGAGGTTGGACATCGTGAGCGCCCGGCTCGAAGAGGCGGGATCGCGCCATCGGCTGAATCCAGAGGCGTTACTGCGCCAAGCTGCGGGAGGGGAATATCCCGCAGCGGTAGGCGATTTCATGGATTTTGTGGAACCGCTGCGGCTCGGCTTGCGCATGGATGAGCGCCGCCCCAGCCAAAACACGCCACTTACATCGCTCGGCGATATCGTGGTGCCTGATCCGCCGGAGTCACGCAGGTTCGCAGCTCAGGTGACGGCGTTCCTGAAGTCTTCTGGGCGCGACTCGTCGCTGCGGGATGCCCTCAGAACGCAATTGCAGGCTTTCCTGGCCATTAACGACGCGATCTCGACCCTGGCCAGCCATGCCCCCGTATTTCGCGACGGAGAAGCCACGGCAGCCGATCTGGCCGGACTGGGTGCGGCTGGAGAGCAGGCGCTGGGCTATCTGGCAGAAGGTAAAATTCCTCCGCAGGAATGGATTGCGCAGCAGAATGCGCTGCTGGATCGTGCCGCTAAACCCAAGGGATTGTTGCGGATCGCGGTCCTCGATGCTATCCGCGAGTTGATTCTGGCCGCGGAAACGCAACGCCCGGTAAGCCACGTCAAAGGCTAAAACCTCAAAACGCCGAGATCCGCCGAGGACAGGCGCCGAGGTCGCCGAGAAAGGCCCTAGTTCGCAGAGTTTAGGTGCGGTGGCCGAACTGCCTAAGGCTGTTTCCTTGGATTGTGAAATGTCTCTGACCATTTGGAAACAGTTCTTGCCTTGGCCGAATGCCTGTGTCATATTCGGGAACTATGGCTGAACACAAAGCTACGCTGCGCGAGGTGGCGCGACTGGCGAAGGTCAGCACGGCGACGGTGTCGCGCGTTGCCAACGGCAATCCTCAGGTTGATTTGCAGATTCAGTCGGCGGTGCATGCCGCCGCGCGTAAGCTGGGCATCGATCTGACCGAGACGCGCAAGAACCGGACGATCGCCTTTGTCCTGGGCAACCGGGATCGCGTGAACGAGTTCCAGTCGCGGGTGCTGCTCGGCGCCGAGGATTATTGCGCGCAGCACAACTGGGACCTGCAATTTATTTCCTTTCGCAACGATCTCTCCGCGCCTCCGGTGAACGTGCGTTTGCCGGAGGCGCTGACGCGGCCAAACCGGGTGAGCGGCGTCATTCTCACCGGCACGCATTCGGCCGGCATTCTGGGGGCACTCAGAGAGAAGCGTATTCCGTTTTCGGTAGCGGGCAATAATATTGTCGGCGACTGGCATCCGGAAGAATTCGATTGCGTCTCCACCGACGATGTGCGCGGCGCCGCCGAGGTGACGCAGCACCTGATCTCGCAGGGGCATCGCTCCATCTGGTTCATCGGCAACCAGCGGCTGCCCTGGATCGTGCGCTGCGGACAGGGTTATAGCCAGACGATGAAAGACGCCGGCCTGGAGCCGCGATTCAGCGAGATTCGCTCGGAGGACCGTGAGCTTGGGTACCTCGCGATTAAATCGCTGCTGGCCAGCGGAGAGCGTCCGACGGCGATCTTTGCCGGAAACGATGAGGTTGCGTCAGGCGTGTACCAGGCGCTGCAGGAGTCGGGGATTTTGATTCCCGACGACATGAGCGTGGCCGGCTTCAACGATACGCTGGGAGAACTGCTGCATCCCGGGCTGACCACGGCGCGCGAATTTCCCCGCGAACTGGGCGGGCACCTGGCGGAGTTCACTTTGCGGCGCATTCAGGAACCAGGATTGCCGCCGCAGCAACTCACCATTCCGACGGAGTTGGTGAAGCGGGAGAGCGTGCGCCGGCTGGATTTTGCGCCGCTGGCGGCGCGGGTTCCGGTGCATGCCAGCGTTTTGTGAGTTCTGAGCTTTTCGCAGCTGCGGCCTGCATGGGCCTGCGGTTTGTGGAATTGGAGTTCACAGTCGCACGGCGCGAAATCACACTCAGGCTATCTCGAAGCGGATCAATCCATCATGCATGTGCGGAGACGTAGTGCCCGGGGTTTGGGCCGGAGTGCATTCCTCTATTCTTTCGCCGCCCTGGTTGGAACACTGGCTGCGCTTTTCGCTTGTCAGAAAAAGGACATCAACAGCGCGGAGGCTGGCGCGCGGGCGAAGACCTCCACGATTCGCGTGATCGCGACTGCCGAGCGGTTGCAGGTTGTCACTCCGCAAGCCGAATTTGATCTCTCGCCCGCGGGCACGCTTCGCGCGTCGCTCAAGGTTGGCGAGCAGTTATTCACGCTCGACGACCGTGCTCCGGCCGGGCAGCGGATCATCAGCGAAGGGAAGCCGGTCGAGGACATCACATTCGATCTTGCGCACGCTTCGGTAAAAGAGACAGCGGGAAAGATCGGCACACTCGGCCAGCACATCGAGGTCACCGGCGCCAGCCCGTCGCGGGGACTGGCCGAGACGCTCACACTCGAAGTCTATGACGACTTCCCTGCCATGGCGCTGCTTTCGGCGTCATTTCGCAACCGCGGCACCAGCCCGCTGAGACTCGACAGCGTGAGCCTGCAGGAACACCGGCTGAATGCCTCGCTCGCCGATCCGGCGGCTGCGCCGCACGATATGTGGGCATTCTTCGGAGCGAGCCTGAAGTGGGGCAAAGACGAAATCCTACGCGTTCCGGCAAAGTTTTCTCAGGAGAATCCGCTGAGCCTGCCGATCGCTGTCGATGGCGACCTGGGCGGCGCGGGCGGCGGACTTCCGGTGGTGGCGTTCTGGACGCGCAAGGTGGGCAGCGCCATCGGCCACATCGAAACTCTGCCGCTGGTGGTTTCATTGCCCACCCGGACTGATCCCGATGACAAAATTTCGGCGGCAGTAAAAATTCCCGCCGCCGTCACGCTCCAGCCCGGCGAAACTTATTCCACGCCGCGCACTTTTCAGATGGTCTATCGCGGCGACTATTACGAACCGCTGAGCCAGTGGTCGAAGGTGCTGGAGCGCGAGGGCCTCGAAAGGGCCGCGCCCAATCAGGAAGATTACGCGGTGAGCTGGTGCAGCTGGGGCTACAAAGCCAACGTGACGCCGAAGCAGATGCTGGACACAGTTCCGCGGCTCAAGGAATTGGGTATCCACTGGGCCACGCTCGACGACCGCTGGTACAACGACTACGGCGACTGGCAGCCGCGCGCCGACACCTTTCCCGGCGACTCCACGCGCCAGATGGTGAAGCAGTTTCATGACCAGGGAATCAAGCTGCAGATCTGGTGGCTGCCGATCGCGGTGGAAGACGGCCAGTACAGCGACGGCGGGCGAAAGTTTGGCGTCTCTGACGTGGTGAAGGAACATCCAGAGTGGTTGATTCTTGACCGCAACGGCAAACACGCGCGCATGACGCGCAACCTGGCGGCGTTGTGCCCGGCTGTGCCTGAGGTGCAGGCGTATTACAAGCGGCTGACTGAGCGCTTTATTCGCGACTGGGATTTTGATGGTCACAAGCTGGATAACATCTTCGCTGTGCCGCAGTGCTTCAATCCGGCGCATCACCACAAGTCGCCGAACGACTCGGTGTATGCCATGGGCGAGATCTACAAGCAGATCTTCGAGACTACGCGCGCTCTTAAGCCGGAGAGCGTTACTCAAAGCTGCCCCTGCGGCACGCCGCCCGGCCTGGCGTGGTTCCGCTACATGGATCAGGCGGTGACCGCCGATCCGATCAGCTCGGTGCAGGTACGGCGCCGCATCAAGATGTATAAGGCGCTCGCCGGTCCGCGGGCGGCGGTTTACGGCGATCACGTGGAACTTACCCGCATAATCGATCCCAACACGCCGAAAGCGCAGCAGCTTGGCGTGGACTTCGCCTCGACGCTCGGCACCGGCGGCGTCCCCGGCACCAAGTTCACGCTGCCGGAGTATCGCGCCCAATTTCCCAACATCGCGCTCAGCCCGGAGAAAGAAGCGCACTGGAAAAAATGGATCGCCCTCTACAACGACAAAATGCTTTCGCAGGGCGACTTCCGCGACCTGTACACCTTCGGGTATGACCAGCCCGAAGCCTATGCCATCGAGAAGGACGGCAATATGTTCTATGCCTTCTATGTTTCCAGCGAATCACCGTCACTCGCGGAAAAACCGAAGGCCAAAAATGTTTGGAAGGGTTCCGTTGAGCTGCGTGGGCTGGAAGGCAAGCCTTACAGAGTGTTGGATTACGTAAACAACAAAGACCTGGGCACGGTGCGGGGGCCGATCGGAAAGCTGGCTGTGGAATTCCAGGATGATCTTCTGATTCAAGCAGTGCCGCTGACTTCCAGCCCTACGCTTCAGCCGTGACTGTGGCTTGTGAAACCGGCACGTCGCGGAAGCGATCAAGTAGTCACTTCGCGAGATCTAGATTGAAATGGGGGCTTCGGGTATGAGCGGTTCACGCTCGGCGGGTATACTCGGAAATCGCCAATGCCCGCCATCGTCTCCATGCTCCGCGGCGTCAACGTCGGGCCGCACAGGCGCATCAAGATGGATGCCTTGCGCGCGCTCTATCAGTCGCTGAAGCTGCGCGATCCGCAAACCTATATTCAGAGCGGCAATGTCGTGTTTTGCACCGGCGAGTGCGATCTGGCCCTGCTGACCACCCGCATCGAGAATGCAATCGAGCGTAAGTTCGGCTTTCGCGTTGCAATCATGCTGCGCACAATCTCGGAACTGCAGGCAGTGGTTGCAAGAAATCCTTTTGCCGATCGCCCGGGCGTCGAACCGGGCAAGCTCCTGATTACCTTTCTGGCGAGCCATCCCGCGCCGGAAGCGCGGGCACAGGTTTTGAAGATGAAAACCGATCCCGAAGAACTTTTTCTCGAGGGCCGCGAACTCTACATCTACTTTCCGAACGGAATGGGCCGCTCGAAACTCTCGATGGCGGCCATCGAGCGGGCGTTGAAAACTCCGGGAACTGGCCGGAACTGGAACAGCGTCACGAAACTGCTGGAGATGGCTGAGCGGATGGAAGGTGCTTCCTGAAGCCGGCGGTCTGATGCAGTGAAGACAACGCCGCCGTTATACGATCGGGCGTAAGCGGCACCTCGCGGATTCGCGCGCCGGTGGCATCGAAAATCGCATTGCCGAGTGCCGCGGCAACCAGGGTGATGGCCGTCTCCCCCGCGCCGGTGGCCTCCGCCGTTGGCCGGTCGAGCAGAACACATTCAATCTCCGGCACTTGAATTCCGAGTGGCAGTGAGTGGTAAGTATGCCAATCGATGGAAGTCACCTTGAGGCCGTCCCAGGTAATTTCCTCACCCAGCGCGCGGCTCATCCCTTGCAATGTTCCGCCCTCGATCTGGTTCCGCAAGCCATCGGGATTCGAAACCGGCCCGCAATCCTGCGCCACCACAAACCGCCGGGGCTGCACGCGCCCGCTGGCCGGGTCCACCGCAACTTCAGCGACCATGGCGGCATAGCCGTTGTCGCCCTCGTAGGCGACACAGGCGATGCCCCGCCCGATAGCTTTCCCCCGCCCGCCGGCGTCGCGTTTGGGCGAGGGACGCGCTTCCCAGTTCGCCGCCTTGGCTGCGGCTTTCACTACGTCAAGCATTCGCGGCTCGCTGAGGTACTTCAAACGATACGCGACCGGGTCGGCCCCCACATGCGAGCTGATCTCATCCATAAAGCATTCGTGCGCGAAGGTATTTTGCAGCCGCAGCGGCGAGCGCAGCGGCCCGGTTAGAAAGGGCGACTTCACCGCATGAGTCAGGACACGTTCGCTGCGGACCGAGCCAGTTCCACCGCATTTTCCGCTCACGCAGCCCGCCATGTACGACGGCACCGCGTTACTCCCGTTGCGTAAATCGCCGCTCGGTTCGGACGCCGACCGAGGACGAACCATCTCCGGCTCAAACCCGGCCAGCATGCCCGTGATCACGTTTCCCGGCCGGTCGTATCCCGGACGTCCGCCCATGGAAGCGGCCCAGGTTTCGCAGTCCCACACGGCAATTGCGCCATTCGCATCGATTCCCACCCGCTGCTCGATTACGCACGCCGCGCCATAGTTCTCGGAAAGAAACTCATCCTGACGGGTGAGCTGCACGCGAACCGGACGGTGTACAGCCTGCGACAGCAGCGCGGCATCGTACGATACCGTGTCCGCGGCGTTCAGTCCGTAACAACCGGAACCGCGAACGAAGATCACCCGCACGCTCTCAACCGGGATCCCGATCAGCTCCGAGATTCCCTGCCGCGTCGGATACGCCGACTGCGTCGCCGACCAGATCGTTGCGCGATCGCCCTGCACATCGGCCACTGCGCACGATGAACCAATCGATCCATGCGCCTGGTAGGGATGAAAATACGTCGCCTTCAGGACTTGCGAAGCCGATTTCAGCCGCTCATCCACATCTCTGGAGTTCACCAGCATGCCATCGCGCGCCGGCTGCTTCCTTAGATAGTCGTAGAAGTCCTTCTGCGGCGGCAGTCCAGGACCCGGCTTCCAGGTGACTTTCAGTTGCTTCGCCGCCTGCGCCGCCTGCCACTGCTTCTCCGCGACCACGCCGACGAAGTTGTTGCGCACCACGACCTTGATAAGCCCCGGAATGTGCGCCACCGATTTATCGTCCAGCTGCGCAATGGTCGCGCCGATTTCCGGCGGACGGACTACCCGGCCATGAACCATCCCCGCCACGTGCACGTTGTGAACAAATTCAAATGTGCCCGTCATCAGCGCCGCTCGGTCCATCGAGGGAATGGGATGGCCCAGCACCTTCCATTCGTCCGGCGATCGGCGTTTCGCGGTAGAACTCACCGCGACATCGAAATGCTTGCCGCCAATCAGTTCGCCGTAGCTGACTCGGCCCCCGTTCTTCGCGCTTACGACGCCTTCCTCGATGGAAACCTGCTGCAGCGGCACCCCTAGCTTCTGCGCCGCCATCCCCGCCAGGATCTCGCGCGCCGTCGCCGCGGCTTGCCCCAGCCCGCTCGCATTGAAGTTGGTCGGAGTGGACTGGCTTCCCGAGGTCGTGCCCTGGTCTGGAGTGATGGACGTATCACACTGGATCAGCCTCACTTT
>DATJWO010000040.1:0-194085 GCA_035501155.1 Bryobacteraceae bacterium
CGGGTTGGTCTCCACCAGAGCCCGCCTCCGCTTCACCGGCTGACGACGATTCTGGAGGAAATGAGGTAGCTTGAGAAGGAAAAATCAGTGAACGGCAAGTGTGCCAACCGCAGATTGTCTCAATGGAAGGGTTCACCCCACCCCAGTGTGCCAATAGTGTGCCAAACTCGGGCAACGCCGGCTGAGTTGTCCTTGGATGCGAATCCGCCATGGCTCTAGCAAGCTGCTAGGGCCCTCGCCACCCTGCCTCTCTCGCCTTCGAAGCCAGCCAATGCGGAGGTAACCATGGCGCAACCCAACACGGCACGGCAGAGCTCTCCCCAGGAGCGGCACGAGTCGCACAGGGCGGGCAAGAGGCCGTTCGATAAGTTCTAAGAAGGTTCAGTACATGTCAGCATCTGGGAAAACAACCGCGCCAAAGGTGTTTCCGCACGGCGGCTTTCTTCCAGCTGGGCTCCAGGGACAGCAACGACGGTCGAAACTTGAAGGTGCCCGTGGTCTCTCTCGCCGGAAGAAGCCGCTGGACACTTTGGCTGGCTCGCAGCGTTTGTTGGACGGGATCTTCCGGCCTCGAGCGTGCATACGCGAGAAAGTTGGGATGGGAGCCCAAGGGTACCGGCCTGGTCTCCGATCTAGAGAACATGAGCTGCTTCCCAGCCTGAGGCTGAGGTGATCGCCCAGCCCGCGCTGAATCAGAGCGCGGCGGTCAGGGTGCGGCAGCCAGGTGGGTCTCCGGGTTGTACACTCTCTTGTTGGGAGGACGTTCCTGTGAGGCGCGCACTTATGCCGAAGTTGAGGATTTCCTTATTCCTCTTGATGAGTGGAGTTCTGGCGCCGGCCGCGGAGAAATTCACCACCTGGAGCCAGTATTTGGGCGGCGACGATTCGTCCCAATACTCATCGCTCAAGCAGATCAATAAATCGAATGTCCGGCAACTTGAGGTGGCCTGGACTTATCCAACCGGGCCAGGCATCTACACTTTCAACCCGATCGTAGTGGATGGCGTCATGTATGTTCTGGCGCACAACAACACCTGGGTGGCGCTGGATGCCGCCACCGGTAAGGAATTGTGGACCCACGCGAATACCGGACCCGTCGGGACTCGCGGAATCAACTTCTGGCAGAGCAAGGACGGCTCAGACCGGCGCCTTTTCTATATCAATGCCGGTTTTCTGACGGCGATCGATGCGCGCACCGGCAAGACTATCGAGAGCTTCGGCGACAACGGCCGCACGGATCTTCGTATTGGGCTCGACCGCGAGCCCCCGCGTCCGCCTCAGACGAATAATCCGGGCCGGGTCATCGGAGACATTATCATCACGCCCTTGCCCGCTGGCGGCATCAGTTACGATTCCACGCCCGCGGACATCCATGCCTACGACGTTCACACCGGAAAATTGCTCTGGGTGTTTCATGTGATTCCGCACCCCGGCGAGTTTGGCTACGATACTTGGCCTCCCGATGCCTGGAAGACCGTAGGCGGGGTTCACAACTGGAACGAGATGAGCGTCGACGAGAAACGAGGCATCGCCTATATTCCTCTGGGCACTGCTCGCTACGACTTCTACGGCGCCAATCGCAAGGGCGACGACCTGTTCGGGAATTCACTTCTCGCGCTCGATGTTCACACGGGAAAACGGCTGTGGCACTACCAGATGGTCCACCACGATCTTTGGGACTACGATCTGCCCGTCGCACCGAAGCTGCTCACGGTGAAGCACGACGGAAAAGATGTGGACGTGGTGGCGCAGGCCACGAAATTCGGCTTTTTGTATGTGTTCGATCGCGTGACGGGCGCTCCGCTATGGCCGATTGAGGAGCGCAAGGTGCCGCAATCCGACGTTCCCGGAGAGTGGAGTTCGCCTACACAGCCGTTCCCCACGAAACCGCCGCCGTTCGCACGCCAGTCCTTCACTGAAAAAGACATCAACCCGTTTGCTACAGAGGCGGAGCGGACGGACATCCGCGAATTGCTGAAGAATTCGCGTAATGAAGGGCTGTTCACTCCTCCGAGCTTAAGAGGCTCGGTTTCCGCGCCGGGCCACAACGGAGGAGCCAATTGGGGAATGGTTGCCGTGGATCCAGCCAAGGGATTTCTGTACGTGATTACGAAGGAGCATCCCACGTTGGACAAACTGTTTTTGCCGGGGCAAGGTCCCGGGGGACCCGGTGGACCAAGGAGTGGACCGCCCGGTGCGCCGGAGTCTGCTCCGCCGGCGCAAGCCGCCGCGTCAGCTACCGACAGTGGATTCATTCACTACAATTCGCCGGTGAACTTCATGGCACAGAATGGCGGACTTTCCGCGATGGGACCGCCTTGGTCGACGCTCACAGCTTACGATTTGAACACTGGCACCATTCGATACCAGGTGCCGAACGGCGGCGTCCTGGAATTGGAGAAGGAGGGGCACACCGGCACAGGAGCCCGCGACCCACGTGGCGGACCGGTTGTAACCGCGGGGGGCTTGATCTTTGCAGCGACCGCTTCCGATCACAAGATTCGCGCCTACGATGAAGATACGGGCAAGGTGCTCTGGGAATATGAAACTCCGACGGGCTCGGACGGAGTTCCCGCAGTCTACGAAGTGGGTGGCCGCGAATTCATCGCGTTTTGCGTGGCGGGTGGCGACGGCTTGAACTTCGACTTCGCTCACCGGAGGAACAACCCGCAAAGCGCGCCTCCGCCGAATGCTTTTATGGTTTTCGCGCTGCCGCAAAAGTAGGAGTCAGCGCTCAGCATTTTATTCGGGTAGCCTGAAGGCGATCAATTCGGCCGGGAATCCTGGTCCGCCGATGGCGAGCGCGACATATTGCTTGCCGTTGAGCATGTAGGTCATCGGCGTGCCAGTCTGTCCGGCCGGCAGCGCAACAGCTCCGACCTCTTTGCCGGTTGCCTTGTCGTAGGCGCGCAGCATGGTCGGTGATTTACCCGCGCTTCGTTCGCCGCAAATCAGCAAGGTCTTGGTTACCAGGACTCCGAATACTCCAGGCCGTCCGGTGCGCGGAATGTCGATCCCCTTCAGCGCCGGGTTATTTCGAATATCGTCGGGAGTATCGCCGTTCGCGATATGCCAAAGAATCTCGCCCTTGTTCAGATCAATGGCGGTGATGCTTCCATACGGCGGTTTGGCGAGCGGGAGGCCCTCTACGTTCAAACCGAACGGGCCTCGATTGTCGCCTCTAGGTGCGGCGCTGCCCGACATGTAGGCCATGTCCGTTTTGCCGGGATCGCCAGGAATCAGCCCGATCGCGGTGACGCTTCGTTGTGACGGGATATAGGCGATGTGAGTTTCCGGATCGTAGGAACCACCCGCCCAATTCGTTCCGCCGCCCGCGGTCGCCAGTGCGAGCGTCGCGTAGGGACCATCAGGTTTACTGAGAACGCCCGGCGTGAAGACGGGGCCGAGCTTATATTTGGAAACCAGCTTCTCTGCTTCGGCCCGAAGCTCGGGTGTGAAATCGATCAGATCGTCGATGGAAAAACCTTGGAGATCATAAGCTGGGGGCTTGGTTGGAAACGGTTGCGTGGGACTGGTCTTCTCTCCTGGAACGGTGGATTGCTCGACGGGCCGCTCCACGATTGGCCAAATAGGCTGGCCTGTGATGCGGTTGAAGACATAGAGGAATGCCTGCTTGGTCGGCTGCGCCACAGCCTTGACGGTCTGGCCGTTCATGGTGATGTCAACCAGCATCGGCGCGTCTGGAATGTCCATGTCCCAGATTCCGTGATGCACCAACTGGTAGTGCCATTTGCGTTGCCCGGTTTTCAGGTCCACGGCGAGCACCGTCTCGCCGAAGAGACCATTTCCGGGCCGATGGCCGCCATAGTAATCGCCAGTCGGCAGTTCTACCGGGATAAAAGCCATCCCGAGTTGCTCATCCACGCTGATCTGACCCCAGACACCGGCATTTCCCGTATAGGATGCGGAATCTTTTTCCCATGTGTCGTAGCCGAATTCGTTCGATCTCGGAATAGTGTGGAAAATCCACAGCCGCTTGCCCGTGCGCACGTCGAAGCCGCGCACGAAGCCCTTAAGATTGGTCTTGCTCTTCGGAATGCCGCCGGGATGATGTGCTGCGCCAACGATGACGGTATCGCCCGCCACAACCGGCGTCGCGTGCAATCCGATATTTCCGTTGAGCGGATCGATCTCCTGGTCGTCGTTCATTTTCAGATCGACCGCACCGTTAACGCCGAACGACGGCACCGGCGCACCGGTCTTCGCATTGAGCGCAATCAGCCGATAGCCCGGCGTTACATACAAGATCCGCTCTTCGGCGCCGTCGGTCCAGTACGCCAAGCCGCGCCCGGATAGCTGACGTGGCGCCACTTTGCCGCGCTCGCCTTCATTTTCGCCATGCACCCATAGCAATTCGCCTGTGGCCGCATCCAGCGCGACGACGTCCCGGCGCGTCCCTGCAGTGGAATAGATCACGCCCTTCGCCATGAGCGGCGTTCCCTCGAAGTTGAACTCCGGGCGCGGGCCGAGGTTTACTGTCTTAAATCGCCATGCCACTTCGAGTTTGCTGAAATTGCCCGCAGTGATTTGATCGAGCGGGGAGTAGTGCGTATTGCCGAGGTCTCCGCCGTAGGCACGCCACTCTCCATTGCTCGCTCCGGCTTGGCCGCTGACAAGTAGCGGGCAAGTCAACATGCACATGACCGCCACCGCACCAGAAAATATCGGCTTCATGGGTTTCTCCTTACGGCAAACGGGAAACAGTTCGGCTTGGTATTGTATCACTCTCATTAAAGGTCGCAGCGCGGTGGATGCGGAGCCGCCGCCACTGGATACAGCATCGAGTACAATCTCTGACATGCAACCGGTCCGAGGAAGGCTTCTTGTGGCGATGGCGGTGTCAGCGATGGCCCTCGCCCAGGACGCCCCGGTCCCAGTCCCGAAGATCATGGGACCAATCCCGATAACCTCCGATTCCTACCCGTTTCTCGGCGGCGGCCACACCCTCGATCCCATCGACTTCGCAAAAGCCGGTTACGTAGAGGAAGAGTTCTTCCTCAGCGGCACTGCCAACGTGTACGATTGGGCCGCTGACGGCAGCCTCATAGTGAAGACGCAGAAGGCTCCTTACACCACGCGCATCCTGGTGCGCCGTCCCGCCCGGGCGTCGCGCTTTAGCGGCAACGTGGTGGTTGAGCCGTTCATGCCCCCACGACGTTTTGACTGGGCCATTATGTGGGGCTACGTCCATCGATCGCTCATGGAGCACGGAGACGCCTGGGTAGGTGTGACGGTCCCGGCCACGAGCGACGCTCTCAAGAAATTCAACCCGGCGCGCTACTCCAGACTGTCTTTCGCGAACCCGACGCCCATAGCTTCCTGTCCCGGCGCAGGTAAGAATGGCCCCGCCGACTTCGAAGACGGGCTCCGCTTCGACATGCTCAGCCAAGTGGGCGCCGCGCTGAAGAGCGGCAGCGGCCCCATGGGGAATTTAAAGGTGGAAGGCATCTTCATGACCACGCAGGGGGGCGATCTGCTCACCTACATGAACGCCATCCATCCCCACGCGAAGCTTTCCAACGGCAAATTTGTGTACGACGGCTACCTGTCGCGAAATCCGGGGAACATTCAGCGCCTGAATCAATGTGCTCCTCCCCCACAGCCGAACGATCCGCGTGGCGGTTTTCATCGCAAAATTGGTGTGCCGGTGATTGCTGTGGTGGCGCAGGGCGAAGTGCCCGCTACTCTGAGTTTGCGTCGCGCTGATAGCGACGACCCGGCCGATCGTTTCCGTCTGTACGAGGTCGCCGGCGTCAGCCATATCGACAAGGCGGCCTACGCAGGCTTCCCGACGGTTGCTGATCAAATCGCTGCCGTCGGCGCGGCGCAAGGCACGCCAGAGTGGCCGTTTAACGTTACCTGCCGGCCGCCTATCCCGCTCACGCATCAGCCCGCGCTGACCTACGTGTACGATGTCGCCTTCCAGCACCTGTTCGCGTGGGCACGCAAGGGAGTGGCGCCGCCCAAAGCTGCCCGCATCGAGGTCAAAGAAGATACGGGCGAGTCCAGCGCGAAACCAGCCGTGGTGCTGGACGAGTACGGCAACGCCCTGGGTGGCGTGCGCACGCCTTATGTGGAAGTTCCCGTCGCCAGCTACTTGGTGACCAGTCCGGGTCCGGGCGTCTGTGGTGAATTGGGCCACTCGGTTGTGTTGGAGCACTCCCGCCTCGCCAAACTGTACCCGGATGCGAATGCTTACAAGCGCAAAGTTGCCCAAGCCACCGATCGGCTGGTCAAAGAGGGATGGCTGACGCACTCCGATGGCCGCGAGATACGATCCGAGTTAAGCGCAGTCCCGGCGCCGTAGTGGCGGTCTTCCCAATTTGTCTGCGCTGATCAATGCTTAAACATCGCAGTGTTCATGTGGCGCGTATCGACACAGGTGACGAGGTCGCGTTGTTGACAGAATTCGCGATTTAGTACATGATTATTGGAACATTACATTCTTCATGTAGAGTGACGCTCGTTCATCTTCCCCGTCCAGGGGGGACGGTGTTCGCGGGCCGACGGACTAGCGAAATTGACGGAGGTTTTCTATGGCAATTGGGAAAGTTCGCCGGACATTCGTCCGTGCCACGCACTACCTTGTGACGGCCGCGTTAGGCGGAAGGCGCCGCCTCCTGTGCCTGCTGTGCATGGCCCTTCTCTCTGGAATTGCGCCCAAGATGCCGGCGCAGACCTCGAATGCGCGCATCAGTGGGCGAGTCACCGATTCCTCCGGAGCGGTCATATCCGGCACCACAGTCGAGCTGACAAGTGTTGAGCGCGGAACCGTCTCGACCTCCAAGACAAACGATGCGGGACTGTACGTTTTCCCTTCGGTTCAACCCGGCAACTACCAAATCACGGTTCAGAAAGAGGGTTTCAAACAATCGCAGCTCGACAAAGTGACGGTTGACGTCGGAGCAAACCTCGAGGAGAACTTCAAGCTGGATGTCGGCTCGGTGAAGGAATCGGTAACGGTGGCCAGCGAGGCCAATACGGTTGACACCGTGTCTTCCACGATCAGTTCGGTAGTGACGGGCGCCCCGATAGAAGACTTGCCGCTCAACGGCCGCGACACGTTGCAGTTGGCCCTCACTCAACCCGGAGTGATGCCTTCGATCGTAGGTCTGAACAGCGGCAACGGAGCTGCGGGTGTTCCCGGCGGCGAGTTTACGATCGCCGGCGGACGAGATAACGCCATTACTTACCTTCTCAATGGCGGCAACAACACCTCGGTGACGTATGGAGTTCCGGTTGTGAATCCGAATCCGGATACAGTGGCGGAGTTCCGCATCATTGAAAACAATTACTCGGCCGAGTACGGCCGTAGTAACGGAGGCGTCGTCAGCGTGGTCACGAAGTCCGGCACCAATCAGCTGCACGGCACCGCTTTCGACTATTTGCGGAACACCGACTTCAACGCCAACGACTTCTTCAATCAGAGCACTCCCGGAAGCTACCAGCCTAGGCCGATTCTGAGACGCAACCAATTCGGCGGAACGATCGGCGGCCCGATCACGCTTCCGAAACTGGTGAACGGCAAAGACCGCTTTTTCTTCTTCTTCGGTTATCAGGGGCAACGCCAAAGCTCGATTCAGGTGAATCCGCAGGTGACGACCTTCACGCCGGCCGAATTGGGCGGCGACTTTTCACACGCGGTGAACGGCGGTCCGCCCGCGGGACTGGTCAGTTTCCTCCAGACCTATCCTTACTTCCAGTCGAATCCTCAGCTCGCTGCGCAGGGCATCATCGATCCGTCCCGCATCAATCCGGTTGCTCAGGCCTATATCACGAACAAGCTGATCCCGACCAGTCCGACTGGCACGCTAACGCCCAATGGTCCGGCTCTGGACAACCGCGACGAGTTTACCATCAAGACGGACTTCGATATCACCTCAAACGACCGCCTGGCGATTACACTGGTTCGATTTCACAATCCGTATGACTATCCGTTCGTGCAGAGTGGTGCGCCAAATGTCCCTGGCTATCCCGGAGATGACCGGTTCGACAACTACTTTGGGAACGTAGGTTACACCAAAGTGATCTCGCCCACCATTGTGAATGAATTTCATTTCACAGCTCAGCGGAATTACAACTCTCTCAACAACCCGGCAGCGAAATTGCCGACGTCCAACCAACTAGGAGTAATGAACACGCCGGATGACCCGACCGGGCCAACCCAGATGCTCCTGACTGCCAGCAATCTACAGCTGGGTTTCAACATCAACGGGCCAGCTTATTACGCGGACACGACCTATGGTTATGAAGACGCGCTGACCTGGAATCGCGGGAAACACACCTGGAAGGCAGGTGCGTTGCTCGCGTTCGTCCAAAACAACGCGTTTTTTGCTTTCGCGACCAACGGAGCGTTCGCCTTCGACGGACCGTCAGGCATCGGATCGGGCGTCGATCTGGCTGACTTTCTGCTTGGAGTACCTGACTATTACTATCAATACCCCGGCGCGTTCAGCGCGGTTCGCAGCCATCAGTTTGGCGCCTTCTTGCAGGATGAATGGAAGGTGACCCCCACGTTCACCTTGACCTTGGGCGTCCGGTATGAGTACTCCTCGCCGAAACGCGATCCGCAAAACCGGAACTACATGATTATTCCTGGACGCCAGTCAGTCGAACACCCGAACGCTCCTTTGGGGCTGTTGTTTCCGGGCGACCCCGTCGCGCCTTCCACTGGCATCAACTTTCCCGACCGCAATGATTGGGCGCCTCGCATCGGATTCGCCTGGGATCCGTTCGGCAAAGGCAAGACCAGCGTCCGCGGCGGCTTCGGCGTGTTTTATGACGTGCTGTTGGCACAAGACAATCAGAACCAGAACGGCACGCCTCCTTTCTATTCCGCCGCTTTCGTTCCCTTCGACCCGTCTCAGATTCCCGCCAACGGCGCCGCGACGTTTCTCTCGGATCCTTTCGGAACCACCGGCATCACCAATCCGTTTCCCTCCAGACCAATTCAAAAAAACATTGACTTCGCCGCGGCGGGCTTCATTCCGTTCGGGCCCAGCAGCGTCTTCCTCGACCCGCACATGCGGACGCCCTACACCATGCAATACAACTTCAGCGTCCAGCAGCAGATCGCGAACAGCATGGTTTTTGAAATTGGCTACGTAGGCAGCGAATCGCGCAAGCTCATCGCCCAGGAAGATATCGATCCCTTTATCATCGGCACGACGACTCGAATCTTGAACACGCAGCCTGGATTGCAGATACCGGACGCCTATGGCCAAATGCCGTACACCTTCGGGAACCATGCCAACGCCAACTACAACGGATTGGTGGTCAGCCTCACCAAGCGTACCGGCGACCTGAAGGGCATCGGTCAGTTGTTCTTTACGGCGTCCTACACGTGGGCGCACAATCTAAACGACGCCGATGGCTTTATACGCAACAACAACTCCGTGTCCTACTACAATCAGAACCAAGCCTATTCCGCAGCGGACGCCGACATTCGCAATCGTTTTGTTCTCAGCGCCGGCTGGCAGCTGCCATTCGACAAGGCGTGGTCGAGCGGCCCCAAAAGGCTGACCCAGGGATGGATCTTGGACCCGATTTTCACGGCGCAATCAGGCCTGCCCGTGGACGTGAACGCTGGCTTGTTCCAGGATGGTGCGACGCCTGGGCCGTCCGGCGATGGTGATCAAAACCTGGTGCGGCCAAATTGGTCCGGCGGAAACGCGCAGTCCCTAGACCCTCATCAAGAACAAACGATCATGGTCAATGGGACGCCCTTGACCGGCCACTTCTTTTTCAATCCCAGCGGCTTGTACCTGCCGGCGTGTTTTTCCAGCTCGCAAGCGCCCGGCACGCCCGGGGGCTGCCCGACGGCGACCTATGGGACCTTGGGCCGCAATGCTTTTCGCGGACCGGGGCGCGTGAATCTGGACCTGGCGCTGGAAAAACGGACGAATCTGACCGAGCGCGTCCAGTTAAACTTCCGCGCCGAATTCTTCAACGTGCTGAATCACACGGAATGGGCATCGCCGACTTCGACGACATCCATCAATTCGCCCTTACTTGGGCAGATCACTGCGACTTACGATCCTCGCATCGGGCAACTCGCACTCAGGCTCGTTTTTTGATGGCGGCCCGGCAGCGCATCGCGTGACTGTACATACTTAAAGATTGGGATAGAGGAGGTAGAGTCTTGAATATCCGGAGCGTGATCGGACTGGCCCTGGTCGTAGGATGGGTGATCGTGAGTGCGGCTGGTCAACAAAACGTCGACTCGGCGCGCGGGTGGATCTCCTATGGAGGCGACAAAGGTTTCAGCCGGTATTCGCCGCTGGACCAGATTAATCGCGACACGGTCAAGAATTTGCGCGTCGTCTGGCGGCGGCCGGCTTTGGATCCTCAGATCACCGAAAAGTTTCCCGACCTTGTCTCGTCGAACTACTTTCGCGGAACGCCGATTATTGTGAACGGCATGTTGATCGCGCCAGACGGTGTGGGACTCATTGAAGCCTTCGACGCTGCTACAGGACAAACTAAATGGGTGCAGCAACCGGTGGAACCGACCCTTCAGGAAGCGGCTGGGCAAAGCACCCGCGGCGTCGCCTACTGGCGCAACAACAGCGAGGAACGTATCGTTTCCATTCGCCGCGATTATCTGTATGCCCTGGATGCAAAGACCGGCAAGCCCTCTACGGACTTTGGCGAAAACGGCAGAGTTTGGCTGAGCCGGCATACGCCCGACAATGCCGGTTACTTCGGATTTCCGGGGCCGTTCGTGGTCAACGACGTCATCGTAGTCGGCGGCAACGGCGGCGGAAAAACCGGCGAAGGATACGGAGACGATGGATTTGAATCTCATGCCCGGCCTGAAGACATCCGTGGCTATGACATCCATACGGGCAAGCAGCTTTGGACCTTCCATGTTCTGCCGCACAAGGGCGAACCCGGCTACGACACTTGGGGCAAAGCCTCGGCCGAATACATGGGCAACATGGCCGCCTGGGGTTCGATGACCGCCGACGAGCAGCTGGGTTACGTCTACGTGCCGCTCAGCGCTCCCACGGTGTCCTACTATGGAGGCCATCGGCCCGGCAAAAACCTGTATTCCGATTCCCTGGTTGTGCTGAACGTGAAGACTGGCAAGCTGGTGTGGTATTTCCAGATGGTCCACCACGATCTCTGGGATTATGATTCCGCCTCGCCGCCCGTGCTGGCCGACATCACCGTCGACGGCAAGCGGATTAAGGCGGTTATCGCCACGAATAAGACCGGCTTCCTGTACGTGTTCGATCGAGTCACCGGCAAGCCCGTTTGGCCGATCGTGGAGCGGCCGGTTCCGCAGTCCACTACGCCCGGCGAAGAAACTTCACCCACGCAGCCGTTCCCCACCAAACCTCCGGCCTATGACCGGCAGGGCTTCACCGAGGAGGATGTGATCGATTTCACACCGGAGCTGCACAAGAAGGCGCTCGAAATTGTGAGCCACTACAAGCTTGGCCCGCTCTTTACGCCGCCCTCGCTGATGACCGCCGAGAAGAAAGGCACTCTTGCCATGCCGAGCGCTTGGGGTTCGGGCAATTGGAACACCGGCGCGTTCGATCCTGAGACGGGTATCTATTACGCCGTCTCCATGACGCAGCCCACCGCGTACGGCCTGGCCAAAGCCACCAACCCCAAGGCGACCATGGCGTACTGGGTTCCGTTCGGAGAACCGGACCAGCCGCAGCCCACCACACGGCGGCAGCGCGAATTGCTGCCCGGTGAAGTGCCGGACGATTACACGGAGCCGCCCGATCCGCTGAAAGTGGATGGCCTTCCCCTCATGAAGCCGCCGTATGGCCGCATTACAGCGATCGATATGAATACGGGAAGCAAGCTGTGGATGGTTCCCAACGGCGACGGCCCGCGCAATAATCCGCTGCTGAAGGACCTGAACCTTCCGCCGCTGGGCAACCTCGGCCGGCCGGTGGCATTAGTGACGAAGGCGCTTCTTTTCCTGGGCGATGCGAGCAACGCGCTCTTCGGTCGCGCGGGAATCGCCGGGCCAGCCAACTTCCGCGCCTACGACAAAGCAACCGGCGCGGTGATTTGGCAGATGGATTTGCCCGTCGGCCTGACCGGCGGGCCCATGACTTACATGGCGGACGGCAAGCAGATGATTGTTCTTCCGATCGGCGGCAAGGGCTACGGAGCAGGCTGGGTGGCCTTGGCGCTTACCGGGCAGGAAGCGCCTGTCGTAACATCCGCGCCCTCGGGTGGCAACGTCGCGGCCAGTTTTAATCCCGCTCAGGCCCAGCAGGGGCGAATGGTGTTTGAAACTAAGTGCGCCACTTGCCACGGAGCCAGGGTGGAGGGTGGAGAACATGCTCCGGCACTGACTGGGAACACGTTCTGGTCGCAATGGGACCAACAGACGGCCCGCGCGCTCTACGGCCGGATCATCAGCACTATGCCGCCGGATGCACCCGGCACGCTTTCTGAAAGCGACACTATCGATGTCGTGTCCTATATTCTGCAACTGAACCAACTGCCGTCAGGAGCCGCAATTGAAAATGCGAACCAGCTAAACAGCCGAAAGTTGGCCCGTCCGCACTAGCAACTGCCGCCCTGGAAGGTCAGAGAAGTGGAACGCGGGAGGCGCCATGAAAAAACGAGCACAGAGTCGAAGAGATTTTTTAGGCTGGACAACGGCCGGCATCGCCGGGTTCGCTGGTGCTCCCTGGCAGCGAGCCGCCAAGGCCGCCGAGGCGCCCAGAGAGGCCGATCTGGTCGTCTTTAATGCCAAAGTCTACACCGTTGATGCCAGCGCTCCTAAGGCGGAGGCGTTCGCGGTCAAGTCAGGACGATTTACTGCCATCGGAAGCAGCGAAGACATCCGGGGACTAATCGGCAAAACCACGCAGACCTACGACGCCAAGCAGATGACCATCGTGCCCGGCTTCATCGATTGCCACAATCACGCGCCGGGGGAGACATTGCTGTATGAGGTTCTGGTCGGTAATCCGTACGTCGTCGAATTTGTGACGATCGGCAGCATCGTCGAGAAACTTCGGGCGAAGGCGCAGCAGACTCCGTCCGGAACTTGGGTGGAAGGCTTCTTCTTCGACGACACCAAGGTGAAAGACGATCGACTGATTAACGTGCACGATCTGGATCAGGTCTCCAGAGACCACCCGGTGGTGGTTCACCATCGCGGCGGCCATACCTCGTTTTACAACAGCAAAGCGCTTGAACTCGCCGACATCAACAACCGGACCCCAAACCCACCCGGCGGGACGTACGACAAAGATCCGAGCGGCGAACTCAACGGCCGGGTCACCGACCGCGCGAGAAGCGTTTTTGAGAAGGTCGGCAAACGACCGGTCTTCACCGAAGAGCAGAGGCTACAGCGGGCCCGCGAGGGCTTGGCATATATTTCCAAGCAATTTGTCCGCTACGGTTTGACGAGCGTGCATCACGAGGGCGGGAATCTGATGGCTTTGCAACAAGTGCGGGCTCGTGGAGACCTCCGCCACCGGGTAAGCTATGAGGCCGTCGGCAAGACACTGGAGGCGATGATCTCCGGTGGCTTGGTCACCGGATTTGGCGACGAGTGGATCCGGCTGGGCGCTACATCCGAGCATGGCGTGGATGGATCGTTCTCTGAACGCACCATGGCGATCAGCAGGCCGTATATCGGAATCGATCCACCTTACCAAGGCAACCTCACCGAGTCGCAGGATGTTTTGAACGCCTGGGTGGAGCGCGTTCATAAGGCGGGAATTCAGGTCAACTGCCACGCCAATGGCGACGTGGCGATTGACCGAATGCTTACGGCGGTGGAGCGCGCGCAAAAGCTGTTCCCGCGAAACGACGCACGCCCGAAGATTACGCATTGTACCTTGATCAACGACGATCTCGTACGGCGGATGAAAGCGCTGGGGGCTGTGCCGGCTGTGTTCACCTCCTACGCCTACTACAATTCCGATAAATTCCATTTCTACGGCGAAGATCTCATGAAGCACTGCATGGCGTTTCGCACTTTCCTGGACGCTGGAATACCGGCCGCTGCGGGCTCCGACTTTAGTCCGGGACCGTTCGATCCCAGAATGGGCATTCAGGGAATGGTGACCAGGACCGGCTGGAACGGAGAGACCTGGGGCGCCAATCAGCGCGTCAGCGTGGATGAGGCGCTGCGAATCAACACGCTGAACGGGGCCTACAACTCACACGAGGAACAGATCAAAGGATCCATCACGCCTGGCAAACTCGCGGACTTCGTGGTTTTGGCGGCTGATCTTCATACCGTCGCTCCGGACAAGATCAAAGATATCGAGATCGTTCGCACCGTCGTGGGCGGTTCCACGATGTACGCAGCCTGAAGCATCCATTCGTCTGGGGACCGTCGATTCCCGGCCCCGTTCTGCAGAACTCCAAAAGCGCCATGAGACCAGTTGCGCGGGGACGTGCGCCCCAGTCTACCTAACTCCGCCGCCGGCGTGCTGGAAGAAGCGCCCGGCGAAGTACATGCCTAGAATGTGGGCGGCGTGTTGACCCAGATTAATACAGCTTCGTCGTCGGTTGGATTGAACCAGCGGTGTCCGATATTACTCTCGAACCAAAAGCTGTCGCCTTCTTTCAGCACATGGGACTCCAACTCGTCCAGCCAAAACTCCAAGTTGCCCTTGAGCATGTAAATGAACTCCTCGCCCACATGCGAGTAGCTCCCATCACTGCCGGACTTGGGCGGCACCCGAAATAACATGCATTCCAGCATTTTAGTTCCGATGGAGAGGAGTTCCATTTCCACTCCCGATTCAGTCCGGATCAGCCGGCGCTCCTGAGGCCGGATCAAGCGCCGTTTGTGATGCGGAATGTCGAAGAATTCCAGAACAGTCGTGTTGTAGGTGGCTGCCAGGCGCTGGAGAGTCGCCACTGATGGGTTGGCGCGCGATAATTCGATGGCGCTCAGAAAGCCAGGAGAAATTTTGGCTTGCGCCGCCGCCTTCACCAAGCCAAGGTTACGGCCTTTGCGCAATTGGCGCAACTTCGGACCAATATCTGACTGCTTGCCTACTTGGATTGGTGCAGTCCGCCCGCTCCCATTTCCCAGCTCCTCCTTGATGCCGGGGACGTTTAACCTCCTTACGTCGCGGAGATACTTAATCCGTTTCAAAACCTCAAGCATCTCCGGGTTGTACAGCCGGTACTTCCCTGAGTTGCGTGCGGGGCTAATCAAGCCAACGTTTTCCCAAAGCCGGAGAGTTGAGGAACTGACACCTACGATACGGGCCGTCTGCCCGATTGTTAGGAACCTGGCTCGAACTGCATTGGAGATTCTCTTGCGCGCCATTTATTCTGCCTCTTCGCGCCCCGAAAGCCGCGACCATGGGCTCAATTGCGCGGTCTTCGATTATATCCTATGGTGTTACCGGAAACGCGGTTCTGGAGTGAAGCTGCACTGGCGACGATGCAGATCCATGGCGTACAGATATTCGCTGCGGAATGAGACGGCGCAGCAGGCCCGCTCCACCGTCCCGACATCTATTTCGGCTTAGCGACTTTCAGGCTATTTAGCTCCCCGGCGTTCTCGAATTCTTGGTTCCCGGCAGGCAGACCGTTCACCTCAAATAGATACGATACGATTTCGAGTACGGTTTTCTCAGACAAACTGGCAGGCTGGCCCTGAGGCATTGTGCCGATGATCGTGCTGTAGAGGGAGCGGGCCGTCTTTTGATTCCAAGCTTCCCAGAAAGACTCGCCTTCGAGGGAAGGCCCGAAGGTGTTCACGCCGTGACAGCCGGCGCATTTTACTTCGAAGGTCTTCTTGCCGCGTTCAGCTTGAGCCTGCGAAAAAGTGGCCGGCGCGAGCGCGGCGGTATCCTGTGCCGGCGGTGTCGCTCGAGTGATGTCGATCGCGTCGGATGGCGATGCCAGCGCGAGCGCAACCCATCCGGCTCCGTAGCCTTTCTCACCGATGGGCAGGACGATGTATTGTTTGCCTTTAGCCAAATAGGTGATAGGACCGCCCGTCGTCCCCGCGGGAATCTCCTTTTCCCAGATCACCGCCCCGCTGGACTTGTCGTAAGCTCGGAACTTCACCGCTCCCGATAATCCGGCGCGCCCCATGACCGCGTCGCTCGCCTCACCCAGGAACAGCAGAGTCTTGGTCACCAACGGGACAGGGCGTCCGGGAGTGCCCAATGGCGGAAGGTGCAGATCCTTGATCAAGGGGTGATTTCTGGGACCGTCGCCGTTCGGCGCCATCCACGCGATCGTTCCTTTGTTTAGATCGATCGCCGTGATTCTTCCGTACGGACCTTTGTAGATTGGCAGGCCATCAATGCTGAGCCTTCCGGCGCCTTCAACGTTGTGTTCCCGCGGAGGCCGCGGAGTACCCGGCAACCGGCCGGTTCCGTACAGCATCGGATTGTTCGGATCGGGATTCTTGATCAGCGCATATGCTCCCGCCTGCGTCATGGAGACGGCATAATACATCCCTGTTTCCGGATCGAATGCGCCTGTGTTCCAGTTACCGGCGCCCCAGCCGCCCGGCAGCACGAGCGTGCCCAACTTCCCATCCGGCCCGGTACCCCGGATCGAAGGAGGAGTGAACAGTGGGCCCATCACATAATGACTCGCGATTTCGAGTGCCTCTTTATGCAGTTCGGGCGTGTAATCAATCAAGTCCGCTTCGCTAAAACCTTGCCGATCGAAAGCGGGAGGCTTTGTCGGAAATGGCTGCGTCGGCCAAGTTTCCTCGCCGGGGACTGTGGATTTCGGCACAGGACGCTCTTCGATTGGCCACACCGGTTTTCCGGTGACGCGATCGAAGACGTAAAGGAACCCAGTCTTGTTAGCTGCGATCACAGCCTGGATCTTCTTTCCATCTACCGTGATGTCGCCTAGGATTGGCGGCGTCGCGGCATCGTATTCCCAAAGGTCATGATGGATCAACTGGTAATCCCAGACCAGCTTTCCTGTCTTGGCATCCAGGCACACTAGTGTGTCGGAATAAAGATTCTTGCCAGGCCGGTGCCCGCCGTAATGCGAAGCGGTCGGCGCTGAGAATGGAATGTACACATACCCCAGCTTTTCGTCCGCGGTTAGCGAAGCCCAGGCGGCCATGTTTCCGACATATCCGGCCGATCCTTTGCCCCATGTATCGTAGCCGGGCTCTCCTTTGTGCGGGAGAACATGGAAGGTCCAGAGTTGTTTGCCGCTATGGATATCATAGCCGCGGATATCTTCCGGTTGCGATTGCGGGTCATATCCGTCGTCGCCGTAACCCGCTCCCGCTTTGCCGCCGCCGTTGCCACCAATCACGATGACGTCGTTTACTATAAAGGGCCCTGGCCAGCCGAAATACGGCGCGTCGTCTTTGGTATGGCGGTTCAACGAAAGGCGCCCATTTTCTCCGAAGTCGCGGCAGGGCAATCCGGTCTTGGCGTCCATCGCATACAGATACTCACCGCGAACGGCCACGATACGCTCCTCCGAGCCGTTGGTCCAGTAGGCTACACCCCGCGTGCTCTGTCCGGCGGCCTCCCGGAGCGTGGGCTCCACGGGCTGCTGCACCCATTTGGTGTGCCCGGTTGCCGCATCGAAAGCTTCCACCAGGCCAACGCCGTCGGGTGCGTAGAGTACTCCGTTGATCATGATCGGAGTTCCGCGGAAATAGCTCGGGGCCTTCAGGTCCGGAAACTCGCTGGTTAGCAGCGGATCCACGGCCGGGCGTTCCCAGACAAACTGAAGATTCTTGACGTTTTCGCGATTGATCTGATCGAGCGCGGAATACCGGCTAAACCCCTTATCGCTACCGTAGGTGGCCCATCCTCCGACAGCGCTTTGCCAGGTCTCGCTTGCCGCGCGGCTCCCGCCGCCGGCAGCCTTCTGCTGCGCGTGCACACAAACAAGCGCCAGGCCTAGAGTAGCCAGGCCGCCGATAACTTGACGAGTGCGGGTCATGCGCAAATGCCTTTCTCCTTCTTATACAACCTTCACACAGTTGAGGCCGTTTCCTAGAACACCAGTTTCAACGCCAATTGTCCGATTCGCGGCGGATTCGTAGACGTCGATTGACCGATCAGCGCGGAGCGGATCGAGATTTGGCCCACCGAACCTAGGAACTCGGTGTGATTGAGCACGTTAAAGAACTCGGCGCGGAAGAGTAACTGTACTCTCTCGTTGTAGAGATTGGTCTTTTTTTCCAACGACAGGTCGAAGTTGGTCAAGCCCGGGCCGATTAACGTATTCCGCTGCAATGTGCCGTAGGTTGGGGCCGGGCACGCACCTGCGGCGCCGCTTCCCGGGATTGCCGTACTCGCAAAACAGGCTGGAATGTACAGTGCCGACGGATTGAAGAAGAAGTGGCCTGTCACCTGCCGCCCGTTCACCGTGAAGGTTTGTACGGTGCGTGGATCGAGCATCTGTTCACTTCCTCCTGCCCAATCCGGGCGCACTAGCCCAGGATCGCCATCTCCGGCGGGGCCCGGTTTTGTGCTGCTTTGGCTAATGCCCGCGCTGAAATCCACGGGCATTCCCGCCTGCGTGCTGAAGATCGGAAACAAGCTCCAGCCCTCGGTCAGCCGTTTCGGCCCGCTTTGCCAGAGATGCGCGAAGGGAAGCTCCCAGCCGCCGCTCAACACAAACCTTCGCGGAACGTTAATGGTGGATGGCCCGTAGAACTGATGCTGATTATAAGACGAGATGTTGGTGCGATAAGCATCCTGATCGCTCAAGGTCTTCGACCAGGTATAGGCGACCGTAAAGAATGTGCGGCCAAAGATGCGCGAGTCTCCAATGCGCTTGGTCAAACTGGTCAGCAGGCCTTCATAGTTTGAACTGCCGAGGGTTTTGTCGACACCCATCTGAGCAAAGGCGTTCGCATATTGCAAGCCGGGCTGCAAATTCAGCGGGCGCAGCAGCGTGCCCGGAAGGAACGAGTCTGGATCTTCGTTCACAATTTGTTTGTGCGATGAACTGCCCACATAGCCAACCTGCAATGCCATTCCAGCACCGAGAGCCTGCTGCACCGTGACATTCCATCCATAGGTATATGGATTGCGCTGATTGGGATCAATTAACACGCTGCTGGGTCCGAAGGGTAGGAACCCCGCGGATTGGAAGTTGACGCTCGGACTCAGAGGCTTGGACGGGAAGGGATTTACTTCTCCGGCTGCCGCATACGGATTCGACAGGAACAGAGCCGGACCGTTTGCGGGAACCTGCCCGGTGTTGAAAAACAATTCGGAAGCCGAATAGAACGGAGGCGTTCCATTCTGCCATTGCACGTCCTGTCCGTTGAGGATGTCGTAGAACACACCGAAGCCTCCGCGGACACTCGTCCGGCCTTTTCCGAACGGGTCCCACGCAAATCCGAAACGGGGCGCCCAGTTGTTCTTGTCCGGATAATAGGTGCCGGGGCAGGGAGCACCGGGGTCGCAAGGATAGAGCAGGCCCTCCGGCGACAACGGAAACTTCGTCGATTGCTGGCCTGGAAGCAAGAAGTAGTTCTTTTCCTGTGGATCGTTCTTGGGCGAGTCGTATTCATAGCGAATGCCCAGGGTCAAAGTGAGATTCGGTTTGACCCTCCATTCGTCCTGCGCAAAGATCGCATACTGCCGCCCGTGGGCGGCGCTGAATGCGTTGGGATATTGGCCGTATACATTTGGCAGGCCGAGCAGGAAATCGGCCAGATCGTTGCCCGTGCCAATTCCTCCCGAGGCAACCGGTCCAGAGAACGACAAGGTACCGTTCGTTTCGTACGCGAACTCGCCGTTATTCTGGACAACGGCGAATTGACCTCCGAACTTGAAGTTATGCTTGCCCACGTTCCAGCTCACATTGTCGGTCCAGGAATAGGTCGTATCCGCATATCTGCCGGGGCTGCTGGAGGCGATCCCCAAGTTAAGACCCTCAACGCCGAAACTGAGGCTTGGCGGACCATCACTCAAGTCCGGCGTGATGTGCATGCCGAGGGAAGTAGACGTGGGCAGCGGCGTCGGAGATACGCCAGAGTTGTTCAGCAATCGCTGCGTCGTGAAATGAGCCTCATTCAACAGAGCCGGCGTAATGACAGATGTGAATGTAATCCCGCCGAAGTACCGGTCCGCCGTGTTCAAGGATGGGTAGCCGGGAACATTCGCGGCCGGAAACGGATTGAGCGTCGGCTCATGGTTCCGGACCAGCGTGATGGAGAGTCTCTGATTCGGAGTGATATTTAGATCCGCCTTTCCAAGGAACTCATCAACGTTATCCTGGGCGACCCCGTTGGGCGTGAGGATCCCGTTGGGGCTGGTCGGAATCGGCTCTTGCGCGATGAAGGCTTTTGCGACCGGGTCGAACGCCGCGGGAGAAATAATGCCTTTGGCCGCCAAAGCAGGGTCGGGCTGAAAATAGGGATGCGCCTGCAGAAATTGAACGATCCCGGCGTTATTGGGGGCTTGCGAAAAATCGCCCTGCAGCTCCGTCGGAGTGAAAGTGGCGACTTGCGGATTCACCGTCACCGAGTTCTGACGCTGTCCCTGATAACCGAAGAACCAGAATAACCGGTCCTTGCCGTTGACCACCTTCGGGATGGTCAGCGGACCGCCTGCAGTGACGCCGAATTGATTGCGGATGAGTGTGGGCCGCGGCGAGTAGCTTCCTGGGGTAGCTTGATTGAAGAAGTTGTTGGCATTTAGATCTTTGTTCCGCAAATAGTCGTAAGCAGTTCCGTGGATTTCGTTGGTACCAGATTTGGTGACCACGTTCACGATGCCGCCGTTGCTGCGGCCATACTCGGCCGAATAGTTGTTGGTCAGGATGCGGAACTCGGCGATGGTGTCCGGATTCGGGTCCACCGTAGCCACGCTGTTGGATACCGTGTTGTTGACTCCGCCGTCCAGCATAAACGTCACGGAGTTCGAGCGGCCGCCGGCCACCGAAAATCCATTCCCAACAAAGCCCCCGAGCGCTTGCGTGCTGCCGGGCGCGCCGATCGTTTGTGGCGTTACGCCCGGCTGCGTCAAAGCCAATTGCAGCGTATCGCGTCCGTTGAGCGGAAGGTCCTGGATCGGGGCGCCTTGTACCACGGAACTCACCTCGGCTGAAACCGTGTTCACCAGCGATTCCGTGGTCTCTACCGTCACCGATTCTTTTACGGAGCCGATTTCGAGCTGGAAGTTCTGCGTCAACTGGCTGCCGACTTCTACGATGACGTTTTGTGCATCGGCCTGCTTGAACCCGGGGCTTTGCACTGAAATCCGGTAGGTGCCAGGCTGGACGCTCGAAAAGATATACAGCCCCACGCTGTTGGTGGGCTGCGTTTGCTCGGTTCCACGCTCCACGCTGGTTAACTGCACCATCGCGCCGGCAATGACCGCGCCACCGCTATCAGTCACCCGGCCGGAGATTGTAGCGGCCGCGCTTTGCGCGAAACCACTCGGGTTTGCAATCGACATCAGCAAGCCAAGGAGAAAGTACGCTTTGTAACTTCGAGGGCGAATCATCAGTCGTGCTCCTTTGTTGTGTTTCCGACTGACGCGGTGCGGAAGGGCGGGAAGCTCTGGGCGCTGAGCGTTCCTCTGACATTACAGAACCGATTGAAGCTTGACAAAGTGTGCATCAAGTTTTTACTCCTGTCAAACAAAAACTGCGGCGCACCTTGGGATTTCAGTGGGCCTGTTTGGACCATTCTGCATCGATCAGCCCTTGCGAACGCCAATTTAGTAAGCAAGTTTACTGATCCGGGAGGGGGCCAATCCCGACGTAGGGTGGTCCTTCTTCCAGGCTTATATGTTTCGTCTAATCTTGAGCAAGGATGCACCAATCCAGCTCTCTTGTCAACTCCAAATATTACGGTCGCATCCCGGGGTTTTAAGACCCAAGCGCCGGCGCTCGACGACCACCTGTCTCCTTGGAGATCATGATTTGCCGCGCTCCCGCCCAAATCTCGAGGTGACGTCCGGTTAGTTACTTTGAGCCGATTTAGGCCGCTGCGGCCGCTTCCGCCGGCAAAGCGTGCAGGTTCTTTCCGGCGGCAACGACCACGCCTGCCGCAATGATCATTGTTCCGGCGCTGATGGCGCCCATCGCGGCGAAGGTCCCATGAGCAAGCACGGCAGCTCCAATCGAGATTTCGCCCACGGTACCCAGGAACTCGGTGTGATTGAGTCAAAACGGCCGGGAGTCAATCCTACGCGCGTCAAGACTGCGTCTCCACAGGCATTCCACGTCACCTCCGATTAGAAACATCTGTGCCGCCGGATCGGCGCAGTGTCCGGAAAAACTTGACAACATTATACTAGTGATGCAATCTTACAAAAACGCTCGCCGCGTTGAAAGTGGGGAGGTCACTTGAACGCTCATCACCGCACTTGGGGTACGCGCCGGAAAACTCCCAGCTTCGCGCGTGCCGTGATGGCATTATTTTTGCTGGGTTACGCGGCGCCGTCGTTTGCCGGCGACACGCTGCTGCTGGTTCATGGGCGCATCTATACTGCCAACCCAAACGCTCCCTGGGCGGAGGCTCTGGCGATCGACGGCGCGCACATCGATGCGGTGGGACGCGATGAAGAGATCCTGAAACGCCGCGGTGCGAGGACTGAAGTGATCGATCTCTCAGGACGCATGGTGATCCCGGGGATCGTTGACACTCACACGCACATGTGGTTCGGCGCGCTGGCTTTGCATGGCTTCAACCTTTCGACGCCCGAGTACAACATTACGCCCGACAGCCCCGAGGCTTTCGTTGACATTATCAAGATCTACGCCGCCAGTCATCCCAACGAGAAGGTGCTGTTTGGACGCGGGCGATTCCGTCTGAACGTAACTCATCAAATCCTGGACACGGCCGTGTCCGATCGGCCCATCGTCATCCATGCCACCAGCGAACACATGATGTTCGTGAACGCGCAGGCTCTCGCGATGGCCGGTATTACGGACCGGCCGCTGGGCGATCCAGCTCTTGAGAAACTAATCGCGCGGGATTCAGCGGGCCATCCCACCGGAATTGTTCGCGAAGGCGCCATGCAGTTGGTGGAACATGCGATGCCGGCCATGCCGCGGGAAGAAAAGCTCGTGCTGCTGCGCGACGCGTCTCGCTATCTGAATCGATACGGCATTACGAGTGTGGCCAACGCAACCGGCAGCCTCGAGGAGATTCAACTATATGCCGCCCTGCGAGATCGCGGTGAGTTGACCGTGCGCACTCGAACTGCCTTCGGGTCGGTCTCCGTAAATCAGCACTTGACGCCGCAATTTCTGGGTGACCTGGAGAAAGCACGCAGCCTGTATCACGACGATTGGGTGTCGGCCAATCTGGTCAAGTTCTTTGCCGACGCCGGCAGCGGCTTCGCCTACGAGCCAGCCGACTACCAGAGATTGATTACAGAACTCGACAGACGTGGATTTGGCCTCGTGACACATGCGATCGGTTCGGTGCCTGTGCATGCGGTCTTGGATGCTTACGAGGCGCTGGAAAGAACCAATGGCCCCAGAGACCGGCGCCTTCGCATGGAACATCTTTTCAATATCCCTGCCGAAGACGTCTCGCGCTTCAAGAAGCTTTCTATCATCGCCGGGATGCAGCCTGGCTTCTGTTGCGGCCTGACCGACCCGGACAATAAGACTCATCAGTGGCAGTCGCTCGAAAGGAATGGTGCAGCGTTGACGTTCAGCAGCGACTGGCCTTGTACCTTTCCTCCCGACCCGATGGTTGGCATTCAAGAGGCGGTTACGCGCGAGAGATTCCCCGAGGGGCACATCGGCGTCGTTCCGCCCGCTCTATTCGGCGCTCGTGCGCCCGCGCCATCCCTTCCCGCCGTTCAATCTGCAGCAGCGGCGGTCTCTCGCAGCGAGCAACTCACCGTGGAACAAGCTCTCGCTGCATACATGCGCGGCGCTTTTGCAGACTTTGCCGAGGATCGGGTGGGCTCGCTCCAAGTAGGCAAATACGCCGATCTCGCGGTTCTTTCTCAAGACATCTTCCTTGTGCCTGCGAACGAAATTGGAAAAACGCGGGTGGACCTGACCTTGGTCGGAGGAAAGGTCGTGTATAGCCGGCAATTGACACCCGCGGCAGCCGGCACTGGCGTGCAGGAAGTTGGCCCGCTGCAAAACCTGATCTTTGGCACGTGGAAAGTCAACTCGTCCAAGACTGACGATCCTCCCAAGTCCGAGACGCGAATTTACGAGGATCGCGGTGGCGGCTTCATACTCTCCACACGGCAAGGTATCGACTCGCAAGGGCGCGAATATTTTTCCCAGTATGCCGCCAAGCACGACGGCAAGGAATACCCGCGCATGGTCAAGGGTGTGCCAGGAATCAACACCATCTCATTTCGGCAAGTTGACCCGTACATATCGACGTACACTCTGAGGACGAATGGCAAAGTCACGGCCACCGGGAAGACCACGATTTCTCGGGACGGCCGGGTACTTACTGTGGGGACAACCGCCGTCGATAGCCAGAAGGCAAGGGTTGAGGTTTATGACAAGCAATAGCGTCTCGAAAAAGCTGGCCGCGGCGTTGCTTCTGGCGGTGTTGTCCACGTCCGCCGGCGCCCAGCACAAGATGAGCCTGAAATTCGGAACCTGGAAGCTGAACGTGCAGAAGTCGAAGTTCCCTGCCGGCACCCAGCCGCGAAGCGACACCCGAATCTACGAGGATCGGGGCGGCGGCGTCATTATGTCGACGCACACTACCGTCGACCGGCAAGGCAAGGAAGCGCTCACCATCTATGCGGCCAAGTTCGACGGCAAGGGATATCCGGTTGTCACCCGGGGCTCGATCGCGCTCAGCACCATCGCCTTTCACGTGATCGACGACTATTCGGAGTCCTTCGTTCTCACTCGCGATGGGAAAGCCGCCACCCGCGGAACCACCTCCATCTCCAAAGATGGCAAGACGCTCACGATGACCTTGGATACCACGAATGCCCAAGGGCAAACCGACCACATCATCGATATCTATGAAAAGCAGTAGGAGGGTTTTCATGAATAAGTGGAGTCTGCTGGCCCTAGTGGCACTGTCTTGGTTCTCGGCCGCGTTGCTTTCCGCCCAGCGATTACAGTACGCGGACCTGATTTTGCGCGGCGGCAAGGTGATCACGGTGGACGGCCAGGATCACATCGCCGAAGCCGTTGCCGTGGTTGGCAATCGCATTCAGGCGATCGGCACAAACCAGGAGATCTCGCGCCTGGCTGGACCACAAACCAAGATCATCGAACTGAATGGGCGCACGCTGCTGCCGGGATTTATCGACGCGCATTCCCACGTGGAGGGGCTCGCCGAGAGCGAGCACGCGATGGTTCCTATTCAGGCTCCGCCGTTGAAAGACGCCGCAGCCATCATCGCCAGATTGAAGGCGCGTGCTGCGCAGGTTCCGCCGGGCACTTGGATCGTCGGCCAAGGAACCTACAACCAGCTGATGCCTACTCGCGAGGAATTGGACAGAAATCTTCCCGACCATCCCGTAGTGCTGCGGTGGAGCGCGCACGACTTGCTCCTGAATCATAGGGCCGATGTAGCGGCTGGATTGAGCGACTCGACGCCGAATCCGGGTGGACGAGGCCGCATCGAGCGCGCCGCGAATGGCGAACCGATGATCCTGCGCGATGCGGGAATCGAGCTTCCGCTGCCGCGCCCGACCTACCAGCAAATGCAGCAGTGGATTCCCGAAAGCCTGCGGGATTTCTACCTGAAGCGCGGCGTGACCACGGTGTACGACATGTCCAACCCGGAAGTTGCGTATCGCATCTACCGCGAAGAACGGGACAAAGGCGAACTGCCTGTCCGCATGGTCCTCAGCTACATCATCGGTCCCAATGATCTTCTGCCTCGCCAGACCGTGCACGACGAAGCACCAAGTTCATTGGGCGCCCAAGGCGTTGATGTCGAGGCTGCGCTACTCAAATCCGGTTTACGGACCGGTTTCGGGGACAACTGGCTGCGGCTAGGGGCCATCAAGATCATTTTGGATGGCGTGTGGGGCACCACCGCCGCGGTCTACAAGCCGGTCTGGAAGGGCTCCGGCACGACGTGGGTTTCAAACAATTACGGGGGAGTGAATCGGACGCAAGAAGCGCTCAACAAGCAAATACTCGAAGCGCACAAGGCGGGATGGCAGGTGTGGGTGCACGCCAACGGCGATCGCGCCCAGGACATGGTGCTGACCGCGGTGGAAGCCGCTCAGAAGGAGTTCCCTCGCGAAGACGCGCGGCACCGCATCGAACATTTCGGCCATTTTCTCGTACAAGACCCGCAGCGAACCCAGGAACGGCTGGCGCGCATGAAGCGCGATCACGTCATACCGTCCCCGCAAGTCTCGTTTCTGTGGCGCCTGACGGATGTGAACCTGAAAGAGCCGGACGTGAAGTTCTTTCCGATCGCTTCCCTGATCAAAATGGGGTTCCAGCCACCCAACGGATCGGACACGCTCGGCACGCAGAACTTCGCGACGAATCCGCTGTTTGCTATCTCTGCGGCAGTGAATCGGATGACCAAATATGGCGAGCCGGTGGATCCCCAGGAAGCCGTTTCACGCATGGATGCGATTCGCATGTGCACGACTTGGGCGGCCTACAGCGGTTTTCAAGAGAAGACACGGGGAAGCATCGAAACCGGCAAGCTGGCCGACTTGGTGGTTCTGTCGGGAGACCCGCTGACCGTGCCGGCCCAGCATATTCTCGATCTGAAAGTGGACTACACGGTCCTTGACGGCAAGGTCGCTTACGAAAGGCAATAGCGCAGGCGAAGGTTGCCGTGGCCGGCGAAAGCGTTAGACGCTTACTTCGGCGGGCTCGCGCGTCGGGTCGAAGCCGAACTGTTCGCGGGCTTGTTCCATATTGAGAAACCCGTACTCAATGTCGCGAAGCACGGCCTCCCGGCTCCGCTCGCGAGGATCGCCATAGCCGCCTCCTCCGGCGATTTCGATAATAAGCCTGTCGCCGCGCCGCAACGGGAAATTCACTTTCGAGCCAAGGTGAATCGTCACGCCGCCGCGCTCCACGGTGAACTGCGAAGGCGCTCCCGGTTTTCCACCGAACAGTCCCCAGGGAAGAATGCGAAACCGGTCGGAGTAGGCATTGAACATGACGTCGTCTTCCAGGATGCGATAAACCCTGCGCGCGCCCATGCCGCCGCGGAACTTTCCGGCACCGGCCGAACCACGCCGAATCCCGTACTCTTCCACCATCATGAACGGATAATCCTGCTCCAGAGATTCCACCGGGATGTTGCTGCAATTGCCGACGTAGCTGTCGACCACATCCACGCCGTCGCTCGACTGCGTCGCCCCCCAACCGCCCCCAACCACTTCCATGTAGACCCGGCTGCCATCCTTACCCATATGACCCATGCCGATGGCGTTGGTGGTATCGTGCCCCGAAGTCACAACACGCTCCGGCGCAACTTTTGCAAGAGCTCGCATGACGGCATTCGTAATGCGATGACAGGGATTGTTCCGCGCCCGCACCGCCACCGGCAAACTGGGATTTAGGAAAGATCCGTAGGGCACGTCAATCGAGATTGGCCTGTACACTCCGTCGTTCACGGGCACAGCCCCGTTTAGCAGAAATCCGATGGATTGATAAACGGCCGAGATCGTGGACGTCAGCGGCGAGTTGATGATTCCCTTGGTTTGCGGAGCGCTTCCAGAAAGATCTACATGCATGCTGTCATCGTGGATGGTCACCCGCACGGCGACGCGCAGAGGCTCCTCGTCGAATCCGTTGTCATCCACGAAGTCTTCGCCTTCATAAACTCCGTTCGGCAGTTCGCGAATCAGCGCGCGCGTCAAGCGCTCGGAATAGTTCTGCAGTTCCACCGCGGTTTCGAGGACGGCCTCTTTCCCGAATCTCTCCACCAGCTCCAGAAATCGGTTCTCGCCCGTTCGATTAGCAGCCACTTGGGCGTACACATCGCCCATCACCAGATCGGGAGGCCGGACATTCAAGCGGATGAACTGTTCGAGCATGCCAGCTCCCAGGTCGCGTTCCAGATCGAATTTGAGAAGCGGAATCCGCAGGCCTTCTTGAATTACCTCCGTCGCGCGCGTATTCGGTCCAGCAGCGCCACCGCCAATGTCGATGTGATGCCCGATGCTGGCGCTGTAAGCGGTCAAGTCGCCGGCCACGAAAATAGGCGTGAACAACACGAAGTCGTTCAAATGTTGCCCTCCGCTGTACGGATCGTTCGTGAGCAACGCTTCACCAGGTTGAATCCGCGACAAGTCATAGCGCTGAGCGAATGCTTCGAAGACCTTGCCGAACGAATTCATATGAATCGGGCAAAACTGCGCCTGCGCGATCACGTGGCCCTCGCAGTCCAGCAAGGAAGTGGAACAATCACGCGCTTCGCGAATGATTGTGGAGTAGGCCGAACGCACCAGCTTCTCTCCCATTTCCTGGGCGACGGCGTGCAGCCCGTGTCCGATGATGTTGAAGTTCGTGGCTGAGATTTTCATTACCGCGTCTCCTGTTCGAGCAATAGAGCCCCTTCCGGGCCGGCCGTCATCCGCCATCCGGGCGGGACCACGGTGGTTGCGGTCGCCTCTTCGATGATCGCTAGGCCACTTATTGAAAAGCCTGCGGGCAAACCTTCCCGGCGGACGAAGAGGCAGTCGTGCTCCTCGCCCGCGAAGGTGACACTCCCCTTTTCAATCACCGGTTCAGGCGCACGATCCCCGCCGTGGAACTGGTCGGCTTGCCGCCATTCGCTCGGTACCTGGGCCACCAGCCGGTAACTCACCAATTCAATATTGTCATTCGGCGCCGCGGTTCCGTATCGGGAGCGATGAGCCTGATGGAAGAGCTGGCTCAGATACGTGCGACCCTCCAACTCTAACTTGTGGAGATCGATTGGCACCGGAAGCTCGAAACCCTGGCCGCGGTAGCGCATCTCCGCCCAGGTTTCCCATTGCAATTGGGAGGCAGTGTATCCGTAACCGGCAAATTCTTCGATGGCTTCCGCCCCCAGGAGATCGAAGGCCGCCGCAACTACGCCAGGCGTGTCGGACGAGATCGGGGTGAATCCCGTCTTCCGATAGATTCGCTTTAGATCTGACATGAGCAAACCCAAAGCCGAGAACAGACCTGGATGGGGAGGGATGACGACGCGATCGATCTTCATCTCTTGAGCCACCAGGGCGCCAACAACCGGTCCCATCCCGCCGTAAGCATAAATGACATAATCCCGCGGGTCGTAACCGCGCTGCACCGAAACCAGGCGCACGCACCGGTTGGTATGCGCCACCGCGATGTCGATCATGCCTTGCGCGGCCGACCGCACAGTTTGATTGAGCTGCTCCGCGAGGCCGGAAATCGCCTTCTCGGCCCTCTCCGGATATAGTTTCATCCTGCCGCCTAGAAAACTCTGCGGTCGAACCCAGCCCAATAGAACCAGAGCGTCGGTGACGGCCGGTTCGACGCCGCCGTGCCCGTAACACGCCGGGCCCGGACGAGCGCCCGCGCTGCGCGGTCCGACGTGCAGCATCCCTCCGGCGTCGATCCAGCCAATGCTGCCACCGCCGGCGCCCACGTTCGCGATATCGACGCTGGGCACTCCAACCGGCAGCCCGTCCACTTCTTTCTCGGTCGCTACAGCGGCGGCACCGTCGGTGATCAGTGCGACGTCGGTGCTGGTGCCGCCCATATCCAGCGTGATGATATTGCGGTCGCCCAACTGCGAGCCGACGCGCGTCGCCGCAATCACCCCAGCGGCCGGTCCGGACTGCAACATGTCGACCGCCCGGGTGCGAGCAGCCGACGATGGCACCACGCCACCGGTAGACTGCATGATGAACAGCGCAGCATTGCTCTTTTTCCGATCGAGGTACCGCTCCAGATTGCCAAGATAGCCATCCACCATCGGAGTGAGGTACGCAGCCATGGCCGTTGTACTGGTTCGCTCATATTCACGGAACGCCGGGAGAATGGCGCTGGAAAGAACAACGGGGACGCCCGGAAATGCGTCCCGTATCAGGCCCGCGGCCCTTTCCTCGTGGACAGGTGTGCGGTAGGAATGCAGAAAACAGATCGCAAGCGCCTCTACTCCCCGCGCCAACAGCTCCGTAGCGGCTTCCAGGAGCTCCCGCTCGTTCAACGGCGTGAGCACCTCGCCGTTTACGCCGATGCGCTCGGTCACCTCGCGAATCAGATTGAGCGGCACGAGTGGCCTCGGCTTTTCGAAGGCGACCGCGTAGACATTGGCGCGTGTCTGCCGTTGGATCGCCAGCACGTCCCGGAAACCTCGCGTGGTAATCAGCCCGGCGCGGCATCCCTTTCTCTCCAGCACCGCATTGGTTGCAGCCGTTGAGCCGTGGAACAACTGGGTCATGTGCTGGATTTCGTCGCCCAACGCTTCTTCCAGGCCCTGAATCACTCCGCCCGATGGATCCACGGGAGTCGATGGCACCTTATGTGTACGAATAAGTCCTTCTTCGCCGACCCAGATCAGGTCGGTGAACGTTCCGCCTGTCTCCACTGCCATTTTGATCACGATAACCTCCCGTCAGAGCCGAACTCTCATCTGACTGGTTCATACCCTCCAAACAAGATACCGCCTTCCTCTTGCAACCTTACGATATTCTCGCAAAGTTCGATTCGGCCACGTCATCGAAATCGCATCGAGTTGCATTACTGCGGAATTTTCGCCAGTATTGCTGAGAGGATGGGGCAAACCGTCTGGATGTTGTCGATTGCTGTGATCACCACGGGCATCGCGATTGCGCAGCCGGCCGGGGGGCAGGCCGATCGTCAAGCGAAAGCTCCTTCTCGGGATCCCTCGCAGAGCCCGGCATCGCAGCGTCCGCCTCAAACGGTTACGCGGCAGACGTATCCGATCGAGCAGATTCGGACCGGCGAGGTTCGATTTGTTTCGCAGTGCGGCTTCTGCCACGGCCGCGATGCCGCGGGCGGAGAAACAGGACCGGATCTCACTCGTTCGAAGCTGGTAGCTGAAGACAATCACGGCGATCAGATCGGACCCCTGGTTCGCGCCGGCCGACCGGATCAGGGCATGCCCGCCTTTAGCCTGAGCGATGCGGATCTGGCTGGGATCGTCGCTTTCATCCACGACCAGAAAACCAAGGCCGAGGCGGACGGCGGCGGCCGGCGCTCCGTAGACGCCGCGGACCTGGCAACCGGTGATGCTGCGGCCGGGCGTCGCTATTTCAACGGAGCGGGGGGCTGCTCTGCGTGCCATTCCGCCACGGGCGACCTGGCCGGCGTCGCCTCACGATATCAGGGACTCACCCTGTTCATGCGAATGTTGTATCCCGGCGGCCGGCCCGCTCCAGCGCCGCCGGACGCCTTGGCGGCGCACTTCGGTCAACTGTCGAAATACACGGACGATGACATGCACAACGTCTACGCTTATCTGCTGACATTGAAATGAGGTATCTATCCGATGAACACCGCTTGCAGATCTGCGTTGTTTTATTCACCGTTCGATTGGATGCGCCCCGCTGCACTTCCGTCGACTAGCAGCGGGGCCGTACCAGACTTCAACGTGCGGGTACCAAGGATGGCTGCATGAGAGAGAATCATTCTCGGTAATTTACACGAAGGGCCGAACCATGAGAACCGCATTGGCGATTATTGGCTGTGTGATGGCAGCGTACGCATTTACTCTGGGTGCGTTAGTAGTGAGCCACATGCTACCTTCCGGTCATTCGCCTATTATGCTCCGGTTGTGGGCAATCGAGGGTGGACTCGGTTCTGTGTTCTTCTTCCTTTGGGCTGCGATTGAACGAGACTTCTTTTGGCGAGGGGGTGCCCGGATGCCCACCTGGTTCGGTCGAACCTGGTGTATATTGCTTGGTATTGCGTTTCTCTCGTTCGCCGTTCTGATTGTTCTCGGGAAGGTTCAATAGGACCGCGCATCAGTTCAGTGACCTGGGCCGATGCGCCGGGCCGGACGCAAATGCTGTGCGCCTACATGTACGACACCAATACGCTCGATGGCACGTTCTCAGGATCGTACACCCGGGTGTTCACCCGATGAATACGAAATGAAGACCAACCTGCGCGCCCTGTTGAGGATCGGAATGGGAATCGGCTTCGCTGCGCTCGTGTACTCCCAAGATGTCGACCCGAACGAACTGCTCCACCCGCCTGCGGATACCTGGCTCACGTTTCACGGCGACTACTCCGGCCAACGCCATACCAGCCTGAGTCAGTTTAGTCCCGACAACATCGGCAAGCTCCAGCCGGTTTGGGAATTTCAGACGGGCCAGAATCAGCAGATCAAGTCGTCGCCGATTGTGGCGGGGGGCGTACTCTACGTGACGACGCCCGACAACATCTGGGCTGTTAACGCTCGCACCGGCACGGAACTCTGGCATTACCAGAATCCTCCCAACAACGCGTTCCACATCGGGCACCGCGGCGCCGCAATTTACAAAGACACCGTATATTTGACCACTCCCGACTGTCATCTCATCGCGCTGAATGCCAAAAGCGGAAAGGTCAAATGGAATGTCGTGATCGCCGACTCCAACAAGGGGTATTGGTCGACGAACGCTCCTCTCATCGTGCGGAATCACGTTCTGGTCGGTGTCTCCGGCGACTTCGACAACCTGCCGGGCCAGCTGAAATCCATTGACCCGGCCACGGGCGAGACACAGTGGATCTTCTATAGCACGCCTCCACCCGGCGCGAAGGAACCAGAAAGTGGCGGCGCCACCGGCGGACAAATGTGGACCACTGGCACTTACGATCCCGATCTCAATCTGGTCTACGTTGGTACCGGGAATCCCACGCCGGTGTTGAATGGCGCAGCGCGTCCGGGCGACAATCGCTGGACCTGCAGCATTGTCGCGCTCAACCCGGATAACGGGAAACTGGTCTGGGGCTTCCAGGTTTCGCCGCACGATACGCACGATTGGGATGCCAACGAAGTTCCCGTGCTGGCGGATGCAATTTTCCACGGCCAGCCGCGCAAGTTGCTGATGCAGGCATCTCGCAATGGTTACTTCTTCGTGCTCGACCGGACGAACGGCAAGAGTTTGCTGACGACTCCGTTTGCCTTCGTAAACTGGGCCAAGGGAATCGACGCGGAAGGCCGCCCAATTCCGAATCCAGCCAAGTTCCCTTCCCAGAGCGGTGTCCTGGTAGCGCCCAACGAGAGCGGCGCCACGAACTTCCGCCCGCCGAGCTTCGACCCGCAAACCGGACTGTTCATCGTGAGCGCTCAGGACGGCTATGGAATCTACTTCTTCAGACCGGGCTACGGAGCCTACGGTTGGGCTGGCGCCGATTACGGCATCGCGGGCAGGGCATTCCTTCGGGCGATCGATTACCAGACTGGAAAGATTGTGTGGAACCACCCGATCGGCGATGGCGCCGGCACTGCGGGTGTGCTCACAACGTCGACCGGCGTGACGTTTAGTGGCGACGTTGCCGGCAACGTCATGGCGTTGCGCACGAGCGATGGTACTACGCTGTGGCGGCAGTCGATCGGGAGGATTGGAAACGGCCCAATCAGTTATCAGCTCGACGGCAGACAATATCTGTTAGTGGCTGGAGGCAGCTCGTTGTACGCGTTTGCGCTCCCGAAAGAAGAACGCTAATGAGACTCTTCATCGCACTGATGCTCGCAAGCGCTTCATTTGCCGCTGGGCCGATCCGAGTGATGCTTCTTGACGGCGAAAGCGGCGGTCCGTATCACAAATGGAAGCTGACGACGCCGGTGCTCCGGAAGGAGCTCGAGGAGACGGGTCTGTTCCAAGTGGATGTCGTAACGGCCCCTCCCGCCGGAGGCGACTTCAGCGCGTTCAAGCCCGATTTCAGCAGGTACGCGGTCGTGGTCTGGAACTACGATGCCCCCGATGAGCGATGGCCTGCCGAATTGAAAGCGTCATTTGAGAATTACGTTCGCGGCGGCGGAGGCTTCGTCAGCGTGCACGCCGCCGACAACGCGTTCCCCGGCTGGCAGGCGTTCAACGAAATGATCGGCGTCGGAGGTTGGCGGGGAAGGGACCAGAAGAACGGTCCGTTTTGGTATTACAAGCAAGGACAGTTGGCCTCCGATCCAACTCCCGGGCCTGCCGGCAGTCATGGCCGCCGCATCCCATTCCAGATCGTGGTTCGCGAAAATCACCCCATCACGAACGGTCTGCCCAAGGTTTGGATGCATCAGGGCGATGAGCTTTACGCCCGGCTCCGCGGTCCCGGAAAGAACATGAAGGTTCTGGCGACCGCGTATTCTGATCCTGCCAACAACGGAACGGGCAACGACGAGCTGATGTTCATGGCCATCAGCTACGGCCGCGGGCGGGTCTTCCATACAACGCTCGGGCACGACATCAATGCGATGAGTTCGGTGGATTTCGTAGTGACGTTCCAGCGCGGCACGGAGTGGGCCGCGACGGGCCGCGTGACCCAGAAGGTCCCATCGAACTTCCCCACAGCGAACTCGGTGAGCTACCGAACCGATCTGGCCGCGATGGATCCAGGCTACGCGCGAGGGTTGAATCCTCTGGATGCCGCACCCGTCCGGTAGAGGACTGGTCTAGTTCGAGCGGATCAAATGGTGCGACATCTCAGGGCAGCTTGTTCAATATGTATTCGGAGGAATGGCCGACTGCGCTGGACTTATGGCCCAAAGTACCCACGGAAAGAAAACCCCGCCAGCGCAGGCTTCAATTTGCGCCACACCAGCCCTTGAGTTCCGCTAGAAGTGCGCTGGCAAAATCGGACTCTGTCATGAACTCAATGCCGATCTTGTCTCCATCGCTCCGTTGCCAATCGAGCTCCAGCGATTTTTCCTCTCCACGGAAGCTTGCACCAATGCCCGTTGCTTGGATAATTCTTGTGGGAGCCCTCTCGATGAGACGCTGCACGCCTTGGATTCCCTGAGCATTGAAATCCGGAGCTACCTTCTGAATTCGACGCAGGAAATCCGGCAGCGATGTTGCTTCCAGATCGCAGTGCGTCCGTGCGAATCCGGGATAGGGCCGAATAGTCTTTTTTTCTATGAACAGCTGCCTGCCCGGATCGAAGTGGACTTCCTCATCAATCCAAGCCCAGGAGCCGTGCGCGGCCTCCCGGGTGAACTTCCAGTAGCCTGCGCGGACCGGCATGATCGCAAAGACTTGAGTGACCCAGTTCTGAACAACGGGCTTGAATTCGCCCTCCATCACTTCAACGGGATATTGCACCACAGTGTCAGACTTAGGGCTATAACCCCATACTGAACTTGCGTAAACTCCCGAGGCCTCGGAGTCAAAGAGGACAAATTGCCCAGAGACGCCCTCCCCTGTTAAGTCCTGAAGGTGCAGCACCACCGGTGTTCCCCTGTGATCCTTGTCAGGGTGCGGCACATAGTAAGGGCCCTCCGTTGTGAAGAATGGAATTGAGAAGCTGCGCTTGTCGTTTCGAGATTCGATGTATGGGTGAACTTCTACGGTATTTATTACCTTTTCTTTGGATGGGTCGATCAGCGAGAGATTCGTCGGGCCCAACCAATGGTCTCCATAAACGAAATCAGCAGCTGTGTCCCACGAGGCGGTCACTCGTTTGGGTGAGTTCATCCAAAGTACGAGCGCTCTTGCCTTCCCGTCCCGACTGTCAACATTCGCTTTCTCGATGATTCGGGCATCCTTCGGCAGGAGGCCCGCCATTCGATCTTCTAAGTGGCTTTGGCCCGCTACCGGAGTTGTTAGAGAAAGACCGAGGTGCGTCGATACCAGCATCCTCGTCAACGTCGACTTCCACATTTTCTGATTCCAGTGTACTTTGGTCACACCACATTTCGAGCATCCGCAAACTTCCTTCGAAAGCTGCTCTTCGGTTGTTTCCGTAACCCCAAAACGCCGTTCAAGGAGACAGTTAGCGGAATCGTTATGTATTTTCCCCGGCACGTGCCTTTAGGCCCGGTCGCGACACAACGACGTTGACAAGAAGACGAGAACTTATGATGCACCCCAAAATGTCGGTCGCCCGTTTGATGCGATGAGATTCATCCCCGCCATCGCGATCGCCTGTTCCCTTTGGTCTCAGGCGCCCGAGCCCGCCGACCAGCCCCGCGGCGCGCACAGACCAAGATTCGATGCTCGCGCACCTGGAGCTACTCGCAAAGCGCTAAGCAGGGCCGTATCGATGTCTATTTCGAAGGCGACTCCATCACGAGGCGTTGAGGAGCCACCGATTACATCCTGGAGAACAGCGGCTTCAGCGCCGGGTACAGCGACCGGTACACGGCGTGTCCGGCTGCATAAATCCTCGCCTCCTCTTGCCGAGGCTCGATGAGATCCCGTTCCCGTACGATCGCCTTGCACGCTTCGCGAACAGACGAATATTCTCCGGTCGCGACCATCGCCAGGATCGCGGCGCCCAACGCGGAGCCTTCTTGCGACGCCATCGTGACCACAGGCTTTCCAAAAACATCCGCCAGGATCTGACGCCATAGCGGGCTGCGTGCGCCACCCCCGGAAGCGCGAATTGACGTAACGTTTACGCCCAGCGCCGCCACCAAATCCAAACCATCCTTCTGGCTGTAGGCGACCCCTTCGATCAACGCTCGAATCAAATCCGTTCGCGTATGTTTCGCTGTTAGGCCGATCCAGCCGCCGCGCGCCGCTGCATCCAAATGCGGAGTGCGTTCACCCATCAGATAGGGAAGCCAGTACAATCCGCGCGCGCCGGGGGGCGATTGCGCGGCTTCTGCGAGCAGTTCGTCATACGACGTTCCCGGCGCGAATTGATTCCGGAACCATTGCAGACTCAAACCGGCCCCCTGTGTCACGCCCATGACGTGCCACTTCTCCCGAACCGCGTGACAGAACGTATGCACGCGCCCGTGCGGATCATACGCTACGTTTTCCATGTGCGCGAAGATGACGCCCGAAGTTCCTAGCGTGCAAGAGACCGCGCCTGGTTCCACAACGCCATTGCCCACGGCGCTCGCGGCCTGATCTCCACCGCCGCCGGCCATCGGAGTGCCGGGTGCTAATCCCGTCAGCGCCGCCGCACGTTCCGTGATCGTCCCGGTGACATCGGCGGACTCATACGCGCGCGGAAGAATCGAACGGTCGAGGCTCAAACCATCCATCATCTCGAAGGACCAGCGGCGCCGAACGACGTCAAACATCGCGGTTCCGGACGCGTCGGAAACCTCGGTCGCGAGTTCCCCCGTAAGCCGAAAACGCACGTAGTCCTTCGGCAGCAGAACATGCCGCACATTTTCGAATCGTTGCGGCTCGTGATCGCGCACCCACAGCAGCTTGGGTAGGGTAAATCCAGTCAATACCGGATTAGCCGTATGCTCGAGCACCTTCGCGGCACTGAGACGTTGATTGATCCAATCCACTTGCGGTTGACTGCGCTGGTCGCACCAGATGAGCGCCGGACGAATGACTTGATGGTCCCGATCGAGAATCACCAGGCCGTGCATCTGCCCGGAAAGTCCGACGCCTCGGACCTGACTGCCGGTGATGCCGGCACGAGCCAGCGCACCGCGAATCGCCTGAAATGACGCGTCGGCCCAGTTTTCGGGGCGCTGTTCAGCCCACAGCGGCTGCTCCATCGTCATTTCTTCGTGAGCAACGGAGACAGCGGCGGCTTCCTTACCGCGAGCATCCAGCAGAATCGCCCGCGAACCGCCGGTTCCGACATCGACTCCGAGCCAGTGCGTGCTCAATGGATTCGGCACCCGCCCATGGTACAACGCCATGGTACAAGGAAGACTGCATGAAGACGATTCCGATTGAGCAACAACAATCTCTCGTCTCGCGGCTAATGAAGGCCTGCGGAGGCTCCTACCGCCCGGAGATCCGGCGACGATACTTCATATCCGGCCCGCAATGGGCCGCCGCCTATGACGGTAGCGCCCTGTTTCATGCTCCTACCAGGCCGCCAATCGGATTTGAAGAGGTCATCCGCCGTTACGGTGAGATCGGCATCGGACACTGGTGCACGCATGATACCGACATTATTCCCTCGGATTCTCTGGGCACTCCCAAGCAGGCGGAGATCCTCGAACGGATCAAAACCGCGCTCGCAAAGCACGGCGTCCAATGTTCCATGGTCACCGCGGAGACCTTCCACCACGCGGTATGGGCGGCGGGCCCGGCTGCCGAATCACCGCACGTGCGCGAGTACGCGAAATTCCGGGTCCGGAACAATGTAGACATTGGTCATGAACTTGGCGCGAGCTTCGCGGTGTATTGGCCGGGGTCGCTCGGCTACTACGTGCAAGGCGCAGTGGAAGAGACCGATACATTGCGCTGGTATGCCGAAGTGCTGAACGCCGCGTGCGATCACGACGTGCAAGCAGCAACAAAGCGAAGCCGCTCCCCATTGAAGCATTGCCTGGAGGCAAAGCCGTTCGAGCCGCAGGCTGAAATCCTTCTTCCCACCAGCGACGCCATGCTCGCGTTTATTTGTTCCGGGCTTTTGACGCATCCGGAGATGGTGGGCCTGAATCCCGAGTATCTGCACGAACTCATGTGGGGCGCGGCGCCCCGGGCAGCTCTGGCCCGCGCTCTTGTGGCGGGCAAGCTGTTCCACTTCGACATCAATGACGGCTACCGGCTTAAGCACGATGTCGATATTGGAATCGGCCTGGTGAACCCGCTCGACTGGCTGAACGTCCTGGTCCTGCTGCGCAGCCACAATTACTCCGGCCCCTTCAATCTTGATTACAAGCCACCGCGAACCACGAGCCAGTTCGGCGTGTTTGAGGTCAGTTTCCCTTCTGCCGTGGACCGCTTCATCACGCTATGGGAAATGGCGGGCGAGGCCATCGCCGACCCGGTGATCAAGGAGGCAACCGAGGCGCTTAAGGCCGGAGCCGAATACTCCGGCGACGCTCAAGATGTGCAGGCGATCACCGCGGCCCATCGTGAACTTCTTACCCTGCACGAGCTGATTGCCCACCGGCTCGTGCAAATTCTGTGGGGCATGCACAAGGGTCGCCTGTTCTCGATCGTATAACCCCTCACTCCAAGGGGACTAGCATACGTAAGCTAGGTAATATTTAAGGGTATTTCCGGATGCCGACGCCTACCAGAAGTGTCGCATAGTTTATAGTACCGATCCTAAAGCCGTACCAAAGTACGGCCGATTACAGTGTAGCCGTTCTTACGGAAGTATTGGATGTCAAGGAGAGTTAAACTTCTGATGTTACGCAGTTTCCTCATGCTCGCTTATCGCGGGTCAAAGATCGTAATTGGATTTGCCCTCGCGCTGATACCATGCCTGTTGGTTTTGGCATTGGTGCTTGAGGATTGTCGCGCCCAGAGTGGTCCGACGGCTTGGACTGCTCCGAGCCTGCAACGAGTGGGGCCGACGGCAGCGGCGGGAAGCGGGACGGGGGCTCAGATCGCAGCGGGGCGGGGAGAGACCGAGTCGTTCCAGATTATTGTGCGAGCGCCAGGCGGCAACGGGCTGTCGAACGTAAACGTGACGGTGACGGATTTGACCGGACCAGGCACGATCGCAAAGAGCAACATCAGCTTGTACCGGGAACAGTATGTGAACGTGAGTCCGGGGAGCCCGAATTGGGGCGGGTCGAACCAACCGCTGGGAGCGGGAGTGTACCCGGATCCGTTAATTCCGTTCACCGATCCGTCGACCGGTAAGCCTATCACCGGGGCGGCGCTGGAAGCGGTGCCGTTCAGTGTGGCCGCATCCAACAACCAGGCGATCTGGGTGGACGTGAATGTTCCGCGAGATGCGATTCCGGGGCAGTACAGCGGCAACTACACAGTCACGAGCAGCCAGGGCAACGTCACCGGGTCGATCAGTTTAACGGTCTGGCACTTCACGCTGCCGCAGAAGCCTTCGATGGAATCCAGCTTTTCCTACTGGACGGCGACCGGGCTGGCGGCAGACTCGGAGCTGCTTCGGAACCGGCTTACCCCGCTGGCCGTACCAGCATCGGAACAATCGACGCTGATCAGCAATTACGGTCTGACGACTTCGAATCTGGGTTTCTGGAGTGGAGCCGATGTGGGCAATTGCAGCATGTCGGCGGCGCCGTCGGTGAGCACGCTGCAAAACGCGGTGAAGAGCAATCAGGCGGCGCTGAAGCTGTTCAACTTCACGGCCGACGAGATCGGATCGTGCACCAATCTGTACGCGTCGATTCAACAGTGGGCGCGCAATCTGCATCAGGCCAGGGTGGACAATCTGGTGACGATGGCGCCCGTCAGTCAGTTGATGGATGACGGTTCGGGGACAGGGCGGTCGGCGGTGGATATCTGGACGATGCTGCCGATCATGTACAACAAATCACCAGCGATGGTAGCCGCAGTATTGCAGAAGGGGGACCAGGCATGGTCGGCGAACACGTTGGTGCAAGACGCGTATTCGCCGAAATGGGAGATCGATTTCGATCCGATCAACTTCCGCATCCAGCCGGGATTCATCAATCAGAGCCTGGGTCTGAGCGGGGTGCTGTATTGGCGTGTGGACAGGTGGTCGAGCGATCCGTGGAATCAGGTGAATACGACGGGGCAGTTCAGCAGCAACAACTATCCGGGCGAAGGGATCCTGGTATATCCGGGGACGCAGGTTGGGGTTGCAGGCGTGGTGGCATCGATGCGCATGAAGTGGCTGCGGGACGGGGCGGATGATTATGACTACATCACGCTGCTGAAGCAGCAGGGCTGGGGAGATTGGGCGCTGCAGTTGTCGCGCAGCATCGCCTCGGACTGGACCAACTGGACGCGCGATCACAACCTGCTGGAATCGGTGCGCACGCAGCTGGGAGAAAAGCTGGATACGTTGGCCATGGGCGGGACGACGGCGACTGCGCCGGCCGCACCCGGCAACTTGAGCCCGGCGAGCGGGGCCACCGTATCCTCGCTCACTCCAACGCTGTCCTGGTCCGCTTCATCAGGGGCAACTTCTTACGACGTCTATTTCGGGACATCCTCATCGCCGGCCATTGCGGGTACAACCACCGGCGAGTCGTATAGCCCCGGTGCTCTCACCGCAGGCACAACCTACTATTGGAAGGTTGTGGCCAAGGACAGTGCAGGTTCAGCCAGCTCGGCGGTCCTTTCATTCACCACTCCTTCGTCCACTACTCCTTCGTCCACTCCCCCTCCGCCGGTCTCGACAAAACCTGTGAACCCGAAGCCGATCAAAGGGGCGGCCACCGTTTCCACGGTCCCAACTCTTTCGTGGTCGCCAGTCACCGCAGCGTCCTCCTACGACGTGTATCTCGGAACCACTCAGTGGCCCGCCCGCGTCAGCACGGTGGCGGCTGCCAGCTATGCACCGGGTAAACTCAGTTCCCATACGACTTATTATTGGAAAGTGGTTGCAAAGAACGGAACCCGGACGACCGCTTCGCCCCTCTGGTACTTCGCGACGGGTCAATAGGGGCCTGGCTCAGGCGATCGCGCAAGCTTTCCGGAGCCGTTTGGCTGCCGCCGGCGCGTATTCTGCAACGAGGTCCGTGATCCGGAGCAGCAGTTGTTCGGCATTGCGCTCAGCCGCTAGGGACTCCATCTCGCGGACCGCTCGCTGCATCGTTTCCCAACGGACCGGCGGGTCCTGAAATACCTTGATCTTCGGATGGAAGGTCGGCAAGATCCGCTCATCCTTCAGGTTCAGTTCTTCGAACAACTTCTCACCGGGGCGCAGTCCGGTGAACTGGATTTCGATGTCGTCGCCTTCGCGGAGGCCGGCCAGCCGGATCATGTTGCGCGCGAGGTCGACGATTTTGACAGGCTCGCCCATGTCGAGGACGAAGATCTCACCGCCTTGGCCCATGGTCGATGCCTGCAGCACCAGCATCACTGCTTCGGGGATGGTCATGAAGTAGCGCTGCATATCCGGGTGCGTTACCTTCACGGGGCCGCCGGTGGCAATCTGCGTCTGAAAAATGGGGACAACGCTGCCGTTGCTGCCCAGGACGTTGCCGAACCGGACCGACACGGTCCGGGTGGGCCAAGCATTTCCAGCCGGAGGCGCCGCAGAGACAAGCATCTCGCAGACTCGTTTCGAGGCCCCCATGAGGCTAGTTGGATTGACAGCCTTATCGGAAGAGATCATCAGAAAATTCGCCACTTGATGCTCTCGAGCGACGTGCAGCAGATTCCAGGTGCCGAGGACGTTGTTGCGAACCGCCTCCACGACATGGGTTTCCAGTAGCGGAACGTGCTTATAGGCCGCCGCATGATAAATCGAATCAATTCCGTGGCGTTCCATCACTTCCTGGAGGCGCGTATAGTCGCGAATGTCGCCCAATTCAGGGCTTACGGAAAGAGCAGGGAATTTTTCGCGGAGCTGCGAATCGATGCGAAACAGGTCGCTTTCCGCCTGGTCGAATGCCACTAACTGGCGAGGTTCGAAACGGGCGATCTGGCGGCAAAGCTCCGAGCCGATGGATCCGCCCGCGCCGGTAACCAGCACAGAGCGGCCGGCGATGCTGGAGCGCACCTTCTCCTCGTTCAAATTTACTGGCTGGCGTCCCAGGAGGTCATTCACAGAAAAGTTGCGGATTTGCGCGCTCAACACTTTACTTTCGAGCAGCTCTCCGATGCCGGGCACGGTGCGGCATGTGACTCCGGCGGCGCGGCAGTTGGCCAAAGCCTCGCGCATCTGCTGCCCGCTCGCGGCCGTGAAGCTGACGATGATTTCCTGAAGCTCGATTCCGCGCCGCTTCAAACCCTCGACGATGTGGATGGCGTCTCGACCGCTGCCGAGTACGCGGACTCCCAGCATGCTACAGCCCTTTTTCAAAGGGTCGTCGTCTAAGAAGCCTTCGACCTCATATTCCAGCGCGCGATTGGCCTGGACCTCTCTGAGGAGCATATTCCCGGCCGAACCCGCGCCGTAAATCAAGATGCGTTTCCGGCCAGGCTTCGGGCCTCGAGGCTTCCAAACCGGCAGGCGGATCAGAGCCATATAGGAGAGCGAGGCAGTGACGAAGGCGCACAGGACGAAGTCGATGGCGTATATGGATCGGGGGAATTCACGACCGGCATAAAGAATGATTCCGATCGCCGTCACTGCGGAGGCCAAAAGGTTGGCTAGCAGAATATGCGCCAGGTCTCCCGGCCCTGTGAATCGCCGCCAGGTTCGATGGAGGCGCTCAAAATGAAAAATCGAGACCTTCGCGATCACCGCGACCAGCACGGCTCTCTCGAGATGCACGATTTCGTCGGAAGGGATGCGAAAGTCGAAACGCAGCGCGAACGCGGCGATCATCGAGAGAACGGTCGCTCCCAGGTATGCAACGCGATTCGCGATACTGGCACGTTGCAGAGAAAGTCTCATAATCGCACCTCCTCGGCGGTCTCCTGGCTATGTGGCGCGGCAGGCGGGGCTGCTCTTTTCAGCCAGGCTTCGCGCCAATAGAAGAAGCAGGACCGGTCACAACCATAGCCGGCGCCCTCGCAATACACACCCTCCAGCAAGACTGTATTTTTCATCTTCCGAATCTGCCGGGATTCTTCCAGAAACATGGTTTGCATCCGCCTCCAGACGCGGAAGCGCCGGCCGCAATACGGCGCCATTCCGGGAAGAAACTTGAGGCCGCGCGTGGAGCCGAGAGAATCCAGCGTCTGCCGGATCTCGTTTTCCGGCTTTACTTCCACCCAATCGCCGGGCTTCAGGCCGAGCGACTCTTCGATCCCGGCATCCACGCCGGCGCGGTGCGCCTTTTTTCGCGTCCACCCTAGCCAATCCAGCGTGTAACGCCACGCGGCCCGCGGCCCGCGATTGCGCAGATGCCACCAGGCGCGGCTGAGCAGCACAGCCGGAAACGGGCGGCGCAGGCGTGAGAATGTCTTCGGGCTGGCGGCTTGACACTGGATGAGATCGCTGCTGGGTTGTCTGGAGGCTACTGCTCCGCGCAGCGTCACCGCCGCGAAAGCCGCTCCGACGTGATGCGGACGCCAGTGGTGAAGCTTATTCGCGGCGCTAACGACAGGGCGGGAAGCCAGCCACGGCGAAACGGCCGGATGAAGCTGAATGACGCAGCTGCACGGCTCGAATTGAAAGCCGAGGCGGGTCTTGTACTCGTGCAGGCCCTCCATGGGCACCAGCGACTGCCAACCCATGGTGACTGCCTCAATGGCGGGGTCGGCGGACGCATCGCGCGTGATGCAAAAGTCGAGGACGTGGTTGGGCGAACTCTCCAGATCCGACAGGCGCGACATCTTGTGAACCAGATGGAGCCAGCCATCCTCGCGGCAGGTGATAACGTAGGCAGCCAGCCGTCCGTCGATGAAGGCACTCACGGCGGCCATGGCCGGGACGGCGAAGACCGCGTCCACCAGCCGCTCCCATTGCCGGCGGTCTCCAAACTCAGGATCGAAGCGCTGCTGGCGCTGCATCGTCTCCAGATTCAACTCTAGTCCCTGGTCCACGAGCTCGTCGTGTTCGGCGCGCCGGATCTCGCAGCGCTCCAGGCCGTGGCGCACCTTCTGGCGAAAGTTCCGGTGCAGGGTTTGCATGCCATAGTCACGGCCCCGATACACGTACAGGCCACTGGGCAAACCCGGGCGCGAGGCGGACGGGAAGCGCACACCCAGCGCGCGCGAGGAACGGAGCAACCGGTTTACGGCCGCCCGGTCAAGATCCACGTCCAACTGCGGGGGAACGCTGATGAACATGTGCCCGTCCACGCTCTGCCAGAGCACTCCCGCTGCTTCGATGATCCGGTGGCCGCGCAACTCCATGTGCCGCGCAAACTGCGCGCCGAGGGGCGTGCTCGTTCCCCTGTGTTGCTCTTGAGGTTGCAAAATCGCCGCCATAAAATCGCCTCCTGACTATTCCTCGCGCCCGTAGCCGCTCATGACCCCAACCGAGACCCGCTTCTTGTTGGCCTGCACCACTGCCTTCACGGCTTGGGCAACCGCCGCTAACTGCTCTTCTGACAGAGCGGGGTAAAGCGGAAGAGAAATGATGCGCCGGTACAGAGCCAGGGCCCGCGGGCAATCGTTCTTCGCGAGGGAAGGAATACCGGCGAAGTACGGATGCAGGGGAATCGGGATGAAGTGGACGCTCGTGCCGATACCGCGCCGGCGGAGCTCTTCAATGAATTCATCACGGCCGATTTCCAGTGCATCCAGATTCAAGCGCAGGATGTAGAGGTGCCAGGCGTGGCGAATCGCGGCGCTGTCCGGAGGCAGTTCCAGTTCCTCCATGTCGCCGAACTGCTGCTCGTAGAACCGGGCGTAACGGGTTCGAACGTCGATGAAATGGTCCAGCTTCTTGAGTTGATGGATTCCGATGGCGGACTGAATGTCGCTCAGGTTGTACTTGAAGCCCGGCGCGGTGACTTCGTAGTACCAATTCCCGTGGTCGGTGTAGCGGTTCCAGGCGTCTTTGCTGATCCCATGCAGGCAAAGGACGCGCATCTTTTCGGCCAGGGCCGGGTTTCCACAGGTGATCATTCCCCCCTCGCCGGTGGTAAGGTTCTTCGTGGCGTAGAAGCTGAAGACAACCGCATCACTGGAGTGGCTATTGCCCGATGAGCCGATGGCTAGACCGCGATACTGTGCCCCGGCGGCGTGAGCGGCGTCTTCGATGACATGGCAATTGTTCCGCTCGGCGATTTCCCAAATCGCCTGCATCCGGCAAGGATGTCCGGCCAAATGAACAGGAAGGATCGCACGGGTCCGGCTGGTGATGTGAGCCTCGATTTGGTCGGGATCGATATTGCCATCCCGGCCGATATCGGCCAGCACCGGCGTGGCGCCCACGTGCAGAATCGTGTTGACGGTGGAACAGAAGGTCAGGGGCGTGGTGATGACTTCGTCTCCCGGACCGATGCCCAAACCGGCCAAGGCGAGGTGCAGGCCGGCGGTCGCCGAATTCACTGCCAGCGCGCACTGCGCGCCAACATAAGCGCCGAAATCCTTCTCGAACTGCGCGGTCCGCGGCCCGGTGGTAAGCCAGCCGGAACGAAGGGTGGCAACCACCTCTTCGATTTCTTCTTCACCGATGGATGGCCGGTGGAATGGAATGAATTCAGTTGTTTCCATATGACTCCTTACTCAGCGAATGGCCCGGGCAACCACAAAAGCCTCCGCCGCGGGGCGGCATATAGTGCTGCCCCAATAGCCCGCTCGAGCCCGCAGCGCCTCCGGACTGCGTGGATGCGGGTTTTCGCAAACCTCGCGCGAATAACACCGGAAAGCCGCGATCTTCGCCTCCAGATGCGGGGTAATGTCGACGAACAGCGCCGGCTGAAAACTTGGCAACAGGTACGCCGATCCCCACTCTGTGGAAGACGGAATTTCAAACATCAGAACCTCTTTGACGAACGGTGCGGCGCAGGGCCGGGTGGCCACCAGCACCGCTTCGGAGACGACACGATGATCCCGGTTCATATCGCCGGCAAAGTGCGTGTAAACCACTTCCGGGCGGTATCGTTTCACTAGAGTTTCGACCTTCTGGATCACGTCGATCAGCGGCAGTGTATCCAGGCGCTGTTCGGGCAGGCCTACGAGAACAGGTTTGGCAAGCCCGAGAACCTTCGCGGCGCGTTCAGCTTCCTCGGCCACTTCTGCATCTCGTTGCTGGCCGTAGCGGACGGAGACGCCTTCGCAAATAATCGCGGCTTGCACGTGGTCTCCGCGGGTGGAGTGGACGAGCGCGGTTCCGCCCACGCCCAGCAGCTCGTCATCGGGATGTGCGCCGACAATCAAGACGTTCATGCCCCGCTCCTTTGTGGCGTCTCCAGGCTCGGCCGCCCGTCGGGCGTATAGATGCCGCTTCTCGAAAGAACCGCGAACGGCGTCTTCAGCAGAATCTCGAGGTCGAGGCGAAACGAGAGATGCTCGACGTAATAGCGGTCGAGTTCGGCGCGCTTCCGCCAGGGCAGTGAATTGCGCCCGCGAACGGCCGGCAGATTTGTCAGTCCGGGCCGGACCCGCAGCTTCGCGCGGAAGAGGTCGTCATAATACTTCGCCTCTTCCAGTTCGTCCGGACGCGGCCCGATCAGGCTCATCTCGCCGGTCAGCACGTTCCATAGCTGCGGCAGTTCGTCGAGAGAGAACTCGCGCAAGAAGCGGCCCAGCCGGGTGATGCGAGGATCGCGTTTCCCGGCAAAGGCCGATCCGTCCGCGTTGCGTATCGACGGCGCATTGGGCCGCATGGAACGAAATTTGTACATGACGAATGGTTTGCCATCCTTGCCCAAGCGGTGCGAGCAAAACAGTATCGGACCGGGTGAATCCAGCTTGATCAGAATTGCAATCAAGGCCAGCAGGGGCAGCAGACAAAGCAGGCCGGCTGCGGCGGCTACCAAATCCAGAACGCGTTTAACGGCGGGATACATACGACTCCTTACCTCAGCTACCAAGCCGGGCCTTCAAGCTGCGTAGTGCCGTGGAGGCTGGTGTGGGTTCCGCGTCCTTGACGGCTGAGGAAACAACATTGAGCTGCATCACCCCATCACCCGTCAGAACCCACACCGCGCCATCCAGGATTCGCACCAAGCGGCCGGGAATACGCCCGACGTAGTACGGCGCATTGCGCACGGGGGTTGCCGAACGGATCAGCAGCCGCTCGCCGGCGGACGTGGTCCATGCTCCCGGCATCATGGGCGGCGCCAGCGCGCGGATCAGGTTGTAGATCTTGCCCGTTGGTTGGGACCAGTCGATTTGACCGTCTTCCGGAGTGCGGGCGCACGTATAAGTCGCCTGCGACTCATCCTGGCGGATTTTCGGTGCGCCCCCGTTGTCCAGCATTGGCAGGTATCGGTCCAGCAAATCGCAATACACCGGAATGGTCCTGTCGTAGAGATCGTTGACCGTGTCATCGGGTCCAACCGGGATGGCTTGCTGAGCGATGATGTCGCCCGAATCCACCTCTTCGTCGACGTAAAAGAGCGTCACGCCCGTGGTCGTTTCGCCATTGATAATGGGCCAGGACAAAGGCGCAAAGCCGCGGTATTTCGGCAGCAGCGCTTCATGGAAGATGACAAAATGGCGGACCGACTGGTAGATTTCCTTAGGGACCAGCGTCCTCCAGTTTTCGGCGACGACGATGTCCGGATTCCACGACTTGAGCTTGCGGGCGGGCTCTCCATTGCGCAGCGAGCGCCCGACGACGCTATCGACGTCGAAACGGTCGGCGATGGCATAAAGGCGATCGGCCCACTGCTCTTCGTGCGGGTCGTCCTGCATAATGATGCAGCCCTTGATCGGCACCTGTTGCCGTAACAGCCGCTCGAGCAGCACCGCGCCGCGGCGCCTTCCAATGATCAGAACGAGGTTGGACTTCATGATGCTTTCCTTTCCTCCGTGGATTGCCATTCTCGGGCCGGGGGAGCAGCTGCCGGCAGGGCTCTTTTAGAAGACAGGAGCCGGAGATACAGGCGCCGGTAGTCCTGCAGCATGGTTTCTTCGGTGTAGTGTTGGCGGAACCGCAAGCCCGCATTTTGCCCGAGCTGGGCCGCCAGATTGCGGTCTTGGTACATGCGGACGATAGCGCTGGCAAGCTCGTCGCGATTTCCCGGCTCGACCAGCAGAGCCGACTGCACTTCCCGGTTGCTTCCGATACTGGTCGCGACGATGGGCTTGGAAGCCGCCATCGCCTCGAGAAGCGATATTGAAAGCCCTTCACGGATGCTCGGCAGAACCACCAGGTCGGCGGCGGCCAGCAGATTGGGAATGTCGTCGCGAAAGCCCAGGAATGTTACCAGATCGCTCAATCCCAACTGAGCCGAGAGGGCTTTATATTCCTCTTGCGCCGGTCCTTCACCGGCAAGGTAGACATGGAAGCGCCCTTCCAGCAGGCCTTTGAACCGCAGCACGGCGTGTAATAGATCCTCGATGCCTTTCTGGGGTGCTAGACGGCTGGGGCAAAGGATCGCAAAAGTTTCCGGGGCAATACCGAGCGACTCCCGGACCTGCGCCGGCGGCAAGGCCGGCAGGCAGCGCTGCCGTTGAATGCCATTGGGGATCGCGACCAACTTTCGATCCCGCGCCAATCCCAACTGGCTGCCCCAGTCGCGGTGAAACTCGCTGACGCAGACAATCTCATCGCACCAGGAGGATGCCAGGCGTTCCAGCGCGACATAGGCAATTTTTTCCATGACTGGCGAGGCTTCGTGGATTGCGAATCCATGGGCAGTGTGGACGACCACGGGTACGCCGGCCAGCTTGGCGGCGAGCCGGCCAAGGAATCCGCCCTTGGAGGTGTGAGTGTGGACGATCGTATAGCGCTTGGCGCGCAGGAATCTCCAAAGCCTCCAGAGGCCCCGCAAATCGGCCAGTGGCCGGATCTCGCGGTTGATTCCGTTCAGCGCGACGAGCCCGATCCCGGCACCCCGGACCTTCTCTTGGAAAACGGGATCGGTGGCCAGGATGTCCACCTCCCATCCCTCGCGCTTGGCAACTTCCGCGAGTCCCAGGATGATGGCCGACGCGCCTCCGAATTTCGAGCTGCCAATCACGTGTAGGACACGGATCGTATCCACAGAATTACCTCCTTTGAGTTGCGCAAGCAGCGCGGCTCTGCTGTGTCAGCGCTGCTTCCAAATGGGCTATGCGATCTAAGACCAGGTCGGGTGGGGGCAGGCAGGGACGATGGCGGTAAGGTCCGTTCAGGACCCGTGCGGTTCGCATGCCGGCGCGGCGGGCGCCGGCGATATCACGGTCGGGATCGTCGCCGATAAACAGACAGGACTCGGGCGGGATGTCCAACAGCAGCGCGGCGCGCATGAAGGGCTGCACGGACGGCTTATACCAGTCCGGGCCGTAGTCGTCGGTGTAGAGAGTGAAGCGGAAGAACTCCGCCAGGCGCAGTTCCTCAACTTTAGAACGTTGCAGGCTTCCGTTGCCGTCGGTGATCAGGAAGAGGGGATAGCGCGCGGCGAGCCGTTCGAGCAGCGGGCGCACGCCGTCCTCCAGTATCAGCTGGCATTGATGTGCGCGGTACCGGGACACGAGCTCGCGCACCCAGTCCGCCTGCCAGAGGTCCAGTTCGCGCAGGGCTTCGTCGAACAGGAAAGGGCATGCCATGGTGCGGCGCTCCCACACCGCTTCGAAGCAGGTGGCGGCGATTTCCGAGGAGACGCCGCTGCGCTCCTCGATCCATTCGCCGGCTTCCCGGAAGAAAGAGCGCAAATGCTGCGCCTGGTCGTACAACGTGTTGTCCAGGTCAAATCCGAACGCTCGATACATGGGGTTTCCCTGCAAGATTTTCCGCCTGTTCCGGCGTCAAGTACACCTCGCTCCAGTAGCGCAGCATCACCAGCGGTTTCGCGGGGCGCAGATACTCGGGCGGCGTTTCGCCCCGCAGCAGAGCGATGATGCCCTCGAAGAAAGGAACACCTGCCGCAACCGTCAGGATGCATGTGCCGGCGATGCGGGCGTTGACCTCGGTGAAACTCACTGTGCCGTCGTCGGCCAGGAAGCATTGAATATTCGCCGGGCCGATGATGGGCAGTTCCCGCACAATCTTCTTCACCCAGTGGACGATCTCTTCCTCCCAGGCGTTGACGCCTTTCGACGAGATGCCGGACTCGGTCTGCAGGCGCTTGCGCGGCGAGACGATCACTGGATTCCCTTCAAAGTCCCCCAGCGCGTCGATGGTGTATTCGATTCCGCGCGCCATCTCTTGCACCACTGGCTGCCGCGACCGTTGGACGTAGAACTGCACTTCCTCCCAGTCGTGGGCCACATAGACGCCGGCGCTGCCGCGGCCCGCCCGCGGTTTGACGATTTGCGGATAGGAGAGAATGTCCTCGGGCTGAAGCTCCGCGGTACCATCCAACGTGCGTGGAGCCGGTATTCCGTGCGATTCGAAAAACGCACTGGTCTTCAGCTTGTCGGTGCAGGTGCTGACGACGCTGGTATCGGAGAGCATCAGCCGCGTGCCGATGGCCTCGAATTGGGGCCGGTTTTTCGCCAGCAGCACCAGCTCTTCGTCCAGATTCGGAACCAGCCAGTCGACCTGCTCGGCTTCGCAGACGTCCAGCAGAGTCTCGAGGTAGTCGGGAGCGGATGCGACCGGCACTTGATAAGCCGCGTCAGCGAAGGTGAAGCCGACTGAAAGCGGGTCCGAGTCCACTGCGACGACGCGGAGACCGCGATCCTGGAAGTTCCTGATTTGCGAGACGCTCGGCGCAGAGCCGGTGGCCGTGCGCAAGATGGTGAGAGGTTTCGATATTGTAGGCATTTAAGATTGCTCCTTGGGAACTGGAAGGAATGCGGCGGGTATGTACCGGACCGCGGCTCCTTCCCGCAGAGTGATGCAGTAACTGGATGCGATGAGGCCGAAAATCAGCCACCAGGGGCGCGTATAGAACGCTTCAATTCCCATGGAAAGTACGAAAGTCCCGACATGCGCGAGCACCAGGGAAAGCACCAGCGGCTTCTCGGAGACAGGTGCGCGCCGGTAGCTTTCCATCCCTTTCCACAGAAACCAACCCAGGAAGCCGAACAGAACAAACAACCCGATGACGCCGAACTCGGTCAGGAACCACAGGGAAGTGTTGTGAACGATTACGCCTTCCCGCTCCAGGTAACCTCCGAGGCCGATTCCCAGAAATGGGTGTTGGCTGATGTACGCGCCGGCGTTGGTGATGATGTCCAGGCGCTGGGCGATCTGATCGGGACGGCTGGCCATGTCGCGCGCGTAGACGAGCACCCCGGCTCCAAACAATGGCGTCGCCAGCGCCGCAGCCACGGCCGCGACAGCCATGCGCAGCGCCACTCTCCGGCGGAAGAACCAAGTTGCAATCCAGATCGTCGCCAGGGCCATCCAAGCCGATCGCGAGAACGTGCAGACGATACCGAGCAAGAGCGTCAGGCTCGCGAAATTCTTGAAGATGCGGTTCATCAGCGGCGCTTCGCCCGATGAAGCTACCTCGTTGATCGTCAGCGTCAACACCAGCAGACCGCCGTACGCGTTGGCGTCCACCAGCGCTCCGCACAGGCGGTAGGGATTTCCGTTGAGCCAAGGAACGTACAGGCCGTACGAGCGGCCCGCGAGGAACGCCGCGAGCGAAGCAATATTTTCCAGAGTTACGCTCACGACCAAGACCTGTAAGACTCGACGGATGCTCAGCCAGCTCCGTGTCGTCGTTGTGACCAGCATGTAAAAGAGGAAGAGGACGCCGAGCCCCACGCACTTGTTGACAAGCACGTATCTACTGAGTTCGCCTTCCGCGGCGACGCTTACCAGCGTGCCGATTCCAAAGAGGACCGGAAGGCTGAGCTGCCAGATGCTCCAGGCCGGGGCGACATAACGCAGGCTGATTCCGCCAAGAATCAAAGCCAGGAACAGGAAGAGATCGGACGGAGCCACGCGGAAGTCCACCACGATTTCGATCTGCCAGGGTAACAACACGACGTAAGTGCACAGTAGGAAATCGAGAACACCGAAGGCGTGCCGCGCCGGCCGGGTATCCTCCAGCGCCCGGCGGGCTGGAAGAAGCGGCATGGGGATCGCAAATGAATTCGCGCTCACAGAATTACACTCCTGGCCGCTTGGCCTCGCAGGCTAAGCATGCGTGCGAGGAGAATGCTGCTCAAAACGACGTGGACTCCAGCCGCCAACACCATGGCCATGGCGGCGCCTCGCGCTCCGTACGGGCGGGTTAAGGCTGCGCATCCAATTGCCGCCGTCGCCACCACAACCGCGTACAAGGGGACCTGCTGGCGGAAAAATCCTCCGGCGGTCAAAGCGCAGCACAGCAAAGTGCCCACGCAGCCGATTCCGGCGGCAGTCATGAGCCAAACGAAGATGTCGCGGTAGCCGGAGTACTCAGCGCCGTAAGCGACGCGCAGCACGAAGCCTCCCGCGCCGGCCGCCACTGCAATCCCAGCCAGGCCGGCCGTAATGCCGAGCGCCACAAGCCGCATCACAAGTCCCATGAAGGCGCGCAATTCGCCTGCGTGGAATAGCTTTGCCAGGCGGGGCGCGACGGCCAGCCCCAAGGAGTCAATGAACACCGTAAGAAGCGTCCCGAGGTAGGCGATGGCGGAAAAGATGCCCAAAATAGCCACGCCCGACTTCCACTGCACGAAATAACGCGGCATATTCAACTGGAGCGACGTCAATGCTGTGACAATTCCGAGTGGAAATGCCGTGCGTGCCAGGTTAAGCTCGGTTGGACCCAGGAATGGACGGTGGAAGCTAATCCACCGGGCGGCGGCATTTCGAGCCCGCACGCTACCTGCGTGCGTAGAGGTGGTTAAAATGCCGCCGCCCCTGCGGATGTCAAAGCGAAGCAGGACCAGCCCCCAGGCAAGTACGAGAGCCGCCACTGCACAGGCCGCCTGGCCGGTGAAGTACAGTCCCGCCGCCAACGCGGATACACCCAACGTACCGCGCAGGGCCATCGACTTCGCGACAGTTTCTAATTGCTCCCTGTTCTGGAACAGGCCATAGTGAACATCGCTGAAAGATTCCACGGCTTTGGCCAGCGCCACAAATAGCACCACCAACGCGGTCGACGCGCGCCAGCCGGCGGCGGCGGTGATGACCACCACTGCCAGCACTGCCAGCACCGTGGTCTTGCCGCGCAATCGGAAATAATCCGTGAAGCTGTACCGGTTGGCCGCGTCGGTCGCTTGGACCGACCGTAGCTGCAGATTCGCGAGCGTGATGATGGGAGTGGCGATGGCCAGTCCGAGAGAGAACTGGCCGACTACCTCCGGGCTGCCCAATCGCGCTAGCGCGATCAGCATGCCCCACTGGCAGGCCGCGAACAGAACGTTTCCCGCCAGCGCCCAGCCGAAGTTCGACTGGAGCAGAGGCAGAGTTCCGGCTGCCGGGGAGCTGTCAGGCTCGCGATCTGTGCTAGCTAATAGAGCGGTCATAGTGCTTGGCGTACTTGTGCAAATCCTGATAACCGTAGGCCTCGCCCCGCACCTGCGGGTCCCAGTCGTTAAGAATCGCGCCAAACAGAGGAATTCCGTCGGCGTGCAGGCGCTCAATCGCCGTGGCAACCGTGTTCCGGCTGGTCTGGTTGGCGCGCACTACCAGGACCACCCCGTCGGCGTAGTGCCCCAGCATTCGCGCGTCCGCGAAATAGAGCAGAGGCGGAGCGTCAATGATGATGTGGTCGTAGGTTTGACGAAGCCGGTTCAGCAACGCCGGCATTGCGCCGGAGTGCAGCAGGCGATGGAAATCCTTGGATGGCGGTCCGCTGGGTAGCAACGAAAGGCGGTCGATCTGAGTGCTTTTGACGAGCACGGACTCAGGCAGATCCGTGATCGCCTTCTCATCGCGAAGCAAATCGCTCAACCCCCAGGTGTTGGGCACATTGAAGACGCTTTGCATCCGCGGGCTGCGCATGTCGGCATCCACGACCAAAACGCGGCGTCCGCTTTCGGCTAGAGCGATGGCCAGGTTGCTGGTCACCGTGGTCTTGCCTTCCATGGCCCGCGCGCTGGTGACTACCAAGACGCGTGGCGTGGTGGTCGGACCGGGTAGAACGATGGAGGCCAGAATGTTGCGGAAAGACTCGGAGACCTCGGAAAGCTTCCGCTCCAGAGTGATCAGCTCGACCTGGCCCGGCCTTCCACCCGTGATCAAAGGCCTCGCATGGCCGGAGATGCTGCCTCGCGCGACGCGTGGAATCGCTCCCAGTTCCGGCACGTTCATCAATGTGAACATCTCACCCGGAGCCCGGACCGGAAGATTCGAGCGCCTCTGCATCAGCACCGTGCCCAGGGCCGCGGACAGACCCACGAAGAGCCCGACGGCCAGGTTCAACGGAACGTTCGGCCGATAGGGGGAGGCGGGAGGCTCGGCGGCCGCGATTGCCCGGACGTTGCTGGAGCGAATCGCGGCGGCAATCCGCGCGTCTTTCACCTTCTGCAGCATGCCGTCGTAGAGCGCCCGGTTGGTTTCCACCTCGCGAAGGAGGATGTTATAGCGCACGGATTTCGCCGATTGGTCGGTGATCAGCCGCGCCTGCTGCGTGTAGGCCGCGCCCAACTGCCGCTCCCGGTACACAGCGGATTCGTAATCTTTCCGCACGCGGCTGCGTATGTCGGTTACTTCCGTGGCGATGGCAGCTTGCACCTGTTCGACCTGTGCCCGTACCTGCTGCACCTTGAAGTTCTCAGGCTGATAAAGCGTCGATAATTGGGCCATTTCCCGTTTCAGGTCGGTTAGCTTGGCTTGGTAGGCGCGCAGCGCAGACGTATCGAGCGTGGGCGGCAGCGAATCCGCGGAACTGGTCAAAGCAGTGTCAAAGAACGACTGCTTGGAGATGCGGTCCGCCTGCGCTTGGGACAATTCCGTTTGGATTTGCCGCAAGCGATCCTCGGCGACACTTTCTTTGCCGCCCGTGCCCGTGTTGAACAGAAGTCCGTTCTGCCGCGCGTAGGATTGCATGGCATACTCGGAGCTTTCCAAACGGGTTTTCAGGTCGGCGAGCTGCGCGTCCAACAGCTCGCGAGTCTGGGTGTTGGTCTGCCAGCGCGCCTCTAGGTTTTGCTTCTGGTATTCGTCCAGAAGATCATTGACGAAGCCGGCCGCCAGCTTCGGGTCGGCCGACTCAAAGCTGACGCGGATGAGACGGCTTTGGCGGACCTGCTGCACGCGCAGTCTGCCGGAAGCTTTCTGCGCCGCGTAGACGTCGGCCGGCAAGGCAGGAGCCACGGGTAAGTGCACTGCTTTCGCCGCCGTGTCGAACCAGGTCGTATTGGACGTAAATTCCTGCTGCTGCTGGAGCTTCATCTTGTCCGCTACGCGCTCGATGAGCGCGGGGCTTTGCAGGATCTCGACCTGCGTCTGGATGTAGCTATCCATGGTCTGGGGAGACAATGGCGCCGCCGGGTCCACGTCGGCGAGGTTCAGATAGTTCTCATTCAACCCCTGGACTTCCAAGGAGGCTTCCGAGCGGTAGACCGGTGTCTGGACCAGATTGACGCCCTGACCGAGCGCGAGCCCTAGGGCCACGACCAGGGCGATACGGCCCCGCCGCCTCCCGAGCATATCGGCGACTTCGCTCCAGGTTGTGGAAGCGTCCGGTTCGCGAGAGACCGGTGCAGGCATCATGACGATTTCGCGAGCGGCCTCCCCTGCCGGCACCGGCTGAATCGCGTTGATCTCAGGCGGATTACACACTAATTGTTTTTCCATGGCAGTTCTCGATTCTCCTAGAAGAGGCCCCAAGCCGCGATTGTGCCGGCTTGTAGCGCCGCCTCGATTGCCCGCAGCCCCGCTTTTTTGGCGTTGCTGGTGGGAATCAGCAGGATGTCGTTGGCCTGCAGATCGATGTTCTCGGCCTTGCCGTCCAGCACTTTCTTCAAGTTGACGGGGATTTCTGTGCGCTGCTGGGTGCCGGGCACGGTCCTCAGAATGCGCGAGTTTTGCGGCGCCGGAGTGGGCCCCAGCCCTTCGGCCAGAGAAAGAGCGTTCAGCACCGACATCTTGCTGCTTTCATGGAGGATGAGCGGCCCCGGCTTGTGCACGGCCCCGATCACGTAAACCATTTCGCCTTGGGGAACCGTGATGACGTCATGCGGCTGGATCAGGATGTTGTCCTCAGGAACCCGCGCCTGAATGATGTCTTGGACCTTCACCTCGGCAGTGCTGTAGCGGCCGCTCGGATCCGGCTTGGCGGAATCCAACGGAATCCGCGGCTGCCCGATTTCCCGGCTGATTTTGATGATGGGCCCGGCATCCGCACGCAATCCGCCGGCCACCGAGAGTACCTCTGCCAGCGTTCTACGCCCTTGTAATTGATGGACTCCCGGAGTATTGACGGCGCCGAGTACTGATACCGGCTGGCTGCCAAACTCTACTACGGTCACCGAGACCTGTGGGTGCTTCAACTGGCTCTCGAGACGCGTGGCGATGCTGCGCCCGAGTTCTTCCGTGGTGAGGCCGGAGGCCTGTATCGGTCCGATCAAGGGCAGATCCACTCGCCCACTGGCGCCGACGCGTACGGGTTTGTCGAAAATGTCTTCCAGGCCCAGTACCCAGATCCTGATTTGATCGTCGGGACCTAGAGCATACGCCGGGCTTACCTGGGCCTCCGGTTGGTTAGGAATAATTGCACGGTCTGCTGCAAGTGCAGGTAGGAAAAGAACAAACGGACAGCCGACAACGGCCATCCACATTCTGCGGCTCACGAGTGCACCCCCTCTGTAGCCTTGAAGACACACTTCTCTTCGCGGCTCTGCTCGATTGCATTTAGTCGGTCGCAGCTTGTGAAACTGCAAGCGGAGGGTTTACCTTGCTAACTTAGTTCGCTGGCATTCTCCGTCGCATTTTGTCAAGCTGCTTACACAGGGGCATCCAGCGTGCCAAAAAACTAAGCCTTTGCGCTCATGGACGTAGGAGGAGAACCCTAGGTGAAACCTTAGGTGAAATACCCGATTTGAGGAAACCTGGGTGAGGTAAAAGCCTCTCCAGGCTTAGTTACAATTACTGAGGTAAATTCTCCTCAATTTGGGGTTTGCTTCGCCGACCTAAGATGTGCGTATCTGCCGCAAAATAGTCTCGTCTTTGATCGCGCGGTCGTTGGACAGCAGAAACGCTTTGCTAAGGATGACCGCCAGCGTTGAGTCCCCGTCAAAAGGTAATGGAACTGTGGCGGCGGTGTCGCCAGGGCCGCGGACGATGCAGATGTAGCGGCTGCCCGGCTCCATCAGGACGTTACTGCTGCCCAGATGAATTTTGTACTCGCCCCATTCGCCGCGCGCAATCAGGTAGCGGTCCGCGATCCGGCAGCGGTCCCGGATCGCCAGCTTCGGAAGCAGGCTCGCCAGGACGGCCTTGCGATTTTCGGCGGCTGTGGAGAGTTCGGCGTCGGCGAAACGCTGCCAATACTCCGCGTGCTCGCCTGGATGGTCGACGGCCCAGGTGGGGTCCGCTCCAATGCTGGTGACGCCGACGAACAGATCCGCGTCGCGCATGACTTCGGAAAGAACCACGGGCGGAATCTCAGCCAGATGGAGCGCCTGGGCCCGCGGTCTGAGCTCGAAGCGGCGCCGTTTGGCTTCGATGGGGAAGAATCGAACCTGCCCCGTGCTGATCAGGGTATAGACCATGTGGCCGGAGACTTCTGCGCCCTCCAGAAAATCCACGTCGAATTCAGCGCGGAGATTGTACTGGGGGAGTTCCAGGTGAGGTGTATTGTGCGAATCCCACTCGCCCATCAGGTTGAACTGCCAGCCGCGTTCGCGGCACAGAGCGGAGAACTGATGCTGCCGGACGATGTGTCCGGTGAATCGGTTGGAATAAGTGTCGGTTTCGCGCTCCGCATCGGTCAGTAGATAAACTTCCCGATGCGCCTGCTTAAACGGCTGCCGGATGCCGCGGTCCACGAGCCAACAGCGCCAGCTCAGCACCTCCTGCACCTGGGCGCGGATGGGATGCCACAAGCGAACCAGGGAATCAGGCGCCGCGGCGACCGGGTTGCCTGCCCAGTCGACCAGTTTGCCTTGCCACCACATCGCGGTCCGCGACTCATCGCCGGTCTGAATTTCCCAGATGAGGCGCCTGGCGAAGGTGGAAGTCACCGGGTGGTTCAGATACCAGCCCTGCCAGCGTTCGAACAGGGAGGAACTTTGCGACAGGAGCTGGCGTTCCAGCCGCAGACGCTGCGCGCCAACCACCGCCTCCATTTCCTTCGCGGACTTCTTCAGGTCCGCCAGCGCTGGGGCGTGGTTCGTCTTCACTTCAGCCGGCGCAGACTTGAGAGCCGTTCCTTGCCTTCGCCAGGTGAGCAGAGCGGCGCCGTCTTCCACGGATAATCTGGCCTCGCAGCTGCCAAGTACTTCGATGCGCACGCCGGACGCGTCTAATCCGTAGGTGGGAACGGCCATGGCCTCCAGGTCGTCCCGGCTCACGTGATTGTGTTCGGCGGCTTCGGCGAGCGCTTTCTCGATCAAACGGCGCGCGACGTCATACTTCACCCGGACGGCCAACCGGCTGATTTGCGTCACGGCATCCAGGCCGGGCATGACGGCCAGCGCGTTCACGCAAGCATTGCCGACGCGATGCGACACGGCCCCGATCCGGGGGATTTTTCGAAAACACGCCAGTGCGAAATCGGCGATGCCGGGGGCAATCGAAGCGTCGCCCACCGTACCCAGCGCCCAGATGAATCCTTTCTGGTAGTCGGCCTCTTCCTCAGGGACCTGTAGCTGGGCCGGCATTCCGGGCATGGGACCTAAGGCGAGCCAACGCCGCGACGCTTCCAGGAATTCAACCCGTCCAATCTGGTCGATGCAGGCGATGGCTTCCTTCTTCCACTTCGCCGTCGGGGTAGCCTGGGTGAGCGACCGGGCATGAAGTAAGAGACGGCGCCAGTCCAGCTGTTTGGCGGAGGCGTCGATTTCCTGAAAAACCTGCTTGCTCCAACCGGAAACTGCCTCAACCGGTTTCTCCTTCTCGCCGTGAACCAGAATATCAATGCGCTCCTGGATTTCCTCCATTCCGTGGGTGTCGCCGACGATGGTACGCAGGCGAAGCAGCGCCTCCTTCAACGCCGGTGTCAGCGCGTCGCGGTCGAGGGCGGAAAGCAGCGCTTTGTAGGGGAAATGGAATCGATACGACCGGTTCGAGGCCAGCTCGATCATGCGGAGAGCCTGCAGGGTGTTAAGCGGCAAGCCTCGCAGCAACTGCGAGATTACGCCCTTCAACACGATGTGCAGCGAAATAGATGCGGACGTGCCCAACACTTCCAGCGCCTCGATGACGAGCGCAATCCGCTCCTCCGGGGGCGCCGACTTCAAGCGTTTGAGAGGCTCCTCGACGGCTTTGAGCGCGTCGCGTTCTTTAAAGGCCGGAGGGTGGGCATTCAGAGCTTCGATGAGCTCCTGCATGCGCGCACTGGCGCCATCCGGAATTTGGATCTGCCGTCTTGGGAAACCACCGAACCTTGCTACTACCTCTGCGATATTCACCGCTTCCTCCGAGATTCGATCACGTGCGCTAGCCGCCGACCAGAGGCACAAGCTTGACGAACTGCACTTCGGACTCCGGCCGCAACTCGATTCGCTCATCCAGGCCGGTGACTTGAAGGCCATCCACCAGGAGCAGGAAACCGTTTTTTTCAAAGCTGGAGCAGGCCCGCCTAAATTGGACCTCCCAATCCAGGCGGCGTTTCTCGCGAAGGCGATACCCGTTGAGGATGCGTTCGGATTCTTCGGGCTGCACCAAGCCGCAGAACACCTCCGACAGGGACTCGTTGTGGCGTTCGACTTCGTCCCGCACGCGGTTTCGGATGAGTTCCCTGGGAGTCGTCTCGGCTTGGGGAACCGAAACAATCTGCGCCGGAGAAAGAGGTCCGGGGACGATTTCGTCGCGGATGTGGACTGTCACGGGCATACGTTTATGATCGGCATTTCCGGGCAGGGTGCGACCAAGGTGAAAGCCTTAGTGCTCGGGGGCTTCCTTATGAGCTAGCGGATCATTTGCTTCTACTTCGGGCGTTTCGCGGCCATTTCCGCCTGCCTCAGGATCTGGCCGAGCGCGACATGATCGAAGAGCCGGCCGCGTGCCACGACTGCGTTGATCTTCTGTGTGTTCCGGATGTCTTGAAGGGGATTTGCGGCGAGCAGCACCAGGTCGGCGACCTTGCCAGCTTCCACGGAGCCGAAGCTCGCCTGCATTCCGAGAAACCGCGCCGGGTTGCTGGTCGCCGTCTGCAGCGCCTCCATCGGCGTGAAGCCGGCTTCGACAAAATTGGCCAGCTCGTCGTGTAGGCTGAAGCCCGGCATGATATAAACTCCCGGGGCGGTGTCCGTTCCCGCCAGGAAGGGCACGCCAGCGCGGTGCATCGCACCGACGATCCGCAGATTGTCCGCGAAGTACTCCTGGCGAAGAGCGAGCGGGTCGTGAAGAAGATCGGGCATCATCTCATCGGTAAAACGGCGCCAGGTGACATCGCGCCAATAGGCGGGAACATATTTGTCGAGAGGCTGGTGTTTCAAGTCGCGTTGGTCCAAGAACTCCCCCCCTCGCTGCCAGACGAGCGTCGGCACCTGCCAGGTCTGGTGCTGTGCCAGCAGTTGGATGAGTGCGTCGCATCGTTGCTTGTTCTGCGTGCCGAGTAGCAGCTTCAAGTTGCCTTGGCCGCGGATGAACTTCTCCTCTTCGGTGGAACAGCCTTCGAAGATGCCCATCAGGTGCTCCACGCTGACTTGCCCCGCTGCGACAACCTCGCTCATGCGGACTTTATCCGGGACGTGGCCGACGATGGGCAGGCCTTGTTTGTGGGCTTCCGCGGCGGCGGCGAGATAAGCGTCGTGCGGAACCTCGGACTGCACCTTGATGAAGTCGACGCCCTGCTTCTTGAGAGAGTCTACGGCGGCTACAGCACTGGCCGGAGTGGTGACCGGTACCGAACTCGGAAAGCGCAGCTTCCCGTTCGGCAAATATCCGTCCAGCATTGGACCGGAAACGACCATGTGCGGTCCGATGATTTGTCCGCCTGCGATCTCTTTGCGCCACTCGAAGAGAACGGGGATGTCGCCTCCCATGTCGCGCACGCCAGTGACGCCGTTGGCGATAAAAAGCGGCAGGATGATGTCGCGTCCGCCGGGAAACCAGTCGCCAAAGGCCGAATGGACATGCATGTCCCAAAGTCCCGGGATGAGGTATTGACCAGTGCCATCGATGACGCGCGCGTTATCCGGCAGGCCGGCTGTTGCCGCGGCGGCAACCGAGATGATTCGATCGCCTGTGACCACGACTGTTCGATTGGCCTGAATCGATGACGTGCCCGGATTGATCACAGTCACGTGCGTAATCGCGATGGGACGGGCAGTTGTCGAAGGCTGACACAATGCAGACGCCACCGCTAGCAAAAATGTCGCCAAAGTGCGCATGGCTAGAGGGTATCACCGGGCGCAACCGCCGCAGTCACCCGGCCGTCGACGTTGAGCTAGCCTTTGAAGGTGCTTGCAATCACGACCCGCAGTGATAGTATCTGAAAAACGATCCGACCGGCATAATCCGGTCGGAAGAAAGGACGCGTCGGATGAGACGACGATATGACCTGCTCTGCCTCCTTGCGCTGACCGTAATCGCAGTGGCGCCTCAATACGCGAAGGATGTGACGCCCGCTTCGCTCGCCGGTGTCACCTGCCAGGCACCGCCGCCCCTGCACTGTCCCGATGCCAATTGTCCGGGATCGCTAGAAATCGAACAAGGAACTGCAGTCGAGCCTAAGACCGGCCGCAAATTCTTCCTCGATTTTCCCTGCGACTGGAAACGCGGCGAGAAGGTGACCTTTGTCTTGAGCCTGCACGGCGCCGGGTCCTATGGAAACTGGCAGCGTCATTATTTTCCGATCGTGGACTATGCGCAGAAGTATCGTCTGGTGATCGCGACTCCGAACACCCCGACGCGAGTGTGGAACCCCAAGGACGACGAGTATCTGCAGAACATCGTGAATCTGGTCTACGATCAGGTCGGCAAAACGAACATCAGAGCGTTCTGGCTCGTGGGACACTCGCAGGGAGGCATGACCTCGAACCGGCTGCTGCGCACCGAGTTCTTTAAACAGCGGGTGACGGGTTGGCTGAGCTTATCGGGTGGGCGCTTGGGTCCGACGCCGCCCATTCCGGCGAGCTTTTTCACCGCAGCACGCCCAGGCAGTTCCGGCGCGGCTCCTCCGCCCGGCGTGCCGACTGGCCCGGCCGGCCTCGCTGCAGCCATGGCCGCGCTCCGCGAGCCACCCGATGGGACGTTTTCGTTCATCTTCGAGACGGGCCAGCACGAACTCGGCGATCAACCCATTCCCGATGTTTCGCCATGGGCCGATAAATTAGGTTGCCGCGCACGAGTCCGGCGCCCCGACGTAGTCGACACGAAGGCTGGCTATGTTTACGATCCCACGCGCCAGGATCCAGGCTCCGATGCCTGGGGCCGTCTGCCGCGTCCCGGCACCGCCGAGGTGTTCGTATATCCGCACTGCAGGGACGGCCGCATCGTTGCCGATGTTGTCCGGATGGGCAAAGGGCATACAGAAGGCCTTGAACCTCACATCACCGAGCAGCTGATCAAAATGATGCTCTCAGCCAAGAAGTGATTGCGAAACTGGCGCTTGGGGTTCCTTACCCTATCTTGATGTACTCTTGTTTTTCGACTTGGCCGGACTGAATCCAGCAGTCCGCGACTTCGCGACCGGTCGCGTACCAGACTTTGGGGGATCTCATCGTGAAGTCGATGAACTCGCGCAAACAGGCGAGACGGGAAGGCCGGCCGATCACCTGCGGGTGGCAGACTAGATTGAAGAGCCCGCCATGGCGGTAGATCTCCTTGAACTCTTCCCGCCAGATCTCCAGGACGTGCGAGTTGGTCATGATCGGGCGCGGATTCTTCAGCGAGAAGAGCATATAAGGCGCATCGTCCAGGCTCCAATGCCAGGGCAGCTCGATCGGGCCGGGACGCGTGCCGCCAACGCGTAGCTGGTAAGGCTGGATGTCATCCTGTAACGAACTGTCGTAGAGAAAGTTGTGTTCAGCCAGCAGTGCAACCAGGTTTTCGCTGGTTTCGCCGGCGGGTGAGCGGTAGCCGTTCGGACGCACGCCAACAGTCCTCTTCAAGGCTTCCAGGCCCTTCTCCAGCGCTTCCCGCTCCTGGTCCGGAAAATCAGGATCGATCCACTCGTGGAGGTAACCGTGGTGTCCGACTTCGTGGCCGTCGCGGAGCATGGCCTCGATGCGGCTCCCGTATTTTTCGGCGGTCCAACCTGGAACAAAAAAGGTGGCCTTCAGACTGTAGCCGCGCAGGAGTTCCAGAATCTTCGGCACGCCGACTTTACCGCCGTAGGCGCCTTGCGAAAGGGTGCCGGGCCTCTTCCAGTTCGACGCATCGCGTGAGATCCAGAGCGTCTCGGCATCGAAATCGAACGTGAACATGACTGCGCACTGTGCGCCGTTCGGCCAGGGGCCGGTTTGACTCATGGATTCCTCCCGGTTCGGTGTGTTCAGACGAGTTGGCCTGTTGCGACTGTTGCGTGGAGCGGCACGGCCTGGAAGGCGGATTGGCAGGGCGGACCGTCGGTGACGAATAGTGTGCGTGTGTTCAGATCGATCGCGGCCGCCGTAACGGAGGTGACGCGCTTCGGTTCAGGCAACGTCATGTCGGGGTGGCGGCAGATGGCCGCCGGAGCGCTGAAGTGGTCGGACAGCAGCGAGTGAATTGTGTCGATGCCGATTGCGCCGGCGTGACAGCGCAACATGCGTTCCAGGCGGTTGGCGCGATACAACGAATGCGGTGCGATGCGCTCAAACTGGGATGCGATTCGCGTTTCCCGCACCAGGTGGTTGGCATGCGTGACCACGCCGTCCTGGGGATAAATATAAGAGCAAAAGTCCGGCGTGGCCTCGATGTCGATGATCTCTCCATCCGCGTGTCCGATCAGGAAGTTGGTGGAGCAGGTGCGGTCGGTTTGCACCACCGGCAGAAGGGCTTTGTCGAAAGTCCAGGCATCCAGAATTTCGCGGCAGCGCACATGGAAAGGCTTGCGGAATCCGTTGGCTCCGTCGCGTTGCGTCACCAGACCGTTCACGCACAGGCCAATACCGGCGGCATTCACGCCGATCTTGCAGCCTACGATGCCCGCTTCGGTAAAACCAACGAAATCCGGCTTGCCCACGCCGGGTTCCGATGAACGCTGCACGCGCATGATGAAGACGCGTCCTTGCACCTTTTCCAGCCAGTCCCAATTCTGGCCGATCCAGGTGTGGCCGCTGGCCGTCATCTCCGGCAGCAGCCCGAAGGCAGTGCAGCCCTCCTGCTCGGTGATGCTCGCGCTGTTCAGGGATTGCGCTTCAGACCCGAACACGCAGTAGGCTAATTCGTAGCGGGCGTTCAGCATGGCGACTTCCGTCAATGAAAGTTCAGCGCCCGCTGCGACGCCGGCCATTTCTTCGGAATATTCAGGGTTGTCGCGGGCAATGAAGGCCGCCCAGGCGTCGCTTTGTTCCAGCACGACCGGTTTCCGCGCGCCGCCGGCCTCGAAACGCTCGATATAGGTCGCGAAGTTCTGCCGGATTTCAGCACGCATGGTGCGCCCGTGGACTTTCCCGCGTTCTCGCGGATCGGAGGCGAGTTCAAGAACTGTCAATTCAGCCATAAAATCCTATTCTCAGTGTTTTCCCAGCAGCTCGGCAATCGGTGCATCGATGGGGCGCGAGCGGCCGTGCTCGGCGGCCTCGTCGATGCGCGCGAAGGCGCCTTGCATGTATCGAACTGAAAGCCAGCGCAACGGCTCCGGCTCCCAATTTCTAGATCGCCGCTGCGCCAAGGGCAAGGTCACGAGCGCGTTTTGTTTTCCTAGAATCAGGCTGGCCAGAACGCGCCCCGCGAGATTCGTGGTTGCGACGCCTTGGCCCGTGTAGCCGCGCGCCGTTCCGATGCGGGACTCCGGATCGAACGCAACCGCCGGCATCCAGTCGCGCGGCATGCCGAGCGGCCCGCCCCAGGCATGCGAGAAGCGGATGCCCTCGAGCGACGGAAACCAATCCACCACGGCCTGCCGGGCGCGCGAGTGTGTGGGTTCGTGCCGGTCCTGGGCGTCGGTGATTTTCGAGCCGAAAGCATACGGCGCGCCGCGGCTGCCGAAAAGGATGCGTCCGTCGGCGGTGTGCGTGAGGTAATCCACCGTATAGCGGTTGGAGCCGATGCTCTCACGGTTCTGCCAGCCGATGCTCCGCCACTGCGCCTCGGTGAGCGGTTCGGTCAGGACGATCAGCGAATAGACCGGCATCACAGCCCGGTGCTCTTGCGAGAGGCGCGAAAGATAAGCCTCGCCTGCCAGAACGATACCTTGTTTGGCGGTCAGTTCGCCCGCAGGGGTGCGGAGCTTCGATGCGGAGCCCCCTTCAAAGGAGATCACTTCGGTTTGCTCGAAGATGGTTCCTCCGCGGCGCTCCACCGCTCGGGCCAATCCGCGGATCAGGCGGCCTGGGTGCACGCTGGCGCTTTGAGGCGTGTAGAGAGCGCCATGAACGCCGGCGACCTTGACGCGTTCGCGCGTCTCATCCGCACTCAACAGTGTGTTGCGATCTTGGAGTCCCAGACGTTCGTACGCAGCACGAGAGGCCTGAATCGAGGGCAACTGATGCGCGCCGCGCGCCAGGCTCAGCGCGCCTCCTTTGCAAAAGTGGGCATCGATATTCTCCTCCTGGCAGATGCGGCAAACCTCATCCACCGTTTCGTACATCGCGAGGAGAAGCGAGCGCGTGGCTTCGCGCCCGTAACGTTGTTCCAATGTTCCGGCCGTGACGGGGAACTTCGGCGAACACCAGCCGCCGTTGCGCCCGGACGCTCCAAATCCAGCGATCTCCTTTTCGAGCACGGTGATGCGCAGGCCTGGATTCTCGCGCAGTAAGTAGTAAGCCGTCCACAGGCCGGAGAATCCCGCCCCGAGGATCGCGACGTCGACTTCCGTGGAACGCTGCAGCGCGGGGCGCGGAGTCAAATCTTCGCCGGCGGTTTCGAGCCAGAAGCTGTATTGGCTGTATGCGGATTCCACAACGTTCTATTCCCGCCGAATGAAGGCTCCTAGGCCGTAAGTTTCGGCATGGCGCGCCGGTTCAACACGTCGCCCACGGCGCGATGCGCTTCCCACAGCGCGGTATCGGTGTGCGGACTGGCGCCGGCGTCGGAGTTCGCGATGGCAATCAGTCCAAAAGGCTGCCGCGCGATCACGCAAGGACGTTGTTCGGACGCGGTGAACACCCATTCCATCGGGTCGAACAGGCTGTTGTAGGTGTAGGCGTAACCGTGCGGCCAGCGGTTGACCGTAATGTCGACGATGTCACGCGCGGGATCGAATCCGCCGGCCCCGAGCGTCCGGGCCAGTTGCTCACGAATGTTTCGCTCGAACGTCTCAAACGTCGTGGTCAGCAGCTCGGCGCGTCCAAGCCGGTGTTGTTCCTTCCGCGGTCTGCCGGGAACCGTCATGATTTTGACCAGGTGCAGCGCGATCGGCTCCTCGGGCGTTTGTGGATGCTTCAAATCTCCCAGTGAAACGGCTTCGGTAAGCGAGACGTCAGTGTGGAACATGCTGGGTGCGTCGATGCGGCTTATGCCGAGCTTCTGCCACGCCGTCCAGTTTTTCACTCCCACGCTCGTGTAAACCAGCGGACCCTTCACGGCGTATGCCAGGGCTTCCTTCTGCGCCGCCGGGAGTTCGGGAATCAGGTAGGGGATGAACATGTTCCAGCACGCCATCACGCACGCCTTGGCGCGCACGTCGTACATCTTTCCACCGCGGCTGTAGCTAACCACCACTTCGGTGGCGCGCGCGGGATCGCCTTCATGCGTCACGTTGAGTACGGTGCTATTCAGGCGAATGCGAGCGGGCTGGTTGGGACGGTCCAGCCGCGCGTAGTTGATTCGTGCTGCGCCGACGTCTTCCATGGTCTTGCCGGGCACGGCGTCGGGAATCAGCCAGCGCACGATCAGCCGGGCGACCGTCGCATTGCCATCTGGAAAATGTACCGCCGGACCTCCGCCTTCCTTCTGCCGTCCGTGCTGGACGCCGGGCAGTTCGGCCAAAACACCATCCGGCGTAGGGTCGAGCTGCATCCCCGAGAATCCGGGCTGGCCCATTTGCCAGGCGAATAAGGCCGGAGTCGCATCGGCTCCGACACAAAAGACGCCCTCACCGAAGTGACGGAAGAAGTACAGCACTTGCGGATCCACTTTGGCGAAGTGGAGTAGAAAATCCTGGTAACTCATCTTCGCCAGCCGCACCTTCTTGTCGGCGGAAGACAGGCCAGGAAGATAATCGGGCTGTTCCTTCTCGTACAAGCGCAGCACGTCTTTGCGCGCCTGCTCGGATAGCGGGGTCTTAGCCAGGAACTCCGCCGGGAGTCCGCCCCGGTACCCGGACTGGAAATCCGACGGCGGGCGTACGGCCAGCCGGTCCGCGCCCCAGCTCTCTTTGTCGAAAAAGTATCCTCGGCCCAATCCGAGCGAGCGGTAAAGATCGTGGTTGGTGGTGTTCTCGGTTTGGAACCGGCTGAGATCGATCCCGACGGCGGCCAGCAATGCTTTGGCCGGTTCGTTATATCGTCCCGGCGCCTCGATGTTCAGCGTGCCGCCGTTAATCGCCAGTAGCCGTCCGTTGTAGCGAAACTCGTTGCGCTTGGCGTGTCCGCCGAAATCGTCGTGGTTGTCCAGTATGAGCACCTTGGCGCTGCGGCCCGCGTTGGTCAGGAAGTAATACGCCGCGCCGAGCCCGCTAATGCCGCCTCCGACGATCACCAGGTCATAGGTCTCGTTGGTGTGAGTAACCGCGGACAGATCGACTTTCCGGCTGTCTCGAAGCTGATGCGCCACCTCAAACGAACCAGGATGATCGCCGCGCATTCCGGTCCGCGCTGGGGGATAGTAGCCGGGCGCCTGCTCTGGCGCGAATTCCTGTGCCGCCGCCCATTGCGGCAAAAGAGCGGCACCAGCAACGCCCAGACTGACCCCATTTACGAAATCACGCCGCGTGATCTCACGGTCCATTCCCAGGTCGCGGTCGTCTGCGCTCAGATTGCTCTCCATGCTCAGAGATTATCGATCTGTGTTTTGTAAGATTGCATTCTTGGGATAATGTTGTCAAGCTGCTTTCTACGGCAAGTTCGCGGTGATTTCCTCTGGCGGGTTTAACCGGTCGGCTATAATCGCAAGGCTGTAGCCTCTTACAAATGAAACGCCACAGTTCGTCCGCCCTGCGGCTTTGGGAAGGCGTGGGCTTGATCAGCCCGCCCTTGGACACCGATCTTACGCGGCGGGTGGCGTTTCGAACAGCAGCGTTAGTCCTGTTGGCTGCGGGACCACAAGCCGCCCTCGCGGCGCCACGGACTTATATCGTCGGTTCGACTGCGACCGGCGTTCCATTCAGCTTCATTGACGTCAAGACCGACACGCTGGTCGGTGCGATGGTCGACATCATGAAAGCTATCGCCGCCGATGCTGGCTTCCCAATTGATCTGCGATTAACAGCCTTCGGCGCACTGATTCCGTCGCTCACAACGCGTAAGATCGACATCATCGCCGCGGCCATGCTAAAGACACCGGAGCGGGCCAAGGTAGTGGATTTCAGCGACCCGGTTTACGCATACGGCGCAGGCATTGTCATTCCGTCGCGGAGTGGGCGAACATACAGGAGCATCGAAGACCTGCGTGGCCTGACGGTTGGAGTGCAGGTTGGGACGCGCTTCTACGATCAACTTAAGACGGCTGGCGTACGTGAGATCAAGACGTACGATAATTTGATGGAAATGCTGGGCGACCTGAGCGTTGGGCGAATCGGCGCGGCGTATGGCGATGAGCCGATTTTCGCCTACCAGGTCTCGCAAGCCAGAATTCAAAGCGCGCGCGTGGCTGCCGAATTCCGTCCACCCAGCGTGGAGGACGTCTGTCTGGTCGTCCGCAAAGGCGATACCGATCTGTTGGCGCGGATCAATGCGTCGATCCAGCGCCTTAAGGCGACCGCGATCGCGTCCATTCTCAATCGTTGGGGACTGCACTGAGCCGTGAACGATTTCCTCTCGGACGCGAAAGATTTCCTCCCGATTCTCCTGAGCGGTGTGTGGATCACGATTGGCATCACGCTGTGTGCGCTGCTGCTCAGCGTGCTGCTCGGGTTCGTGTGGGCCATGCTCGGGACTTCGCGCTTCCTGATTCTGCGCGGCGCCAGCCGAACCATCATCAACACCGTGCGTGGGATCCCTATCCTGGTTCAGCTTTTCTACATCTATTTCGTGCTTCCGCAACTGGGAATCACCTTGAATGCCTTTCTTTCTGGGGTCGTGGGGCTTGGCCTGGCGTACTCGGTGTATCAGGCGGAGAACTTCCGCGCTGGATTCGCCTCCGTCGACCGTTCGCTCATCGAAACCGCGGAGTCGCTGGGAATGCCTCGCGCCATGATCGTCCGCCGTCTCATCCTGCCGCTCGCGATTCGTGTGATTCTTCCGCCGTTCGGCAATACATCCATCATGCTGCTCAAGGATTCCTCCATTGCCTCGACAATCACCGTGGCGGAACTCACGCGGCAGGGCCAACTCCTCGCGGTTTCCACGTTCAAGAACATGACGGTTTACACACTCGTCGCACTCCTTTATTTAGCGATGAGCCTCCCGCTGTCCTATCTCACGCGCCGGCTGGAGCGGAGGTTCGCCGCGCGATGATCGAGGTTCGCGAAATCCACAAAGCGTTTGGCGAGCACCAGGTTCTTCGCGGGGTCACGTTCTCGGTCGCCAAAGGAGAAGTGATTTGCCTGATCGGGCCGTCCGGCTCAGGCAAATCCACTGCGCTGCGGTGCATCAATGGATTGGAGAGATTCGACCGGGGCGAAGTGACCGTGGACGGAATCCCACTCGGCGATGCAACCCTGCGCGAGATCCGCGGCAAAGTGGCTATGGTCTTTCAGCGCTTCAATCTTTTTCCGCATCGTACGGTCCTTGAGAACGTAATGGAAGGGCCGGTCTACGTGCAGAGAGTTCCAGCCGCGGAGGCCCGCGGCCGCGCGCTGGACTTGCTGGGAAAGGTGGGATTACAGGGCCGCGGTGATGCATATCCGTCGCAATTATCCGGCGGACAGCAGCAGCGAGTCGGTATCGCGCGCGCGCTGGCCATGCGGCCCCAGGCAATTCTGTTCGACGAACCGACGTCGGCGCTCGATCCAGAACTGGTCGGAGACGTGCTGCGCGTCATCCGTGCGCTGGCCGACGAGGGCATGACCATGGTGGTGGTCACTCACGAAATGAGCTTCGCGCGCGAGGTGGCCGATCGCGTCCTTTTTATGGACGGTGGAGTGATTGTCGAGAGCGGTGCGGCCCGGGAGGTCCTCACTGCTCCTCAAGTGGAGCGAACACGTATTTTCCTGGACCGCGTCATCCATCCGCTGTAGCGATTCCGGTTTGACAAACTTCGCACAGTTTATGTAAGGTTGTATGCCATGCCGACACTATCGCTGCAGCAGCTCTCTTCGCAGGAAGTGGTGGACACCACTCGAAGATTCAACTTTGGTACCTGGCGCCGCCAAAAGAACTGGATGCCGCTGCACATCGTGGACGCCGAGGGCTGCTATTTCACTGACAGCAACGGAAAGCGCTATCTCGATTTTTCGTCCCAGCTGATGTGCGTCAACCTGGGACACAAGAATCCAGCGGTCATTGACGCAATCGTCGAACAGGCTCGCACGCTGCCATACATCGCTCCCGGCTACGCCACCACCACGCGCGCCGAGCTGAGCCGTTTGCTGCTCGAGGTACTTCCCGCGGGACTGGAGAAGTTCTTCTTTGCGACTTCGGGAACCGAAGCCAACGAGGCGGCCATCAAGATTGCGCGAATGTTCACCGGCAAAACAAAAATCATTGCGCGCTACCGCTCCTATCATGGGTCCACAATGGCGTCCATCGCAGCGACCGGCGACCCCCGCCGGTGGCCCTTGGAACCCGGCGGCAAAGGCCAAGGCGTCATCTTCGCTCCCGAAGTGAATTGTTATCGCTGCCCCATCCGTCACGAATATCCCGGTTGCAATGTCGCCTGCGCCGACTATCTCGAACACATGATCCGGAACGAGAGCGATGTGGCGGCCGTGCTGGTCGAGCCCGTGGTAGGAACCAATGGAGTCCTGGTGCCTCCGCCCGAGTATTTCCCGCGGCTGCGCAAGATTTGCGACGACTACAATGTCCTGCTCATCGCCGACGAAGTCATGTCGGGTTGGGGACGAACGGGAAAGTGGTTTGCAGTGGACAACTGGAAGGTCAAGCCCGACATTCTCGTGACGGCGAAGGGCATCACTTCCGCCTATGTTCCGCTGGGCCTGTGCGCCACCACTCAGCGCATCGCTTCCTTCTTCGACGAGCATTATTTCGCGCATGGCCACACCTATGAAGCTCATCCGATGACGCTGGCGCCGGCCGTGGCGACGATTCGGGAGATGCAGCGGCTCAATCTGATCAAGCGGGCTTCCGTCATGGGAGAGTATCTCGGCGAAAAGCTTAGAAGCCTGGCCCGAACCCACCCCTCCATCGGCGAAGTTCGCGGCCTGGGGCTATTTTGGGCCGTGGATCTGGTCAAGAATCGCCAATCCAAAGAGCCCCTGAACACGATGCCCGATAAGCTGGCCGATACGCCGCTGGTGGTGGACGAAGTTGCTGCTGAAATGATGAAGGCCGGAGTCGCGGTGCAAGCCTGGATCAGCCACCTGGTGCTGGCGCCGCCGCTGATTGTCGAGAAAAGCGAAGTAGACCTGGCGATCGCCGCCCTCGATTCCGCTCTCGCGCTGGCTGACCGGCGTGTCGAGGCTTAACGCGCCGGCCGGACGTCACGCCTGGTAGGCCGTCGAGCCGCCCACCACTGTGCGGACGATTTCGATGTCCTTAATCTTCTCGTGCGGTACTGTGAATAGGTCCTCGGCCAGCACCACGAAGTCAGCCAGTTTACCCGCCGTGATCGATCCCTTAATCGCTTCTTCGTGTGAATTGTAGGCGCCGTTGAATGTGTTCACGCGCAGCGCCTCCTCCACGGTAATCCGCTGGTTGGCGCCCCAGGTCTGGCCATTCCAGCCCGTGCGCGTCACCATTCCCTGAATGCCCATTCGTGGATCGAACGGCCCGGGATCGAAATCCGAACCGGCCGCCACCACGATTCCGGCGTCAAGGAAGCTGCGGAAGGCCATGCATCGCTTCATCAGTTCCTCGCCATAGAAATGGAATTTATCGGAGTTGTAATACGCGTACGAAGTGAACGGCGCCGGAACTGCGCCCAGCGCCTTGATGCGCTTGATCAGTCCGTCCGTGATCAGAGTGCAATGTGTGATCTTGGGGCGTGCGTCGTTGCGCGGGAACAACCGCTGAGCCCGCTCTACGGCGGTCAGCATCATGTCGATGGCAACGTCCCCGTTGGCGTGGCAGTTCACCTGAATGCCCGCACGATGCACCCGCTCCACCCACGCATTCAGATCGTCCTGCGTTTCGGTGATGTTTCCTTTGTACGGCGGATTGACGCCGGGGTAGGGGATGCTGAGCGCCATCGTTCGCTCGGAGAACGAGCCGTCGACGGTGTGTTCGAACGTAGCTCCCAGACGGATCCATTCGTCGCCGAAACCGCTCTCGATGCCGCCAGACAGCATCGCCTCCAGCACCTTGCCGCTGGCTTCGTAGCTCACCCGGTGCTTCAAATCGCCCCGCGCCCGCACCTGCTGCAGCGCGAACAGATCGCCGCCCTCATGATGAACGCTGGTCAGCCCATAGCGCACGAACTGTTTGGAGATGTAAGCCAGGCCGTCGCGGTCGCGCTGCAATCTCTGCGCCTCGCTAAAGACCGGCCTCTTGCCGGCCTTGGCGAACACGCTTCGGGCGCGGTCGGTAACCCGGCCGTTCAGCGCGCCGTCCGTATCGCGGTCAAATGTTCCACCCGGCGGATTCGGCGTGTTTCGGTTGATATCCGCCATCTCCAGCGCTTTGCTGTTGTAGTACGACGTATGTCCGCCGCGGTGATGCACCACCACCGGCAGGTCCTTCGACACCTGATCCAGATCGTGAACATTGAGCTGGCGGTTGTCCTTCACCTTGGTGTCGTCGAAGAAGAAGCCCTCTACCCACATGCCAGGCGGAGTTTTCTCGGCTTTCTTGCGCAGCTTCTCGATGATGCTGGAAATCGTGACGAACTCGACTACGTAGGGATTCCCGACCAGGACTTCGTAGAGCAATGTGTCGCCCGGCGCGTGATTGTGGCAATCGATGAAGCCCGGGACGATGGTCATCTGCTTAGCGTCGAACGTCTCGGTTCCCTTGCCGATCAACCCCTTGATGTCATTGGTGCTCCCGACCGCGGTGAAGCGGCCCGCCTTTACAGCGAACGCTTCTGCTCGCGGTGCGCCTGAATCCACGGTATAGATCTTTGCGTTGAAAACAACTAGATCCGGGGGCACCGCTTCGGCAGCCCACGCCGTGCGAAGCCATGGTGCACCGGCCAAGCCGGCAATACCTGCCCCTGTAAGGCCCAGAAAGCTCCTACGGTTGTAACGGCGGTTCATCATCGGTTTCCTCTATTAAGCGCCAACTGCCAGCTGCTCCTCAACTGCCCGGTAAGCCTGATCGATCGCCTGATCTGTATAAGCTGCCGCTGCCGCATCGGAATTCGCAATAGAAATACGCCCGAACCGCTGGCGGCCGATCTCGCAGGGCGATTGGCCTTTGGGCCACTCCGGGTCCCACAGGTAGTTGTATTCGTACGCGTAGCCGTGCGGCCAGCGATTCACCGTAATGGCGTCGATGTCGCGAGCCGGATCAAACCCGCCGGCTTCCAGCACGCGTGCCAATTGATCGCGGATGTTTCGCTCGAACGTTGAAAACGGCGTCATTAGTAGATCCACGTGCCCCGCGCGCTGTTGGTCCCGCGCGGAAAGCCCGGGTTTACAGGGCGTCCGCAACATCCGCAAAAGAATCGGCTGTTCCGGCGCGAGTTCCGGCCGGTAACCGGCGATGTCGGTAGGCTGCTCCAGATTCATATTGGAGTGATACATGCCCGGCGTCTGCGCGCCTCGCAGGCCCAGCTTCTTGAAGGCGGCCCAGTTGCGCAGCGCCACATTCGTGTACACCAGCGGAACTTTCACGCCGTAATGTAGCGCCTCTTTCTGCTTTGCCGGAAGCTCGGGGCAAAGGTAGGGAATCATCATGTTCCAGCAAGCCAACACCACGGACTTCGCGCGGACAGAATACATCTGTTGTTCACGGCCGTAGACGATCTCCACTTCCTGCGCCGTCGTTGGATTCCCCACGTGACGCGCGTGCAAGCAGGTGCTGCCCAGGCGAATGCGAACCGGCGAGTCGTTCTTGTCCAGGCGGCTGTAATCGACATTCGCAAGGATGCTGTCCTCGGCCGTGTGGCCCGGCATCGTTCCAGGGATCAGGGAACGCACCAGCAGACGCGCGATGGTCGCGTTGCCATCCGGGAAATGGTAGTCGTAGGGCTGCTTGGGAATGTGCTGGCCCAGCGCGGTGAAGCTGAGACGACGGTACGGCCCCGGTTCTAGGTTCATGCCTTGAAATCCGGGAAAATAGCCCCAAAGTTCCAGCGCGCCAACGGCGTCGATACCTATTCCGTATAAGCCGTGCGTCCGCGTCTGATAGAACGGGATCACGCTGGGATCCACCTTCACGAATTGCAGCAGAAAGTCCTTGTAGCTGATTCGCGACAGACGGTCCTTCTTCTCGTCGTCGGAAAGCCCGGGCATGTAGTCGACGTGATCTTCCCGTAACCGCAGAATGTCGGCTTGCGCTTTCTCAGAGAGAGGAGTCTTCGCCAGGAATTTCTTCCAGGCGTCGCCGTCATCGTTTGCCCCCGCGGCGCGTCTCCCTCCCGGCAGGCCGACAACCAGTCGATCCGTGCCGAACGTCTCTTTGTCGAAGAACACCCCGTTTTCCAGGCCTCCCAGCGCCGATCGATCTGTAATCTTCTCGGATTTCGCTTCGAGAGTCACCGGGTCGATGCCCAGTTCCGTCAGCAGCCCGCGCGCTTCTTTGCTGTAGTCGAACGGAGATTCGATGGAGAGCGTGCCGCCGTTGCACAGGAACAGGCGCCCGGCCGGGCGAAATTCGTTGCGCTTGGCATGCCCGCCGAAGTCGTCGTGGTTGTCGAGGATGAGAATCTTAGCGGAGGATTTGGTGCGCCCGCGGTAGAAATAGGCCGCCGCCAGGCCGCTGATCCCGCCGCCCACGACGATCAGATCATAAGCCTCGCCCGTGTCGATCGGCGCCGCGGCATTCTTAAAGACTTTGCCGTCACGCAGCGCATGCGCATACGTGTATGAGCCTTCATGGCTCCCGCGCATACCCGTCAATACCGGCGGATCGTATCCCGGCTTGTCCTGCGGGAAAACGGTGGCGCCTTGCGCCTGTTCGGCAAGAAGACCCGCCGCGCCAATCGTAACCGCGACGCCATCCAGGAAATCGCGCCGCGTGATCGGCCGATCCATCCCCAGTTCCCTGTCGCGTTTCGGGTCCGGAGGTTCGTTTGCCATGGCCAATATTGTATAAAAACCTTACTGAAAATATGTAAGTGTGGCGAAACTACCGTTCGAAGACGACCTTCCCGCCGACCATCGTCATCGTGACATGCGTCTTGCCGATCTCGGCAGGCTTGGCGGAAAAGATGTCGCGCGAAAGAACAGCCAGGTCCGCGAATTTCCCCGGCTCCAGCGTTCCGGTGGATTTCTCCGCGAAGTTCGCATAGGCTGCATCCCGCGTATAAGCCAGCACGCCTTGCTCAGCCGAAAGCCGCTCCTGAGGCTGGTTAAATTGAACCGGGCCCACCGGGCCGTGTGGCGTCACTTCCCGCAGGACCTCCCGCGTCATGGTTTCCTCGATCGCGGCCAGCGGGTCTGGCGGCCACGTACAGGGCCAATCGCTGCTGAAAGTGACCATGGCGCCGGCCTTCAGCAGGCTATTCCAGGTATCGATCTTCACGGGCCCCAGCGATCCTGAGTTGCAGCAAAAGCTGGGCTGCATGCTCGCGATCACCCCGAGCTGATGAAAGCGCGCGACGTCCTCGGGGTTGAGATAATCCGCATGCTCCATGCGAAAACGCCGGTCCCGCGGCCCATTCATTTTCTCCGTGGCTTGGTAGGCATCCAGCACCATGCGCGCCGAATCCACGCCGATCGAATGCGTCATCAACTGGTAGCCGCGTTTATCCAGCTCGACATACAGTTTCTGAAGCTCAGCGGGCGTATAGACCGGCGGATCCGTCAGTCCATCCGAAAAGAACTTGACCAGGTTGGCGGAAACCCACGAGTCATGGTAGCTGCTTCGCGCTTTCTCCAGATCCGCCACGAACTGCGCCGACAGATGGTGATTCACCGCCACCTGGCCGAACGCGGTCCGCGTCCGGATCGTGAGCAGCCCGCGATCCCGCATCTTGCCAAGAAGTTCGATATCGGCCAGATTTCCCGTCGCCATGGTCGCGCTCGTAATGCCGAAGCTGTTCAAGTAATGCATCGCCTCGCGCAGCCACGCGAACTTCTCTTCCATCGGCGGATCGGGCAGCGCACGCTCCACAATCTCCATCGCGCCTTCCATCACCACACCGCTGCGATGCCCATGCGCATCGCGGAGTATGTTCTTCTCGATCGACGGATCCGCAAATGGAGCATCCGTAATGTGCGCCAGATCCAAAGTCTTCTGATTCACCCACAGAGCGTGCTCGCTGGTGTCGTGGATGACCAGCGGCCGGTCCGGAACGGCCCGGTCCAGCAGTTCGTGAGTCACGGTGGGCTTCTTATAAGCGTTCCCGGAAGGTGAGAAGTCCGTAATGAACTGCACCCTCCCGAAAATCACTGGATCCTTCGGATGGCTCGCCGTGTAGTCTTTGATCCGGCTCAGCAGCAACTCCGGATCCTTGGGAGTGATGTTGGATTCCGGCGTGGACAGATTGAATCCATGCAGCGCCAGTGCGCCAAACCACAGATGGACGTGGCCATCCGTGATTCCCGGAATCACCGTCTTGCCCTTCAAGTCGATCACCTTGGTGTTCGCTGATCGGTAGCGCGCGATCTCGGCGTTCGATCCGACCGCCTCGATCTTGTCTCCGCTGATCGCCACCGCCTCGGCCCAGCGATTCTGCGATTTCGCGGTGTAGACGTGACCGTTGATGAGCACCGTATCGCTGGCAAGCAGAGTCCCGTCGCCAAGCCCCAACAACAGCAGCGGCACCAGGCAGGCGCAGCGTTCCAGCGTGTTAGAAAACATGCCTACTATGATGGCAAATCGTGTAACGGATAGAATAGACTGCTGTGCAGTACACACGCTTGATCGTTGCGCTGGTGCTGGCTGCCTTCTTGCCTTCCTCCGCGTCAGCGGAGAACAGAACGATCGCCGGCGAGTTCATCGCCAACCCGCCTACTTTGCTTTCGCTCGGCTTCGAGTGGAAAATCAGCGGCGACGACAACCGCAACGCTCGCGTCGACGTCACCTATCGGAAGAAAGGCCAACCTCAATGGCGCAAGGCACTCCCGTTTCTACGTCTTCAGCAGGAGCAGGTCTTGGGCGGTAATCCGCGGAATGCCGGCCGCCACAACTACAGCTACATCGCCCCCAACGAATTCGCCGGAAGCATTTTGAATCTGGAGCCGGGCGCCGACTATGAGTGCCACTTCAGGCTTTCCGATCCCGATGGCGTCAAGGGCAAGACGGAGCGAACCATGACCGTCCGCACGCGCCAGGAGCCGCAGCCGGCAACCGGCGGTCACGTGTATCACGTCTACCCGTTCGGCTACAAGGGCCCTAAGCAGCAGCCCGCGTTCACCGGCTTGCTTGCGGCCTACTACATGGGCGCGAATCAGTCGGATCATTCCAACACGTTTCCTCCGCGCGTTCAGCCGGGCGACATGATTCTGGTGCACGCCGGCGTCTACAAGGACAACCGTTTCATTTACGGCGGCTTTGACCCGGCCCTTGCTGCCTACGGCACGCCCTTCGACGGCACGTATTACTTGACGCAAAACGGCACCGCGGACAAGCCGATCGTCATCAAGGCTGCGGGCGACGGCGAAGTCGTCTTCGACGGCGACGGCTGCCAGAATCTGTTCAATTTGATGGCCGCCAACTACACCTATTTCGAAGGAATTACGATCAGAAACACCAACGTCGCGTTCCTGCTGGGCATCAAGAATATCGCCGGCGCTAGCGGCTTCACGTTGAAGCACTCGCGCCTGGAGAATATCGGCCGCGGCGTGGAAGATGATTGGTCGGGCTCCAAGAACTTCTACATCGCCGACAACGTGTTCATCGGCCGCCACGATCCGAACAAGTTGCTCAGTTGGTTTACGCCCGCCGTTTGGGGAAAGTTTCCCGGCTATCCGGCGCCCATCACGTCCGAATATGCGGTGAAAGTCTACGGCCAGGGCCACGTCGTCGCTTACAACTACGCCGCCAACTGGCACGACGGAATCGACATCGCAACCTACGGCGATCCCGACGGCACGCCCAACGCGATCCAGGACCGGCTGCCCTCCTCCATTGATTTTTATAACAACGATTTTTCGAACATGGCCGACAACTGCATCGAAGCCGACGGCGGCGCGCGCAACATCCGCGTCTTCGAGAACCGCTGCTTCAATTCGGCGGGTGGGGCGCTCAGTGCACAGCCGATGTTCGGCGGTCCCCTATATTTCTATCGCAATCTGGTCTATGACGCGACTACCGGCGGCCCGCTGAAGTTTGTCGACACGCCCGCCGGTGTGCTCGTTTATCAGAACACCCTCATTGGGCAGGGACGGTTGATGGGCCCGGCCTCCAACGTACATTTCTTGAACAATCTGATTTTAGGCGACGGATACCTCGACCCGGTTCTCAACCTGCGCACTTATACGAATTATTCAACGTCCGACTACAACGGCTTCCGCCCGAATCCGGGCGTCGAGGATGCATTCGAGTGGAACTCCCCGCCTTTCGATATCGCGGCCGATTATGAGCACGACCAAGTGACACGCAAGTTCAAATCGCTGGATGAGTACCGCAGCGTGACCCATCAGGAGCAACACAGCGTCCTAATCGATTACGACGTGTTCAGAAATGTCCGTATTCCGGACAAATCGGATCCGCAGCATCTATATAAGCCGGAGGATTTCGATTTTCGCCTGAAGCCCGGTTCGCGCGCCGTGGATGCGGGCACCGCACTTCCCACGATTACCGACGGTTTTACGGGACGCGCACCCGATCTGGGCGCCTATGAACTGGACCGTCCGCTGCCGCACTACGGTCCGCGCTAGAGGTCCGCGGGGCCGGCTTCCATGGTCAGCAGAGTCTCAGCGGCTTCGGCCAAAGATCCATATCTGCGACGAAACACACGACCTTTTCGCTCGATGAACCAGGCGCTGCTGTCCTGGCCTTGCATGGCATAGCCGATCACCGGCGAGACCTCTCCCGCAAATGTAATGGCGAACCGGCGGGGTGATATCTTCCAAGCCGAATAAGCAGCCTCGTCCGGCACCCTTAGATGAGTGTTCGCTCCCATAAACTCTTCAACCCGCAACAGTTAGCCCCTCTTGTCGGCAGACAGCTTCTGCCTTGATCGATTTGGAACAGAGCATGCTGCGGGCCAACAAACATCCTTCAGAAAATCAAAGAGTTAAATCAATCGACGAGGATTTGTGGGTGATTCCACCCATTTTGTTTTGAAACACTGAGACATTACTTGCGTCCGGAATCGTCTTCGGCGATCACGCCTTCCACGGCGTCGAGCACCGCATCGGCAACTGCTTCCCTCACAGCGACTTTGATATTGTTTTCCACTATATCCGGGTCAACTCCGACGTCCGGCCTGGATCCCGCTGCCTGCTTCACAATTCCTTCCAAGACTGGCGCGACCGGAAGCTCCTTGGCGATCGCTTTTGCCACTTTCTTTGCAAGCGCAGCCGCGGTGACCGGCTGTGCGATGCCGGTCTGCTGGAAGCTTTCCGCCAGACTCCAATCCTCGCGAAAAGTCTTCAGGAGTCGCCCGATGGTTGCCGGATCACGGAAAATCAGCCCGACTTCGCGCCGTGCGGCGAGCTCGACTTCGCGAAGGCTCTGGCTTCCGATGAACGCCTCATGACCGTCACGGATAATGCAGCGTGTGTGCAGGCGCAAGTGCGGGAGGCGGTGCTGCTTCACCGCTTCGCTCCTCCGCGTCAGTCTCCCCAGGATTTTCACGTCAACGCCGGCGTTAGCCTTTTCCTCCAGCAGGCGAATCATCAGCGAATCACTCACGTCCGGGTCGTAGATGAGCAGTTCCTTGCGGGCGGACTCGATCAGACTGGAGAGACGTTTGCGGGCGTTGACCGGACTCACCACGAATGCGGCTGATTTGCCGGAATAGGCCTGGCGCCGGACATCCGCCTCAAACAAGTTGACTGCCTCCTGCACCATGCGCGCATTACTCGTGACCAATCCAAAGCTGCGGCTGTGATCGATATCGAGATGCGTGAAGTTGAAAGCAAACAGATGCAATTCCCGCCGGTCGATGATCATGAACTTGCCGTGATATCGAGCCAGGTCATCGGAAGTTCGTGCTACCGTGACGCCCGAGGCCAGCAACCGCGTCTCCAGCTTTCTCAGTTTTCTCTCGCCGCCGCGGTTCACACAAGCGACCAGCGCGTGCACGAAGACGCCGCGCTTCACTGCGTTCGCCAGAGCCTCCTCCAGTTCGCTCCGGTCGCAGCGGAAGATGGCGATTTCCACTTGCGCCTGCGCTTTGTCGATCGCCTCCACCAGAGGCGCGATGCCGTCGTCTGGCTGCGTTAACAGTTTCAAGTAGCCTCCCCCTTGTAAGACGCGCCTGCGTCGCATGGCGGATCCTGTTTAATCTGGCAAGTCTCGTGCGGTGTTGCCGGTAGGCGTCGGGAGACGTCTAACGGGATAGCCATGCACACAAAGAACCTTTTGATCGTCATCGTTGCCTTTGCCACTTCGCTCGCGGCGCCCGCGGCTGTGAAGAAAAGGGTCAAGCATGCAAAATCGGCGGAAGAAAATACACGGGGCACATTGGCGGTTCTGTGGCAGGAGCCGCGCGACTTAACCTCGCGGAACTTGTATTTCGGCCCGGGCGGCCGCCGGGATGAACCCCACGGACCGTTCACCTTCATCGAGGAAGACCTGAAAGGCTCCAACCCGAAGTTTTCGGTGCGGGATCGCGATGGCGTGAAATGGAAGGTCAAACTGGGCGTGGAGGCTCGTCCCGAGACCGTTGCAACCCGCCTGGTCTGGGCCGTCGGCTACTTCGCGAATGAAGACTATTTCTTGCCGGTCTTTCGCGTGGACGACATGCCGCCTTTAGAGCGCAAGCACGCCGGCAAATTCGTGGAGCCTGATGGCTCAATGCGCAATGTCCGGCTCAAGCGGGAGCCGGATGACGAAAAGAAAATCGGAACCTGGCGCTGGCGCAACGATCCTTTTTCAGGCACCCGCGAATGGAACGGACTCCGCGTCCTGATGGCGCTCATCAACAACTGGGATCTTAAGGACATCAACAACAGCGTCTACCTTCTGAAGGGGCGCGGCGCGCCGGATGAGCGAGTCTACATGGTGAGCGATCTCGGCGCCAGCTTCGGCACCGCTTGGCTGGACCGGACCCACGAGAAGTCGAAGGGAAATCTCTCCTGGTACGAACGCACCAAGTTCATCACGGCCGTTCACGGGGACTCGGTAAATTTCGAAGATCCGCGCCGCCCCGCCTTTGTCGTCCTGGTGAATCCCCACGAGTTCTTCAGCCGGCTTGGTTTGCGCTGGATTGGCCGCGATATCCCGCGTGACGACGCCCGCTGGATCGGAGGCCTGCTCGCCAAGCTCTCGGAGCGGCAAGTTCGCGAAGCGTTTGAGGCCGCGGGATACTCACCTACGGAAGTGCACGGCTTCACTTCCGTCGTCGAATCCAGGATCGCCGCGCTAAACCGGCTCTGAGACTGCTGCTTCCGCCGCCTGCAACTGGATATTGTAGAGCTCCGCGTACAGCCCGTCTGCACGCAGTAAGTCCGCGTGTGTGCCGGTCTCACGAATCGCGCCGTTCTCGACCACGAAGATCGAGTTCGCCCGTTGGACCGTCGAAAGCCGGTGTGCGATCACGATCGAAGTCCGGTCCTGCATCAGTCGATCCAGCGCTTCGAAGACTAGTTTTTCAGACGCCGCGTCCAATCCCGTAGTAGGCTCATCCATGATCAGAATCGGAGTATTGCGGATTACCGCGCGCGCGATCGCGATGCGCTGCCGCTGGCCCCCGGACAGCGTTACGCCGCGTTCGCCGACCACCGTATCGTAGCCTTCCGGCATGGTTTCGATGAACTCGCGCGCGTTGGCGAGTTCGGCCGCGCGCAGAACCTCTGCGCGGCTTGCGTCCGGCTTGCCGTAGGCGATGTTGTACCAAATGGGACCGTGGAACAACAGGGTGTCTTGCAGAACAAAACTAATCTGATGCCGTAATGACTTCTGTGTGAACCACCGCACGTCCTGGCCGTCGATCTTCACCACGCCCGAACTCGGATCGTAGAACCGTGCGATCAGGCTGATGATCGTTGTCTTTCCCGCGCCCGTGGGCCCAACCAGCGCAGCTAACTGACCCGGTTCAATCCGAAGGCTCACGCCTCTGAGCACTGGCGTCTCTGGTTCGTAGGCGAAGTACACATTGTCGAACTCGATTCGACCCTGGAACGCCCGCGCGCGCCGCGCTCCGGGGAGATCGCTGACCTCGCCGTTCACCGCCAGCACTTCCCGGATGCGCTCATATCCGACCGCGGCCTTCGAGTAAGCGTCCGTCATTTTAGAGAGCTGCTGCATCGGCTTGTACATTTTGCCGAGGTAAAAAATGAAGACCACCAACGAACCGGCCGAGAGACTTCCGCTTAGAGCCATGCGTCCGCCGAACCACAGCACCAGGCCGGTGCCTACGGCCACGATAACCTCAACCAGCGGCGAAAGCTTCGCTTTGAGTCCGCGTGCGCGCAGCGCGATCTCCACCCCCTCCAGGCTCTCCGCCTCGAGGCGGCGTTGCTCATAATCCTCGCGGGCGAAAGCCTTCACCACGCGAATCGAGGAGAGAACCTCCTGAATCACCGAGGCGATCTCCCCTTCTTTTTTCCGAACCTCGCGCGACGCCTGCTTGATCCTGCGCGTGTAGCTGAATACCACCAGGAACAGTAGCGGCGCGATCGAGAGCGCGATCAGTGTGAAATGCCAATTCAAATACAACATCACGCCGATCATGCCTACCAGCGTGATCACGTTGATCAGGACGCCCAGCAGGCTGGAATTGATGAAACTCTGAATCGCGTCGATGTCGCCGGTGACGCGGGTGATCAGATCGCCGGTCTGCTTGTGATCGTGATAGGAGAGCGAGAGCCGCTGGATGTGGGAGTAAAGCGTGCGGCGCAGGTCGTGTGTCACCCACTGGCCGACGCTGGTAGTGACGTATTTCTCCACGTACGAGGCCAGGCCGCCCACCAGCGCGATCACCAGCACGGCTCCAGCGGCAAATTCCAGGACCTGCAGCTTGTCATGGTCAAAGTGCGCCAGGATCAGGTGGTTCAGCCAACCGTTCCCGGTCCGCGACTTCAGCACGTTGTCGAGCACAACTTTGAGCGGCCACGGCTCCAGCAGGTTGGCGAGTCCCTCGCAGAGCACCGCTGCCAGCCCCAACAGCAAGGCTCCAATGTGCGGCTTCAGGAGATCCCGGATTGTGAGCTTCGAGGTTCCGCCGCCGCTCGGCTTCGCCATTTTGTCACCTGTCCATTAGATGCTTTCGGGGCAAGGATGCATACGTTCCGCCTCCAGGTTTGCCTTGAAACGTCATCCCTGAATCGAGCGTCCAAGTGAGTGGACCCCTGGTTCGGCCTTAAATGAAACTGTGCTTCGCGTGGTTGCCCTGTGTGTGCGCCGGCGCCCTTTTGGCTGCCGATCGGCCACCAATGGCTGGCGTCTCCAACTTTCACCAGGTAAACGAAAGTGTGTATCGCGGGGCTCAACCCTCTGGTGAAGGATTTGACAGTCTCGCCCGGCTGGGCGTGAAAACCGTGGTGGATCTGCGCGTCCCTGGCGAGCATTCTCTTGCCGATGAGAAGCGGATTGTGGAAAACCTGGGGATGCGCTACATCAGCCTGCCCCTGCGAAAGCTGATGGCGCCAACCGATGCACAGATTACGGCGCTGCTGGCGCTGCTGATGGATCGTTCCGCCGGCCCGGTCTTCATTCACTGCCAGCGAGGGGCCGATCGTACCGGCGCCGTCATCGCCTGCTATCGCATCGCTCACGACCACTGGGACAGTCGCGCCGCTCTCCATGAAGCCAGAGAGTACGGCATGCGCTGGTACCAATTCGCCTTGCAGAAATACGTGCGCGGTTACCAGCCGTCGGCCACGCCTGTCACCACAGCCTCGTCGGCGGTCCCAGGCCCACCCCGCCCATAGGCCGGTAACTTTCGTGCAGTGCTTTTATGGCCTGCCTACTGTTGATTGTGGTTCTGGCGTTTCCCCGGGTTGTATTGGTTCTCCTGTTCCTGTTCTCCACTTATCTGGAACGTGCCTATCACGGCCTGATTGTTCCCGTTCTTGGGTTTATCTTCCTTCCATTGACCACGTTGACTTACGCGTGGATGATGAATACGCACCAGCCGATGGCCGGAATTCCCCTCCTCGTCCTGCTGCTCGCAGTTGTCATTGACGTGGGCGGCTGGGGAGGCGGAGAATATCACCGGCGCCGGTTTTGAAGGTTGCAGTTTGTGCCGGAAGGCTGGTAAGAACTGCGTACCCCGATCATTCCTATCCGCTCATCCACGTATCACTTGTTGCTAAGGAAAGTCGCGTGCACACCAGTTGCATGAGAGTGTGTGCGTAACAGTTATAGGAGGGTTTGTGATGTCTTCGAAGAATAGAGCATTGTTTGGAATTTACTCCAGCCAGTCGGACGCGGAGAATGCCTTAAGTCAATTAAAGCTGGCCGGATTTCGTAACACCGATCTTTCCATGTTGTTTCCGGAGAACGAAGGGACCAAGGATCTCGCTCTGAATAAGGCCACCAAAGCTGCCGACGGTTTCACGGCGGGGGCGAGTTTGGGTCTGATCGTCGGCGCCGCGCTGGGATGGCTGGCCGGCGCCGGCATGATAGCCCTCCCGGATTTGGGAATGCTCACCACGGCGGGCCCGGTCATGAGCCTCCTGAGCGGTGTCGGCGCGGGCGGCGTCATCGGAGGTTTGATCGGTGCCTTGATCGGCATGGCAAGCCCGCGCTACGAAGCCAAACGCTACCAGGGGCGTGTTCGCAGGGGCGGAATTCTGCTTTCCATCCATTGCGATGATTCCGATTGGGCGAAAACAGGGCGCATGATTCTGGAACAAACCGGCGCCGAAGATATTTCCATTGCCAGCGAAGCGAAGGCCGACTTCGCCGCCAGCGATCGGCCGCACCAGAGAACCGTCGAACGGCGCGCCTGAAGCGGCGCGTTCCCGGCTGCGTAAGAAATACCCGGCGCCGGTGTTCACCAAGTTACTCGCGGCTTGATTCCAGGCACCTTGCCGGGTATGGCTGGCGACATGCCTTTCCAGCGCATGGAGGTAAGTCATGAATCGTTTATGGATCGCGGTTACTGCGATGTCTTTCTTGCTGTCGGTTCCTGTGGCTCGGGCTCAGTTCGGCGAACCCACCCATTACGATGCCGCTTCCGTTACTGCACTGACGGATCAGGTCCAATCCGACTTGAACCAGGCCTACCGCACCTGGCATTTCTCGAACGGCGATCGCGGCCGCTTGAATCACGCCGAAAAAGAGTTGCGCGAGTTCGCAAGAACCTGGCAGAACTATCATTTCAACAAAGGGGAGTTAGATGACGCCATCAGCAGCATTCAGCACGTGCTGGACAACAACCGGCTGAATCCAGGCAGCCGCGATGCTCTCTCCGAGGACGTTTCCCGATTGCGAAACATGCGCGAGGCCTACGACCATCACGAGATTCGATAGCCCGTCGAAATGAGCCGCGCTATTTTTGGCCGATTGCGCCCGTGCAGGAGGCTGAGCCGCAAGTGCATGGAAATCGACGGACCCCCTCGCCGAAGTTGTAATTGACGGTGAGTTCTTCGCCGGGCTTGATGGCACGGAGGCTCATGTACAAGACGTGGCCCTTCATCACCCGGCTCACCAGGTTGGGAGTGCAGCTATGGTTGATGATCTCTGCCCCGCTGCCGCCCACCGAGCCGTCCAGGGTCCAGTAGTTGTCCACCGCGAACAGGTAAGTATAGTCGCCGTCGCCTCTGTACTTGGCCTGTTTGCGGTTCAGGCGCTTGCCGGTGTACTCGATCACCTTGCGGTTGGCGGGAATGCGCTCTTGGGCGAACACGCCGTAGCGGTGGATCTTGGAGCGCCGGATCGCCAGCTTGAAGGACGTGTATCGCGCATCCAGGTTGGGGCTCTTCAGGAGCTCGGTAGGCATTTATAAACCATGCATTATAGCGAACCAGGCGCGGCGCTCTCATGCCCTATTGTTTTGAACGCTAATGGCCGATGAACACCGTGTTCTCCGATCCCGATTGGTTTCTCGTGGCCGCAAGCTTTGCGACTCTGGTATCCTGCGGTTTGGTTCGTGCAGTCCGTACTTCCTCGATCGAATTCATCCCATGCCTTTGAGAATTCGAGTTCGAACCAAGTCCTCGTCAGATGGTTCGCACCGCCTGATTCGAGGCTATCGGATTCGCCCGGTTTCCTTTATTGCCTCCATTACCCTGCACGGCTCGGCTATCGGCGGCCTGCTGCTGCTTCCGGCCAGTCACTACCAAGCTCCGGAGCGGCCGGTCTATGAGGCCCTGATTCAGCCGGAAGTTCACAAAATCGTCTGGTATCGCTTTCCGAAGCCTGAGCCGAAACCCGAAGTATCGGCCGTAGTGAGAATCGGAACCTTCCCCCGGCCTCGAGGCCAGGTGAAGTCCGAGCAGGCCATCATCGCGACAGCACCAAAACCAAAGTCCGTCAAAGAGTTCATCTGGCGACCCGTGCCCAAGATCGAGATCCAGCAGGATCTTCCCGCGCCCAACCTGATTGCGCGCGCCGCCATGGCCATTCCGGCGCCGCCACCCCCGCCTCAGCCCAAGCCCAAGGTGGATAAGCCTGACATGCCGGGCGTGAAGGCGCCACAACCGAATCTTTCGCCGCCCACGCCGAAAGGTGATGTTGCCAAGGCCGAGCAGACGCCGGTCCAACCAGTGGAGGTACCCAAGCCGCCCAAGGCGTTCGTGCCACCTCCGCCCGTGAAACAGCAGACCCGCTTGCCCATTCCAGTGCAAACGGCGGTCGTCCCGCTGCCGAATGTTTCCATCACGGGAACGCCAGCGAGACGAGGGTTGCTGCCGGAAGGGTTGGGAGCGCCTGCGCTCTCCGTGGGCGCACCGCCGCCTCCCCAGGCGCCCCCAGGTCCGGCAAACAACGCCGGCAACGCCAAAGTGGACGTCGCCGTGGCCAGCCTGCATCCCAGCGATAAACCCGGCTCGCTGCCCGACGGTTCGCGCGCCGGAGCATTCTCGAAGGCTCCCGACGTCGGCGAAGTGGCTACCGGGGAAGTGAAAGCCGGCGGCTTAGCGGTACCCAACCTGACCATCCATGAAGCGAAGCCGGTCGCGCCACCCCACGTGGACGACAACCGCAAAGTGATTCTCTATGCGGACCGCGTGCGCACCATGTCCGTCTCTACTCTGTCAGTACCCCTCCGGCCGTCGTCTCGAACCATCCCGGAGGCCATCGATGCGCGATTCCAGGGCCGTAATGTCTACACCATGGTGATCCCGATCGAAAATTTCCCGCCCTACTCCAGCGACTGGATCGTGTGGTTCGCCGAGCGCCAGCCTAGGCCGGGGGATTCGCCGTTTGTGCACGCCCCGGCGCCGCTTAGGAAATTTGAGACCGTCGAGCCAGTACTGCCGGGCACGCGAACGGAGCTTCGTGTCCAATTGGCAGCGGAGATCACCAAAGAAGGAAAGCTCCAGGGAATCAAGCTGTTGCGCACCTTCGCGCCGCCGCTCGAGGACGCCGTACTGCGGGACATTTCGGCCTGGGAGTTCAAGCCCGCAACTCGTGACGGAATACCTGTCGACGTCGACGTGGTCATGGAGATCCCTTACAGCCTGCCTCCCCAGATCGCGCAAGGCCCTAGGCCGTGACCGAACCCCGCCCTGCGTTGTATGTTATATTACAATTCGCTGCATCAACGTTACACTTCGGCTTTTGACGGTGACATCCCGTAATGAGGATGCCTAAATCGTCGTCAAACAGGTCGAATACTTACCCGCGAGGTGATGCGCAACCTAATGCAAAGACTTGAGTACTAGTACGATCTAGTCCGATTCACTCTTGGATTTAAGTGCTTTCCGATGTGAAATGGGATAGGCTAAGGTTCTGGCGGGAAGCCAAAGTTGCCTGCGCCATTATAAGCAGATGCCCACGTTGTCCTGCAGCCTTAGGAAACGTTGTTAGAGAGCTTGGAGGAGTGGTCGCTTGTTCTTAATTCTGACGCTCGGTGCTCTATCAGTCGCGCTGGCACTCATTCTTACCCCGCTGGTACGAAACTACCTCGGCCGGTGGGGGTTCCTCGATCATCCGGACGGGATACGTAAGAAGCACTCGACTCCGATTCCCCGGGTTGGTGGAGTTGCTATTGTTCTCTCCTACGTGGCGACATTCGCCATTGCGCTGGCTTTGCCTTTCGGCTATACGCGAATACTGCATCATGCCTTGCCCAACATCGTTCCGCTGGCTCTGGTTGGCTCCCTGGTGTTCCTCACCGGAGTGCTGGATGATCTTATCGGCCTGACCGCCTGGCAAAAGCTGTTGGGAATCACAGGCGCGAGCGTGCTGGCGTACTTCCTGCACATTCACGTCGACATTCATGCCTTACACGGTCTGCCGGCTTGGCCGTGGCTCGGATTCGCCATCACGGTGATCTGGCTGGTGGGCTGCGCCAACGCTTTTAACTTGATCGACGGCATGGACGGCTTGGCTGCGGGAGTGGGCTTTCTGGCAACGGTGACGATGCTGCTGGCTGCCTTGACGCAAGGAAATTTACCTCTGGCTCTGGCTACCTTGCCCCTGGCTGGCGCCCTGCTTGGGTTCCTCCGGTACAATTTTCACAAGGCTTCGGTCTTTCTGGGCGACAGCGGCAGCCTCCTGATCGGGTTCCTGCTGGGGTGCTTCGGCGCGGAGTGGAGCAACAAATCGGTCACGCTCGTGGCTCTGACGGTTCCTTTGTTAGCTGTGTCGATCCCGCTGCTGGACGTGCTGCTTTCCATCGCGCGTCGGTACCTGCGCAACCGGCCGATCTTTCAAGCCGATCGCGGACACATTCATCACAAGCTTCTCGAGCGCGGCCTGAGTCCGCGCGCTGCCGTGCTCACCATTTACGCGCTGTGCGGCATGGTCGCGGTATTAAGCCTGCTCGTGAGCGCGCTGCATGACCAGTTCAGCGGTCTGATCGTGATCCTGTTCTGCGGCGTCGCCTGGATTGGCATCCGCAAGCTGGAGTATGCCGAGTTTGCTTCCGCCGGACGCATGTTCCTGGGCGGAAAATTCCGGAGAATCATTGACATCGAAACCCGGCTCAGCGATTTCCAATCCTCTCTGAGCAAAGCCGACGACGTGCACGATTGCTGGGCCAAGATCCGGACCGGCGGGCGCGAGTTCGGCTTCCAGGAAGTTCGCATGTGCATGGACGGAAGAGTCTTTGAGGATCTGCCCGTAGCACCCGCTTCCAGGACGAAGCCGCGTTGGCAGCTGAGGATTCCGCTGCCGGACTCGCAGTATGTTAATTTCTCGCGCGACTTTGACTCGGAGATGAATTCCATGGTGTTGAGCGGTTTCGTGCAGGCTGTTCAGCATGGCCTGGAGGCCCGCGTTTCGGCGCGCGCCGCCATGGAAGTCCTGCGCATGCCCGCTTCCCAGGAACTGTTCTACGCGGCCAGCGCCGCGGCCGGCAGCCCAAAGTCTTCCGCGGCCCACTCGTAACGCGACAAAATACGTTCGGCGACGCATAATGGAGATCGAGCCTGTGCGGCTATCTCCTATGACCTTCCTACTTCACCCGAAGGGACGGCGGACGTGAGCGCCGGCCGCATCCTCGTCGTCGATGACGAGCCTCAAATCCGGCGCACCATGCGCACCACGCTCACCGGCGCCGGTTACGAAGTCGACGATGCCAAGACAGGTGAGGAGGCCCTCGGCAAGCTCCGGGACTTTCGCCCCGACCTGGTTCTCCTGGACATGAATATGCCGGGAATGGGCGGCTTGGCTACCTGCCGCGAGATTCGTGCCGACACCGGCGTCGCCGTCATCATGCTCACTGTTCGCAACACCGAGGCCGACAAAGTGGCTTCGCTCGACGCGGGAGCCGACGACTTCGTCTCCAAGCCCTTCAGCACTCCCGAGCTTCTGGCGCGTATCCGCGCTGCGCTTCGGCGGCTGCCCTCTTCCGCATTGACGTCTCCGGCCCGAATTCGCGTCGGCAAGGCTGTCATTGACTTTGGCGCCCGCACCGCCTTTAACGGCGCCGCTACGAGCCATTTGACGCCGAAAGAGCTGGACCTGCTGCGCTACCTCACCCAGCATGCCAACGAGGCCGTAGCGCATCGCGCTTTACTGCAAGCCGTTTGGGGACCCGATTACGGCGATCAAGTGGATTACCTGCGCGTATTCATTCGCAATCTGAGAAAGAAAATCGAGGCTGATCCCGAGCATCCCGAGTACATCATCACCGAACCCTGGGTCGGCTACCGCTTCAACGGCAGCCCGGAATCCGTGTAGGCTTGGTGCTGGCCGGAACGATGGCACGCGGAGTGCACTACGTTAGGTCTTAATAAACTTTTCACGCGTTTCTAAGGACTTCTTAGTCCGGTGCGACTTACGCTCGGTACAGGAGCACCAAAATGTCACGCGTTTCGCAGAGCCGCATGACGCCCGCCACGGCGTTTCCCGAAAGGCGCCTGGACGAGCAATCCGAGCGGAGGCTCAACATCTCCGTCGTGTTCACTTCCGTCAAGCCCACACTCTCCGCGTTGCGGGAAGCGGGCCGGTTGGCCAGCAGCCTGGGAGCGCATATCACGCTCCTAGTGCCGCAGGTTGTGCCCTACCCCCTGGAATTGGAGAAGAAAACGGACTGGGAAGATTTCAACGCGCGGCGATTTCGCATCGTGGCCGGCGAAAGCCCGGTCAGCACCACGGTGCGAGTCTATCTCTGCCGCGATCCGGAAGCCGCGGTCCTGGCCGCTTTGACACCTCATTCGCTCGTGGTCATCGGCGGCCGCAAGCGGTGGTGGCCCACATCAGAGAAACGGCTGGCGGGCAAGCTGCGTCGCGCCGGCCACGAAGTGATTGTTGCAGAAAGGAACTGACGCAATATGCTCGACCTGTTTTACGTCGCCGTCGGTTGCATATTCCTGGTTGTCTGCTGGGGCTTTACCAAGGCCTGCGACAAGCTGTAGGAGGAAACCAATGGATTACATCATCGCCGGAATCGCATCGTTCGGCTTGTTCATTTACCTGGTTTATGCTTTGCTCCGTCCGGAGAAGTTCTAAGGGGAACTCATGACTAGCGCGGGTGTGTTGCAAATTCTTCTTTTCTTTGCGCTGATTCTGATCTGCGTGAAGCCCCTGGGATCCTACATGGCGCAGGTCTTTGAAGGCCAGCGTACCTTTATGCATCCCATGCTGCGTTGGCTCGAGGCGCTGACTTACAAAGCCGCGGGTGTGCGCGAAGACGTCGAGCAGCGCTGGACGCAGTATACGGCCTCTGTGTTGGCTTTCAGCATCTTCGGCTTTTTGCTGGTGTACTTTCTGCAGCGCGCGCAGGCCTATCTGCCGTTTAATCCGCAGAACTTCGGCACACCCAATGTGCCGCCGGATCTGGCTTTCAACACGGCTACCAGTTTCGTGACCAACACGAACTGGCAGGCCTATACGGGCGAAAGCACGCTCAGCTATTTCGTGCAGATGGCGGCTCTGACCGTGCAGAACTTCGTCTCCGCCGCCGCTGGCATGGCGATCGCCATCGCAGTGGTTCGCGGTTTTGCCAGGCACGAGATGAAGACCATCGGCAATTTCTGGGTGGATGTCACGCGTGCATCCGTCTACGTCCTGTTGCCGATTTCATTCATCGGTGCGCTTTTCCTGTGCTCGCAAGGCGTGATTCAGAACCTGAAACCGTACACCAACGTGACCACGGTAGAAGGCGCCAAGCAAGTGATCGCGCAAGGCCCGGTGGCCTCACAAGAAGTCATCAAGGAGCTCGGAACGAATGGCGGAGGCTTCTTTAACGCCAATTCCTCGCATCCGTTTGAGAACCCGACGCCCGTAACGGACCTGGTGGAGATGTGGCTCATACTGGTCATCGCCGCGGCCCTGACTTATACCTTTGGAAAGATGGTCGGTGACACACGGCAAGGCTGGGCCATATTCGCCGCTTTCACAGTGATGTTCTTTGCCGGCGTATTCATCTGCTACGGTTTTGAGCAGCAAGGCAATCCGATCCTCGCCAAAATGGGGATCCAGACCGCCGCCACCGCGACGCAACCAGGCGGCAACATGGAGGGCAAAGAGGTCCGGTTCGGCGTCGTGAATTCAACTTTGTGGGCCACCGTCACCACGGATACGAGTTGCGGCGCGGTCAACTCGTGGCACGACAGCTTCCTGCCCATCGCGGGCCTGGTGCCGCTGCTGAACATGATGACCGACATCGTCATCTTCGGCGGTGTGGGGGCCGGTCTGTACGGCATTCTGATCTATGCCATCGTCGCCGTGTTTATTGCGGGCCTTATGGTGGGCCGGACGCCAGAGTACCTGGGCAAGAAGCTCGAGCAGAAGGAGGTCAAGATGGCGATGCTGGCGATCATTGTCACCTCCGCCAGCATTCTGGTCTTCAGCGCCATCAGCTCGCAAATTGGTTTTCCGGCCAAGGGTTACTGGAATCCGCCGGGCGCCGCGATCGCCAACCTGAATAATGACGGCCCGCACGGATTGAGCGAGATTCTCTATGCCTATACCAGCAGCACCGGCAACAACGGAAGCGCGTTCGCCGGAATCAACGTGAACACGCCGTGGTACAACCTGACGCTGGGCCTCGCACAGCTCATCGGCCGCTTCCTCTTCTTGATCCCGATTCTGGCCGCTGCGGGAAGTCTTGCGGCCAAAAAGAAAGTTCCCGTGACCAGCGGCACTTTCCCCACCCACGGCCCGCTGTTCGTTGGGTTGCTGGTGGGCACCGTGGTGATCGTCGCGGTATTGACTTACTTCCCAGCAGTTTCGCTGGGACCGATCGTAGAGCATTACCTGATGCACAGCGGCAAGCTGTTTTCCATGCTTCTGCCGCTCTGGAGTTAGTATGTCGACCATTACAACGGAAGCGCAATCCAAGCCGGGCATTCCGCAGGAAGATCCCACTTCGCTGCTTCCCAAGAAGCTGGCCCGGTCTCGCCCGCTCTTTGATCCCGAGATCGTGAAGCGAGCGGTAAAGGCTTCGTTCGTGAAGCTGAACCCGGTTACGCTGGCCAAGAATCCGGTGATGTTCGTGGTTGAGGCTGGCGCGGCTTTAACGACGGTCTTCGTGGTGCGCGACATCTTCGTCGGCGCGGCGCATCTGGGATTTGGCATCCAGATCGCGCTATGGCTCTGGTTTACCGTGCTGTTCGCCAATTTCGCCGAGGCCATGGCGGAAGCTCGCGGCAAGGCGCAAGCCGACAGCCTGCGCAAGACCAAGACCGATGCCCTTGCCCGGCGGATCGCCTCGTCCGGCAAGATCGAGCCGGTGCCCGCTTCTGCCCTGCGCTCCGGCGACGTTGTGTGCTGCGATGCGGGCGAACTGATCCCCGGAGACGGTGAAGTGATCGAAGGCATCGCGACGGTGGACGAATCCGTGATTACCGGCGAAAGCGCGCCCGTGATTCGCGAGTCGGGCGGCGATCGCAGTGCGGTTACGGGCGGAACGCGGGTGCTTTCGGATCAGATTAGAGTCAAGATCACTTCCAACCCGGGCGAGACGTTTCTGGACCGCATGATCGCGCTTGTCGAAGGAGCGGAGCGGCAGAAAACTCCCAACGAAATCGCGCTGAACATTCTGATCGCAGGATTGACTTTGATCTTCCTGCTGGCAGTCGTCACTCTGCAGCCGTACGCGGCTTTCAGCGTGAGCCAGGCGGGCGCGGGTACTGTGCCGACGGTCGCCGTTCTGGTTTCGCTGCTGGTCTGCTTGATCCCGACAACCATCGGCGGGTTGCTTTCCGCGATCGGTATCGCGGGCATGGATCGCGTCATGCAGCACAACGTGCTGGCCATGAGCGGCAAGGCGGTGGAGGCTGCCGGCGACGTGAACTCCTTGCTGTTGGACAAGACCGGGACCATCACTTTGGGCAACCGCCAGGCCGTCGAGTTTCTCGCGATCACCGGAGTCACCCCGGAAGAACTGGCCGACGCCGCACAGCTTTCGAGCCTCGCCGACGAGACGCCGGAAGGCCGCTCGGTCGTGGTGCTGGCCAAGGAGAAGTACGGCCTGCGCGGTCGCCACATTCCTGAGCGCGAGGCCAATTTCATTCCGTTTTCGGCTTACACCCGCATGAGCGGCGTCGATTTTGAGGGGCGCGAACTGCGCAAGGGCGCCACCGACGCGATCATCAATTTCGTGAAGGAGCGCGGCGGCGACGTCCCCGGCTACTTCCAGGAGATGAGCGACCGGATCGCCCGTAATGGCGGCACGCCGCTTGCCGTCGCCGATGGCCACCGCCTGCTCGGCATCATTCACCTGAAGGACATCGTCAAGGGCGGCATGAAGGAGCGTATCGCGCAACTGCGCCGCATGGGCATTCGCAGCGTCATGATCACGGGCGACAACCCGCTGACTGCAGCGGCCATTGCTACCGAGGCCGGCGTGGACGACTTTCTCGCCCAGGCCACGCCCAAGGACAAGCTGGAATACATCAAGAAAGAGCAGGCCGCGGGCCGGCTGGTGGCGATGACCGGCGACGGCACCAACGATGCGCCGGCGCTTGCACAGGCCGACGTCGGCCTGGCGATGAACACCGGCACCATGGCGGCGAAGGAAGCCGGCAACATGGTGGACCTGGACAGCAATCCCACCAAGCTCATTGAAGTGGTGGCGATCGGCAAGCAACTGCTGATTACGCGCGGCGCGCTGACCACGTTCTCGATCGCGAACGACGTGGCCAAGTATTTCGCCATCATTCCGGCGATGTTCATGGCGACTTATCCGCAGCTCGCGAAACTCAACATCATGGGCCTGCACACGCCGCAAAGCGCGGTGCTGGCGGCCGTGATTTTCAACGCGCTCATCATCATCGCGCTGGTTCCGCTGGCGCTGCGCGGCGTCAAGTACCGTCCTCTGGACGCGGCCAGCCTGCTGCGGCGCAACCTGGTCATCTATGGCATCGGAGGAATCCTGGTGCCGTTCCCCGGGATTTGGGCTATCGACCAATTGCTGGTTCTGTTCCATTTGGCGTAGGAGACATTGATTATGTGGTCACAACTTTTACCGGCGCTTCGAATGAACCTGTTCGCGACGATTCTGTTTGGCGTGGCGTATCCGCTCGCCATCACCGGCATCTGCCAGGTAGTGTTTCCGCATCAGGCGAACGGAAGCTTGATCGTCCAGGGCGGCAAGGTCATCGGCTCGGACCTGATCGGCCAGAATTTCGCGAAGCCCGAATACTTCCATCCGCGGCCTTCGGCAGCGGGTAATGACGGCTACGACGCGACGGCGTCGGCCGGGTCGAACTACGGGGCCACGAATCAGAAGCTGATCGATCGCGTGAAGGCTTCGATTGCGCAGTTCCGCAAAGAGAATCCGGATTACCAGGGGCCGATCCCGGCGGACCTGTTGACGGCGTCGGCGAGCGGTTTGGATCCGGACATCAGCCCGGCGTCGGCGGAGGCGCAACAGGCGCGAGTGGCGAAGGCGCGAGGCGTCACCGTGGAGCAGATCAATCAGTTAGTCGCGCAACTGACGCAGGCGCCGGAGTTCGGGATTCTCGGCGAGCCGCGAGTCAATGTGCTGAAGCTGAACCTAGCGTTGGACCGTCAATTTCCGCGCCGGTAATTTCACGATGCGGGCAAAGCCTTCGGCTTTGGTGGGTGGCTCAAGGCGGCGCGCCATCTTCTGAATGGCTTCTTCCGGGACGATGCGACGACGGCGGCGGTTGCGGCGCATGCAGACATCCACGGGCACATCGAAGTAAAGGGCTTCGAGTGCGCAGCCGTAGCGCGCGGCGAGTTCGATATAGGGCCGGCGCTCCCAGCGCGTCAAGTGCGTGGCATCGACGTAGGTGACCGGGCGAGCGGCGGCGATGCGTTGGCGGATCAGGTATCGGATGGTGGCGAAGATGCGGGCGTTCATCGATTGATCGGTGGGGTCGTCGGCGAGAAGGCGACGGATTTCGTCCGATGAGATCGAGTTGACGCCGAGCTTCGCGAGATAAGTTGTCTTGCCGGAGCCGGGCAGGCCGACGGTGATGACGAGTTTCAAACCAGGTAGCGGTCCGCCGCGAGCAGGCGCTCGGCGATACGACGGCGGGCGGCGATCGCGTTCACCGGTTCGAACTTGGTGAAGCGCTTCAGTACGGCCAGGTTGGTTCGCAGAGCGTCGCCTTCCGAGCAAGCAGCCAGCACGTTGCGAGCGGCGCTTTCCACGGTTTCCATGGCTTCACGGAGGAAGACCTCGGCGGCGTCGGCGGCAATCTCGCCTTTTCCGAGGTGGGCCAGCTTCTGAGCGCGCAGCTCGACGGATTCCATCACGAAAGCGTTCATCGCGATGTCGGTAATGGACGCCAGCACTTCCTGCTGTTCTTCCAGAGCCGCTCCGTATTTCTGGTACGCCACTCCGAGCGCGACGAGTGCAGTTTTCTTGGCGTTTTCTACCAGGCCGGCCGGCGCGGGGCCGGATAGAATTTCTGACTGGAGCTTCTTCACGGCTTCCACCAGCGGCAGTTGGCCTCGCTGCGCGCGCTTGAGCAGCATGCCGGTGGCGAGCAGGCGGTTGATCTCGTTGGTGCCTTCAAAGATGCGGTTGATGCGCGCATCGCGGTAGGCCTTCTCGACCATGTAATCCTGATGGAAGCCGTAGCCGCCGTGGATTTGCACGCCTTCGTCGGCCACGTAACCGAGCATCTCGGAGCCGAAGATCTTGATGTAGGAGCATTCGGCGGCGAACTCTTCGACGGCCTTTAGTTCCTTCTGCGCGGCGTCGGGCTGGCTCCAGGAGAACGCCTCCAAGTGGCTTTCGATCAGGCCGACGACGCGATAGGCGGCCGACTCAGTGGCGAAGATGCGGATGGCCATTTCGGCGAGTTTGTGTTGGATCATGCCGAACTCGGCGATGGACTTGCCGAAGGCCTTGCGATCCTTCGCGTATTTCAGGGACACGCGGAGAATTTCCTTGGCGCTGCCACAGGCGAAGGGGCCGAGCTTCAATCGGCCGAGGTTGAGAATATTGAACGCGATGATGTGGCCGCGGCCGATTTCGCCCAGTACGTTTTCGACGGGCACGGGGACGTTGTCAAGGTAGATGGCGGTGGTGGAGCTGCCCTTGATGCCCATCTTCTTTTCTTCAGCGCCCGCGGAAACGCCGGGGAATTTGCGCTCGACCAGGAACGCCGTGAACTTCTCGCCGTCGATTCTCGCAAAGACGGTGTAAAGATCGGCTGCGCCTCCGTTGCTGATCCACATCTTCTGGCCATTCAAGATGTAGTGCTTGCCGTCAGGGCTGAGATCGGCGCGCGTACGGATGTTCATCGCGTCGGAACCGGCCTGCGGTTCGCTGAGCGCGTAAGCGGCGATCAGTTCGGCGCTGGCCAGCTTAGGTAGATAGCGCTGCTTCTGCTCTTCGGTGCCAAAGAAGAGCAGCGGCAGAGTGCCAATGCCGCTTTGTCCGCCATGCCAGACGGCGTAGGAGCCGTCCTTGGCGATGCCCTCGGCGACGATCATGGCCGAGGTCAAGTCCATCTCCATGCCGCCGAATTTTTCCGGAACCACGACGCCGGTGAGGCCGAGCTCGCCGGCTTTGCGCAGGATGGAAACAGCGACGCCGGGCTCCTGGTGCTGAAGGGCTTCGAGCTGCGGAGCGATTTCCTTGGTCCAAAATTCTTCGGTGGTGCGGGCGATGGCGCGGTGCTCTTCGGTGAAGTCCTCCGGCGAGAAGAGTTCCTCGGGCGAGGTGTGCTCGATGAGGAATGAGCCGCCCTTGTGTTTCGCGGGGGAGAGGGTGCTAGTTGCCATGGGAACCGTTCCTTGCCAGGTTTTCGAAAATGCCGGCGGCGCCCTGGCCACCGCCTACACACATTGTCACCATACCGTATCGGGAATTGCCGCGGCGCATTTCGCGCAGGATGGTGGCGGTGAGCTTGGCGCCGGTGCAGCCGAGCGGATGGCCGAGCGCGACGGCGCCGCCGTTGAGGTTCACGCGGTCGAGATCGAGGCCGGCTTTGCGGATGACGGCGAGCGCCTGGACGGCGAAGGCTTCGTTTAATTCGATGACACCGATGTCGTCGAGCTTGAGGCCGGCGAGCGCGAGCGCTTTGGGAATGGCGACGACGGGGCCGATGCCCATGATCTCGGGCGGAACGCCGGCGACGGCGAAGCTCGCGAAACGGGCCATGGGGGCGAGGCCTAGTTCTTCGGCTTTGCGCTCTGACATCACGATCGCGGCCGCGGCGCCGTCGCTGGTTTGCGAGGAATTGCCGGCTGTGACTGTGCCGCCTTCCTGGAAGACGGGCTTGAGCTTGGCCAGGGCTTCGACGGAGGTGTCGGCGCGCGGGCCTTCGTCCTTTTGAAAAATCGCGGTGTGGCGGCGCGGTGTGCAGTTGTCGAGCACCGTGGATTCTACTTCCACCGGGACGATCTCTTCGTCGAACTTGCCTTCGGCCTGCGCGCGGAGGGCGTTTTGGTGGCTGCGGTAGGCGAACTGGTCGGAATCCTCGCGGGTGACGCCGTACTTGCGCTGCACCTCTTCGGCGGTGAGGCCCATGCCCATGTAGATTTGCGGCATGTGGTCGACCATCCAGGGATTGGGCGCGAATTTGTTGCCGGCCATGGGGAGAAGGCTCATGGACTCGGCGCCGCCGGCGATGATGATTTGGGCGCTCGAGGAGCGGATGCGGTCGGCCGCCATCGCGATGGCTTGGAGGCCGGAGGAGCAGAAGCGATTGATGGTGACGCCGGGGACGGAGTCGGGCAGGCCCGCGCGGAGGGCCGAGATGCGCGCCATGTTCATGCCGGATTCGGCTTCGGGGGTGGCGCAGCCGAGGATGACGTCGTCGATTTCGTCGCGCGGGACGGATGGATACTTTTCGAGCAGGCGGCGGATGACGGTGGCGGCGAGGTCGTCGGGACGGGTGTTGCGCAGAGTGCCTTTGGCGGCTTTGCCGACGGCGGTGCGGAGACAATCGATGATGACGGCTTGCATGGGCGAGTAACCTCACTCCAGCATATACTGCGTTGGGGCTGGTGGCTGGTGGCGAGGTGTTCATTTTTGGGATTGGGTTCGTTTGGCGATAAATTACTTGACTCACCTGAGAGTTGGTGGTATAGTTGAGTCATGGAAACGGTTAAGTCGTTAGAAACCAAGGGATTGTTAGAAGCCATACGGTACTTCTCCGATCCTAAAACATGCGTCGAAACCGTTGCGAGCGTGCGCTGGCCAGACGGCGCTTTCTGCCCACGCTGCTACAAGAAACGGCTGTCGTTTTTGAGCACGCGGTTGATGTGGAAGTGCCTCGACTGCAAGAAGCAGTTCTCCGTCAAAGTCGGCACGATTTTTGAGGACAGCGCCATTGGCCTGGACAAGTGGCTCACTGCGATGTGGATGTTGGCCAATTGCAAGAATGGCATCAGCAGTTACGAAGTCGCACGCGGCCTCGGAGTCACGCAAAAGACCGCGTGGTTCATGTTGCAGCGCATCCGCTACGCGATGCATCACGGCACCTTCAACAAGATGACTGGGACCGTCGAAGCCGATGAAACCTTCATCGGCGGCAAGGCGCGCAACATGCACGCGCACAAACGAGCGGAAAAGATCGGCTATCGTGGATCTACACGCGGCAAGCAAATTGTTTTTGGCTTGCTGGAACGCGAGACGGGCAAGGTCCGCGCGACTCCGGTTGACTTTCGCCGCAAATGGCAACTGCATAATGAGATTCACGACAACGTCGAGAAGGGCGCGAGTCTCTACACTGATGCGCTGCACTCCTACGAAGGTCTGGACCGCGATTACGAGCACAAGGTCATTGACCACGCGGAGGCATATGTTGACGGCGCAGTACACACGAACAAGCTGGAGAACTTCTGGAGCCTTCTGAAGCGCTCCCTTGGCGGCACGTACATCAGCGTCGAGCCGTTTCATCTTTTCAGATACCTCGATGAGCAAGCGTTCCGCTATAACGAGCGAAAGCTAACGGACGGACAGCGCTTCTTGCTGGTGCTAAGTACGATTGTTGCGCGTCGGTTGACCTGGAACACCCTGACCGCGAAGGAGGCGGGGCGATGACGGAGCACAAGGAACCAAAAAGCGACAAGGCCGAGGAAAGAGAGCCGCCTGAACCTAAGCCCAAGCCCCCACCGGGGTTTCGGAAGTTTCGGAAGTTGCTTAAGGAAGTTATCAAAGCGCCTCCGCTGAAGCAGGCAGAACCACGAACTTAACTGCTTGCGGTTTCCACGTCACACTTTCTTCTACCTCGGACGTAAGGATGAAACGCTGTTGAAATTTATTGCCAGCCAGATCGTCAAAAAACACGTCGACGAAATCTAATGGATCTGGATCCATCCTTTTCTCGCGTATGGTGGACCAAAGATCGCCGGTAATATTCGGCTGATGTTGAGCTACCGTGATCTTGCGCTCCTCGGTGGCCTTCGCTGGTATTGATCCGAATGGCTTGTAAATCGGCCTAACCTCATGCTTTTCCACATGAACCAGCGGGCCAATCTCTACATTCACCGCTCCATTAGATCCGTCGTTAGTGACGGACAACAAGTTCTTGTTCTTGGGGCAACTGACCAGGAGCCTAGGAGCGTCTCCCGGAACTGCTCTACCACTGATCTGTTCAGTAAGTTTACGTATGAGTTCCTTGGCCCTTTGAAGTTCCTCGCGGTCCTCTATGCTGTTATTCGTCTCTACTCGCAACTGCGACTGAAGTAGCTCTCTCTCGTGGGTTGCCTCAGTTCTTGCTTGCTCCAAAGCGGACTCGTGTCCAAGCCTGTGATCCATAGCCAATGCGGTCGTGGTTTCTTCGTTTATCTGCCTGACCGTCTCCGGCGCGGGAAGATTCGCTTCTTCCAAGAGGCTTGCGACAATATCCCTAACTTCTGGATTTGGCTCTACGTTTCCAGGTATTCCTGGCGTCCTTCTGCAGAGATTAGTCGTCAAGACTTTATTTAGTGAATCGGCCACCACGCGAGGGGCGAACTTCATATTTGATAAAGTTGTTCCGAGAAAGGCGACTGCGGTGCCAGGATGCTCATAAATCTCTCTAACCAGAAATTGTTGACTGACTGAGAGTGACGCAAAAGTTATTTTGGTAGCAGCAACAATCGGCGTATTTGGCAGCGAACGTGACAATGAAGCGGGCGATGGGACATTCCTTTTCCTTGAAGCAATCAGCAGCGCCAAGGCCAGGAACAGCGAAGAAGCTACAGTTGGCGATAAGATGAGCCAGAACCTAAGTGTAGACGGATCGGTCATCGGAGATGGTGCCTTTCCACTCGCTGCAACCTGTGCTGTTTGCTGCTTAGGAAACTCTCCTCTGTAAACAGTCCATCCGTTGAACACCGTTGACAGGACCGTCGCAATAATTCCGATTCTGACCCAATTGTCGATATGCATGGGCAACTTCTCCTCAGAGACGGCGAGTCTGGCAACTCCTTGCCGCCTCTGAGTTTACCACCACAGGTGAGCCAAGTAAGTTGTCGCCGTTCGTTTGGTAATTTCGCTCGTTGCGCTCCAATCGCGATTTTGTTTGTTGCGCCCAACCTTGCGATCTTAGACGGAGGATGGGGGTGCTGGCGGGGAGGGGAATTGGAAGGTGGTCAGGGGGAAGGAGATCGGGGTGGAGGAGTGTTGTGATCGAGCGGTCTAAGGCCGAAGTTCCGGTACCCGGTAGGTCAACAATTCCCGAAACATTCGCAGCGCCAGATGCTTCCCCAGAGCTGTGGCCATAAACCAGTCGCGGAGCGCTTCGAGAATCGGCTGGTCGAGTTGCAGCATCCGCCCACTTTGCAAGGAACTGCGCACGATCATTGTCGCGCGCGGAATTCGGAGTCGCTCATATTCGCGCAGGGCGGCTTGCACGGGTTGGATACGGCGGATGCAATCCGCGAGCACGACGGCGTCCTCGATCGCCTGGCACGCACCCTGGCCGAGGTTCGGTGTAGTCGCATGAGCCGCATCGCCTAGAAGCGTGACGCGGCCGCGTCCCCACCAGCGGAGCGGCGGCCGATCGACAATGTCATTCTGCAAGATCGCGCTTTCCGGGGTGCTCGCAATCACCCGAGGGATGGGAGCCGCCCAATGCCGACACAGCGCGACGATTTCCGCCTTGGACTTTTTGGTCCCCGAAGGCGCCTTCTTGGTGAGGAACCAGTAGAGCTGTCCTTCGCCGCACGGCCAGAGCCCGAACTGAGACCCCGCGCCCGCAGCAAGCAGGGCCGTGCGATCCGGAAGCACTCCAGGCTCGCCACAGACGCCCCGCCAGCACGTATAGCCGGCGTATCGCGGCGCTTCGGCTGCATGGAGCCGCTCGCGGATCACGGAGTTGATGCCATCGGCGGCCACCAGAAAATCTCCCTCGATCCGCTCGCCGTCTTCTAATATCGCCGCCGAGTCGTCGAAATCACGGCAGGGCGCACTGGTCCGGACCATCTCAGAAGGCAGCTCTTCAAGGAGAATTCGCTGCAAGATCGCCCGATGCACGCAAACGCAATCCGCTCCGGCGGTGCGGCTTAGATCCGAAAACTCGGTGATTGCAACGAGCCTCCCCGATAAGCTCTGGGACACATTACGATCGATCCCCGAGGCTGCTGCCCAAACTCGATCCTCGACGCCAAGTTCACGGAGCGCGTTCATCGCGTTCGACCAGAGTGAAAGACCCGCTCCGACCTCGCGAATGTGAGAAACGCGCTCGACGATCAGAGGCTCCACTCCGACGCGCCGCAGCGCGACCGCCGCGGCGAGGCCACCAATTCCAGCGCCGACCACCACTGCTCGCATCAGAAGTAAGTCTAGCGCCGCAAGAAAGGGGATACGAACCAGAAGTCCCGTTGGAAGAAGTTACTCGCGGAAGTTGTGGAGGGTTAGTGAGAGAGAACCCGCCGGAAGAGACCCACTGGTCCCCAATCGCCCGCTAATAGGGGGATGTCGTGGTTGGCTGCTAGATGTATACTCTTCCGCAAGGCCCAGGAGGTATAACACTCGATGAAATTACGGGGAAGAGTTTCCAGACACTTACTAGCCTTGTCCGCGCTGCTTTGCGGATCGGCCGCACTTGCCGATAACGCACTGACCGTAAGCCCGACCTCGATCAGCTTAAAATACGTCATTGGTACGGATAAAGCTCCGAAGCAAACAGTCCATGTCGGCACGACTGGAGCTTCGAGCGCAGCCGTTGTTTCGCTCATCAACGAAGGCACTCCGGCCAATTTTCTGAACGTGACGCCAGTTGGCTGCCAGGCTACTCCGTGCGATTTCACCGTGGCCGCGGCTTCGGATGCAGCGGCTCAACGCGTGTTGGACAAGCTAACTCCCGGCGTCCAGTACACGGCCAGCTTTCAGTTCATCGGCAGTGCCGGTGTTCCAAACTCGCCGGTCGTGAACGTGACGCTGGCGGTGGAGGCCGCACCAAGCCCGATGATCCAGCTAAGCCCGACCTCGGCTTCGTTAGTGGCTCCGGTATGTTCGGCGACGCCGTCCGCCCATACCGCACCCGGCAACGCCCCCACGCGCGAGCCGGTCGCGCACGACACTCCAACCATCCCTATTGCGCCTTTGTGTTACCAAGCGTCCGTGCCGATTACGGTCAAATCGATCGACGGCCACTCGCACACATTCACCGTGACATTGTCTTCGCCTGACCTGTCGGTGGATCAACCGTCTGGTACGGTATCTGGCACGGACGAATCAGTAGTCCACGTTTGGTGGAACGACCAAGGAGAGAAGCCGGGGCCTTCCACGGGGGCGGTTACCTTTGTATCCGACACTGGAGCTACAACCAGCGTCTCCTTGATCAAAAACGTTACTGACGAGGCGATTCTCGAACTAAGCGAGCCCTCATTGACGTTCCATTATCAAGACGGCGGACTATTGCCCGCGCCCCAATATTTATCGTTGGACGTGATCGGTCCGGCAACATCGTATACGAGCACAATCGTCGAAGGGACCTCGAACCCTTGTCCCAAGGGTCTGGTCCTGTTCACGCCCGATACTGGCAGTCTGGAATCCGGACATGTGAACATAGTTGTTGCGCTCGATGGGACGGTGAGCGTCACAGGTCCGTGCACGAATATTTTGCAGGTGAGTGCGTCCAACGCGTTTAACCCCGTGCTGACCGCCCTCGTCTCAGTAAATGTCTCGTCGCAACCCGCTCTTGTTTACAGGACGGCTCGAGGTTACTTCTCTGGGCCGGAAGGCTCCGTCACGATCCCCGCCACTGGTACGATCAACGTCTCGATTGAGGCCTCGGACGCCAGCAACGTGCCCATATCCCTGGGGAACATACCCTCCTGGGCATCCGCCAAGCTTTCCGGCACGGTCACTCCAGCCGTGCTTACTTTAAGCTCTTCACCGGCGCTGGATACCAATGGCTCATTCGCCGGCGACTTGAAAATCACCTCCACGGGGGCTTCTAACAGCCCCCTCGACATGCCGGTTGACATGACGGTAGGTCAAGGTCAGGGAGGCGACTTTTCAGCGTTTCCGCCGGCGTCTTTTTTTGACATCTTTGTCGACGTGTCTACGCCTCAGCATCAGGACTTGAGGATTTCGGGTCCAGCCGGCACTTATGATGTGGCAACAGGGCCGCCGTTCAGTGCCCCAACAGCCGTCACTCTGCCGAACACGGGGTTTGCCGTCGTGCCAGTGACGGTCACTCCAGGCGGACTTCCAGGCACAACGGTGGGTGCGTTGTCGCTCCTGGTCCCTGGCATCTCCAGCACGGTGCTCAGCGTCCCAATTACGGCGAACGTCACCCCCCACAATCTCGTGATTGAGGATGAAGCACAGCCCGTCGAGCCTGATCTCTGCACCTGCACATCGTGCTCGTGCCCTGTTGAGTCGTCGCTCATGTTCTTTAGAGATTCATTCACGCCAGCCGATCCTGAATTTAGCGTGTCTGCCACCACCTTAGGCGGCACAGCGAATGTCTTGAGCGTCTCTCCAGGCACTCTCAACCTACTGGAAGGGGGGACTCCATCCGCGATCCTTCGTCAGATCAACCCGGGAACGCCACCTGGGACTTACGTGGGCACCGTGAACTTAACCCTGTCAGGCTCGACGAGTCCCATTGAGTTTCCATGGGTTGCCAGGATCCCTTCGTCGACGCGGAAAAGCTCACTCGACGTCCGAGCGCTGCCCCTCTACAGTCAGCGGACTTCTTCCTCGGCTACGACCCAGGTCACCCGTTTTCACCACGACAGCGCAGACAGTGGTGTGCCATCTGCGACCGTCAGTCTGGGCGGTTCCGGCCAGTCCTACGCCGCTATCGGCCCGGATTGGGTAACGGTGACGCCCGCAACCGGCACTACGCCCCAGACGCTGACCGTCGCCGCCAATCCTACAGCGCTCAGCGTGCTCTCCCCAGGCAGCTACGCCGGCGCTATTGTTATCGCAGTCTCTTCGGACCCGTATACTTGGACCATACCGGTGAATCTCGTGATCGGCGCCGCGCCTTCCGTTGCTGTGGTGAACGCGGCCTCGGGCCACTTGGGGTCCGTGTCGCCCGGCGAGATTGTCAGCATTTTCGGCGCGAACATCGGGCCGTCCACACCGGCCGGACTGACGCTCACGCCTGCGGGGACCGTTTCCACAACTTTGAACAACACACAGGTTCTATTTGACGGCGTTGCCGCGGCGCTCACCTATGCCGGGAGCGGCCAAATTAACGCCATCGTGCCTTACGAGGTTGGCGGGAGGCACTTCACGAGTGTGACCGTCCGAAGCAGCGGAGCCGAAACCGGGGCGACTGTGCTCGCGGTAGCGGACTCGGCACCAGGCATCTTCGCCGCCCAGGGCGGGACCGGGCAGGGCGCAATTCTAAACCAGGACAACTCGTACAACGCAGCGTCTAACCCCGCCGCGGCGGGATCGACCATTACGATCTACGCGACCGGGGAGGGACCGCTGACACCCTCGGTGCCGACCGGTTCGGTCACGTCTTCTACAGGACCAACTTTCCCGGCGCCCGTCGCTCCCGTCTCGGTCACGATTGCGGGCAAGGCGGCGGTGACCACCTACGCAGGTGAAGCCCCGGGCTTCGCCTCCGGCGTTTTCCAACTCGACGTGACGATTCCAGCTGGTACTGCTGCCGGAGCGCAGCAGGTGGTGGTGACCGTCGGCAACAACGCTAACGCCGCGCAGAACGTAACTGTTGCTGTCAAGTAGGTTCAACGCATCAAACATCAGGAATAGCGATCCCGCGGCCGGCGGCGACGGATTTGGCGCGGTGGAAGATGACGTCGGGAATCTCCAAGGTAGTGTTCGTGTTTCGACGCTGTCATATTTATGGGAGGGTCAAACCGGTTACACGTCCGGTTGAAGATTCGAAGCTGTATCGCAACGGCTCCCCCTTTAGTCCCGCCGGGGCTTTCGCAATGTACGAATCCTGCCAGCATTGTCGACGGTCTTGATGTGACGCAGCGGATCACCCACGTATTCATCGATGGAGCGGCGGCCTTCCTCGTCTTCGATTGTGACAATCACTTGCCTGCCGCGGCTCTTAGCTGAGTATCGGGCCGTAAGCGTTCGGAACTGCGAAACGGAAGCTCCGTGCTTTGCTGATATATCCGCCAAGACGCGGCGATAAAGATGGACGGCCTTGCAGAGCGGTTCGGAGGCACGTCCGGCTACCAGTGTTCCCTCGAGAAAATCCACGGTTATGAGACCTGCTGGGCTTCTCTCAGCTTCCCCGAAGACATCGGTTGCATAGTAGCCAATCGGAAAACCTAACCCACTAGCGAACGAGTCTGCGACGTTGTGCGCTATGGACCTGAGCTTATCGTGCTTCACGCGTCGACCGATAGGAACATCTTAACCGGAGCGGCGCGGGTTTGCGCGACGGTGGAGCCGATTGAAAGGTCTGTGTGCGGCGGGACTAGTTCCGGAGGGGCTTGCCGGTTTTCAGCATGTGCTGCATGCGGGCTTGCGTTTTTGGGTTGCCGCAGAGGCTGAGGAAGGCTTCGCGTTCGAGATCGAGGAGGTATTGCTCGGAGACGGTTTGTTCGCCGATCAGGCAGCCGCCGCTTAGGACGTGGGCGAGTTTGTCGGCGATGGTCATATCGTAGTCGGTGATGTAGCGGCCCTGGTGCAGGGTCCATGCGCCTAGTTTGAGCAGGGCGTACGCGCTTTCGCCGCCGACTTTGATGTCGGTGCGCGGGGCGCCGGGGGAGTAGCCGGGGACGAGCGACAGCGCGAGCGCTTTGGCGTCGCCGATGAGGCGCTCGGGGTTCATGGAGATTGAATCTTCGCGCTTGAGGAGGCCCAGCGACTTGGCGTCGTCGGCGCAGGTGGAGACTTTGGCCATGCCGATCAGTTCGAAGATGCGGCGAGGGTCTTTCAGGCGTAGGAGCAGTTCCTTGCAGCCGCCGCCGGCGGGGATGACGCCGACGCCGACTTCGACCAGGCCGATGTAGGTTTCGGCTGAGGCCTGCGAGCGCGCGGAGTGTAGGACGATTTCGCAGCCGCCGCCTAAGGCGCGGGCGAAGGGGGCCGAGACTACGGGCTTCGCGGCGTACTTCAGCGCCATGGTCATCTGCTGGAAGCGTTGGACGGCCAGGCCCAGCTCTTCCCAATCGCCTTCCTGCGCGGCCAGCAGGACCAGCATCAAGTTGGCGCCCGCGCTGAAGTTCTCGCCTTCGTTGGCGATCACCATCGCTTGGAAGTTGCGGTTGGTTTCTTCCAGGCCGGCGTAGAGCATGGCGATGTTGTCTTCGCCGAGCGTGTTCATCTTGCTGTGAAACTCGACGCAGAGCACGCCGTCGCCGAGATCGATCAGCGATGCGCCGGGATTGTCGAGCACCACGCCGTGGGTGCGCTTGCGGTCGGTCAGCGCAATGATGCCGGGGCGCGGCTCGATGGGTTGGTGCGTGTTGGTGCGGAAGTCGAAGTATTCGGTTTGCGGGCGGTGCGGCTCGGGCTGCTTGTAGAGCGCGATGACGCCGCGGGTGAGCACGTCCTTAATGTTGGCGGGAAGCGTGCGGCGGTCCATTTCGAGGCGCGTGACGACGTCGAGGAAGCCGAGCGAGTCCCACAGCTCGAAGGGGCCGAGCTTGTGTGCGTAGCCCCAGCGCATGGCGCGGTCGATTTCGACGATGCGGTCGGCGATTTCGGGGATGCGCTCGGCGGCATAGAGGAAGAGGTCGCTGAAGACTTTCCAGAGGAAGCGGGCGGGGCGGTCCTGGGTGCGGAGGATGGTGCGCAGGCGTTCGCCGAGGTCTTCGATGTTGCGGGCGGCTTCGAGCGACGGGAAGCGGGGCTTGGCCTGCGGCTGGTATTCGAGCGTCTTCCAATCGAGCACGTGGATTTCGCGATTGTCGCCCTTGCCCACGCGTTTGTAGAAGCCTTGGCCGGACTTTTCGCCGAGCCAGCCGCGCTCGATCATTTTGTTTTGGAAGTGGAGGGGGAGGAAGCGGTCGCGCCAGGGGTCGTCGGGGACCATTTCGTAGAGGTTGTTTCCGACGAACGCCCAGACATCGAGGCCGACGATGTCGAGCAGGCGGAAGCTGGCGCTCGAGGGCAGGCCGATGAGGGGGCCAGTGAGCGCGTCGACTTCTTCGATGGTGAGGTCCTCTTCGACCATCGTTTTGGCGATGGTGCCGCCGAGGAAACTGCCGATGCGGTTGGCGATGAAGTTGGGCGTGTCCTTGGTGCGGACGACGCCTTTGCCGAGGCGGCGGTCGGCGAACTCTTCGACGTCGGCCAGGATGCGGGGGTCGGTTTCAGGGCCGGGGATCAGCTCCATCAGGTGGAGGTAGCGCGGCGGATTGAAGAAGTGGGTGCCGAGGAAGTGGCGGCGGAATTCGGGCGAGAAGCCGTCGGCGATTTTGGCGAGCGGGATGCCGCTGGTGTTGGTGGAGACGATGGCGTGGGCGGCGCGGGCGGTTTCGACTTTGCGCCAGAGGTCGCGCTTGGCGTCGAGGTTTTCGACGATGGCTTCGATGATCCAGTCGCATTCGCTGACTAGGTGGAGGTCGTCTTCGAAGTTGCCGGGCAGGATGAGCGCGGTCTTGTCGTTGGTGAAGAAGCCGCCGGGGCGCTGCTTGAGGGCGTTGTCGATGCCCTTGAGCACGGCGGCGTTGCGGTTGGGCTGGCCGGGGACGACGATGTCGAGCAGGATGGCGGGAATGCCGGCGTTGGCAAAGTGGGCGGCGATGCGCGAGCCCATGGTGCCGGCACCGAGGACCGCGACGCGACGGATGGAGCGCATAGAATCCTTGACGATTATAGCGAACGGGTGTTTTCAGGCCGCCGTTTCCCAAGACCAGATCAGGGAGCAACGACGTTGCTTGAGTTAGAATTGTGCCGTGAACAACGCTGTCCCTAAGCCGCATATACCCGAATCGTTCTTCGAACACCGACAGGTCTTCGCCGAACCGTGGGTCGAGCGGTGGGGTATTCCGAATCCCTTCATCTCGGCACTTTTCCCTCTGCTCCGAGATGCTGGCGCAGAGCTAACCGACTACTCATTCAACAATAGCGCAGCGAACGTTGGCGAAACATACCTCAACATCGCGGTTCGCAAGTTCAATGCCGGTGTACGGATTGGCCTCGATACTGTCACCTTCCTGGCAGGGAACCCATATTGGGAGATGGCGCCGCACTTGATCGCCCTTTTCGACCGAGTCTCAAGTACGGTCCACGATCTGGTAGGGCATCCCTCGAAATACCAAGAAGCTACCCTGGCATTTCATGTCACCCCCGGGCCAGCGGACTTCAAAAGCATGACGGCACGTTTCGTGAACGTGGACCTCCTAGGTGAGTGCCTATTCTATGGGGCGTCCTTGCACCGAGATGACAGCGTTCTGATAATTGACAAGTCGCTGAGGCACGAAGGTGCTGCCTTCGTACGGCTGCAACGCACGTTTCCAGGAAACGTGCTGTTTGCTGAGATTGCCTCACGTTTGTACCAAGACGAGGTTGCCGCTCTTCGATTGCTTGGTATTGCGGAGGTACCATAGTAGTCAGCCATGGCTCACGCCCTACTTGTCGCAGATCAGCACGTTAACGAAAGCTTCTTGAAACCAGCGCGCTCAGAGCTCTTTGAGCGTATGGCGACTCAGGTTTACCTTCAGACGCTGCCTATACGCGACATCGATGCGTTTATGCTATTGCCGGTGACCTTCCTGCCGCCACTTGAACTCGAAGCCCCCTTCAGTGGGCCAGCTCCGACGGTGGAAGCTCATCTTAGTCGCGCCCATGAGGTCTTAAGGGACTTAGCCAAAGCTCAGGAGATCGAAGCTCTTGATCAGAAGTTTCGTCAGGAGATGACTTGGCTGGCAGCGAACAAACATCGATACGCTGGACGCTGGGTCGCATTGGATGGCGACAGGCTGCTGGCAGAAGGTGTTACTTCGAAGGAAGTCTTCGCTAAAGTCAGTGCCGGTCCTAATCCTCCGCTTGTAATCCGGATTGAAGAGGAGGAGTTGCCGTTCGGCGGATGGTGAGAAGCGTGAAGACGTTAACTTTTGGTGTGGAGCATAGCTATTCGTATTCAGCCGCTGGAATCGAAGTTCCGGTTTGTTTGAAGATGGATAACGCCAGAAATGTTCGGCTTCACGCCAAGGTCGACACCGGCGCTGCGGACTGCATCTTCCAGAAGGACTATGCGGACCAACTGGCGATTGAGGTCGAAAAGGGTGCTCTCAAGACCTTTTGGACCGCTACAGGAAAATTCGACGCCTACGGCCACTCGTTGACCCTTTCGTGTTTTAACTGGGAATACGAGACCACGGTGTATTTTGCCGCGTCAGACGAGTATAGAAGAAATGTTGTCGGGCGATCCGGGTGGCTTCAGAAGTTCAGGCTGGCGATCATTGATCACGATACGCTCCTCTTTATCAGCCACTATGACGACCCGTGACGACATGCGCCGCGCAGTAACTTTCCGACGTCAACGACGAAGTCCACTCTTCGGCGTTCGCAATAGTTTGACAGTGCTTTAGCCCACCACTGGCAAAATCCGCGTATTTGAGCGGAGAGGTCTACTAGCGCGGTCGCCAGTTGGTAATGTCTTCATAGAGACAGCACCCGCCGGTTCGGCCCTGAAACTGCTAGGATTCGTTTCTGGACACTGCCATGCTGCCCTTTCGAAAAATATTGTTTCCGGTGGATTACTCCGAGCCGTGCAACGCTGTCGTGCCCTATGTGAAGGACATGGTGCGGCAGTTTGAGGCCGATTTGACGCTCGTTCACGCCTATGGGCTCGGCGCGTTGATGACTTTGGCCGAGGGGGAACTGGCGTTCATCGACCCGGGGCTGTCGGAGAAAGTGCAGGCTTCCGAAGAAGGGCGGCTGCGTCAATACGCGCAGGAAACCTTTCCCGGCCAGCATGTGGAGACCATTGTGGAAGTAGGCGAGCCGGCGGGCATCTTGGACCGGGTGGCGCAGCATCAGGGTGCGGACCTGGTGATGCTCGCGACGCACGGGCATGGACCGATGCGGCGGCTGCTGCTCGGGTCGGTGACGACCAAGGTGCTGCATGATTTGAGCGCGGCGGTGTGGACGGGCGTCGGGTCGGCGTTATCGGGACATGCGCCGGGCATTCCGTACCAGTCGATTGTGTGCGCGCTGGATGAGAGCGATGAGGCGGAAGTCGTGTTGAAGGCTGCGCACGCTCTGGCTTGCGCTTACCACGCGCAGCTTTCTCTATTGCACGTGGTGCAGCCGCCGATTCCGTCGCCGGAATACGATTTCGGGCCGGTGTTGAAAGAGCTGACTGAGGCGGCGCACTTTCGGTTGCGGGAGATGAAAGCGAAGCTGGGAGTGGATGCGCCGCATACCGTCGTGGATGCGGTGATCTCGGATGGCGTGCGGCAGGAAGTGCTGCGCCGCAAGGCGGACCTGGTGGTCACCGGGCGCGGGCACGCGCAGCGGACGCTCAGCCGGATATGGTCGCACCTGTATTCGATTGTCCGGGAGTCGCCTTGCCCGGTGCTGAGCATTTGAGCGCGCCCGTCAGATGTTGACGGCGCTCATGTGCTGGGCCGGGTAGCGCAGTCCGGCGGTGCTTCCTTTGGGCAGCACTTGATCGATGCGCTCCAGTTCGGCTGGGGTGAACGCGATCTCTGAGGCTTTCAGATTCTCTTCGATTCTGGCGCGCTTCTTCGCGCCGAAAATGGGGACGATGTCTTGGCCTTGCGCCATCACCCAGCCGAGGGCGACTTGCGCGGGCGTCGCGGCTTTCTGGCGCGCGAGCGCTTCGATGTGGCGGACGAGATCCAGGTTCTTGTAGAAATTTTCGCCTTCGAAGCGCGGGTGGTGGCGGCGGAAATCGTCTTGCGGGATGTCTTCGGGGCGCTTGAATTCGCCGGTCAGGAAGCCGCGGCCAAGCGGGCTGTAGGCGACGAAGCCGATTCCGAGTTCGCGAACCGTGGTGAGGATGCCGTCTTCAGGATCGCGGCTCCACAGCGAGTACTCGGTTTGCAGCGCGCTGATGGGATGGACGGCGTGCGCGCGGCGGATAGTGGCGGGCGCGGCTTCCGACAGGCCGAGGTAGCGCACCTTGCCTTGCTTCACCAGATCGGCCATGGCGCCGACAGTGTCTTCGATGGGAACTTTCGGGTCGACGCGGTGCTGGTAGTAAAGATCGATGACGCTGACGCCAAGACGCTGGAGCGAAGCGTCACAGCATTCGCGGAGATATTCGGGGCGGCCGCATACGCCGAGGAATTTTCCGTCGGGGCTGCGCTGGTTGCCGAACTTGGTGGCGAGCACAACCTGATCGCGGCGGCCGGCGATGGCCTTGCCCACCAGCGATTCGTTCTTGAAGGGGCCGTACATGTCGGCGGTGTCCAGGAAGTTGATGCCGCGCTCGAGCGCGAGATGGATGGTCGCGATGGACTCGGCTTCGTCGGCGCGGCCGTAGAACTCGGACATGCCCATGCATCCCAGGCCGATGCGGGAGACTTGCAGGCCTTGCGATCCTAATGCCACTTGTTGCATTCCCCTATTGTCGCGCGGTGGGAGCGTATATAATTCCTCGGACGGACAGAGGGAGGCGCTCATGTTGAGGACCGTGGTGCTGTTGATGGGGATTTCGGTTGCCGCGCCGGCGCAGTGGGTGAATTTGCCGCACAAGGGGATGCCGCGCACCGAAGATGGGAAGGTCGACATGATCGCGCCCGCGCCGCGCATGGCGAACGGGCAGGCGGATCTGGAGGGAATCTGGCTGGTGGACAGCCCGCGCTGGCTGCAGGATTTGACTAACGGGCTGAAGCCGGGCGATGTGGTGATGCAGGCGTGGGCCGAGAAGATTACGGCCGAACGCAAGGCGGGGCTGCATGCGAGCGAGGAGTCCGATGCCAACTGCCTGCCGCAGGGCGTGCCGAAAATCAACGCGACGCCGGTGCCGTTCAAGATCGTGCAGCAACCGGAACTGGTGGCGATTCTCTATGAAGCGTTCGGGCAGTACCGGCAGATCTTTCTGGATGGGCGGAAGCTACAGGACGATCCGAATCCGACGTGGCTGGGGTATTCGAAGGGCCGCTGGGATGGCGACACGCTAGTGGTGGAGACGACCGGGTTCAATGGCAAGGCGTGGCTGGATCAGGCGGGGCATCCGGCCACCGAAGCGCTGCACGTCACTGAGCGGTATCACCGGCGGGACTTCGGGCATCTGGATATTGGAGTGACCATCGAAGATCCCAAAGTCTACGCAAAGCCCTGGAGCACTACCGAGACCATGCACCTCCTGCCGAACACGGAAATTCTGGAATTTGTGTGCAACGAGAATGAGAAAGACGTCAGACACCTGGCTGCGAAGCCGCGGTAAGCGGGATTGCAGCGTCGACCGTAGATGCGGCCAGGGCTTCGCGGCCGAGAATGCGGCGGTGCATTCGGCCGACAGCGTAGATGCAGACGGCGAACACAGCGGGGCAGACCGCCAGCACGGCGAAGATGTAGCGCACCGGAAGACTGGTGGAGAGGATGATGCCGCCGAGAATCGGTCCGGCGACCGAGCCGATTTTCGCTACCGACGTGGCCCAGCCGGCGCCATTGGCGCGATAGGCGCTGGGGTAGAAGATCCCGCAGATGCTGTGCAGGCCGAAGTGGCCGCCCACCAGGAAGCCGCCCATCACCGCGACCAGTACCATGAACGGTGTGTGACCGATGGGGACGAAGCTTGCAGCGAGCAGCAGAATCATCGTGCCGATCGGCATGACAGTGATGGCGATGGCTCCGCGCTTGTCGGTGAAGCGCATTAGCAGAAGGCCGCCGGCGGCGCCCATGATGGAAAACAGCGACGCCACTTCGGCGGCTTCTGTTTTGGTGTACTGGAGCGCTTCAAACACGATCGGCGTCCAGTTCACCATGAAGAAGACGGCGAGGGAACTGGCGATGTAGCCGAGCCAGATTAGCGGGGTGATCCAGACGAGTTCGCCCCGGAAGAGCAGGGAAGGCCGGAAATCCTTTCTTTGCGTGCTCTCGTCGCTGACGATGAAGGACGCGCCGGCGGGAACGGTCTGATCGGGCGCGATGCGGCGGAGGATGGGGGCGATGCGCTGAGCGGCCGCTCCTTTGCTCACTAGGAAGCGAATCGATTCCGGCAGAATCGCAAACAGCACACCGGCGCAGATCAGCGAGAGCGCGCCGCCAAAAATGAACACCGATTTCCAGCCGAATTTCGGGATCAGCCAGATGGCGACAGGACCGCCGAGGCCGGTGCCGATGGAGTAGCCGATCATGATGACGGTGACAATGGTGGCGCGGTAGCGTTTGGGAACGTATTCGATGTTGAGCGCCCAGGCGAGCGGGAGCATGCCACCGAGGGGAAGGCCGTCGATCAACCGCAGCGCGAAGAGCGACCAGTAGCTATTTGCGAGCGCGAAGCACATCGTGAGGATGCCGAAGGCGGCGGTGGCGAAGATGACGGTGGGACGGCGGCCGATGCGATCGCCGACGTAGCCGAGGATGAATCCGCCGATCATGGTGCCGAGCAGGCCCATGCTGAAGATGTTGCCGAGCTGGATTTTGGTGAGGTGGTATTGGGAGCCGAAGTAGGGCGCCGCGAAGCTGATGAGGTTGCTGTCGAGGCCGTCGAAAAAGGTGATGATCCAGGAGATCAGGATCAGGCCGATGAGGAAGCGGCCCAGCTTTTGTTGCTCGATAACGCCGGAAACGTCGACGATATTGGGCTCAGACAAGCTACTACGATATCAAACGAGATCCCGAGCTTCGAGGGTTCAGGCGGCCTTGGACTTCAGGAAAAGGGCGATCTTCCGGTCGGTCTCGCGGATGTGGTGGCGCAGCCAGTCTTGCAGGAATTGAAGAAGGCCGACTGTGACAGCGACGTGGCCGGTCTCGAAGTCTCTTTGAAACTCCACGACCTTCGCGGTCAAAGAGTCGTGATTGGCTTTGTGCTGGGCATAATCGGGATAGTTGTGCGCCTTCATGAGGCGCTCCTCGGTTGCGAAATGCAGCTTCGTATAGGAGATCAATTCTGCCAGCGTCTTGGAAAGGATGTTTTTGCCTTTGCCGGAGATCATGGCGGTGTGCAAATCGCCGGCGAGCACGAAGAGTCTTTTGTGCTGGCTGTCGATCTCGGCGTGACCCACGCTGTATTCAGGTTTCCAATCGAACATGCTCATGCTGAGCATATCGGCTCGATTCCCGGAAGTAATAGTACGGACTAATTCTTGCGCAAGGACGCCGCGACCTTGGCGCCGTATTCGACGGCCTTGGCGAGGATGGCGCGGGAATCCAGCGTCAGTGAGCGTCCGTCGCGCACGATGGGCTTACCGTTCACCATCACGTCTTCGACATCGGAGCCTTTAAGCGCGTAGACAATCTGCGAATACACATTATAAAGGGGCACAGCATGCGGGCGGTCCAGCCGCAGCGTGATCATGTCGGCGCGCTTGCCGGTTTCGAGCGAGCCGATTTGCTTGTCGAGTCCGGCGACGCGCGCGCCCAGAATGGTGGCCATGGCGACGGCTTGCTCGGCGGGAATGGCGGTGGGATCGCCCGTGCTCACCTTTTGTAGATCCGCAGCAAGGTTCATTTCTTCCATCAGGTCGAAATCATTGTTGCTGCCGGCCGGGCCGTCGGTGCCGACGCCGACCGGGACGCCGAGCTTCAGCAGTTTCACCACGGGCGCGACGCCGCTGGCCAGCTTCATGTTGCTGGACGGGCAATGCGCGATCCCTGTGCCGTGCTCTTTCAGGATGCGCATGTCGGCATCGTCCAGCCACACGCCGTGCGCGGCGATGGTGGGGCCGTTGAGAACGCCAAGCTGATCCAGCAGGCCGGTGGGCGTAAGATGGCGCGCCTTCATGAGGTCGTCGTTCTCCTGCTTGGTTTCCGACAGGTGGATCACCAGCGGCACGTGATATTTGTTGGCCAGCGCGCGCGAGGCTTTCAGCGTGAAGTCGGTGTTGGTGTAGACGGCGTGCGGAGCGGGAGCGGCGACGATGAGCGGATCGCCGCGGTATTGCTGGAGGAATTTCTCGGTAAAACGCAGCGAGTCCTGAGGCGTGGGCGCGTCCGGCGTTTTGAACTTCATGATGGTTTCGCCCAGCACGCCGCGCATGCCCGCCTCTTTTGTCGCTTTCGCGACCTGGTCTTCGTAGTAGTACATGTCGACGAAGGTGGTGGTGCCGGAAAGCATCATTTCCAGGCAGGCCAGCCGGGTTCCCCACAGAACGAACTCCGGCGTGACGTTGCGGGACTCGGCGGGAAAGATGTAGTTCTGGAGCCAATCCTGGAGGCGCAGGTCGTCGGCGATGCCGCGGAACAGCGACATGGCGGCGTGGGTATGGGTGTTGATCAGGCCGGGCATGAGGATGGCGTCCGGGCGGTCCAGGTGCTGGCGGGCTTGAAACTGCTTCTCAATGTCGGCGAGCTTGCCGACGCCGACGATGTTCTGGCCCCGGATGGCCACAGCGCCATCGTTGATCAACCGGCGCTGTGCGTCCATGGTCACGACGTAGCGGGCGGTGTAGATCCAGTCGGCGGGCTCGGCCCACGCGCCCGGCGACAACAATAGAAACAGGAGAACTGTACTAAATAAACGACGCATCGAAGGGCCTCGGGAAAAGATCTTTCAGCCGGAACGTTTCGGATTTACCGTGCAGGTTAACCAGTGTGAGCTCGGTATCGCCCAGAAACTCCCACAGAATCTGACGGCAGGCGCCGCACGGCGGGGTCAGTTCGTCGGTGTCGGCGGCTACGGCGATACGGCGGAACTTGCGCGCGCCTTCGGAGATCGCCTTGAAGACGGCGACGCGCTCGGCGCAAATCGTCAGACCGTAGGTGGCGTTTTCGACGTTGCAGCCGGTGAAGATGCGGCCGTCGTCGGTTTCCAGCGCGGCACCCACGCGAAATTTGGAGAAGGGAGCGTGCGCGTGGTCGCGGGCGGCGATGGCAGCTTGGGTCAACTCGCTCATAGCTGCGGCAGCATTGCCCTCAAGAACCGGGCCAGCGTCCCTTGGACTTTGCGGCCGGCTTCCAGCACTTCTTCATGATGGATCTTTTGCGGCAGGATTCCGGCCGCCATATTCGTCACGCAGGAGATGGCCAGCACTCGCATGCGCAAATAGTTTGCGACGATTACCTCGGGAACGGTGGACATGCCCACCAGGTCCGCGCCAATGGTGCGCAGGTAGCGGATCTCCGCGGGTGTTTCATAACTGGGGCCGGTCATCGCGGCGTAAACGCCTTCGGCCAGTGGAATTTTCAGCTTCTCCGCCACCTGGTGCGCGATGGACCGGTAGCTGGCTGAATAGGCATCGCTCATGTCGGGGAAGCGCGGGCCAAGAGAATCGTCGTTGGGTCCGATCAGCGGGTGGGTGTGCTGCAGGTTGATGTGATCGGAAATCAGCACCAACGAGCCGGGGCGGTAGGAAAGGTTGATGCCGCCGGCGGCGTTGGTGAGCACGATGGAACGTACGCCGAGCCGGTGCAGCACCTGGACACCGAAGGTCACTTGCGACGGCGTGTAGCCCTCGTACAGATGGCTGCGGCCGGCCATCACTACGACGTCCAGTTCGCCGATCTTTCCAAAGACCAGCTTGCCGGCATGTCCCGCGGCGGTCGAAAGCGGCCAATCCGGAATTTTCGAGTAGGGAATTTCGATGGCATCGCTCAGTTCGTCGGCGAAGGCGCTTAAGCCGCTGCCCAACACCACGGCGACGCGGGGTTCGCGGCTCGTCTGCAGGCTGATGTAATCAACGGTCGGTTGCATCAATGGATCAACATGCCTGCAATACAGGCCGACATGAAATTCGCCATAGTTCCGGCCGCCACGGCGCGCAATCCCAGCCGCGCCAGGTCGGACTTGCGGCTCGGAGCCAGGGCTCCGATGCCGCCGATCTGGATGGCAATCGAGCTCAGGTTGGCGAAACCGCACAGAGCGTAGGTGGCAATGGTGAACGAGTGCGGATCGAGGCGCGACTTCATGGGCCCCAATTGCTGGAACGCTACGAATTCGTTGGTAACGAGCCGTGTTCCCAGCAGGTTTCCGATGGAGCGGCAGTCGTTGAAGCTGACACCCAACAGCCACGCGACGGGCGCAAACAGGTAGCCGAAGATTTGCTCCATCGAGGTATGGAAATAGCTCAGGATTCCGTCGCACATCGCAATCAGAGCCAGGAAGGCGATCAGCATGGCCGCGATGTTCAGCGCCAGATGCAGGCCGTCACCGGCGCCGCGGGCCGCCGCGTCGATCAGGTTGACTCCCGGACGCTCGATGGCCACCTTCACGGTTCCAGCGGTAGCGGGCTTGCCCACTTCCGGCGAGAGAATCTTGGCCAGCATGATGGTGGCCGGCGCGGTCATGATCACGGCCGTTAGAAGATGGCGCGGCTCGACATGCGCCATCACCACGTAGGCGGCCATGGTGGCTCCCGAAACATGCGCCATGCCGCTGACCATGATGGTGAACAATTCGGATTCGGTCAAACCTTCGAGGAACGGACGGATGGTGATGGGCGCTTCGGTTTGACCCATGAAGATGCTGGCGGCCACATTGGTGGACTCGGCGCCGCTCGCTCCCATGACGCGCTGCATGATGATGGCCATGGCCTTCACCGCCAGTTGCATCACGCCGAGGTAATAAAGAACCGCAAACAGGCTGCAAATGAAGATGACGATGGGCAGCACCTGGAACGCGAAGATGGCCGGCTGGCTGCCGCCCAGTTGATCGCCGAAGACAAACTTGCTCCCAACCTGTGTGTAAGCGATGATCGCGTTGATTTTGTCGCTGAGGATTTCGAATCCTCGCGCGGCCGGCGTGCGCAGCACGATAAACGCGAAGGTGAGTTGCAGGCCCAAGCCCCACAAGATCAGAGACGGGCGTATGGCGCGCTTGTGCTTGGAGAACACGAAGCACACCAGGAGAATCGCGAGGATCCCCAAAACGCCCGTGAACCGCTGCATGAAGCCGTCAGCTCACTACTTCTAGGATCAGTTCGCGCTCTTCGGGTTGCTGTGCGGAAATGCGGAAGGCGTCTTCGATCTGGTCGGCGGCCTCCTCCACGTTGTCTTCCCGCGTATAGTACAACCGGCAAAGCACGGCGCCGGCGTCCACTTTCTGGCCGACCTTGACTTCGAGAATGACGCCCACCGCCGGGTCGATCACGTCTTCTTTCGTGTTGCGTCCGGCGCCGATCTTGGCCGACGCCAGGCCGATGTCTTCGGCGGCGATGGCGCTGACATAGCCGGCGCGCGGGGAGGTGATTTCGCGCGCGCCCGTCGCGTTGGGGAGCAGATCGAAGCGATCGAGGACTTGCGGATTACCGCTTTGCGCCTCGATGACATCCTTGAATTTTTTGTAGCCGGAACCATCCAGCAGCTTTTGCTGGGCCAGCTCGCGTCCTTCATCCAACGTATGGGAGATCTTGGCGAGGAAGATCATGCGGGCGGCCAGTTCCAGAGCCAGGCGCGTGAGATCGGTTGGCCCGGCGTTCTGCAGGGTCTGAGAAACCTCCATCACTTCGAGCGCGTTGCCGACGGCGTATCCGAGCGGCTGATTCATGTCCGTGATCAGCGCCTGCACGCGCTTGTCGGCGCGGCGTCCGATGCCGACCATCATTTGCGCCAGCCGGCGCGCGTCCACCTGGCGTTTCATGAAAGCGCCGCTGCCCACTTTGACATCGAGAACCAGGGCATCCATGCCTTCGGCCAGCTTCTTGGACATGATGGACGAGGCGATTAGCGGGATGGACTCCACGGTCGCGGTGGCGTCGCGCAGCGAGTACAGCTTGCCGTCGGCGGGCGCCACTTCCACGGTCTGCCCCATGAAGGCCAAGCCGTGTTTCTTGAGTTGTTCGCGGAATTCATCGACGGTCAAATCGGTGCGGAAACCGGGAATGGACTCGAGCTTGTCCAAGGTGCCGCCGGTATGTCCCAGGCCGCGCCCCGACATCATCGGCACCACGACGCCTGCCGCAGCAGCCAGCGGAGCGGCAATCAAGCTGGTCTTGTCTCCGACTCCGCCGGTTGAGTGCTTATCGACCTTTACACCCGGGACCGAACTCAGATCGATCGTTCCGCCGCTGCGCACCATGCAATCGGTTAGTGCGCTCACTTCCCGGTCTGTCATCCCGGCAAAGAAGACGGCCATGAGGAAGGCGGACATCTGGTAGTCCGGAATTTCATTCCGGCAGTAGCCGTCAACCAGCGCGGCGATCTCTTCTGGCGATAATTCTTCACCATCTCGTTTTCGGTGGATCAAATCGACAGTTCGCATTATAGGTTCTTCAGCGTACCATCTTATGTAGTTGAAAGTAAAGGATTCGCTGATCCGTATCGAGCGCGTGCCTGGCTTGATCTGGCCGGATTCGCCCGGTCGAGTGAAATCCGGCCACCCTGGACACCGGATTTTTCCAGTGATATACTTTCGCCCCAAGAAGAGTTGTAAGCCGGCGGTTTCCTCTCGTAACGGGCGCCGACCGGAGAAAAGGGGATTTTCATGAAGGCCACGTCGCTTTTGCGCTGGGCTGTGGTTGCTGTTCTTGTATTTTCGTCCTGGAATGCGCTGCTCAAGGCCCAGTCGGCCGGAACAGGCGCGCTCACCGGAACCGTCACCGATCCTTCCGGGGCCGTTGTGCCCGACGTGACGGTAACCATTGTTAATTCTGAAACGAACCAGACGCGAAGCGTCACCACCGGAAGCGACGGTGTGTACAAGTTCACGTTGCTGACACCGGGTTCGTATAAAGTTCGGTTCGCGGCCAGCGGGTTCAAGACGTCTGAAGTCGCCTCCGTGACGGTAAACGTCACCGAAACGCCGGTGCTGGACCGCACTCTGGAAGTGGGCGCGGCCAACGAGCAAGTAACCGTGGAGGCGACGGCCGAGACACTGCAGACCGCGAGTTCCACACTGGGAACGGTAGTGGGGCAGCATGCCGTGGTTTCGCTGCCGCTGACCAACCGCAACTACACCCAGATCCTGAGCCTGTCGGCGGGCGCCAACGTCAGCGTGAACAACGCGTCCGCGTTCGGCAAAGGATCGCAGGATGTCAGCGTCAACGGCGCCAACACCAACCAGAACAACTATCAAATGGACGGCGTGAACATCGACAATTTCGCCGGCAACAACCTGGGTGCCGACGCCGGGATTTACGTTGGAATTGGAATCCCCAACCCGGACGCACTGCAGGAGTTCAAGATTCAGACGTCGACTTACGACGCCAGTTATGGACGCAACCCGGGCGCAAACGTAAATGTCGTTACTAAGTCCGGCAGCAACGCCTGGCACGGTTCATTGTTTGAATTCTTCCGCAATACGGACTTGAACGCGGTAGACTTCTTCCGCAATCGCGCCGGCGGCTCCAGGCAGGTGCTCAACCAGAACCAGTTCGGCGGCACCGTGGGCCTGCCGATCAAGAAAGACAAGCTGTTCGCCTTCTTGAGCTATCAGGAGACGCGGCAGATCAACGGCGTGGGCACCAACGGCTACTCGACGCCGACGCTGCCGCCGATCCCGTCGGGCGACCGTAGCGCGGCAGGCTTCCAGTCTGCCTTGGGCGCGGCCTGGTGTCCGGCGAATCATCCGGGCAATTCGCGCTATACGACCGTGGCGGGCGGCGTGCAAGTGGCCTGCGACGGCTCGAACATCAACCCAGTTGCTCTCAATTTTTTGAACCTGAAATTGCCCAACGGCAGTTACTATATTCCTGGATCCACCAACGGCGGCTTCCAACTGGTGCCTTTCAGTCAGCCGGCCCGCTTTACCGAACATCAGGCCGTGGCGAACGTCGATTATGTGATCAACAACCAGCACACGTTATCCGCGCGGTTCTTCACGTCCCAAGATCCTCAGACCATTCCGTTCTCGTCAGCCAACGGCGAGTTGCCGGGCACTCCCGCCAGCTACCTGTACGCGAATACAAATGCGGCGCTCAAGCTCACTTCGATTTTGACGAACACTCTGGTCAATGAAGCGCGCTTGTCCTATCAGCGCAACCTCGCGTCCAACTCGAATGGAGTGCCATACACCGCTACGCAGTTGGGGATGACGCCGATTAATCCGGCGATCCCGGTCATGAATCCGATTACGATTCAGGGCTTATTTAACGTGGGCGGCAGCATCAGTGACGATGTATTTGATCCGACGGATCAGTTCCAGATCGCCGACACGATTTCGTGGTCTCACGGCCGGCACACGATTCGCGCCGGGTTTGAGGCCGAACATATTAACTGGGACATCGTGTTCAAAGGCATCGAGCGCGGCAACACGACCATCTACTCTTTCCCGGACTTTCTGATCGGGCGGGCGGGCTGCACGCCGGGCGACGCCACCTGCAATCCTGCGAATCCGGGCAACACCACGGGCACGGCGTTGAGCAACATCGCGTCCTGTTTGTTCTGCGTGCTCAGCGGCCCGGACGGCATCATCCACGGATATCGCGCCAACAACCTGAGCGCGTTCGTTCAGGATGACTACAAGATCACAACTCACCTGACGCTGAACCTGGGCGTGCGCTGGGAATACGACGGAACGCTCAGCGACAAATACGGCAACCTCACCAACGTCTGGCAGAGCCAGGTTCTGAAACAAGCTGTGCCAGGCAATTCACCCGCCACTGGCAGTTTGTCCGGATACGTCGTGCCGTCGAACTTCACCGGTGCTGTCCCCTCGGGCGTGTTGAAGTCCAACAGGAATCTTCCCGTCCAGAGTGGCCCTCCGGCGGACAACTTCGCGCCGCGCTTTGGATTTGCGTGGCAACCCTTCGGAAGCGGGCGGATCGTGGTGCGCGGAGGAGTCGGACTCTTTTATGACCGCATCGGCGGCAACCTGTTCGTCCATTCGGTGGAGCAGGGCAACCCTTACGCTGTAACCCTCGACTACGCGGGTCCGGCCGCGCAGCCGGCCAGCCTGCAGCAGTTGTTCCCGGCTGCGACCTTGTCCTTCATTCCGCGTTGGGTGGACTTCACTACCGGCAAGACGTCGAACCTCAATCTGCCCTTCATCGACGAGAACATCCACACGCCGCTGGTGCGCCAATACAACTTCGGCGTGCAATGGGAGTTTATTCCGACCTGGGTGTTGGACTTGGGTTACGTGGGGTCGAGCGGAATCAATCTAGCCGACTACAATCACAACTACAACACGGCGTTATTGGCCAGTCCGTCCAATCCGATCAATGGCGTGACTACCAACACGGTCTCCAACGCCAATCTGCGCGTGCCCTATCTCGGTTTCGCCGCCAGCGGTTTCCAGGGAACGGGATTCGACGGGATTTCCAATTACAACAGCCTGCAGGTTACGGTCCGCAAGCAGCTTTCGCACGGCGTCTCAGTGCAGGCAGCCTACACCTGGAGCAAGAGCCTGACGGACTTGATTGGCTACGGCGCCAACGGGAACGATGCCAGCGACGTGAGGCAGCAATACGGACCGGCGTATTACAACCGCCCGCAGCGCTTCATCGTGAACTATAGCTGGGATCTCCCGTTTGGCCATCCCTCCGGCGTTTTGGGCAAGTTAGCCGAAGGCTGGAATCTTTCGGGCGTCACAGTCGCGCAGGACGGTACGCCGCTCACGCTGACCGATTCGCGCGCTGGCACTATCTTCGGAGTGAGTGGGCCTTCGCCGACCTCGCCAACACTGAGTACTGTTACGTTTGGCGCGTTCAACGTTGGGCGCGCCCAGATGTGCAACGGCGCCAGCTACGGCAGCATTACCACTTCCGGCGGGATCGAAAGCCGGCTGGGCGGAGCGAGCGGTGGGCCGGGCTACTTAAGCGCCAGCGCGATTTGCGCGCCTCCGGCCATTGGCAACGGGTTTGGTTATGGCAATTCCGGCGTGGGCATCGTGCTGGGGCCGCCGCAGTTCAATTGGGACTTGTCGCTGGTGAAGACCACCAGGATCACCGAGCGGCAGACGATTCAATTGCGGACGGAGTTCTTCAACGCTTTCAACCATCCGCAGTTCAACAACCCGGGCACCGCGATTTCGACGGCGGCAACCTTTGGCGTGATTACGAGCGAAAGCGTGAATCCGCGGCTGATTCAGTTCGCGCTGAAATATTCGTTCTAGGCGCGCTGCAATAGCGGCCGGAGGTCGCGGACGGATTTGAGCTGATCGAGATTCAGTACGGTCTCGATCAGCTTCGAGCATTTGGTCTCGCCGAGGATCGGTTCCATCAAGTCGCGGCTCTTGTCGACGACTTCCTGGCGGGTCATCGGATTTTCTTCGGTGCCGCGCACGGCGTCGACTCGTTGGGTGAAGGTTGTGCCGTCGTTGAGCGTGACCTCGACGATTGCGACGCGCGCGGGCAGCAGGCGCTCCAGTTCGGCGTCCTGGACAAGCTGGATCTTTGCGCGCTCGCGCTGGATGGCCGCGTCGTGCATGCGCGCCTTGTCGTGCGCCGCCTTGAACGACGCTGTCTTGTCCAGCAGCATCACGGCCACCATGTACTGCATGCAGATGTCCGGCATCTCGCGGTTGTTCACCAAGGCGGCTTCGCTCGAAGCGACGCGGACCACCACTTTCTTCACCTGATCAGCTTGAAATTGGTGCTTCTTCAAGAGCGCCTGTAGCGCGTCCATGGGCGCCTGGATGGGCGAACCGACGCTCCACTTCTTGATATTGGTGCGCACGATTTCGAAGCGTTCGCCGAGCTTGTCTATGAGCTTGTGCGGGTCGGCGTTGGGCGCATAATCCGTGACGAAATTGTCCGGACCGGACAAGACATCGTCGACGCCGGTGCCGCCCGCTTGCACGATCAGAGCGGCCGTGACGCCATTGCGTGCGGGCATTCCGGCGAATAAGAAGGCTTTTTCGATGTGGTCCGTGTCGCGCTGCCAGACCTTGATGCCGGAGCCCTGCTGCGATGCGTAGTCCAACAGCCAGCGCATTTGTTGGTCGCTCAAGCTGGCGGCGCATCCTGCTGCGGCGGCGGAGCCAAAATTTCCCGAGAGAGCGTGCGTGCTGATGTGCGTAGCAGTTTGAAAAGCGCCGGCGCCCACGGTCATGGTGAACCGTGTTCCGACGTCGTAGCCCAACGCAACGGCTCGCAGGAAGTGCGTGCCATCGATCGCGAACTGTTCGCCGGCGGCGAGAGCGGAAGGCACGATGGACGCGCCGGGATGGGACTGCGAGGGCGCGTGCGAATCGTCGGTCTCATCGGAATGCGCGAGCATCGCGTTGGCGAAGGCCGCCTCGATGGCTCCGCAGACCACCTGCGAAGCCGCGACCGTCGCTACTTTTTCGCCAGCGTATTTGCGTGCGAAGCCGATCGCAAAGCGGCCCGGGGCGAGTTCGGAGCCTGAGACCATGGCCGCGAAGGTGTCCAGGATGTGCTCTTTGGTCCGCTCGGCGGCCTCTTGCGGAAGGGCATGGGTACGCGCCTCGCTCATATAGGCGCTCAGGCGGACCATGACGTCGCTGGTGGGCAGGGCGGCCGCGCGCGCCGCTCGCGTGGAGATGGCCGCCAACCCGCCGGCTGCCTGCAAAAGTCTGCGACGCGTTAAGAAAGGTGTCATTTGCGCATCTCCGCTACTTCAAGTCGTTTCGAAATACGACGCCGCCCTTCATGACGAACTTCACATGTTCCATCTCGCTGATGTCCTGCAACGGATCGGCCGCGAACGCAACGATATCGGCGAACCGGCCTTTTTCGACGTAGCCCACTTCCTTGGGCAACTCGAAATTCAGGCTTTCGGCGGCGTTGCTGGTGGCCATCTGCAATGCCTGCGCGGGCGTCATGCCCCACTTCACGAAATAGCCGAATTGGAAGGCCTGGGCGCCATGCCCGTTCGTGTACGCGCCGCTGCCGAAGACTTCCTTGACACCCGCCGCCACCAGCCGCTTGAAGCTTTTCTCAGTCAGCGCGAAGCGTGTGGTGTGGCCGCGGCTGGCCTTCAGGTCTTTCTCCTCCAGATCGCCGATCAGATCCCAAAGCGTCTGCATTACTGGACGCATCGTGCCGTCGGCCAGCGGCTGCTTGAACAGGCGGATGGTTTCGTCATCCAGACCTTCGGCGCCGGTGACGCCCACGATGACGTGCATAGGCATGTCTACGCCGGCTTCCAGGCAGTTGCGCAACCCCTCGCCGCCATAAGCGTGGCAAGCAACCTTCAGACCCCGGCGGTGCGCCTCGTCGACGATGGCTTTATCTTCCTCGAGCGTCAGCGAGGGAACGTTGATCATCTTGCCGTCGGGCTTGAACGCTCCGGAGCCGGGCGGGTCGGGATAGCCGCCGCCTTCGTAGTCTTCGGTGTCGTAGATCTTGATCCAGTCGACGCCGTAGTGGGAACGCTCGCGAACGGCCGCGCGCGCGAGCCAGGGCGAATTGACGTTGCTGGTGAGCTGCCAGGAAGGAGCGCCGGGCGCCAAGCCGAACGGCGTCGGCACCGGAGGCGCAGGATAATACGTGGCGCCGCGGGGATCGATCTGCGGTCCGGCAACCTGGAGGCGGGGGCCAGGCACCTGGCCTTTATTGATGGCATCGCGCAGTTCGACAGTGGCGTACGTGTAGGCCGAGCCCATGTCTTCGAGTGTGGTGAAGCCGGCGTTCAGATCCTGCAGCGCGTAATGCAGTCCGGTGAAGGCCTGCCGCGCGTCGTTGGGTTGCTGGTCCTGCATCAGGTGGACGTGGCGGTCGATCAGGCCGGGCAGCACGGTGGCGCGGCTTAAATCAATGACGGCTGCGCCTTGCGGAATGTGCACGCTCCCGGCGGGACCGACCTCGGCGATGCGGTCGCCCTTGATGAGAATCACCTGGTCCTTCAGGTTTGTTCCGGTTCGAGGGTCAAACAGGCGGCCGGCGCGAATGGCGAAGCCTTGCGGGGGCGGTGCCTGCATGTCCATGTGCGACGCGTCGAAAGGCCGGGCCTCCGGGCGGGTGCCTTGGGCATAGGCGGCGATTCCCAGAATCGCGAGCAGTGGAAGAAGCGTTATCTTCATGGGTAGATCCGGGCAGTTGACAGTATATACTGGCGGGTTGCCGGAAACGGAGGCTCGAAATGGCTAGCTGGAAACGGATCGGAATTTATTGGCTTGGGCTAGGTGCGTTGGGGCTTGCCTTAGCGGCGAACCTCGGCGCCCAAAATACGTGCGACCGGGCGTGCCTGGAAGGCTTCGTCGACAAATATCTTGACGCCATGATCGCGCACAACCCTCAGCAACTTCCGCTGGCGTCTAACGTCAAATTCACCGAAAACGGCCAGAAGCTGGAGCTGGGCGAGGGGTTGTGGAGTTCCATCGTGGGGAAGGGAACGTACCGTCTGTTTGTGACGGATGTGCCCGCGCAGCAGGTGGCTTTCATGGGAACCGTTCGTGAAGAGGGCCCCAAGCCGGGCGAGAGCGTGCCGAGAGCGATCGCTCTGCGGCTCAAGATCGACCACGAGAAGATCGCCGAGGTGGAGACGCTGGCGGTCATCAGTCCCATGGCCGGGGAGAACATCGAAAAGCTCGGCAAACCCAATCCCGTGTTTCTGGAGACGGTGCCGCCCGCCGAACGCATGTCGCGCGCGGACCTGATCAAGACCGCCAACATGTATTTCTCCGGGATGCAGCAGAATGATGGCAAGGGCGTTTACCCGTTCACGGATAACTGCAACCGCATCGAAAACGGCCGCCAATCCACCAACGTACCCACGCCGCCCGGCCAGACGCGTCCCGACCCAAAGACAGCGACCAATTATTCGGGGCAATGGAGCTGCAAGGAGCAGTTTCAATCCGGCCTGCTGCATTTCGTTACGCACATTCGGGACCGGCGCTACGTCGCGGTGGACCAGGAGCGCGGGCTGGTGTTCAGCTTCGCGTTTTTCGACCACGCTGCCGGCAAGACGCGGCACTTTGAGACGCCGAGCGGCCGCGAGGTGGTCGCCGGGCCGACCTCACCCTGGACCTGGGAGATCGCGGAGATGTTCAAGCTGGAGAAGGGCAAGATCCGCCAGATCGAAGCGATTCTGGAGCGTGCTCCCTATGGCATGAATTCGGGTTGGAGCAGTTGGGAAGACGGACGGTCGGACCGCGCGCGGGATGTGACGATGGTTGCTGGCCACAAGAAGTGACGCTACTCGGAGATAACCTCTAGCGCGAGGCGGTTGGTTCGAGGTCCGAGGAGACCGATGGCGAGCATCACTACAACCATGCTCCCGGCGATCAGCGCGAAGACGCCGGGAACACCGGCGCGGTCGAGCACAAATCCGATCACGAACGAGCTCAACACCACTGACAAACGGCTGAACGAGTAGACGAAGCCGACCGCGGAGGCGCGAATGCGCGTCGGGAACAGTTCAGCCTGGTAGGCGTGGAACGAGAACGACAACATGTTGTTCGCCAGCGTCAGCAGCACGCCGAACACGATCAACAGAGCCGCCGCGGTCATCTGGGCGAACAGTAGGCCAGACACGGCGATGGCCGCCGCCGCCCAAACGATCTGCCACTTGCGCTCGAACCGGTCGGCGATCGCCGCTGCCGCGAGCGGGCCGAACGGCGCCGCGATCGCAATGAGGAACGTGTACTGCAAGCTGTTCGTGACGGCGATGCCGCGCTGGATCAACAGCGTCGGCACCCAATTGGAAAAGCCGTAGAACCCGACCGTCTGAAACAGGTTGAAGACGATCAGCATGATGCTGCGCGTGCGGTAGGGCGGCCGCCACATCTCACTAAAGCCGCCCACCTCGTGCACCCGCTCGCCGAGCCAGCGCGGGCTCTCCGGAACCCGCCGGCGAATCCACCAGACGAAGATCGCGCCTGCCGCGCCCAGTAGAACTACCCAGCGCCAACCGTCCAAGCCCATCGGCGACAGAGGCACCAGGCGCCAGGCCAATAGCGCCACCACCGGCACTGCGCTGAACTGAATCACCTGGTTGAATGCGAACGCGCGCCCGCGCATTTCTGCCGGCACCAGCTCGGCAATGTACGCGTCGATAGTCACCAGCTCGACGCCCACGCCGATTCCCGAAACAAATCGCCAAAGGTTCAGCCCGAACACATCGTGCTGGAACGCCATGACGACGCTCGCGGCGGTGTACCAGAGCAGAGAAAACGTGAAGATGGTCCGCCGGCCAAAACGGTCGGCCACAAAACTGACCAGAGCCGTGCCAAGGAACAGGCCGGCGAACATGGCGGCAACGAAACCGGCGACGCCGGTCGTGCCGAACAACCCGCGCGTGGTGGGAGTCAGGATGCCGCTGCGAACCAAGCCGGGGGCAATGTATCCGGTGAAGAACAGGTCGTAGTATTCGAAGAAGCCGCCCAAAGACAAAAGCACCACGCGCGTCCAGACGCTGCCGGTAGCGGCCATGTCACTCTATCTTGCACCGGTTCGGAATCTGAATGTTCTGGCGGGCTTAGGCGGCTAGAGCGCCGGCCAATTGCTTGAGCTTGGCTTGAAATTTCGCAGGATCTGCGCCGGAGCGGAATTCTACCACGCCGGCTTTGACGCCGAAGGACAAGTTACGGCTCATGCCGTCTTCCTGCTCCAGAAATGGGGCTGAGAGCTTCTTGACGACATCGTTGGACAGCGCGATGGCGTTCGCCGGTTCCGTGCTCAGGACGGCGGCAAACTGATCGATGGCCCAGCGGCCGGTCAGCGCGGCGCCGGGTACGACATCGGCGAAGCGCGATTCGAAACTGCGGAGTCCGGTCTCGATGAGAGGCTGGGAATGGCAGTTGCGCATGCCCTCCAGGTTGGTCACCACTACCAGCAGGACTGAAAACTGCGAACCGCGTTGAATCAGGGCATCGATTTGGTTGTCCAGCTTGTGCCGGCTCTCGTTAGCGGCGGATTGTTCGCTGGGAGCGCGGCGGAGGGTAGAGCGGATCTCCTCGTGCAGCAACCGGATCTCGTCTTTCAGTTGCGCGATCACCGCCTGGTTGGCCGTGCGCATTTGCTCGACGCTAGCGGAGATCTTGGCGGTGGCGTTCCGAATTGCGCCGCGAACTTCATTGAGATTGTCGCTGGTGGCGGCTTGGTTCAGCTGCTGCAGTTCGTGGTTCAGCCCTTTCTCCAGTTCCCTCCCGTTTGCCGTCACCGAACTGGCGAACTCTTCCACGGCCGCAGTTGCTTCTCTAATGTCCTTGCGCAGGCGCTCAATCTGCTTTCGGGATTTGTCCTGGTATTCCCGCAGTTCGGTGTCGAACGTAGCCTGCACGCTTTCCAGCTGGCCGGCTTGGCCGGCGTCTTCCAGGCGGGACTGCAACGCCTGAAGCTGGGCGCGGAACTGCGCCAGTTCGGCGGCGTCCACCTCCACGGCGTGCTGCTCGGTGGAACGTAGGGCTTGGGAGTAACAGCGGACCGCGGCGCGGCTCATGTCTTCCAGGCGGTCCAGCTCAGTGGCAGTTTTTCGGAGCGAGATCAATCGAAGGGAACCTTTCCTATTCTTTATCGGCCTGGAAACGGCAAAGTTTAGCGATTCTTTGGGGGGTGAAAGTACTACAATACCCTTAATCTGCAGTCGTAACGGCAGACCAAGGGGAGGTACTTCATGACGTTTCGAACTATCGCCGCGGGCATACTGTTGATGGCCGCAAGCGCATTCGCCGCCAGTCCCGACGGCAAGTGGAAGGGCTCCGTCTCCACACCCAACGGCGACTTTCCGGTGGCCTTTACCTTCATGGCTGATGGCGCCACTTTGAACGGATCCATGACCGGCATGGACGGCATGGAGATCAAAATCAAAGACGGCAAGGTGGACGGGGACAATATTACATTTTCCGTTACCCTGGACTTCGGCGGAATGCCCTTTATGCTCAACTACAAGGGCATGGTTGCCGACGAGGAGATCAAGTTCTCCGGCGACGCCGGTGGAATGCCGTTCGAGTTCACCGTCAAGAAGGATAAGTAATCCCCGCTAACGGGGGCGTTCCTGCATCAGCTCGATTAGAAGGCCGTTCGGATCGCGCACGAACACCAACGGCGTTTTGTTGAACTGGATGGGCTGGCCGCCCCTGGTTACCACCGATCCGCCACCGGCCTCCACGGCTTCCGCGGCGGAGGGCACATCTCTGACAATCACGGAAACCGCCGGCGAACCTGCGTCCGCTACGTTGAGCTTGAATGGCTTGCGGGCGATGTCCTTGAACTCGATCATCTCCCAATCAATGGGCGAGCCAGGGACCTTAGCGGAGTTGATGCGCCATTGCGCTCCCCGCGCGTCGATCAGCGAAGCGATGGTTTTGTCCGTGCTGAACGACGCGCCGGGCTTGGTTTCAAAGCCGAGCACGTCGTGGTAGAACTTCATGGACTGATCGGTGTCTTCGATGGTCAGGCCAATGCGCGCGCCCATGATGTTCCCGGAGCCGGTCGCTGCGGGAAGCGGTGGTTCGATGTGCGCCAGCTCTAGCAAAAAGCCATCCGGATCGCGAACGAACACCGAGCGGCTCTTGCTGTTTTCGCCGCCGACTTTCATGGGATGCCCGCCCAGGCTGAGGACGGTTCCGCCGTTCTCTTTCACCTTGGCCAGCGTCGCGTCCAGGTCCCGGATCATGAGGATCAGGGTGGCGGCGCCGGGGTCCTGCATGTGAGGCATGGTGTGCTTCAGCGGGATGCCGGAAAATTCTGTCAGTTCCAGTTGCAGTTTGGTTCCAGGAATCACGAAGATCGCATTGCGGAACTTGGCGCCATGCGTGTTGGTGAACTTGGAGAGGTCTTCACTGAGTGGATTCGGTGCGGGAAGTGAGGCTAGAGTCTTGCCGGCGGCGCCGAGCGGTTCCATACCCAGGCCGTCGCGGTAAAACTTGACGGTTTTGTCCAAATCGGCGACCGAGTGGATGATCGCGCGCACACCGACGGAAGGCCCGCTCGCTTCCTGCTCCAGATCGTTGCGAATGATCTTGCCGCCCTTCATCACGAATTTCACGCGTTGGAGTTCGGTGATGTCGGCGAGCGGATCGCCGGAGACAGCGATCAGATCCGCGAACTTGCCCTTGTCGATGGAGCCGATGCGGTCCTGCCAGCCCATCGCAGTGGCGTTGGTCATGGTTCCGGCTTGAATAATTCGCGCAGTCGACCATCCCGTGACCCGCGCGAGTGCCGCGAATTCCAGCGCCTGGGTGCCGTGCGCGAACGTCGCGCCGTCGACGCCGCTGCCGACCATCAGCTTGAGCCCCGGCGTTGCGGCCGCCATCCGCACGGCGTGCTCGAAGATGGGAATCATGCGAAATTTGCCACCGGTGTTCTTGGCGTCGTTGTCGTCCATATAAGGCTCGGTGTAGCGGACCAGGGTCGGGTCGAAGTAAAGACCTTTGGCGACGATCATGTTCACTTCGTTCTGATCCAGGCCGAAGCCGTGTTCGATGGTGTCGCAGCCGGCGACGATGGCATTGTGTAGGCCTTCGCCGCCGTAATTGTGGCATCCGGTCTTGTGGCCCAGACGATGCGCTTCATCGATGGCGGCCTGCAGAACGGGCAGCGGGTATGTCACTTCGTATTCGTCCTTGCCAGTGGGGCTGAAGCGATACGCGCCCGCAGGGTAGAGCTTAATCCAATCCGCGCCGTGAGCGATCTGATCGCGCACCGCGGCGCGCGCTTCTTCGGGCGATCGAACCACGGCGGCGGCCAGAGGGTCCTCGGGATGGCTGGGGTCCTTGGGCTTGGCGCCCCAAATGATGCCGCGCGTGGAAACCTGATAGCGCGGGCCATCGATGCGGCCTTCGTTGATGGCGTTGCGGATGGCGACGTCGCCATAGCCGTTGCCGTGGCTGGTCATGTCGCGCGCGGTGGTAAACCCTGCGCGCAGTTCAAACTGCGCGTTCTGCACGCCGATCAGCATGTAGTCTTCGGTGGTGCCGCCGGGCTTGCGCGTGTTGAACATGTGGGTGTGCGCGTCGATCAGTCCGGGCAGAACGGTGGCGTTGCGCAGGTCGATCATTTGGGCGCCGGCGGGAATCTTGATCTGATCTTCGGGGCCAACGGCGGTGATTCGACCGCCATTAATCAGCACGGTTTGTTTCGCGAACATGCGGCCGGCCTTGCTGTCGAACATGTGTCCGGCGCGGACGGCAATGAGATGGGGAGGAGGCGGGCATTGCAGGATACCACCGTCCGAGCCGACGCACGGAGCTGGGCCGGCGCCGCGCCAAGCCGTGCTGAGCGGCTTGGGCTGGGCCATTGCGGCCGCGGCTATGAACACGCTGAAGAGGATGACTTTCCATTGCATGGCAGACCTCCACGGTTAATCAGTGCATCGCTGATTCTATCGCACGTTGGAGGCTGCGCCGCCGCAGTGCGAGTAGCCCGAGCGGATGGCCGGCAGGCGGAGGTTCCAGGCTGGGTGCTTGGGAGACGGGTACTTTGCCAGGGCGCCGAGCGCTGCGTGCATCTCCGGCGGGCTGAGGTTGCTCTTTGCCAGAGTGCAGCCGGCCCACGCATCGGCGCGCAGTTCCGGCGTCCAGCGCTTGTCGATCCACGCGGCGCCCAAGGTGTCGTCCAAGGCGTGACCGACTTCATGCGCCATGACGGCCATGATGCCAGCATCGCCGAAACCCATGTAAACGTCGGCGAAAAACTGGGGCGCGTACACGAGTTTTGCTTGGCCCGAGGTCAGGACCAACGCGGAATTCGGCGCCGTCGCGTTGCGATACAGCGCGATTTCCGGGCAATTTGAGGCACAAATGGCTTTCTCCGCCGTGCTCACGCGCGCCGCGAGCAGCATGGCATCGCGCGCGGGACGTTGATCTTCCGATGCTTTGTAGGAGGCTGCGCCGGGTCCTAATGCGCAGACGATCTGGGCCGCCGCACTCACCGGCAGGAGGAAAACGAGAAGCCGCATGCGTTTAGAACGTGCGCACCGGCCGGCCCAACAGGGTCCGCAACGTGTTGAGCCGATCCCCGGAGCCGGTCAACAGATCCTCTGGAAACCGCCGGTAGCTGAGAAGGTGGCGGTAGATCTCTGCCGAACCGCGCGAGTTCAATCCGAAACCGGCCAAGTATTGCAGCCGGAGGTTTAAGTCATCGTTGAGAGCAACGCCGGTCACGAGCGGCTGCAAGTCCGCGGCCCGGCCGGCATACGTGGACAGTACATCGACCGCCGAGTGAAATCCGGCATCAGCGAGCGACGCCGTTACGGCGGAATATCCGGGTTGATCGAGCCGCTGCTGAAGGGCGTCGACATTGATTGGGGATGGATTGGCGCGCCCGAGCAGAACGAGGTCGTACCCGTCGCCCTGGTAGTAGTTGCTCCAGACAGTTGCGTCGGGGAAAACGCTGAAGAAAGTCGCCAGCTCCGTGCGGACGGTTTCTTCGTCGCTCTCGTAGATGGGTAGCCATTGCGCCACGACGCCTCCGGGATTCAAATGGCTCTTGGCCAGCTCGTAATACTCTTTCGAGTACAGCGTCGAGGTGCCCTTTACCCACGGATGAATCGGGTCCGTGGTAATCAGGTCAAATTTAGCGGGAGTTGTGAGAATATAATGCCGGGCGTCATCATAAATGATCGTGGTTCTTGGGTCGCGCAGAACGTGATCATTCTGTTTTCCAAAGAATTCATCGGAAGCCGGCGGGATTATTGCCTCTAATTCACAGATTGTAATGCTCCGCACCTCCGGGTAGGGAACGAAGGAACCAGCTGTGACGCCCGCGCCAAACCCGACCACCAGCACCGATCGCGGGGCGGGATGGATCAGCGCCGGGATGTGCCCCATCATGCGTTGCAGGCGCATATCCAACAGCGCCGATGAGGCCTCCGCCTTGCCGCTGACATAGAAGAATCGCTGATCACCACGTTCGGTGATCACCACCGAGGAGTTGATTCCTTCGCCGATGAATAACGGCTTCGTTTGGGCGTCGGCGGCAGGGTCCAGACCATTGAGGATCGGGGCAATGCGCCGGCCATGGGCGATAAGCTGCCAAGGGACATTCGGGACGGTCGCGCTGAGCCCCCACGCTGCTACCACGGTGGCGGCGAGCGGGGCGACTCCGCTAGCCGGCGAGAGTTGACGGATTCTCAGCGCCGAAACCAGCGCGGCCGCCGCGGCCGCCGCTCCCAGCCAGATCAACAGTGACTGAGAGCCACGGGTTCCAATCGCCGGGATCAGCCACAGGCTGAACGCCAAGGCACCCACGATGGATCCAGCGGTATTGACGGCGTAGACCGATCCGGCCAAGCGTGCCGGATCCTCACCCTCGGCTGCCACGCCGGCCAGCGCGAGCGGGAAGCTGGCGCCCCATAGCAGCGTGGCCGGGAAAATAGCCCGCAAACAGCGTGTGAAATCCAGATCGAAGTTGAACCAGGGGCTCGTTGAGAGCCATGGATCGACCGGCCAATACGGTAGCACGCGCGCTACCGTGAAGGCCGTCCAGGCCAGCGCAAGCGCGAGCAGGATCTGCGAGGCCGCCAGCGCCACTCGCGGCTCTCGAAGCACGCCTTGGGTCCGGCGGACTAGAAAAGAACCGACACCGCTGCCGGCCCAAAGCCCCAGCAGAAAGACCGCCAGGATGAGGGAGAACGTGTATACGGTGGCGCCCAGCAGCAGGGAGAGGAGGCGCGTCCAAACGACTTCGGCGCCCAGCGCGGTCAGGCCAGAGAGCGCGATGGCTATATAGACGAGTGTGGCTCCCGGCGGGCGTTGAATCCTGAGCGGCTCGTCGAGGCGTTCGCTCCGCTCGTGCGGGGACCGCGCCGCAAGCGTCACGGCGAGGGCGGCGACTACGACGTTGATCGCGGCGGCAGCGTAGGTCGCCACTCCCATGTCATAGACGCGCAGCAGGTAAAAGCCGGCATACAGGCAGCCAATCACCGCGCCCGCTATGTTCGCGCTGTACAGGAGCCCCAGCCGCGAAACGCCTTTCGGTGTGGTCTGCACCCAGCGCCCGAGCGCGGGGAGCGAGGCACCCATCAGTACCGTCGGCGGCAGCAGGCATACTGCGGCGATCACGCCCCGCAGCACCAGCCCGGCCAATCCCGATGCCGGGCCAGCAACGTAAATCCGTGCCACTACAGGTACACCGAACAGCGCAATGATTCCGAAAGCGCCGATGCCCAACTCCAGAAGCGCATACACGCGCATCGGGTGAAGCTGCGCCGGAACCACACGCGCAAGGGCAGCACTGCCGAGACACAAGCCGCCCATATAGGCCGCAAGCAGCAATCCCAGCGATACGGCCGACGAGCCGATCACCAGTTGCAGCAACTGGAACCAGACAATTTCGTAAATAAGCGCCGAACAGCCGCTGGCCGCGAACAGCACCAGCAGCGCCGCCAGGGAAGAGGCCGAAGGCTCCGCAGCCGTCTTGGTCTCGACTTGGACCGGCTGGGGCTTGGCAGACTCCTGGCGGATTACTGAGGGTCGCCTCGACATTCCCTCGTTAGCTTATAACGAGTGAGGGGCGGGTTGTCATTCCCGCCCCGCAAGATCAGAAGGTGAACCGTGCCACAACCTGACCCGACCTGGGCTGGGCGCCGCCGAATTGCGTCTGGCCGCCGTTCACCCAGTTCACATAGCCATACCCTGCGGACAGCGTACCTCCAGGGTTGCCGTGTAGGGTGGGCGAGCTAATTGAAGTGAACGGTACGCCAAAACCTGCGCCGTCGGCGGGCGCTTGATAGAACAGCCGGTTAAAGATGTTCTGGAACTCGGCCCGAATCTGGATCTGGTACCGTTCCTTGATGCGGAAGATACGCCCGAAGGCCAAGCTCTCGGCAGGCTGGCGCTGCCAACGGAAATCGTTGAAGTATGGCGCGGATTGGCCGAAAGTGCCGTAAGGCGGTTCCACCCATGCGTTCGGATTCAAAACCAATTGCTTGGTTGGATCGAAATGGGAATTCGGGTCCACCGTGAAGAGGGGCTGTCCTGGCACCCGATTCATGAATGTGTAGCCTCCGCCCCAGACGGCGGGATTATTCGCTGGTCCGCGCGCCAGGTTGGAGAGGAGGTTGTTGGACGAGAACGGGCTTTGTAGGATCAGGCCGCTCTGATAGCGGAGCACGCCGCCTACCGTCCAATCCCGCGCCAGCCAGGACACTGCGCCGACTCCCTTCCAGCTGCCCTCCAGCTTGGGAGTTGTGTAGTTGAACGCGATAATCAGTTCCTGCGGGACGCTGAACCCGGAGATCTGTTTATTGACGTCTTTGTTGAACACATCGTTGATGAGCGGTGGGGAAGGCGTGACGTAGCTCGTGTTCGAGTTGGTCCCGTTGGTGAGTTCCTTCTGCCAGGTGTATGCCACCTGTCCGCTCAAGCCGTGCGAAATGCGCTTGGTCACCTTGATCTGAAGCGAGTCGTACCAGGTGTTTCCATCTGGCGGTCCCAGGAAGGGTGGGATGCCGTTCCACTGCGGATACGGTCGTAGCGCCTGCAACAGTGTTTGTGTGTTGGGGAAACCCGGATAGACATTATTGGGATTCGCCAGCCAGGGGAACCGGGCGGTGACGGCCGGCGAGTTGATTTGGGTGTTCAAGAGCGTCGTGTCTGCGCGGCTTCTCACGTCGAGTCCGTATTGAGTGAGCAACTGTTGGGGAGTCAGTGCGTTGTAGTTCAGACTGGCGAGCAAGGGCGACACCCACCAGGCGCCGCGGTTGCCGACGTAAGCGGCATCCACTACCAGGTTGCTGGTAATCTCGCGCTGGAAACCGATGCTCCATTGGAACGTGCGCGGCAATCGGCCAGTGTTGGGAGCGATGGAGACGAACGGCGAAGAGGGCGGGATCACGCCGGGCGCTGCTGGAACTGGGTAATGCGGACTGAAATCCGGCCAGTGGACCACCGGATTGCCGAAGCGATTGCCCGGCCCCAGCGGATCGCCGTCCCTCAGATAGCCCGCCGCGGCACCATAGGCGGCAGCGGAGATGCTATAGAAGTCCCCCGCGCTCGAGTTCAGCCCGGCTTGATCGGAAACCGCCGCGTACGAGATGGCGCCGCCCGCGCGGAACACGGTCTTGGGTGTGATCTGGTACGCGACTCCCAGGTGCGGTCCGAAGGCGAACGGGTAGGCGTTGGCGAAGGTGCAATGGCAGGTCGCCTCATACTCCACGGTGCCAATCCGTCCACCGATCAACGGGTTTGGCTGGTCGAAGGCGGCATTTTGCAGACGCCCGTATTGCTCCTTCCAAAGGATGGCGTAGTCCCAGCGCAGACCGTAGTCGAAGGTCAGCCTGCGAGTGACCTTCCAACTATCCTGGATGTAGATTCCGTAGGCATGCGTGCCCAGGCGTACGTCTGCGGGGGCGGCCGTGGAGACGATATTGGCGGCGCCCAGGAAGAAGCTTGCATAGCCGAATCCGCTGCTCGCGAAATTCGCAAAGGGCTGCCCGTTCTGCCAGGGGTCGGCGGTCTGCTGCTGGTTAAACGTGAACTGCCCATCAGCGCGGCTGGCATTGATGCTCTGGATGCCTTCAAATAGCGCTGTGGCCCCCAGCTTGTAAGTGTGGTTGCCTTTCACCCATGTCAAGTTGGCGTTGAAGGTCGGTTTGTAGTCGTTTGCCTCGGGCGTCAGCGTGAACGCGACACCCGTGTTACCGGCGGGGAATCCGGCGCCGCCGTTCCAGCCACCACCATTCGTGCTATACATTCCCGCCATATAGGGGAAGAAGTTGCCCGCGGTGAAGGGAACACCATTGGGGAACAGTTGCTTCTGATCGTAATTGGGTGCGGTCTGGGGATTCGAGGTGTGCAGATAACCGGCGCCCAGGTGTAAAAGCAGAGTCGGAGTGAGCGTCATGTCCAGATTCAGGCGTATGGTCTGAGCCAAAGCGTTTTGCGGCTGCAAGGCAGTGTAAGGTTCCGCGAAGCCGTTCGTTTGAGGCGAGTAGGTCTTGGTGGCCGAATAATAGCCGGACAACTTCACCTTGTCGCTGATCAGTTCGTCGATCTTGATGGACGGGATCGTCGTGTGGCGGAAGTTCGAGTAACCAGGCGCGGTGTAGTTGAACAAGCCGGGGGTATTGGGCTCCGGAATCATGTTCTGGACGATCTGCGCCGACGGATCGATCATGCTCTTCGGGATGACGTTGTTCTGGAACGGAGTCCGGACGATGGCGCCTCCGACGCTGCGGTTGCTGCCGGGATCGAAGATCTCGTTCAGACAGACCATCTGGCCGGCTGGATCGGGTCCGTTGCAGGTGGGCCGCAGGGCCGCGCTGAAATCGCCACCGCGCTGAGCGTCGGTGGGCACGATGCCATAGGTGTTGCTGATGAACGAGCTCTGCCGGAACTGCTCGAAGCTAAAGAAAAAGAAGCTCTTGTCATGACCGTTGTAGAGCTTAGGAATGACGATGGGCCCGCCTAAAGTGAAGCCGTAGTCGTTCTGCCGGATGGGGTTGCGGACGTGCTGGCCTTCCTTTTTTGGGTTGACCGTACCTGCGTCGGTGAATGGCGTGCCGGCGTTGAGCGCTTCGTTCACGAAATAATCGAATCCGCTGCCATGCAGCTGGTTGGTTCCCGACTTCATGGTGTAGTTGAAGTAGCCGCCGCCCGCCTGGCCGTATTCAGCGGCAAAGTTGCTGGTCTGGATGGCGACTTCCTGGATGGCTTCCATGCCGGCCTGATTCACCTGGTTCTGTTGTTTAAAGAAGCCGTTGGTCGCATCCTGACCTTCGATGTTGATAGACTGCGAATTCGACGGCATTCCATTGACGCGTAAGATGGCGTCTGTCGAGATTCGGGCTCCGGGCAGCAGTTGCACCGAGGACAAGGGGTTGCGGATATTGCCCAGGCTGTTGGCGCTTCCGATACTGGCTGCCGAGCCTGTGAGCGTCAGGATGGGAAGTTCGTCCAACGTCTCGGTGGAGACGTTGTGACTCACCTCTCCGCCCTCGGTCTTGAGCAAGGTGGCAGCGGCTTCGACCGTGATGGACTCGCTCGCCGAGCCGACTTCCAGCAGGATGTCAACGCGCAGGTTGCCGGCCACTTCTACCTGCAGTCCATCGCGGACGTACTTCTTGAAACCGGGAACCGTGACCGACACCTGATACGTCCCAGCGGGCAGCTGAGCGATGGTGTAGTTACCGGTGGCCGAGCTTTGCACTGGATACACCGCACCGGTTGCGACATTCTTTGCTTCGATCGCGGCGCCGGCGATTACGGCTCCCGCTGGATCGGAAATGGTGCCCGTGATGGTTCCGCGATCACTTTGCGCGAATGCGGCGGAAACGAGCAGAAGAATCCCTAAAGATGAAGCGAGCGTCTTCACTATATCACCCCATAGTTCGGAATATCATTCGAGCCCCGTGCCCAAATGAGACAAAGATGGACAAGTCTAACCCGACGGGGTTGACAGAACAAGATTTCTGATATAAATTGGACGGCGAATTGACGCTACCCACGAATATGAATTTTGTCGCTTCTTTTGTAAGCGCGCGACTAAGGAATTCTTCGGAGGGTTATTGACGAAGGCCGGCTCAGCTAAGTTGGGTTGAGGCGGGACAAGCGAGTTATACTGCGCCTGCCCCGCTCAGGTTCGAATCAGAACGTGATGCGCGCGATCAACTGGCCGCTGCGGGGCATCGCGCCGGCGCCGCCCTGGAAGGCGACGAAACCGTAGCCGGCCGAGAGGAGACCCTGCTCATTTACCAACCCGTTTGCGCCGGTAATAGAGCCGCCGTTGGCCGCCGATGTGGCAGGATTAGTGGACGGCAGGCCGAATATGCCTACACCGTCAGATGGCGTAGAGTAAAACAGCCGGTTGAAGATGTTCTGGAATTCGGCGCGAATTTGGAACTGCATGTGCTCCTTGATGCGGAAGATGCGGCCGAAACCCAGTGACTCGGCCGGCTTGCGCTGCCAGCGGAAGTCGTTGTAGTAAGGCGCTGAATAGCCGTAGGTTCCAGGGTTCTGGGCCGCCGTATCGGTCCAGGCAGCGGGATTCAGAACCAGCTGTTTGGTTGGATCGAAGTGGGAGTTCGGATCCACCAGGAACAAAGGCACGCCCGGGTTTCGAGTGTACAAGGTCGTGCCGCCACCCCAAAGAGCAGGATTGTTGGCGGTTCCAATTCCCAGCTCCGTCAACAGGGGACTGTTGGAGGGAGGAGTACGGATCAACAGGCCGCTCTGGTAGCGAAACAACCCGCTCAGGGTCCAGTCCCGCAGCGCCCACGAAAAAGCTTTTCCGCCCTTCATCGTGGTCTCCCATTTTGGAGTCGTGTAGCTGAAGGCGATGATCAACTCCTGTGGGATATCGAAGCCCGATAGCTGCTTCCACGTCGATGAATTGTAGACGTCGTTGATGATCGGGTCTTGCGGGGTCAGATAGGAGGTATTGGAGTTGACGCCATTGGTAAGTTCTTTCTGCCAGGTGTAGGCCACTTGGGCATTCAAGCCGTGCGAGAAGCGCTTGGTGAACTTGATCTGCAGCGAATCGTACCAGGTGTCGCCCAGGGGCGGACCCAGGAATGGCGGAATGCCGTTATACCATTGCGGCTCCGGCACCAGCGCTGCGATCAGCGGCTCGGTGCCGGGGAATCCGGGGTAAACGTTGTTGGGATTGGCCAAATTCGGGAAGCGGGCGGTCACTTGAGGCGAACTGATCGGCGTCAGCAAGAGCGCCGCGTCCGTTGGATTCTTAACGTTCAGCCCGTACCTGGACTGCAGTGTGTTCACCGAGAGGCCGTTGTAGTTCAGCGACGAAAGTAGTGGCGCGGTCCACCAGGCGCCGCGGTTGCCAACGTAAGCGGCTTCGATGACCATATCTTTGGACAATTCGCGCTGGAAGCCGATGCTCCACTGGAAGATGCGGGGCAGACGGGCTGCGTTGTTCGCGATGGAAACAAATGGCGAGCTAGGCGGTACGAGACCGGAAGTCGCCGGCGGGTATTGCGGAGTTTGAGGATTATAGAAGTTGTCGTAGGTCAGAACCGGGTTGTTTAAGACGTTGCCGGGGGCATAGGGATCGCCATTCTTTAAAATCGCGGCAGGCAATCCATATCCGGGGGCCGTCAAAGCCAGGAAGTCGGCCACGCTGGCGTTCAGTCCGGCCTGATCCGGTCCGGCTCCATAATTGATGGCTCCGCCTGCGCGGAACACGGTCTTGGGTGTAATTTGCCAGGCAACACCAAGATGAGGCCCAATCGACAAGCCATAAGGCTGGGCAAAGGAGCAGTGGCAGGTCTTTTCGTAGATTACGCTTCCGAGCCGCCCTCCCAGCGTCGGGTTTGGCACCGTGAAGGCCGCGTTCTGCAAACGGCCATGTTCTTCCGTCCAGAGGTTGGCATAGTCCCAGCGGAGGCCCAGTTCGACCGTGAGGGTGTGGGTGACCTTCCAACTGTCCTGAACGTAGATGCCATAGGAATGCATTCCCAACCGGACACCTGTCTGGGAGGGTGCAAGTTGGAGGCCGTCAGCCCGGCCCAGCAGGAAGCTGGCGTAGCCCAGGCCGCTGCTGGCGTAGCTCGCCCAGGGCTGTCCATATTGGGCGGGATCGGCAGTCTCGATGTTGGAGAATTCGAACTCGCCATTGGCGCGGCCTGCCAAAACGCTGGGAATCCCCTCAAACATCGCGGTGGCGCCTAGCTTGAAGGTGTGGTTGCCTTTAATCCAGGTGGCGTTTGCGTTGAAGGTCGGCTTTACGTCCTCCTGAAACGGTGCTTCAAAGAAGGACGCGGTGTTGCCAGTGGGGAAAGAGCCGGCACCAAAAAATCCTGGGAATAGAAATGCCGCCGTGGAAAGACCCGAGATGTAGGGGAAGTAGTTCCCCGGGAAGGGCGACCCTTGCGGAAACAGGCCAGCCGAAGCCTGGTTGAACGAAGGAGTGACCTGGGGATTGGTGGTGTGCAGAAGACCGGCGCCGAGGTGCAGGAGGAAGGTCGGCGTCACCGAGTCGTCCAGGTTCAACCGAATCGTCTGCGCCAGCGTATCTTGAACCGCCGAAGTGGTAATCGGAGCGGCAAAACCATTGGTCTGCGGTGAAAATGTCTTGGTGGCTGAGTAGTATCCGGAGATCTTGATCTTCGAGCTGATCAACTCGTCAATCTTGATGGAAGGGATGGTGGTATGACGGAAATCCCCATAGCCCGGGATTGTGTAGTTGAACACCGGTGAATTGTTATTGGGCGCCGGGAAGTAATTCTGCATGAGCAACGCCGTGGGATCCATCATGCTCTTCGGAACCGCGTTACCCGTGAACGGGCTCGTCGTCGGAATGCCATTCACGGTGGTTCTCGTAGTCGGATCGAAGATCTGGTTCGGGCATATCGTTTGATTCACAGCAGCGACAGTATTGCAGCCTATCGTGAAACCAGCCAGACCAGAGTCAAACAGCCCGGAGAAATCCCCATTGCGTTCTGCTTGCGTCGGCACCTGCGTGAAGCCAGTGGTGGTGAAGTTGTTTTGGCGGAACTGTTCGAAACTAAAGAAGAAGAACGATCTGTCGTGGCCGTTGTAGAGTTTCGGGATCACAATCGGCCCGCCGAGCGTGAAGCCGTAATCATTCTGGTGAATCGCGTTGCGAGTGTTGTAGTTTGGATTCACCGGGTCGATCGTGAACGGCAAGCCCGCATTGAGCACGGTGTTCGTGAAATAGTCGAATCCGCTGCCGTGCACTTGGTTGGTGCCGGACTTCATCGTGTAGTTGATGTAGCCGCCGCCCGCCTGGCCGTATTCGGCGGCGTAGTTGCTGGTTTGAACGGTGACTTCCTGGATGGCGTCCGCGCCCTGTTGATTGGCCTGGGTGAGCTGCTTCCAGAACCCGTTGCTAGCGTCCTGGCCCTCTACGTTGATGGTTTGCGAACTGGAAGGCATTCCATTGACACGCAGGGTATTATCGGTTGAGAAATCGGTGCCGGGCATCAACTGGAGCGCGGCGAGCGGGTTGCGGATGTTGCCCAGGCCGCTGGAATTGAAGAATCCGGGAGGAGCGCCGGAGAGGGTGAGAATCGGCAGGTCGTCCAACGTGCTTGTCGGAATGTTGTAGCTCACTTCAGTGCTCTCGGTTTTCAACAGGGGCGCCGCCGCCTCGACGACAACCGACTCCGTAGTCGCGCCGACTTCCAGCACGGGATCGATGCGGTATATACCATACGCCTCAACCGTGATGCCGGTGCGCGTGTATTTCTTGAATCCCATCACCGTCACCGTCAGTTCGTAGGTGCCCAAGGGCAGCTGGGAGATGGTGTAATTGCCGGTAGCGGAAGAAGCCACCGGGTAGACCGCGCCGGTAGCGGTATTCTTGGCTTCAATTGGTGCGTTGGGCACCACGGCTCCGGCTGGGTCTGTAATTGTGCCGGTAATAGTGCCGAGATTTGTCTGAGCAGCAGCAGACAGGGCGAGCAGGCAAACCAGAATCAAAACGTTGATCAGGCGCATTCTTCTCTCCGTGACAAGAGTCCAGCAAAGGCGTGGCAACGCAGCAACTTTCCAGCCATCGAACCAGACCCGATTTAGCTCTGGGGGAGACTATATTCTGGTCATGCAGATTTGTCAACGCTCATAGAACGGTGGAAACCACCTGGGTACGAGCTTTGACGCTAATTTGACGCCAGCTATACACAGCCATACAAAGGCGGTTGAGCAACTCACTCGCAGCCAAAACGTCTGCTACGATGGCTGCACTTGCCTCAGCGTTTGACCACTTCGGTTGCCGGGTCGGTCGTACGGGTCTCGATCGGAAATTTTCTCGAGATGTACGACTTCATGGTCTTCGGCTACTATGCCGCCGATATCGGGCGGACTTTCTTTCCCAGCTCCAGCGCGTTTGCATCGCTGCTGCTTTCCCTCACGACGTTTGGCGCCGGATTTCTGATGCGGCCGTTGGGTGCGATCATTCTCGGAAACTATGTCGACCGGCGCGGACGCCGGCAGGGTCTCATTCTGACGCTCGGGCTGATGGCAGTGGGGACGCTGTCGGTGGCCTGCACTCCCGGCTATGCCAGGATCGGGATTGCCGCGCCGCTCTTGGTCCTGGCCGGACGCCTGGTGCAAGGTTTTTCGGCTGGCGTGGAAGTTGGCGCCGCGTCGGTCTACCTGGCGGAAATCGCGACGCCAGGCCACAAAGGCTTCTATACGAGTTGGCAATCCACCAGCCAGCAGATGGCGGTGATCTTTGCCGCTCTGCTGGGTCTGACGGTTGCGCCGCGGTGGGGATGGCGCGCGCCGTTGCTCATTGGATGTGCGCTGATTCCGTTCCTGTTCTGGGTTCGCAGTTCGCTCCCGGAAACCCAAGTGTTCCTGGCGCGCAAACGCCGTCCGTCGGTGCGCGAAATTTGGACGACCATGATCGCTCATGCGCAGTTGGTGGTTCTAGGCATGATGCTGTCGGCTCTGACCACCGTGAGCTTCTACATGATCACGGCCTATACGCCCACTTTCGGCAGCAGCGTTTTGCATCTTGCCAGCCAGCAGAATCTACTGGTGACATTGTGTGTGGGCGCGTCGAACTTCATCCTGGTACCGCTGATGGGCGCGTTGTCGGATAAAGTAGGGCGGCGGCCTCAACTGGCGGCTTGCGGAATCGCGGCGGTGCTGACGGCGGCTCCGCTCTATATGTGGCTGGTGGCCGCTCCATCGGCTGCGAAACTGCTGTTCGTCGAGCTTTGGTTCTCCCTGATCTTCGCGGCCTGCAGCGGCGCGATGGTGCCATTTCTGACCGAAATCATGCCCGCGAATGTGCGCACCACCGGATATTCACTCGCTTTCAGTCTCGCGACGGCGATTTTCGGCGGTTTCACGCCAGCGATTTCGACCGCGCTGATCGGCTTCACGGGGAGCCGCGCGATGCCTGCGCTCTGGTTATCCTTCGCCGCGCTTCTGGCTCTGGTCGCGGTCGCGCTGCTCAAGAGCGTTCCGGAGGAGAGCGGCGGAACGGTAGAGTCCGTGTACGAACTTGCCGAAGGGAAGAGTTACGAATAAAGCTGCGACAATCGCCAGATGTATGGCTAGTAAGGGACTCATGGCCGCGGTTGCCCGCAGCAGCATCAACGCCAGACCCGTGACGGCGGTGGCAAACAGAAGTGCGAGCAGGAGGATGTCCATCGCGTCCTGGCGCGTATCGGCGATTCTCGGGTCCCGGCGCACTTTCAGCACAAAAAATCCAAGCGGCCCGGCAATCAGTCCCACGCCGCCCAGCGCTCCGAGCACGACCGGCACGCTGAGATAGGCATACGGCGCCTTCCAGCCGAAGGCGTTGTCATAGACCGCGGCAACCGAGGTCGAGGCGAAGCATAAGAGGAATCCATAGAACGTGAAATGGTGAAAGATACGGCGCGCCTGCGAATGACGTTCATTGGGGTAGGTGCAGCCGGCGCCGTGACTCGACAGATTGGACAGCTTCAGGACGTCTCTGAGCGCATCAAGGAACGCGCGAGCGCGCAAGGGCGGCCTGGACCGATCTTCATTCCAGCAGCGTGCCAAGCCGATTGCCCAAGAAGCCAGGATCAGCAGACCCATCGCACCGAAGAAGCCCACCATCACTCGATGCGAAATGGCCGTGTAGAAGTCGCCGCCGGGTGCGCGTGGGGTGAAGATGAGCGCGAGGACGGCAAGCGCGACTGCCAGCACGGTTCCCGCCCAGGCGCCGCCAAGGAACCCCGGCCAGGAGTATTTCCGGTACGACCGAAGCCGGATTTCGGCCAGCACCTTGGGCACGTTCACCGCAAATTCGTGAGGCGGGGCATACTGGCAGGCATAGAAGCATTCCGCGCAGTTATGGCAGAGGTTTGCCAGATGGTGCAGGCTAGCCTCGGACCAGTTTTGCCGGCGTTCGATGGCGGGAAACACGGCGCAGAAGCCTTCGCAGTACCGGCAGGAGTTGCAGATCGTCAGGATCCGGTCGCCTTCTCCCCGCCAATCAGTTTGCGGCACGCGCGGCCTGCCTTCCCGCGATGCGCCCGAACACGGTACCGATCGTCATCCCAAAGCCCGCCAGATAGCCTTTGCCGAGAATGTTGCCGGCCATCAGTTCGCCGGCCGCGAAGAGGTTCGGCGCCGGCGTTCCGCCCTGCATTACGATGTTCGCCGATTCAGTCACTCTGACGCCCAAGTAGGTGAATGTAATTCCCGGACGCAGCGGATAGGCCAGGAACGGCGGCGTGTCGATGGCCTGCGCCCAGTGCGACTTGGGCGGTGTCAGACCTTCGGTGCGGCAATCGTCAAGCAGCGTGTGATCAAATTGGCCCGCTCGCACCGATTCATTGAAGCGCCGGACGGTGGTCTCCAGGGGCGCGACGGGTAGGTTCAGATCTGTTGCCAATTGGGCGATCGAGTCCGCTGCGACCGGCGGAAAAACCGACGGCATGAACCGGCCCACGACTTTGGAATCGATGATGGACCAGGCGATCTGCCCCGGCTGTTCGGCCACCAGGCGGCCCCAGATGGCGTAGCGCTTCGGCCACAGGTCTTCGCCTTCGTCGTAAAACCGTAGGCCGTCGCGGTTGACGACAATTCCCAACGGCAAGCAGTCGAGCCGGGTGACAATTCCACCGTCGAACTTCGGCGCGCGGGCATCGATCGCCACCGCGTGACACTGGCGGGGATCGCCCACCGGTTCGGCGCCGCTTGCGAGAAGCAACTTCAAGATCGTGCCCTTGTTGAACGGCGTTCCCCGGATCAAGAAGTTCTCCGCGGCTTCGCCCCAGGCTTCCTTGAGCCATTCGATGTTTGCTTCGAAACCGCCGCCTGCGAGCACGGCAGCCTTGGCGCGCAGTTCGATCGGAGAGCCGTTTACCCGCGCGACCGCGCCTTGAAAAGCACCGTTGTCGATATTCAGCGCTACCACTTCCGCGTTGTACAAAATTCGGACGCCCCGCTTTCGCGCCGCCTCGTAATAGGCGTTGAGGAGCGCTTTGCCGCCGCCCAGAAAGAAGGCGTTGGTGCGCCCGAGTTGCAGCGTTCCGCCCAGAGCCGGCTGAAAACGCGCGCCGTGGGCTTTCATCCACGCGGGCGCCTCGCCGGACGCGCGGATCGCCATCCGCGCCAGTTGCTCATCGGTATGCCCATCCGTGACGCGAAGAAGATCCGACCAATATTCCTCCTCCTGATAGGAGGCGCTCAGACAGCGCATGTTGCGCGTATGCCGGCTGTTTCCGCCGCGGAAGTCGATGGGAGCGGATTCCGCCACTAGTACGCGGGCGCCGCACTCGCTCGCGCTCAGCGCCGCGCAAAGAGCAGCGTTCCCGCCACCGGCAACGAGTACGTCATAGAGGAGATCTTCTTCGTTCAATTGCGTCACTTGGCGTCAATATGATGGATGTCTTTCTCGTTCTCGATGCAGTAGGACTCCAGCAGGTCCGTGTCCGGGAGCAGGCGCTGCTGCAGTTTGACTGTAAATGGCCGGGTGTATGTTTGAGGATCGTCGATCGTCAACAGCACGTCCATGTGGCCGAAGTCGCGGCGGTGAAAGCGCTCGGTGAGATGCAGCGCCTCGCTGTGCGTGTGGCCGCGTGCGTCGAGCCAACCGCGGTCGTTGAAGCCAATCGTATCCACCACCAACGTATCGCCGTCCCATTTGCCGACGGAGTAGCCGAGCCAGGTTGGCTGCGGATCGTCGGGCAGCGACCGGCCGTCGGTGTACACTTGCCGGAACGTGGTGTCGCGTTCATACAGCATGAACGTCACGCCGGGTGTTTGAACAAGCTTGTAAGGAGCAGGCGCCATTTCCACCATTGGCATGCCCTCGGGAAGACAGTGCGAGATGGGCGACTCATTCGTGAAATTCCGCGAGCGCTGGCGGAATGATTCCGCGGCGGAGGGCCGAAGCGGGTCGTCTCCGGGTTTGAAATCCGAGAAGATGTTGATGAAGTACTGCGAGAGGGGCTCTTCGCCCGCGCCGTTCGTGGTCTCCGGGATCAAGCGCTTCAGGACTTCGGGCGGGGCACTGTTCGTCTGCCAGAGACCAGAGAGGTCGGGTTTTCCATCCGCTGTGCGAGGCGCCGGTGCTGAAAGATTCGGTTTGCCATCCGGGGTTCGAGGGATGCCGGGAGTAGGATGATTCAACCACTGGGCGAGGACGAACGCGGGCGATAGGGTCAGGATGATCAGGATGGGTAGGATTCGCGTGCTCATCTGTTGAGCCTTCCTATCGATCTTCGCTTCCCATACATTATGCGCTCTCCGGCGGGACATTACTCGTTGACCCCGGCCGCCGGCAGCGATAAGATAGGCCGCAACTCGAAAGGGAGACGCGCAATGTTCGCCGTACGATACTCTATTTTCGTCTTGGCGGTGGGGACGCTGGCAGCGCAGCACGCCTACACACCCGCGGACATTCAGGAAGGCCAGCGGTTGTTCCGCGAGAACTGCGTTCTGTGCCACGGCCCGGAAGGCGATCAGATTCCCGGCATCAACCTGAGTCAAGGCAAGTTCCGGCAAGCATACCCGGAAGAGGCGCTCATCAAGATTATTCAGGAAGGCAAGCCGGGCACAGCGATGCCGCCTAGCAACCTGCGGGATTTTCAGGCCGCGATCGTGCTGGCGTATCTGCGCTCCATTGCATCCAGTGGCCACGCGGCGCCCGTGCATGGTGACGCTGTCCACGGTAAGGCGATCTTCGAAGGAAAGGGCGGATGTACGCAGTGCCATCGCGTGGGAATGAACGGTTCGCGCGTTGGGCCGGATCTGAGCGACATCGGCTCGCTGCGCCGTACGGTTGAACTGGAGCGCTCCCTGCTCGATCCTAACGCAGAAATCCTGCCACAGAACCGCTACTATCGCGCTGTGACGAAGCAAGGACAAACCATTACCGGCCGGCTTCTCAACATCGATACGTTCAGCGTACAAATCCTGGATAACCACGAACATCTGGTTTCGCTGCAGAGGTCGGATTTGAGGGAATCGGCCTTCCTGGATCATTCGCCTATGCCTTCGTACAAAGACAAGCTCAGTTCGCAGGAACTGGCCGATGTTGTGACATACCTGGTTTCCCTGAAAGGTCTCTGACATGCTGCGACGCCTTGCTTTGTCCGCCTTGATCGCCGGATCGCTCTCGGCTCAGGTGTCCTTCGAGCGCATACTGAAGGCGAACCAAGAGCCGCAGAACTGGCTGACGTATTCGGGCACCAATATGAGCCAGCGGTACAGCCCGCTGAAACAAGTCACGCCGGAGAACGTCAAGGACCTGGAGCTCAAATGGGTATTCCAGGCGCGGTCGCTCGAAAAGTTCGAAGCCACGCCGCTGGTGGTGGACGGGGTCATGTACACGGTGCAGGCGCCGAATGACGTTATCGCGCTGGACGCGGTGACGGGCCGGGAGTTTTGGAATTATTCCTATTCGCCGTCGGCCCTTTCGCGGCCCTGCTGCGGGCGTGTCAACCGCGGCGTCGCGATCGTCAATAACATGCTGTTCATGGGCACCATCGATGCGCACTTGGTCGCCATCGACGCGACCAACGGCCGCCCGCTATGGAATACCGAAGTCGCCAAGCCGGAATCCGGCTACGCCATCACGCACGCGCCGCTGGTGATCAAGGACAAGGTGATCGTGGGCGTCGCGGGCGGCGAGTTCGGCATCCGCGGCTTTATCGCGGCCTACGATGTGCGCACCGGCAAGGAAGCATGGCGCTTCTACACCATTCCCGGGCCTGGTGAACCGGGGCACGAAACCTGGGCTGGCGACTCCTGGAAGACCGGCGGCGCGTCGGTGTGGGTGACCGGCTCCTACGACCCAGCGCTCAATCTCACCTATTGGGGCATTGGGAATGCGGGTCCGGACTACAACGGTGACGTGCGCAAGGGCGACAACCTGTACACCAGTTGTGTCGTCGCATTGGACGCCGATACAGGAAAGCTCAAGTGGTATTACCAGTTCTCGCCGCACGACGAATTCGACTACGACGCCGTCCAGGTTCCGGTGCTTGCGGACCTCCAATGGAAAGGACAGCCTCGCAAGGTGATGTTGTGGGCCAACCGCAACGGCTTCTTCTACGTGCTGGACCGGGCCACTGGACAGTTCCTGTTGGGCAAACCGTTCGTGGAAGTGAATTGGGCCAACGGCTTCGATGAAAAGGGCCGGCCGATGCGAGTGCCGGGCAAGGTCCCTACTCCCGAGGGAACTGTGATCTTTCCGGGAAACCAGGGCGGCACCAACTGGTATTCGCCTTCGTTCAGTCCCGCGACGGGATTGTTTTACATTCCTTCGTGGGTCGACTACTCATCGGTCTACGTGAAAGCACCGGCTGAATATGAGGAGGGGCGCAGGTACTTGGGCGCATCGCCGCGATCGCTGATCGGCGGGCTGCAGCAGGCCAAGATCAACACGCGCAAGCCAGGCGAAGGCTACGGGGCGGTGCGCGCTATCGACCCGCAGACAGGCGAACGGAAATGGGAATTCAAGATGAATGACGTCACGGATGCCGGCATCCTGACCACGGCGTCCAATTTGCTTTTCTCCGGCGGCCGCGAGGGGTACTTTTACGCGCTGGATGCGCGCAGCGGCGAACTGCTGTGGAAGGGGGCAGTGGGCGGAGCCGTGGCTTCCGGACCCATGTCGTACGCGGTTAACGGCAGACAGTACGTGGCGATCTCGGCTGGCAGTTCGTTATTCGTGTACGCATTGCGCAAGCCTTAGAGAAATTTTTAAAACCTACTCCATTCCCTTCGGCATTCCGCGCATATGCCGCCGGTCGCGATCGGGACTTTCGAGCTCCATCTTATCGTTCAACAGCGGCAACAAATAGGGATTCCCACCCTCTCCGGTCACCCATCCGCCGTCCACAAGCTGCCGGTGAACCAGCGCGCAAACATTCTGAACGATCTCAACCTGACGCTCGATCAGCCGGATGGAAAGAAGCTCTTCCAGCATCGGCACGTATGGTTGAGCCTCTGGCCGCTTGCGAAACTCGAACGCGAGCCATTTCCAATAAGGTGTGAAGTCGCGACTCAGCAGCAGTACGATTCGCATCACGCCAGTAGCGAATTCTCCGAGACAAACCGCGACCGCGATGGGATCGCGACGATGCGCCATCCGCTGAACAAAATTGTATTCACCGTGCTGCCAGATGCGAAAGCATTCTTCGGCCAGCCGGGTACGCAGGACTTCTTCAGGGTACTCGTGAAGAGCCAACCGCCACCTGCTCAATTCACCGCTGCCATCCATCCAGATTTCGCCATGGCGAAGGAAGTACAAGATCGACTCCGCGGTGGACGGGGGCCAATCTGCCGCAGCCAGGGGAGGCCGTTCCAGCTTGAGATACCTACGGAACCATTCCGGGATACTTTCAACTCGTACGCTCTTGTCGCCGGCCCCTGCCAGTCTATATCCGTTCCATGGGTTGGGCGCCGCTGTGTTGATCTCTCGCGACAGCTCTTCGCCAAACGCCGCACAGTCGTCCGCGGAGAGAAACAGATCGAACTGCGGGCCCCAGTCGTGATCGCGCGAAATCTCATCATCACCGCCGAGCACGTCAGAACCCAGGATCCGGCCGGCTGCGACTCTGTCAGCCAGATCGGGAAATTGGGCGGCCAAGAATGGACGCGCCCAGGAAAAGAAGAAATCGCGCGCTATTTCCAGGCCTTTCACAGGACCAGGAGACTAACGGCCGGCTCCTTCGGCAGGATAGACCGGCAGCGTGACGTGATCGCCGAACGCCGCCTTGAGTCCCGCGATGGCGCAATTCTCATCGCCACCGCCCGCGCCGCCGCCGACACCGAGGGAGCCGATCATTTGGCCGTCCACGACGATCGGAATGCCTCCCGAATTCGAGAACAAATCGAAGTAAGTGGTGAATCGCGGCGTATTGCCCGGATTGTTCTTGAGCTGCGCGTTGATCACAGAAGTGGGCTCGCGCATCTTCAAAGACGTTTGCGCCTTCAACAGCGCGGTGCGGATGTTGTTATAAACCTGCCCGTCCATGCGCTCCATGTGCACGAACTCGCCGGCGTTGTCGAGGATGTAGAGCGACATCGAGCCGCCCTTCGATGCCGCCCAATCGCGGCATGCTCGCGCGATCTTCTTGGCGGCCGCCAGGGAAATTTGAGTTCCGGTAAAGACTCTCTCCGCGTTCTTTCCGTTGAGCACCCACTCTTCCGGCAGGACGGATTTGGGCGGTGCGGCCGCGGCGAAACGCGGAACCGGAGCATGCCCTGCATTGGGGTTCTGCGGCCGCGGAAGGTCCTCCACGAGAGGTGGAACCGACTCCCCGATCACCTGGACCAGCGCTTTGTGAGCGCAAATCTCGTCGCTCCAGACGGGCGGATGCGGCGCGGATCCGCCGACGCCAACCACGCCGATCAACTGGTGGTTCACAACAATCGGGAGCCCACCAGAATTCGCAAATTCGCCGAGCTGGATATACTGCAACTCGCGTTCGGGGTCCTTGATGGCGCTATTCATCAGGTTTTTGCTAGGCGCGCGGAGCGTCAGGGCGGTGCGAGCCTTCATATCGGCCGTGATGATGTTGAGGTAGCCCTGGCCGTCCATCCGATCCATGTAGACCTGGTTGCCGTCGTGGTCGAGCACCATAATGCTGATCTCGACGCCTTCTTTGGTGGCGGCTTCCTCGCACACCTCGGCAATGCGCTCCGCGGTAGCCAGGTTGATGGTATTGAAATCCTGGATCTTTTCGGCGGCTTTGCCGCTGACGACGAACTTTTCCGGTACGTTTTGAGCCAGCCCTGCGGCACTCAACAGGATTGCGGCGATTGCGGCCAAGCCGGATTCAACAAGTCTCATTTTGACCTCCCCTGCGTTCGCAGCGCCCTGAACTATATCACACCCGTCCCAAGGATCCGGTCTCGCAGTATTCTGAAGCGATGCCGGCTTATGAATACGCGGTGATCGGTGCGGGAGCGTTCGGCTCTTGGATTGCGTATTGCTTGCGGCGGCGTGGGCATGCGGTCCTGCTCCTCGATCAATACGGGCCGGCGAACAGCCGGGCGAGTTCCGGAGGCGAATCGCGCATTATCCGCGCCGCGTATGGGTCCGATGAAGTATACACGCGCATGGCGGCGCGCTCGCTGGAGTTGTGGCCGGAGTTCCTCACGCGAGCAGGCGCCGAAAATTTGTTGCACCGCATCGGCGTCCTGTGGCTGGCAAAGGCGAACGACACGCGCCTTGAGCACAGCCGCGTAGCACTGCGCAAGGCCGGTGTCCCGTTTGAGGATCTCTCGCCGGCCGATCTGCGGCGCCGTTATCCGCAAATGCACCTGGAGGCCGATACCATTGCACTCTTTGAGCCGCATAGCGGAGCGCTGATGGCCCGCCAGGCGGTGGCGGCGGTCGTCGATCAATTCGTCGGCGACGGTGGTTCATACCGGCACGCCGCCGTGGAACCTGTGCGCGGTCGCAACGGCAGGTTGACGAACCTCAAAACCACCGATGGCGATTCGGTCTCCGCGGACGCCTTCGTATTTGCCTGTGGCCCGTGGCTGGGAAAGGTGCTGCCGGATGTGCTAGGCGAACTCATCTTCCCGACACGTCAGGATGTCCTTTTCTTCGGGCTGCGTCCCGGCGACCGCCGATTCGAAGCGCCGCAGCTGCCCATCTGGCTGGACTACACCGACGGACGGGGTTTCTACGGGTTTCCGGATATCGAGAGCCGCGGCTTTAAGGTCGCCTGCGACGTGCACGGCCCGGCATTCGATCCGGACGCCGGCAACCGCGTGGTTAGCGCGGAGACGATCGTTGCCGCTCGCGCCTACATGAGGGAGCGCTTTCCGGTGCTTGCGGACGCGCCCATTGTCGATTCGCGCGTCTGCCAGTACGAGAACACGTCCAATGGCGATTTGATACTCGACCGCCATCCAGATCTTGAGAACCTATGGATCGCGGGCGGGGGCTCGGGGCACGGATTCAAGCACGGTCCGGCTGTAGGCGAGTACATGTCGGCGCGCGTGACCGGCGAAGCGGTGCCGGGCATGGAACCCCGTTTTCTCCTAGCCGCTAAGGGCAAGCTCAAGAACCGTTCCGTCTATTGAGACGCCGCCGGTTTATCATTCGAACTGTGAGCCTGCCGCTTCCCCGATATTTCTCTGAAGAAGACGTACGCGCGCGATTGCGCATGCCTGACTTGATCGAGGCCATGGAACGCGCTCTGGTGGAATTCTCAGCCGGGCGAGTCCAGCAGCCGGTACGCACCGTGTTCTCGTTCGGTGCGGAGCACTCCTTCTTCGGCTTGATGCCATCTTACGTGCCGTCGCTGCCGGCGCTGGGCGCGAAACTGGTGACGGTCTGCGCGGGAAATCAACAGCGCGGCCTCGATACGCATCAGGCGACGATCATGATGCTCAACCCGTTGACCGGCGTAGTGGAGGCCATTCTCGACGGCCGCTACATCACCGAGGTTCGTACTGCGGCGGTTTCGGCCGTGTCCACCCGGCGATTGGCGCGGGCCGACGCTCAGGTGCTGGGCATTCTAGGCTCGGGCGTTCAGGCGCGTAGCCACGTCGAAGCGCTGCGGCTGGTGCGAGACTTCCGCGAAGTGCGGGCGTGGAGCCCCTCCGCCGATCGTCTCCGCCATTTTGTGGCGGAAACCCGGGCGCGTGCGATGGAAAGCGCGGAGGCAGTGGTGCGCGGGGCCGATGTCGTCGTGGCCGTCACCGCCTCACCAACGCCGGTGGTCTGGAACCAGTGGGTCAGCGAGGGAACGCATGTCGTTGCGGTCGGAGCCTGCGTGCCTACGCAGCGCGAACTCGATCCGGACTTGGTTGCGCGTGCCCGCTTGGTGGTGGATTCCCGCGCCGCGGCGCTCAAGGAAGCGGGCGACGTCGTCATGGGAATCGCCGAAGGCCGTTGGACGGCAGGCCATATTGCCGCGGAACTCGGCGAACTGCCGGTTCGGCGGAATGACCGCGAGATCACGGTGTTCAAGTCGCTCGGCCTGGCGGTGGAGGATCTCTTCGCGGCGCACTTGGTTTTGACCGGCGAGAAACCCCGCCTCTCTTTATAATGAAAGGTGAAAGAATTCGGAACCTGGAAGTATCAAAATGATCAATAAGTTTGAAAGCAGCCCGCAGCAACGCCGGGTGGCGCGATTCGGGGCTGCGGCCATTGTTGCCCTGTTGTTTTTGGCAGCTTCGGCATTCGCGCAGTCCTCCTATCAACCTCCGCGCACCAAGGACGGACATCCGGATCTGAATGGGATCTGGCAAACGCTGGATACCTCGGCGGACTGGAACATTGAGCCGCATGACGCCCAAGCAGGCCCGGTTCAGGCTTTGGGCGCCGAGTTTGCCGTGCAGCCGGGGCTGGGAATCGTCGAAGGCGGCGAGATTCCTTATTTGCCGGCCGCCCTGGACCAACGGAAAAAGAACTTCGAAAATCGCCTGACCGCCGATCCGGAAGTGAAGTGCTTCATGCCGGGCGTGCCGCGCGCGACCTATATGCCTTATCCCTTTCAGATTGTCCAAACACCGGATTTCATCATGATCACCTACGAATACTCGGCTTCAGTTCGGACAATATTCATGCATGATCCTGGGCCGGCCCCATCGGACAGTTGGATGGGCTGGTCAGTCGGCCATTGGGAAGGCGACACTTTGGTGGTCAACGTGACGGACCAAAACGATCAGACCTGGTTCGACCGCGCGGGTGATTACCACAGCGATGAATTGCACGTCGTCGAGCGCTACACGCGCACCGGACCCGATACGCTGAGTTACGAAGCGACGATCACCGATCCCAAAGTCTTCTCGAAGCCCTGGAAGATCAGTCTCCCGCTCTACCGCCACATCGAAAAGAACGCCCAATTGCTCGAATACAAGTGCGTGCCGTTTGCCGAGCCGGTGCTCTATGGAGCGCTCGAGAGGAAGACGGCTAAGCCGGCGGATCAGCCCGCGGCAAACAAGTAGGCGCAACAGCCTGAAGCAGAGGTGCACGATGAGCTGCAGGCGCCGACACGTACCTCGCCCGTGGGTACAATGACGCGTTCTACGACCGCGGATCGAAACTGGCGCCAACGCTGCAGACGTCGATTGTTGTCGATCCTCCCGACGGCAGGATGCCCCCTTTCACGCCGGCCGTGCTCAAGCAGATCGCGCAAGAGCGGGCCGATCTCAAGGAAAAATGCGCCGACCCCACGCGGGTTTGCCCGCCTGGCTACGACGGCAAGACACCCAGTCTGGCCGACAAACCAACGGATTTTTCTCTGATGTCGCGCTGCGTCAAACAGCAGACCTCCGGCCCGCCGATGCTTCCGGCCATCTACGACAGCAACTATCACATTGTCCAGTCGGCGAAGTACGTCATGATCCAAGTCGAAGGCGGCCGCGATGTGCGCATCATCCCGACCGATGGCAGTCCGCATCTGCCCGAAAGCGTCCGGCTCTGGCTGGGCGACTCGCGCGGCCATCGGGAAGGCAACACGCTGGTGGTCGACACGGCCAATTTCAATGATGAAGGCGGCGTCCAGCACTCGGGAAGGAATCTGCACGTGGTGGAGCGCTTCACCAAGGTTGCGCCGAACGTCCTGCTATATGAATTCACGGTGGAGGACCCCACCACGTTTACGCACCCATGGACTGGAATCATCCCGATGACCGCCATCAAGGGGCCCATTTACGAGTACGCCTGCAATGAGGGCAATTACGGTCTGGCGGACATCCTCCGCGGGGCGCGGCTGGAAGAAAAGAAACGCGGCGCGTCCGGTTCCGTTTCCAATGCAGATTCCGCCGGGCCAGCGCGTTAGCCGTTTGGTCGTTTAGAACATTTCCAGTCCGCTCTGTTTGAAACTCCTTCCGGGCCCCTTTTACGGCCTTTTCTCGCGTGTACTCGGGAGGCTTCTTGGTCATCCAAGCCCGTGCTATAGTGGACGGCTGCTGTTTGTTCGGGGGAAATGGAGCAGAACAAGTTAGTTGAATTCCTTTGCTCAACCGAATTGTTCGGGGGCGTTCAAGTAGCCGCGGTCGCGGGGATTGCCCGGGACATGAGATTGATGAGCCTCCAGGACGGGGAGGTCCTCGTGCGCCAGGGAGACTTGGCTCAAGACCTGTACCTGGTGCTGGCAGGACGTTTGCGCGTTACGGCTCACAATCGGGCCAACGATCCGAGACTGGTGCTTCATGTCGAAGCAGGCGAAAGCGTGGGCGAAATGGCGGTTCTTTGCGATGACCCGGCGTCCGCGACGATTGTGGCGGCTGGCGAGGTGCAAGTGGCTGCGTTATCCCGGTTGGCCTTCAATCAGTTTTCCGCCGCCCAGCCCTTTGCCGCTCTTCAAGTGACCCAAGCGCTCAGCCGCCGTCAGCAGCGGCACCGCCTCTCCGTGGCGCTCCACTTGAGCGATCTTTTCGCGGCACTGGCTCCGGAAGCAATCGCGGATCTCGAGTCCGAGCTAGAGATGTTCTCCCTCTATGGCGGAGAGACTTTATTTCGCCAGGGGGATCCGGGCGATTTCGTGTGTATGGTCATTAGCGGACGGGTGCGCCGCCTGGCCCAAAGCGGTGACAGCCCTGAGCTCCAGATCACGCAGCTCGGCCCGGGCGAACTGGTCGGTGAGATGGAAGTGGTGGGCGGCCACGCCCGTACTGCCACAGTGGAAGCGGTTCGAGACAGCCAGTTGGCGAAGCTCACCAAGGAAGCTTTCGACCGCTTTACGCGCAAGCACGGGAGGGCTGCCGTCGAGATGGTGAGCCGCAAGCTTTCGGAACGCTTGCGGGAGGCATCCTCCGAAACCGCGCGTTGGCGCCGCGGAACAGCCACCATAGCGATTGTGCCCGCGCACGCCTCTGCTCCGGCCAATGATTTTGCCGAGGCATTGTCCGAGTCTCTTGTACGATTCGGGCCCACCATCCGCCTCACCAGCGAGATCGTCGACGGACATCTCGGCCAGCCGGGTATCGCCCAGACCTACGAACGCGGAGGCGGAAACATCCGGATCGTGGATTGGCTTAGCAAACAGGAGTTTGAGCACACCTACGTGCTCTATGAAGCCGATCCCTTTCTGTCCCCATGGACGGAACGGTGCATCCGGCAAGCCGACCACGTCATTATTCTGGCCGATGCGGCCGAGGATCCGTCGCTGGGAGAGATTGAAGCAGAGCTTTTGCGTCCCAACGCCGGACGCACGGGCGCGCGCCAGTGGTTGGCGCTGGTGCAACGGCAGGGCGATCCCGAGAACACCAAGCAGTGGTTGGACCCGCGTAGCGTAGTGCGCCACTTTCACTTGCGGCCGGGCGATTCGGCCGCTGTCGACCGCCTGGCGCGAGTGATTACAGGCCACGGCGTCGGGCTGACCTTAGGAGGAGGGTTCGCCCGCGGCCTTGCCCACGTCGGTGTGATCCGAGCATTTCAGGATTTGGGCGTTGCCATCGATGCCGTGGGTGGCGCGAGCATGGGTGCATTGGTGGGCGCTCTTTGGGCCATGGGATGGGATCGCGAGCGAATTGTCCGCGAAACGTGCGCGGCCTGCTCGGGAATCTTTGGCGATCTCACCTTTCCGTTCATTGCCTTTAAGAGCGGAAGGAAGTTCAGCGAGGCTGTCCGCAAGCTGCTGGGCGACATTCAAATCGAGGACCTCTGGTTGCCGTACTTTTGTATATCGGCGAATCTCAATCGATCGGAACTCAAAATCCACCTCGAAGGTCCGCTCGCCAAGGCGGTGTTGGCGGCCACACGCGCGCCGGGAGTGTTTCCTCCCATTGTCTACGACGGTGAACTGCACGTGGATGGCGGCATCATCAACAACGTCCCCGTGGACCTCATGAAAACGTTTAACAACGAAGGAATCGTCGTCGGCGTGGACGTTTCTCCGCCGCACGAATTGAATCCGGTGCACGACTACGGGGACGAGGTGTCCGGTTGGAGAGCGTTCTGGAAGCGATGCAATCCGTTTTCGAAGCGGCGCATCTACACGCCCAGCATTCTTCTGGTGATGATCCGGACACTGGAATACACCGGCATCTCGTACAAGAATGTGAGGGTCAAGCTCGCGGATATGTACATGTATCCACAACTGCTGCAATTTAAGCGTACGGATTTCCACCTGGTGGATGAGATTGCGCAGGCCGGCTACGATTCGGCGCGTGAAAATCTGTCCAAATGGCTGGCTTCCGACGCAGTAGCGATCCGCAGGCCGGATCTCGTTGACGCCGCGCAGCGTCTGGCGGAATCCGATTCCAGCCGTCTCAACCTGGATGCGGATGCAGTGGGGAAGCAGGTTGAATTGTCCCAGGGCTAGGAGGAGCCCATAATTGTTGGGGCGTGGCGTTTAAGTTATACTTTCCGCTAATCCGTTCGCGGACATTTAGCGGCCCAGGCTATGAAACTGCATCCGGAGGAGCTGCAACTCGCCCGTGCCTATCAGGACGCCCTGGAGTTTGAGGAACTGAGCCCCGCGCAAATGAAACTCATCATGGATCGTGGACGCTCTTTGTCCAAGCGGTTCAAAGCTCACCCGTACATGCACAATCTCATTAGTGCAGCCGTCATTGCCTCGGTTTTTGTTCTGGATGCGCTGACGTTGCTCGGCCTGCCTCGGATATTCCTCGCACATGGCCGTCAGGATCAACTCACCTGGATCCTGCTGGCAAGTCTCGCGGCGGGCTGCGCCCATTGCTGGCTCATCTATTCGCTCGGCGTTTTTTCCCTCCACGAGGGTGCTGCCCACAACCTGATATTTTCCGGCAGCGGTTGGTTTGCAAAGACGGGTCAAGTCATCGGAAGAAACCTCTGTCGCCTCAACCACGGAGAGCCGAATTACTATGCGTCCTGCCATATGGCGCATCACGCCAAGTTCGGAACAGAGCAGGATTCCGAATTTCTGAATTTCATCATTCCCCACCGCTTCTGGCTGGCATTCCTGCCCTTCGCCGCATTCATGAACTTCACGGATTTCGTCATCCATCGCCCGCCAACCTACACCCGAAGCAGGGTGATTTCGGGTGTTCTGAGTTTGCTTTATAACGGCGCTTACGCGTATCTGATTTTCCGCTCGTTCGGCTTGATCTTTATGCTTCTGATGATGCTGGCGTTCGTTCCGCATCTGACCTTCTACCTGGATCGCATGCGCCAGTTCAGCGAACATAACCTAATGCCGTTGGACAACCGGAACGGCGCACGCAGCTTTGGAGTCGGCTTCTGGGGGCTCTTGATCGGCGGTGGGCCCTGGGGACAGCCTTGCCACTGGGTGCATCACTTGGTGCCGAACATCCCCTGGTATCAGCAAATATCGCTGCACTTCTATGTGAAGAGCATCTTGACCGAGTGCCAGCGCCGGCAGTTCCTTTTGGATCCTTTTGTGGGCTTTCCCGTGTTGCTGTGGCACCTGGTCCGCGACACCGGCACGTTTGCGCGGGGCGGTCAAGCCCTGGGGAGATCTGCTGCGCAGCATTGAGGAGTTGCCGAAGAGCGAGGAGAGCATGATGGGAAACCGATCTTGGGGCGAATGGATCAGCGAATATTCCGCAGGTCACCAGAACCCGGTCAACCGGGCTTGCCACACCGTGGGCATTCCGATGATTGCCGTGGCTGTGCTGTTAATCCCGCTGGCGATTTGGCGTTCGCAGGCCTGGACTCTCGTGCTCGGCCTGTTCATGCTCGGCTGGATCTTCCAGTTCGTGGGCCATGTTTTTGAAAGGAAGCCCCCTGAGTTTTTCAAAGACTGGCGATTTCTGTTTGTCGGTTTGCGATGGTGGTTCGCAAAAATGGCCGGCAAAGCATAGATTCAGGTTCTGAGGAGTCATGAGCGACGCTGCACAGCAGATCTTGTTAACCGGCGCGACCGGCGCGGTAGGCCGCGAGTCGCTGGCGCGAATGATTCGCCATCCTGGCAATCGTGTCGTGTGCCTGGTGCGCGCGGCCACCGACGAGGAAGCCTCGCAGCGGATTTCTACCACGTTGGACGAGTTGGCTCACCATGGCCTGTCGGCCGAGGAACAATCTCGCGTGGTGGCCCTGCGCGGCGATATCACCCAGGAGCACATGGGCCTGGAGCGAGCGAAATGGGAGGCTCTTGCCGCGGAGACCACTCGCATCGTCCATGGCGCTGCCAACGTGAGCTGGAGCCTGCCGTTGGAAGAAGCGCGGCGCATCAACGTGACGGGTACTTCGGAATTGCTGCGCCTGGCCGAAGCGGCCTGCCGCCGGGGCACCCTGCAGGCTTTCGACTATCTCAGCACGGTCATGGTGGCCGGTAAACGGCAGGGCCTGATCGGCGAGGAGGAACTGGACTCGAGCGCGGGCTTCTGGAGCACCTACGAACAGAGCAAGGCCGAGGCGGAAGGGATGGTGCGCTCCCGGCGTGGATCCCTTCCCGTGTCCGTTTTCCGCCTGAGCATGGTAGTAGGCGATTCGCGAACCGGACACACATCGAGCTTTAACGTCATGTACTGGCCGCTGAAGATGCTCTCGCGCGGGATGTTTTGGATCGCACCGGCCGACCCTGAAGGAGTGGTGGACATTGTGCCAGTTGATTACACGGTCGACGCGGTGGAGGCGTTGAGCGCCGATCCCGCGCAGCGCGGAAAGTGCTTTCACATCGCCGCGGGCCCGCAGTGCTGTTGCACCGTTTCCCAATTCTTGGATCTCGCCGTTGAGGTGATGGGAATCCGTCGGCCCATCCTGCTCAATCCGGCCGTCTTTTTCACCCTGGTCAGGCCCTTGATTCTTACCGTCACCTGGGGAAAGCGCCGCGAGGCCTTTCACAAGGCGCGTGTGTATGTCCCCTATCTTTCCTACAAAGCACGATTCGACGACAGCCAGGTGCGGGCCGCGCTGGAGCCCCTGGGATTGCGGCCGCCACCGGTGCAAACCTATTTCCGCAACCTGATCGACTACGCAATCGCGACCGAATGGGGGAAGCACAGCCGGAAGGAGGCAGCGCGGGGCGCGGCTCACTAAGATGAATCTCTACGATATTGATGCCGAACCGCAACAGGAGCAGGCGCTTGCCCGGCTGTTCGCCTACCTTCGCGATTGCGTCGGCCAGTACCATCCCTATCTGCGCCGTGTTTATCGCGAGAAAGGTGTCGATCTGCGGCAACTGCGCACACGCGCCGATCTGCTTTCTCTCCCGTTGATCCACAAGGATGAGCTGCGAGGGAACCCCGCATTATTCGTGCTCCAGCCGCGCGCTCCGGGAGCTCCGCCGCTCCCCGACGGCTACGACACCGAACCCCTGGGCGCGGGCGCAATCGCGAAATATGCAATCCGGGCTGCGCTAAACTATCCGCGCGATCACAGCCAGGCTGTCCGCCGCCCGACGCTGCGCGAAAAAATTACGCGCCGCGGCCAATACGAATGGCTTCCCATCCACTACCACGCATCCACGGGATCCACGGGCGAACCCACCCCGGTCGTGTTCACCATGCACGACATCCACGGCATGGTGAAGGAGATGGCTTGCCTGATTATTCAAGAAAAGCGGTACAACCCGCGTTTTCTCCCCTACGAATGGACCGAGCGCTGGATGTCACTAATGCCCGGCGCGCCGCATGTTGCATTCTATTCCGTTGTCTTAGGAAAATTGGCGGTGGGCACACCGAGCTTCGAGACCTTTGGCGGGGCCATGATTCCGACCGACCGTCAGGTGGAGCTGTTCGCTCGCGGGGGCTTCACCGGCGCGGTTGCCATCCCTTCTTATATGACGTATTGGCTTCGGCGCGCCCGGGCCTTGCAGCGGGAGGGGCGGATCGGGCCACTCACCGGTCTGCGGCGTTTGCTTCTGGGCGCTGAGCCGATCAGCGACACGCTGCGCGAGTACATCCGCAACCTGGCACTCGAAGCTGGCGCTCATAAGGCCGTCAAGGTGATCCAAACCTACGGCATGACCGAGCTCAAGTGGGTGTTTTACGAGTGTTCGGAGGGTTCTGGAATCCACTTAAATCCGAAGTATTACTACTGGGAGCTTCTACATCCCGAGACGCGCCAACCGGTGGCGCCCGGCGAGCCTGGCGTGCTCGTTTTCAGTCACATCGGTTGGCGCGGAACAGTGCTGATCCGCTACTGGACCGGCGACCTCATCAAAGGCGGCATGCGCTGGGACCGCTGCGATCAGTGCGGCTACACCTTTCCGCGCATCTATCCGCCCATCTGCCGCGCCGATAAGGATTTCACCAAGCTGAAAGGAACACGGGTTGATTTATCGCTGCTGGTCACCACCGTGCAGGATACTCCCGGCGTGCGCCGTTTTCAGATTGCGCTGGAGCATGAGAACGAGCAGGACGAATTCTCGCGAGATCTGGTAGCGGTTCACGTGCTGGAGGAGCCGGGCGCGGGACGCTCGGAGATCGAGGCCGCCATTCGCGAGCGCATGAAGAGTGTGATTGAAGTGGCTCCGGACCGGATCGTTTTCGAAGATAACGAGGCCGAATTCGAGAAGCGCCTGTTTAGTAGAAACGGCGTCAAGGCCGATTATGTCGTGGAGCGGCGGAAGAATGCTTTGTAGCCCCTTGACCCGCTGACAAGACCAGGAAAAGGATAGTTCATGCCCGAGACAGCGGTGCAAAACTGGTTTGGAGACCTGATTTCCCATCCGCGGGTTGTCGCGGAGGCGAATTCGGTCGACGACATCATCCGGATTCTGAAGGATACTGCCCAGTTTCCATCCCCGGTCCGTGCGGTCGGCTCCAACCACTCGACTTCGGAATGCGGCGTGGCTGACGGCGGCACTCTGATCAAGATGAAGATGAAGCGTATCCTCGCCATTGGCAAGGACACCGTCACCGTGGAAGCCGGCGCCGAGTACATCGATATCGCCAAGGAATTGGAACGCCACGGACTTCAGTTTCACATCAATACGGAAATCGGGAACCTCTCCGCGGGTAGCGCCGCCTGCGCGGGAACCAAGGACGGCTCCATGCCCGGCGAGTACGGGCAAGTCGGCTCTTACGTAATCGCGGTCAAAATGGTCCTGCCCAACGGCGAGCTATTGGAGGTGACCGAAGGCGGGCAGCCGGAGCTGATGCGGCAAGTGCGATCGAGCTATGGAACGTTCGGCATCGTCTACGAGGTTACGTTTCGCGTGCGCCCGCTCACACCCATGAAGGTCTACCATCGAACCTTCGACATCGAGGAATTCGCACGCAATCTCCCGGACTTGAAGAAGCTCAACACCTCGATGATGATGTACCTGTTTCCCTTCACCAACAAGATCACCATCGAGTTTCGCGAGTACAATCCCAACGCCCAAGGTAAACCCAATCGGCGCGGCTGGGCCGTACGCAACGAATACTGGGCGGTATCCGGTCCCCGGGTCGGGGATCTGGTCGACCGTTTCGTCTTCCCGCGCTCGCTGCGGTACAAGATCGTCGACGGTCTGAACGCCCTGTGGCGTTTCATCCTGCAAAACCGGGTCGACAGCGATAACACGATCCCGCCGGATCAGATCATTCGCTACCCTCCCGTCGGCGGCGTGAGCAAATACACGTTCAGCTTGTTCGCATTTCCGGAGGAGCAGTATCCCGGCGTGCTGCGGGCCTTTTATAAGTTTTGCGTCGACTATTACCGCAAGACGGGCTATCGCGTGAACTTGCTTTGCGTCGGCTACGCCATTGCCGCCGATCAGCATGCGCTGCTGTCGTATTCCTATGATGGTCCGGTAATGACCATTGATCCGGTCTCGACAGGCAATCCGGGCTGGAAGGAATTCCTCACCGCATTCAACCACTTCTGTGCCGAGCACAATGGCGCCCCGCTGCTGAATCAAACCAGGGGCCTGACGCAGGAGATCGTTCGCAAGGCCTTTGGCGACCGCCTGCGGACGATCGCCGAAACACGGAAGAAGTATGATCCGGAGAACCGTCTTCTCAATCACTACTTTGCGGAGTTATTCGCTTGACGTTTGAAATGAATGTTAGAATCAGCGTTTCCGACTGCGGGCGGAAACGCACATGATTGTGCTCGACCAGGTCGTGAAACAATTCGACGGCAAGCGGCAGGTAACGGCGCTCAACGGCGTGTGCCTGAACATTCAGAAGGGTGAGATGGTCTCCATCGTTGGCCCGTCGGGTTCCGGAAAATCCACGCTCTTGAATCTGGTAGGCGGCCTCGACCGCGCGACTTCCGGTCAAGTCTCGGTCGACGGAGCGGATCTGTCCGGATTGGGTGACGACGAGTTGACACGCGTCCGGCGCGACAAGATCGGTTTCATCTTCCAGTTCTTCAATCTTCTTCCCACACTCACGTCGGTGGAGAACGTGTCCCTGCCGCTTCACCTGCGCGGATGGTCCCGCGCCAAGGCGCAAGAGCGAGCCCGGGAGCTTCTGGCTCTGGTTGGATTGGCAAAACGCCAGGAGCATCTTCCCGAGGAGCTTTCAGGCGGCGAGCGTCAGCGCGTTGCCATTGCCCGCGCACTCTCGATTTATCCGCCCATCCTGCTCGGAGACGAGCCGACTGGCAATCTTGACACACGCACCGGCCGCGAGATTCTCGGGCTGCTGCAGGATCTGCATTCGCGTTTGGGTTCCACGGTCGTGATCGTTACGCATGATCTCAGCGTTGCCGCCAGTTGCCCGCGGACCGTGCACATGCGCGATGGCCAGATCATACAGGATGTGCGGCAATGATTTTGTTCCGTCTCATTAGCTGGCCGTATGTCCGGAAACACGCGCTGCGAAGCCTGCTGACCGTCGCCGGCATTGTGATCGGCGTCTCCGTCTTTTTCGCCATGCACGCGGCCAACGAATCCGTTTTCAATGCCTTTCAGGAGACGGTTCGCCGCATCGCGGGTGCGACCGAGCTGCAGATTACCGCGGGCGACCCCGGATTCAGCGAGGACGTCTTGGACCGCGTGGAGTCCCTACCGCAAGTCGCGGTGGCCGCGCCGGTCATCGAGGCGGTCGCGGGCACGGGTCTCGCAGGGCAGGGAAATCTGCTCGTTCTGGGTGTGGACCTGACCGGCGACCGCAGCCTGCGCGACTACCAATTCGACAGCGGTGACGCCGCAGTAATCGACGACCCGCTGGTCTTTCTGGCGCAGCCCGATTCGATTATCCTGACCAGCGATTTCGCGAAGCGCAACAACATCCGGATCAACAACAAGATCACGCTCGAAACCGCGAATGGCGTGAGGCACTTCACGGTACGCGGCATGCTCAAGAGCACCGGCTTCGCCAGCGCATTCGGCGGCAATCTCGCAGTCATGGACATCTATGCCGCTCAGCAGGTTTTTGGAAGAGGCCGCCGGTTCGACCGCATCGATATCGCGCTCACTAAGGGTGTCTCGCTGCAGGATGGGCAAGCGGCGCTGCGCGCTCTGCTCGGGCCCGGCTTTGAGGTCCAGCCTCCTGCCTCCCGCGGGCAAAGCTTCCAATCCATGCTGCGGATCTACTATTTCATCCTGAACTTCTCGAGCGCCTTCGCTCTCGTGGTGGGGATGTTCATCATCTACAGCTCTTTTTCGATCGCCGTGACACAGCGCCGCAAGGAAATCGGCATTCTCCGGGCCTTGGGCGCGACTCGACGCCAGATCGCTATCCTGTTTCTGGGCGAAAGTGCCGCCGGTGGCTTGATCGGATCCGCGGTCGGCGTGCTAGTGGGCTATTTCGCGGCCGGTGTGATGGCCCAGGCCATCGGTGGAATTCTACAGGGCGTTTACGGCGTTGTGCAAGACGGAGTGAGCATCACGCCGAGCCCGGCGCTGATCGCCGCGACCGTCGCGATCGGCGTGATCACCAGCATGATCGCTGCCGGGATACCCGCTCGAAACGCCGCCAGAACCAGTCCGATTCAGGCCCTGCAGAAAGGCACGATCCAAAACTTATCGGCTGCCGAAAGCCGCTGGAGGATCGTCCTGGCGTTTGCGTCAGCGGCGATTGGCGTGATTATCTTTGCGGCGACCAGTTCGCTCGCGTGGTTCTACGCCGGCTATCTGTTCGTCATGATGGCGGCGGTCCTTCTCACGCCCATCCTTTCCCAACAGTTAGCGAAAGCGCTGCGCGGCGTCCTGCGATGGCTGCGCCCGGTGGAAGGCGCCTTGGCCGCCGACAGCTTGATCGGTTCCTCGCGCCGGACGGCGGCGACCGTAGGCGCATTGATGCTGTCTCTGGCTCTGGTGATCGGCTTGGCTGGCACGGCTCGCGCCAGCTACAACAGCATCATGGGATGGGTGTCCAGTGCGCTGAACTCCGATTTCTTCGTTTCCAGTTCTCCCACCCTCACTGGGAATAACTACCGCTTCCCCGACTCCATGACCCCGCAACTCGCCGCCATCGACGGCGTCCGGGAGGTCTACCGCATGCGGACCGCGCGCATCAACTTCCGCGGCGACCTCGTCTTACTGGTTGTCCCCGACAGCGAGCCGTTGGCGCGACTTTCGCCGCCCCCGGTGGTCGCGGGCGATCCCAAGGAGATGTTCCGTCTGTTGGCCGAAGGCAAGGCTGTCATTGGATCGGAGAACCTGGCTTCTCTCCGGCACTTGAACGTGGGCGACCAGGTTGATCTGCCCACGCCGAAGGGCATTCTGCGGCTGCCCTTGGCGGGGCTCGTCCGCGAGTACTCCGACCAGAATGGAGAGATCTTCCTGGATCGCAAAGTGTATGAGAAATATTGGAGCGACAACACGGTGGACCATTTTCGTGTATTTCTGAAAGCGGGTGCGAATCCCGCGCAAGTCCGCCAGGCGATCCTCACGAAGTTTGCAGGCAACCGGCAGTTCTTCGTGCTTTCCAATAGCGAGGTTCGGAAGTTTATCGCCGGGCTGGCTAACCAGTGGTTCGGAATCACCTGGGTCCAGATCTCCATCGCGATCCTGGTGGCGATCCTGGGCATCATCAACTCGCTCACGGTCACAATTGCCGACCGCCGGCGCGAACTCGGCGTGCTCCAGGCCGTGGGCGGCCTGCGCAGCCAGATCCGCCTCACCATTTGGATCGAAGCCGCCGGCATAGCTTGCATCGGCCTGATTCTCGGTCTCGCGTTGGGCGCCATACATCTGTACTACGTCCTGCAAATGACCTATCGCGATTATCCCGGCCTGCGATTCGACTACAGTTACCCCTCTGGCGTGGCGCTGCTGCTGCTTCCCATCATTCTCACGGCCGCCCTGATCTCCGCTTTCGGCCCCGCTGAGGCAGCGGTGCGCGGTTCACTCGTGGAGTCTTTGGAATATGAATAAGCTCAGTCTCTCGGTTCTCCTGGTGGTCTGTTCTTACCCATTGGCGGCGCAGGACCCGCGCCAGATTATCAGCGAAGTTCAGAAACGCTCCCACGCCGAGTCCGAACAATACCAAGGGCTGCTGCAAGTGATCGAGTCCCGCGGCAAGATTACCGATAAGCGCTGGACCTACGACCGCATCGGATCGCACGGCAACAGCAAGGCGATCATCCGCTTCATCGAACCGGCGGAGGTCAAGGGCGTCGCGCTGCTGATTGTAAATCATCCCGACCGCGCGTCGGACCAATGGATGTGGACTCCGGCTTTGAATCGCGACCGGCGTATTGCTCTGCAGGACCGCAGCACCCGCTTCTTCGGAACGGATTTCAGCTTCGAGGATCTGGAGGAGCGCGACGTCGACCAGTTCGAATATTCCTACAAAGGAGAAGAAGCCGTGGATGGCGAACCGTGCTGGAAGATCGAGTCGAAGCCACAAAGCAATCATCGCTCACAATACACCTCGTCGATGCTCTGGGTGCGGAAAAGCAACTACACCTACGCGGTCATCGAGAATTACAAAGGCTCCCAGCTGATCCGCCGGCTGAAATACCGCAACATGGAAAACGTGCAGGGAATCTGGACCGCGCGCCTGCTGGAGATGGAAGATCTCACCCGCAACAGCCGTACAATACTCAAACTGGACTCGCTCAAGTATAATGCCCCGCTTCACGAGGACCAATTCACACTGGAAGCTCTTCGGCGCGGTTAACTTGAGCCTGGAACACGCGGCGTGGAATCCGCGATGTTGGCGGGTTTTCTCCTTCGCCTTGGTCCTGATTCCTGCGCTCGCCTCCGGACAGTCCTTCACGCAGCAGGGATTCTTCGAAACAACCTTCACGGTCTATCCGCAAACCGCTCCCGGTGACAGCGGCCAGGCGATTTCGGCTTCCGAGGCGCAGTGGGAGCCCGCCGTGAAGTGGGGCGAATGGCACTTCAACGCTTTGTTTGGCGCCGATTTTGACTCCCATCGCATGGCCGAGCGCAAATTCGCGGTGTCCTATTGGGATCGCAGCGTGCTGCGCCCGGCCTTCGACATTCAGCGCCTCAGCGTGTCCTGGGCGCACGGGCCGGTGACCGTTGAACTCGGGAAGCAACTGGTGCGATGGGGCAAAACCGATATCCTCATTCCCACGGATCGTTTTGCCCCGCGTGACTATTTGAACGTGATCGATCCCGAATACTTGGCGGTCACTGCCGCGCGCGTCACGATTGCCAACCAAACCGATTCGCTGGACCTGGTCTACACTCCGCGCATGACCCCCAGCCGCATCCCGCTGCTCGATCAGCGTTGGGTTATCACGCCCCAGCAAGCACAGGGCATCGCGCTGATCGACGGAGGCGCGCGGTATCCCGGCGGCGGACAGTATGGAGCTCGCTGGAATCATCTGGGCAGATACCTGGAATACTCTTTCTCCTACTTTCGTGGCTATAACAATTTGCCATTGCTTCAGGCTGATTTTGTTCCCGCTCTCGGCGCGATCGACGTGAGCCGATATTATGTGCACTTGCAGAGTGTCGGCGCGGACACGGCCATCCCACTGTCCTGGATCACGCTGAAGGCCGAGTCGGAATACTTCGGCAGCGACACTCCCCAAGCCGACAAGTACGTTCTGTATGTCGTGCAGGCCGAGCGCCAGTGGCACGAATGGCTGTTTATCGGTGGGTACACGGGCGAATACGACACCGAAGTGCATAACATGTTAGGCTTCGATCCCGAGCGCGGGCTCGCCAAAGCCGTTGTTGGCCGGGCTTCCTGGACTATCGACACACGGCGCAGCCTGGCGGTGGAAGCAGTGGAGAGGCAGGACGGCTCCGGCTTCTACGGCAAGTTTGAATATTCACAGATGCTCGGCCAACACTGGCGCGTCACTGGCCAGCTTGGAGTGATCCGCGGGTCTGACAACGACTTCCTTGGCCAATACCATCGGAACTCATTTGGCAACTTGATCTTTCGCTACAGCTTTTGACAGCGCGCCCAGCCGGATTCTAGCGATGTACGCTCAGCCGCGCGTTGTCCACGAGTAGAAGCTCTTCTCCCTGGACCGGCAGCGAAACGCCGGGCGAAAGTGTTCGCACTTTGTCGGACAGCCTGGCGCCTTCTCCCACGGAGGGACCGAGCATGAGAACGTCGTTGTGCTCGGCATCGCGCGTAACCGGCACCAGCGACACCCGCACCACTCGCTTTCCGGCCACGACCACGCGAGCAACCAGCCCTTCTTTGTTTGGCCGCATACGGATCCAATCCGTCGCGAAGTTTCCCAGGCAGTACATCACGGGCTTTCCTTTGTACACCTCCACGCCTTGCACAACATGGGAGCCGTGTCCGTAGACGATATCCGCGCCAGCGTCAATCGCAGCATGCGCCAGCTCTCTTTGATAGGGCTCCGATTTGGAGAATGCCGGCCCAAGCGGGATCGGGGCTACCAGTTGAGCGGGATCGACTGGTCCCCGGTTCTCCGGGGCCGCCGAAGACAGCACCCGCCCCAGTCCATCGCGATTGTGGCTCGATACCACCAGAACATCCACCAGCGGGCGGAGCCGCCGAATGTCTTCGCGTACGCGCTCCAGATCCTCGGGATCAATCGTGATTCCGTCCCGGGACTTCACGCGCGCGACTCCGGCTGAGGTGGCCGTCGCAATTTGTTCGTCCTCGCGATACCATTTTGCGGTGTATTGCAAGAACCCGATGCGCACGCCCTTTCGCTCGATAATCGCAGGTTGATGCGCCTCTTCGAGATTATGGCCAGCGCCGGTATGGAGAATTCCGTTCGCGTCCAAAATCGCGAGACTCTTCAGAATGTTTTCACGTCCGTAGGCGACGTTGTTGGCCACGCCAACCACTTTAATGTTGCCTGCTTTGAGTGCCTGCACCGCCTCCGGTCCGATATGCTGCCAGCCGCTCTTGTCGGGGATATCTTTATCGGGCCCCTGCGACTTGATCAGCAGGCCCTCCAGGTTGCCATAGACAAGATCCGCGTTTTCCAGCGTCTCGTGCACGTGCAACATCGCCGAAGCTGGATCGCGTCGCTGCTCAACGTTGACATCGCCGAGCAACAGAAGTGTCACCGCGCGGCCGTCCTGTGCGCCGTACCAGGGCCACGCGCCATCGCCCGCCCAGACAGAGATCGCGAGACAAAGAGCAGCTACGCAATACCGAATCACGAGCAAATTCTATCGCAACTATAAAGTGGCGGTGAGGTGGGATTCGAACCCAAATGCGCCCCGGGCCTCCGTAAGTTCCAGATTCCATGTTGATCGCCGTGCCAAACACGCCAACAATGCTGTATACCATTGCACGCTAACGCGAGTCTGACCGATACCAGACACTGCCTTGCCAAACCATGTTGACCTCCTGGTCCCGAACCTTGGAAAGCCCCTTTTTGCGGCTATTTGCCGCTAATTTCACCTTTCTGTTTTCATAGCCTGTTCTCCGTCTGATCCAGCAGCTTGCGCCGGATTCGAAGTTGTATCGGTTTGTACCGTTATGCCTGCGCTGTCGCACTAACTCCTGCCCGGTCGACGGTGTACCCAATGGCATCGTGGCCTTTCAGCCGTCTTTCAAACATTCTGGCCAACATCGGCACATTCGGGTCGACGTAATCGTATACCTGTATGACGCGCTTTCCATCGTGGAGGCGATGCAGCCGTCCGACGTACTGCTGCAGGGTGCCTTTCCACGAGATCGGCAGCGCAAGAAACAGGGTGTCCAGCCGTGCGTCATCAAAGCGTCCTGTGAGCAACAACGGCGACCGTCCCGCTTTCATGGCACTTCGAAGATCAGCCCCGATCATCGAGTTGCCAGCCGAATCATTGACCAATGCCGCGTAGACGTCTTGAATAGTCAGATCCGTCATCTCAGCCAGCATTCGGAAATCCGTGTGCCGCGGGATCACCTTATGTTCGAAAGGCATTGTTTGGGTCATCGTCCGGGCACTCATGTTGAAGCGGATCGGCCCACACTGCATGTAAATGATTGGGTGATGGCCATCCTTGCGCGTCGCATCTGTGGCATGATAAGGGGACCAACTATGGCGGTGGGGCGGATAATCCGGAGCGTCGTAGCGGTCTTTTTCCTGCTTCTCGCTACAACGGAAATTCTCGCTTGTGACGCAAGCGCGTCGCCAGCTTGCCCGTTCTCCACCCACACCTCACATGATTCGGGCGACGATGGCTGTGCCGATGGCTGCCTATGCTGTTGTGGGCATATCGTGGTTGTAGCGCCGATCGTTCCAATTGTGCCACTAGGATATATCGCCCGGGCGGTCACTTTCGATGCCCGCCCAACGCCTGACGTCCCGCTAGACCGAATCGAACATCCTCCGCGCTTCTAGGTCTCCTCACATTCTGTAGCTGATTTCAGCATCAAGGAGATTCTATGAAGAGGATGTGTATGGCGCCTCTCTGCATCGCCATGCTTGTAGTGCACCATGCTGCGAGTGCGCAAGAGAAGGCGTCCGTTAAATCAGACGAACTCGCGAGGAGCAGCCTGGATTGCAACTGGAAGAATTCTACGCTTTGTGAGCCTGTCGCTCAGGCTCAAGGGGCTGGTAACCAGGCCGATGTAAAATCCCGATCAGCGGGCGGCAACGACTTGCGCGCCGCTCAAGCTCTGGAGCCACAAGGGAGGATCGAAGGCGCAGCGGCCAATTCAAAGGTTCAACCCGATCGGCCGGGTGCACCGCAAGGGACAGAAAAGGAGGCCGTCGCAATCCTCGAATTGGGGGCCGAACCTGCCCGGAGTCTCAGCGGGGGCGGATGGACTCTCAGCCCCACCCTGGCGGCTGAAATGACGCCAATCGAGAATTGGCTAGAACTGGAGTTCGGTGTTACACCAACCTTCACTCATCACTCGACAGAGTGGGATACTGACCTGTTGTTCAAGAAACCGTGGGCCCTCTCCAAGAAGGTAGAATTCATGTTCGGCGTCGGCCCCGAGTGGATTTACATCCGGGAGAACGGCATCACCACCAATTCCGTGGCTGGCGAAATCGCGCTGGACTTTATGTTCTGGCCGTCTCCAGAGCGCAGGTTCGGCTGGTATCTCGAGCCAGCGTATGATTACACGTTTGGGCGCAGCCACGATCAGGCGATCGGCGTGAGCATCGGCCTGCTGATTTCGGTCCGCTAACACTCGTTGAAGGCAACCCACCCAGCATCGGTGGACGGCGTTGCAGGATTCGGTATCCGTCACGTCGGGAGCACGTGTCACGATGCTGAGAAAGTGCGTGCAGGGAATCGCAGCACTCAGATGCCCGCTGATGCCGCTGAGCGGGCTTGAAGAGCGCTTTCAAAATTAGCGCTCTTGTAGGGAAGCTATGTCCCTGCTAGTCCCAGCCATTTCCGTGTGGCCGGTATTCTGCGGAACACAACAAGCTCAACAACTCTAACAACTACGATCGAAACTCCTAGCAGGGGAAGATACGCACAGAAAAATAGCAGCACCAGCAGGAAGCTAAAAGCTAGTGGTCTCTCTGGGGCCAGGGACATCGGAGCTCCAAGCACTTTGTCGGGACGCCGCCGCCACCAGAGCACGAACGCGCTGATACTCAGAACGATCAGACAGATCGCCGTGAACAGTCCGAGAAGCTGATTGGCAACGCCGAACAATTGTCCCTCATGCGCCGCCACTCCGGTTTCCACCCACCGGTCGATCCATTGCTCCTGGCCGAAGTCCTCGCGTCTGACGATGGCGCCATTAGAATCCAATTGAAGACTCGATCTGAGCGTGCGGTTTTGAGCATCGGATTTCGCAGTCCACAGCCCGCCAGGAACGAGCGGAGGAGCAATCAGCACTGGCCAGGCAAGGTGTAGAGGAGTGACCGCGGCGACGATCGTATCGATTCCCGAATACATCGGAGCAGCGCTTCCTGGCATGGCCCTCGGATTCCGTGCGAGGCGCGCGGCGGCCTCCGCTGCCGATCCTGAAGTCCAATCCGGATTGCCGGAAGTGTAGGTCAATGATCGAACGGCCGCCAGGTACTTACCCCAGTTACTCGCCCAGGGAAGGCCTGTTAGTAACAAGAACATAGCCAAACCGGAGACCCAGATTCCCGTTACTGCGTGGAGATCGCGCCAGAAAATTCGCGGCCCTTGGCGGAATCTTGGATACAAGATTCCTCCGAGCCCTTTGGCGCCGCGAGGCCACCACAGAAAGAGCCCGGTGGCGATCATGACGATCGCCCAAGATGCGGCGAGTTCCACGATCATCGACCCGCGATCGCCCATGAGAAGCTCGCCATGCAGATGGAAGATCACAGTCATCGGCCGGGAATCTTCATTGACAATCTGCATAACCCGCGTGGTCTGCGGGTGCACGTAGACACGGGACTCCTCCGAGCCGCGGCCGACGATGATCTGGACGGCGGATTGCGGCGTAGTTGGGAGCTGGTAGAAATGCAGGTTCGACCCGGGGACGGCATTGAGAGCCGCGGAAACCTGTGCTTGAGCGCTCGCGCGTGCGCCGGTAATGTCGAGGTGATCGTAGGGGCGATCCAGCCAGGCTTCGATTTGCGGCCTAAAGAGGTAAATCGAGCCGGTGGTCGCGAGAAACACGATGAACGGGATGGCGATCAGGCCGGCGTAGAAGTGCCAGCGCCAGATTGTGCGGTAAGCGGGCCAGCCTCTTGTCAAACGCGTCGCTTCGATGGGCGTGGACATAGCGGTAGCTTCAATAGCGCACTTGAAACTCCATCATCGCGTTGATCGGCGAACCGGGAAAAATGTTCAGCGGCGTGTTGCCGGAAACATAATAAAGCCGGTTTGCCAGATTTTGGATGTTCACCGCAATGCGGTAACGCTTCTGTTCGTTGTGCAAAGGCCCAAACTCGTAACTCGCGGTCCCATTCAGGAGGCCATATCCGGGCAGAATGACGTCATCCGATGGATCGACGTAGCGATAACTGCGGGCTTGAACGCCTCCCCCGAAGCTCAATCCGCGCAGGGCTCCATGCTGGACCTCGTAGACCGTCCAAATGCTGCCGCTGTGGCGAGGCGCATTCTGCAGGATATTTCCGATCGGATACACGGGATCGGAAACGATGCTCGCTTGGTTATAGGCGTAGGCCAAGGTTACATTCCATCCGGGCAGGATACGCCCGGACGTATCGAATTCGATACCTTTCGATTCGACTTCGCCGAGCTGGATCGACGCGAGGGGATTCCCCGGATTCGTGATGAGCAGGTTGGATGAGCGGATCCGATAAAATGCCAGCGACGATGTCAGCCTGCCGTGAAGCTCGGTGGTGCGGGCGCCGGCTTCCCATTGGGTCCCCTTCTCCGGGACGAACGGTTGACCGTTCGGCCCGAACTGTGCCGCCAGAGTCGGGCTAAAGCTCCGGCTCCAACTGGCATAAAGAGACAGAGGCTGGGCTACCTGGTACGTGATTCCCACGCGTGGGAGGGCGGAGACGTTGCTTTGCCGGTTGTGCGTGTCGTAATCCAGCTCGTCGTATTTTTGGGTGAAGCCTTCGAACCGCACACCGGCGAGCACTTTTAATCCCGGCAACAGGGAGATCTGGTCCTGGAGATAACCGCCGTGGGTCATCAGCCTGGTGGTGCCGCTGAGCGGAAAGTAATCCGGGGACGTCGGATTGAAGAAATTGGCCATCAGAGCCGCTGCGCTCGGCGTGGTTTGGCTGAAGTAGACCGGATTGAACAGATTAATCGGTGGCGCATCGTCGAAGATGGCACGTTGCACTACGGACTCGAAGCCATATTCGAAGCCCATCAGGAAATTGTGCTCAATGGGGCCGGTCTTGAAGATGCCCGTGAGATCGGTTTGCCAGTCATAGAACCGGAGCGGATAGGCTGCGTCTTCCGAGTATCGCGCCAGGGTCTGATTGTCGGACATGATGTAACCCGAGCTGGCATCCAGATAATTCCAATCAGTGAGCGTGGCACGGAAGCGGCTGCGGACCACCCAGCGGGAACTCAGGTTGTGGGCCACATCCACGCTTCCCAACTCGTTCTGCAGGTGCGAATACTGCCAAGGTTCCCCGTAATAGTTGCTGATCGGCACGGGCGCCGGACGATCTCCAAGCGCGGGGATGCCGTAGTCGGTGGTTGTGGAGCCGTGCATATACTCGATCAGAAAACGAATCGTGGTGCCATTTTGCGGCTTCCAGGTGAGCGCCGGCGCCAGAAAGTAACGGCGATCATGAAAGTAGTTTCGAAAACTCGATGTATCGGCCAGCTCCGCGTTCAGGCGGTAGAACAGCTTTTCGCTGCCGCCGATCGGGCCCGTGATGTCGAAGGCAGGACGCACTGCGCCGAAGCGGTCCCCCTGAAAACTGAAAGTGTAGTGCGTGGCCGGCAACGGCTCCTTGGTGATCAGGTCGACGATACCGCTGGAGGTTGCGCGGCCGTAGAGTACGGAAGCCGGTCCTTTGAGAATCTCAACCCGGTCGACATCAGTCGTGTCGGAAGGAACCATGCCGTCAAAGGCAAAGCCGTCGCGATAGTAGTTGCTGAAGATTCCAAGCGGCAGACCTCGGATGGTGAGCGCGTTCCCGACATCGCCCGCTAATAGCGCGTCTCGATCGACCCCGCTGATGTTTTGGACTGCATCCGCAAAATAGATGTCCTGTTGACTCTGGATCAGTGCTTGATTGGCAACGCCGACGCCTTGCGGGATTTCGTTCAGTGGCAGATTCATCTTTGTCCCGACCGAAGTCTCATCCGTCTGAAAGGAATTCACTCCCGCCGTTACCGTCACCTGTTGGCCGGGACCAGCTACAGTCATCTGGATCGTGAGCGGCGACAGGGGCCGCCCCGCGGTCAGAGTCAGTTTTCTCTCGGCTTGCGTGAATCCTGTTCTCTCCACCTCGACCAGGTAATCTCCAGGGGAAGCATTTTGAAAAGCAAAGGTTCCGTCCTGTCCCGTTTTCGTTTGCTGCAAACGGATCGAAGCTGCGCCATTCAGCAGGATGACCTCTGCATTCTGAAGAACTCCACCCGCTTGGTCTACGACTTGACCGGTGATGCTTCCGATGCCCCTAGCATCCTGGGCACGGCCGGCTGCGGCAGCCAGCAAACAGACGCAGACCAGCAAGCCCTTTCCGGCGCTCAGATGTCCGCTCCGTGGAAAAGAGAAACTATTCAGTTCGAACACAAATGGATTCATGGCGCCGCCCTCTTTCGCGGGTGACCTTTCTTCTAGCAAGCGAAGTCGACAAAAGCGCAGAGCTTGGTTCGCACGGAGCCAACTATCCGTCAGGGGAAACTGCGCTAGGGAGTGTTGCTACGACAGAAGCGTGGGAGGACCGCGTTTGTGATGCCCGCGGCTAAAGCTTTGCCTGCTAAATGATTGCCTGCCGAACCCGCGGAGATTCAAACGAGCAATGAGCCCGGTAAAGAAAGCATGTGGAGCGGGCGTCAGACACTGGGTTCGATTTGCGGGAATAAGCGTTAGATTCGGAAAGCGGGGACAGGGCGCGGGCGTCAGAGACGGCCCGGCGGAAGAATCAAACTGCATCAGCATCGCGCAATGGTGCTTTCCATTGCGGCGACAACATGCGGGAAGACTCGAGTCCGGCTCAGACGCGAAGAGCAGCCCGACTGTCGGGGAGACGAGCAACGCCAGAAGCAAAGCTGCGAGAAAACGTCGCAAGATAACATCCTACGCCGACAGACGGCAAGTCGGCAATACTTGCGATGGAAAATTCCCTGGATGGTTCGTCGACTAAATTGCGGAAGAAAGATCTAGCCACCGCCGTCTAATAGAAAAACGGCACCACCGGCTGGCAGAGGTTATTGATGATTCGATTGGCATCTTTGCGCCCTAAGCAACTGGCAACGTGCTTGTTGACCGGTATGGTGCTTTTTCTTGGACCAGCCAGGTTCGAAGGACAAGAAACGGATGCGAGGATCCGCCAAATCGAGGCGCGTTTTGTTTCTCCATGCTGCTGGCGGGAGAACCTGGCGGTTCATGACTCGCAGGTCGCAGAACAACTCCGCACTTTGATCAGGCAAATGGTTGAGTCCGGTCGCACGGAACCGCAGATCGTAGACTACATGGTCGCTCGATTCGGCGAACGAATCCTGCGGGAGCCGACAGGCGCTCGATTCCGGTTCCTCACGATCACGCCGATCGTCGCGCTCGGAATTGGCTTCTTGTTGGTGATTCGATATCTGTTGCACGCGCGCCATCTCACCCTGCGCGAGTCAAACACGCGAGCGGTATTGCTGCTGTCGGCCGAGGACTTCGAATGGCGGTGAATCTCTCCACGCCGGACGAGCATTGCCAAATCTCATATTCTAAGAAAAGAGGTGCATCAATGAAACGAGTCCGTCGATCGATTTCAGCCCTTGCCGCAGGTCTGTTGATGGCCGCGTTCTGTCTTGGACAAGCATCGCCAGCCAAGAAACAATACACTTTCCACGGCAAGGTAGAAGCGGTGAGCAAGAGCGCTAAAACTCTCAGGGTGAATGGCGAGAAGGTCGAGGGTTGGATGGGGGCTATGACCATGAACTACAAAGTCGATAACCCCTCGATCTTCGATACAGTGAAACCCGGCGACGAGATCATGGCCACGGTCTACGATGGCGACTATTCGCTTCACCAAGTCAAGATCATGGGGCGGATTACGGAAAACCCAAAGTCCAAGAAATAGGCGAATTCGGATGCCCAGAGCCCCCCGACTCTGGCATCGGTAGCGTGCGCGCAATGTCCTGGCACAGGCTCTACTGCTTTCTGTCGCCACGGCGAGCGGGGCGGTCGGCGGTCGAAGGCGGCACCATGTTCTTCGCGCGATAGTAGGCCACAATTTGGCCATACATTTCGCTATTGTGAATCAGGTTGAAGTAGAGGGTGCCGAGTTTGGTCTGGTCACGCCCGAACATCTTGGTCATCTGCGTGGCGGTGGCATCCGTCAGCGGTTCGTAGGCTCCGTCGCAATACTCGAAAGATTCGTTCATCGCGGCGACCAGGTCCGCTTTGGATGTCTTGGTCCCCTCCGCGCTTCCTCGTTTTTGCTCACCTTTGGCCGCGCTGCACAGCGCTAACTGCACATCGGCAATATGTCCGATGATCTGGCCGAAAGTCCGCGTATTTCCTGGCGCCGGTTTGAAGTTGTAATCCTCCTCCGGCATCCTTGTCGCGGCCTCGGTGATATTTTTCTTGCTGCTTGCGTACTGGGCCTTGAGTTCAGAGCTCACCGGGTTATCCTCCGCGCAAAGCAGGAAAGCACAGGCGAGCCCAATAACAGTCATGGTCGCTATTTTCATAGTCGTTCTCTCCTTCTTGACCCGCAGGTCGCCCTTATTCTACATGGGACCGACGAGACTCGCGACCTCTTTTTGAAACAAATAAGCGAGAGCCAGCACCATTCCCTTGCGCTGGTGACGACTGTGGACTTTGGAACATTGCCGGTAACGACCGAGCATGTCCGCCCACCATGGCCTTTAGCCCGCCAGTTGCTCCCGCTAGCCCGCCCATAGAAAACTTCTTCGGCGATGAACTCCAGCGTGCTAAAAGTGTCTGAGCTCTGGCGTCAGGCATGCCCTTGAGAACTCTGATCGTGGATGACGAGCCGATAGCGCGGAAAATATTGCGTGAGGAACTCGCTTCCTTCGATGAAATCGAGATCATTGGTGAGGCAGATAACGGTGCTCTCGCCCTGGAAAAAATATCCGCGGACCGTCCTGATCTTGTACTGTTGGATCTACAAATGCCCGTGATGGGCGGACTTGAGGTAGTCCGAAACCTCAGGCGCGGGACACACATGCCGGTGATCATAATTGTCACCGCTTATGACAAATATGCGCTTGAGGCGTTCGAGGCGGGCGCGATTGACTATTTGCTAAAGCCGGTGGGTGAAAAGCGTTTGGCGGAGGCAGTTCATCGGGCGAAGCGGATGACGGAAAGGGAGGCTGCTGAGAGACTGGCGCAGCTTCAGCAGATTCCCGATAAGCCCGCCGTTCCTCAGGCCCGACGGATCGTGGGGAGAATCGGCGAGGAATATTTTCTCCTCAGTGCTGACGAGATCTACGCATTCCAAGCAGATGGTGAGATCGTATGGATTATCACCGCAAAGAAGAAATACCTCGCCACTCAGGCCCTCAAGGTCCTGGACCAGCGCCTAAAGAACACAAGCTTTCGAAGAATTCACCGCAACGCGTTGGTGAACGTCGATCACGTCCGGAAGATGAGCGCCCTGAGCAGCCAAAGATGGTTGATCACGCTCGCTAACGATCAGGAATTCATTGCGAGCAAACGGCAGGCCGGAAGTATCCGCGAGCTTCTAAAGGCGTAGGCAGCTTACGGGATTGCCACTGATTTAGGCATCAGCGTGGCAGGGTTGGGCTTTTTCGCCGCCGCGGTATTATGAGTCTCCTCAATGGCAGTTGTCGTCTTTGGTTACATTGAGATGTCGCCCGACGATCTGGATTTTGCAGTGCTGTTTGGCAGCTTAAGCCATTGGCTGGCGGCGTGCGCCTTACTGCTCGCGCTTGCTGCGCTGGCCTAACCGTCCGTCCGCTCACGGCTCAAATTAGGTCACTGATTTCGAGTATCAGCCCGGGCATCGAATTGTTCTTGGCGCTCTAAGGGTTAGGCCTCACAATCGAAAAATATGAGAACGACACGTCTGGTAGCCTCGCTGGCTTTTCTGGTACTGTGCCTCGCCTCCCCGGTTGCAACGTATGCGCAATCGAGCGGCGGCAATGCCGGGACCGTTCACGGAACGGTTCTCGACCCCTCGGGAGCCGCGATTATCGGCGCGACGGTGGAAATACAGAATCCTGTGTCGCACTACAATCAGACCACGAAGACGGACAACCAGGGCAATTTCGAATTCCCCAATATTCCGTATAACAACTATCACCTCTCGGCTACCGCGTCCGGTTTTCAGAATGGTGGCCAGGATGTGGACGTGCGTTCACCACTGCCACTGGACGTCAAGATGAATCTGATGGTCGGCATAGCCACCCAAACCGTTGAAGTGACGGCGGAAGCCGCCGATTTGCTCGAAAACGATTCGACCGCGCATACCGATGTGGATCGAGCGCTCTTTGACAGACTGCCTCTCGAAAGCCAGTCTTCGTCGCTGAGTTCGCTGGTTACGTTGGCCTCGCCAGGCGTTTCGGCTGACTCGAATGGTCTATTTCACGGTTTTGGAGATCATGCATCCAACTCGTTTTCCTTGGATGGACAGCCGATCACCGATCAACAAAGCAAGGTTTTTTCGAATCAAATACCAGCTGATGCGGTCCAGTCCATGGAAGTGATCGAGGGCGCGCCGCCTGCCGAATATGGAGACAAGACCAGCTTGGTGATCGACGTCACCACCCGGTCGGGCTTGGGCTACAAGACGCCGCGGGGCGACATTACCACTTCCTATGGCACATTTGGAACGGTCAACGGCGGCTTCGATCTTTCCTACGGCCGTGAGAAGTGGGGCAACTTTATCGCAGCGGACGGACTGAACACCGGTCGATTTCTGGACGCACCCGAGTTTCAGGTGTATCACGACCACGGCAACCAAGCGAATATCTTCGACCGCGTCGACTTGAAGCCCTCGCAGAACGACACCATCAACGTCAATTTTCAGTACACGAGATCGTGGTTCCAGACTCCCAATTCTTTTGACGCTCAGACCGCCGATGCCTGGTCCGGATTGGTTGTCGACAACGGAGGCTTAGGCCCGAACGGTTTGCCTGTGGGCTCGCAAGATCAGCGTTCGAAGATCAGAACGTTCAATATTGCCCCTACATGGACGCATCTGGTGAATCCGAACACGGTCTTCACCCTCGGCGCCTTTGTGCGGCAGGATCAATACAATTACTACCCGAGCGCCAACCCCTTCGCCGATTTCACGCCGGATCTTCAATCGGAAACGATTGGTCAGAGCCGCCGGTTGACCAATGTGGGCGGCCGCGCCAACCTTTCCTACGTGAAGGGTATTCACAACATTAAGGCTGGAATCGTCTATGAGGACACCATCCTCACCGAGAGGGACACCTTCGGAGTCGTCGATCCCACCTTCAACCCGGTTTGTTTCAACGCAGATGGAAGTCCGAACACGGATCCCACTCTTACGGATCCCAACAATTGTACGGCGGACCTCCAAGCTAACCCTGGCTATGATCCATTGTTGGCTTGCATAGACTTGACACGGACGGCCCCCCTGCCGGGCGCCAATGGTTGCCCGGGTTCCACGAGCGGGTTGTACCCCTACCGCGGACACGCGGACATCCGGGAGTTGGCACTCTTCTTTGAGGACAATATCAGGCTGCAAAATTGGACGTTCAATCTTGGCGTCCGATTCGACCACTACGATGGAATCACTACCGCTAACCAAGGAGAACCGCGCCTGGGAATTGCTTACAACATCAAGCCCACCAACACCGTGTTGCGAATCTCCTATGCTCGAACGCTCGAAACTCCGTTCAACGAAAACTTGGTGCTGGCGAGCAACGGTTGCAATGACCCAATCGTAAATGAACTGAATGCCGCCCTTCAGGGTTATCCGTGCCTAACGGAGCCCCTGCGGCCCGGTTGGCGTAACGAGTTTCACGCCGGCATACAGCAGGCTTTCGGAAGGTACTTGGTCATCGATGGGGAATACATTTGGAAGTACTCACATCTGGCCTACGACTTCAGCGTTCTGGGTAGCACGCCGATCACGTTTCCCATCGCATGGGAGAGTTCCAAGATTACCGGCTATGCCGTGCGTGCCAGTATGCCGAATTTTCACGGGCTGTCCGCATTTTGGGTTTTTTCCGGTGTGGCTGCGCGGTTCTTTAATCCGCAGGTCAGCGGAATCGGCGCCACTCCAGCCGGTGAGGGCGGCAACGCAGTGTTCCGCATCGATCACGACGAGAATTTCAACTCGACGGTCCATTTGCAGTACCAGCCATGGCAAAGGGGGCCTTGGATGGGCTTCAACTGGCGATACGACAGTGGTCTGGTCGCCGGCCCGGTGCCTTGCGCCGGCGGAAACTGCGCGAATGGTCCAAACGGGGACGATTCCACGGTAGACGCTTCCGGCTTGACGCCCGATCAGCAGTTTGAAGCCGGATTGTACTGCGCTGGAGTCTATGCAACGCCCACGACACCTATTAGTCCGACGGGGCTTTGCCCTGGCTCGCAATACGGTTCGCACCTGGTGAAAATTCCGGCTCCTGGAACAGAGGACGACGACCACAATCCGCCGCGGATTCAACCTCGCAATTTGTTCGACTTGGCAATCGGACATGACAACATCTTCCACGGCGATAAATACAAGTGGAGCGCGAGGCTCGAAATCGTTAACCTGACCAACAAGTACGCGCTCTACAATTTCCTATCGACCTTCAGTGGAACGCACTACGTGACGCCTCGCACCGTGACCGGGACGATCGGGTTCCACTTCTAAGGAACGCGTGGGGAATCCGCGTCCCTGGGTTTCGGATCGAACCATGGGTACAGAAGCGGAAGAATGTAGAGAGTCAGAAGTGTCGAAGTGATCAGGCCACCGATAACGACCGTTGCGAGAGGCCTTTGAATCTCGGCGCCTGTTTCCGTTGAGATTGCCATCGGAAGGAAACCGATGCTTGCCACCAACGCGGTGATCAACACTGGCCGTAGCCGATCAGCAGCACCCTCGTGGATTGCGAGTTGCATCGCCATTCCGCGGTTCCTTAAGAAGTTGATATGGCTCACGAGCACGATCCCGTTCAGAACGGCGACGCCAAATAGCGCGATGAAACCTACGGATGCGGACAAATTGAGGTTGAGTCCGCGAACCCACAGCGCTCCAATTCCGCCCACCAAGGCAAAGGGGACGTTGAGGAGGATGAGGCTCGCTTGCCTTAGCGAACGAAAGGTCGCAAACAGCAAAGCGAAGATGATTGAGATCGAAACTGGAAGAACGACAGTCAGTCTGCGATTTGCCCGTGCTTGATTCTCGAACTGACCGCCCCATTCGATCTCATAGCCGACAGGCAGCTTGAGCGCGCCATTTACCTTTTGTTGAGCCAACCTAACGAAAGTTCCCAGATCCGTCCCTCGTACATTGGTCTGAACAGCAACTCGACGGCGCGCGTTTTCGCGCGAGATCATTTCGGGGCCACGAACTGTTTTGATCTGAGCCACTTGATTCAACGTCACGAGTTCGCTGCCTGGGGCGCGGAGTACGATTCCCTTCAAAACTTCGGGATCATTCCGCAGCTTGTCCGGAAGGCGGACTGCGATTGGGAATCGTGCCTGGCCCTCAAGCATTTCGGACAGGGGCTGTCCTCCAACCAACGTTTCGATGACCTCCTGAACATCGGAAACATTCAGTCCATAGCGCGCGAGCGCGGGCCGGATAACATCCACCTGCAGTTCAGGCACGCCCGACAGCACCTCCATCTGCGGCTCCGCCGCGCCGGGTATCGAACTAATCAGAGTAAGCACTCTCTTGCCCAGGGATTCTAAAGTCTTAAGATCGTCGCCAAAGACCTTGATGGCGACGTCACCACGGATTCCCGTCACCGTCTCATCGAGCCGCATCTCCATGGGTTGGGTGAAGGTATAACTGACTCCCGGAATCTTCCGCAGCGCTTCTGAGAGCTTCCCGATGAGTTCCTGCTTGTCATGGCAGCACTTCCAGCTACTTTTCGGGGCCAGCTGAAGATAGGAGTCCGATTCGTAGATCCCCATGGCCTCCGTCGCTACGTCTGGCCGCCCCAGCTTCGTTACAACTTCAGAGACTTCCGGGAAGCTTCGAATCGTCCTGGCAATTTCTTTACTGATGTCGATCGATTCGCTCAAGGCAATTCCCGGAAGTTTACGGGACGTTATGACAATGGAGCCTTCGTCGAGTTTGGGCATGAATTCCGTGCCGATGAAATGGAGCGAAACGATAGCAGTAGCGACCAGCATCAAGGCAAGGGTCAAGCATATCGGCCGATGTTTAGTTGCGCGATCGAGCGAGTGGGAGTACATGTTTCGCAAATTCGTCAATCTCGCATACCAGGCTTGGCTGACCGTGGTGCGCTTGGGTGTCCTCGCCAAAAAGTAAGTCGACAGGACCGGTACTGCGGTCAGCGCCAAAATGAGCGAGCCGAGTAGTGCCGAACACACCGTTATTGCCATGGGCCTGAACATGCGTCCCTCCAGACCCTGAAGCGTGAAGATAGGCAAGTACACAGCGATAATGATCGCAACGCCAAACAAGATCGGACGAGCGACTTCATGGGATGCCGTCCGAATCGATTCAAAGAACTGCTGATCAGCGGACTTCTCCAGACGATGCACCGAGTTCTCAATCATTACCACGGACCCGTCAACGATCATTCCGAAATCGATGGCTCCCAGGCTCATCAGATTGGCGGTCACGCCAAAGGTAGCCATCCCGATGAAGCCAAATAGGATCGATAACGGAATCATGATGGCAACGATCAACGCCGCACGCAGATCGCCGAGGAAGACAAGTAGGACAACAGTGACCAGTAGCCCGGCCTCAAGCAGGTTGTGCAGTACGGTGTGGATGGTGCCATCGATAATTTGCGACTGATCGTAAAAGGCGCGAAGGCGATAGCCTTCAGGAAGACGGACTTGGGCCAAACGGGTCTTGATCCGATCGATAACCTCTCTCCCGTTCTCTCCTTTCAAGGCAATCGCCGTGGCCGATACAGCTTCCTGGGTGTCGCGCAAGGTCGCCCCGTATCGCAGAAGGGGCACGGTTGCGACGGCGCCGACATCTCGAATGAGGACGGGAACGCCGTCGTGGGCTAACAAGACTGTGTCTTCAAGATCAGCTGGACCAAGCGCACGGCCCAGCCCTCGGACCGTGTATTGCTGCTCGGCGTGTTCTATGTATCCACCGCCAAAATTGGAATTGTTGCCGGCCAAACGCTCAATGACGTCGTGCACCGTGACTCCGTATTGCCGAAGTGCAATAGGATCGAGTTGCACGGCATATTGCTTCGACTGCCCACCCCATGCGTTCACCTCGCTCACGCCGGGGACGCTTCGAAGCGCATAGCGGAGAGTCCAATCCTGATAGGTCTTGAGATCCATCAATGACTTGCCGCGGCTCTCGAGAGTGTACTGGTAAACCTCTCCGAAGGCGGTAGCCATGGGTCCGAGTACTGGTTGCAGATCGCGCGGCAAGCGCGGGCGGACTTCCTGCAGTCGCTCCGCAATAAGTTGCCGAGCGATGTATTGGTTGAACGAGTCATCGAAAATAACTGTGATCATGGAGAGGCCCAACTTGGATATAGACCGCACGGTCTCGACGTGGGGCATCCCTGCCAAGGCGCTTTCGATTGGATAGGTGACGAGTTCGTCCACCTCCGTGGAAGACATGGACGGGCATTCGGTAACAACTACTACTTGGTTGTTCGTCAGGTCGGGAAATGCATCGATGGGAAGGTTGGCAAGAACATATCCCCCTGTTAAGACAAGCGCGATCAGCGCGGACAAGACGAGCCATCGGTTGTCGAGAGCCCAATCCACTATGCGAGTTAACATTACGGGCTCATTCATCCTGAATCATGGACTTGAGCAGTTGAGACTTGAGCGCAAAGCCCCCCTTTACTACTACAGCGTCGCCAGGCTTGAGTCCCTCGACAATCTCAACTCCGCCATCTACGTGCCGGCCAGACTCGACAGTACGAGCGCGAAACTCATTTCCAGAGTCCCTTACAAACACCGTGTCGACGCCATCAATCTCTTGAATGGCTTCCTCCGGAACCACCAAAGCCGCGTGTCTTCCGAACTGCTGAACGGTAGCAGTCGCGTACATTTCCGGTTTGAGCAGACCTTGTGGGTTGGGCACCATAATCCGAATCTGAAGCGTGCGCGTGGACGGGTCCAGTTGTTCGCCCAGCTGGAGAATGCGGCCGGTGAACTCGCGCTCGGGATATGCGCGAGCCTCAATACGGACCTGCTGGCCAGGATGCAGCTTGGACAAATCCGCCTCATTGGCAGCCCCAATCATCCACAAGCTGCTGACATTTGCGATTACAAAAAGCTCTTCACCGCTGTTCACTACTGTTCCCAAGGTTGCCTTTCGTTCCAAGATCAAACCTGCAGCCGGAGCAAGAATCGGGATGTCGTCCTCCTCGTCATTGTGAGCGTTAACTGTTGAAGGTTCCTCGGTGGGCAATCGGAAAATGCTCAGGTGCGCATGCTCCTTCTCGAGTTCGCTTTGTGCCCTATCGATTGCGGCTTGGGCATTCCGCAAGTCCGCTTCGGCGGTCTCGAGATCTTGGCGAGAACCAGCTTTCAGCTCGAAAAGCTTTGCTGCGCGATCACGCCGCTGTTGAGCGTAGCCTTCTTCTGAGCGCGCCCGTTCCAGTTCGGTTTTCGCCTGTTGATAGCCCGCGCGCGCTTCATGGACTTCATGGCTGTGGAGGCGCCCGAGGATCTGACCGGCGCTTACGGTATCGCCGATACGAGCGGATATGTTGTCGACTCTGCCGCTTGCAATCGCGCCGACGTGCCAGGTTTGGTTCTCGTTAAAGGTAATGTGGCCTGGGATCGCGAGCGTGGCAGCCACGTCCTCAAGCCCAACGGATGCGACAACAATATGTCCCTTTTCCTGCTCCGCGGAATCAAGAGTTACCGTAGCGGCTTCGGTCTTGCTCTTTTGGGAGGCCTCCGCTGGCGGGCTAGCGGCGCGTGGATCAGGGCCGGAGGCCGACGTACTGTTCGGCTGGCAGGACGATAACACCATGGACGCAGCGACTATCAAAAGTGGTTTCATGGTAGAGCTCCTTGTGCGGTTTCCAGGACAACTGCGCTCTGTTGCAAGTCCGAGAGGGCACGGACGTACATCAACTCCGCCTCGATCTTGGTCCGTTCCGCGTCGAGGAGCCTGAGTATGTCCGATCCGGTCTCTCGATACGCTGCATCCACGATTCGGTACACCTCATTCGCCCGATCGAGCATCGGCCGCAAGGTCTCGTTTATAAGTTTCTGTCGCGATTCGTAGTCATGTATCGAACTCTCTAATTCCGATCGAATCGCCACCTTTGTTGCAGCCACCGAAGATTCCGCCGCTTTCAACTCGGCGGCCGCAGCTTCAATCTGCCCTTGGTTGCGATTCCGAATTGGAAGCGGTACCTGAGCAGCAGCGTAAAGCGTGTCGAATCCTCCAATACGCTCGTAACCGAATTGAAGATCGGGATCCGGCTTACTGTGCGCTTGTTGAAGTCGCAAGTTGGCGCGAGCTTGTTCAACAGCTTGGCGGGCCAGGGCCATCTCCACGCGTCTTTCCAGCACTTGGTCCGGGGAGAAGCTGCCTACTTGGATTACTTGTTCGAGCACGTCCGAAAAAGCGACTTGCGGAAATTCGGACTCCCCCATTTCTCGAAACAACGCGATCCTGCCCAACTCGGCATCCTTGCTGGCTGTTCTAGCTAAACTGGCAAGCCGGTCTCGCTCCACTTCGATCCGCACCAAATCGACCTCGGGCGCGGCCCCCTCGCGCACCCGATCTCGGTGAAATTGAACCACTCGTTCGAAGCTCGCCACTTCTTCCTGAAGCAAATCGCGAGCTCGCGCAGCTCCGGCGGCAGCCCAGTACGCTACGCTGACGCGGCTCTCTATCTGGTTTCGCTGAAGCCGCATCTCAAGCTCACTGCTGCGGATTTCTTCAGTCGCAAGTGCGACTCGGCGATTGCGCTTGCCACCGGTTTCCACAGTCTGAGCGAGAAAGGCATAAGTTGCTGTGTCCTTTGGGTAGGAGAAGGAAGGATTTTCCCAGAATCGCGTGTTCTCCAATTGAACGAACAAGCGCGGATTCGGCGACAGGCCGGCTTGCTTGCGGAGGCCTTCGGCGGCGCTAATATGAGCTGACGCGACTGACAGCAAAGGATTGCCCTTTAGTGCCCGTGCTACTGCATCCCCCAATGTCAGGGACGCTTGGCCAAAAAGCGCGGGCGCACACATCAGCGGGAAGACGTATCCCCGCACGAAAAAGCGCATGTTCACCTCGCAAACAATTGAAAATAGGACTAGAACGCGCTCAAAGGAGCGCGAAACTGGCGAGGTAGTTAGGCAGGGGGACTGCGGGGATTTTTACGACATAAAAGCGGTGGATCGTGACCGACTTGCAACGGAGTTTCCAGTGTCCATCCACCGAGTTCAGGCAGAGGGAGAGCAAAAGGCTCCACTTGGATCAGTGGCGCGATTGATCCAAAATCCACTGGCGGTGCCGAGAACCACCCTTCGTACAGCGCATCCTCGTTGGGGTCTAGAGTTCGGAGTTCGGGACTCGTACTGACGGGACTGGCCGGCGTGAAGTGTACATGAAGGAAACCGCCCGCATGCTTTTGGTTAGCCTCATGCAGGTGGGTGTGCAAAAACGGCGCCTGGACGAACGCCAGAAGCAGGGCCAAGCTCGACAAGATGGAACCGGAGGAGCGCACCGTACCTTCGCTTATAGCACATCACCGGGATTGAAATCTCAAGGCAGGGGAACGAGCGGGCGTTGCGCGGTAACAGACGGGCAGAATTCTTGGTCCGATTGACTACGGCTCACGGTCTGGATTGCGGACCTCTAATGGAAGACATTCCTGGGCCAGGATTGGCCCGCAACAGCGACATTTCCTGGAAAACCTGAGATTCAGAATATGCGCTCCGGCTATGAAGCACACTCCAATGCCTGCGCCGATCGACTCGCTCGGCAGATTGGAATGAATCTGATGACGCAAAAGCAGACATGTGATGCCAGTACAGAACATGACGAGGCACGACCGGCGTCCATGATGCCTGCGATAGCCTGGAATGAGAGTTGCGACACCTATGGCAAGCGAGCCCAGCAGAAACAGGGGCTCCAATTTTTCCGACACGCCGATCAGCGACGCGAAACCCGCGAAGGACAGCAGGACAGGTCCGGCGATGCAGTGCACAAAACAGACCGAGGCGATCACTATTCCTGTTCTGTCGCCGCGGGTACTTGTAGAATCTGCTCGGCGGATCATGGAGCGGGGCCGCGAACCACTTCTACAAAGCCATTCGGTTGAACCCAGGTTTTGAAGGCCGCCCGAACCTGCTCGGCGGTCAGATCGAAGTAGCGGCGCGCGGCACGGTTGGGTTCATCGAGAGGCAGCCCAATCCTGGCCCTGGCGAGCAGTCCGCCAGCAACCGCTTCTTCGCTGGATTCACGCAAAGGGAGCTGTCGTAGCAGGAGGGCTTTAGCCTGCTGCAGTTCCGCCGGGGTAACCGGGTTGGTCCGCATATCCACGAGATCGCGTGCGATCAGCTCGCGTGCCTTTGAAGTGTTCTTGGGATCGCAAGCATAGGTCACCGCATACGAGGCGCGCGAACTGGTCGCATTGAGGCTTACATTCACGTTGTAGACATAGCCCGTAACCTGTCGAAGGTCGTGATAAAGGCGGGTGGCGTAGAAACCACCACCCAAGACATGATTCCCCAACTCCAACGCATAGTAATCTGCGTTGAATCGATTCATCTCCAACTCCTGCGCCAGGATAGCGCTATCCTGCAATTCGCTCGGGTCCGGGACCCTTACGGCGGAGACTTTATTGGCGGGCACGGGCGGAAGCGTTACATTCGGCCGGCGGCCAGAAGCGTTCCAAGCACCGAACCACTTCTCGACGACGGAGCGTACCTCTCCAGCAGAAACATGTCCGATCACTACGATCGTCGTCAGGTCCGGCCGGATAGCTTTGGCATGATATTGCCGGACATCTTCCAGCGTAATGGTTTCGATACTCTTGGGCGTTGCCTCTCTCCGCTCAGGATCGCCCAAAGGCAATAGGGCATCGGTCAAAGCCCGCTGCGTTCGATAGCCGGGGCTCTTCAGGTTGCCCTGAACGAACTGGGCTGTCTGGCGTTTGACGGTCTCAAACGCATTCGCTGGCAACGCAGGATTCAGTTCATTGTCGGCCAAGAGCTCCACGCCACGCGAGAAATCGTTCTTCAGTACTCGGACGGAAAAGTTAAAGCCGGCGCTTTCATTGGCGGCGATATCGTCTAGAGCCTTTTGAAAGGCCAACCGGTCCAACCTCTTCGTGCCATAGCTGAAGAGCCCGTCGAGAACATCAGCCACGCCTTCTTTTCCCGGCGGCGTGTCGAGATTCAGTTCGTGCTTCACAGTTCCCAGGACGGTGACCGTGGGGCTTGCGTTCGCAGTCTTGACGATGAGCCGTATTCCGTTGGGCAACCGAGTGTCCGTGATGTTCAGATCCTGGCTGGGAACCTTCAGTGACAGGAGTCTCCCCGCGGCCCAATCTGGAAGAATGACCTGTTTCGTAGGCTCCGAAGTTACCTTTTCGCTTCCGCCAAAACCACTTGAGGCAACCGGACCGCCGGCTGGTATTGGCTTCAAAATCCCGACCACCGAATTCTGTGCCTGAAGATATTGCTTTGCCAGCCGGTTGACATCGGACGGCTTCACAGATTTGATCGCATCAATCTCGTCCTCGGGAGAGTTACGTCCCTCAGCGGCCAAGGCCTGCGACCACGTTGCCGCCAGGCCAGGGATAGAGTTGCGCTGGAACTCCGCTCCAGCGACCTCCTGGCGCTTGGCAGCTTCTACCAATTCCACCGGTACGCCGTTGGCCGCGTACTCGGAGAGAATCTTCTTCATTTGATCCGTAATCGTCGCCCCATCGGATTCGGAAGGCACGGCCGCTACCGCGAAACCGACGCTCGCGAGCGGGTAACTTTCGGCCATTCCGAATTGTGCCGCAAGCGCCTTTCCGTCGGGCACCAGAGCGTACAGGTTACCTCGCTGACTCCCGAGGACATCGGCAAGGATCTGCGCTGCGGCATAATCGGCACTTCCGGTTCCCGGCATCCGATAGGCGATGAAGGCGAGGAGGTAAGGCAAGTTGCTGTCGAGGGTAAATGTTTCGGATTTGACCGGCTTCAGGATTACCTGGGGCCTGGCTGGAAGTGGGTGTTTAGGGATCGATCCGTAGAGTTGCTCGATCTGCGCGAGCGCCGCTTTGGGATCGACATCTCCTACAACCACCAGAAGTGCATTGTTGGGAGCGTACCAGTCATGCGCGAACGTTTTGAGCATCGCGCCGGAGGTAGCGTCGAAAGACGCCTTGGTGCCGAGCGCATCGTGGGCGTAAGGCGTGCCAGAAAACAGGTCCTCATTCATCCTGGTGAGGAAC